>NZ_MPTA01000019.1 GCF_001939075.1 Paenisporosarcina indica | reverse complement strand
ATGGTGGAGCCTAGCGGGATCGAACCGCTGACCTCCTGCGTGCAAGGCAGGCGCTCTCCCAGCTGAGCTAAGGCCCCTTAAAAGGGATAAAAAAACTGGTCGGGAAGACAGGATTCGAACCTGCGACCCCTTGGTCCCAAACCAAGTGCTCTACCAAGCTGAGCTACTTCCCGACAATTTAAAATTATGGCGCGCCCGGCAGGAGTCGAACCCACAACCTTCTGATCCGTAGTCAGACGCTCTATCCAATTGAGCTACGGGCGCTTAAATATTCTGTTTTAAAAGATGGTGCCGAGGACCGGAATCGAACCGGTACGGTAGTCACCTACCGCAGGATTTTAAGTCCTGTGCGTCTGCCAGTTCCGCCACCCCGGCACTTAAGAAATATATGGAGCGGAAGACGAGGTTCGAACTCGCGACCCCCACCTTGGCAAGGTGGTGTTCTACCACTGAACTACTTCCGCTAGTATGAAAATAAAAATGGTGCGGGTGAAGGGAGTCGAACCCCCACGCCTTGCGGCGCTAGATCCTAAGTCTAGTGCGTCTGCCAGTTCCGCCACACCCGCTACTTAGTATTTGTAAAAA
>NZ_MPTA01000018.1 GCF_001939075.1 Paenisporosarcina indica | reverse complement strand
ATATATATAATTATATAAATTTCCTAAGAGGGCCTATAGCTCAGCTGGTTAGAGCGCACGCCTGATAAGCGTGAGGTCGATGGTTCGAGTCCATTTAGGCCCACCATACTTCTTAGGGGCCTTAGCTCAGCTGGGAGAGCGCCTGCCTTGCACGCAGGAGGTCAGCGGTTCGATCCCGCTAGGCTCCACCAAACATACTCTTTTAGAGTAGTTTTTGCTCCTGCGATTACTCGTCGCAAAGCAAACCTTTGTTCCTTGAAAACTGGATAAAACGACATTGAAAGCAATAACATTCAAGAAATTCAACATACAATTTCGGTTGTATGCGTTAAGAACTTTTTAACTTTTAGGTTAAGTTAATAAGGGCGCACGGTGAATGCCTTGGCACTAGGAGCCGATGAAGGACGGTACTAACACCGATATGCTTCGGGGAGCTGTAAGTAAGCTTTGATCCGGAGATTTCCGAATGGGGAAACCCACTGTTTTTAATCGAGCAGTACGTTTACGTGAATACATAGCGTAATCGTGGCACACCCAGGGAACTGAAACATCTAAGTACCTGGAGGAAGAGAAAGAAATTCGATTCCCTGAGTAGCGGCGAGCGAAACGGGAAGAGCCCAAACCAAGAAGCTTGCTTCTTGGGGTTGTAGGACACTCAATACGGAGTTACAAAGGAACGG
>NZ_MPTA01000017.1 GCF_001939075.1 Paenisporosarcina indica | reverse complement strand
ATATGTTGGTCACTCTCGCGACAGCAACTTTTATATCTTAGCAAATTCTCGTTATCATGTCAATAACAAGTTTCCACTTTTTATATTCTTCGTCGATTTGTATCAGCGACTTTTTGTATCTTATCATCTCTTATTCATGAATGTCAATACAATAACATAATTTTCATAGAGGAAAAGTAAAATGTAGTATGAAAGGTTGTGTTGTAATTGAAAAAGAGAATAATAATCACCTTAATTAGTCTGTTCATTATCTTGATTTTTATTCAACAAAAAGAAGAATGGACATCCGTCTTTCGAATGACGGAGCAACCGGATGTATTAATAAAGGGGAATAACGGCATGACGTTAACCGTCGATTTATCTTTTGGCCGAGAAGATGTAGATAAGTGGATTACGCAATTGGAAAAACCTTATCCACTCCTCTTTTTAGATGCAGACTGGATTGAACGATCACCCTTAATCGTTAAAAAAATTAAGGAAAAAAAGATTCCTGTAGGCTTGCTAGGAAGTAATAGTAACGATTATGTGGATTCTCCCAAATTATTAGAAGAAGAGATTACTATGTTTCAAGCTTCATTTGATTCTGTGCCACTTTGGTATCGCACACAAGATGACTCCTTTCCAGAACTACTTAAAGATCAAGTATGGGAAAACCAAATGAATATGGTTAGTTCCTCGGTAAAATGGTCAACCGGCTCTGCTCCATCTGTTCAAAAAGGGGATATCGTATCTGTAGCTTTACATAGAGAGAACCGAATCGACCTTGGAAAATTAACTACTTTTCAAAAAAAACATTCTTTTG
Organism: Paenisporosarcina indica; assembly: GCF_001939075.1. Classification (GTDB taxonomy): domain Bacteria; phylum Bacillota; class Bacilli; order Bacillales_A; family Planococcaceae; genus Paenisporosarcina; species Paenisporosarcina indica. The sequence goes on along the minus strand of NZ_MPTA01000017.1, from coordinate 83 downwards.
TGTCTATAGAAGAAACTCTTTTTGGCTATAAAACTGAAACAAAAACTTTTCCATAAAAATCAAAAGGCACCCAATTGGGTGCC
>NZ_MPTA01000015.1 GCF_001939075.1 Paenisporosarcina indica | reverse complement strand
GTTAGGTGAAGCGATCTGGAAAGATCCGCCGCAGCAGGTAAAAGCCCTGTAGCCGAAAGTTCGTTCTCTCCTGAGTGGATCCTGAGTACGGCGGAACACGTGAAATTCCGTCGGAATCTGGGAGGACCATCTCCCAAGGCTAAATACTACCTAGTGACCGATAGTGAACCAGTACCGTGAGGGAAAGGTGAAAAGCACCCCGGAAGGGGAGTGAAAGAGATCCTGAAACCGTGTGCCTACAAGTAGTTAGAGCCCGTTAATGGGTGATAGCGTGCCTTTTGTAGAATGAACCGGCGAGTTACGATTGCATGCAAGGTTAAGCTGATAAGGCGGAGCCGCAGCGAAAGCGAGTCTGAATAGGGCGATAGAGTATGTAGTTGTAGACCCGAAACCAGGTGATCTACCCATGTCCAGGGTGAAGGTAAGGTAACACTTACTGGAGGCCCGAACCCACGCACGTTGAAAAGTGCGGGGATGAGGTGTGGGTAGCGGAGAAATTCCAATCGAACCTGGAGATAGCTGGTTCTCTCCGAAATAGCTTTAGGGCTAGCCTCAATTTTGAGAATCCTGGAGGTAGAGCACTGTTTGGACTAGGGGCCCATCCCGGGTTACCGAATTCAGACAAACTCCGAATGCCAGAGATTTATAATTGGGAGTCAGACTGCGAGTGATAAGATCCGTAGTCAAGAGGGAAACAGCCCAGACCACCAGCTAAGGTCCCCAAGTAATTGTTAAGTGGAAAAGGATGTGGCGTTGCTTAGACAACCAGGATGTTGGCTTAGAAGCAGCCATCATTTAAAGAGTGCGTAATAGCTCACTGGTCGAGTGACGCTGCGCCGAAAATGTATCGGGGCTAAACAATTCACCGAAGCTGTGGATGGATTCCGTATGGAATCCGTGGTAGGAGAGCGTTCTAAGGGCGTTGAAGCTAGACCGGAAGGACTGGTGGAGCGCTTAGAAGTGAGAATGCCGGTATGAGTAACGAAAGACGGGTGAGAATCCCGTCCACCGAATGACTAAGGTTTCCTGAGGAAGGCTCGTCCGCTCAGGGTTAGTCGGGACCTAAGCCGAGGCCGATAGGCGTAGGCGATGGATAACAGGTTGATATTCCTGTACCACCACTCCACCGTTTGAGTAATGGGGGGACGCAGAAGGATAGGGTAAGCGTACTGTTGGTTATGTGCGTTCAAGCAGTGAGGCGTGGAATGAGGCAAATCCCGTTCCTATAACGTTGAGCTGTGATGACAAGGACCATTAGGTCTGGAGTTCCTGATTTCACACTGCCAAGAAAAGCCTCTAACGAGGTGGAAGGTGCCCGTACCGCAAACCGACACAGGTAGTCGAGGAGAGAATCCTAAGGTGAGCGAGAGAACTCTCGTTAAGGAACTCGGCAAAATGACCCCGTAACTTCGGGAGAAGGGGTGCTCTATTAGGGTGTTAAAGCCTGAGAGAGCCGCAGTGAATAGGCCCAGGCGACTGTTTAGCAAAAACACAGGTCTCTGCAAAACCGTAAGGTGACGTATAGGGGCTGACGCCTGCCCGGTGCTGGAAGGTTAAGAGGAGTGCTTAGCGCAAGCGAAGGTGCGAATTGAAGCCCCAGTAAACGGCGGCCGTAACTATAACGGTCCTAAGGTAGCGAAATTCCTTGTCGGGTAAGTTCCGACCCGCACGAAAGGCGTAACGATCTGGGCACTGTCTCAACGAGAGACTCGGTGAAATTATAGTACCTGTGAAGATGCAGGTTACCCGCGACAGGACGGAAAGACCCCGTGGAGCTTTACTGTAGCCTGATATTGAATTTTGGTACAACTTGTACAGGATAGGTAGGAGCCTGAGAGTCCGGAGCGCCAGCTTCGGAGGAGGCGTCGGTGGGATACTACCCTGGTTGTATTGAACTTCTAACCCTTGCCCCTTAGCGGGGCAGGAGACAGTGTCAGGCGGGCAGTTTGACTGGGGCGGTCGCCTCCTAAAGTGTAACGGAGGCGCCCAAAGGTTCCCTCAGAATGGTTGGAAATCATTCGTAGAGTGTAAAGGCAGAAGGGAGCTTGACTGCGAGACCTACAAGTCGAGCAGGGTCGAAAGACGGGCTTAGTGATCCGGTGGTTCCGCATGGAAGGGCCATCGCTCAACGGATAAAAGCTACCCCGGGGATAACAGGCTTATCTCCCCCAAGAGTCCACATCGACGGGGAGGTTTGGCACCTCGATGTCGGCTCATCGCATCCTGGGGCTGTAGTCGGTCCCAAGGGTTGGGCTGTTCGCCCATTAAAGCGGTACGCGAGCTGGGTTCAGAACGTCGTGAGACAGTTCGGTCCCTATCCGTCGTGGGCGTAGGAAATTTGAGAGGAGCTGTCCTTAGTACGAGAGGACCGGGATGGACACACCGCTGGTGTACCAGTTGTTCTGCCAAGAGCATCGCTGGGTAGCTATGTGTGGCCGGGATAAGTGCTGAAAGCATCTAAGCATGAAGCCCCCCTCAAGATGAGATTTCCCATTACGCAAGTAAGTAAGATCCCTCAAAGACGATGAGGTAGATAGGTTCGAGGTGGAAGCGTGGCGACACGTGCAGCTGACGAATACTAATCGATCGAGGACTTAACCAAACAATTTGAATGGCTTTCAATGACACGTTTATCCAGTTTTGA
>NZ_MPTA01000014.1 GCF_001939075.1 Paenisporosarcina indica | reverse complement strand
AACTTTTATATCTTATCATTTCTTATTTAGAATGTCAATAAGAAGTTTTGATAACTTTTCACTTAGTTGCACTCAAATCGGCAACTCACTTACTATACCGTCATTCGAATTCGATGTCAATAATTATTTTAAAATATTAAATTTGCTCTCGAAGGACATTTATTAATATACAACCTCTTGATTTAAAAATCAAGAGGTTTTTTACGAAATATACTCAATAACTTCTTGAAATCTATTACAAACAGCATTATACCAGCAATAACAATGCTCCCCCCTACTACTTGGGTTGCAATTAAATGCTCATTGAATACATAAAAAGCTAAAACCGCTGCCCCAATTGGTTCAAATAAAATGGCGATTGATATAACATTTGTTGATACATACTTTAATGACCAATTAAATAATGTATGACCTAATAGATTTGGAACAATAGCTAATAATAGAAACCATAGCCATTCATTTGCTGGATATGGTCCAAATGATCCACCTTTAATGAGGACATAAAAGAACAAAGTAACTGTGCTTATCCCATAAACTACAAAAGTGTATGTAACCAACGAAAGCCTTTTTCGTACATCTTGTCCGAACAATAAATAAGCCGTCACTAAGGCACAAGCGATAAGCGCTAACATGTCACCATACAAAGCAGTGCCACTAATTTTAAAATCTCCCCAACTGATTAAGATAGACCCACCTATTGCAATGAGACCCGATATTATCGTTTTCATCGATAATCGCTCTTTAAAGAAGAAATAGGTACCAGCAAATGCAAACAGTGGTTGTAAAGTGACTAAAACTGTAGAGCTGGCAACTGAGGTGTAATTTAACGAGTCAAACCATAAGATAAAATGAAAGGCTAGAAAAATTCCTGCAATGCTGGAAAAAGCCCAATCTCTCCTTGTTAATTGTTTTAGTTCAGCTGTATATTTCCAAAAAAAGATGGGCGCCATGATTAACACCGAAAAAAACATTCTGTAAAACGCAATTATTTCTGCCTCTGCATTCGCAAGCTTTACGAAAATTGCAGATAACGCAACTGTAATAACACCAATTGCAATTGGAATATACGGATGGATGGTTGGTTTCTCCAAGATGTTCACTTCTCTCTTCAACCTCTAAATAATTTGTAAATATTAATTAATAAGAGGTAGTATATACGTAATCCTTCATATTGTTTCATGTCTATTCCAACTGCGCAAGTTTGTTTATTTTTTTAGAGGAGGATTTTAATGGAAGATTTATTTTTTGGAGGTCTAGTTCATACCGAACTCTTAATTAAATTAGGTTTTGCCGCCTTATTAAGTTTAGTTATTGGTCTTGAAAGGGAATTAAAGAAGAAACCTGTTGGCTTAAAGACCAGTTTAGTAATTGCCACTTTTAGTTGTCTCTTGACTTTTATCTCCATTGAATCAGCATATATGGCTGAAGATCGGGTAGGGGTCAATATTACAATGGATCCTTTGCGCCTTGCAGCTCAAATTGTTAGTGGAATTGGTTTTTTAGGGGCAGGAGTTATATTACGAAAAGGAAATGACAGTATTACAGGATTAACGACAGCTGCTATGATTTGGGGTGCTGGCGGAATTGGCATTGCAGTTGGGGCTGGATTTTATATCGAAGCAACTATTTGTGTATTGATTGTGATAGTTGGAATTGAGGTCCTTCCTCCTCTACTGTCTAAAATCGGTCCTAAACGGTTAAGAATGAAAGAAGTTTATATGAAGGTTCTAATTTCAGAAACTGGGCAAATTGAAAACTTCGTCACATTCTTAACATCTGAAGACATTGTCGTCGAGAGTCTTCGAATCAAAGACATTCCGCTCTCCGATCAGCGCTTGAAGCACGAAATTGAACTTCGACTATCGACTTTACCCAAAAACGATTCATTTACCATTTACGATCAAGTACACTCCTTACCTTATATTGATCGAGTCGAATTAGAAATATTACATTAATTGGAGGTAAATATGAAAGAACTTTTCGTACTATTAAAAGAAGGTAACAAACCATCTCTATTGGCAGCAGTTGTCAACACCATAATCTCTGTCTTAAAAGGAGCAGCATTCTTCTTCACTGGAAATGTCGCAATGTTCGCCGAAATGATGCACTCTATTGGGGATGCAGCCAATCAATACTTCGTTTTCATCGGCTCCTCCCTATCGAAAAAAGCACCAACACCTCGATTTCCAAATGGTTTTGGACGTGTTGTCAACTTAGTTTGTTTAGGGGCAGTATTAATTGTCGGTATACTATCCTATGAGACCATTATTGAAGGGTGGCACCATATTCAACATCCTACAGAGTCAAGTGGAATGTTTATCACACTCGGTGTATTAGCTATTTCCATCATCCTAGAATTTTTTGTACTTTATAAAGCTAGTAAAGAAGTATTACATGAGACCGGTGTTAAAAACGCAAAAGGGCTTGCTAACTTGACTTTAGGTTTCGCTAACTTAAAGCGGGCTAAGCCAGCAACAAAATTAGTATTTATGGAAGATTTAGTTGCGACAACCGGTGGAATTTTAGCATTTATCGCTGTGTTAATTGCTCACTTTACAGGTTTTTTACAAGCCGAAGGTATCGCCTCCATTATGATTGGTTTAATGATGTTCTATGTTGTTGGACGTGTGTTCTTAGAGAATGCCCGTGGTGCCATTGGGGAAACCGATGAACAAATGCTGAATCATATCGCATATGTCGTTTCCGAGAATGAACATGTAAAGGATATTCAAAAGCTCGAAGTTATAAAGGAAGGCGAATTCTTGCATGTCGAACTTATTGCTGAAATCGATCCTACTATATCTTTTGCACAGGCTGATGACATTCGTGACCATCTTGTAGATTTAATATTAAATCAGCCCGGCGTTGAGGATGTGACCATTTCCTTTGACGAAGATGACGGAGTTAGTCACTGGAAACAAGTTAGTAAGCGACCGGATTCGTTACCACCAATTCAATAAGAAATGCCCATTCAACTGAAACAAGTTTGAATGGGCATTTTCTCTATTGCAATTGACTTTCAATTGACTTTAGTAGTTCTACTCCTTGAACGACCAACTTTTCGCTGACGGTTGCGTCCGGATCTGTCGGCTTTTGAAACTGGTTTAACGTACCTCCGCCAATCCCAAATAAGGCATCTTTCTCATCATCAATGCCTGTCTCATAACAGTGACGTAATAAAAATGGCACGCCACACTCCAATTTTGAGGAGGCTTGTTCGAAGTCTCCACTTTTCACCGTTACAGGAATTCGCAAGACATCATAATAAGGCGTTTTCTGAAAAACGTAATCAAAATAGGCATGGTCATAATCCCATCCACCACCTACTGAAAATCCATGAGTGGCCAAAAAAGCTTCCAACTGACCTCTTTCAAATTGTTTACCTTCGATTGAAGAATTTAGTTCTATCATATAAAAACCTCCTGTCTTCTATAGAATGGACAGGAGGTGGTTGGTTTTATTCGTTTGTAACTAATTATGATTCATTTAAATTACCCAGTAATCCCCGAATACTTACAATGAAGCTTTCAAAATGGCACGAACATCCTCCGCTTGCAGAGCTGTGAAATTACCAAAAGGTCCGTAAACCATTGCTTTTTCTACCATCAACTCTATGTTTGAATCATCGATATTATAGTCTGCAAGTGTTTGAGGTGCTCCTAGAGATGTCCAATAGGCACGTAAGTTATCAATACCTTCTAACGCAATTTCTTCAACCGTTTTGCCATCAGGTTCTACTCCAAAAACGTAAACTGCTAATCGAGCAAAACGTTCTGGATTTACCTTGACGTTGTGACGCATCCAATGTGGGAATAGGATAGCTAGTCCACCCGCATGTGGAATATCGTATACAGCCGAAACCGCGTGCTCAATGTTATGAGTAGCCCAATCTCCTCGATAACCCATTTGTAAAAAGTTATTCAACCCCATTGTCCCTGCAAAAAGAATCGTTTCACGATGCTCATATGAATGCAAATCTTTTAGTAATTTCGGTGCAGTCTCCATAATGGCACGTAGAACACCTTCACACATTTCATCTTGTACCGGTGTATTCGTTGCATTATTGAAGTATTGTTCAAAAATATGAGACATCATATCTACAATTCCGTAAACCGTCTGATCAAGCGGAACTGAGAAAGTATAGGTTGGATCAAGTACAGAGAATTTTGGGAATACAAGTGGTGTTCCCCAACCGTATTTTTCTTGTGTCTCTTCATTTGTAATTACCGATCCACTGTTCATTTCTGAGCCTGTTGCAGCTAATGTTAACACCGTTCCAAATGGAAGTGCCGCTTTTGGAGTGGCTTTACGACTGACAAAATCCCAAGCGTCACCATCATATAAAGCACCAGCTGAGATTAGTTTTGTACAGTCAATAACTGAACCACCACCTACAGCAAGTAACATTTCAATATTTTCTTGTTTACAAAGTTCCACTCCGCGACGAACGGTTGAAATACGGGGATTTGGTTCTACTCCACTTAACTCAAAAACTTCCAAGTTCGCTTCTTTTAGAACATCCATCACTTCGTCGTACAGTCCGTTTTTCTTTATACTACCTCCACCATACACAACTAATACTTTTTGGCCGTATATAGGTAATTCTTGTTTTATTTCTTCAAGTTGCCCTTTACCAAAAATCAATTTGACAGGGTTATAAAATGAAAATGCATTCATCTCGATCACGCTCCTCTAATTTCATTATGTCCAAAAAATGATTCGAATTCAAAGATTTGCACCTAAAATCCATAATAAAACGCCTCGTCTACAATCAGACAAGGCGTCACCTAATATATTAAACCCAGCCACGGAAGCGTGATGCTTCTGCTGTCTTACGTACACCCACCATATACGCAGCTAAACGCATATCGATGTTGCGAGTTGTTGAAACAGTAAAAACATTTTCAAAAGCGTCGATCATTTTTTTGTATAATTTTTCGTTAACTTCTTCTTCTGTCCAGTAATATCCTTGGTTATTTTGAACCCACTCAAAATAAGATACTGTTACGCCACCAGCACTTGCAAGTACGTCTGGAACAAGTAAAATGCCACGCTCAGTTAAAATTTTAGTAGCTTCAGAAGTTGTAGGACCATTTGCAGCTTCCACAACGATTGTTGCACGGATTTTGTGTGCATTTTCAGAAGTAATTTGATTTTCAATTGCTGCTGGAACTAAAATGTCACAATCCAACTCAAGTAATTCTTTGTTTGAAATCGTGTTTTCAAACAATGTTGTAACCGTACCGAAGCTATCACGACGGTCAAGTAAATAATCAATGTCTAAACCATTTGGATCATGAAGTGCACCATAGGCATCTGAGATCCCAATAACTTTTGCACCTGCATCACTCATGAATTTAGCTAAGAAACTACCCGCATTTCCGAACCCTTGAATGACAACACGTGCACCCTTCATATCGATTCCACGTTTTTTAGCAGCTTCTTCAACACAAATTGTAACACCTTGCGCCGTAGCGCGATCGCGACCTTGAGAACCTCCAAGCACAATCGGTTTACCTGTAATGAAACCTGGTGAGTTGAATTCATCCATTCGACTATATTCATCCATCATCCAAGCCATAATTTGTGAATTTGTAAATACGTCTGGTGCCGGAATATCTTTTGTTGGACCAACAAATTGACTTATCGCACGAACATAACCACGACTTAATTTTTCAATTTCATTCATCGACATTTGTCGTGGATCGCAAATTACTCCACCCTTTGCCCCACCGTAAGGTAAATCGACAATTCCGCATTTTAATGTCATCCACATTGATAAGGCTTTCATTTCATCTTCTGTTACTTGAGGATGGAAACGAACCCCACCTTTTGTTGGACCAACTGCATCATTGTGCTGTGCACGGTAACCCGTAAATACTTTAACTAAACCATCATCCATTTTAATTGGAATTCGTACTTCTAACATACGTAATGGTTCTTTTAGTAACTCAAACATTCCTTCATCGTACCCAAGTTTGTTAAGTGCTTCCTGAATTACAACTTGCGTTGATGTGAACAGGTTTAAATTTTCAGCCATTGTATTGTTTCGCCTCTTTTTTCATATTCATTGCATCGCAATCATTGTATCATAGTTGGATTTACTTTTTAATAGAAAAAGTTATTTATTGAACACTTTTTGAATTTTTTCAATTGCCCAGTCAAGTTCGTCTTTTGTAATTACAAGTGGAGGAGCAAAACGAATCACCGTATCATGTGTTTCCTTACATAATAAACCAAGTTCTTTTAGCTCTTCACAGTACGGTCGAGCAGCTTCAGTCAGTTCCATCCCAATAAATAATCCACGTCCACGGACTTCTTTAATAGAAGAATGGTCAATTTTTGATAATTCTTCTTTAAAATAGTTTCCTAGTTCTTCTGAGCGTTCTGCTAACTTCTCATCTACTAATACATTAAGAGAAGCAATTGATACCGCACAAGCCATTGGATTCCCACCGAAAGTAGAGCCGTGTGAACCTGGGTTGAATACTTCAAGTACTTCTTTGTCAGCAACCACACAAGAGATCGGGAAAACTCCGCCACCCAGTGCTTTACCTAAGATATACATATCAGGTTTTACATCTTCCCATTCACATGCGAACATACGACCTGTACGCGCTAGACCCGCCTGGATTTCATCTGCGATAAATAATACGTTATTCTCACGACATAATTCACGTGCAGCTTTCATGTAGCCAGATGGAGGAATGATAATTCCTGCTTCGCCTTGAATAGGTTCAATTAAAAATGCAGCTGTATTTGGTGTAATTGCAGATTTCAATGCCTGGATGTCACCGTACGGAATTAAATTAATTCCTGGAAGCATCGGACCGAAACCACGTTTGTAATCTGCATCAGAAGAAAGAGATACAGCAGCCATCGTGCGACCGTGGAAGTTCCCATTACAAGCAATTATTTCAGCTTGGTTCTCTGCAACACCTTTTACATCATATGCCCATCGTCGTGCAGCTTTAATTGCTGTTTCCACAGCTTCTGCACCTGTGTTCATTGGAAGTGCCATATCTTTTCCTGACAATTCACAAATCATTTCATACCAAGGTCCTAATTGGTCATTGTGGAATGCACGTGATGTTAACGTAACACGATCCGCTTGATCTTTTAATGCTTGAATAATTTTTGGATGTCGATGACCTTGGTTCACTGCAGAATACGCAGATAACATATCCATAAATTTATTGCCTTCTGGATCCTTTACCCATACCCCTTGTGCTTCAGAAATTACGATTGGTAGCGGATGATAGTTCGGTGCACCAAATTTTTCTGTTTGTTCAATTAAGTTTTGTGAAACTGTCATAATGTTTCGCCTCCTCTAATTTTCAAAAAAAGGCAGACGCATCTTCTGATGTGCCTGCCTATATTTTTTCAAGTTTTACCTTAAATTTCGAACCTCTTACTGAAGTGCGTCATGAAGGAGTTGGCGCAGGACGCGCTGAACTTAGCCTTCGTTCCTATTACAGCATTTCAGATGTTGTTTTTGCTTGTAAGTGTAATGTTAAGTAGTCTGGACCGCCCGCTTTTGAGTCAGTTCCCGACATGTTGAATCCACCAAATGGTTGGTATCCAACGATAGCGCCAGTACATCCACGGTTAAAGTACAAGTTACCTACATGGAAATCTTCACGAGCTTTTTCTTGGTTCATACGGTTGTTTGTAATAACTGCACCAGTTAAGCCGTACTCAGTGTTGTTTGCAATCTCAAGTGCGTGATCGAAATCTTTCGCTTTAGAAATACCAACAACTGGTCCGAAAATTTCTTCTTGCATAATTCGTGCTTTTGGATCCAAGTCAGCAAACACTGTTGGTTGAACGAAGAATCCTTGTGAATCGTCTCCAGTTCCACCCGCTACTAAGCGACCTTCCCCTTTACCGATTTCAATATAGCTCATAATTTTTTTGTATGCAGCACTATCAATAACCGCACTTACGAAATGCTCGTCATTATCAGGGACACCAACTGTTAAAGCTTTTGTTAATTCTTCTACACGAGCTACAACTTGCTCATAAACATCTTCAACAATTACTGCACGTGAACACGCTGAACATTTTTGACCGCCAAAGCCGAATGCAGATTTCACGATTGATTGTGCTGCTAACTCTAAATCAGCTTCTTTATCAACAACGATTGTGTCTTTACCGCCCATTTCAGCGATAACACGTTTAATCCAAATTTGACCTTCGCTTAATTTTGAAGAACGTTCGAAAATACGCAAACCAACATCACGTGAACCAGTGAAACTGATTAAACGAGTACGTGGGTGGTCTACTAGGTAATCACCAATTTCAGAACCAGAACCTGGAACAAAGTTAACAACACCTGCAGGCATTCCCGCTTCTTCTAATACTTCCATAAATTTATACGCTACGATTGGTGTTGTAGAAGCAGGTTTTAGTAATACTGTATTACCAGAAACCACGTTTGCTACAGTTGTACCAGCCATAATCGCAAATGGGAAGTTCCAAGGAGAAATTACGACTGCTACACCTAAAGGTATATAGTCATAACGGTTGTACTCACCTGGACGGCTTTCAACTGGCATACCATCTTTTAAACGAAGCATTTGACGACCATAGTATTCAAGGAAATCGATTGCTTCAGCAGCTTCAACATCTGCTTCAATCCATGTTTTACCAGCTTCTTTAGAAAGTAATGCAGAAAATTCGAATTTGCGACGACGCATGATTGCTGCTGCTTTGAATAAAACATCTGCACGAATTTCAGGTTTCACTTTTTTCCATGTGTTAAATGTTGCATCTGCAATGTCCATAGCTTTTGAAGCTAATTCATGGCTTGTTTTAGATACTGAACCAACAACTTCTGTTTTATTGGCAGGATTGTAAGAAACAATCTTATCTTCAGTTGTAATGCGTTCACCACCAATGATAAGTGGGAAATCTTGACCCATATAGGCCGCTACTGTTTTATAGCCTTCTTGGATGGCTTGTTTGTTTTCTTCTTTTGAGAAATCTGTGAATGCTTCATGTTTATAAGGAATCATGTGAATCCTCCTCGAATTTGTTTTGGTGCAAAAAATATTTGCTCTTTTAAATCGTTTACATCTATAATAATGCAAAAGATTGTTGCGTATTTCAAGTATTATTTCTTATTTTGATGAAAAAAGATTGGAGAGAATCTCCCGTGGAAGCAAAAGAAATGAAACTACTCCCTTTTTATCGCTTTGCAAGCGATCATGTTTCCGTTGGGATTCATGCGATTGATCATAACGGGCGCACTATTTTATATAACGAAAAAATGAAAAATATAGAAGGTCTAGATTTAAAAGATGTGGCTGACCGCTCCCTTCTTGAGTTGTTTCAATTTGACCAACAAGAAAGTACCCTATTAAAAGTACTCCAAAGCGGTGAACATGTGTTGAATGTTAAACAAACATATTGGAATCGCAATGGTCATGAAATTACAACCATTAATGATACATACCCTGTTTATGAAGAGGGTGTCTTAATTGGTGCTGTCGAACTAGCACGAGATGTAACCACATTGGAGCGATTAGTTTACCAGCCGCTCCGTCGATACGGGGAACCCATAACATTTTCTGTCATTACAGCTGTTTCTGAATCCATGAAACAAGTCATTTCAACTGCTAAAAAGGCAGCAACAGCTCGCTTGTCCGTATTACTAGTTGGAGAAGCTGGCACTGGTAAAGATTTAGTAGCGGAAGGCATTCATTATGCATTATCTCCACCTTTATTACACTTTTATACGTTGTATTGCCATAACTCAGATCCAACCATATTAAATAAATTATTAGAAGATCTACCTATACTAGAAGCTAGCACCATCTTTTGTGAAAGGATTGATTTGTTGACTTTAGGTATGCAACAACAATTATTAGAAATGGTCAATGATCCTGCTCTTGGTGATCATTTGTTCTTGGCAAGTGTAGGGGCTGATCCAGTTAACTTGATTGCTTCAGGAGAGCTATTAAAAGAGCTTTACTATTTCTTTGCAGCTATGACGATTGTGGTCACTCCATTACGAGAGCGTCGCGAAGACATCGATCCATTTGTTCATGACTATTTTGCTCGGCATCGTGTTCGCTTTGGCTCATCAATTACGGGATTGACCGAAGAGGTTCGTGAAATTTTTCATTCTTATGATTGGCCTGGCAATTTAAAAGAAGTCGAGATCTTATTAGATGAGATATCTTCCATGCTAACAATCGAAGTATTGGTTACTTTTGAAATGTTGCCTTTGCATTTCAAGTTGAAAGTTCAGGAAATACGTGAACCATTAAAACGCCCAGAAGATTTTGTCGTGCAAACCGACCGCGAATTGTTACCCCTTGATGAATACTTACGAGAAGCAGAAATGTACTACTTACAAAAAGTCATGGGCAGGTTTGACGGCAATATCACCAAAGCAGCCGGGGCATTAGGAATGAGTCGACAGAATTTACAATATCGATTGAGGAAGATGAAGAAGTAAACCAATGGTAGGCGGCTGAGTATTCTAGCACCTAGTGGATATCTGGACGAAAAACGCGTTTATCTGGACAACGGAGGACTATATCTGGTCTAAGGGGACATATATCTGGACAAGATGCTGATTTATCCAAGCCTGGTACCCAAAAAGCACTTTATAACTCAAAAATGCGAGCCAACTCAGATTGAGTCGACTCGCATTTTCTCATTTCCAGCTACAAGCGCCAACCTGCCTACACTAAAGTTGGGCTAGAGTGGCGCTTTTCACTTTTTCATTGACCGGATTGTTTAATCCAATCTTGTAATTTGTCTTTTAATGAGTTGAAACCTTCTGCGTCATGTTCATCAACGCGTGCTTGTAAAGATTTTTTCGGCTTCTCATCTTTACGCATCACTGGAGGACGTTCTTGTAATGCACGAATTGATAAGCTGATTTTGCCAGCTGCTTCATCAATTTCAAGAACTTTCACTTCTACTTCTTGCCCCACAGATAAAAATTCACTTACTTCTTTCACATAACCGTATGTGATTTCTGAAATGTGAACAAGACCTTGAGTCTCTTCATCAAGTGCTACAAATGCACCGTATGGCTGAACGCCCGTTACTTTACCAGAAAGCACTGCGCCTACTTCATACTTCTTTGTCATAATAATCGCTCCCAGTCATGGATATATACCTATCTACCTTAAGGTCATAGAAGATTATACCATAAACTAGCAGTACATTCAAAAGGCTCACTGCATCGGCATGAAGTGCACACGCCAGCCATCTGCTGTCTTACGCATTTGGAATCCTCTACGTGAATCATCATCGGTAACGAGTGAGTAGTTCAAATCAAACCAAACTACTACGTCAAACTCACCGTTGGCATCCGTCGGAGTATTTTGAATAATTTCAAAAGCTTCAAATTGCACTTTCCAATCATGTCCACCGTCTGTCGGATAAGAAAGGAACTCTTCACGTGAAGGTGTAACATATTGATCATCTTTTAACAATAACTCATATTGCGTTTCTAGATCGCCTTGCTTATCTGCTTCGAGATACATGCCCGCAACTTCAATTGCGGATGCACTTTTCAGCAATGAAAAATTGTGATTTTGTTTATATTTTTTATATAAGTAGACAACACTATCTTCCATTACATCTGTTTGGGCGACTTTCGGTTCATAGTAATAACCAGGCGGCACAAGAGGTGCTTCATAAACAATCTGCCATAAACCGCCCTTTTGACGGATTAGCTGAATCGTTTTAACCGGGTTGCCATCTTTAAAGATTTCAACCGTTGTATGGTATTCCCCTTCCTGTAGATAGGTCCTCTCTTCAACGTATTGTAAATTAGTTGAATCTTCTGGAATGATGTTCTGATCTTGCATAATCAAATTATAATCTTCGAAATTCGGCAACTGATCTGATACTCGATATAGACTATACTCTAAACTGGATTTCTCAAATTCCCTTGCGAATTGGGCCAGGGCTACAATCTCGATAGGGGTAGCAAACTCTAATTCCTGAAGGTCACTGGATGCTCCGACTGTCTTGAAATAACCATGCACTTTCTGTGTGAGATCAGTATCCGGTATATTGTAGGACTCTGATTGAAAAGTAAATTCTTCCCCTGGCATCAATTCTGCTAAGTCACCGACCTCAGCAAGACTAAAAGCATAACTCAAGTCCGACATATCCAAAGTTTTATAGGTCTCATTAATCCGCCACTCATTCATTACCATTGATTGGTAGAATGGCTCAATAAAAAACTTGATTGGTGAAACTCCCATTGTACTGCGTAAGGTGTCCCAAGCCATTGAGTATTCATTCTTAAGTTTGCCGTTTTCAAAAATATTATTGCTCTCGTTGTCATAAATTAACATCTCAGCTAAATTCAAATAATTCATTTTTGTTACTGCCTGTATGGCTGTGTTTTGTATCTTTGTTTCAAGTAGCGTTTTTTCAATAAATTGGAGTAAATGTGCCGCTTGAGCTGGCTCATAACTCAGTTTTCCAGCCCACAAAAACGGTAAATTCGACTTGATTTCCAGATAATTATAAGCAGTTTCCGAAAGGACGTCTCTCATTTCATACTCAATTTGAAATTTAGCGATAAATCGATTCTTGTCGGGTGATACTGCAATCGAGATACCTTGCTTAGGTGCATTTACCAACATATTCTCAACTGGTTCGGGTAACTCTGCACGATGACCATATAAATAATCCGCATCTAGCTCGCCATTCATTTTAGCCGTATTCATCACGTCGAGGTGCTCATTAATTACCAAATCATAAACATATGTCAAATGATCTATTTTCGTTGTCAATTCATCAATGTACTGCATGCTTTGTTCCTCGTTAAATTTCTCCTTAGATTCCAATGCGTTCTGAACCATCTCAGAGGGTAACTTGAGAAAATCAATGACTTTAGAGTAGCGCAGTTCAAGTGGCATACCTGATTGATTACTTTCCAAACTGCCTGGTTTAATTGTGCGAGTAAATTCCTGATCAGCAAACTGAACAAAACCTAATGAATCGAATTGCTCATCCGTCAAATCAAGCATTTTTCGGCGTTTCTCTCGTTCTTCCTGGTAGGCTTTCTCCAATTTTTCAATATCATTTTCATCAAATTCAGTGACCGATTTGTCTCCTTGCTCTTTCCCATCATTTAAAAACGACGCGCTCAGTATCCCAATAATAAACACGCTTGCTAAACTCACTGCCCATACACTTATCTTCTGCCACTTGGATGTCGGGGACTTTACTGTGAGGATAGGTTCTTTTGTTTGATTTCCTTCTTCTTCAATTTTCCGTAACACCTCGTCCGCATTAAATTTAGAGGGGACACGTTCGTATGTTTTTTTGAGTAATTTCATTTGTTGTTCGAATTGTTTATCGTCCATATTCAGCGTCCCCCTCTTGTGATAATGCAGATTTGAGTTGTTCTTTTGCACGAAGCAACCGTGTCTTAACGGTGGCAAGCGGGATGTTCATGACGTCTCCAATTTGTTCGTAAGTTAATTCTTGAAAATAAAATAATGCCAATGGAATACGATATTTCTCATCCAATAATTGGATTGCTTCATGCAGTTCTCGATCTTCTTCGAATACTAAAATTTTAGATTCTGCAGATCTCGTCGTTAAACCAAAGTTTACATCTTCTTGTATTTTTTCTTCTTTATCTTTTTCCCGTTGTTCTTTCCGGTAATAATCGCGAGCAGAATTCAATGTGATCTTATATAACCAGGTAGTAAAGCGATCACGTTGAAATTGATGAAGGAATCGGTAAAGCTTTATAAACACTTCTTGTGTTACGTCCTGTACATCATCTGCTTTGACACCAATTTGAAAGGCAAATTTCTCTACGGTCCGATGATGAAGACTCATTAATTCACCATAGGCATTTTTATCCCCTTTTTGAGCCTTTTCAATTAATTCGAGTTCGTGCATAAGTCCCCCCACTCTCTATGTTCTATACGTGATACGAATCTTTATCCTCGATTGTTTCAAAAAATAATATTCTTTTCAATGACAGTCGTGTAGAATGAGGAAATCTTTAAAGTTTAAAGGAGTTGGCATACATGGCTAAACGCGATCATTTCGCATCAAAAATAGGATTCATCCTTGCAGCAGCTGGAAGTGCGATAGGACTCGGAGCCATCTGGAAGTTTCCATATATGGCAGGAACAAATGGCGGTAGCGTATTTGTCTTGTTATTTATCATCAGTACATTATTAATTGGATTACCAATTCTATTGGCTGAGTTTGTTATTGGGCGAAGAGGGCAAGCTGATCCTGTAACAGCCCTTAAAAAATTAGCACCCGGCAAGAAGTGGCATTTTATTGGTTGGTCTGGATTCTTCTTTTCATTCATTATATTGTCATTTTACAGCGTAGTGGGTGGATGGATTTTATCATATTTAGGAAGAGCTTTATTGTTCAGTTTCGATAATAAGGGTGAAAACTACTATGGGGGTTTATTTGATACGATTATTTCAAATCCTGTGGAAGTCTTGATTGGACAAGCTGTCTTTATGATTTTGACAGTCATGATTGTACGTGGGGGTATTGAAGCAGGAATCGAACGTGCAAGTAGAATCATGATGCCTGCACTACTGATTTTCTTTATCATTTTAGTAATTCGTTCTTTAACTCTAGATGGGGCCATGGAAGGCGTTAAATTTATGTTTGTGCCAGATTGGTCGTACTTTAATGCTAAAACGGCACTGCTAGCATTAGGTCAAGCATTCTTCTCCCTAAGTGTTGGGGTTACCGGAATGATGACCTATGCTTCTTACTTGCCGAAAGATCAAAAGCTTGGAAGTTCAGCAGTAAGTGTTTCGATGTTAAATATTGGAATTTCAATTATGGCTGGACTCGTCATTTTCCCTGCAGTTTTCGCTCTAGGATTTTCACCAAATGAAGGTCCTGGACTTGCGTTCATTATTCTACCTGCAATATTTGAACAAATACCTTTCGGTGCCATTTTTATGTTGATTTTCTTTATATTAATGTTGTTTGCAACGCTGACTTCGTCTATTGCGATGTTAGAAACAATTGTGTCAATTGGAATTAAAAATGCATACGATAAACGTAAACGTGCTTCATGGATTTACGGATTGATAATTTTCTTAGTGGGAATTCCAAGTGCGTTGTCATTCGGAGTGTTTTCAGATGTTAAAATTTTCGGGAAAACGTTCTTTGATTTCGCGGATTTCTTAACAAGCAGTATCGGATTACCATTAGGTGCATTATTGATTTCAATCTTTGCGGGGTATGTTTTGAAAAAATCAGCAACAATTGAGGAATTAAATATTTCTCCTACATGGTTCGCCGTATGGCATTTTCTAGTTAGATATTTAGCACCTATAGCAATTATCGTAATCTTTATTAATGCAATTATCTCGGCATTCAAAGGCTAATTGCCATGAAAGCTTCATATTTCACTTTATGACAATTTATTCGGTATGATAAAATAAACGTATGCATATCATGTAGGTATGAAAAGGAGTGCATGAAGATGAAACAAGAATTTCACACTCAACTTCGTTTATTGCGGAGTGAACGTAAGATTTCACTAGAAGATTTGTCATTAAAAACAAGAATTGGTACCGGGAAATTATTACAATATGAAGATGGAACGGAGATTCCTTCTGTACAGACCATCTTAAAACTATCTAACGCACTCGAAGTTCCAGCCTCAAACCTATACGATGGACTTCAACTTAATTCATGAACCTTAAAAAGCTTC
>NZ_MPTA01000013.1 GCF_001939075.1 Paenisporosarcina indica | reverse complement strand
CCTGCGGTTGACGAAGAAATCTGCCGTTCATCGTCTTTCGTAGCCCGGACACGGAAGTTAAGCTCGTGCGCCGATGGTAGTTGGGGGTTTCCCCTTGCGTGCGTAGGACGTCGCTAGGCAAATAGAAAACCGATACCGAAAGGTATTGGTTTTTTTGTGTTCTTTTTTAGTACATTGTTGTTTCTTTAGTAGGAGGTGTGCGAGAAAGAGGAGGAACAAAGAGTTCGAGGAAACAAAGGGAAGAGACTCGGAGCGTATCTCATATGCGAGAATCGAAGACCTGCGGTTGACGAAGAAATCTGCCGTTCATCGTCTTTCGTAGCCCAAACACGGAAGTTAAGCTCGTGCGCCGATGGTAGGTGGGGGTTTCCCCTTGCGTGCGTAGGACGTCGCTAGGCAAAAGAAAGACCGGTACTTTAAGGGGTGTCGGTTTTTTTGTACTTCTTAAGTATTTTGAACAGCAGCGTAGCAATTGGGAGCCATTCAGCTGATGTTGCATGTCCCGATTTTTGTCTGAGATGATTCTTTTAAAGTATCACCTTATCAAAAATGAGGCAGGTTCAATAAGTTGACTTGAAAACGAGATGAGTGAGATTGACAAGATGGTCCATTTGTTTGATAGATTTCTAGTTTGATTGATAAACCTTCCAATCTGATTGATAAATTTCCATACGCTAGTTTTGGGCATGCAATCTTGTTTCATGCACCAACTATACTTGGATAATGAGATAGTATGTTTCACTCCAAAATCTTAGTGGGAGCGATTCTGGACGCTATATGTTTCGTTTTTTGCTGGTGAGGATTCTATTGAAAAATTATCTTATAAGAAATGATATTGTTTAATCAAGTAAATTTGCTAGTTAGTCAACGTCTATTACTTGTGCATTCCAATGGAAGTCGATATGTTATTACTATTAATTGTAATTTGAAAGGAAGTTAATCTTATGACCAACATAACTAGTATTTATGATATTACTGCTATAAAAGCAGATGGTGAAGAAATTTCTTTAAATACATATAAGGGGCAGCCTATGATTATTGTAAACACCGCTAGTAAATGTGGATTTACTCCCCAATTCCAAGAGCTACAAGAAGTGTTTGAAGAGTATAAAGATCAAGGGCTTGTGATTTTAGGATTTCCATGTGGTCAATTTAATGAACAGGAATTCGATGATGTAAATGAGACAATGGAATTTTGCCAAGTGAATTATGGAGTGTCATTCCCTATGTTTCAGAAGATTGATGTGAAAGGTCCGAATGCTCATCCACTATTTGAATTTTTGGTGTCTGAGAAGAAAGGATTCTTATTTGAAAATATTAAGTGGAACTTTACGAAGTTTTTAGTAGACCCGGATGGACGGGTTGTAAAACGATATGCACCACAAACGTCGCCTAAAAAAATCGAAGATGATTTACTGCAATATATTTAAGAAAATATCCGAATAGTCTTTCTTATTCTATGTTCCTTGACAGTACAAGTAGCCGCTGATAACCTTATCAATAATATTCAAGTGGAAATAGGGGGAGTAAGAATTATGTGGGAATCAAAATTTGTTAAAGAAGGTTTAACGTTTGATGATGTATTGCTCGTGCCAGCGAAGTCAGAAGTGTTGCCTAAAGATGTAAAGTTGTCTGCTCAATTAACGTCTAAGATTAAGTTGAATATTCCTGTCATAAGTGCTGGAATGGATACTGTTACAGAAGCAAAAATGGCAATTTCAATGGCTCGTCAGGGTGGTCTTGGAATCATTCATAAGAACATGAGCATTGAGGAACAAGCTGAGCAAGTGGTAACAGTAAAACGTTCTGAAAATGGAGTCATTACAGATCCATTCTTCCTTACTCCTAACCATCAAGTATTTGATGCCGAACATTTAATGGGGAAATATCGTATATCAGGTGTACCAATTGTAAATAATGAAGAAGAATTAAAACTAGTTGGGATTATTACCAATCGTGATCTTCGCTTCATCCAAGACTACTCATTGGCGATTGCTGATGTGATGACCCAAGAGAAGTTGGTTACAGCACCAGTTGGAACTACGCTTGAGGATGCCGAAAAGATTTTACAACAATATAAAATCGAAAAGCTTCCAATTGTCGATGAGCTTGGGATCCTAAAAGGATTAATTACGATTAAGGATATTGAAAAAGTAATTGAATTTCCGAATGCAGCCAAAGATCATCATGGTCGTTTATTAGTAGGTGCTGCAGTTGGTGTCACTTCTGATACGATGAAACGTGTTGAACAATTAGTAAAAGCACAAGTAGATGTAATTGTTATTGATACTGCACATGGCCACTCACAAGGCGTAATCGATACAGTAAAAACAATTCGTAAGGCTTATCCATCTTTAGATATTATTGCTGGAAACGTGGCAACGGCTGAAGCAACGGCTGAGTTATTTGAAGCAGGTGCGGACGTTGTAAAAGTAGGAATTGGTCCAGGTTCAATCTGTACGACTCGTGTTGTCGCAGGTGTTGGGGTTCCTCAAATTACTGCTATTTATGATTGTGCGACGGAAGCACGTAAATATGGTAAAGCGATTATAGCGGATGGTGGAATTAAGTATTCTGGTGATATTGTAAAAGCGTTAGCTGCAGGTGGAGATGTTGTGATGCTGGGTAGCTTACTAGCTGGTACTTCAGAAAGTCCTGGCGAAACCGAAATTTTCCAAGGCCGTCGATTTAAAGTATATCGTGGTATGGGTTCAATCAGTTCGATGGAAAAAGGATCGAAGGACCGTTATTTCCAAGAGGACGCGAAAAAGCTAGTGCCAGAAGGAATTGAAGGTCGTCTTCCATACAAAGGACCGCTGTCGGATACAATTCACCAACTAATGGGTGGTATTCGTGCAGGAATGGGATACTGTGGATCTAAGGATTTATTATCTCTTCGCGAAAGTTCACAATTCATTCGCATGACGGGTGCAGGTCTAATTGAAAGTCATCCGCATGACGTACAAATTACAAAAGAATCACCAAATTATTCTATTTAACGATAAGTCGAAACTTTAGCACCTATTCTACGTCTATTCAATAGGCCGAATGGGTGCTTTTTACGTAGAGAGTCCCAAAGTATCGGTTATGTATGATAAAATGGGCAAGGGAAAATTAAAAGAATGGCGGAGGTTCTAGAAGTGAAAAGTTCATGGAACAAGGCGCTAGTGCGCTGGATACTCCTTCCGATTCTGTTGGTTAGTTTGGTTGTAACACAACCTGCTGCTACGGATGCTGAAGTGGGTTTAAATTTAACGGTAGATGCTGCAATATTAATTGACGCGGATTCAGGAAAGATTTTATATGAGCAAAACGCAGATACAGCTTTAGGTATAGCGAGTATGACGAAGATGATGACGGAATACTTGCTGTTTGAAGCGATTGAAAAGGGACAAATTACGTGGGATCAACAATACTCAATGACAAATTATACGTACAAAATTTCACAAGATCGTAGCTCAAGCAACGTTCCACTTCGTGAAGATGGCTCGTATTCGATTCGTGAATTGTATGAAGCAATGGCGATTTACTCAGCTAATGCAGCAACAATAGCAATTGCTGAAACAATTGCAGGAACAGAAGAACAGTTCCTTGTCATGATGAATAAAAAAGCAGATGAACTTGGATTGGAAGGGTATAAATTCGTTAACTCAACAGGTTTGAATAACTCCCATTTACAAGGAATGCATCCTAAAGGGACAGGCCAAGAAGACGAAAATTTAATGCCTGCGAAGTCAGTAGCCAAATTGGCTTACCATCTATTGAAAGATTATCCGGAAGTGCTGGAAACAACGAGCATTCCGAAGAAAATTTTCCGCGAAGGTACATCCGATGAAATTTACATGCTAAATTGGAACTCCATGTTACCTGGCTTAGTATTTGAGTATGAAGGAGTAGACGGTTTAAAAACGGGTACGACAGATTTTGCGGGACATTCTTTCACAGGTACTGCAGAACGGAACGGCATGCGAGTAATTGCAGTCGTAATGAAGGCAGTAGATAGTGAAGGCGTGGGTTCTTATAAAGCGCGATTTGACGCTACACGTGCATTATTTGATTACGGATTTACTCAATTTGCAAAGGAAGAAATCATACCAGCAGGATATCAATTTAAAAAGCAAAAGGATATACCTGTGAATAAAGGGAAAGAAGATCAAGTTGCAATTGCTGTAAAAGAGCCGTTTGAAATGGTGATTAAATCAAGTGAAAAAGATTTATATACACCAAAGCTTGTGCTCGATGAGAAAAAAGTGAAAGATGGCACACTTGAAGCTGCGATTAAAAAAGGTGAAGTAGTTGGTCATGTGGAAGTTGTTAAGTCTGAAGGTACAGACTACGGGTACATAACAGATGTGACAGCATCAACTGACGTTGTGACAACTGAAGCAGTAGAACGTTCAAACTGGTTTGCTTTAGGTATGCAGGCAATTGGACATTTCTTTGCCAACCTTTGGCATGGTGCAACTGACTTTGTTAGTGGATTCTTTAAATAGTAGCGCACTTGCAGCGTGCATGTGAGCTCACTTGTATTTCAAAAAACATCGACAGCATTCTTTAACATATAATCATAAACAAAACCGTGTTTCTTCAATTGAAGAGGTCACGGTTTTTTGATGTTCCAAACTTTCATTAAGGATTCTACGGCAGGTTCAATGGCTTCTTCTAGAAATCCACCGAATCCAATTAATACTTGTGGTTTGGAAGAAATACTTTCAATTGTTTGGTGGTATTCAGATAGTGCATTTACACGGATGTCTGCCAGCTCGGCTTGCTGGACTAGTTCAGTGTCAGTTAAAGTACTGTCTATGGTTAATACGATATGCATGCCTGCCTGCTCACCGGATACCTTAACCTGAGGGGCATAGGTGGCTAACACATTCGTTAGTCTTTCGAGTTTTTTTCGATATAATTTTCGCATACGATTTAAGTGTTTGGAAAAATGGCCATCTCTCATGAAATGGGCCAGTACATGTTGATCAAATCTTGGCACTGTTGAAGAATAATAAGGAAATGTACTGCGATACGCTTGTAGTAAGTGCATGGGTAATACAAAAAATGCGATTCGTAAGGAAGGCATCAATGATTTAGAAAACGTACTAATATAAATCACACGATCCCGCTGATCCATTCCTTGAAGCGATGGAATTGGTTTTCCTACATAACGAAATTCACTATCATAGTCATCTTCAATAATATAGCGGTCGTCACCGTTAGACGCCCAGTTGAGCAGTTGGACACGTCTTGATGCAGACAAAATAGCACCTGTAGGGAATTGATGGGAAGGGGTAACATAAGCAACCGTAGCATCCAGTTTTTCAAGTTCATCTACTTTCATCCCATCTTCATCTACAGAGACTGCCAGGGTCTCACGCTCATGATTAGCGAAAATATGGTGAGTAATTGGATAACCCGGATTTTCAATTGCATAAACTGCCTGCTTTCCAAGAAGACGAATGAGTAATGGCATTAGCTGCTCCGTCCCAGAACCAATGATAACTTGTTGGGCTGTGCAACGTACACCGCGTGAGGTATACAAATAACTGGCAATTTCCCGTCTTAACTCCACGTCCCCTTGAGGATGTCCAAGCAACAATAAGTCATGATATGTTTCATCGAGTAAATCTTTTGCATATTTTCTCCACTGATTGAAAGGGAAAGCAGACGTATCAATTCTTCCCGAATGAAAGTCAATCGAGTAACTGGGTTTCACTTCTTCTGTTTGTTCTGGAGATACATGCTCTTCTTCTATATAGGAGAGCTCAGCTACTTCTTCTACGTAATATCCACTTCGGGCAACTGCCGTAATATATCCTTCGGCAACTAGTTGTGCATATGCAAGTTCGATCGTTGTTTGACTGATCCCCAGAAATTCAGATAATTTTCGTTTAGATGGCAATTTGGTACCAACCACTAAATCACCACGAATAATTAGGACCTTCATTTCCAAATAGAGCTGTTCATAAAGAGGAATAGAAGAGGATTTATCAACTTGAGTTAACCACATATTCATCGAATGCTCCTAACTGACCATGATAAAAAGTGGTAAACTGGCACTTTTAATATGGTCAAGATTCTTTATACTAACAATCATAGATGAAATGGAGGCTACATACAATGACTCAACAATTAACAGGTACAGATCGTGTGAAACGTGGAATGGCAGAAATGCAAAAAGGTGGCGTCATCATGGACGTGATCAATGCAGAACAAGCACGTATTGCTGAAGCGGCTGGGGCAGTAGCAGTTATGGCTTTGGAACGTGTACCATCGGATATTCGCGCAGCTGGTGGCGTAGCACGTATGGCTGACCCACGCATTACAGAAGAAGTAATGAATGCAGTAACCATTCCAGTAATGGCGAAAGCACGTATTGGACATATTTCTGAAGCTAGAATGTTGGAAGCTATGGGTGTTGACTATATTGATGAGTCTGAAGTATTAACTCCAGCAGATGAAGAGTTCCACTTGATTAAGAGTAATTTCACAGTTCCTTTTGTTTGTGGGAACAAAGATTTAGGTGAAGCGGCGCGTCGTATTGGTGAAGGTGCTTCCATGCTTCGTACGAAAGGCGAACCAGGAACAGGGAATATTGTTGAAGCAGTGCGTCATTTGCGTAAGTTAAATGCTCAAGTTCGTAAAATCATTCATATGAATGAAGATGAGTTAATGACAGAAGCAAAAATCTTGGGTGCACCTTTCCATGTGTTACTTGAGATTAAACATTTAGGTAGGCTACCAGTAGTTAACTTCGCAGCAGGCGGAGTGGCAACTCCAGCAGATGCAGCCTTGATGATGGAACTTGGAGCAGATGGCGTTTTTGTTGGATCAGGTATCTTCAAATCTGACAATCCAGCAAGATTTGCACGTGCAATAGTTGAAGCTACAACGCATTACCAAGATTACAAACTACTTGTTGAAATTTCAAAAGACCTTGGCGTGCCGATGAAGGGGATTGAAATTGCACGTTTAGAAGCGAAAGACCGTATGCAGGATCGAGTGCTATAAAATGGTGAAAATAGGCGTATTAGCATTGCAAGGTGCTGTTCGGGAACATGTCCTATCGATTGAAGCGAGTGGAGCCGAAGCGGTACTAGTCAAACGTACAGAAGATTTAATTGAGATTGATGGGCTCATTTTACCTGGTGGCGAAAGCACAACGATGAGACGCCTCATTGATTTGTATGGCATGATGGAACCTTTACGTGCCTTTGCAAAAGCGGGACATCCGATGTTTGGAACATGTGCGGGACTTATCTTGCTTGCCGATTCACTGGTTGGATATGATCAGCCACATATTGGTGTCATGAATGTAAGGGTGGAACGAAATTCATTTGGTCGACAAGTCGATAGTTTTGAAGCTCCATTAACGATTAAAGGGGTTGCCGAAGACTTTCCGGCTGTTTTTATTCGCGCACCTCACATCACGGAAGTTGGATCAGAGATAGATGTTCTATGTGAACATAATGGCCGAATCGTGATGGCCCAACAAGGTCAGTTCCTTGGATGCTCCTTCCATCCAGAATTAACAGACGATCACCGTGTAACTGCTTACTTTGTTCAACAAGTTGAAAACTATATCAAACAAACTATTTAAGTATTGGCCTGCCTTTGTGCGGGCTTTTATTAAATTTTATCCATTCACGTCAGTGGGTTTTAATTAATTTTCCTTGATTTTTATGAATGACGACTTGCGAAAACTCACATCATGTAGTAAAGTATGGATAATTTCACATATGAAACGATGATGGGAAGTAGTAACAAGGAATGTTTTTTCTAGAGAGCCAGCGGGTGGTGCAAGCTGGTAAAAACACTTGTGAATCCGTCCTTAAGTTGCGCAACTGAAGTTGAGTAGGTTGTAGCCGGTTGAAAAGCCGTTATGAGACAAGTGGATTTGTTTGTATGAACAAATCAATCAGGGTGGCAACGCGGGTAGCTCTCGTCCCTTTCCAAGGGGATTGAGGGCTTTTTTTGTTGTCTAAATTCCATTATCAGGGATTTCAGGGATTCCGAAAACACTAGCCCATCATCATAATAAAGGAGGAAAACAACATGTTAGATGTAAAACGAGTAAGAGATAATTACGAAGAAGTCAAAGCAAAACTTGAAAAACGCGGTGAAGATCTAGGTAACTTTAATCAATTTGCAGAGCTTGATTCAAAACGTCGTGAACTGATTGGCAAAGCCGAAGTGTTGAAAGCTGAACGTAATGAAGCGTCTGAACAAATTGCTGTCATGAAACGCAATAAAGAAAATGCAGACGATGTAATCTTGCGTATGCGCCAAGTTGGTGACGAAATTAAAGTGTTGGATGAGGACTTACGTAATGTGGAAGAAAAATTTGCAGACATGATGATGCGTTTGCCAAATATTCCTCACGAAAGTGTCCCAGTAGGGGATACGGAAGACGACAACATAGAAGACCGCACTTGGGGAGAAATTCGTCAGTTTGAATTCGAACCAAAACCGCACTGGGATCTTGCAACGGATCTAAATATTATCGATTTCGAACGTGCTGCAAAAACAACGGGTAGCCGCTTCTTGTTCTACCGTGGATTGGGTGCACGACTTGAGCGTGCGTTAATGAACTTTATGTTGAATCTTCATACAGAAGAGCATGACTACGAAGAAATGTTACCTCCTTATTTAGCAAATCGTGCAAGCTTGACAGGTACGGGGCAATTGCCGAAATTTGAAGAGGATGCTTTCTTAATTGAAAAAGAAGATTTCTTCTTAATTCCAACGTCAGAAGTAACGGTTACCAACTTCTATCGTGATGAGATATTAGCAAATGATGTGTTGCCACAGGCCTTTGCAGCGTACAGTGCGTGTTTCCGTTCTGAGGCGGGATCGGCTGGTCGTGATACAAGAGGATTAATTCGTCAGCATCAATTTAATAAAGTGGAACTCGTACGTTTTGTAAAACCTGAGGATTCTTATAACGAATTAGAAAAATTAACAGGACATGCGGAAAAAGTTCTTCAATTGTTGGGCTTGCCATACCGTGTATTAAAAATGTGCACGGCTGACTTAGGATTTACAGCTGCAAAAAAATACGATATTGAAGTATGGATTCCAGCACAAGGTGTGTATCGTGAAATTTCTTCTTGCAGTAACTTTGAAGATTTCCAAGCACGTCGTGCGAATATCCGTTTCCGTCGTGAAGCGAATGCTAAACCAGAATTTGTTCATACATTAAATGGAAGTGGACTAGCAATTGGACGTACAGTTGCTGCAATTTTGGAAAACTACCAACAAGAAGATGGTTCTGTTTTAATACCTGAAGTACTACGTCCTTATATGGGTGGAAAAGAATTCATCTCTAAATAAATTAGAAGAACCGTAAAGGACCCTTTTATTCAGGTCCGTTTACGGTTCTTTTTTTGTTCGCGTAGATTTCGGAAAAATCGAGTCAGTATAGTCCCGCATTCTTCTGCTAGAATGCCTTCTACTACTTCACATTCATGATTGAAGCGAGCGTCATTTAATAGGCGATAGAGAGAATCCACAGCACCACCTTTGATGTCACGTGCGCCATACACGACTCGTGGAATACGAGATTGTAAAATAGCACCTGCACACATGGGACAAGGTTCAAGTGTGACATACAACGTCATGTCCTCTAACCGCCAACTACCAACTTTTTTACATGCTTGTTGTATAGCTAGTAGTTCAGCGTGGGTCGTTGCATTTTGGGTTGTTTCACGTAAATTATGTGCGTATGCAATGATTTCATCTTGGTAAACGATAACTGCACCAATCGGTACTTCGCCTAATTTTGCGGCTTTTTCTGCTTCACATAAGGCTGCACGCATAAAAGTGCGATCTTTTTCAAATACATCCATCCAACATCGCTCCTTGTTTTTAGTGTATCACGTTTTATTCTTTATGAGCATATGGTAAAGGAGAAGTTGAAAGAGGAGGGTTTGTGCTGATCTATGTTGTTAAACAAGGTGACAGCTTATTTTCCATTGCCCGGGCGCATGGAACGAATGCTGCCACGCTTGCCGCGGTTAATGAACTAGAAGATCCAGATGTATTAGTGATTGGTCAAACATTGGTCATTCCAAAAACACCTGACCAAAACCGTCCAACCATTTATTCGAATGGGTATGTAGAGTGGTATACAGAGAATCCGTCTGAAACGTTAATTGAGGAAGTTAGAAAACGGGCACCCCTATTGTCTTCAATCATGCCTTTTTCGTATGATGTCAAAGAGGATGGGTCGTTAACGCCGCTTAACTGGGATGGACTTCAGCAAATAGCAGAAGACGATAACTTATCGACATCTATCGTTATTACAAATATTCAAGATGGTGCGTTTAGCGATACGTTAGCTCAGAAAATACTCGCAAGTACCGATGTTCAAGATACATTAATAAAAAATGTGATAGCAGAAGCAAAAGCCAAAAATGCCGATCATATTCATGTCGATTTTGAATATTTGAGAGCGGAAGATCGGGATGCTTATGTGAGTTTCTTGCGTCGTTTAAATGAAGCGGCTGTGGGATTAACCACATCTGCTGCATTGGCCCCAAAAACCTCAGCTACACAAGAAGGTAGATGGTATGGAGGACATGATTACAAGGGAATTGCTGAGGCTGTCGATTACGTTGTCATCATGACGTATGAGTGGGGGTATAGTGGTGGTCCTCCAATGGCGGTATCGCCGATTGGACCTGTTCGTGAAGTGATTGAATATGCACTTACAGAAATGCCGGCTAATAAAATTCTAATGGGTCAAAATTTATATGGCTATGATTGGACATTGCCTTTCGCACCTGGAAATCCTCCTGCAAAGGTCATAAGCCCGAAAAGAGCGATTGCCTTGGCACGGGAACGCAATGCTGCCATATCTTATGATGAAAAAGCACAAGCACCTTATTATCATTACTGGTTAGATGGAAAAGAACATGTCGTATGGTTTGAAGATGCACGTTCCATTAATAAAAAGTTTGAATTGATTAAAGAGCTGAAGCTTAAAGGGATTAGTTACTGGCATATGGCATTTGTCTTCCCTCAAAATTGGCGTCTATTATACGAAATGTTTAAAATAGATAAAGAACAGGGCTAAAACGCTTTTCCTCTTTGGAAAAGTCGTTCTTGGCTCTGTTTTTCATTTTCCAGCTGTGATAGAATAGAGGGCATTGACTTATTTAGAGCTCATAGAAATCGGCTCTATTTTTAGAATCAGTTAGGAGGAATTCTGATGCCGATCCCATTTATAACGGTTGAAGGTCCGATTGGTATTGGAAAAACGTCACTTTCAAAAGCCATCGCAGGCGCGAATCAGTTTCAACTTTTAAAAGAAATCGTGGATGAAAATCCATTTTTAAATAAATTTTATGAAGATATAGAAGAGTGGAGTTTCCAAACGGAGATGTTCTTTCTTTGTAACCGTTACAAACAACTCACTGACATTCAAAAGAAATACATTTCAAAAAGTGAACCAGTTGTTGCCGATTACCATATCTTCAAAAACTTAATCTTTGCTAAACGTACACTCCCTGAAGAAGAATACTTAAAATATGAATCAATATATAATATCTTGACGCATGATATGCCAAAACCTAATATGGTGATCTATCTGCATGCAAGTTTAGATACCTTAATGAAACGTATCGCCCAGCGCGGACGTGAATTTGAAAAAATGATTTCGGCTGATTATATAAAACAACTTTCGGCTGATTACCATACATTTATCCAACACTTTGAAGAATCACATCCAGAGATTCCAGTTCTTCGTTTCAATGGGGATGAAATTGACTTTGTCCAAAATGAAAACGACTTGAAATGGATCTTGAATCAAGTGGATGCAACACTACAAAAAAGGAGTCTCCACGCATGAACTTACGTGAAAAATATGGCATTCCCCAGAATGCTGTCATAACAATAGCAGGTACAGTAGGTGTTGGGAAATCAACGATGACGAAGGCACTTGCTGATGCATTAAAATTCCGTACATCCTATGAGAAAGTGGATGCGAATCCTTACTTAGATCGTTTCTATGACGACTTTAACAAGTGGAGCTTTCACTTGCAAATTTATTTCCTAGCAGAGCGCTTCAAAGAACAAAAACGAATCTTCGAATTTGGGGGCGGCTTTATTCAAGACCGTTCAATCTATGAAGATACAGGGATTTTTGCCAAAATGCATATGGAAAAAGGCACAATGAACCCAACTGATTATGAGACATACACAAGTCTATTTGATGCAATGGTGATGACACCCTATTTCCCACATCCAGATTTACTCATTTATCTAGATGGATCGATGGAAGACATCTTGAGTCGTATTCAAGAGCGTGGGCGTCCGATGGAACAATCAACCCCAGTAGAGTACTGGTACGAAATGCATGAGCGATATGAGAACTGGATCAACTCTTTCAATGCTTGCCCAGTCTTGCGTTTGAACATTAACGATTATGACTTAATGCAAAATCCAGATACAGTAGAACCAATTGTAGAACGAATAGGTCACTTCATTCAACAAACTGCGTTATTACGTAAATAAAGTAAACAAGCCTTCAGCGAAAGCTGGAGGTTTTTTGTATAGCAAAAAAAGGGATTTAGTAAAGAGGTAATGGAGGATTGATTGAGGGGATTATTTAAAAATAAAGCTATGCAGATTATAGTTCTTTATCGTACATACCGCAGGTGCCGCGTGAATTCTATAAAATAGCTATAATCAAAAAAGGCAACTCAGATGAGTTGCCTTCAAAATATTCAGACTTATTTTAGCAAGAGAAAATTCGTTACGTTAGTAACGAATAACAATCTCCATATATATGCGCGTGTTGTTAGAAAAAATGGAGGAGGTAGAGGGATTCGAACCCCCGCGGGATTTGACTCCCCTGTCGGTTTTCAAGACCGATCCCTTCAGCCGAACTTGGGTATACCTCCGTGTCAACAGAATATAATTTATCACGTACGAAAACTAAAGTCAACAACAAAGCAAAGTAATTTTATAATCTTATTATTGCCTTTTTTCACACAAAAACCGCATTGGTACATGATGGAAAGGGAGTTCCGTAACTGAGTATTGTAGGTGGTTGCTAAATGACTGAGTAGAGGCTCAATGCTTAGCGGGTGTTTCTGGGAGCAAAGGTTGATATTGATATTGCTTTTATTGTCTCTAATGACTATACAGCTTGCAGTAGTCATTAGAAATCTATATGTGTTCTCATCAGACTACTTTTCGTTACACTTTGGTACATCGTTTTATCTGCAAGAAGAGTTTGGAATCATTTAGTAATCTTTAACATTGTCGAAGAAACATTTGATTTTTGTGTTGAAAATTAGTATACTAATATTTGCCGTGCTAGGTGGGAAGGTAGCGGTGTCTTGTAACTCGCAATCCGCTCTAGCGAGGCTGAACTCCTTCTCTGAGGCTGTTTATATGTAGGGTCTGACTTTTGCACGTGGTGTTGACGTCTGGGTCCTGCGCAATGGGTACCCATGAATCAGGTCAGGTCCGGAAGGAAGCAGCCTTAAGTGGATTTTCTCATGTGCCGCAGGGTTGCCTAGACAGAGCTAACGACAAAGGTTCCGCTTATGTATTACAGTCGAAGGAAGGTGCACGGCATTACATACTTCCATCCAGGTGTTTGTTCGCTAACTACGCGAGCAAACACCTTTTTTGTTCTTGAATCCTATGGCTACACTAGAGATTGAGTAGCCATTTTATGATATAATTAAAGCATTATTTACGATTAAACAAGAAGGGGAGAAACCAGTTGGCGTATCAAGCTTTTTATCGTGTCTACCGACCGCAATCATTTGCGGAAATGTCGGGACAAGCACATGTGAAACAAACCCTTCAAAATGCTCTCCTTTATAATAAAACAACTCACGCCTATTTGTTTAACGGTCCGCGTGGGACAGGTAAAACAAGTGCTGCTAAAATATTTGCCAAAGCACTGAACTGCGAACGTGCGCCAGTTTCAGAACCTTGTAATGAATGCGAAACGTGTAAAAGTATTACGAATGGATCGAATACAGACGTTATCGAATTCGATGCAGCATCAAATTCACGCGTGGAAGAGATTCGAGATATCATTGAAAAAGTACGCTTTGCTCCTGCAAACTCACGTTACAAAGTGTATATCATTGATGAAGTGCATATGTTGTCTAATAGTGCATTTAATGCTCTATTAAAAACCCTTGAAGAACCGCCTGCTCATGTTGTATTCATTCTTGCAACCACTGAACCTCATAAATTGCCGTTAACGATTATTTCGAGATGTCAGCGATTTGATTTTAAAAGAATCACTGCAACCGATATTGTAGATCGTATGAATGTTGTGCTAACTGACTCAGGTATTCCATCAAATGATCAAGCGTTAAAGGTTATTGCACAAGCTGCAGCCGGCGGAATGCGTGATGCTCTAAGTATGCTGGACCAAGTCGTGTCATTTAGCGGTGAAGAAATGACCGTTGAAGATGCATTGCTTGTTACGGGATCCATAGGTCAAGACGTTTTCTATCAATTAGCCGAATCATTATTAACAAAGGATGTTGGTAAAGTATTGACTCTTTTAGAAGAGTTAATGAAAGAAGGTAAAGATGCAGTTCGATTAACCGAGGACTTAATTACTTTCTTCCGAGACTTGCTTTTAATGAATACAGCACCTTCACTAGATGAACTATTGGAGCTTGCGTCAGGTGAAGAAAAGTTTAAGCAATTAGCTGGTCAGTTCTCGGTGGATACACTCTATCGCTACATCGAAATCTTATCTGCCACACAACAAGAAATGCGTTATTCGAATCACACAAAAGTTTATTTAGAAACAGCTTTGTTGAAAATGACACAAGTCAAGGGTAGTAATACGCAACAGCAAGTGGTTGATTTCAGTCCATTTGAAGAGAAAATTGCCCAACTTGAACGAACTGTCATGGCACTTGAAGAACAAATGAAACAAGGACTTCCTACAAATGGGGCACAACCTGCTCAAGTGAATGATTCCCAAAAACGTCAACGACTAAGAACTCAAACCGGTTATAAAGCACCTTCTGGGCGAATTCAAGAAGTGTTGAAAACAGCAACGAAGCAAGACATACAATTAATCAAATCACATTGGGCAACGATGATGGCTCAATTACAGAAATCACATGCTGCCTTATTAAATGAGGCAGAACCAGTTGCCGCATCTGCTAGTGCTTTTGTGTTAAAATTCAAATATGATATTCATTGTCAAATGGCAGCTGACAACCAAACGTTCTCTAGTGTCTTTACTCAGTTATTATTGAATTTATCAGGGAAACGCTATGAAATCCTATTTGTACCGGAAGAAACATGGTTGAGCATCCGTGAAGAATTTATTCGTCATAAAGGATTGAAACCAAATGATTCTGAATCAAATGCTGATTCTGAAATGAATGAGACTGAACAGGCTGCAGATGAAATGTTGACCTTTATGCAAGAGGAACAAGCCGCTACTGAAGACCCATTGGTTATGGAGGCAGAAAAGCTGTTTGGTAAAGAATTTGTAGAAATACATGATGATTAGGGAGGAATATTAATATGCGTGGAATGGGTAATATGCAAGGTATGATGAAACAAATGCAAAAAATGCAAAAAGAAATGGCTAAGGCTCAAGAAGAACTAGGAACACAACAGTTTGAAGGTGTAGCAGGTGGTGGCATGGTCAAAGTAACTGTATCTGGACACAAAGAAGTAATCGATGTGGCATTAGATGCAACGGTTGTTGACCCTGAAGATATCGAAATGTTACAAGATCTAATCGTTATCGCTACAAACGAAGCGATGAAAAATGCAGAAGAAACAGCGAACTCCACGATGGGACAATTCACGAAGGGATTGAACCTCCCTGGAATGTTCTAGGAGGAATCAATATGCATTATCCTGAACCGATATCAAAACTAATTGATAGTTTTATGAAATTGCCAGGTATCGGGCCGAAAACAGCGGCCCGTCTGGCGTTTTTTGTGCTAAGTATGAAAGAAGACACAGTTCTTGAATTCGCAAAAGCATTGGTCGATGCGAAACGAAACTTAAGTTACTGCTCAATATGCGGGCACATTACCGATGTGGACCCATGTCATATTTGCCAAGACAAGCAACGAGACGACACGATTATCTGTGTGGTTCAAGACCCGAAAGATGTTATTGCATTAGAAAAAATGCGAGATTATAAAGGGCTTTACCATGTGTTGCACGGAGCCATTTCGCCTATGGATGGCATTGGACCGGAAGACATTAATGTTCCTCCATTGTTAAAGAGACTTCAAGACGAGCGGGTGCAAGAATTAATTTTGGCAACAAACCCTACTATTGAAGGTGAAGCGACAGCGATGTATATTTCGAGACTTGTCAAACCTTCTGGGATACGAACAACGCGAATCGCTCACGGACTTCCCGTTGGTGGAGATTTAGAATATGCAGACGAAGTCACTTTATCTAAAGCGTTAGAAGGCCGACGTGAGTTATAAAAGGGAGGCCTAACTGCTGAATGTTTTTCAAGAAAGCAAAACTTAAAAAGGAATTCGACGCAAAGTTCGTTTCATTAATAAAAGAAACGAAGGCAGAGTGGCAACAAGCACGAGTCATTGAAGACATGTTAGATGACTACGATTTGTCGGTAATTGTGCAACGAAAAATTGCTGAAAGTAAACACTTCTTTCTATATAAAGAAGCGCGAATTCGTAAAATCCTTTTAAAATGAAGTATATGTTATACCAATCCCGTCATATAGTTAGTGATAACTTATTATGAGAGGTAGGGGAACGGCATGAAGCTGATTCTTAGTTTGGTTGGTATAGCATTGCTTCTTTTTTTGTTTCTGAATAAATCATCAAAAGGACGAGTACTTGAAATAATTTCTATTTGGTGGTTTAGAATTGCATTTGCTTTTGTTATTTTGTTTGCAATCAATTTGATCGCTAGTCAACTTGGCTTTTTTATCCCAATTAATATTATTTCAGGATTACTAATTGCTTTCTTAGGCATTCCAGGGATTGCTAGTGTTATAGCAATTTCAATGTTTTTATAAATGGAATATTAAAGTGTTGACTTAATTAAATACATGGTGTAATATAATACAAGTCGCCAAGTTAAACGCGACAATGAAATAATATAAGCAAAACATTTTGTTGACATGACAATGAAAATTTGTTATGATATAAAAGTTGTCGCAAGAGCGACTAACATAT
>NZ_MPTA01000012.1 GCF_001939075.1 Paenisporosarcina indica | reverse complement strand
TATATATATATATATATATATATATATATATATATATATATATATATATATATATTTTTTTTTTTTCATTGTTTTTTTATAAAAATCTAACTATTAGCATGACAAAAAATTGAAATAATAAGATAATAGTTACTTGAATGCAAGTTGTAAAGGAGATTTATTCAATTTGTAGAATAAGTGAGTATGAAAATAATGTCGATAAAACAAGTTTATGACTGTTATTAATGAGTTTTCCAAGTATAATATTATTAAGTGTCTCTGCTCTATATATCGTTTTCAACAATAATCTGTATGTATGATAGAAAACTATTCTCATATAACCGTTAGTAGAAAATTCCCTATATAAAAAACTTCGAGGTGAAACATGATAAAATTTCTGGTTCTGATTTTGGTAGCGTTAATTGTGTTTCCTATAGTTATATTCTTAGTTAAAAAGGTAGATCTGAAAACAAAGCTAATGTTTTTAGTAGGTGGCTTAGTCATTGCACTTCTCGGGATGCTTGTTCAATCCACACTAAGTCTATATTACGCCTTGTTAATCATGGTTGGTCTCGTATTTGCCGGAGCGATTCTCATTACGAAGCAAATTGAAAAACAGAACTTGTTAGAAGAAGATGTATTCCATAACATGCCTCAAATGAATAAAGAAACTTTTGAAAAACCATCAATTACTGAACCGGTAAAAGAGTCAATTCCACCAACTCCATCAACTGCACCGGAGACACCCACCATACCAAATGCACAAGAAGACTGGTTGACACCAAAGAAGAAGGAGGAGCTATAAATGAACAATAAATTACTTGGATCTACATTGGCGGCTCTTCTTGGCTCTACCGTTCTCTTTTTTGGTGTGTCACAAGCGGGAAGTTATTTAATTGATGATGTAATTTTCCCGACAAAAGGCTTTGGGGATCAAACATATATTGGTCCTTATGATGTATCAAACTTACCGGAGAAAGAGGCAGCGGTAACGGTTAGTTCTGGTGTTCAAGGCTGGTATAGTGAAGCGCAAGTTCAAATTAAATTACAAGATGCAGTGGTGCCTTTTCCTTTGGAAGCTGTCGAATTCAACACAACCAGTACACTGACTTCTGCACAAGATGGAACGAAAAATGGTCTTGAATTTGATATCACGCAAGAAGCTGTCGATACCTTCTTACATCAACAATTTTCGCCAATCGTCTTTAGTGAAGAAGAAGTGGCAACTGTGACAGATACGATACGCCAACAACTTGCTGCGGGCAGAAAAGATCAGGTAATTGATATTTCAAGTGCCTTATTGTCGAGCTCTTCATCCGTAGAAACTGTCGTTACGAATATTACGTTTGATAACGTGGAACAGACTCCTGGCATTCAAAATATTATGTCTGTATTGGACGGCTATGAAATTCAACCGAAATCTACGTTCTCTTTCTTGGAGTTTTTAGATACTGTTGATGTCGGATTGGTAACTGAGAGTGATTTAACTGCAGTAGCCTCAATTTTATATGCTTCTGTGTTGAATACTAACTTTGGTGTCGTCGAACGAAGTATTGGACCAATTGTCCCCAAGTCAGTTCCACTTGGTTTTGAAGCGTCGATCAACCGCGAACTCGGAGTCGACTTCGTATTTAGTAACCCAAACACGACAAGTTTCACGATAAATATCAATGACGCAGGAACAGGAATCAATACTTCTTTGACTGGGTATCCATTCGTTTATAGTTACGAAACGGAAATTAAAGATAAAGAGGAATTTTCACCAAAAACAATTAAGCAATATAGTGCATTTGTCGGACAAAACACCATCCGAGTGATAACACCAGGACAACAAGGCGTACAAGTGGCTGTTGTTAGAAACACCATTTCAAATGCTACGATCCTTGAAACGAAAGATATTTCTAAAGATTTTTACCCACCCGTTCATAAAGTAGAAGTGCATCCATTAACGGTTACGGCGACACCGGATAGCACTGGAACTGGTGCGGATACTGGTTCCGGCACAGGAACAACAGATGGCACTGGAACTACGCCTGGAGGAACTACTGCCGAACCATCTACGGGAACTGGTACAAACGATGGCCCTACTGATGGTACTACAGGAGACGGGGGTTCAACTGGAACAGGCAGTGACACGGGAACTGGTGGTAACACAACTGAAGAAGAGGAAGAACCACAATACGATAAAGGTGGCAACTTGATACCATCCGGCGGGAAATAAAGGGGGGTGCAACATGAAGCGGAAAAGACTCGGTGATTTACTAATTGAGCATGGTTTACTGACTGATGAACAGCTTATGAAAGTATTGAATGACAAACCTCGTGAGGAAAAACTAGGGGATGTGTTATTACAACAAGGGATTATTACAGAGCAACAATTACTGGAAGTGTTGGAAATGCAACTGGGCATACCCCAAGTGCAGCTCTATCATTTTCCGTTTGATCCGAAGTTGTTTAATTTAATTCCAAAAGATGTAGCAAAAAGGAATCTTATTGTCCCTCTTAAAGTAGAGGGGGACAAGCTGTTCGTAGCCATGAAAGACCCGATGGACTTCATAACGATTGATGACTTACGTTTAATTACCGGATTCCATATCATACCGGCAATTGCCTCAAGGGAAGATATATTAAAAACAATTAATAAATATTACGAAGAAGAATCATTCGATGATTTCTTAAGCGAACAAGCAGTATCTCCTGATAAACAAGATGAATTAATGGATATCGATGCACCGATCGTTCGTTTAGTAAATCAAATTTTATCAACGGCCGTTACTCAAAAAGCGAGTGATATTCATTTTGATCCACAAGAAACACGTTTATTGGTTCGTTTTCGAATCGATGGGGTATTGCATGATGAACGAACACTTCCCAAATTAATGCAAGGGATGGTCACAGCACGTGTAAAAATCATGTCAAAACTTGATATTACAGAAAGTCGTGTCCCTCAAGATGGACGGATTAAAACAAATGTTGATTTTCGTCCGATTGATTTACGTGTGTCTACGTTACCTACCGTTTTTGGTGAAAAGATCGTTATGCGTATTTTGGACTTAAGCAATAACTTAACGGATATTACACGACTAGGGTTTCACGAAAAGAATATGGAACGTTTTATGCAAGAAATCGCTAAACCAAATGGAATTGTCTTAATATCAGGCCCGACTGGATCTGGTAAATCGTCTACGTTATATGCAGCGTTAAACCATTTAAATAATGAAGAAGTGAATGTGATTACAGTTGAAGATCCAGTGGAGTATCAGTTAGCGGGAATTAATCAAATCCAGGTGAATTCAAACGTCGGTTTAACATTCGCTGCTGGCCTTCGATCCATTTTGCGTCAAGATCCAGACATTGTCATGGTTGGGGAGATTCGTGATAAAGAAACCGTTGAAATCGCCATTCGTGCTTCTCTCACAGGTCACTTGGTACTAAGCACAATCCATACAAATGACTCGATTGCTTCTGTCACCCGTTTAATGGATATGGGCGTTGAACCGTTTTTAGTTACGAGTTCTATCAATGCTGTTGTGGCACAACGTCTAGTCCGTAGAGTCTGTCGCGATTGTCGAGAAAAACAAGAACCAACCATTCGCGAAATCGATATCTTTAGCAAACGTGGACTTGAGGTACAAACCATTTCACGTGGTAAAGGTTGTCCATCGTGTGGGATGTCTGGATATCGAGGTCGTATGGCGATACATGAAGTACTAGTCGTGGATGACAAAATCAAAAGTGTCATCAACCGTGGTGGGACAGCTGCGGAAATTAGAGAAATTGCACAACAAAATGACACCATCTTTTTACTCGACGATGGATTAATGAAAGTAAGAGACGGCTTGACAACAACAGAAGAAATTCTGCGTGTAGTAGCCCTCCAAGATTAGGTGAGCAAATGATAGAATCAGTCAATCAATTATTAACGAGTGCTTTCCATCAAAAAGCATCAGATATTCATATTACATGTGGTGTGCCACCGATTTTCCGTGTACAAGGGGATTTAGTGAAATTCGGAACGAGCATTATTACACCCGATATCTCTAGAGAAATGGCAAAAGCCATTACACCGGAAAAAATGTGGGATACATTTATTGAAATGGGCGAGCTCGATTATTCCCATGTGGTTGAAAATGTGGCCCGATTCCGTGTCAATGCTTTTCAGCAAAAAGGGAAGATCTCGATTGCATTCCGAACAATTCCACAAATCATTCCAACTGTAGATCAATTAAACATGCCGAGTACGTTGAAAAAATTAGCGGAAATCAAACAAGGTCTAATCCTGGTAACGGGTCCAACAGGTTCTGGTAAATCGACGACACTCGCAGCCATGATCAAACATATGAACACAGATATGAGCAAACATATCATTACGCTGGAAGATCCGATTGAATATATGCATGACCACGGTACAAGCATTATTGATCAACGTGAAGTTGGTTTTGATACAAAATCATTTTCAAATGGATTACGTGCAGCTCTCCGTCAAGATCCAGACGTTATTCTAGTCGGTGAGATGCGTGATTTAGAGACAATCAGTATTGCGATTACTGCTGCTGAAACGGGTCACTTAGTTTTAGGAAC
Organism: Paenisporosarcina indica; assembly: GCF_001939075.1. Classification (GTDB taxonomy): domain Bacteria; phylum Bacillota; class Bacilli; order Bacillales_A; family Planococcaceae; genus Paenisporosarcina; species Paenisporosarcina indica. Next base: position 18,762 of record NZ_MPTA01000012.1, on the reverse strand, counting down.
TTTGCATACATCCAGTGCGGCATCCACCATTGAGCGGATTATCGATGTATTTTCACCAGAGCAACAATCTCAAGTGCGTACTCAGCTTGGTGGGGTTTTAAAAGCAGTCATTAGTCAACGATTGTTAAAAACGGCAGATGGCAAAGGTCGTCGAGCAGCAACAGAGATTTTGATCACCAATCCGGCGATTTCGAACTTAATCCGTACCGAAAAAGTGCATCAAATTCCAAACGTCATCATGACAAACCGTGCAATGGGCATGCATATGATGTCAACATCCGTAAAAGAGTTGCTAGATGCGGGTGAGATTACAAGAGAAATGGCCAAGCCTTATCTTGAAGGGGAAGAAGAATAATGGGACGCTTCCAATATGTAGGTCGTGACCGCAAAGCCGTTCGAAAAGGGATTGTAACTGCAACAAATCAACGAGAAGCCATTATGAAACTACGTGATGATGGCATTCGCACTACTGAAATAAAACAGCTTGCCGAAACTGCCATGCAAAAGGAAATTTCAATAGGAAGTCCGGTCAAAAAAGACCAATTCATAATGTTTTTGCGTCAGTTTTCTACTTTAATGCGTGCTGGCGTAACCATCGTTGATTCATGTTTGATTCTTTCTCAACAGGTAGAGTCAAAAGCTTTGAGAAAAGCGTTAGTCGAAATAACAGATGAATTAAGAAGTGGACATTCATTATCCGAGGCAGCAAGAAAACACCCGCGAATTTTCGAACCTATGGTTATTAATCTCATTCAAGCAGGTGAAATGACCGGATCAATAGATGAGTCGTTAGATAGATTGGCAACCCATTTTGAGAAAGCCTATGCGACAAGACAAAAAGTAGTGTCTGCAATGACTTATCCAGTAATTGTTGCTGTTTTAGCGGTTGGAGTAGTCATTTTCTTGTTAAGTTCAATCGTTCCGATGTTTGTTGAAATGTTTAGTAGCTTCGGCGGAGAACTACCATTGCTAACTCGATTTGTAATGGGTGCAAGTGATTTTGTGCAAGGTTACTGGTATATTCTAATACTAGTTGTTGTCATTTTTATTGGAAGTTTGTGGCTTGTAAAAAGAGACGATAAAGGCAGGTATATGTTGCACGCGTTGTTGCTTAAAATGCCGATTTTCGGGAATATTTTAAAAAAAGCAGCATTAGCACGAATGACACGTACATTAAGTTCATTATTCTCAAGTTCCGTTCCAATTTTAACTGCACTGACAATGGTAGAACGAATTGTTGGTAATGATGTTATAGGGAAAGTAGTGTTGCAAGCACGAGATTCATTAGAACGTGGTGAATCTTTAACAGGACCGATGATGGGTCACTGGGCTTTCCCGCCGTTGATTCCACATATGATTTCAATTGGTGAACAAACAGGTGCTCTTGATCACATGCTAGAGAGAGTTGCAGAGTTCTATGAAAAAGAAGTGGATGCCGAGACTGATAAACTAAAAGCAATGATAGAGCCATTGATGATTGTCTTTTTAGCGGGAATTGTTGGTACGATTGTTATGGCGATTATGATGCCAATGTTCGGGATGTTTGAGGGTATGGATAATATGTGAGATGAGTCTATTTGACTATTAAAGATAATATAAAAAGATAAATATTATCTACAATAGATCCTTTTGACCATAAAAAAAATAAGCATAAAGTCTATTTATCTATATATTTCGACAAACAATGATGCTATTATTACAATAGTTACAAAAACATTACTAATAGAATTAAAGGAGGAATTTAGAGTGAGAAAATTCATTCAAAATAAGTTAAAAGAACAAAAAGGTTTAACATTAATCGAGCTTTTAGCAGTAATCGTAATCTTAGCGATTATCGCGGCAATCGCTATTCCAGCGATTGGGAATATTATTGAGAATAGTCGTGTAGGTGCGATTAAGTCTGATGCTCAAAATGCATTAGCGGCTGCAAACATTTATTATACGGATAATCCAGATGCACCATCAGGTGTTACTGTTGCTACACTGAAAACTTCAAATTATATGCAAGATATCGGTTCATTAAGTGTTGATAGTACTTCAATAGCAAAAGTTCCTGGCGGGAATACGATTTCAGGTTCAGGTGCAGCGGGCGGAATTACAGTAACGTTCACTACTGCTACTAATGCTAATATTGCAGCTTATAAAAATAGTCAACGTGGTGCTGGTACAGGAGCATCTCTTGGAGTAAATGCTAGTACTACTCCATAAATAATATCCAGTAATTAATTATATTTATATCTAGGAGCTGAAAAAATGGCCTTATCGTTTTTATCGAGAAAAGCACGTGTAACGACGATTACAATTGAAGAAGATGCGATTCGACATGTCGAAATCAAATCTACTTCGCCACTTCATGTTAGCTGTGCGGAAGAACAAGTTCTTCCGGAGGGCATCATTAAAGATGGGAAAATTGTGGATATCGACACTCTTGTCTCGATTCTCGACAAGGCTGTCAATCAGTGGGGTCTATCCAAGAAGTCAGTCCGATTCCTCGCCCCTGACGAATATGTGATTATCCGCAAATTAACTTATCCTCCAGATGTTCGACGAGACGAGTTAAAAGGCCATTTCTTTATTGAAATTGGCTCAACTCTTTATTTACCGTTCGACGACCCCGTGTTTGATGTGGTACCTTACACCGCATCAACCGAAAATAAAGAAGCCATTTTGATTGCTTCAAAAGAAAGTATTTTAAATACATATGAAGACGTTTTTGAAGATGTGAAATTGAAACCGATTGTTGCCGACATTGGGCCACTTGCATTATATCGATTAGCCTATCAGCAACATAACTTTACTGGTGAAGAACATATTTTATTGTTGGATATCAAAAACGACAACTATACGGTATCGATTTTCCATCATCATTTCCCATTATTTATGCGCCCAATCGAAGTGGAAGCGCCTGATAATTCGAATTTCTTTAGTGATTCGGTTTCTTCCAAAATGGAATCGATCATTTCAGAGTTAGAGAAATTGATGAATTTCTATCGTTATAACATGAACCAAGGGAATGAAGGTATTACCCATTTGTTACTGAATGGTGAGTTTGATGATTTTGAACAATTAATGAAACTTTTCTCTTCACGTTTTGAAGTGAAGACCTCAACAGTTGTACGCGAAACAATCTACTTAGAAGATGGAAAAGCCATACCCGTACGTTTTAATCGAGCGCTCGGACTTGCGTTGAAAGAGGTGTAAAGATGTTAGTCGAAATTAATTTACTTGGCGAGAAAGAACGGGATCGTCCCGCCTTTGTCGTGGCTGCCATCTCACTTATTTTACTCGGGCTTGTCGTAGGGCTCGTTTTTTATTTCCTAGGAAATTCCTTTGAGAATAAACAACAAGAGATCGCCGCACAAAGTGCAGAAGTTGTTGGGCAACAAGCAGCGATTCAAGCTCAAATGCAAACATCTGTATCGCTGAATGACGCTCAAAAATTACAAAAAACTGTGGAGTGGGCAGAGACGTATCAATTTGATACCTTGCCATTAATAAGAGAATTGACGTCGCTATTGCCTGAACGAGGATTCTTTGCGAATTTCACGTTCACTTCTCCTAATGGAGCATTAGTCGATGTTCAATTTGACACTTCACGTGAAGCTGCGTTCTATTTAACACAATTAAAATCATCAGAAATGATTACAGTAGTTAATTTGACAACTTTATCATCTCAAGTATTAGAAGAAGCTACGGTTGAAGAGTCTGATGGCACTACAAACAAAGTGGGACCCGAATCTCAGTTAATGCCACGGTATTTAGCTTCGTACGAAATCACTTTTCTAGATACGCGTATGCCAGCTGAAGGAACAGCGGTTCCTGTTGATCCAAATGCACCACCAGTTGAAGGAGAAGCTCCAGCAGAAGTTACACCTACAGATACTAACGAAACTAATGAAGAACAACCAGCTCCAGCAGACGATGCGGAAGGAGCGGATACAAATGAGTAATTTAACATCGAAACAAAAAGAAGTGGGTCTTATCGTATTGTCTGTTTTATTTTGTCTTGCAATTGTCGCTTATTCTTATTTCACGTTCTATTCACCGAAAAAAGAAAGTTTGGCAATGGCAGAAACCACTTTAGCAACTGATCGTCAAACATTATTTGCGTTAGAACAGCAACTAGCAGATCAACCAGAAATTCCATTAGTAAGTTCATTAGAATTACAGAAAAAAGTACCTGTTGAACCACTAACCGAACTCATCTTATTGCAAGTTGAAAAAGCTGAAGTTGTTTCGCAATCAATGGTTCAAAGCATCAGTTTTGCCGAGGCACCGTTTGTTATTGAAGCTCCTCCTGAAGGTGTAGAAACACTTCAGCAACTAGCTGTTAGCATGACCATCGAGACAGCAAACTTTAAAAACTTAGAAATATTTATTGATGAGCTTGAAAAGTTAGATCGTATATTAGTAGTTGAATCCATTGCATTCGGTTCTCCTGGTGAAATAACGACTGCTGATCAAGAACAAGATAAATTATCATTGTCGTTAACTTTCTCAGCTTTCTTCCGACCAGATTTAATCGAGTTATTAGATGAAGTGCCAAAAGTAGATACACCTCCTCCTGCGGACAAAGTAAATCCGTTGCCGTCTAACAACGGCATCGATGATGGAGAACTACCACCAGAAGAGGCAGAAGTTGAATCGAAAGAATCTGCAACTTCTAAAGAAGCCACGAGTGTTTCAGATTCGGTTGCAAGTGTATCAGATACTAAACCAAAAGTAACAACTGCGAAACCAAAATATCGTTCCTACACGGTCAAGCGCGGAGATACATTGTACTCTATTTCCATGAAACATTATGGAAGTCGTACAGGTGAAGAAAAAATCAAACAAGCAAATGGTTTAAAATCTGATAATGTCAAAATGAACACAACTTTAATCATCCCGGATTAACCTAGCGAACTGGAGAGTGTATCATGTCTCCAGTTTTTATTTCACAAAAATATAATCAGTATAGGAACAGACATCAGGAATGTGGCGTCAATTCCTAAGATTGAGAGGCATTCATGGAAATCGCTTATACTATTCTATTTTTTATTTATGGACTCATTTTCGGCTCGTTTTTCAATGTCGTGGGATTACGAGTGCCAAAGAAGGAATCCATCGTTTCGCCACCTTCACACTGCACGGTATGTGACCGGAACTTGACGGTCAAAGACTTAGTACCCGTGTTTTCTTTCGTATTCTTAAAAGGAAAATGCCGTGGGTGTGGCACGAAAATTCACTGGATGTATCCCGTAATGGAACTTGTAACAGGGGTTCTTTTCGCATTTGCCTATTGGCAGTTAGGATTCTCACTGGAATTGATTGTGGCGATCTTGTTTATCTCGATGCTTGTGATTATCACAGTTTCTGATCTCGCTTATATGCTAATTCCCGACAAAGTCCTACTCTTTTTTGGTGTATTATTAATAATTGCGCGTGTTCTTTCACCGTTGGATCCTTGGTGGGATAGTCTTATTGGGGCATTTGGTGGTTTCGGTTTATTATTATTAATCGCGATCTTGTCGAAAGGTGGCATGGGCGGGGGAGATATCAAATTGTTCTTCGTGATTGGACTGGTTCTTGGGGCGATTCCCACGTTACTGACGCTGTTCTTAGCTGCATTTATCGGGGCAATCGTTGGTGTTATTCATCTGCGCCGCTCCAAACAAGGACGAAAAACTCCGGTTCCTTTTGGTCCATCCATTGCACTTGCAGCAATCATCGTCTATTTTTACGGAGCGCAAATACTCGACTGGTATAGGAATTTGTACATTTAACTCGAAAACTTTTTTGGACAAGCCGACACCGGTCTTGTCTTTTTTTATGCTCAAAATGGTAGCTTTAAAAGAAAAACGAGGTGATGCTATGCGTTTTTCAAAATCATTTACAAAGTTTTCCTACACATTGGCTGTTATTCATGGCTTTTTAATCGGGGCCATTTCGATTGGTATTTTTGCAATCATGATTCAATGGCAGGATATCAAAAAAGACGAACCCGCTGACCCTGTAGCTGAAACTGAGAAGCCAGAACAAACTGAAACCGTTGATGCCCCTGTGGATGGAGGAACGCCTGTACAGTTCTATGCGAAACAACATGGTGTGTTCACTACAACAGATGGGGCGACTGCCTTATTGCAATCAGATCCGTCTATGAAATCAGCGACGATCGTGCTTGCGGAAAATAAATATTATGTTTGGTCTGCTGCGAGTATGGTGGAAAGTGAAGTGAAAGTCGTGGGCACAATCGATTCATTTGTTAAACCTTTTCGTGTAAATTCCGCTGCATGTACTGAACCTGCACTGAAAAACCTGCCCATTTATCTAGCAAGTTCTGACCCTGCAAAATTTAATTTTGAGGGGTCTGAATACAAGGGGGCAATCCCGAAGGACTGGCAAGCCAATATCTCTGCTATATCAACACTTTCGACTGATCTTAATGTCATTCGTGTACAGCTTATAGGGCATTATATTGTTCAAAATGACTGCCTCAAAATTGAATTTTAGGTACGTATTTTAGTTGAAAATGAAATTATCGCCCATCGTACACATTTTTCAAGATTGTCCTCATTCTGTATGATGACAAAAAGGAGATGATTTCATTGAAACTAAAGACAACTAAACCACTGATTCTTGCATCTGCATCACCGCGAAGAAAAGAATTGCTATCCCTACTCGGGGTGCCGTTTGAAGTCAAAACGATGGAAGTAGATGAAAAGACTATAAGCGGGCATTCGCCTGTGGAGTTAGTCTGTAACATTGCCATGGAGAAAGGGATGTACGTAGCAGAGCGCAATCAACATGCCATCGTCATAAGTGCAGATACGATGGTTTTCATCGATGATACGCCATTAGGGAAACCCGACAATGCTGAGATGGCCAAGGAGTATTTACGCAAATTATCTGGACGTACACACACCGTTATTACGGCTGTGGCCATGTATTTTGATGGTACGTGTAGTATGTTTTTCGAAAAAACAAAAGTTACGTTTTATGTCCTTTCTGAGGAATGGATCGAGGCATATGTCGCGAGCGGGGATTGGTTCGATAAGGCAGGCGGATACGGGATTCAAACGATAGGAACACTGATGGTGGAACATATTAATGGGGACTATAACAATGTGGTGGGTCTGCCGATCGCCGAATTGTATAGAGAACTGAAAAATTTAAATTTAATTGAATTACCAACAACGAGGTCTCGTTATGATCACTGAAGTGAAACCGACTCTCATGATCCGAGACGTCCATATATCAGACCGTCCACGTGAACGCATGGTAAACCAGGGAGCAACGGCGTTATCGAACCAAGAACTCATTGCCATCTTGCTACGGACTGGAACGAAACAGGAATCCGTTCTTCATTTGGCAAACCGCGTATTAACGTTTTTTGAACAACTCCATGAATTGAAAAACGCGACCATTGAAGAAATCATGTCAGTGAAAGGAATTGGACAGGCAAAAGCTGTCCAATTGCTGGCGGCAGTGGAACTGGGTCGCCGATTGGCGCAACAACAAACCGACGGGAAATTTACCGTTCGTTCGCCAAAAGATGCGGCAACTTTTTTAATGGCCGACATGACATCTTTAAAACAAGAACATTTTGTCGTGTTGTTCATGAATGTCAAAAATCAAGTGCTACATAAACATACCATTTTTATTGGTAGTCTAAATGCGAGCATCGTGCATCCAAGGGAAGTCTTCCGAGAAGCTGTCAAACGTTCGGCAGCCTCCATAATTTGCGCACATAATCATCCGTCCGGCAACCCAGCACCTTCACCTGAAGACATAGAAGTAACGAAACGTTTACAGGAAGCTGGTGTAATAATGGGGATTGAATTGATTGATCATGTTATCATCGGAGATCATCAATTTATCAGTTTAAAAGAAAAGGGGTATATGTGAGACTGTGAATTTCTCTTTCTATCCGTTATAATCAAAGTTATGGTTTAAACTAAGCTAAGATGAACTGGCTAAGGATAGAAAGGGAGAACATATCGTGTTTGGATTTGGAGCAAAAGATGTCGGGATTGACCTCGGTACAGCAAATACATTGGTATTTATAAAAGGAAAAGGGATTGTACTTCGCGAGCCATCAGTAGTCGCGAAAAATACGCATACAAACGAAATCGTTGCCGTGGGTAGCGACGCGAGAAATATGATTGGTCGTACACCAGGATCGATTGTGGCGATTCGTCCGATGAAAGATGGCGTTATTGCAGACTTTGATATTACGAAAGCAATGATACAATATTATTTAAAAGGAGCACTGAAATCGTCAGGTGGATCTTTTAAAAAACCAAACGTCATGATTTGTGTTCCATTTGGCATTACATCTGTTGAACAACGTGCGGTCATTGATGCAGCACGTCAAGCAGGTGCACGTGATGCGGTAACAATTGAAGAGCCATTTGCAGCAGCAATCGGTTCAAATTTACCGGTATGGGAACCTACAGGAAGTATGGTCGTCGATATTGGTGGCGGTACAACTGAAGTTGCCGTGATTTCACTTGGCGGTATTGTAACTAGCGAATCTGTTCGTGTTGCTGGAGACGCTATGGATCACGCAATTACGGCGTATATTCGAAAAATGTATAATTTGACGATTGGTGAACGTACATCTGAAGCAATCAAGATTGAAATTGGTTCTGCAAGAGTCATCGACAATCTTGAAAAAATGGAGATCCGTGGTCGTGATTTAGTGACAGGATTGCCTAAAACTCTTGAAATTTCTTCAGAAGAGATTGCCGAAGCACTTCGTGAGTCAGTTTCAGCAATTATTGATGGTGTGAAAAAGACACTTGAACAAACGCCTCCTGAATTGTCAGCAGACGTGATGGAACGCGGAATCGTCTTAACTGGCGGTGGCGCGTTACTGAAAAACTTAGATAAAGTCATTAGTGATGAGACAAGCATGCCTGTATTCATTGCTGAAAACCCATTGGATTGCGTAGCGATCGGTACGGGTATGGCATTAGATCACATGAACATGATTCGTCAAAATTCTAAACACTAAGGAGGATCGTTCCAATGCCACAATTTTTCTCAAATAAACGATTAATTTTACTCCTGGTGGGAGTGATTTTTCTTGTGGCATTGATCAGCTTCACTCTCCGAGATCGTGACCATGCGTCTCTACCTGAACAAATTATTAAGGATGTGGTTGGTTTTGGGCAGTCGATCTTCTCAAAACCAACCCAGTACATAACAGGGGTTTTCGATAATGTCGATTCTTTGCTAAATACGTATGAAGAAAATAAGCGTCTTAAAAGTCGTTTAGAAGAATTTGCGAAATTGCAAGCAGACGTCAACGATTTAGCATCTGAAAATACGAGATTACGTGAAATTGTAGACAAGAAAGACGATTTGAGAGACTATGAACCGATTCAAGCGACCGTGATTGCAAGGAATCCTGATCAGTGGGAAGAAAAAGTTATTCTCGATAGAGGAACAGTTCATGGAGTAAAGAAAAACATGGCCGTTATTACAGCTCAAGGATTAATTGGAAAAATAAAGCTAACGACGCCATTGACATCAACTGTTGAACTATTATCAACACAAGATCCTAACTACCGTGTCTCCGCTATGGTAGCAGGTCAAAATGAAGTATTCGGTTTAATTGAAGGATACGATGAAAAACGAAAAGAACTCATTCTAAAACGTATCGATTCCAATATTAAAATCGAAAAAGGACAAAAAATTATGTCTTCTGGACTAGGCGGGATTTTCCCGAAAGGTCTTTTAATTGGGGAAATTACGGAAGTCACGACAGACGATTTTGGTTTAACAAAATTGGCGTACGTCAAACCTGCTGCTGAATTTGCACTACTAGACCATGTGATGATTGCAAAACGTTCAATGGTCACGATCGACGGTACAGATGGTGAAGACAGTACAACAAAAGAAGAGGATGAATCATGAATCGTCTAATCATTCCTTCCATTGCCGTTGTGCTGTTCTACCTGGAACCCGTTTTTGGTTTGTTTTCTCCCCTAGACATTGGTGGCGAATATCGTTTTTTAATTCCTCGATTTCTCATCATGTATTTAATATTCATTTCCATCTACTATAGTCGCAATCGCGCGATGTTGTATGCATTACTTTTTGGGCTCTTGTATGATGTCTTCTTCATTGATATTATTGGATTATATTCTTTTTTATATCCATTAATGTGTTTGATTGCTAGTTTTATTGTGAAATATATTCACCAGCACTTAATTGTGACAACGATTATGTCACTTATATTAATCGCTGGGCTTGAATTTGTGCTTTATTACTTCTTTTCATTTATTGGATTGAGGGACATGTCACTGCAAATATTCGTACGCGAGCGGTTAATCCCTACGATGATTGCAAACTCTATTTTCTTAGTAGTGCTCGGCTGGGCATTTAAATATGTAATCAATGCACGTATGTTGCAACGGTTAAATCAGCCAAATTGATTCTTCGCGTGAGGTGACGCATTTGACGAAAAAGCAACTAGTGTACATAAAAGGAACAAAAGACGGCCTAGTGCTCCGGCTGGATGATCAATGCGCCTATGCCGAACTAGTAGAAGAACTTAAGCGTAAAGTATCGGACGAAGCCATCGATGGACAAGCAGAAGTATCCTTACAACTTGGAAATCGCTTTTGTACGGAAGAACAAATAAAAGAATTAATTGCTTGCGTAGACTCATCTCCGCACTTGCGCGTGTCAAGAGTGCAAAGTGATGTAATTTCGATTGAAGAAAGTAATCATCGTATTTTAGAACGTCAATCAGAAACATTCGTCGGGATTGTGCGTTCTGGACAAGTTGTCCGTGCACAAGGTGACTTAGTAGTGGTTGGTGATGTGAACCCGAACGGTAAAGTCATCGCTGGAGGCAATGTATTTGTGCTCGGTCGCTTAAAAGGGATGGCACACGCTGGGGCAAATGGCAATAAAGACGCAGTCATCGCTGCTTCATGGCTAGAAGCAACGCATCTGATGATCAACGAGTCACTAGAGACGATGACGGATGAATTGACCATCTTGTCCGAACAACCAGAAATGGAATGCGCCTACCTGCATGCAAACGGCTTCATCGCAATCGATCGTTTGCAAGAACTGCGTTTATTAAGACCGCAATTATCTACATTTAAAGGAGGAAGCTAATGTGGGAGAAGCTATCGTAATTACTTCAGGTAAGGGGGGCGTTGGTAAAACAACGACAACCGCTAACCTCGGGACTGCATTGGCACTTCAAGGCAAGAAAGTATGTTTGATTGATACAGATATTGGCTTACGTAACTTAGATGTTGTACTAGGGTTAGAAAATCGCATTATCTATGATTTAGTAGACGTCATTGAAGGACGCTGTAAAGTACATCAAGCACTTGTTAAGGACAAGCGTTTTGATGATAAGTTATACCTACTCCCAGCTGCACAAACTACGGACAAAAACGCCATTAACCCGGAACAAATGAAAGAACTCATAACCGAACTAAAGCGTGATTATGATTACGTTGTCATTGACTGTCCAGCAGGTATTGAACAAGGATACAAAAATGCAGTGGCAGGAGCAGATCGCGCGATTGTCGTAACGACCCCTGAAATTTCAGCGGTTCGTGATGCGGACCGTATTATCGGCTTGCTCGAACAAGAAGACATCGCACCACCAAAATTAATCATCAACCGCATTCGTCAACACTTAATGAAATCTGGTGACGCACTCGATGTCAATGAAATCACCACGCACTTATCAATCGATCTACTTGGCATCATAATGGATGACGAAAGTGTCATTACATCATCCAATAAAGGTGAACCAGTCGTAATGGATCCTACCAATCGTGCAGCCATAGGCTATCGCAACATCGCACGACGTATTCTAGGAGAATCCGTACCTTTAATGTCAATGGACCAGGAACGCAAAGGTGTCTTCTCAAAATTAATATCGATATTTTCTAAATAAAATATGATGAAATCCCCCACTTAACGTTTGGCTGAGTGCGGGATTTTTTTTAAGGAGTGATTAGACTGAATGTTGTGAAATCTTCTTAATTGGAAGTATTACGAATGATGATTTTGAATTCTAGAACACCGTCAACTATGGAATTTGGCATTAATGTAAAAGCTGGATTTTATGGAGAAGAAAAAGTAGCAAGATATTTATTGGAAGCTCAATTTGCCTTCAAAACTGAATGTTTCCGACATGTGATTTTAGACGGAGCAGAAATGGATGCCGTTCTAATAAATCCACGATTCATATGTGTTTTGGAAATCAAAAATATCACGGGCGAACTTTATTTCGATCAAGAAACAAAACAATTTTATCGGATTAAAAATGGGGTAAAGGATGGCATGAGAAATCCTGAGTTACAGTTGCAAAGGAATGTAAATGTTCTTAAAAGGAGGCTGAGGATGCAAGGTATGAATCCCATGATTAATGGTCTTATAATATTTGCAAGTCGTGCTGGGATTGTCATGGAGCCCCCAACTTTATTTCCAGCTATTTCTATCGATGCATTATGCGATATGGTTGAACAAATGGAAGAAAATTCTACTGTTTTATGGAATGAAAAGCAAATTAATCTCATCAAAAAAATAGTGGGAAGTGGTAAGCCGGCTATACACGATAAGGAATTATTGGAAAGGATAAATATACAGCGAACGATGATCAGAGGAGGTGTTCGATGTCAGCGATGCTTCGAAGTGGGCATGGTTCGTTCGTATTCAACTTGGACATGCGAATATTGTGGATTTAGTGATCGTTCTGCACACCATGCAGCTTTTCAAGAATACCAACTCCTATTCGGTCGGGAAATACTGGTTAAGGAAGTGAAATGGTGGCTTGGCATTGATAATAAACATTTGGTATCTAGATTATTGAAGGGAAGTTCTGAAGAAAGTCATGGAAAAAGAATTAAATATTACATCTTAAAACTGGAAATGGATTTGTTGGATCAATATTTATCCTTTGAAATGAAGAAACGTTGAGGGAGAAGAGAGAGTTGCAATCATATTGATTGAAGTTGAGACCAAATCTTCAAAAGTTGCGACAAACGGGCAGGAAGTTGAGACCAAATCTCAGAGTTGCGACCAAATCTTCAAAAGTTGCGACAATCGAGACGAAAGTTGCGACCAAATCTTTAAAAGTTGCGACAATCGAACCAAAAGACACTCCGAAATTCCGTTTTGATGAATGATATATATAAGCCAAGCCCAGCATATAATACCCCAAAAGGGGGCTGCGGCATGAAATCTGCACAAAAATGGATCATCGCATGCATTTTCACTGTTGGAATCATCGCACTTATACAATTTCAAGAGCAAGACGGACAAACTTCATCACTTCGTACGCTGTTCACAGAAGGCAAGGACCTTCAGTTGGCTCGTGAGTTTGTACTTTCTCAGTTTCCGTCATTAAAAGATCGAGCAGTTATTCCAGTGTCAGCCAATCCTACGAAAGACCCTGTAATTCCAACGATGGCTACATATGAATCCATGCAGCCATATGACGAGGGCGTGCTTGTTGCTTATAAAACACCCATTCAAGTCGTTGCCCACCAAGACGGCATTATTCTGTTCACGGGGCACATGCGTAACACTGGTAAAACGATGACGGTCCTTTATGATAATGGGGATACCGTGACGTATGGCTTTGTTGAAAACTTCTCCAATCTTCCTTATACTGCGGTTGCAGCCAATGACTTAATTGCAGAGGTTGAGCCTGGCTCCATGTTCGTGAAAGTTGAACACGAGGGAGAAAATCTTGAACCATCTGCTATAACTGAATGGATGAGCGATGTACTTTACTAAAATTCGTATGCACCCAATTATGATTCCTGCAATCATCTATTTAATTGCTACCGCGCAACTTGCACACTATAGCATCATTTTTGGGTCATTACTCATACATGAACTAGGACATATCCTAGCCGCAAAATGGACTGGCCTCACCTTGACGAGCTGTACGATCCTTCCGTATGGTGGCGAAATTAAAATAAAAAATATGCAACTCGCACCGACACACCATAAGTGGCTCATCGCAATCGCTGGGCCACTTTCTACGTCCATTCTTTATTTGATGGCACAACCTTTTCATTTCCCTGGACAAGCTTTTTTCAATGATGTCCAGTTGACGATACTCGTTCTTAATTTATTGCCAATTCTCCCGCTAGATGGCGGACAAGCGTTAAAAGCAATCATTCCTAAACGTCATCAAAATTCATTTTTAGCATTTTCTATTATCGTTTCGACGTTACTTATCTTGGTTACACATGACCACCTTCATCTCGCATTAATTTTTGCATTCATCGCTTTTCAAAATATTAAATCCTGGCAATATCGAAAATACGAGGAAATCTTCAATAAAATCGTGACGAAGCAGTTGACTCTACCTTAGCGGTATGGTAAAGTTTTAATGTTATTGTTTGTAGCACCCGTGCTACTACAACCGCTCTGAAGAGGTCTAAGTATCTGAAAAGATCACCTCATTTTAAGGCGAGTCTGAGTCTAAGAGGAGGTGCAGTAAAATGTACGCAATTATCGAAACTGGTGGTAAACAAATCAAAGTTGAACAAGGTCAAGAAATCTACATCGAAAAATTAGGTGTTGATGCTGAAGACGTTTTCACATTTGATAAAGTACTATTCGTAGGTGGAGACAACGTGAAAGTTGGAGTTCCTTTCGTTGAAGGAGCAACAGTTAAAGCTACAGTCGTGAAAAACGGTCGTGGTAAAAAAATCACAGTTTTCAAATACAAAGCGAAAAAGAACTATCATCGTAAATTAGGTCATCGTCAACCTTACACAAAACTTGTGATTGATTCAATCAATTTATAAGATGTGTGACAGATGATTAATGTAGTGATTGAAAAAGAACGGTCAGAGAAAGTTCGCTCTTTTGAAATGAAAGGTCATGCAGATTTTGCCGAACATGGAAAGGATTTAGTCTGTGCTGCTGCGTCAGCTGTTTCTTTTGGAGCAGTGAATGCAATCCTGTCACTTACGAAGATTACACCGGATATTCAGCAAGGACAAGACGGCGGGTATCTCAAAGTCTCGTTTCCGCAAAACCTGGATTCAAAAACGGATGAGCAAGTACAGTTACTTGTACAAGCCATGATTGTTTCTTTACAAACGATTGAACACGAATATGGACAGCATATAAAAATAACCTTCAAAAAGTAGGGGGTGAAACAGATGATGTTAAGATTAGATCTTCAGTTTTTCGCATCGAAAAAAGGAGTAGGTTCGACTCGTAACGGACGTGACTCACAATCAAAACGCCTTGGCGCTAAACGTGCTGATGGACAAATGGTTTCAGGTGGTTCAATTCTATACCGTCAACGCGGTACTAAAATTTATCCAGGTGAAAACGTTGGACGCGGTGGAGATGACACACTTTTTGCGAAAGTTGACGGAGTTGTACGCTTTGAGCGTTATGGCCGCGACAAGAAAAAAGTTAGTGTATATCCTGTAGCTCAAGAAGCTTAATTCAACAGCCAAAGGACTGCATTAGTGCAGTCCTTTTTTATATTGCAACCAATTCGATTCATTTCTTGGTATACTTAGGAAATGAGACTAGCATAATGGAGAGTGTGAACAAATGATCGACAAACCATTTACAGTAAATGAGGCATTGCGATATGCACGGCATGATTTTCTAAATCAGTTACAGCTTATCAAAATGAATATTGATCTTGCCCGACTGGAAGATGCGAAAGCGGCAATTGATCACTATACTGCTGAAGTAAAAGAAATTTATGCGTTATCAAAGTTGAAAATGCCCCTCACTTGTGAATGGTTACAAACCGCGAACTGGCGATTTCCAGGATTTCAAGTAAAGGTAACGAGTGAAATTGCTACGAATGATCAAACAGCTCTAGATTCACAGGTTTATGATGTTCTAGAACGTGCTACAGTACTCTTGCATTCGAAGTTAGACCCATTTACGGAGCAGGAATTGCACATACACATCGTATGTATGTCTTCTGGATTGAAGATAACGTTTGAAGCGAATGGGGAATGGGAACCATTAGCTCATGAGTTTACACATTCAGCACAAATAACACTTAACCATGAATGCAGAACGACCAAGAACTGGCGTTTTCATATAGAAGAAAGCAAGGAGGGATAGTCAATGTTTGTCGATCACGTTAAGATATTCATTAAAGGCGGAGATGGCGGAGATGGTATGGTCGCGTTTCGTCGAGAGAAATATGTTCCAGACGGAGGACCTGCAGGCGGTGATGGCGGACGCGGAGGTAACGTAATTTTTGAAGTTGAAGAAGGCTTACGTACTCTTATGGATTTCCGTTACAAACGTCATTTTAAAGCAAATCGTGGAGATCACGGACAAAGTAAAGGAATGCACGGTAGAGGTTCCGAAGACTTAGTCGTTAAAGTCCCACCAGGTACAGTTGTGATGGCTGAAGAAGGTGGAACAGTGTTGGCTGATTTAGTTGAGCATGGTCAACAGGCTGTGATTGCAAAAGGTGGTCGTGGTGGTCGTGGAAACATCCGTTTCGCAACACCTCAGAATCCAGCACCTGAGCTTTCAGAAAAAGGCGAACCAGGTCAAGAAATTGAAGTCGTTCTAGAGTTGAAAGTATTAGCAGATGTTGGTCTAGTTGGATTCCCAAGTGTGGGTAAATCTACATTATTATCAGTTGTCTCTGCAGCAAAACCTAAAATTGCAGCTTATCATTTCACAACGATCGTTCCTAATCTAGGTATGGTGGAAACGACAGATGGCCGTAGCTTCGCGATGGCGGATTTGCCAGGACTGATTGAAGGCGCAAGCCAAGGTATCGGACTTGGTCACCAATTCTTACGTCATATTGAACGTACACGTGTAATTGTGCATGTCATCGATATGTCCGGTCTTGAAGGACGCGATCCATACGAAGATTACTTAACAATTAACGAAGAACTTCGTCAATATAACTTGCGTTTAACTGAACGTCCACAATTAATTGTAGCAAATAAAATGGACATGCCCGATTCTGAAGAAAACTTAGCTGAATTCCGTAAGAAATTACCGGAAGATACGAAGATTTTCCCGATTTCGGCACTTTCCCGAAAAGGCTTAAATGAACTTCTATTCGCAATCGCGGATCTATTGGAAGTAACTGAAGAGTTCCTGATTCACGAAATGGTTGAAGAACAATCGGATAAAGCCGTTCTTTATAAACACACTTCTGAGCGTGAAGGTTTCGAAATTACACGTGATGATGATGGTGCATTTGTATTGAGTGGTTCGTCAATCGAACGTTTGTTCAAAATGACAGACTTCTCTCGTGAAGACGCGATTCGTCGATTCGCACGTCAGCTTCGTGGGATGGGTGTCGATGAAGCACTACGTGAGCGTGGGGCTGAAAACGGAGACACAGTAAGACTGCTTGAATTCGAGTTCGAATTCATCGAATAGGAAGTGAGGATGGCGATATGAAAGACGTATCTGACCAACGATATTTTTTAGTGCGTGAAGATGTGTTGACTGAAGCAATGCAAAAAACGCTTGAAGCCAAGCACCTATTGCAAAGTGGAGAAGTCGCGTCAATTTGGGACGCGGTAAAAAAAGTGGACTTGTCCCGTAGTGCATTTTATAAATATCGAGATGCGGTCTTTCCATTCCATTCCATTGTAAGAGAAAGAATTTTAACAGTATTTTTACAACTGGAAGACCGTAAAGGCACGTTGGCTACGTTATTGCAAACGGTTGCTGAAGTGCAGTGTAATATCTTGACGATCCATCAAACAATTCCCATTCAAGGTCGTGCAAATGTGACACTGTCACTTGATGTTACGGCAATGAATGTGCAATTGGATGATTTTCTGAATCAATTGAAACGTTTGGATTTTGTGGAGTCAGCGGAAGTTATTAGTTCTGGTGCATCTTAAGGAGTGTCTCATATGTCAAAACAATCTTTTGAATCTCGAGTAGCTTATTTAGGACCTGAGGCTTCATTTACACATTTAGCGGCAGGGGAAGTATTTGCAGGTGAATGGTTAATGCCCTATACGACAATTCCTGAATGCATTGAAGCTGTGGCGAACGATGAAGTTGAATTCGCTGTTGTCCCGCTTGAAAATGCATTAGAAGGTTCAGTACCACTAACAATCGATTACTTGTTTCATGACGTAGAACTTCATGTTTCTGCGGAAATACTATCACCGATTGAACAACATTTGATGGTGCATCCTGAGAATTTAGCAAACTGGGAATCGATCCAAACCGTTTTTTCACATCCCCATGCTTTAGCACAATGTCATAAATATTTGTACTATCGATTTCGTAGTGTTCCATTAGAGCAGACCACATCGACAGCAGCTGCTGCGAAACATGTGTCTGAACATCCTGAACTGACGATTGCGGCTATTGGCAATGATTTTGCTGCAAAGAAATATGGATTAACGATTGTGGAGCCTAATATCCACGATTTTCATTTCAATCATACGCGATTTTTTGTTCTTCAAAAATCAAACATCAGATTAACTAAAGAAGGTCATGATCAGTCGCCAAAAACGACCATGATGATCACATTGCCAGTTGATGATCGATCGGGTGCTCTGCATCAAGTATTATCCGTTTTTGCATGGCGTCAATTGAATTTAAGTAAAATTGAATCACGCCCATTAAAAACAGGCTTAGGTAATTATTTCTTTATCATAGATGTTCTTGAAGATGAAAACACACCTATGATGCAAGGGGCGAAGGAAGAACTTCAAGCATTAGGTTGCGAAGTGAAATCTCTCGGTACATATTATACATACAAAAAAGCATGAATGCAGATTTTGCATTCATGCTTTT
>NZ_MPTA01000011.1 GCF_001939075.1 Paenisporosarcina indica | reverse complement strand
CCAAAGCCAAAACCAAAACCAAACCAAACCAAAGCCAAACCAAACCAAAACCAAAACCAAAACCAAAACCACCAAAGCCGCCAAAACCACCAAAGCCAAAGCCAAAACCGAAAACATAGATACAAATATGCTTAAGTAGATAACAAAGTAAAAGATGATTAGCCTCAAGGCAACGGGGAATAAAAAAATAAGGAGGTTACTATGCGTAGAGGTATTGTTATCTACGTAGAGGATAAAGCGGACTTGTTGCTTCAATTTGGATGTCTCTACACATCCTATAAATATATTAATTCTAATGATACTGAATTGATCGTTTTTGGAACTGAAGAAGCACTAAAAAAGATTCCAAGCGATTGCATAAAATATAATTATGATCCCTTAACGGTACCAGCTGAATTTGCAAGTTATCCATTTATTAATTCTCTAAGTTGTTTAATAAGTGATGATGGGAATGACTTATATAAATATGATTTTATCCTACGTAGCGATGTTGATACATTTTTGACACCAGCTTGGAATCATTTTTATCCGGAGGAATACACTGTTGGGAAAGGTAGCTATGTATTTTCTGACAGTGTCCGGAATTCCGTTAAAAAAGTTTCTAACCGGTTAGGACTTAATCACTGTGGACTACATAATTTAGGGTCCACACACTACGGGAATCCGGAACAGGTACGCGAAGTTTCTAAATTAGCGGTATCTATTGCAGAATATATTCTTGTCGAAGAATTTAAGCATACCGAAGGATCATGGCCTGATTGGTACCGTGGTGTAACGTCCATGTATAGCAGTGAAATTGCACTTAATCATTTGGTACCAAATGTGAAAATAGCTCCCGAACAATTAGATTATGATAGTACTTCATCTTCTCATATACATTTACACCCACATATACATTGTTGGCATACAGATAGCATGTTTTCAAAGTTTCAATTTGCCCAAGGAAATTACGATCATCATGTAAAAAACCAGCTTAATATAGAACTTGTCAATGACTATTGTTTATATATGTCTCTGTTGTCAAAGAAAACAAACTGGAATGAATAAAAATCACTCCTTCAATGAAAGGAAAATAGCTTGAAAGTAACGAAAGATCCGTATGTATCTGTAATTATTCCTGTGAAAAATGAAGGTACACTTTTAAAAAACACTATTGAATCTTTAATTGCTGTTAATACGACTGTTTCGTTTGAAATCATAGTGGTTGATGATGGTTCAAATGATAATTGTTGTGAATTCATTATTAATAATGAATTCATAAAATTGACTACAACACCTGGAGTGGGATCGGCCCAAGCCAGAAATAATGGCGCGGAAATCGGATCCGGAAAATACCTAGTATTTTGTGATGCTCATCTATCTTTTGAGGATTATTGGTTGGAGAACTTATTGGAGCCTCTTATAAATGGGAAAGCAGATGCTGCTAACCCTGGAATTGCTGATTCAGTCGATCTTAACAATATAGGTTATGGATATACGTGGGACCATAAATTAGATCCTAAATGGAATAGTGAGAAACATGAACCATTTTATACACCACTCCTTGCCGGAGGGTGTTTAGCGGTTTCGAGGGAAATATTTTGTGATGTCGGTGGTTTTGAAAAAAATTTTAAAATTTGGGGGAGGGAAGATGAAGAATTTTCCTTAAAGCTGTGGTTATTTGGATATAGATGTATGGTGCAACCCAATGTCAAGATACTCCATTTCTTTCGACCTAATAATCCCCCATTTCAAATTACATGGGAAGATTTGAACTGGAATTTTTTACGGTTGGCCTATAGTCATTTCAATCAGGAGCGGATTAATAAGTGCAAGAGGTTAATTATATACTCGGATCCTTTAAAGATAGAAGATGAACTATTTGCGAGTGGCATCATGGAACAAAGAAATCATTATATGAAACGTAGGAAATTTGATGACAATTGGTTTATGGGAAAATTCAAAGTCCCATTTTAATAGAACTATTTTTTAGTATGATGTTAACCATTCCCTAGAAAAAATCCAGTAATAACGGGCTTCTAACTCCTGAATTACACTGAAAATGACCTTGGATAACAATTGAGTAGCATCTTTGGGAGTTAGGTTCTATTATTAGAGGTTTCCATGTGTTCTTTGAACTTATGGGAAGCCTCTATTTTGCATTTTATCAGCTAGTTAAAGTCTCCTTCATAGGGTGAGGTCAATGAATACTAATCGTTTAACAGTAGTACACCCTCGGAAAGTGGATATAAATTAGTACAGACATGCATTATCTACTTTTTCCTGCGATAGGTTATAGTATTCGGTGAAAAAAGAACGTAGAGAAAAAACTAATCACTCCTTTTCAGTAAAGTTATTTTACATCACATTCGCATTTTTAATATTCATGAATCGGGCTCATTTCTATAATTAGAAATGAGCCAATTTTCCCAAAATTTATTCATAATATTATTTTTTCATAAAAAATCAGTCCATTAACGAATGCTTTTGTTTTTTTTATAAAAAATGTTCGTGTTTTATTGACAGACAAAATTTCTGATGTTAATATGAGTTAGTAAAAATTAAATGTTATTTTCGTATAATATTGGGGATATGGCCCGAAAGTTTCTACCAAGCTACCGTAAATAGCTTGACTACGAGATTGTGTACATAAATATGGGATAAATCTATTCTTTTTTCCATTATTTACCCTCTTGAAGTCAAGCACCGGTGCAAACTCGGTGCTTTTTTTTTTTTACAAACAATACAACATGATGAACATAGGGGGAAATTTTAATGAAAAAAAGTACAAAGAAAATAGTAATGGTATTATTTATTGCTTTAATGACTGCTGTTATGGCAGCATGCGGAAACGACTCAACTAATGAAAATGAAGCTAAGTCTGGAGCAGGTGAAGAAGGATTAAAAATTGCCATTGTAACAAGCCCTTCAGGCGTCGATGATGGCAACTTCAATGAAGATAACTATAACGGTATTTTGAACTTTATTGATAAAAATCCAACAGCAACAGTAAAGGCTGTTAAAGAAGAAACTGGTGAACCTGCTGCGGCTGTACAAGCAGTTGCTGATATTGTGGCAGATTATGATGTAATTGTAACACCTGGGTTCCAATTTGCAGGAGTTTCTAGCATCGCTGTAGAAAATCCTGATAAAATCTTTATTTTAAATGACTCTGAGCCCGCGCCAGTAGATGACCAAACTGATTTTGATAATATCTATGCGATGAATTTCGCCGAACAAGAAAGTGGCTTCTTTGCAGGAATAGCTGCAGCGATTGAAACAAAGACAAACAAAGTAGCGGTTGTAAATGGGATTGCTTATCCTTCAAATGTAAACTATCAATTTGGCTTTGAATCCGGTGTAAATTATGCTAACAAGGTTTATGGAAAAAATGTTGAACTTGTCGAAGTATCTGGTTATGCAGGGACTGATGTAACGGGTGCTGATGTTGGTGGTAACTATGCAGGATCCTTTGCAGATGAAGCAACTGGTAAAGTAATCGGAAATGCGTTAATCAAACAGGGTGTAGATATCCTCTTCGTTGCTGCAGGAGGCACTGGCAATGGTGTGTTCACAGCAGTCAAGGAAGCTAAGGACGACGTAAAAGTAATTGGTGTGGATGTTGACCAATATGATGACGGAGTAAATGGTTCTGAAAATATCGTACTTACATCTGGTGTGAAATTCATGAGTATGAATATTGAGAAGGCACTAAATTCTGTTGTGGATGGCAGCTTTAAAGGCGGTAACGTAGTTCTTTATGCGGATACAGAATCAACTGGTTTTATAAAAGAAGAAGGTCGTCATCAACTATTAGAGGATACGCTAAGTAAAATGAACGAAGCGTACGAGTTAGTGAAAGATGGCACAATCGTACCTGCATCTAATTTTAATGAACATTCCCCAGAAAAGTTTCCAGGATTATAAGGTAAATTAAAACACAATAAAATTAGAAGTTTATCATATCCCTAATATTAGAGTGACTATTAGGGAATGATGAACTTCTATTATTTTTCCTATTATTGTGATGAAGGAGAGCGAAAGATGTCTGATTATATCGTAGAAATGAAACATATAACCAAACGTTTCCCTGGAATAGTAGCGAATGATGACGTATCCATTGGCATTAAAAAAGGAGAAATTTTTGCTTTACTTGGAGAAAATGGTGCAGGCAAATCAACATTGATGAGTATGCTGAGTGGATTGTACGAACCGGATGAAGGAGACATCTATATTCGGGGGGAGAAAGTTCAAATTAGTTCGCCTAACCATGCAGCAAACCTTAACATCGGAATGGTCCATCAGCATTTTAAGTTAGTCCCTGATTATACGATTACAGAGAATATTATTTTAGGAGTTGAGCCGATCAGCAAATTTGTCGGTCTCTTTCCATACGTAGATATTCGAAATGCCAATCGTAAAATTGAAGAACTGTCTAAGAACTTTGGCTTAGAAGTAGATCCTACGAAAAAAATAGCGGATCTTACTGTTTCCATGCAGCAACGGGTGGAAATTTTAAAGGTGCTTTATCGTGAAGCCGAAATCCTTATTTTTGATGAACCAACGGCAGTCTTAACGCCACAAGAAATCGATTTCCTGCTCGGTATTATCGAAGGTCTGCGAAACAGTGGAAAAACAATCATATTGATTACACATAAGTTAGAAGAAATTAAGAAAGTGGCCGATCGATGTGCGGTATTGAACAAAGGTAAATTAGTGGATGTGTTGGATGTAAAGACAACATCGGTGAATCATATGGCTCAATTAATGGTTGGTAGAGAGGTAAGTTTTAAATCAGAAAAAGTACCTGCGCAATTTAAAGAGGAAATATTGAAGGTAGAACATTTAACCGTGAAAAATGAGGATGGATTTGAAATAGTCAAAGACGTTTCCTTTACGATACACAGTGGCGAAATATTTGCGATTGCTGGTGTTGCAGATAATGGTCAAGTTGAAATAGCGGATGCCATTGCCGGATTAACAAAGGTTAGCGGAGGAAAAATATTCCTTGAAGGTAAAGACATTACGAACAACAGTATAAGGAAAAGAACTGAAACTGGAATCTCCTATATACCTGAAGATCGACAAAGCTTTGGTCTATTTTTGGATTTTGATTTATCAACGAATTTGGCATTAAAGCAGTACTATAAAAAGCCCTTTTCTAGTAGAGGAATCTTGAATAAACAGGAATTTGAGCAATTTGGTCACAAGTTGATTGATCAATTTGATATTCGAAGTGGACAAAGTATTAAGACGCAAGTTCGCTCGATGAGTGGCGGTAATCAGCAAAAAGCAATTATAGCTCGGGAAATCGATTTACAATCGCCACTCATGATTTTCGTTCAACCAACACGTGGAGTAGACATTGGTGCGATAGAAAATATTCATAACATGATGATTCAGCAGCGGGATCAAGGGAAAGCGATCTTACTGATTTCTTTGGAGTTAGACGAAATTATGAATGTAGCGGATACAATAGGAGTTATATATAATGGCCAACTTCAAAAAATTGCAAGCAGTGAATCATTAACGACGAATGAAGTCGGCGAATATATGATGGGGGCAAAGCATGAGTAAGAATAAAATGAAAAAAAGCTTAAGTTATCGTCTTTTTTGGCCAATACGTAATGAAAAATGGCAACAGATTACAATTCCAGTAGCCTCTATACTAATCAGTTTTATTGCAGCGGCTATTGTCATACTTTTACTGGGCAAAAATCCGTTACAAGCGTTTTACAACTTGTTCCAAGGGGCAGGCATCTTTCCTAAGTCTTCTTATGCGGGCTATAAGAGCATCCTGACTGATTTTTTAAGTTTGCTAAACGCCATGACGCCACTTGTATTTGCCAGCTTGGCGGTTGCTGTCGCTCTCAGAGCGGGTCTATTTAATATTGGAGTTTCTGGTCAAATGCTAGTCTCCGGTTTTTTAGCGACGATAATCGTTGGTTACAGTGGGTTAGATGCCATTATTGCAAAGCCGCTTGTGTTGTTGGTCGGAATTGTTGCTGGAGGTTTAATGGGTGGATTAGTGGGATGGTTAAAATATAGATTTAACATTCATGAAGTGGTATCTACGATTATGTTAAATTATATTGCCCAATATGTCATAAGCTTCTTTATTCAGATGTATTATATTGATCCGATTTCAAGACAATCCAAATATATTTCAGAAGCAGCAAGATTGACGTTAGTAAATGTCGAAATCGCAAACTTGAAGATGAATATTCCATTGGGCTTTATATTAGCCATCATTATCGCAATTTTCATCAAGTTTCTCATGGACAAAACAGTGGTTGGTTTTGAAATTAAAGCAGTTGGTTCCAATCGGAATGCAGCAAAATATACAGGAATAAATGTCGGAAGAAATACAGTTTTAGCCATGATTATTTCAGGAGGATTAGCTGGTCTTGCAGGCGTTACGTATTATTTAGGTTATTTTTCTTCCATACAACCAAAAGTATTATCTAGTATCGGTTTTGATTCCATTGCGGTGGCACTATTAGGTAACTCTCATCCGATCGGGATTATTTTTTCATCATTTTTAGTATCAATTATTGATCAGGGAAGTACGTATATGAGTTCGCAGGCTGGAATCAGACAAGAAATTGCTTCTGTGATCATCGGGTTAATCCTATTGTTTAGTGCATGTGGTGAGTACTTTAAACATAAAGTCAGCCGCTTGAAGGATAAAGAAGTGGATCGAAAGGACAGTGAATCATAATGGATACAGTAATTATTGATGGATTATCCTTTGCTCTGCCTCTTTTTATTATGGCAATAGGTGGAATATATAGTGAAAAGAGTGGTATCACCAATTTAGCACTTGAAGGATTTCAAGGTTTTGGGGCATTCGTTGGAGCGCTGTCAGCTGTATTAATAGCGAATGCTTTTGGCACAGATGTTCAAAATCTATTTTATGTGTCGTTACTATTTTCGATGATTGGTGGGATGAGTTTTTCCATTATTCATGCTGTACTGTGTATTAAGTTTAAGGCAAATCAAGTTATCAGTGGTGTTGTAATTAATATTTTGGCGTTAGCACTAACGGCTTTCTTAACAACACAAATAAATGCACTTGTATTTGGAGCGGCTTCGGACAAGTTTCAATTAGGTGTATCGGAGCGGTTTACGATTGAAGGTTTAGCCAATATACCAGTGATTGGTGCGGTATTTACGAATGTGTATCCGTTCCAAGTGATTATCATTGTGATTGCCATTTTTGCTTGGTATCTTTTATATAAAACAAAATTCGGTATGCGCCTAAGAGCGAGTGGGGAAAACCCTCATTCGGTTGATGCTGCGGGTGTAAATGTATTGAAAGTTAGGTTTTCTGCGGTTCTAATATCAGGTTTATTATCAGGTTTAGCTGGCATGTGTTTTGCCTATTCCATTTCAGCTAACTTTTCTTCAAATATTTATATGGGATATGGATTCTTAGCCATTGCTGCATTAATCTTTGGTAATTGGAGGATTCTCCCTACTTTAGCCGCTTGTCTTTTATTTGGTTTTGCAAAATCTGGGGGAACGTTTATTGCTCAGTCAATGGCATTACCAAGTAGTTTCACCGATTTATTCATGGTTTTACCATATGTATTAACATTATTGTTATTAATCTTTTTCTCTAAATCAAATCGCGCTCCGAGAGCATTAGGTGAAGTTTATGACAAAGGAAAAAGGTAAATAAATTAACTAAGTAGTTCCTACCGTGAAATTATTGACATTAGGTAAACACTACTATATCTATACCTGTCTGCCATAACTACCAACTCCATGTGGAGTAAGGTTAAAATTTGCTAACATTTTACTAACGCAATTAAATGAAAAACGATAAAATTCCATTAAAGATGGTACAATCCTCATTTTACCAAACCTTGATCTACCGCACTTTTGTCCCGCATTATGAAAGATATTACACACTTTCACCTTACGGGCGGCATGATGTAACACAACAAAAAAATAGGCTCTGTTAAAAGAAGGTAGTTGTATTTGACATTTTATAGTTCGCTTCAGGTGGACGCTTTTCACGGGCAAGGGGTGAGCCACTTCAACGCTGTCGCGTCACCGGGGTTTCATCCTGCTTGCTGTTCCCGCAGGAGTTGCCACCTTCCGCTCACTATATAAACTGCAAGGAACAACACTAATATATAACATAGCTCAAAAATAAAGCGTGAGGAACCTTGATACTAAAAGGTTTCCACGCTTTTTTCATACCCCTATTTAGTGGGGAAAGCGCAAGTATAAAGTTCACTTTGAATACCAATCGCATTCGCGACGGACTGCGGTTTCCCCCGCGTTCAAAAGTAGTCAAATGTTAAAGGTGCGTGGTGCTGTGGTTGAATTAAGTAGTGCCATAGATAAACCTGCCGTATAGATGATGTTTTAGTCGACTTGATCATCCACGGTTTATCTGTAGTTTTTTTATTTTTATGCTGTTGCGATTAATATGACAATGATTCTTTATTATTTTTTTGAATAAAATGAGATGTTTTATCTGGAGAACTCGTTATTATAGATGAAAGATAAAACGAGAATGCGCATGATCGTTTGAGTCAGTCAGGAGGTCAGTATGGAAGAATTGCAGTGGATACAAGAAGTGCGATCTGGCAATAAGCAAGCCTACGCACACATTATCAATAAATACAAAAATCAGTTGTATGGCACGATTGTCAGGATGACTAAAAATCCACAAGACGCACAGGACTTGGTACAGGAAGCATTTATCAAAGTTTACCGGCAGTTAGATAAATATGACGAAAAAGGCTCTTTTTCCAGCTGGCTGTACCGCGTAGCTATGAATCATTGCATGGATGAGTTTCGAAAGAAAAAATATCAAATGCAACAATCAGAAATCGGAGAAAATAACATTATAAATACAAACCATCCTGAAGTAATATTCTTAAAAAAAGAAAAGCAGCGACAGCTGGAGCGGTTAATTGCAACGCTGCCAAATGATGAAAGGCTGATTATTCTCTTACGCTATGTAAATGAATTAAGTTATGACGAAATAAGTGATTTGGTGGAAGTTCCTCTATCTACGGTTCGTAATAAGCTCCATCGAGCCAAGAAAAAATTGAGAGATAGGGTAAGACACGAAGGAGGTAATTTCAATGAATTGTCCTGCGATAGATAAACTTGAGAAATACGTTGATGACGTACTTACCGAACAAGAACATAGGGAACTTCACACTCATATAAATAACTGTGGTAATTGTAAACATGTGGTTAACTCACTAAAGTTGGAACAACAATTCCTAAAAGAAACCTTATCAACGCCCACGTTGCCTGACAATTTTGCAAGTCAGGTCCTTGAACAGCTTGAACCATTTGAACAAAAAGTAAGAAATAAGCGAACTCCATGGAGACAAATCATGCTGTTCGCAGCAAGTTTGGTGTTGGTGGTAGGTGTATCAACCACACTGAATGAAGGATTTGCTCAGTGGATTGGCGGTTTGTTTTCGACAAGCCAGGTGGACGAGGGTTTGAGAATGGCGACGGATGCCGGTTTATCGGAAAGAGTAAATATTGAAGCGAAGGATCAAGGAATTACGTTGAAAGTAGAAGATGTCATAACGGATTCGTCTCGAGTTGCGTTATCTTATCAAGTATTAAACGACAAGGGAAAACCACAAGATACGCAACTTGATTTTGCGGACTCCAATAATCAGGTTTATGCGACTAATCAAAAGGGAGAAAGGCTGGATTTGGCCACTAGTATAGGTTGGCAAGATAAAAGTGACTATGGACTAATCGAGTTTTCGATGGATGAACATGTAACGAACGAGGATTTCTTTATCAAGTTAGATGTAGTTGATTTATTGGGGAAAGAAGGAAATTGGGTGCTGGAGGTTCCAGTTAAGATTAGCGAGAATCGTAAATTAACCACTACCATTCCCTTAGATGATGCTAACACTAGTCTGCATGGAGTTACCGTTACGATGAAAGAATTCCGGTCAGCTCCTTCCTCAAATGAGATTGTGTATGAGACGGCATTGACAAACGATGAGCAAGCAACTGTAGAAGAAGAAATACAAAATCTTGAGAATAAATATGGAGAGGAGCTTATAAATTCCTACTCCTACTCCAATTATGGTGCAATCCTCCAATACCACATGGAAGATGACAACAGGAACGTGGTCTATCGAAATGATATGTTGATTACGGATGAATTGGACGATAATGGAGGATTCCTACAAGGTTCCGGGGAAGATTTAGAGAAGATTGGTCATACCGCATGGAATGATATGTTTGTCCCGAAAAAGAATGATAGCAAACTCACTTTTGTTTTAAACGGGGTTCTTAAAAGGGAAATTTCTGACTTCTCTATTCAATTTAAGCCAGAAGATTTAAAGAAAAAGCCTGTTTCTTTTGAATATGAAGGAAACTTCATGACAATTAAAAAAGCTAAAAAACAGAGTGAATTTTCATTGCGCAAATCAATCGTTCCGATTAAAAGGGAGTCTCTGTTCAAAATCGAAATAGAGGGTGGAAAAGAACCACTCTCTACCGAATTTGGTGCGTGGGTTTTGGAGGATGAGAAAGGGAACATATACGATACTAACTCCAGCGGATCCGTACTCAATGAAAAAGATGAGAATGGACGCAAGAAGACCACAATCGATCTTACGGTACTTGAAATGGATGAGATGCCTGAAGAACTTACGTTACATCTACTATCAGTGACGCGCTATTATAAACTCCAAGAACCATGGAAGGTACCGTTGTTTGAATAGTGTACGGTAATTAATATATAGAGACCATTGGACCTCCTTTGAAACCACGCCGTGGTTGAAGGAGGTCGAGTTGTTTCTCAGTGGATGTTTGGAAAATCAAATTTGACGACTAAATTAATTGAACTTAAATGGTCCTTGGGGGTATCCCCATATCGTTCTGTAAAGAAGGAAAACAGAGCAAGTTATAGAATAATAAGTATAAGTTAAGTATAAGTAGAAATATGAAAGTTAGGGTGATGAGATTGGGATTTCAAGTTGAGGTGATGGGAATGCTCAAGCAAGAACTAACCAACCGGATGAAGCAATTGCAAGAAAGGTTAATTACGAGCGAATACGACGCTTATATTATTACTGCAGAAGAAGACATCTGGTATTACACAAACATTACATACAAACCAGAGGAACGCCCCTTTTTCATCATTGTTGTCCCCAATCACACACCAACATTACTTGTACCAAAGCTTGAAGAATCCCACGTGCATAAAAGAATTATCGATTATAATATTGTTTCTTATTGGGAGTTTCCATCTTCAGAGGGCAGCAATTGGTATGATAAACTAAACCAGTTGATCCAAGGTTATTCACGAATAGGAATCGAGAGTAACGTGCGTGCAGACGTATATCATCTCATGCAAGCAAAGGAACTAGTTTTAGCGCAGTTAGTCGAAGCGCAACGTAAAGTGAAAAGCGTCTATGAAATTGAAAAAATTCGCATGAGTGCTAAAGTGTGCGATGAAGCAATGGAGGATATTTTTAATACGATTTATCGCGGTGCCAGTGTGTTAGAACCATTTACCTTGTCAAAAAAAGTACAAACCAACCTTATAAAAACAAAGCAATTTGATCCAATCACAACTTCATTGCTCACAGCAGTTTGGAATGCACCGGCAAGTGCAATGCCGCATAGTATTCCTGAGTTAGGTGATCGATTTGGGGATGGACCGAACGTTGCAATGGCCTATTATCGAATTAACGGATATTCAGCAGAGTGTGAACGGACGTTTTTTCTTGGACAACCGACCAAGGACGATGTGGAAATGTTCCAACATATGCAAAACGCACGAAATCGAGCGTTGAGTATGGTGCGAGCAGGTGTAAGGGCCGCAGACATCGATGCAGAGGCACGAGCTTATTTTGATCAGCATGGACTACTTAATCGTTTATTACATCGTACCGGGCATGGAGTCGGCTTGCGAAATCATGAAGGACCATATATTGCAGAAGGCAGCAACGAAATATTAGAGGAAAATATGGTGATTACGATTGAGCCAGGCATCTATATTGAGGGGGTAGGGGGTTATCGGCACTCCGATACCATCCGTGTAACCAAGGATGGCTATGAGCTGCTTACAACATTTCCTATTGATTTAGTAGATATGACGATCACCAAATCGAACAGATTGGCAAAACTAAAAGGAAAGTTTATGCAGAAGTATTTGAAGCTTTGATGTTAAGTTTAGCATGAGGTTTAATGAAAAATATATATCAGGTTAATGTATCAAATCGCGGTGATGCTTACCACACAAGACCTGATAACTTCTTTGTTTATGTTGAATAGTACTGTAGTATAGGTGAAACGAGTAATATGAAAATAAGAGGTGACCCTGATGGGTCAACTCTTATTTGTGGTAGGGATGATTATTATTGATGGATATGCTCGATATCTATTTAAATCATCTTACTGTCTTAAGAAGAACGTCCTTATTACTTGAAGTTATTGGTTCATCAGTCTGGTTATTTTATTCGCTCACAATTATCAACACATCAGAATTTCAAGTCACACTTAAACCTTGTATTTAGTATGATCGAAGTGTTGGTTATTGTATTATGGATAATAGAAAGACTGCCTCAATAAATATTAAGGAGAATTTCATGTCCTGGAGTAAATTGAAGCAAAATCTGGAGAGTTTTCTCTGTCCTGCATTATATGGAAGGGTTGAATACCGTGCAACCAGCTACCGTTATTTACCTGATAGAGCAGGACTTTGTTATATTGCGGTAGATAAAAAGAATGTGCTCAACATGAGTGATATAACTACCTTAATCAGATGGTATCAGACGGAGCAGGAAATTAAGAATGATTCAGATATCCAAATTCCTATCAACAACGAGGAAATCGAAGCATTAAGAAAAGAAACTAAGGGGACAGTTCCGGAGAATCGTCTACAAGTAATTGCAAGGGGAAGAAAATTATCAGAGTATGCAAAGGAGATTTTATCAGCGCAGTCATCATTAAGTAAATCGAATTTTATCGTTGTAGCTAATAAATTTTTATCCACTCCTATAGAGGAAAGCCTAGAGAGCAATGATATCCTATTAAATATTCTAGCTTTGGTTGACAGACGGGTTGGAAAAAAACGAATTATAAACATGACTGAGAAGATGAAGTTAAAGCATCCAGTTGTACAGTATTTTTATGAACTACGGCTAAGTACGTTATGATAATAAATAACTCATCACCTGAACATCACTTATTGCAAAAAAAATTAACGCCATGTAGATTTTAGTTTTATCCATGAGCTGGTTATCAGAAGAATGGAACCCTTTCCATCTCCTGAAAACCTTTCATTACTTATTGATTTCCTTCGTGTACAATCCAAGAGAATCTATACATTTGTTATTCAGTTTACTGAGCTAGGGTTTCTTGGTTTTTGGCGTCAATAATTGATAGCCTGTTTGACTGTTATTAGGATTGTAAATCCGGCCAGTATAGAAACAAAAAAAGCGATTCTGAATGTGAAAAGCGAGGAATTCATTGAATTTAAATCAGCAAATGGAAACTTGAGAACCATACCGACAGAAGCAGGGAAGAAGGCATGGGGTTAATTAACCAAGGCAAGCATGAGGAGGCATATAAATATTACGGAGAATGATTTAAGAGAGGGATGTTAGTTGGGTTGGGGATCTGATTAATGGGACGATCAGTGTAACTGAAGCGGCTGGCGGTATTCAACAGATCCTAACATGCCAGGAAGTAATTGAAGAAATTAATTTTTCAATAGGATAAATGCCATTAGGTCAAAGAATGCAGAAGTCATTAATGAAAGCTGTGTTTATTTTGATAAGGTTGGTTTTAAGTGGATTGAGAAATACGTATTCAAAGTAGATAGAAGGGACAGAATTCGAGAATCTGTCCCTTTTATTTTGAAGTCCAACTAACTTTATTAAAAATTTATTTCTTTCATTTAAATCGAATACTCTTCATGGTGGTTTTAAAGCGCCCTATGCAAGTTATTCTATGAATAGGATCTAAAAAAGTGCATGAAGTAGCAACATAAGAACCAAATACATGCGGCAGGGAGATATTCTTTTCCCCACCCGCATGATGCTTTTGCCGTTTCAGTTTTTAATCGAAACGTATGAGGTTTACCTCTTGGAAAAGACTGTATCACCTGAAACAGTAGCATTTCCTATCCTTCTCCCCCTCCAAATTTCATCTTCATATTCTTTCTCACGAAAATGAAACAAGTCCTCTAAGCCCTTTACATTATTAAATTCAAATATAAAATTCCCCTCCCAAGCTTACCGAATATCATTACAGTTGTTTTATTTACGACATATACTATAAAGCATTTTCCTTTAGTAATACATCATCGGAAGAACAACTAATTTATTTTGGTTTTTTTATGTACTAAAGAAATTTTTTTTGTTTGTTGGAGGACGTAGCGTTGTATTGTACCTAAAAACGTTTTGAATGGAGGTGGACTGATGTGGTTTTTAAAATCAATTTCAGATGATGTTCGATTTGCCCAATTAGAATTTCGCAAACATACAAAAGCGAAGAGGCTTGTTATAGGATCTTTTCTCGCCTGTATGGCTGCTGTACTTCAGGCAGCTGGTGGCTTTTTGCCAGGAATCGGATATTTTATCAGTCCATTTGCCACTTTACCCATTTTAATTGGTGCTATGTTTTCCCTTCAAATGGGAGTGATGTCTTATGTTCTTACTATCCTATTGCTATTCATTCTGTTTCCAAGTGAACTAGTCATTTTTCCTTTTACAACAGGGTTGTTGGGGATAGGTATAGGTGCA
Source organism: Paenisporosarcina indica (assembly GCF_001939075.1). Classification (GTDB taxonomy): domain Bacteria; phylum Bacillota; class Bacilli; order Bacillales_A; family Planococcaceae; genus Paenisporosarcina; species Paenisporosarcina indica. Next base: position 30,101 of record NZ_MPTA01000011.1, on the reverse strand, counting down.
GCTTTTTCCTTTTTCAAGAAGAGATTGAGCATTATTTCAATTGGTGCCATTCTCTTAATGATAGGTATTATGAGTCTATTATATATTTTCCACTTTCCTTTACTTGGTCCAGCCGTATCCGATTCCTTTTCATTCATTACAGTAGGAAGTATTTTAATATTTTCTTTCCTGTATAACTGGTTATGGGTTGAGATTGCTTTATTCTTTTTTAAAAGATTTAAGACCGTTATATCTTAGTGACTCTCCAAATCACCCCAGTATTTGGAATGATATAGATTTTTATACTTGGTGGCTAAAAGATTCCGAAGTCAGTAATAAACATTTCATTTTGTTTGCCAAAGGTAACATCAATGGATCTTCCAAAGTCGCCTCCACCGATTGCCGACTATTGATTCTGGTTTGCCGCCGGTCATATCAGGAGCCTTATTGACAAATTCCGCAATAAATACTTCACGAACAGGATCAAATGAAGAGTCATAATTGAAATCGAGGCCCTTAATCGCCAAATTTGAGGCAAATGAAACAACCAGTTTAGACGGTTGCATAGGATGATGCTGGGCAAGAAAAAACAATGGCTGTGGTTTTCTAACTGGTTAAATGTGTGGATTTGTGTATGGAGACCGCCAATATAATCCCGTCCAACCATACCACATTGCTTATCTAAACCATTGAGACTCATCAGGAGAATTCTCGACAGCCCTGCTGTCGCGGAATAAACTTCTTCGATGACTGCGAGTTATCTTACAAGGACAAGCACCTAATATCCGTCCTATTATTAGAGAAGTACATATATTTCGGATGAAATCAAGGTGTTCGGCTTTAATTATCCGGAAAAATAAACAAAAAAGAGAGCCTGATTGCTCTCTTCTTTATTTGATATTTCGATTCAATTAAACTCAAGAAAGAGATTTATCTGGTAGAAAGCCGAATTTTGTAGTTATGAATCATGGAACAATTTCAAAAATAGTACCTTGGTTAAAATCAGTCACATTCATAGAACCATAAACCCCTAAATATAGTCTGGTTTGATCTAGGTTCGTTCCTAAATTAACATAATAAGCTGATTGAGACCCAAAATTATAATCGGTTTGAATAACACTGAAATCATTTGGTTTACCATCTGTTCTTACCTTGGTGTAAGCTAAAACCCCTCTACCCGGAGGTTGAGATTCCTCATCGCGGGCAAGATCGGTAAACACAACGCTTCCTGTTAAACCGGGGATTCCATTCCCCATATAGGCTTGCACTCCAGTAAGTGCAGTTCCTCCAAACTTATCAGGTCGGGGATCTTTATGAAAATAACTAGTTAGAGGCTGAAGGCGCCGCACTGAAGTTTTTACTGCTTCATTATAATAAGCAATTGTTTTCTCATCCAAAGTCGAATTTGCAGAGCAGCCCTTTATAACCGAAGTAGGAAAAGTACCTTCCCACCCTCGCCAGCCAAAGTTAATAAATCCTTCTTGTTCAGGTTCAGATGTCATTAAAGAATTTTGAATAAGCTGAGTAACCGGTATAGGTTTATAATGAACGAATGAAAAAATCGACTCTACCAAATCCTGTCCGACATTTCCCACATATTTAATATACTGATTATCAAACCTTTGAAATGAGATGCCAGGTATATTTCGAACTCCTTTGGCAATTACCGTAAGTGTTTCCTGAATAGGTGCGGGAAGTTCATTAAAACGTGTGACTACGGGTGGATTATAGATAAATGTATCCTTAACTACATCAATTTCAATTATTTTCCCGGCTATTTCCATATCGTTCTGACTTAAATTAAATGGATCATAGCCTGATCCACCATCTCCGGTTGTTAAAACAAGTTTTCCTGTTTCAGGTGAAAAATTTAAGCTATTGACACCGTTATGATTTAAAAATGGTCTTCTTAAGTTAAGTAATGTACGTCGTTTTTGAGGCTGACCATTCGATTGTAAAATCCATTCTTCAACTGTATCAATATGATCATAATGAGTTTCTCTATTTATCCACTTTTGGTTTAAAGTTCTGGGATCACACGGGTTAGGCTTAAAAGGTTCAGGAAGAGCACCTGGACCTTGTGTTCCAGCTACTGAGTAATGAAGATAAAATAGACCATTATAATAAAAATTGGGATGAAACGCTAGACCTAGCAATCCCCGTTCATCATATCCACCACCAGAAACACCTAGTTGTATAATTCGCGAGCGAATATCTAAAAAAGTACTTATAACTCCGTTTCCTATGTAAAAGATCTCTCCAACCTGGGTTGCAATAAATAATCTTTCAATTGAGTCACCTGGAAGTATAGTTGTTTTCAAAACAGTGGGTAAATTTATCTTATTTACAATGGGCCATAAACTAACCTTAACTTTTTCCAACAAACTTTACACTCCTTCTACCTGTTTTCCTTTTTAAGAATATGATTAGAACTGTTCTATTAGTACCTAATGAGGGGCAGGGGATCACAAGGCATTATGGGTATACCATCTGTTTAATATCGAAGCGTTCACCTTGTATTTTCTGCCATGACAATAAAAGAGTTACCACCCTCAAGGTATGTTTGAGCAGCCCTTAATTTAGTATCAAGAACATTTGGTCATAAAAAACTGCACCTCCATTGTTAGATGTGTCTAACAAATGGGGTGCAGTTCAAACCGGTCAACCGGATTTCCTTCATTATATTTCCATTAATCAAAATCCAATTTATAGTCGCTTGCTTTGATCATGTTCAATTTACGTGAGAATAGGTAGATTAGTGCAACATTCAGTATGATCGGGAGGAGCAGGAACGTCCCAAGCATGATCGAGATATTTTTTGCGGACCAACCGCCATCGGCCAATTGCATATAATTTAGGGGCCCGACCAATCCGGATAAACCAAACCCGGCACTGAAAGGTGTACCCTGGATATTCAGAAGCCCCGCCAGTGCACCAAGGACTGCAGCTGTAATCAGCATGGGAACAGCAATTTTAGGCTTCATCAAGAAGTTTTTCATCTGTATCTTCGGAGAGCCAAGGACATGTGCCAATGCAGTGCCCAGTGAATTTGCTTTATAGCTCGAAATGGCCAGGCCAACGCCGGCCGCTACAATTCCGAGATTCGCTGCTCCTGCACCGACACCTGAGAGCATGATGACAGTCGCGACACCGACAGTCGAGATGGGCAACAGAATGATTGTACAGAAAATCATTGCGATGATGGCACCCATCAGGATGGGTTGCAGCGTCGTGACGTTATCAATGGCAATACCGAGTATTCCTGTACTGTGTTTGACATATGGCAGCACGGAATAACCAATCATGCCGGGTACTAATATGCTTAATGTTGGCAATAACAGGATGGCATAAGCCTTTAACCGATCACCTAGCAATTGAACAAATAATACAGCAAGAGCTGCAGTGAATCCGATATTAATGACGATGCCAATTCCGTTCATGGTAATCAGACCGTCAGCTGTTTTCTGGATGACTCCGCTTCCGACCATGGAAGCAATCCCGATACTTGCCGTTTGGATAGGGGTGAGTTTGAAAGTGATGCCAACCATGACGCCTATCAAAACAGGCAGCAGGCTCATGATATAAACGGTTACGTCAAATACATGCTGCAGTGCTGGGAAATATGGGATCAATAATTTTAGGATTTCCCCTAATAGGGCATTGGGGATCAATGCCACAACAATCCCGATGCTCATGCCGTTCAATAGCTTGCCTAAAAATTCCTTCATGTCTCGTTGTCTCTCCCATCTAGTTGCTATAGTAGACAACTATAAGGAATTTTCAGAACAATATCAACAATTATTTTAGCGATTCAACGCATTGAAGTGCGGAGTTGTGAAAATAGTTGATTCGTCTTATAAAACAAAACAGGCATCCCTGCAGTTAAATGACTGCTGTGGATGCCTAATCAGTTCCTGCTTAAATGGATTTCATTCGCTTGAATGGGTTTGCCAGCAATGCTTTCTTTCCGAATATGTTCACGAGAAGTACACCCGAGATTGCAATCACTCCTCCTGCAATAGATAGAGGAGTAGGCAGTTCATGCAACCAGATCCAAGCCACTAAAATGGCAATGACCGGTTCGGCATAAAGCAGAGTGGAAACTGAGCTTGCATTGCCAATCGACAGTGCAACCGCCCACGTAATATATGCAATCGTAGCCGGGAAAATGCCAACGTAAACAGCCGAGAGATTCGCTCCGAGCGATGCGTTCTGGATGCTATCAAAAAGTCCGGGAGCGAAAATGAGAAACGGCAACGTGCCTGCCCATGTAAAATAAGCGGTCAGTTCAATCGGATTGTATTTTTTGAATAAAGGTTTCTGGTAGACAAAAAATATCGATGTTGCCAAGGCGGATATAAGAAATAGAAGGACTCCCGGGGATACGCCGGCTGACGGGTCTCCAGTGCCAAGTGAAATCAACAGGATTCCCGTAAAGCCAATCCCAAGCCCGATCCAACCCATCTGTCCGAGACGCTCTTTCAGCACGAGTACGGCAATGATGGTCGTGAAAATTGGCGTAGAGCCAATCAGCATCCCGGCAGTACCGGCAGAAACAGTCAACTGACCGAATGTGGCACAAATATGATAGACGCTAATGCCGATTACACCGAGCGATCCTATTTTCAAAATATCTTCTTTATGCGGCAGCTTGAACCTAAAACCAGGCAGCAAAGCAATCACGCAGAAAATCAACGAAGCGATCAGAAATCTAATTAATACCAAGTGCCCCGCAGAATAGCCACCTTTAAGGCTGAAGCTGATGGCGGCAAATGTGGACCCCCATATGATGACGCTTACCCCAGCGAGTAGTAAAGCTTTTGAATTCAATGATTTCTCCTCCATACTTGTACATCCAAATACTATATTTGGCGTACCCTTCCTATGATAGACCTTTCCGGTTGGAGGAAGCAATGGCTTATTGAAATGCAAATTCAATTTTTCAATCATCATTAGTGGCCCATAATTGATAAAAAATACCGAATTAAACCGAAACAAATACTGAATAGTCCTTAATATAATGGTGCACATCAAATGTGCTATTATTATTAGGTTGGAATCAAATGAAATTGATGAAGCTGTTGTGTAAATAGGGAATGTTAATGGAGGTTTATAGATGGATAATAATGATCTGTTAATTAGAGTCAGATATGCTCTGGATATAAAAAATAAAGATATGATCGAGATATTTAAACTGGGTGGCATTGAAGTAACTAAAGATGAACTGCTGAAGCTGCTGACTAAAACGAGTGAAGATGAAGATGCTTTCGCAGAGAATGAAGAGCAAATAAAATGTGATGATGTCATGTTGGAGTCATTCTTTAATGGCATGATTATTTTCAAAAGAGGCAAACAAGAACCAAAACCAGGTCAACCTGAAAGACCCGCATATTCGAATGAGAGAATGAACAATATCCTCTTAAAGAAATTGAAAATCGCACTGTCATTAACAAGTGAGGAAATGCTTGAAATATTAAAAGCGGCGAAATTCACTGTAACAAAAGGGGAATTAAACGCTTTATTACGAAAAGAAGGCCATAAGAATTATAAAGAGTGCGGAGATCAATTCGCTAGGAACTTCTTAAAAGGGCTAGCATTAACGTATAGAGTATAAAGGACAATCTCATAATAACTGCACCCCCATTCAATACACAAGAATTTAATATGTAGACCATCGGATATATTGGTCATAAATAAGTAGTAAAAGTATAGCCGCTTCTCACTAAGAGGAGTGGCTATTTTTAATTCATTCCTGCCATCTTGAAGACTGAGAAGTATACTAATACACCCAGTATATTGATAGATAAAATAATTGAACAAAAATGGATATGATAATATCACAGAAAGTATATTGATTATTAGGAATTATTTGGTAGAGTTAGAGTTGAGAATTTTCACACAAAGGAAGTGTTCATGATTAAAGCTATTATTTTTGATTTTGATGGAACATTAGCGAATACGTTGCCAATTTGTTTCGATGCTTTTCAGCATGTTTTCAAGGAGTTTGATAATACAGAACTTAATTCCGAAGAGATAAAATCAATGTTTGGACCATCTGAAACCGGTATTATTAGAGAAAATCTTTTGAATATAAACAAAGACGAAGCAATTGAACTGTACTACAAGATCTATTCAGAACACCATAATCGATTAGTAACAAGTAATAGTGATATTAATGATTTACTACAGTATCTGAAAGATACAGGAATTAAAATGGGCATTTTTACTGGCAAGGCGAGAAGAAGTTTGGATATATCTTTAAAAGCTTTACAGATGGAAGGGATGTTTGATGTCATCATTACAGGTGATGATGTGACTATGCCAAAACCTAATCCAGAGGGGTTAATAAAATCATTATCTCTTTTGGGAATTGATAATAGTGAGGCAATATTTGTGGGTGACAGTGATGCAGATATGTATGCGGGAATACAAGCGAATGTTTATACAATAGGAGTTCAGTGGCTACCAGATTTTCATTCTCTGGAATTTACGATTGAACCTAATACAATTGTAAAAAGTGTAAATGAGTTTATGGATGCTTTAAAAGTTGGAGTTTCAACATGAGTTATAAATGGTTGGAGTGGGCAAAAAGAATTCAAGCATTGTCTCAATCGGGATTAACCTTTTCAAAAGATGTTTACGATATGGAACGTTATGAGGAATTACGCAGTATTAGTGTGGAAATTATGGCAGAACACACTGAACTTGAAATGCAAAAAATTAAGGATTTGTTTACAAATGAAATCGGTTATCAAACTCCTAAAGTAGATGTTCGTGGAGTAGTTTTTAAAGATAATCAGATATTAATGGTAAGAGAAAATATTGACGGTAGATGGTCTTTACCGGGTGGGTTTTGTGATGTAGGTTTGTCGCCTTCTGAAAATATTGTTAAAGAAGTAAAAGAAGAATCTGGTTATGACGTAATTTCTACTAAGTTACTCGCTTTGATGGATAAAAATAAACATCCGCATCCTCCACAACCATATCATTATTATAAACTATTTATTCAATGTGAGATTATTGGTGGAAGTCCAACTGCTGGGATTGAGACGAATAGTATACAGTTTTTTTCTGCAACTAATTTGCCAACACTTTCTATTGATAGAAATACCGAGTCACAACTAATCACTCTTTTTGAATTCTTGGAGAATCCTACTAAAGAAACGATATTTGATTAAGTCGATCAATACTTTTGATAGAAATCTTTGAGTGATTGAGCCAGTAGGTTATCTTTCGCTAATCTACAACAGGAGGAGATGTTAGTGAGGAGAGCTGTATTTCTAGACCGTGACGGGACAATTGGAGGTACTGGAGGAGGAATACATCCATATGATTTTTCAATGTATGATTTCGCTCCTAAAGCTATAAAATCTCTTAATGAAATAGGTGTAAAAGTATTTCTTTTTACAAACCAAACTAGGGTAGGAAGAGGATATTTTACTGAAGATGAATTGTTAAAGGGATTTAAAATGATGGAGCAAGAACTAGCAATTCATTCAGCGTTTTTAGATGATATTTACTACTGTCCACATAAGCCTAACCACGGGTGTGAATGCCAAAAACCTAATATTGGATTATTATTAAAAGCAAAAGAGATACATAATTTAAAACTTGAAGAATGTTATGTTGTGGGTGATACGGGTGGTTCAGACATGTTAGCCGCAAATAAGGCCGGAACAAAAAAAGTATTAGTAAAAACAGGATGGGGGGAAAGTTCACTATCAAAGTATCGTGACCATTGGCAAGGCGTTGAAGCGGATTATATAGCGGATGATTTGGTAGATGCAGTGAACTGGATTTCAAATGATTTAAAAAAGAATGAATGAACTTGTTGATCTGCTTATCCTGTTTCCTCTAAGTTGGTTGTCATACATGAGTAATGAACTGCATATACTACTTTGACTGCGGAACTTAACCAGGTTGTCAGTCAAACGTCTAGGCTTATGCTTAGGCGTTTTTTGTCGTTTACACTTTATTTAATCTTCCATAAGACATGCACAATCTCCCTCTCACTACGATAGGCTATAGTATTCGTGGAAAATGAACGTAAAAAAAAGTGGATCTCTCCTTTTCTCGAATTAATAAATTGATAATGGAGGGTTTAACATACAAATTTTTTATACAGTTCGTTCTGGAGATACTCTGTTTAAGATAGCGAGACGCTGGGAGCTACCGGTGGAATCCCTTGTGGCTGCAAATAATTTGATACCGCCCTACACGATTTATGTAGGTCAACAGCTTTCCGTACCACCGGGAGTTGATGTCGTTCGTGTTAGACCTGGTGATACAGTCTATAAAATTGCTCAAACCTTTGGTGTCCCACAATCAGTTATTATCGAAGCAAACGGACTCCTTCCTCCTTATATTCTACATGTCGATCAACTGTTGAAAGTTCCTCCAGGTATCCCCTACTACGTGGTACGACCCGGAGACACACTGATTCAAATAGCGAGGCGCTTTAATGTAACGACAAATGGTGTGTGTAATCTCGAACTGATCAGAATGTTGAATCAGCTTCCATCGACTATTATACTCCCTGGTATGCAGTTGCTTATTCCTTATGCTCCTCCTGGTGGCCAGGGATTAATTGCGTATACAGCCAATGTAAACGGAGAGTATGATATATGGTTATATAACCTAGATGATGGTGAGGATGTACAACTTACAACCGCTTTGGGAGAATCATTTTCGATTCCATTTTGGTCTCCTGACAGTAATATGATCGCCTTTGTAGGTAAAAATCAAATTCTTTATGTCCTCCAATTATCTGATAGGACTATTATCCGTATTGACCAGTTTAGTGAAGGGTTAGGCGTTTATTTAAATTGGTCACCGGACAGCCAAAAACTCGTGTATGCAAAGCAGAATGACATCACTTTGTATCATATAAACACACATCAAGTCCAAAAAATTAACCAAGCGGGTGCGACTGATGTCCAGTGGTTTCCGAGCGGCACACAATTACTTTTTCAAGCATCCGACGCATCAGAGATTAGTCAGCTTTATCGCATTCAATCCAATGGGACTAATAAACAACAGATTACTCAAAATTCGGGAGGCCGTTATAACGATGTGCGTCTTTCCCCGGATGGAACCCATATACTCTATACATCTCCAGGTGCAAGCATCTCCATTATTTACATCTTAGAAATCTCCACTGGGAGTGTATTTGAAGTAAAGGGAGGACCGCTAGCTAAAAATTATTTCCCATTATGGTCCCCTGATTCATCGACCATTGCATACAGTGCCACAGCATTTGAAGATGTCGGCTATTTTTCTCAGATTAGAACCACAGGAAGACGAGGAGAGAACGACGTGACAAAAGCGATTTCAAATTGCTTTGCCACACCAGTTACATGGTCTCCAGATGGCAGGGAAATTGCCTATCTTTCGGATTGTGACAATGGAATGGCAAGTGAGATCTGGATGCTGGACTTATTTCATCCTGTGCCGATTCGATTACTAGAAAGAACACTCGTTACGTCTTTGCAATGGTCTCCTATACCAGTTACTCCTACTAAAGAAACCTATACCAGTGAAGTCTATCATGTTCAATTTCAATACCCTTCGCATTGGGAGAGGCTAACTGACGAGAGGTATGAAGGACCAGATGGTTTCTTTCAGATTTCTGCGATTTCCGGGGATGAACCGCTTAGTGAGATTTGCTACAATGAAGCATTTCACCAACTCTTACCATACGGTTCCGAACCTCGCGTCAGTCATACACAAATCCAACAACAAGAAGCATGTTTCATTTTCCCCTCAGAGGATCAACCGCCAGAAATGAGAGGTCAAGCCGCTTTGATTGTCCGGTATCCAGAACCAATAGAAATAGAAGGAACTACCTACAATTTCTTCATCTTGTGGGTTGATCAGGATCATCTGAATGAAATAAGTTCTACACTTATTTTTCTGTAATATATTTTTCAAAAGACAAAGTTCTTCATAATTTTTTGAAGGGAGTTATACGTCATGCAGCGGATTAAATTTATAATCAAGCAGTTCATGAAAGAACCTTTGTGGTTCAAAATCTTGATTTCTTCCACATTGCTGATTTCAATTATTTTTAGCAGTTCACTTTTTGCAGACAATGCCACTTATCAAGGTTTATCCAAATTGGCTGCAGCAATCTTTTTTTGTGCATATGGTTACAAACTGCGTAGAAATCGTTTGACTTCGGTAATCTTGTTTGCAGCTGCAATTATTTGCATTTATCTAGTCTGGTACAGTGTAAGCTTTGTTTTTTAGAAATGGCCTTTCATCGGTTAATAAAACTGGTGGAGGGCCATTCTTTTAAGTGCCATTACCTCTGTAGTTAGGAAGTGGCTTGATAACTACTACGTCTCAAGTCTGAGATGTAAACACTCCATAGGTCCATTTGATTGAATGACGTAGGGGATATAATAGATATAACGAGTTAACTGATAGTGATGGGCAGAAGGAGTAGGGCATATGGTTGAATATAGGGAAATGGTAGAACAAGAAGTACTTTTTTGGAAAATGAAGATAACAAGACAATCCGGACTCTTTAGCCGGGTATCCAAAACTGCACAAACAAGAATAAATGGGATGATCCCCGAGAAGTTTCATAAAGTGATGACGGAAAGTATTAAAAATATGGTGAAGGCATCGCTTGTTGGCTCAAATATAACGACGAAAAAACGATCATCTATCGAACTTAGTCTCTTTGAGCGAGACAAACTATTTAAGGAAAAGCTTTCTTCATTCAGAAGAACCGCTGTAATTGAAGGAGCGGGAACAGGGGCTGGAGGTATTCTGCTAGGTCTTGCTGACTTTCCATTGCTACTATCCATAAAAATGAAATTTTTGTTTGAAGCTGCAGCAGTTTATGGGTTCGATACAGATGATCCAGAAGAAAGACTGTTTATCTTGCATATATTCCTACTAGCCTTTTCAAGTGAAGAAAAAAGAAAAGAGACGATGTTGATTATTGAGAACTGGGAACAACGGAAACAGTTAATAGCTGATATGGATTGGCGGGATTTTCAACAGGAATATCGGGATACTATTGATTTAGTGAAAATGTTCCAAATGGTACCGGGAATAGGAGCGGTAGTTGGAGCGTTTGCCAATTATAATTTGCTCGACCAACTCGGAGAAACCGCAATGAATTCATATCGGATGCGTTTAATACAAACTTAATAAAAAGGGGCTGAAAAAAGATGTTTTATAAAAACAAAACGATTTTCTTATTATCACTTTTGCTAGTGGTAGCAGGTGGAATTCTACTTATTTTTACCGTTAGTAATGTTTTTGACAACAAGGAAACTAAAAAAGTCATTGAAGATTCTTCATTTACAAAGATAGACGTGTTGACAAACAATGCTGCAGTGGAAATTGTACCAACTAAAGATTCAGAAGCAACTGTAGAATATTCTGGGGCAAGCAAGAAGGCGAAATTCACTTTTGATGTAAATGTAAAAGGAGAAACACTTAACGTTCAACTTAAAGAGAAACGTCGATTCTTATTTTTGTTTGGATTCCATACGAAAGACTTAAAATTAACAGTTAGCATTCCAGAGAAACAATATGAAAGCATCCAAGTCGAAAGTGACAATGGGAGAATCACGGCAGAAAATATACAAGCAGATACACTTAAGTTAGAGACTGATAATGGGCAAATCCAAGTAAGAAACACAGAAACTGAAACGACAGATGTTGATACCGATAACGGCCAAATCATTTTTGAACATGTCAAAGGTGAAATTAAAGGCAGATCAGATAATGGGAGAATCTCTATGACCACAAAGAGCTTGAACCAACCAATCGATCTAGAAACAGACAATGGCAGCATCGAGATCAAAACGGACTCGGAACCAACAAATGCGACCATCGAAACGAAAATTGATAACGGCAAGGTTACCATATTTGGAAACGACAGCAAACGTGCCATTTACGGCAATGGAAAACATTTAATTAAGTTAGAGACAGATAATGGTCGAATCACGGTAACTAAATGAGTTCATTCAACTGAACCAAAATATTGTGTACACATAATACTACTTCTCATATAAATGGGAGGTAGTATTTTGGTTTTACTGAAACTACGAAACCAATTTGGAAAGACTCTGGAAAGTACGTATTAATCCATCCATGATCCGAATTATTGTAGGAAAAGGAGATGCAGGAGAGTTAATGGAAGACCTCGATCAAGCATTGCGGTAGAATAGAAACTTACACCTTCGAAGATACACGTATGAAACGGCTCCGTGGGTTTGTTTAGGTTCTAAATCTTGGCTTAATAAAGTTATCTCAGTGGTATTTGAAGGAATTAAACCATCTATGTAGAAATTAATGGTAGACAGTCTCGGGAGGGGAAAATTATATGGAACCGATTAAAGTTGGCGATATCTTTACGTTGATGGATGAGAATGATCAGGAACAGGAAATTGAAGTGCTAGGTACGTTGAGTATTGATGGAGCAGACTATGCGGCAGTTGGATTTACAGAGGAAATTATAGAAGAAACCGAAGAAGATATTGATGTCTTCTTTTTAAGAGTGGAAGATGACGAACAATTGTCCATTATCGAGAGTGACGAAGAATTCGATATGGTATCGGCTGCTTTTACAGAAGTCGGAGAAGATGAATAAAAGCTTTGGATTGTTTATCAATTCAATACAAAATAAAGACCTATCTTAAGTTCAATGAACTTAAGATAGGTCTTTATTTGTTTCAAAAGTTTATATGACTTTTTATTTACAGTTTTAGTGAGATACAGATTGACTACACATCATAATGGATGTAAGTTTAATAGACCGATTGCGAACTGTTCATTTTAGAACAGTTTACTAATGAAGGGGTTGTGGAATTCATTTGGATATCAATAATCAGAAATTAACACGTTCGATCCAGTTATTACGTTCTTTTTCGAACATACAGAAGAACATGATGCGATTCGTTCAAAAGTCAGCTTTGGAAAATGGATTGTCAGTTCCTCAATATACAATTATGATGACAATCATTCATCATAAGGAAATGACACAAAAAGTTGTGGGAGAGAAAACATTTCTTCCTAAAAGTACACTGAGTCAAGCAGTCGATGGTCTTGTTCGAGAAGGTTTGCTTGATCGCCAACAAGTGGAGGGAAACCGTCGGGAAATTCTGTTGTCTCTCAATGAAAAAGGGATGGAACGTATTAAGATGATTCATCTGCAGGAAGGCGGGATTCATCAAATTTTCCATTCCGTCGTAGAATCGTTGACTGAAAGCCAAGTTGAAGAACTGCTCGGTACACACCACCAAATTACTACATTTCTAGAGACATACATTTCAGAACAAGGGGAGGTTCAAAATGATTAAATTACTGAAAAACTTATCCGTTTATAAATGGATTGTCTTAGCCGTCATCGTTCTTGTTTTTATTCAATCAATGTCCGACCTCTTTTTGCCTACATTAATGGCAGACATTATAGACAAAGGCGTTGTGACTGGAGACACCCCGTATATATGGAAGATTGGTGCGGTCATGCTGTTAGTTTCAGCACTGGGTGCCATTGCATCCATTATTGCTAGCTATTATTCTGCCAAAGCAGCAATGGGGCTAGGTCGAGATATTCGCCGAAAAGTCTTTACGCATGTTGGGAAGTTTTCACTCCAAGAATTTGACGAAGTGGGAACAGCGTCACTGATCACCAGAACGACCAATGACATTACGCAAGTCCAACAAGTAGTCATCATGATGTTACGTATGGTTGTTAGTGCCCCGATTATGTTAGTCGGCGGACTCATTATGGCCGTATCGAAGGATGCAAAACTTTCACTTGTAATTGTTGCGACCATGCCAGTTTTGATTGGTTCAATCCTGCTAATCCTAAAAAAAGGGGTACCCCTTTTCCAAACCGTGCAAAAACGTTTGGACCGTTTGAATTTAGTGTTAAGAGAAAATCTTACAGGAATTCGCGTCATTCGTGCTTTTAACCGTGAACCCGAAGAAAAAATACGCCTTGAGAAAGCAAATAAAGAGTTAACAGATGTGTCAATCAAGGTAAATAAAGTCATGGCATTTATGATGCCGATCATGATGCTCGTTATGAACTTGACGGTCGTTGGGATTATTTGGTTTGGTGGCATCCGAATTAATAATGGAGCTATGCAAATCGGAGATTTAATGGCATTTATTCAATATGTCATGCAAATTATGTTTGCACTTGTGATGGCGTCGATGATGTTCATCATGATTCCACGTGCAGCTGTTTCTGCAAAACGGATTAACGAAGTGTTGGAAATGAAACCATCATTCGTTGATGAAGGGACAGAAAAAGCTGACATAGAACACGGTACGCTTGAATTTGAAAACGTCTCGTTCAGTTATCCAGGAGCTGAAGAACCTGCATTATCTGATATCAGTTTTTCTGCAAAAGCTGGTGAAATAACTGCCATTATTGGGGGAACAGGTTCAGGGAAATCAACACTTGTCAATTTGATTCCACGGTTTTATGACATTTCAAGTGGAACCATTCGCGTAAACGGCGTTGATATTCGAAAGGCTTCACAAGATGAAGTACGTTCGAAAATCGGTTTCGTCCCACAAAAAGCTGTCCTGTTTACAGGTACGATTGAGGACAATATTCGCTTTGGAAAACAAGATGCCACGCAAGCTGAAATGGAGCACGCAGCTACAATTGCACAAGCCGAAGATTTCATTGGCAAAATGACAGATGGTTATGCTGCAGAAGTTGAGCAAGGTGGCTCTAACTTATCGGGAGGCCAAAAACAACGATTGTCGATTGCCCGTGCACTTATAAGAAAACCTGATTTGTATATATTCGATGATAGCTTCTCCGCACTTGATTTCAAGACAGACGCTAAACTTCGAGCTGCATTGAAAGATGAAACAAAAAATGCAACCGTCTTGCTAGTAGCACAACGTGTCAGTACGGTCGTAGATGCAGACCGAATTATCGTATTAGATGAGGGGCGCATTGTTGGGATGGGCACACATCAAGAATTGCTTGATACGAATGCTGTATACCGTGAAATCGCACTATCACAGCTTTCAGAGGAGGAAATTGCATGAGCAAGATTAAAAAACCTCAAAGTGGCGGACAGGTAGGGCACGGTCCTGGTGGCGGTAACATGATGATGATGGGGCAAAAAGCCAAAGATTTTAAGGGAACGCTAAAACGTCTATTGATTTATTTGAAACCACGTCGCAATCAATTGATTGCCGTTTTCTTTGCAGCCATTTTAAGTACGGTTTTCATGATTGTTGGACCTAAACTCATGGGGAACGCCATTACCGAGTTATTTGAAGGAGCATACGGGAAATTCCAAGGAGTACCGGGAGCAGCCATTGACTTTGAAAAAATTGGCCAGATTCTGCTCGTACTTGCTGGACTGTATGTCTTAAGTAGCCTATTTAGCTACGTACAACAATATATTATGTCCAGTGTTGCACAAGAAACTGTGTATGATCTTCGAGAAGATGTGAATAAAAAGCTGGAGAAACTCCCGCTCAAATATTTTGATGGACGCTCTAACGGGGAAACCCTTAGCCGAATGACCAACGACATTGATACAATCGGCAGCACACTTCAACAAAGTTTGACGCAATTCATCACATCGATTGTAACGATTATTGGGATTATCATCATGATGCTTTCGATTAGTCCACTCCTGACGTTAATTGCAATTGTCAGCTTACCGTTGTCTATTTTTGCAATTGGGCCGATTTTGAAAAGGTCCCAAAAGCACTTTGCTGATCAACAGCGTACACTTGGGGAATTAAATGGTCACATTGAAGAAATGTATACGGGTCACCAAGTTGTAAAAGCATTTGGACATGAGAAAAAGTCAGGTGCCCAGTTTGATCAAGTTAATGAAGAATTGTATAAAGCAGGAAGCAAAGCACAGTTTATTTCAGGGATCATCATGCCGATGATGTTCTTTATCGGCAATATAAGTTATGTGTTGATTAGTGTTGTCGGCGGGATTTTAGTCACACAACGTGCCATTTCAATCGGTGATATTCAAGCATTCATCACCTATTCGAAACAATTCACCCAGCCAATCACACAAACCGCTAACATTGCGAACATTATCCAATCAACGGTCGCAGCTGCTGAGCGTGTATTTGAATTGCTTGATGAAGGGGAAGAAACGAAAGACATTACGACAGAAAGTTTAACGCGTGCACAAGGTGCTGTCACTTTTGAACATGTGGACTTCGGATATACTGAAGACTTGTTGATTCAAGATATGAACATCGATGTTTTACCTGGTCAGACGGTGGCAATCGTTGGGCCTACGGGTGCTGGGAAAACGACAATGATCAATCTATTGATGAGATTTTACGAATTGAATGGTGGAAAGATCAAGATTGATGGTCGAGATACACGGAATATGTCTCGAAGCGATCTCCGAAATAGTTTTGGCATGGTCCTTCAAGACACATGGCTCTTTAAAGGAACCATTAAAGATAATATCGCCTATGGAAAAAACGGAGCAACTGATGAAGAAGTTTTTGCAGCCGCTGACACCGCACATGCGGATCATTTCATACGGACACTGCCAGACGGGTATGAAACTGTGTTAAATGAAGAAGCTTCGAACATCTCACAAGGGCAAAAGCAACTTCTGACAATCGCTCGAGCGGTATTGGCAGATCCTCCAATTATGATATTGGATGAAGCAACGTCAAGTGTCGACACGCGAACTGAAGTCTTTATCCAAAAAGCCATGAACCTACTGATGGAGGGACGAACTAGTTTTGTCATTGCCCATCGTCTTTCAACAATTAAAGATGCTGATTTGATTTTGGTGATGGACCAAGGGAAAGTGATTGAACAAGGAACACATGAGGAACTGTTAGAGAAAAATGGTTTCTACGCAGACCTCTATAACAGTCAGTTTTCAGAAAAAGTAGCAGGATAAATAGGAAGAGACTCATTTCATCATCGAAATGAGTCTCTTTATTAAAAGAGAAGTATAATATTTTGGACTACCCGAACTCAGTGTTCATGGAAGTTCTTTATCGAAATGAGCATAGAATGTAGGAAACGCTGTGTAGGAATCGCAAAACGATTTTTACTCCCTACATTTTCATATATCTAATTAATACAAGTCGATCAGAAGCTCTAGTTCTTGCTATTAGTTGGAGGTTTATAACAATTTTCATAGAATTATTAGGATGGGTTCTGATAAAACATCCAGGTATATAACTTTTAACAAAATGTATATGGATTATCAACCTTGGCTATCTCTCATATACTCAAGTATTTTTGTTAGTCCATTTGTAGCTGCTGTTATATATCTTTATAATATCTTAAGCTAATTGAGCTTAAGAAGACCTATTCTTGTGTGATTTGTTATATTAGAGTACTGGTTAGTATACAAAAAAATAGATTCAACAAGAGGTGTAACACATGATGAAGTTAGTATCGTGGAATGTAAATGGCATAAGAGCATGTGTGAAAAAAGGGTTTCTGGAGTATTTTCAACAAGTGAATGCAGATATATTTTGCTTGCAGGAGACGAAGTTACAAGCCGGACAAATCGAATTACAACTTGAAGGATACCATCAATATTGGAACTATGCTTTGAAAAAAGGGTACTCTGGGACAGCTGTATTTACCAAGATAAAGCCACTCTCGGTCAGGTATGGCATAGGGGAATTGAACGAAGAGGCCGAGGGTAGAATTCTGACATTGGAATATGATCAGTTTTATTTAGTGAACATCTATACACCAAATGCAAAGAGAGATTTAACAAGACTTTCTTATCGCTTAGAATGGGAAGATGAAATCAGAACGTATTTACAGCAATTAGATCAAGTGAAACCGGTGATTATGTGTGGCGATTTAAATGTGGCACATGAAGAGATCGATTTAAAAAATGCGAAATCTAACCGAGGGAATTCGGGGTTTACAATAGAGGAACGAGGCAAGATGACAGCGTTACTAGAGGAAGGATTTATCGATACGTTTCGATATTTTTATCCAGAGCAAGAAGGAGCATATACATGGTGGTCTTACATGAATAAGGTGAGGGAGCGTAATATCGGATGGAGAATCGATTATTTCATTACATCCACTCGAGTGGCCGAATGTTTGAAGGATGCTTATATACATCCCAAAACTTTGGGGAGCGACCATTGCCCAATTATTTTAGAAATTGACTGTTGATAAAAAGTCTACAATTCTAAAACATCGCTATATGGCCTTCTAATAGTTAAGGTGAGGCCACTTAAAAAGTCCCTCCAACCTAAACTAGCGATTCATTCCTCGATAGGAAAGGCTCGTTATTATTTGTATACACTGGACGGAAATATATGGTATCAATATGCCCAGGCAGAATCAGCTTAGGCGACTTTCAAGTGGTAGCCGGAGCGAGAAGACTGGCAGTGATTTTCTGCCTGGCTTCTCGAGGGAGGCATCCACAAAGCGCCGAAGCGTGTATGATAGGGAATACTTAATCCGGTCATAATGTTGAACCTTTCAGTTTCCTCCCTTTCTGTTTCGAAAGGCTTTTTAAGTGCCAACCTATCTAAATCGTTTCAAGACTAACTTTTTTGTGTATAATGTGGAACCTACAAAGCCTGCTAAATAGGCGACTAGTAAAACAAATAGTAATGTGAAACTAAAGACAAAATGACTACTATACAACTCACTGAGTACAATAAAGAGGGCTGCACAAATCCCCCCCATATTCGGAGAGTATTTTTTGTAATAATGCATAACAACAAGACCGCCAATAAATGCAATCACAAAGAAATTGATTTTAACGAGTAAAGCAAAGGAAATAGTGGGAAGTAATTTCATTTCAATGAACATTAAAAACTGAAGAACGATAAATTGAACCACTAGCGAGATTAAGATGACACCTAGCCAATCAAATTTTTTCCCTTTCACATGCAACAACCTCCTTATATTCGAAGTGTATGCATAGCAATGTCTAAAAAGAATGCGGAAGTTATACATCTATATATAGAAGGAAAAGAATGCTACATAATTGTCCAGTGTACTGGTATATGAGTTCTTTTTTATTTTAACAATAGAAATTACCCAGTAATCGTAGAATATCGAGTATAATGAAGTTAAGGTAAGAATAATCATTTCTTTAGAGTAAGGAGGATTTCACATGACTGAAAACAATGAGCCAAACCAAGTAGAAGAACCAAAAAAGAAAATGACTTTAAAAGAAGCGATGCAACAGCAGCTTGAAGCGAAGAAAAACCAATCAGCTAGCAACAATGCAAAAGGAAATTCAACGCAGTCTGCAAAAAAAATGCAAAGTCAACAAACGAAAAAAGTTAGTAACACACGAAGAAAAATGGGCACCTAATGTTGAAACGCAAACCAATTCTCATATTGGTTTGCGTTTTTGTTAAGAGAGAAAAAAACAGGGTATATAGTGTATACTAAACACAATGATGAACGTGGAAGAAGGGGTATTTATGTCGTCAAAATACGCGGATGATAGTCTTGCGTTACATACAGACTTATATCAAATAAATATGTCGGAAGCTTACTGGGCAGATGGGATACACAACCGTAAAGCAGTATTTGAGTTGTTTTTCCGCAACTTGCCTTTTGGAAATGGCTATGCGATTTTTGCTGGCCTTGAACGTGTACTTGACTTTCTTCGTGATTTTCATCTTTCTGATAGCGATCTTGCCTATTTGCAGGACGAGTTAGGCTATAAAGAAGACTTCATCAACTATTTACGCGATGTGAGATTTACGGGTGACGTCTATTCAATGGTAGAAGGTGAGCTTGTTTTTGCAAATGAGCCAATTATGAGAATTGAAGCTCCACTTGTCGAGGCACAACTTATTGAAACGGCACTTTTAAATATCGTCAATTACCAAACCTTAATTGCGACGAAAGCTAGCCGAATCAAACAAATTGTGAAATCCGATGTCGTGATGGAATTTGGGACCCGTCGTGCACAAGAGATGGATGCGGCGATTTGGGGTACCCGTGCGACCATTATTGGCGGACTGGATGCGACGAGTAATGTGCGAGCTGGAAAAAAATTCGGCATTCCCGTAGCTGGTACTCATGCCCATTCACTCGTTCAAGCCTACAAAAGTGAATATGAAGCTTTTCATGCGTATGCAAAACGTCATAAAGACTGTGTGTTCCTTGTCGATACGTATAATACCCTGAAAATTGGTGTTCCTACTGCGATTCAAGTCGCAAAAGAACTGGGAGATAAAAATAACTTCGTTGGCATTCGTTTAGATAGTGGTGATATTTCCTTCCTTTCGAAAGAAGCCCGTCGAATGCTTGATGAAGCTGGATTTCCAGATGCTAAAATCGTCGTATCCAATGATTTAGATGAATATACGATTTTGAACTTAAAAGCACAAGGTGCGAAAGTGGATATGTGGGGAATTGGCACTAAGTTAATCACTGCATATGATCAACCAGCATTAGGTGCCGTGTACAAAATTGTTTCCATTGAAAATGACGAAGGCGTGATGGAAGACACAATCAAAATTTCTTCCACAACTGAAAAGGTGACCACACCAGGTCGCAAAAGGCTATATCGTATTATTGACCGTGAAAATGGGAAAGCAGAAGGCGATTATATCACCATGTATGATGAAGATCCTACACATGAAAAACGCTTGAAAATGTTCCATCCAGTCCATACATTCGTTTCGAAATTTGTAACAAACTTTGAAGCAAAAGATCTCCATACAAAAGTAATTGAAAATGGAGAAATCATTTATAAGAATCCAACTTTATTCGAAATGAAAGATTATGCGACAGCGAATTTGGAATTGCTATGGGATGAATACAAACGCTCATTAAATCCAGAAGAATATCCAGTGGATTTAAGCCAAAAATGTTGGGATAACAAAATGCGAAACATCCAGGAAGTACAAGAAATGGTTGACCGCATGCATTACTCTTAAGGAGGCACGCTGATGATAAACTTACAACAAGCAATTATTGAAGAATTACAAGTCAAACCGACGATTGATCCTCAAGAAGAAATTCGGACTTCAATTAATTTTATGAAAAACTATTTGAAGAAACATCCTTTCTTAAAGGGATTAGTTCTTGGGATTTCCGGTGGCCAAGATTCTACACTCGCAGGTAAACTAGCTCAAATGGCAGTGGATGAATTAAATGATGAAGCGGGAGCACAAACCTATTCTTTCAATGCAGTTCGTTTACCTTATGGTCTCCAGTTCGATGAAGAGGATTGCCAAGATGCGCTGGATTTCATCCAACCAACCAAAGTCTATACAGTAAATATTAAAGACGCAGTCGATGCTAGCAAACGTGCACTTGACGCTTCTGGCATTACGCTATCTGATTTTGCTAAAGGGAATGAAAAAGCACGTGAGCGAATGAAAGTACAGTATTCAATCGCCGCTATGCATCATGCGGTTGTCCTTGGAACGGATCATGCAGCAGAAGCAATCACCGGTTTCTATACAAAGTATGGGGATGGTGGAGCTGATTTAGTGCCTCTTTTCCGTTTAAACAAACGACAAGGGAAACAAATGTTGAAGGTGCTTGGATGCCCCGAACACTTGTATACAAAGGTTCCGACTGCAGATTTAGAAGAAAATCGACCAGCATTGCCGGATGAAGTGGCTCTTGGTGTTCCCTATGAGCAGATCGATGACTATTTAGAAGGAAAAGAAATTCCTTCTGAGTCACGGGAAAAAATCGAAGGATATTATTTACGTTCACAGCATAAACGTCATATGCCCATTACCATCTTTGATGAATTTTGGAAATAACAAACAACACACATGGCTATCGCTATGTGTGTTTTCTTATTTTCAAAGAGTTGTTTAATCGGTAAAATTTAGGTAAACTAATGATATAAAGTGCAAATTTTCTAACAAATAAAATAAAGTATGTAGGGCAATTGGAGGAAAAGAGATATGAAAAATCAAGAGAAAATCCTTTCGATTATAGATAACATTGAGCGTGTAATGATTGGGAAGCGTGATATTGCAGAATTGAGTGTGGTTGCACTCATCGCTCAGGGACATGTTTTGCTTGAAGACGTTCCGGGCGTAGGAAAAACTATGATGGTACGTGCGTTAGCCAAATCGGTCGGTGCACAGTTCAAACGGATTCAGTTCACTCCGGATTTATTGCCATCCGATGTTATTGGTGTTTCTATATATAACCCAAAAGAAATGGAATTCCAGTTCAGACCCGGTCCGATTATGGGGAATATTGTATTAGCTGATGAAATTAACAGAACGTCTCCTAAAACACAATCGGCACTTCTCGAAGGGATGGAAGAAGCCACCGTCACAATTGATGGCGAAACGATGATTATTCCTAAACCATTTTTCGTTATGGCAACTCAAAACCCAATTGAATATGAGGGAACCTACCCACTTCCAGAAGCACAATTAGATCGTTTCTTATTAAAACTTCGAATGGGATATCCTACACATGCCGAGGAAATTGAAGTATTAAAACGTGCTGAAAGATCCGCACCAATTGAAGACTTAACTGCGGTTATTTCACTCGAAGACTTACTCCACTTACAAAAAGAAGTTAAAGAAATCATCGTTGATGATACAATCAAAAATTATATTGTTGATTTAGCAAACCGTACTAGAAAAGATTCATATGTTTATTTAGGTGTAAGTCCGCGGGGATCTTTAGCTTTGATGAAAGCGTCACAAGCTTTGGCTATGTTAAGAGGGAGAGACTATGTTACACCAGATGATGTGCAATATTTAGCACCATTTGTTTTTAGTCATCGGATGATGTTACGTTCAGAGGCACGGTACGATGGGATTACTCCTGAAGAAATCGTTGAACGTATTTTAGCAAAAACCAATGTCCCGATTAAGAGACTTGTAAAACAATGAAGAAATTAAAAGAATCGTGGGCATTGGGAGGTAGACTCCTTTTTGTCATTCTTCTATTAATCTCAGCTTTTACATTTGCCATGTTTCAAGGGGGCTTTGTTAGTTGGTTTATTTTCTATACCATTCTCCCATTTACGTTGTATTCCATCGCATTTTTCTTTAGTCCGATTTCAAAAATCGAAGTGGAACGTTATATTCAAACGGCTCAAATACGTAAAGGCGGAAAATTTATCGTTACGATAAAAATAAAGAGACCATCTCGCTATCCCATGCTCTATTTAGTTGTAAATGAAATCACACAAAGTGCTCCACTTATGCGTCATGCCGGGCACCAATTAAAAACAATCAAAATGGTTGGGTTCAAACAGACCATTGAATGGACATATGAAATTGATCATATGCCGCGTGGTGAACATAAATTGGACGGAGTTGAAATTACCGTCAGTGACTTTTTTGGATGGGTGAAAAAATCCCGTATCATCCCTTTGAAGCATACGGTCATTGTCTACCCGAATATCACGGAGATGATTTATATGCCAATTGAAACTCGATACGATCAAGGTGCCGCGGCTTCTCCGTTTACGATTGTTAAAGATACGACAATGGCGACTGGAGTCCGAGACTATCAACCAGGAGATCGTGTGTCATGGATTCACTGGAAATCATTTGCCCGTACACAGACTTTACGAACAAAAGAGTTTGAGGACCGACAATCACAAGATTTATTTATTCTAGTTGATCGGAAAGATTCGAATCATTTTGAAGAACAGATTGAATTGACCGCATCGGTGTTACATGCGGTCGTACGTAATCAAGCAAGTGCAGCACTCCTATCTTTAGGAGCGAGCCGTTTTTACTTGCCGGCTGTCCAAAGTGAGGATCATTTGCAACGGACGATGTTCCATTTGGCGAAAGTGGAAGCTGATTTAAAACAACCAATCGAGAAAATATTACCGAAGGACCCAGCGATGTCGAGTGCTACGTCGATTCTCCTCATCACTGGAGATTTAACATCAGGTATGATTGAAGCCATTCCAAAAGCAGCAAAAAACCTGCGTAAGTGTACATGCTTTGTCGTAGTGAAAAAAGGCGAAAAGTTATCGAAACAAGCAATTACAATTCATCAACTTGCACGTTCTAGAGGGATGACAATTCACGTGCTGTCCCAAGATCACTTCGCAAATGCCTTTACGGAGGTGGGTCGTTCATGAAGATCAGTCTAAGAAATAAATGGTTACAAGCTATTTTTTATGTACTCGTGTTCTTCTTATTGCGTGAATGGCTGATCCCAGTTGTAGAGTTAACAGATACGAACTATTTGTCTATATTCCTGGCTTTTATTGTGCTGTGTTTTGTCTTTAGTTTTTTATCGATTCCTTGGTGGCTTTCAGGACTAGGGAAACTCGTATATATCTTTTGGGTTCTAATTTTTATTTATACAGATCAGGTATTTTTCTCACCTGAAGGATTTTCATTCTTAATAAAAGATGTTTTTATTAATCTGGAGGCACTCATGAGTCGGGATTTATCTGTCGTTACAGATTCATTCCGAACAGTATTGTTCTTTTTGTTATTGTGGATGACTGCCTATTTAATTCATCATTGGATAAGTGTCCGATTAAATATCTTCTTATTTTTCTTCATGACCGTCATATTCATGGCCGTCCTGGATACATTTAGTCCGTACGATGCCGATGGTGCGATTCTTCGTGTCATGCTAGTCGGCTTACTTCTTTCTGGCTTATTGAAAGTAGCTAAAATCTTTGAAAGCAATCACATATCCATGGGGCAGGGGAAATATACAAATTTGATTGTGCCGCTCATTGTACTTGTCGGGTTTAGTGGTGCAATGGGATATTTACT
This sequence comes from Paenisporosarcina indica, assembly GCF_001939075.1. Taxonomy (GTDB): domain Bacteria; phylum Bacillota; class Bacilli; order Bacillales_A; family Planococcaceae; genus Paenisporosarcina; species Paenisporosarcina indica. The sequence continues at coordinate 5,435 of NZ_MPTA01000011.1, read as the reverse complement.
TCCGAAAGCAGCTCCAGTGTGGGCTGATCCAGTTCCTTTTATCCAATCATTTGCTGATGGGGCAGGTGGGGGACAAGGCAGTGCAAAAGGAGTCGGAAGGATTGGATACGGTGAAGATGATTCTAATCTAGGGGGGGCATACCTCCCTGATTCTACTGTTGTGTTTGAAGCAACTGTAAAAACACCGCAGTACTGGAAGATTGAAACGAAAGATACGTACACATCAAAAGGATGGGAACAATCTGTTGGTTCCAATGAAATTCGAAATTACACAGTTGGTGATCAGATCGATACCGGAATCGCAGTCGGTCCGGTTGAAGACCACGATGTTGCTTCTTTTACGTTTTTGTTGCAATATCCTTTCCTTATGTATCCATATGGATCGATCGCAGCGGAAGCACCGGTTGGAACGACTTTCTCCATTTCTAACAATACGCAAAAAATTGAGACGTTCCAGCAGAATGATAAGGTGGAATTGAAAGAATACAGTATCTCCTTCAGTGAGCCGTCATACAGTTTAACTGCTTTGCGTGCGACGACTACGGAATCTCTGGCGCAATTGACACCAGAGTTCGATCGCTACTTACAATTACCAGAAGGATTACCAGAGCGTGTTCGAGAACTTGCATATTCAATTACAGAAGATAAAACTAGTTTGTATGAGAAAGCTCGAGCACTAGAAAGCTATTTCCCTAGAAACGGATTTATTTACGATCAGACTAATGTATCTATTCCCAAGTCGAGTCAAGACTATGTAGACCAATTTTTATTTGAAACAAAACGTGGGTATTGTGATAATTTCTCCACATCCATGGTTGTCATGCTTCGTTCATTAGATATTCCTGCCCGTTGGGTAAAGGGATTTGCTGAAGGGGAAGCAATGCGAAATGATAATGGTGACAGAGTGTATCAAATCACCAATAACAATGCACACTCTTGGGTAGAAGCTTACTTACCAGGAATCGGATGGATGCCATTTGAACCTACAATTGGCTTCAGTGGAACAGGAAACATTGATTTTGATTTAGAATCAGATTCAACCGAAACACCAGCAGTACCACTTGCACCAAAGAAACCGGAAAAACCGAAAGCTGCTGTTGCTTCAGACAGCAAATCGATTTCCGAAAGATTCACGGAGATGATGGAAGATGTGGCGGATTGGGTTTCCGAAAATCGTGTACAAATCATCTTTGGAAGTATAGCTTTGATTGCCCTTGGCTTAATCCTGTACAGAATTAGAAAAAGGTGGATGCCCAAACTATTAGTTCCATATTATCGTTTGCGGAAAGAAAATTGGCAATCGTTTGAAACGAGCTATCACCATTTGTTACATCAACTTTCCTTGTTTGGTATTAAACGCGGAGAAGGACAGACACTCCAATCCTATGCAAAATATGTAGATGGTTTCTTTGGTACGAAAGATATGAAAACGTTAACATCTGCATACGAAAAAGGTTTCTACGGCAGGGAAATAAAGTCTCATGAATGGGTGCAATTAAGGGAAAGTTGGGAAAATTTAATCAATCGGACAAGCGGTTGATTTTACGATAAACAACCTGTAGAATTGAGGAAAATTATACAGACCGGTTTGCCCTCATATATGTCCGATGATACGGTTCGGATGTCTCTACCAAGTTGCCGAAAATGACTTGACTATGAAGGCGGGTGCACACATGTCTATTTATGGGCATTTGTTTGCATTCGCTTTTTTCATGTAGAGAGCAAAAGAACGCGTAGAAAGGTTTTCTTTCCTACGCGTTTTTTTATTAAGGGCGTCGGAAATCCAATTGAAGAGGTGGACACATTGTCAGCAACCCCCATGTTGAAAGAGCAAGAAAAAATCGTCGTACTTGATTTCGGTAGTCAATACAATCAGTTAATTACTCGTCGAATTCGTGAATTTGGTGTCTATAGTGAATTGCACCCACACACAGTATCGGCTGAAGATTTAACAGCAATGAATGCAACAGGTATCATCTTTTCTGGTGGGCCAAATTCAGTCTACGATGAAAATGCATTTCGCGTAGATCCATCTATATTTGAATTGAATTTACCGATATTAGGTATTTGCTACGGTATGCAATTAATGGCTATGCATTTTGGCGGCAAAGTCGAAAAGGCATCCCATAGAGAATATGGAAAAGCGGAAGTTACCGTTATTAAAGACAGTACTTTATTCAAAGATATACCAACTGAGCAAGTTGTCTGGATGAGTCATGGTGACCATGTAACGGCTGCACCTGAAGGATTTGAAGTAATCGCAACTAGTCCGTCATGCTCGATTGCGGCAATGGCTGACGAGTCACGTGGTTTATATGCCGTTCAATTCCACCCAGAAGTACGCCATTCTGTTCACGGGATTGAATTATTACGTCAATTTGTCTTTGGTGTATGTAAAGCTAAAGGCGATTGGTCAATGGAAAGCTTCATTGAACTTGAAATCGAAAAGATCCGCCAAGAAGTTGGCGATAAAAAAGTATTATGTGCACTAAGTGGTGGAGTGGATTCATCTGTCGTGGCGGTATTGATTCACAAAGCAATTGGCGATCAGCTTACATGTGTCTTCGTAGACCATGGTTTACTTCGCAAAGGTGAAGCTGAAGGCGTAATGAAGACATTTGCTGACGGATTCAATATGAACGTAATCAAAATTGACGCTAAAGAACGTTTTATGAACAAGTTAGCTGGCGTATCAGATCCAGAAACAAAACGTAAAATTATTGGTAATGAGTTCATTTATGTATTTGACGATGAAGCGTCTAAACTAGAAGGTATGGATTTCCTTGCACAAGGAACTCTTTATACTGATATCATCGAAAGTGGTACGGCTACAGCACAAACTATTAAGTCTCACCACAATGTAGGTGGATTGCCTGAAGATATGCAGTTTAAATTGATCGAACCACTAAATACATTGTTTAAAGACGAAGTGCGTGCACTTGGAACTGAACTAGGTATGCCGGATGAAATCGTGTGGCGTCAACCATTCCCAGGTCCTGGTCTTGGCATTCGAGTATTAGGTGCAATCACTGAAGAAAAACTTGAAATCGTTCGTGAATCTGACGCGATCTTGCGAGATGAAGTTACTAAAGCGGGTCTAGAGCGAGATATTTGGCAATACTTCACCGTCCTTCCTGATATTCGCAGCGTCGGTGTAATGGGAGATGCGCGTACCTATGATTACGCTATTGGCATCCGTGCAGTTACCTCGATCGACGGAATGACTTCTGACTGGGCACGTATCCCTTGGGACGTTTTGGAAAAAATCAGCGTCCGAATCGTCAATGAAGTTCCTAACATTAATCGTGTATTGTATGACATTACGAGTAAACCACCTGCAACAATTGAGTGGGAATAGGCATTTAAACTAAAAAATTCGTTTAATACGAACTATATTCGTTTATTTTTCAATAATGTTCGTAAATAGGGTTGATTTCATTGTCTATAAAATGTTATAGTACATATGAAATTAAATACTGTCGTCGTATAATGTCGGGAATATGGCCCGAAAGTTTCTACCGAGTTACCGTAAATGACTCGACTACGATTTAGTGAGGCGGACCGTTCCGTCTTACTTATCTCTTATTAACGATTGTTGATAAGAAAATCGGAGGCATGCGACGTTTTGTTGCATGCTTTTTTCTATATAAACTAATAAAAACTCGAATTCTACTAACAAGTGGAATGAGAGAGTAGTTTAATATAGAAGAAACAACGTGTACACGACAACACGGAGGAAAAACATGAAAAAGTATTTTCAATTTGAAGAACTAGGAACGAACTATCGTCGCGAAATCATTGGCGGGTTAACAACCTTCTTGGCGATGGCATACATTCTTGTAGTCAATCCACTGACTTTATCGCTTGATTCTGTTAAGGACTTTCCTGATGAACTGAGAATGAATTACGGTTCTATATTTATGGCAACAGCTTTGGCTGCGGCAATTGGTTGTTTTCTAATGGGAATATTAGCGAAGTATCCGATTGCGCTTGCCCCAGGCATGGGTCTTAACGCATTTTTTGCCTATACGGTTATCTTGAATTTAGGAATCCCGTGGCAAACGGCTTTAACAGGTGTATTAGTTTCAGGTATTATTTTTATTCTTCTCTCATTATCAGGTATTCGTGAAACGATAATTAACGCAATTCCAACTGAATTGAAATATGCAATTGGTGCTGGAATCGGCTTATACATTACTTTTATAGGTTTTCAAAATGCCGGTATAATTGTTAACAATCCAGCTACAATGGTTGGTTTAGGAGATTTAAGAAATAGTTCCACACTACTTGCAATTTTCGGCTTGGTGGTTACAGTTATTTTAATTGTTCGCGGTATTAATGGCGGAATATTCTTTGGGATGCTGGCAGCGGCCGTAGTTGGAATGATTTTTAGTGTAGTAGAGATACCGAGTGCTATTATTGGGAATGTTCCAAGTATAGCCCCTACATTCGGTGTTGCATTGGAACCGATTTTCAACAATCCGGGATCATTAATGACGGTAGATTTCCTTGTAGTAGTTTTGACTTTCTTATTCGTTGCTTTCTTTGACACGGCTGGCACGTTGGTGGCAGTGGCAAATCAGGCTGGATTAATTAAAGACGATAAACTTCCCCGAGCAGGAAAAGCACTTTTTGCTGATGCATCGGCAACAGTAGTTGGAGCGGTGTTAGGTACATCAACAACGACGTCTTATATTGAATCTAGTTCAGGTGTTGCAGCTGGAGCTCGTTCGGGCTTTGCTGCTGTAGTTACTGGCGTATTATTCTTAGTATCTATTTTATTCTTCCCTCTATTAGAAGTAATTACTAGTGCTGTTACTGCTCCCGCATTAATAATAGTAGGAGTTCTGATGGTTTCAGCATTAGGTAAAATTGATTGGACGAAGTTTGAAATAGCGGTGCCTGCATTCTTGACTATGATTGCGATGCCTCTGGGTTATAGTATTGCCACTGGGATAGCGTTTGGATTCATTTTCTACCCAATCACGATGGTCGTGTCTGGAAAAGGGAAACAAGTTCATCCAATTATGTATGGATTGTTTGTAATCTTTATTCTTTATTTTGCATTCTTAACTTAAGTCTGAGAAGAGTTTCTTGTAAGTAGAGAAGCTCTTCTTTTTCTTTATGTAAATAGTAGATTCATATGTTTCAGTTTTGTAATGATAATGTAACTTGTATTAATTGAACTTTCTGATATTATTAAGATTATAAGATTTTCATTATAGCGTTGACTTCTACTAGTCAGACTGATATATTATTAAAGTTGTCGATTTGAACGCAATAACGAAATTGATTAAGCAAAACATTTTATTGACATGACAATGAATAATTGTTACGATATGAAAGTCGCTAATTTAATCGCAACGAAGTAAATAGTAATGGCAAAACTTTTTGTTGACACAACAATGAGGATTTGCTAAGATATAAGAGTTGCT
>NZ_MPTA01000010.1 GCF_001939075.1 Paenisporosarcina indica | reverse complement strand
TTTTGGTTTTGGTTTTGGTGTTGTCGTTACTGGTGGTTTTGGTGTTGTCGTTACTGGTGGTTTTGGTGTTGTTGTTACTGGTGGTTTTGGTGTTGTTGTTACTGGTGGTTTTGGTGTTGTTGTTACTGGTGGTACCGGTGTCGTCGTTACTGCTGGTGCTGGCTTCCCCATCTTTTCCAATGTATAATCCACAGAACCTACAGGAAATTGATTCGGCATTCTGATCTCCTTTCTACATAATGTAATCATCTCATCTTATTCAAACAAACCTTAGGATAGGTCGGAATATGATAATATTTTAATTTTATTGTAGACTGTGTTAACAGTGTACATAGAAAGATTTTGATTAATCCACTCTTTACTAACCTGTTGATCTAATAATAATTTACAATACATTTCCCAATAAATTTTTCCAGGGACAAATAGTTGTGATTTTAAAAATTCAAATTCTATTTCACTTAATGGTCTCACCCGGTGATAGGACTTTAATATATCAAGAAGCCTTTCTCCCTCTTTTCCCATGTAGAGATGGCATAAGAAGACTAAATCGCTAACTCTTAAGTAAGAGGAACTATCATCAAAATCTAAAACATACATTTGACCTTTTGATGATAAAATCAAATTTGAAGAATTATAATCACCATGTACAAATGTATTTTTTTCTTCCTCTTTCACCACTAACTCTTTATAGCTATTTAAAGGAAAAATGTATTCCGCGTATTCCATTCTTTCCAGTGCTATTCTTAACGTATCGGTTCCAAACTGTTGAACCCACGCTTTTAATTTTTCATAAATAATATGATTGTAATATTGACCAACTCTGACATCATAAAATGATATAGGAAGTAAAAAATCGTTTGGTCCTTTTGCTTTGATACTATAATCAGAAGCTAAGGCTGCCTGGTGGAAGGTGGCCAAGAATGCCGAGGCATTTATCAAGTGGTCTTTATTTGAAAAAGAGGGTTTAACCCCTTCAATCCACTCGCTCAATGTGTAAATTAACTTACCTTCAGTTACAGAATTTAATCTATCCAAAGTCGGAATAATTTGGTGAAAATAATTAAAATCATTATTTTTTAACTGCTGATGGAGTGTATAAAGAAAATTATGATTAACTGCCCAATCATAGACCTTCAATGCATAAGTTTTCTCTGTAGTTTGGATTTTATAAATATTATTTCTAAGCTGTTTAATGAATACAGAACTAATGCCGTACTTTATTTTAAGCACATCGACTATTTCCATTTATTCACTTCCCCCAAATTACTTCTTTGTAATTTTTCATAAAGCATATTTCTACATCATATTCTATTCTATGACACTATTAATATTACCTAATTAATTGTCGAAAAGAGGGATAGAAAAATGTCGGATTATGTATTAATGCAAGTGAATAAAATGATTTCAATTGATAAGTGCCTCGCGATTTTTAATGTTAAACCCACTGCAACACCAATAAGTGCCGTCATCCACTTTGAATTCTCAAGTGATGACGGACTGACCTGGGATTCATTATTGGTTCGTCCAATTAACAGCGGTATACCTCAAGAGTATATAATGATTCCCGGAATTTTTTATGCTGACATCCAACACGCAACACACATTAAATACGTTAGAGACCTGGCGCATGATAACTTTTTCACCGTAAAGGTCAAATTCGTGTCAAACCTTACCTTACAGAATGAAACTACACGAAGTACTAAACGTTATACCCCTGTTCCAGCAAGATTAAGCCCTATCATTCGGTCTACCATAGGAAGAGAAATATCTGACGTTACACCTGATGGCACAATATATGCATACGGTGGTCTAAATCTATATAAGTCGACAGATTTAGGAATATCCTGGATTCCGATTCAAAGTCCATTTACTCAGGGCAACATTAGCAGATTTAAAAAACTATCTTCAAGGGAATTGCTAATTATCGGTAATAATTTAGATGGCAAAAAAGGTTTGCAAGTGTGGAAAAGTGATCCTAATGAAAAAAGTATCCATAAAGTAGCAGTGTTAGATACTGTGTCAGATGCCAACAGTTTTTGGGGACTTGAATCGTATGATAATATTATACTCTTCGCTCCATATGTCCTGCAGCCAAGAAAATCTAACCAAATACTTAAAGCATATATTTCTCGGGATTATGGTCAAAGCTGGCAAAGTATTTTCCAAGCCCCCGTTATTGATTCATGGCATTTCCACAATATAAAACTTGATCCATACGAAAGTAGAATTTGGTTATTGAGTGGTGATGGCTCTAAGAAAACAAATGTATGGTTCACTGATGATTGGGGACAAAACTGGAGTAGTTTGTGGCCTGAGGGTGAGTCACCTGTGCAATTTACCGACTTAGCTATACTACCACATTGTCTAATCTTCGGAATGGATGATAATAAAGGACGTGGTTTTTTCCGTCTGGATAAAACGACAAACCGCTTATCAGCCGGAGCCCTTAACTCCCAAATGCACGAAGCATTCTTTATTGATAAGATTGGCACTCCAGCTGACGCAACTGGAACCTTCATTACTCATCAAAATGTGGCTTATCTCCCTACAGAATCTCCGAGAGGATTGTTAACCGCCACTATGGACGGAATCAATTATTACGTGCTTTGGGATTATACACAACAACCTACTGGACCCGTAGAAGGGTTAAGTTATTTTTCAGCTACTATTACTGGGAAATTAATCGGTTATTTTAAAGATGATAGTTCAAAAAGTAGTCCGTTTATTTGGGTTGCTGATCAGCCAAAGTGGATAGAAATTTAATTAAATGACCCTCCCATGCTTTTGAAGAATTATTTCGTACAATCCCTGACACATATCTCCTATAATAAGTTGTTCAACTAAGTTTCCTCTACTGCTGTAATGTAATTCGCTTCTTATTCTATTTTTCGATATTACATCTACTTCACGAATTGCTTTAACGGTTAATCCTGATAATACAGCTCTTACCATCGCTATTGTAGGAACTGCCAAATTCGCAACTCCGATTATATTAACTGCTCTTCCATTTATAGCATGCGGAACTGCGGTTAGAGTATTTACATCCAAGTCTTTTCGGCTTAATGAATTATTTAGAAAAAATTTAGACCAGGTTACCTCATCCCATTCAGGATGCTTCACTAAATTACTTAAATTATTTAAGGCTACATCTATTCCTCCTTTGGTAACAGCAGTAATAAATGGAATTAGTTCCTCTACTGAAAGAACCATGTCTCCATCAAGAAATAAGTAATGTGCTGAAGGAAAGTTCAAAGCCCCTACTCCTCTGCCAACATCGTGCCCTAATCTATATGAGAAGGATAAGACTTTTGCACCTGCTTCTTTAGCTATTTTCGCAGTGGCATCAGTTGAACCGTTCTCTACAACTACTACTTGTGTAGCACCCGCATCAAAGGCACTTCTGATTACATTGCCGATGGTCTCCTCTTCATTGGAGGCAGAAATTATCGCAGTAACTCCCGAATGGTAGGACAGTATCTCATAATTTTGAAGTTCTAATACGTCAAATCTTCGCCCTAAATTCGTATATCCACTTCTTCTGCCGTAACTGTTCAACCAAGATGACGTTGATTGTAAAAATTCTTCCATTATCAGTGATTCTTCCTTTTCGTTTAACTTGTTCAAATTATTTTTGGAGTGATTAAAAACTTCGATAACTAAGCCCTTTTTTATTGCATTCATTTTTGCTAATGGAGGGACTGCCAGGCTATCTGCTCCAATAATTTTTAAAGCTTCTCGACTGATAGCAAAAGGGACATTATAGAGCGAACTGCACAAAAGGTCTCTCCGATTAGAGATAATATTGAGAATGTATTCTACTGATTCAAAATTGATAACACCTGGCTGGGGTGTATCTGAAAAGGTGCTAAGAGCTAAATCTGCTTTTTTATTTTCTACACAAAGTATCAGCGATCTTATTTCTTTGAAATTTATTAAGAATTTTGTATCCATGAATAGTAATATATTTCCCTTTGCTATTTTTGCTCCGTGTACCCGCATTTTGTGACTTATTATTTCTGAACCAAAATGAAGTACTTTTACATCATGATTGGAATAAATTAGATAATCTTTATTGTTGGATGAACCGCTCAGTAGTAAGATTAGCTCAGAATAATGTAAGTTTTGCGCTACCCTGAATAATTGCTCTAAATTTTCATCATCTGCTTTTCCGGTTATTATGATTGATAAAGTCGGTTTCAATATCCACTCTCTCCTCCCTTTTTAAGTGATTAATAAATCAGCGATTCATACAGCTTTTTTCTTACCCCCATTGAAATAATAAAAAGCGTTCCATAGGGGGTGCTTTCAAGCTGCCGCTTATATTCCATATAGTATGAGAGAACGATTAAAGATTTAAAGGCAGCTGTCCTCATTTAATATAATTTTTAGAAATCCTTTCCCAAGGCAAAATGTTAACCTTTTACTTTTATCTAACCTAAAAAACATTTATACACAAAGGTTTCTAGACGAAAATCACATCACTTCGCCCATTGGATTTTTTTCAGGTAGGTTTGCAACTACTGCTTCTGTAGTTAAGAATAATGTAGCTACAGATGCAGCGTTTTAAGGGCAAAACGCGTTACTTTAGTTGGATCCACGATTCCTGCGTCTATTATGTTCACCTATGTACCGTTCGCTGCGTTGAAACCGAAACCGATTTCTTCGCGTTTAGTCGATTTTCTGAACGGGTATTCCAAAGTAATATTCAAAGCAGTATATTATTTAAGAGAATTCTCCATAAATTAAACTATAATCCCCCCAAAATAATAAACATAGATCCAAAATCTATTCTTTTTGACACAGGAGCCGAAAAATCAATCCACTGGGAACAAAGAAAAAAGCGTGTAAACCTTGTATTACCAAGGTTTACACGCTTTTTTTATTGATGAATTACATCATGCCACTCATAAATCCTTCAATTTGTAATATGTTGAACGAAAGTGAATATAAGTTGATTAAAGCGCGATATGTCAACTTTCATGTAGCATGTTCTGCAACATCTTTTACTCTAGATAATGACTTTTAAATGGATTATGTGTCCAGTATTTAACCCTATTTGCATTGGTATACGAGGAAGATAAAATTTTCCCGCAATCATTCTTTTTTGTGTTAGCCATAATTAACTCTTTAGTTGCTACATTAATTGGAGGAATAATTGCAAATTATTACTATAGTTAAACACTCTATAAACATAGGAGGAATATGTGCTTCTGTTTACTATGAAATTAATCTTTTACTCGGCGGATATGAATTATTTAGTTTCCCAAATATTACTACGCTGGTTGTTTTGGTGCAATATTTGTACAATGAAATCAAAATTAAACGAACTAATCTTTGATACACTACGTGGGTGCATAAAAAGCATCAGGTTTTTTGGTTTGAGGTGAAATATGAGTTCTCATTTTTAATAAAAGCCCACTCATATGAGTAGGCTTTATGCAACGAATTAAATTCTTTAAAAAACCTTAACACCGCCAGTGCAAATGCAAATGAAAATAAAAATGAAATGTAATTTTACATCAGTAGAATATCACTCAACGTAATTAATAATAAGTAATACTAATCAAATTTCCACCCTTATGAAAGCACAAAAATTAACTTTAATTCAAATGTTCCTGTGCTAATTTCTCACGATTAGATGCAACATGGAAGAAAAGGCCATCCACCAGTTCATTAAACTGGTGGATGGCCTTTATTCAGGCTACATTATTTATTTTTCTTTTCCTTTTCCAAATTGTTCCTTATATAATCTTTACCCCATTCATACATCGAATCAAGAATCGGAATCAAACTTCTTCCTTGTTCTGTAAGTGAGTATTCCACTTTTGGTGGAACAACAGGATAAACTTCGCGATGTACGATCAAATGATCTTCAAGTTCACGTAATTGATTAACAAGCATCCGTTGTGTAATTCCCGGCATAAGGTTTTTTAATTCACCAAAGCGTTTGGTTCCTTCTTTACCTAAATGCCATAGCACCAACATTTTCCATTTACCACCAATGATAGAAAGTGTCAGTTCCTTTTCGCAATTAAACACTTTCTCCCCCAAATTAGGCATCTACTTCCCCTCCTTCCCTTTAGATTAATTAGTATACTTTTGAATACTATGTGTGGAAAAAGTTCGTACTTTGATTTTTATCATATACTAATTATACTAAATGCTACATAGTTAGTACATCACTCTCCTTTGGATATACTAAAATTCATATCAAAGTTTTAAATTACAAAACAAAGAAATGAGGTAAAAAAATGGTTCGATTCGGTATAGTCGGTACTAATTGGATTACAGAAAGATTACTTGAAGCGGCAAAGGCTGTAGAAAATTTCGAACTAACAGCAGTTTATTCTCGAACGAATGAGAAAGCTGAAGAATTTGCCAGCATATACGGTATAACAAAAATATTTACAGACTTAGAAGAAATGGCTGCTAGCGAAGAAATTGACGCGGTTTACATTGCTACTCCAAATTCATTACACGCAGAACAAGCAATTTTATTTTCACAGAATGGCAAACACGTTTTATGTGAAAAGCCCCTGGCTGCTAATGCAACAGAAGTAGCTAGGATGATAGCAGCAGCAAAAAATCATAACGTCCTATTAATGGAAGCAATGAAATCAACACTACTTCCAAACTTCAAGGTTATTCAAGATAACTTACATAAAATTGGTCCTGTCCGTAGATACTTTGCAAGCTATTGTCAGTATTCATCTCGTTATAATAAATACAAAGAAGGCATTGTCCTGAATGCTTTCAATCCAAACTTTGCGAACGGTTCATTAATGGATCTTGGCGTCTACTGTTTGTATCCGCTTGTTACATTATTTGGTGAACCAAAAGAAGTGAAGGCAACAGGTCTTATACTGGATTCAGGTGTGGATGGTGAAGGTAGTGTCATATTGAAATACGATGATAAAGATGCAGTTGTGATGTATTCAAAAATTACCAACTCTTATTTACCAAGCGAAATCCAAGGTGAAAAAGGCAGCATGATTATTGATAAGATCCATTCGGCAGAAAAAGTAGAAATTCATTACAATGACGGGACAATTGAACCATTAACTGTCGAGCAATCTCATCCCGCTATGTATTATGAATTGAAAGAATTTATTGATTTAATCAGCCAACAGAAAACGGAATCCACTACAAACTCATTTGAAAACTCATTCACTACAATGCAAGTGTTGGATAAAGTCCGAAAAGAAATACGACTTGTCTTTCCAAATGACCTTAAGTAAACCAATGTATATAAAAATATTAAGGAACATTTGTGTAACAAGACATATGTTCCTTAATATTCGATTATTTAATAATGGCCCTCGCAACCGCATTTTGAATAGCAGTGATTGTATTAGGGGGAATTATTAATTCGTCAGTGAGTAACGTCCCATCAAGGTCGATCGCCATCATTTTATATATAGAATCTCTCCTTGTAGAAACGCTTAATAACTAATTTCAAAATGGTTATCTTAGCCCCTCAAATAGCAATACTCTTGCAGGCGAAGCGTCTGTACCCATTAATTTTAATGGTGCTGCCACCATAAAGTATTGCCCTTGATCAATTTCCTTTAAGCGAAGTCCTTCTATTATGATGATGTTATTTGCAAATAACGTTTTATGTGTTGGATGCCCTTCTTGACTTCTTTCAATTCCAAGTGAATCAATTCCAACCCCTCGAATACCTACTTCAGAAAGATATTCTGCACCATCTTGTGCGAGAAAAATAAAATTAAAATTAAATGTTTCCTCAAATGAATTTTTCGTTTTTAGTAAAACAAAATCGCCCTTTTGAATGTCAAACCCTTCTAAGTCAGCTTTTGAAACTCCATTTTCCACTTCAGTTAAGTCGAATACTTTACACTGTCCTGTAAGATTGTCTAATGGAATCGTTTCAAACGTATCACCATCAGTGACCATGTGTAGAGGGGCATCGATATGTGTTCCTGTATGCACGTCGAAATCCAGCCGTGTCTCTGTCACATATCCATTTGTGATTGTATTTAATTTCGGTTGTTTTTCCGGTTTGTTCTTGTACACGGTCATTCCTTCATAAATTGCACCTGTTACATCATGCATTTTCATATTTAATCACCCCTTCCACTATTCAATATATTCTCTAGTTATAAAGCTATCCTCGCATGTTATTTGTCAGATTGTCTAGTGAAACTGCTTTGGTCTCTATAGGTATGAAACAAGGAAGTAAAGAGTATTCGTGCTCTTAGAACAAATTCAAAATAAACCTGAGTCTACATAACTTCAGACCCAGGTTTATTTGCAACTCTATTCTAAATTAGTATGTCTACCGTACATCACATCGGATTTTAATCCTTTTTTATCCATGAATCTTAATATCACTGCATCATAAAATAGAAGAAGCGATTGCTCAAACAGAGAGCCCATCGGTTGAATCGATTTTCCACTGGTGCCTTCCGCTTTTGCTTGAGCAGGTATTTCAATTTGAATGTCAGCCAACTTACCAATTGTAGAATCAGGATTAATGGTAACAGCTACTACTGTTGCACCAATGCTTTTCGCTTTTTTCGTCATAGCTGCCAGGCTCCCAGTCTCACCTGAACCAGAACCGACAATAAAGATATCACTCGGTTCTAGATTAGGTGTTACTGTTTCTCCTACAACATACGCATCAAGTCCAACATGCATCATGCGCATAACAAATGCCTTAGCCATGAAGCCGGATCGTCCTCCACCTGCAACAAAAATCTTTTTTGCACGTAAAATACATTCGACTACCTTTTCGGCATCCTCATCATTGATGAGTTCAAGAGTTCGCTTTAGCTCGGCCAGTATCTCATCTGTGTAGCCTTTTGTATTCATGTTACGCAATCACGCCTTCTTTGATTAGCTTTTGAATTTTTGCTGCTTCTGCTTTTTTATCTTCTTTACTTGTGATTCCACCACCAACAATGATTAAATCTGGTTGTGCTTTAATCACTTCCGGTAATGTCTCAAACTTGATTCCGCCAGCAATTGCAGTTTTCGCATTTTTTACAACGCTTTTAATTGTGCGTAGGTCTTCGAATGAATCTTTTCCTTCCGCTTGCAAATCATACCCTGTGTGTACACAGATATAATCAGCACCAAGCATATCAAGCTCTGCTGCACGTGTTTTGATGTCTTTCACAGCAATCATATCAACCAAGATTTTTTTACCTAATTTTTTTGCTGCTTCAACAGCACCTTTGATTGAAGAGTCTTCTGCTTGTGCAAGAATTGTAACTATGTCAGCACCTGCAGCTGCAGCATTAGAGACTTCATAACCTGCAGCATCCATGATTTTAACATCTGCAAGAACTTCTAGGTTAGGAAATGCAGCTTTAACAGCATCAACTGCTTTAAGACCTTCTTTATTGATTACTGGAGTTCCGATTTCAACGATATCAATATGATCCTCGACTTCTTTAATAAGTTCTAGGGCTTGTGGAATGTTAACTAAATCTAAAGCTAATTGTAATTTCATGTATGTTGTACTCCTTATATTCGTATTTTTGGTACAAACTTAGTGTAAGTTCTGCAATCGACTTTGTGAAGTACGCACTTTAAATTCATATACTGACAAAAAGTATACTGTAAACATTCTTTCCAATATAGGAGTGCCATGAATCTATATAATGTCTTCTTCTCACTCCAATATCTAGTCATGGGATAAAATTTCTTGGGAACGATGTGGGATCACAGGATGAACCCGAAAAGCTACTTCGCTTTCTTACCCTATATAAATTTAGTTAAGTTAAACGATACGGTTAAATATTTTCGTTTGCCGTATATTCTCCGCAAATGTCTCATTCGTTTTATTCTTCTCAACAAAAAAATTTAACATGACTAATCTTAGTCTCCTAAAAATGATGTAGTTATTATCGTATATTTGGCTTGCCACACATTTCGCTGGGCCTAATATTTATGGTTCCCCCCTCACACTCTAGTGGCAGGCAAGGATACCTTATCAATTCAATATCAACAACATTATTTAATATGTTTTTTCTTGAATTTTCAAAACAATATAGTTGACCATAACAGGACGAAAGCCCCCCAGTGAGAACCAAATTAATTTGAAGGTTTCAAAGTCAGTCAATTTCGTATCGTTAGTGCATTCTTGCTTATTCATTCCCCATATGCTCAAACAAAAGTATGCTTTTATACATTATTTGTCTTTCGAGTGCGTACTTACATAAATTGAATGCAGTCCGTATACTGAGAACTATTGCGATTATCATTCATGGTTTAAACAAAATACTGATTGTAAAGGTTGGTGGATATTGAATATGAATTACTGGAATACCGCAGTAGAATTTGATGTAAAAGATCAATTAATTGGATTCCAAGAAGAATGGTTCATACAAGACATGACATTCGTATTATTTGGAGCAACGGGAGACTTAGCACAACGAAAATTATTTCCTGCTTTATATAATTTATATCTTGATGGTAAATTACCCGATACCATTTCTATAGTTGGTTTAGGCAGAAACTATTGTTCAAACGAAGATTTTCAGTCCAAGGTGGAAAGAGCTCTTCATGCATACTCCAGAAGAGCTGTACAACCTTCTGGTCTGCAAGATTTTTTATCCGAATTTCGGTACTGTGCATTTGATGCGACAGACAAAGAATCCTATCACCATTTGCACGAACTCATTGAAAACAGAGAAATTGAGCTAGGAATTCCACAAAACCGACTATTCTATTTGTCTGTTGGACCAAGTCTGGTTGATGTTATTACGTCAAATCTTAATTCAAGTGGTATTTGCCAAAACAAAGGATGGAAGCGCCTCATCGTTGAAAAACCATTTGGAAGTGATCTAGAGACGGCAAGGCAATTAAATAAAAACTTGAGCAAAACTTTCAGTGAAGATGAAATCTACAGAATTGATCACTATCTAGGAAAACCAATGGTCCAAAATCTTGAAACCTTAGTTTTGGCCAATCCCGCACTGAAATCATTACTAGATCATAAACAAATTTCGAATGTCCAAATTACTGCAAGTGAAACGGTTGGGGTCGAAACTCGGGCTGATTATTACGATAAAGCAGGAGCCATTCGTGATATGGTTCAGAACCATCTTCTTCAGTTAGTGATGATGACAGCCATTTACCTCCCAGAGAAAATAACGTCAAATGAAATTCATGTTAAAAAGATGGAAATTATCGAATCTCTTCGACCACTCCTAAAAGAAAATGCATACAAGGATGTTGTCCGCGGTCAGTACGATTCTGGAGAGATTCAAGGTACTCCAGTATTTGGATATAAAGAAGAGCCCGGTGTTGATGGTTCCTCAAAAAATGATACTTATTTCGCGGCTCGCTTATATATTGATATTCCATCTTGGAGTGGAATTCCCTTTTATATACGCACGGGGAAAAGATTGGATCAGAAGTCTACACGGATTGTCATTGAGTTTAAGAACAAGATGAAAGATTCAGATGTGCTACAAGGAATCACTCCGAATTTATTGATCATCGAGATTAGTCCAAACGAAAATATTTCTTTACGGGTGAACATGAAAAATCCTTCTAGTAATCATTTTGAACCTGTTTGGATTAACTTCTCAACCAATTCGGAAAGTCAGCCGGAAGCATATGAACTTCTTCTATTTGATGCAATGCTCGGTAATGCTACCTTCTTCTCCCATTGGAAAGAAGTCGAATTATCGTGGGAGTGGATCCAACCGATATTAGAAGCATATCAGGAGAATCTGTTACCTTTATATTCCTATCCTGCAGGTTTAACTGGTCCAGAAGAAGCAAATCAGCTATTGCAATCCGATCAATTTAAGTGGTGGTAGAAAAACATAATAACAAAAGGTGATATGAGATATGACCGTTTCATTTGATTTCACCAATGTTTTATCATTCATGAAAAATAGTGAGTTGAAAATCTAAGTGAATTTGTAAAACAAGCGCATAACCAAATTCACCAACAAACAGGAGCAGGTTCTGATTACTTAGGATGGGTTAACTCGAAACTTACATACGACAAAGAGGAATTTGACAGAGTGAAGCTAGCTGCTAAACGAATTCAACAACAGTCAGACGCGCTAATCGCTATTGGTATTGGAGGTTCTTATCTAGGGTCAAAGGCAGCAATAGAGGCTTTATCCCATACGTTTCATAAGCAAGTCAAAGGAAATACGGAAGTTTATTTTGCTGGACATAATATTAGCTCGACCTATATCGAACATTTACTTCAAGTATTAGAGGGCAAAAACATTTCTATTAATGTTATTTCCATGTCAGGTACAACGACCGAGCCTGCTTTAGTATTCCGTATTTTCCGTACATTTATGGAGAAGAAGTATGGGAAAGAAGAAGCAAGGAATCGAATTTATATGACGACCGATCAGAGCAAGGGTGCCCTTCGGAATCTGGCGGTCGAAGAAGGTTACGAAACGTTTTTTATTCCGGACAACATAGGTGGACGCTACTCAGTTCTGACGACTGTTGGCTTACTTCCAATGGCAGTAGCCGGTCTTAATATTGACCAAGTGATGGAAGGGGCAAAAGCTGCCTATCACAAATACAATAATCCCGTTCTTGCTACAAATGAAAGTTACCAATACGTTGCAGTAAGAAATATTTTCTATAATAAGGGAAAGTCAATTGAATTGTTTGTAAGCTATGAGCCTCGTCTACTCTTTGTAGCAGAATGGTGGAAACAGCTTTTCGGAGAAAGTGAAGGGAAGGATGGAAAAGGCCACTTCCCCGCTTCAGTTAACTTCTCAACGGATTTACATTCGATGGGTAAGTACGTACAAGAAGGACGTCGTCTTTTCATAGAAACAGTTCTACAGGTAAAAAATTCTTCAATCGAACGCATCATTTAAGAGGATATCGACAATATTGACGAAGTACTTGATTAAACCGACTATGTTCAAGAGAATCCTTCCCAAAGTAACCCAAGTGCATATGTAGAAAAAGTGTTAGAACCTATAAAGGAAAAATATGCTATGTATTTACCTTTGGAGTACCCTTTTTTATCATCAACAGAGGTTGATAAGTTTGAAGATAACATTATTAAGCTTTTACAAAACGAAGAGAAAATTAATGTGTATATAAAAGAAGCACTAATAAAATCAGCAGAATTGCTACCAGGTGAAGACAAAAACATTTATGTTATGCCACTTAGACCTGAGGATAGGTTTGTAGTTGAAGAAATGGAGGGTGTAGCTGATATAACGTATGGCGAAAACACAATATTTATCCAAATAGACACATCTTATAATGAAAAATTGTTAAAATATACGGTCGCTCATGAATATCACCATGCAATAAATACACAGCTCAATGGTGATATGGCGAATTATTCAATTTTGCATTCAATTACTTCAGAAGGAAAAGCCAATTCGTTTGCTACTATTGTTTATCCTGATATAAATGCTCCGTGGACTGAACCATACCAAAAGAATCCGAGGAAAAGGTGCTCGAGAGTTTAAAGGAAACAGCTGATTCAACTTCTCCGAAAATATACATGGAATTCTTTAATGGGAAATCTTCAAAAGGAATTCCATTAAGGTCGAATTATAAAATAGGCTATCTAATTACTCAAAATTATATTGAAAAAAATCCAGATGTTCCAATTGTAAAATGGACAAGGCTTCTCTCAAAAGACCTATTTCAAGGTAGTGAATATGAAAATTTATTAAAGTAGTATTGATAAGATCCAAAATGCTCAGAGAAATATTCTGAGCATTTTCTAAACTTCTCATTCCCTACTCAATAGCTAGAGTTATATACTATTTTCGTTAAGGATTTATATAGGAATTGCTCTACTGCTCACACATTTTCCCTCCTTTTCAAACGAATTCTTTGACTTCTATTATCGTTGTAACTATAATGATTACATCGAGAGGGTGACTTGTATGAAAAAATTTAGCAGCCGTTATTCCATTGCTGTCCATATTTTATCGCTAGTTGCATTAAGTCCAACTTCATGTACTTCCGATTTCATTGCTGAAAGCGTCAATACGAACCCTGTCATTATTCGCCGTATTATTGGCATGTTGAAGAAAGCTGGGTTGGTCCATGTACGTGCCGGTGCAGGAGGTACCTATTTACAAAAGGGACTTGATGAGATTACTTTACTTGATGTGTATAGAGCAGTTGAAGTTGCAGACAATGGAGATATTTTTAATTTTCATGATGAAACCAATCCAAAGTGTCCAGTAGGCGCAAATATTGAGTCTGTTTTTCGGACAAAGATGTTGCAAGCACAATCTGCCATGGAGCACGAATTGGCTCAAGTTACACTCAAACAATTGGTGTCTGAACTAAAAGAGAAAACCGGCTCTATTTAGAGCTATTTTTTCCATACTCGTTGTAACAATATTGGTTACACTAAAACCTCTTGAAATAATCTGCAAATAGAAGGGTAGGAATTTTATATGTCAATCGTTATTACTGGTGCAACAGGTCATTATGGAAACCGTGTCATTCAAGAACTATTAAAAACTATTCCTGCAAGTGAAATTATCGCTAGCGTTCGCAATGTAGAAAAAGCTGATGCACTTGCCGAACTGGGAGTAGAAGTTCGTCATGGCGATTACATGGACTACGAGTCGATGAAAACATCGTTTGAAGATGCTTCAAAAGTTCTTTTTGTTTCAGGACCGGATTCAGATAATACTCTTCGTATTCGTCAACATGCAAATGTCGTCCAAGCTGCACGAGATGCTGGTGTAAAACACATAGTTTACACAGGTTATGCATTTGGTGAAACATCCCAAATCGATCTTGCACACGTCCATATGGCAACAGAGTATGCAATTCGTTCAACTGGCGTACCCTATACATTCTTGCGTAATTCACTATATTCAGATGTATTCATTGATGAAAGCTTAGCTGGATCAGTAGCAACTGGTGAATTAGTAACAAACACAGGTGATGGCAAACTAAATGCCGTAAGCCGTGAAGATCTTGCATTAGCTGCTGCTGCTGTATTAACGGGAGAAGGACATGAAAATAAATCATACAACCTTGTCAACCCATCACCTTGGACTTTCGATGAGCTAGCAGAAGTTGTTTCAGATGTTTCAGGTAAACAAGTTTCACATAAAAAGGTATCATTTGATGAAATGAAAGATTATCTTGGCGATGTTGGATTACCTGCACCAGTAGCTGAACTAATTGCAGGTATTTACCATACTGTTGCAGCTGGGGAAACGGGGAAAACTTCAAATGATTTGACAAATCTTATCGGACAACCAACGCCATTGAAAAAATTGGTTCAACAAGCATTGAAAGCATAAATTCAAGAATAAATTTGGTCCTTTTCGGAAATAAACAACTTGTGACCAATTAAAAATACGGATAATACTGGAGGCTATTTCATGTCATTACAAGGAAAACGTGTTGTTGTTGTCGGTGGTACTTCAGGGATCGGATTGGCTACTGCCAAAGCATTTTTAGATGAATCTGCTCAAGTAGTAGTTGCCAGCCGTTCTTCTTCCAAGTTCAATGAGGCAAAAAATTTGTTGGGCCAAGATGTAGAAGGATATGAGCTAGATTTTCGTAACGATGAGAGTGTAGCTAACTTCTTTAAGAATGTGGGGAATTTTGATCACTTGGTAGTAACTGCAGGCGAAGGAACAATGGGGCTATTTAAAGAGGTGCCAATTGAAAGAGCGAAAGAAGCATTCGACAGTAAGTTCTGGGGTCAATATGCTACGGCTCTTGCAGCACTCCCTTACTTGAATGATGCGAGTTCTATCACGCTTACATCAGGTGTTTATGGTCAACGCCCACCTCAAGGAGCATCTACATTAGCAGCAATTAATTCTGCAGTTGATGGTTTAGTAAGAGGACTTGCTATTGAGCTATCACCAATGCGCGTAAATGTTGTATCACCTGGTATTGTAAATACACCGATATACGCAGGAATGCCAGAAGCTCAACGTGAAGGCATGTTCAAAGGAATTGCTGAACAACTTCCTGTGAAACGCATTGCACAACCTGAAGACATCGCGCAATCTTACGTTTACTTAGCAAAAAACGGATTTACTACTGGATCTGTTGTTGATATTGATGGTGGTGCACGATTAATTTAATTAATATGGTAGCATTCCTTTTTGGAGGAATGCTTTTTTTTCGCAAAATCTTCCCTCTGCTTGCTACTGCGTTTTTTTTCTTATAACAAGTGAGTATCATAGGTATCGTTTCTTCAATATTGCCCTCCGAATCGGAGAAGTAGTCCGTATACACAATCACCTCTGGTACCCGGATCTTGTTGTATATCGCCTTTCCTCACGATTCCATGCCATAGAACTCGACTTGATTCTCGTCCTCGCATTTCATGCAATAATGCCAAACGTCTCCAATACGGAAATCAACGTTACACACTGGCATTCCCCAGCCTCTCGGTCCCCACCAGTGCTTCAAGTGCTACTCTTCAGAAAAGCCTGGAACACCAACTCTCTGGGAGCATTGAATATGCGCTCCAGTGTTAGGGTCTTGTCTTCCACCTTGGAACTGATTTGATTCTTCATGTACTTTCCTCCTTAATTATGAATAAACTTTCAACACTATTCTAAAGTTCCAATTTAACTTTCTTCAGTACCTGAAATACATTATAAAAAGATGCATATATATTACACATTCTGCGAACATATCATTTTTTCCTTCTACAAATCTTTCTTATTGACTACCCTAATAGCACCAATTTTCATAGCTTACTTTTTTATTTAATAAATCATGTAAATCCTAGAAAAGTATCCTCGTACTCTTAATCTTTTTGCTGTTGTGTGTTTCGTGCTTAACTCCAATATCTCTGATTCATTCCACAAAATATCTAGGCATCACCTTTTGGGACATACGGATATATATACTATATACTCCATGAACATCGAACACTTGACTCGTATTATGAAAGAAAAGGCCAATCATCCGTTCAGTGAACGGATGAAAGACCTTCTAAGAAATTAATTAAATTGTATTACCGAGAAAAACAATGTCAACAAAATGTCAACAACCGAAACCCTTATATCTAAAGAGCTTTTTCTCTTTATTACATCATGCCGCCCATAAGTCCTTTGTGTTGTAACATGTTTAACTAGAATTAATATAAGTTGATTATCATGCGACATACAAACGTTTTGCTGGATTTGTACTGCAACATCTTTAATACTAAATAATAGCTTTTCACTGGATTACGTTACTCTTTTGTTACCCCATTTAATATCAAGCCTGCCTTTGATGCCAGGCTTTTAATATGGATTGACGAAAAGTAGAAGAACTTTTAAGACCGTATTTTTTACCTTATAAAATAACTGCAGTTTTATAGCATTTTATGCGATTGCAAAGCCAAAGCCTTTAAAATCAATGATTCATATGTCTGCCTATTTCATACAACAACATACAATTTCAATAGCTCATAGATATTTCATATTTAAAAGGCATTACGATTCACATACGCTGACGGGCAATATTGTGTAAAAATGTTGGTAGAAAATAAAAATAAAAAGTGCTTTAAATTGTGTTGTCACATGTCACACAATCAAAATAACCTAGCTAAATAATAGCTAGGTTATTTTGATCATATAGCAATTCCATGTAATAACAAGTCAATTTGTTTCGAATTTAATACGGTATTATATAGTTCCTCATTTAGCTGTTGATATACGTTCATTGATATTTGACGAACGTCACTTTCCTTAGAAAATTGAACGAATTGACATGAATTCAAATCAAAGTTCGTACCATCAAATTCTAATGTAAGATATCGTTCTGAGTTGTCACCAACACATGCTAGCAGATCAAATAGAACTTTACCTGTTACCAGGTTATTCTTTATATCAAATTCGAGTAAAGTTATTTGTTCCATATTTTCTAAAGGATCTAAATAGGAAGTAGCCACTACCATACAAGGATAATGACTGATTACTTTGTCTAACTTTACCAGCGTATATCTTGTCATGACTACTCCCTCCTTCTAAATAAACTAAACTAAAAAATACCATACTAATCAAGTGAAATCAACTATTTATAATAATTATTAACAATCATGAAAACATCTGTAATATATCCTGTTGCTTCATCTAACCTTTCAACCATTCTCGTTCTATCTTGCCCTAATGGATTATCAATATTCCCCCAATGGAATAATGAGTGTCGGTTATTTTTGAAGAAATTATACGCTTTCTCAACATATTCTTTTTGATTTGATGTGAATTTATAATCAAATTCAGGATGTAGTATGTACCTTTTATTCCCTGTTTCCGTACACGTAAACATACTGAACTTTCCTTTTTCTAATTCTATTTGTTTTTCCTTCATAATGTACTTGAGGTGACCTTCAAGTAACCTTAATGCTGGAAACGCTAGAAAACTATAATCAAACATTTCATCATTAACCTTCAGGTTCATTATTGCTTGATAAGATAATCGCTTAATCTTATCATTCAACTTATCAGCTGCATCTGGTAAATATAAAGTTAATTCCTCTTTGATTGATTCTTTTGTAATACCAGTAGCAACATTTAACTGTTGATTCATTATTTTCGGAATTTCCTCAACATCAATTAACGTCATTAAATAAGTATATGTTTCTGAAAATAGTTTTAATGGTTTACCTTGAACCATAGCTTTTTGTCTTTTAAAAAAATAGCTAATTGTCACTCTTTCCCCTGTTGTCGAATGTAATATCCACTGTTCCCCGCCAGGAATTATTTTTTTCGATTCTTCAAAGACGCCATCAATAGCTTTTATTAAATCTAATACAACATTAAAATCTTCATATTTCACATTTTCAAATGTAAACCAAGGTTTGTCTAAACCGCTAATTTCTTTATCTTGACAAATAGGTGAGTTCAATATAAAATTTGCCAATTCTTCCTTTATTGCATTTGTACCACCAGGTGTTAAATCAATTGTAGTACTTCCATCCTTATTAAAATGAAAATCAATTTTATGATTTATTCCACCATATGTAAATTCAATTCTATTTCTTGTACCATTCATATGTCTTAATTCGTAACATCTATATTCTTCTTCCTTTGCGGAAAAGAATGCAATTACCGTTGTTTCAATTTGATCTTGAAATAAGTTTAGTTGTCCATATTTTGGTTTAGTTACCATTATTTTATTCACCTTCTATTATTATTTTTTTATTTAGTGTGTAGTCTGATTGTTTTTCACTCAAATTAAGTTCCAAAATAAATGTGCTTAAATCAAAGTATGCTTCTATTTGTAAATCTGAAATTTTTCTTTTTTCCTTTTTCCAGAAATATTTAGCAATTTTAATTATTGCATTATCATTTATAATCAAATCTTTATATTTAATTTTCACTTTATCTTCATCTATTTCGCCAATAATCTTATAAAAATCTGTTAGGCTTAATTTATCAGCCTCTGCATTAGTGAGGATTTCACTAATAACTGATTTTCTGTCATTATTCTCTGTTTCAACATTATATATTGCGGACTTAGCTAGTTGGTCAGCTAATTCATTGAATGTATCTCCAGAATGCGCCTTTACTTTAACAAAGTTTATGCTAATTTCCTTTTTTAATTGATTTAATTTTGATACATAATTCTTAGTTGTTTTCTTATTAGCTTTCCATTCTCCGCTATACCATTTTTCGAGACCTTCATAATCGTAGAATATGTTTACGATTGGATATTTATTTTTTATAGCCCATTCAACTGCGCAAAGCACACCAGCAATTTCAGCTGAAACATTCCATAAATCCTCATCTTTATCAATTGGAGCCTCTTTTGCTACTGTATGTACAGCAATTTCCTTTAGAACAAAAACACAACCAAATCCTGCTTTTTTTAGTTTTTTAGAATAGCTACCGTCTACATAAATATGCAACTCATCTTTTCCAATTGTTTTGCTTGAAGATTCATTACCTTTTAAAAATTCTTCTGCTTCCCCTTTTGTTGCAAATGATTTATATCTAGCTCCACTAAATCCCTTCACCTGTTGTTCACACTCTGCCCAGGTGGTAAATATGCCTGCTTTTCTACCTGATTTTACAGCATAAAATTTCTCCATTAAATCATATCCTAACTACATGATATTTTTAATAAAAATTCGGTATATTATTATTCTTAGTTTTATAATACATTTATAACTAAATTTTTCCAAGTTAAATTTCACAGACACTAGTGACTATTTTAAAAAAGAGAAAAAAGAGCATAAGGGGAATGAAAAAGCCGAAGTGCAAGATAAGGTTATTCAAGAACGAATTCACTCATGCAGCCCCCTTTCGTTTTGGTAATACAAGCGTAGTACAATACATTGATTTCTTATCATCGATAATACAACGGTATTACACTGCTTCACCAACTTGACGAAGAATCTCTAAAAATAGTGGAGATAGTTGAATTAGAACATAGCCTAACCCGCATTCATTATGGTTTGCCATTCCTTTTCGCTATTTCCTATCATAAAGAAGAAACATCCGCCAATCATAATGACACTTGCTATCGTAAAACTGATTGCTACCATAATTTGAACTATTGGATCTAATACATTAGCAAGCATTTCTAACGATGAATCTGCTATAAATCCAGTAGGAATCATTTCGGGTGTGGAGGTCATTTCAATTGGTTTGGTTGGTGGTTATGCTATTACATTCACAGGTGCGGTTACGGGGATAAATCTAGAGGTATTTGTTACAGATAATCGGTTTATGTTAAGTCCTACAATTACTGTGGTTGGAACAATCGATACTGCAACTACTGTTCTCTTGGTTGCATATTGATCACCTTTCGACGGTCCGAGAAATTCGTGTATTCACTTTAAGGAACAACTTCTATTTTGTGTTTCTTTTTAAACACGCTTCATCCTCCTTGACGGAAACCTAATCCAGCACCAAGACGAGCTATTTGGCTCATATATGTTTGGCATTCCTCTTTTAACTGCCTTTCCTCTCTAGTAACCGCTTCAATAGGATTCAGTTCTCCAACTTCATCTATTATGATAAAATACCTTTCTTTAATGTTTGCCTCCTGCACATTCTTTTTACCTATCATTCTTAAACGACATTGAACACTTCTCATTTGTTCATAAGCAAGTTGGAGTGTTGTTATGCTTCTTCTGGTTCATACGCAATAGAGACAGTTTGTTTGATGTTCTCGTAGTCGCAAAGCTCGACCCCACCTTTTAGGTCGATTAAAAAGAGTTTCACGTTAACAGGTTGGCTTTGTAGTAAACTGGTGATCATTGAATTGATGAAATTACTTTTTCCATAACGTGTAGCTCCACCTAAAACCATGTGTTGTATTTTCTCAAAGTCATGAACCTAAATGTATTTTTATCTCGTGTAACCCCTACAGGCACTTTCCAACCTTCTCCCACACGGAAAGCAACTTTTGTTGGTAAATGCTCATTGTAGACTTTCAAAGTTAATAGTCCATCAAATGAAAGCTCTAATTCTTTCTTTTCGATCAGTTAGTGAATCCCATATTCAATTGACAGTTTCAATATAAGATGTTGATATGTTGTTGGAAATGTCGGGTGTTTGGTCCAGTTCAGAAAGAGCTATGCTTGAAATGGCATACAATGTTTTACAGGACATAATCTTTATATAGATGAGGATGGAGCACAATAGACCACATCATATATTCACTGGATAGCGAAAACACAAAGATTGTCATTGATGCAATAGCTCAAAAATATCTGTAAACAAATAAATCCCCGTGCATTTTCCGATACACGGGGTTTCTTGCAGGTTTTTTACTGTATTATAATACCCGTTTGTAATAACACGATTATAGGAGGAATAACCATTGGAAAATACACCGCCATTAAAGTCATTGAAAATGGAAAGAATTTATGTTTGTTTGTGGGACGATGAAAATTTAGTAAGCAGTAATAATCATGCAGTAGGTCTTGCGGAAATGCCAACAGATAGAAAATTAGCAAGGTTTAAAGAAGTCGCTTTGATTGATCCTGATTTTATCGCTTTTTCTGATGTTGGTGAAGTATTGATATTCGAGGACATGGAATTTATCGTTTTGGAAAATAATAAAGCTGAAATGAGCGACGAGTGTATAGAAGAAGAAGGTTATTGATATTAATGTTATTTTAGGGATTTGCTTAGTCCTTATAGTAGGTCTTGGAATGGTTATGTTATCAACTCTCATATGGGGTGTTATTTTGTGGTTTATATTTAAAGTAGCATCAGCATTTTATTGGATTATAAAGAAAATAGGAAAGTAGGATAAAAGCATCTTTATTTTTTTGTTTTTTCAATTGCTCAATGTAATCGTCATTTGTGACTCCACATTCAATTATTACTTTAACCTTTTCGCGTAGTTCTATTTCGAGTTTGTTGTCAGTTTTAATCCAAGCAAGTTACTCATTAAGTTTATTAAGTGGTGACATTCGATTTCCCCCTGGTTATATATTTTATAAAACGATTCTTACATCTCATTTGAATTCTACAAGAAAATGGGAAAACCTTTATAAATCGTTCAGCGTAATACGACATTTACAACTTTTTTCTATTCATAGTCTAAAACGGTATCATTTGATCACCTCATTGCATATCTTGGTACCAGTACCGAGATTGTAGAGATAATACCGTCCTTAGAAAAAGAGCCTTTTCCTCATTGGAATTGGCTCTTTTTTCTATTACTTATTATTACTTTTTATCAATGTACAAGCATTTTATTTAATCTGCCTACATAGGATGTAAAAAGTGATAAAAAGTAATAAAGGAGGAAATCACAATCGACGCAAAAAAAGAAACAATCAACATTCAAGCAAAACTTAATCCTGAAATTGATTCAGACCTAATTGAAGGCATCAGAAAAATTCCCAAACGTGATAGATCCCGCACATATCGAGAAGCTTTACGTTTCTTTTTCAAACATCTAAAGAAAATGGAGGAAAATGATTGAACGCAACTATTATTGATTGGACTACTTCTTTTCCTATTAAAGAAGATAATACTGCTTATAAATGTGAAGAATTCAAGAAAACAACTTTCACACAAAGAGCTACTTTTGCTTTATCATCAGCTTCTCTTTTTGCCTACTCAACTTTAAATGGCGGAATCGCACACGCTAATACTTCTGTTAATGAAGTTATTCCTTCAACATTTGAGCCTGTAAAAGACTTGATTCTTTCATTAGCTGAGCCACTATGTTGGATTATGTTTGCGTGGGGATGTATTGAGGTTATCTGTAAACGTCCTTCATCTGGATTAGACCGCATGAAATATGCTGCAATTGGATTTATTGGTATTCAATTAATTCCTGTAATGATGAACGTTATTAAAACGGCTGCTCCCCAATGAGCACGATCATTAAATGGGACTTCATTCCACTTGAATATGAATACAAAAGAGCTGATTATATTTGGGAAATGCCTCCCCCATTAGCAGAAAGACCGACTCCATTCATTAACGAGTGGAGTCCACCAATAGAAGTTGCACATGTGCCACTAGAATGGACTCAAGTTGTTGTAGCTGATCCAATGCCACCAATTGAACCAATACAATTAGAAGGATCACCTGAGCCTATTGAAATTTGGGATATTCCTACACCATCTGATTTACTTGAGAGCCATATGCAAAGAGCAGTAAATAAAGCATTTGAAAACTTTGGACAATACATTGGTGAGGCATTTGTTCAATTAGGAAAAGGTTTTGGTTTGTGGATTCTTAAAGTTATGCCTGATACCTTTGGACTGATTGCTATGATTCTTTGTCTTGGGGGTATTATGTCCATTCCAAGAACAGGAAAATGGGCTGTGATTTCAGTGTCGCTTGCTGTTATTTTTGAAATTTTAAGGAGGTTGACCATTTGAATGAAATAAAAGTTGGTGAATTAACAATTAAAACTGGAAAAGGTGAACAGATTAAAACAGTTGTAAAAAAGGAGCCTAATACAAAAAGTAGCTATATAACGCTAAGAATAATTCCTGACAGAACAGTATTGAATAATAGGAATCACGACTTTATGAGATCCATTCACGACTTCTACAAAGGTTATCGCAAACGGTTAAGCTTTACTGAAAAGGAAATCGAGTTAACAACTCCACTCCGTTTCTTTTGGGACATATTGCTAACTTCTAAAGATATAGCTTTCTATTGTACAATTCCATCTGGAAAGGAGTCATTTGTTAGGCAACAGATTGAAATAGTTTGGGGAAATGCAACAATTCAAAAGGAACATATTACGCATCTTAAAGTGACAAATAATCTTGAAGTGTGTGAAATGGGATTGTCACGACATAACATTTTTTCGTTAAAAGTTGATAAACGAGTTGAACATGAACCACTTGGATCACTGTTAATGGGGACAAAGGAATTGAAAGAAGATGACTTTGCTAGGATTCAGATTGTATGCCAACCAGTTAATCGTTTGTCATGGCAGGATACTGCAGATAAGGCGCATAAGAAGTTTAAATCAGGAAAAGTACCGAGTCGCATAAAAATATCGAAGAAAGATGCATTACTTGCTAGTGGTAACGGAATCTTATTTGCAATGGATCAGGCTACAGACGCTATTGACGTCATTTTAGATTCACTCGCAGGAAAAGCAAGCGCTAGAGATAAGGAAATACGCGATAAAAGTCGCAAAGAGGACTCTATCGACATCGAAAAACGCATGATATTAATTGACGGTGAATTAAAGACCGCCACACATCGTAAGAAGAAAGACCCGACATTTAAGACATGGATACGCATAGTGGCTGGTTCTAAGGACGCAGGAAGACGTCAAAGTATTATTATGTCACTATCGAACGGCTACCATGACCTCACCGCAGACAATGAACTAGAACGAGTTGAACTATCACGTAAAGCACAGCTACGCACCCTATCCGAAATCCTACACTTCTCACCTTCCACAAAAACCACACTCAATCCTAATGCAATGATTCTTTCAAATAATGAACTTGGGCGATTGATTGAGCTACCTTCTGCTTATTTACAAGACACCTATGATTTTCAAAATGTTAACCGTCGTGAGGTACAAATTCCAAACGTATTACGGTCAGGCATACCTTGGGGACTCGTCCGCCATAAGGGTACAAAGGAAATTGTTCACATTCCCATTAAAGACTACGGCTTATTGTGTCGGCCACAAGTAGTATTAGGGAAAATGGGAACAGGAAAAACCAATCAAGGCATGCAAATGGGACACCTGTTCCCTACTTTCGGATTCACTTCAATACTCGTGGACACCGCAGACGGTGATTTAATCCAGGACGCAATCAATCGCCTTCCTGGTGACTTTCCTGAGTCACATATCATTGATTTAGATTTTGGCAATCTTGCCATGCTCCCTGCATCTGATTGGAGCGAAATCACTTCAGATATGCAGCTAAGTGGTGGAGATTGGACAGAAGTCGAAGTAAACAGACGTATGGCTTCAAATAAACTATCTGGTGTACTCATTGATTTCTTAAATAAACTCGCTACAAATGAAACCACTGACAATATGGAGCGCTACCTTTCAGCAGTTGCAAAAGGGATACTCACTAATCCCAATCGTGGAATTATGGAGGTTATTCTATGCCTTACAAATGACGAATACAGAGAAAATGTTTTGAAGAACTTTAATATTAATGATCCCATCGTGTTCGGAACTATCCAAGAACTACATGAAATGTCACAAGACACGAGAGCACAAACTGTACGTTTTATCATGACGCGTATGAATGTACTCCTTTCAAGCGATTACATGAGAAATTCCATCTTACAAACGCCAAAGGTTGGCCCTGATGGTAAACCTCTAATAAATATACGTAAATGGATTGACGGAAACTTATTAACGAATCCTAAATATGGCGGTGCATATTTTGTAGGAATCCGTATTCCTAAGAGCATTTTAGGTGAAACAGGTATTGACAGATTCGCAGCTTTTTGGGATGCAAAAATATGGCTTGCAGCATTATCCCGCTATGACGTTCCAAGCGTTAAAGGCTGTCATGGTAAACCATTTATATATATTAGGGATGAACCGCATCAAACTCCATCGTCTTTCAAGATTCACAATGACGCATGTCGAGAAGCACGTAAATGGGGCATGAAGAATATCTGGATGGCTCATAAGTTAGAGGATTTTGAATTCATGAAGAAAACTCTTAAAGATGCTGGTGCTCAGTTCTCTATATTTTCTACGTCTAAAGAAACGGTTAAATCGTTAAAGGAGGAACTTGCTCCTTTTACGGAAGAAGAACTCTTTAAGATTCCTGAAAAACGTGTCTGTGTTAGTAAATTTGCTGAAAGTGACGAGGCGTTTTTATGTGAAACGATTAAGTCTCCACTCGTCAAGGATCGAAGTTACATGCGGAAACAATGTGCAGAAACATACGGCAGACCGTTACACGAAGTCGAGAAGGAAATATTTGATAAGACGAGGGTTTTGTATTCACAGGATAAATCAAAAAAACGCCTAAATCGCAAATGACTAATGAGATATATAAGTCTATAGATTCATGTCAATCGTTTAACTAAACAATGAGATGTGCAAATCAAATAATCTAAAAGGGAGATGTCCATTGAGGCGCAAAAGTCATGTGAATGGCCAAAAGCATTGTTCCTCTTGCGATGAATGGAAGCCTGCTGATACTCGTTTCTTTACACTTAAATCAAACAGATGGGATAAACTTAACCCAAACTGTAAAGAGTGCAACAAATTGTACGCTGAACGAACAAAGGAAGCAAAAAAAATGAGTGGAGCAAAACGATACATCGAAAAAAAAGAATATATTACATCTTATAATATGAAGTGGCAAAAAGAAAATCTTGATAAAGTTAAAATAATCAGTCGGCGGTTTGCTAAGACCGATAAAGGAAAATTATTAAGATTAATGGCTCAACAAAGGCGTGATGCACGTAAAAAGGCTTTAATAGCCGATTTGACCACCCTACAGTGGCATGAAACAATCGAGTACTTCAATGGTTGCTGCGCATATTGCGGAAAAGACGGCTACTTAACACAAGATCATTTCATACCATTATCGAAAATGGGAATCTACAGCAAAAAGAATATAATTCCTGCTTGTGAATCATGTAATTTGAGGAAGAATACAAAAGATTTCATAATTTGGTATACAGAATATGAACACTTTTCATTTAATCGGAAACAAAAGATACTACGTTTTATTGAAGAATTTAAATAACGGATAGTATAGTTTAGAGATGCCCTACTCGGAAATGAGTAGGGCATTTCATATGTGCTTTCCGGCAAACAGAGGAAGGAAACCCTTCTATTTCAACATAAAAAATACACCTCATTGGGTGTTGTCAATGTTGCTTATCATGTTCCTACTGTGCAACTAAAAAAAGCCTTCATTAATGGCAGTTAATGAATCAATAATTGACATTAAATTTGTTTTAGCCTGTGTCTAACAGTACACAATATGATCATACTGTTAATTAAAAAAGCCAACAGCGACGATTTGTTGGCTTTTCAAATGTTAATCAACTATTTCATTATCGTTCCACATAACATTAATCCATTCGTCATTAAACTTTTGATTTCCATGACCTCTAAGATTTAAAGAACATTTATTATTAACATAATCTATATCTACCACTGAAAGGATCTCGTGGTACAATCCAGTTCCTCTTAGGAGAATTGATTCATGGTTTTCTATTTCTGTTGGTTGCTTTCTCACCAAGTATTTATTATCTTTTGTTTTAATTAGTACTCTATTGTTGCAATGAATGCACTTCCACTCTTCAACATCATCTCTTGTATTTTCCTTTCCACAATATCTACAAGAGTATGTTTCGCCCTCAAACCTTTGATTTACTTTCTTCATCATAATAATCCCTCCCAATAGGAAAATTATACCACGACTATAACTAATTGCACCGCTGATAGTTGTGTTTTTTGTTACTAATAAATTAGCCCAGTTTAATCTTGTTACGGTTGGGTTCTGTCTTCTAGGTGTAGCGTTACCACTACACAAAATTAACCAATATATGGATATTGGTTATAAGGTTTGAAAATGTGAATTTTAAAAATTTAGCGGAAGGACGTATATACAAGAGGAAGCGAAGTGAAACGCGACAGCCCTCCACTTGTAAACTAAGCTGATTCCTTTATGTTTATTTCAATTTCTTCTTCAACTAAACACCCGTTAGTTAAAGAAGAATTATTCATTCAATCTTAAGAGGAATACTTTCAAAGCTTCTCTACTTGAATCTTCTAGCATGCCCTGTTAAGTCAGCCGGTTCTTCAACTAAGCACTCGTAAGTTTAAGTGAAGCTCTTCACATTGTTACACAAAAAAAAGTAAAGTCGAACAAAACACAAACACTTATTTTAAAGGCTTCTTGATGAGATGCTTCCACTCTTGTGGCAATTCATATATTTTTAATTGTTTGTATCTTTCAAAGAACACACTGTTCGCACCGCCCCCTGATACTGGTCCTTCTAATCTAAAGGTTATTTGTCCATCTACTACCGGTACTTTTTCACCTACAAAACCTGTTACTTCAACAATTATCCTAAATTCAAAGTTATCGATATGACCAACCCTGTCGACTTTCACAATACGCATCAATGGTGGTGACGTATTTAAGTATTGTGTTAATGACTCTTCAGATTCGTAATGGCTATTGATGGCTTCATAAACATAAGGACTAATAAATCGTACCGTTACATCGCTATATAGTTCATTTTTAATAGGTTGATCCTCTAAGAACTGTGCATTTGTTTGAATTGTATTATTTTCATAGACCACTTCTTTATATGTAAAGAAAAGAAAAGAAAAAAAGAAAAAAAACATAATAAATTTCTTCATAAAAAATACTCCCTTCAACTTCAACTACGGATAGTTTGTCTGAAAAGGAGATAATTAAACACCACTGATTTTTTAAAGACTTTATAACAATTCTGCCCCATTAGTTCAATAAGAAAAAAAGCTTAACTCCTTATTGAAGTAAAGCACCCGTTAGTTGAATAAGCATAAAATTCCCGACGCCAATCATTAACAGATTGAAGCCTTAATCATTTCAATTTCCCCATTTTCTCCGTCAACAGAATCAATACCCTGTTCACAATTTTCTTCATTTTTCCACTCAACTATATAGTTATTTTTTTTTAGTTCTATTGAACGTATTTTGACCTTGCCGATGTGTCCAGTGTGATGTTCGATAACACTGGATTTCGCCTGTTCTTCTGATACTTTTAATTCTGCACTATTACAACCACTTACAATAAACATCAGTAAGACAAACATAGTAGAAACTATTTTCTTCATTTTTCTCCCCCCTAACCACTTAGACTTTAATTTTATTATCAAGGTTTCAAATAATTCCTTGTTAAACTAAACTGCCCCGTTAGTTCAATAAAAAAAGGCTTTACTCTTTTTCGAAGTAAAGCACCTCTTTAGGTTTATTCCCTCGAACTTTTAAATAAATATATTCCAACAGAACCAAATACACTGGTTGTAGCAATTACAGTGACAGCAAATATAATTTCTGAAGTTGAATGAGGTCTATTAGTCAGCAAACTAAACCAGAATAGCTCAATAAATAAAATAAGCCCCCATAATATAAAGAATGCTTTCAATATATCATTTTTCATACTATCACCATCCCCAAAAAATAATAATCCATCTTCAACTAACCTGCTGCGTTGGTTTAAGTACATTTATTCACAATCTCTATATTTATTCTAAAATTTATAATTCATTTTTAATGTTTGCTTTACTAAGTGTTTAGCCCTTTTATCTTCAAATAGATCGTTGGCTTCGGTACGCCTGTTAGCTTCACGATGTCAGCGACACTCATACCGTTCGTTTCTCTGTTTGCCATCATTTCTAGTGCTTGCTGCACTTTCTTTTCAGGCTGCCCGGTCCGTCCCATATGCTTACCTGATGCTTTTGCACGTTCCCGCCCTTCGCTTGTTCTTTCTACAATGATGTCACGCTCAAACTGTGCAAAGCTCCCCAGGATGTTGAACATTAGCTTGTTAAGACTTGTGTTATCTTTGCCGGCTCCAAAGGTGATGTTATCTCTAAGGAATACGACACTTACCCCTTTGTCATTCATTTCAGAAACAATCTTGTTTAAGTCAATGATGCTTCGGGCCAGACGATCAATCTTAGTGACGATTACAGTATCACCTTCCCGGACGTATTCGAGCAATTCCATTAGTTGAATGCGATTCTTTGTGCTTGTGCCTGTCACTTTCTCCACAAACCACTTCTCACACCCAGCTTCTTTTAACGCTTCTATTTGCGCCGTTAAATCTTGACCATCGCTTGAGACACGGCCATAACCAATTTTCTTACTCACTCTTCTTCTCCTGTCTATAAGTTAATAATGTTTTGTACTACAGATTATATACAAACTTATAGACAGATATTCCTGCTATTATGAACTAAATATCCGATGTTTTAATGAGGGTCTATTTCTTAACACTTTTAGACGTAAAAGGTCCGACATTATATTCAAACTTTTTTAAATCTCAATTTTACAGGACAACATAAAAAAGAGGCAAGGCATTTAGCCTTCCTCTCATACTCTGCTCGACTGTATTACTGCAGGAGGTACTATTGTGTCCAGTAGTTCCCATTCTTCATGTAACCAACGCAAATTTGATTGCAGTTAACGTTAAGAGATTAACCTTGTGTCCTATAGAATTCATCGATGAAGTCATAACTGCTTGAGGAGTAGCTTGACCTTAGCGATATTTTCTCCTGCTGAAAATAGTTAATACGACAATAACTCCTTTCCCCTTGCTAAATAAACTGGTTTATCCATCTTGATTACCGTAATGGTATTCCTTTTAACTTTCTGTAATTGTGTAGGGTGGTTCGGCTAATATTAAATTCTTTTAAGATATCATTTGTACTGTATTGCTCGTCTAAATACCATTCGGCAACCTTATCGATTAATGCCTTATTTGGATGAATTTTTTCACGTTTATGCAATTCACATGTTCTTGAACAACTAAGAATCGAATTTCTTTCCAGTGCATAGTGAGGTTTTTCCGTTATAACTCCACACTTACACATTGTTTCTACAAATAATCGTATCTGTTTACCTTCGCTTCTCCTACCAATTACTTTTGTAACGGTTAGATTCCCAAACACTTTTCCCACTATGCAACTGTTAAGTAGTTCGTCTATTTTTCCACCACTTTTAAGGAAATCTTCAGCATCGTCTTGAGAGATCACCCAAATATTATCAAGATCCTGGTAGGCTCCTTTTATTTTCCCCTGGACGATAAGTATTCTAACAATTTCGGGGTACTCTCTTAGTAGTAAGCCTAGTTTGGATATTGAATAAATTTTCTTCCTTACAGTTTTTTCTTCATTAATTAGACTGAGTAACATTGGTTTGATGGAATGCAAATGTAATTGTAATTCCCTCGTATCGTATTCTGGTAATTGTTCTAAATAAGATTCAAATTGGTCTAAGGTGTTATTTCCATACAAATAGGAATCATGAAAACGATTATGACAAGAATGGCATAATGGTACGCCATTTTGTAAATTGTATCTTACATTATCATATTCGTTGAACCCATATAAGTGGTGGGAGACTTCAATGGGATTAATCTGACAAACGGCACAGATACTCCCGGTTTTTTTAACTCCTCTAAACCAACGTTTATATAAAGCATCTGTTCTTCCTTCGTAGTTTTCAATGCTTTTTCCATGAACATAAAAAGGGTTATTTTCCCCCTTGGAAAAGTCCGATTTACAAACAGAGCAAACAAAAGCTTTGTTTTTCTTATAATCTTCAATGTCGGATTTAAACAAATTGTTAATCCAAGTCGTATGTTTATGATTGTGTTTACAGATGATATCGAGAGTTTGTTTAGTCTTAAGGTTTTTAAGCTGCTCCTCATTTACTATGATAAAACCTAGTTCCCTTTGATACATGAATAGCTTTTCCAAAAGATGTTGCGATCGACATTGGCTACATTTTCCTTGCCTATAAATAATTTTTGATGGTTTCCTAAATTCTTTGTGTCCACAATCAACCCATGTTCCTTCAATATCATGATGTATACCCTTCCATTTATCCGGGTGAATCTCAAAGCCTAATGAAAACAATTCATCTGCTGCTTCAGTTGGTTTTCGTATCACAATTTTCTTTATTGGATTGGTGGTATTTAGACAAAGATTACATCGGCATCTCAATTGAATATTCCCACTAAAGTGTGTTCTACTTACATTCCATGACGATCCATTTGGACAAACAACGGAATATGTTTGATTAGCTTTTGTATAGTCGGAAAAATGAAACATAGGAATATAACGTTCCTTTATTAGTTGTTTAGTAAATTCTTCATACGCTTTTTTTCGTTGCGAATAGTTAAAACAATTAACACACTTATTATTTTGATTTTTGATTTTTGATGGTGAAAGTTTCCTTGTGTGTCCGTTGTGGCAAAGAACAGCAACAGTTGTTGCACCATTCACCACTTCACCAATTCTTTTCCATTCAGGAAGATACATATTAAGTTCGATATCGAAGGTCTCATTTGTCCATTTTTTCTTTAATCCCACTCTTTTCACATCCTAGTCAAAGCTGGTACTGTTTATTGTATGCTTGGAATTCCGAAGTCATGGTCGAAAGAAATCTATCTATCTATATAGTCATTAGGAGTTGTGTCGACCAACAGCATACAAGTAATTTCATATGGTAATTATTAGAAAATCATCATTTGGGCAGGTACTTTCTAAATTCAAATTCTTTAGCCAAATATAAACTGAAAAGTTTGTTACTAATTAATGGCTCCACTTCTCCATTTCTCCCATATCAATCTTGATTGTGCCTGTATGCTCATTATAGACCTCAACCTTATCCCGCCATTCTTTCGGATTGCGATTCTTCAACCAAAAATTTGTGCGGGAACGCCGGGCACTTGCGACTCCAAACTTTCTCAACGTATGTCACAACGATTACCACCCACTTCAATAAAAAGAGATTGTGGGGAATCAACAGTAATCATGGCTCTTCTATAAAAGAGACTATCCCAAAAGATTACTTTGGGAAAGGCCTCTTCCATTTTTATATCTATTTACCTTTTTATGATAACGATAACTTTATTTAATCGCGTAATCTCTTCGCAATATTTTCTTCAGAATCATGCCATTTGGCTTCCCTATTATAAGACTCAGCGATATCCTCTAGAATTGCCCCAACATAAGGGTAGTCAAAGTACAAACGCTCAGCCCAAGTATGGTATTTTACTGCTTGCTCACGCTCCTGTTCTCCCCCGGCGACTCGCCATTGAGCACCACGAGAATTATGAACTTCTATTGAGAATCCTTTGGCAATTTCTAATGATGATATTTCCTCCATTGCTTCGCAGACCTCTTGACAGGGCCACATACCATTTTCATCCGCAGGTGCCTTTGCTAGAAGTTTCCCTAAGCACTGATCACCAATTTCCGCACGACCATATTCGTGACACAACCTCCGTACTTTTGCAAGCCACTCTGCAAGCGCAACAGCGTCGATTATTCCATTATTATCTGTGCCGGGAATCTTCGTAATACGTTCTAGCAGACGATGGGCTGCAGATGCAACAGCCACACGTTGATCCGGATTCTCAATCCTCCATTCTAATGGGTCCTCTTTTTCGTCACGTCGCTTGTAAGCAAGTGCAACCGCTTGGACAAACAACGATGGAGATTCACCAATCTGAGCTTCTAGATTCGGGATTCCATATTTACTTTCGTCTAACAGCCCAATGAAGAGAAATTCTAGTTGGGCAAGCTCGTCACGGGTGACGCCTGCGCGACCATTAAGCATAACTAATGCTTCTGAAACGTTGTAGCTTTCAAGCTTGAAATGATTTACTGGTTCCGCATCAACTGTTGCTAAATCGAACAGAAGGCGCTTAAGGTAGAGCGTCTCGAGATCCTTAAAATTCGTTTGCACGGCATGGAAAGCCGCACGTGGTCGACTAGCCTCCAAGAGACAATCGACCAGTTCGGTGAGCTCGGATGGAGTACGAGAACCCCAGGTTGGAAGTACCTCCTTCCAGTACCCTGTGTGGATAATCTCGTTATAATCGTCTAGAAGACGCCAAGTTGATTCCCTGAATGGCGCACATATAAATAATCGCTTTCGCTCTTCATCAGTCATCTCATTAGCTGCAGCCTTTAACACCTCGCTACGTGAATCGTCCTCAATTGCATTAACAAAGCCCTGTAAGCACCACTCTGCCTTGCTTTTAAGATCGCCATTAACAGATAAACATTCACGGATGAAATCTACCCTAGACTTATATTCAGTAACACAAACTGTCACATAGCGACCAATGACTCCGGCTGCACCACTGCTGGCCATTAATTCTTTTACTCCATCGAAACCGCGCTCTCTCCATATCTCAATCATCGCTTCGAGACGCAAACTGTCGATTCTCTCTTCACGTTTTCGAGAGTCGAACTCCTCATCTTCAATTTCATCAGTCGATATCTGCACCCAATGATCAGCGAACAGCCAACCATGACTGATAACTGGATTTTGTGCCCGAAGGTTATCATAGGCAGTGCGGGCACGATCACGGGTCGCTTCCTTGAGCTTCCGTTGGCGACTTCGGCGGGTAAAGGCAAACTGGCGGATGCGTTCGCGTAATACTGCTTTTGGGGTATCATCAGCGTTATGAGAAAATTTGTCAATCAAATCCCATATCTTGATTTGATCTTCCTCTGGCATACCTTGTAAAGATTCGACTAGATCACCAAGCGTTTTTTCATCGTGATTCGGCCAAGTAATTAGTAAATCTAAGACTCTTCGATTAAATTCATAAATCTCCTTGTACGTGAGGATTTGTCCAGCGCCTGACGCGTCAGTGCGCCAGTTAGGTCTGTAACTGTAATGACCAATTCGGGAACCGGGTTTAATTTGATCAATAGAAATCTCCCAGCTGATATCCGGAAAACGCTTTGTAAGCATTTCCAATACTTTGTATCTCTGTTCTACTGAGGCTGCTGTTTGTGGCATCCATGATCTGAAGATTGCCTTAAGGCTAGCGTCTGGTTTATTCGCCCAATTGTCGTTGATTTTCGGCTGAGAAAGTCGAGCTAGGATTAATACGACGCGCGGAAGATGTTTCCATGACAGGCACTCCAACCCCCAAAGAAGTCCAGTTCGTGATGGTGAAACCCCAAACAAGCTATTATCAACTGGTTTCAGAAGACCGAAGACAACAGGATTGTTACACCGCAAATCAGCTTCAATAATCTTTAAAAATTCATTTGGAGCAGCTTCGGCGTATCGCGGCAAGTCACGATCGTGGGAAAGCAGCTTTTCGAGAGTCAACGGCGTTAAAAGTTTACGGACTAGTAATGCGACTCGACTTTCAATGTCAATGCCAAGCCGACTTTGAAACAAGTTATTTCCGTGGACCGATAAAATGACGAGTGTCTCACAGATACCTGTGCGTAAAGCATTGGAGTGATTGCGGGTTTTATTGTAAAGAGCTGCAGCCCATCTATCCTTTTCCGGCAGTTCAAGCGCTGGATCAGATTCTGAAAGGACGTATTCAGCTGCAGCCATGAACTGTTCTAAGTCCGCTGATGTAACTAACCTCTCAATTGCGAATAGCGCGTCTAATTTTGAGGCCACACCTCTAATATGTCCCACAGACCATACTGGGCTGTCATCGAATCTAAGAAACCGTGCTATCTCGGCTTCGACTGTATCATAATTACGATTTGCCACTTTAGAAATAATCTCTCGATCAGCTTCTGTCTCTGAGTGCCAAGCACCAATTAACACCATTGGTATTAAGTTCCTTGCTGTGTTGTCGTCTCCGGACCATACCGGCATCCTAATCGCAGCATTCTTAGAGAGACGTCGACGAAGTATCGTTGGCGAGTAGCCCGATTCTCTTGCAAGCCTATCAACTTCTTGCTCTATTCCCATGGATGTGAGCACCTCCTTAAAGGAGTCGTGGCTGAGAAGATCAAGCTTAATATCAGCTTCCACATCTACCGCGTTACGCGGACGGAAAATAATGCAATGAAGTCGGTGATGGGCATCTAAAAGTTCACGCTCGGTATCTTCGGAATGAACAATTGGGATAAAAGGAACCGAAGACGCTACAAGCGTACGTAGTGTTTCTGGCGAGGTGAAAATTGCGGAAAGGTCTTTTAAATGACGAAATTCCTCCTCTTCGAACAAGCAAGACAAAAAGGCTAGAGCTTCACCCCTTGAATCAGCAGCAACAACAAAAGGTCTGCTACTAGGCTTGTTAATCCAATCCTTAAACGAATTCCTGCTCGCAGCAATTGAAGCAGCAAAAATAGCAGGAGTTAGAGGAGGTTCACTAGCATTCGCCCAGCGACTCCATTCCATCTCTAGTGTTTCATAACCACTTATGGGTAAGTTGAGCTGTTCAGCGAACCAAATTTGCGTGGGTATCGACTGCTCCAGCCATTGTTCGAGATCGCTTGCGTCAAAAACTCTAACTGCTTTCCAGTCACTCGCCTCATTTTTTTGCGTCTCCCAAGTTTTTCTCCCTGGCCAATTGCGAGGTGTAACAAAAACAAAAGTACTGTTGGACCTCACAGCAGGATCAATTGTAGTCAATCGCGCATTATAATCACTTTCAGCCTTACCACTTACCCTTTCGTTAGTACCGAACTCCCAATACGATTGACCCTCAGGAATCCAAGGCGTAGCGGTTCCAGCTTCGACGAAACCATCGTTGCCCTTCCGTTGCCCATTATCATAACCAGGGAAGTCAACCTGACGGAGGTCGTTACCGGTCGAGTGCACCAACCTTCGCAGAAGTACCGGAAGGTGGCTACGGGACTCTAACTGACTATTAGCCCATTCCTCGATCTGCCTTGCTTTAATGGTTAGGAAATTCGGAACGAAAGCACGAACCGTAATTTCTTTATTGCTTGTAAGCCCCGCCCGCTGGTTATAAACTGCCTGCATGTCGAGCAGCTGCTCTTGATCAGCTCCGAATGCCTTCTCTAATCTTGTCGCCATCTCAAGGGAAAGAGAAGATTTTCCGTTAAGAAAGTTAGACAGGGCCGGTCTCCCAATACCAAGTCGCTCGGCCGCAGCTTTCACAGTCATACCTGAGGGAATAATATTCTGACGAACAAAGCTACCGGGATGAGTTTGTTTTTCAAATGATTTCATAATACCCGCCTTCTTTCAATAAGTAGTGTAGTGATTACAATTAGCGTATCGCGTATCGCGTAACGCTACACGTGTCAATTATTTTCCGAAAATATATTTAGATTTTTTGAATTTATTTGAAAATTTAATTAGACACTTTTTGCAAGGTCTCTCGTTTTATCAAAGCAAATCAAAAACACCGTCCATTCATTCTGGATGGTGTTTTAATTATTTGTATAGGTTTGGAAATTCAGCAATTCGTTGTAATACTTTTTTGCAGAGATTTAATGCTGTAATGGACCTCGCTTATCTCTAACTCGCCGCTCTACCACTCGGTTATGGATGGTAGTCATATACTTACGATTTACAACTGGTCGTAAGTTGATTTTGTATTCTTTTAAACGTTCTAGACGGTTGTTGAGGAGGTTTCAAACCTTCCCGCAATTTGATAAGTTGTAATTCGTTTTACTATATATATATATATATGCTCTAGTACTTCTTCATTCATTCCTTCGATGCGTCGCCGTCCTCTCCATCCATTGATTCATTGAATAGCCTATACAGTTCGTCGGTCATGGTTCTACCTTTAAGGAAGTACAAAGGGTTCATGACGTACTGTGTTTCCTTTTTCCCTTCCCCCAAATAACGAGTGATCTTCGTTATGACATCCAGCTCGTTCATCTTCCTTAAAAAACTTTCGGGATATGCCAGCCCTAACACAAAACCTATCTCCTTCTTAGTTAGTGCCTTCTTCCCATTCTTTGTCGTTTTACCTATCACATTCGTAAGCGGTAACAGATGACGTGCAAGCATAGAAGCGTAACCTAATTCTATAGGAGTCATGCCGTGTGGGAAATCAATGTCCCTACTAATTATCATTTTATCTTGTGCATAGCGTTCGTCATCTTGTAAGCGTCCATTGAATTGGATGGTGTGCTGAGAAACCGTTTCCCCAGCATTGTTGATGTGTGATATTACTTTGTACATAGAAACTCCCCCTATTTTTTGAGCTTTTTGCTCTTTTTCTTTTGTATTTAAATTTTGACCATTCTCGAAGTAACGGCTGCACCAAACTTTTTTGACCTCCTTATATAACATCCAGTTTTCAAATTGACCAACGAATATTAAAGGTAGTTGTGAATCTGACGATTCGGTTTGATTTATTTTCCTTATTGGTGCAAGAAAAAGTTTTTAAGGACAGATTATGTGCATATTCTATATGCTTTACTTAACAACCTAACCTAACAAGGTTAGTTACTCCATTTCTCCATGTCACCCATCTCCACACGGATCGTCCCACTATGCTCGTTTTGAATTTCAACTTTGTCTCTCCATAGTTTTGGTTGGCGATTCTTGAGCCAAAATATTTGCGCAGTAACGTCCGGCGCTTGCGACTTCAATACCTTTTTCACCACAATCATTTCCCCGTCATGGTCCTTTCTCCAGGTTTCTTCTTCGTATTGGTATCCCATGGCCCGCTTCAGCAATGAATTTTCAACTTGTTCATCCATTACTTTACGACCATTCCTAATGGCTTCGGCTAATTCGGGAAACTTCTGCATCCAGTCGTATAGAGTTGTATGATTAATACCGATGTTCTGAGCAATTTCTTTGCCAATCAAACCAATTTCAGCAAACTTTTTCACCTTGACCAAACCTTCTTCAGTTAGCCAATAAGTATATAGTGGTTTGCGGCCTACCTTCTTCTTCATTAAAGAATTCGGGTTATGCGAAACAATTTTTGCTGTCTTTAACATGACCTATCACTCCTTTATTAACGATTATCTCTGATTACCTGATTAAAATTAATCGGAGATTATTATTAGCATTGAACAGATACTGAAGTGGTTAGGAATAGATAGAAAAACTGGGTGATAAATCTGACGAGTCTATTGTGTAAGCAAAAAATTATATTCTGAATTCATTTCTTCAACACTTTGCTCATTTGTAACAGGATGTTTATTTAAATATTGCTGCTTTTACCATTCAAGAATTTACAGACTAGAATGGTAAACTTAACATTCTCTTATCAGTAGTTTCTTTGAACAGTACATATTTCGGGTTTTTTAATAATCTGGAAATCAACTTCTTATCATACATGGTAAATAATTTATTACTATCCAGATTCGTAGTACTAATCGTTACTTTGTCCTGTCGTGAGTTGGTTACAGCATATAAAACTCTCTGAACAAAA
This sequence comes from Paenisporosarcina indica, assembly GCF_001939075.1. Taxonomy (GTDB): domain Bacteria; phylum Bacillota; class Bacilli; order Bacillales_A; family Planococcaceae; genus Paenisporosarcina; species Paenisporosarcina indica. The sequence goes on along the minus strand of NZ_MPTA01000010.1, from coordinate 15,236 downwards.
TCAGTAGCAATTTTACTTGTGTCAATTGCCCCTGTCTCTGCACCTATATCATCCAATACTAGGTAATCAACAGATGACAGTAAATCCAAGAAATATTGTTCAGTGTATTTGCTCTCCTTGTTATTAAAGGTCTCTTTAATGAGCCTCATCATCTCCTCAACGCTTACGAAAAGGCAAGTAACATCTTCCCCCACATCATTTAATTTGCGAAGCAATGAATATGCTAAATGACTTTTTCCAGCTCCTTGATTCCCTTGTAGGAGTACATTAAATATTTGTCCGTTTTTAAAGCGTTCTACAATTTGCAAGCAAAGTAGTTTATTGCTTTTTTCTTCTGTAGTTTCAGCTTTGTAAGTGTCAAATGTTGCATTCAGTATCGTCTTATCCAACAGAATACTTTTCTTAAAAAGAATGTTGTAATTACTCCTTTTAAAATTATGCATATATTTCTGTAGAATATCGGCTTCAAATTGCATATTAATCTTATTTAATACACATTTAGGGCAGCATTCTATTCCATCTACCATCATCATTTGACATAACTTAACGTGTTCCACACCATCTTTAATATAGGTGTGTTCCTTGCAGTAGTTAGAAGTCAAGATGGTATCGAACGGCCATTTCTTCGGGAGTTTGATTCGCTCCATTTTTCACTCCTCCTTCCCCAAAGTCACCTATGAATGAATCATTTATTAAAAATGTTGCTGGATTCTTTACAAACTGTTTGTCCCTACCTTGTACATCTTTAGCATACTTTTGGGTACCCATAGTTATTGTTTCTAACGAATGGTTTTTAATTGCTTTCTTGAATGCTATATATGCTGACTTTTTTTCAACCTTCTTTGGATATAAATCCCAAAACAACTCAAATTCAGTAGAATACGTTTCATTATTATCATTTTCATCATTCTTTACATTCTTGTTTGTGTGTTGCTTTGTCTTTTCCTCGTCGTTAGCATGACTTTCTTGCATAGTTTGTGAAACACCACTTGTTTGGTAAACCTCATAATTAACAATGGTTAATGTCGTCTTTTTTGTGTCGCTTACAAACAGTAACATGCCATCCTTTTCCAACAGTTTAAGGAAATTCGTTACTTTACTATTTGACCAGCACCATCTTTCACATAATTTGCGAATAGAAGTAATTGTCTGGCCGGCTTTCACCTCAACTAGTTCACTACCTAATAAAAACTTATGCTCCTTATGATTGACTTCAAGTAATAAATCAACCCAAGCTTCAAGACGGCTAAATACTCTCCGTTCTGTAAATAACCAGTGGTCTCTAGTCTTCCGATGTAATTTAATCCATCCTTGCATTTTTCCACCTCCGACAGATTCCTTAATTACTAGAACCCTTTTGTAAGCATGTAACTAGATCTTTTTAACTGATGAAATAACACTTACACTATTTTCTAATGAGCTTGAAAGAATATCAGATATTAGTTTTTCTTCTGTTCAATCCACTGAAGGAAGTCCTTTTTATCAACTCGCTTTGATAATCCTATCTGAAAACTTCTTATACCACCGGCTTCTTCCCTAGTTTGTAAAAGTTCATACACACGTCGTCTTGAGATACCTAAATAGTCAGCGATATGTTGAGCGGTTAATATGTTGGAAAGTCTTTGTTCCTGCATTGATCAAATCTCCTCCTGCGCTTTTTCGACTTTCGTTAACGTATTAATAATATTAAAAAGCTCCCTCTTTACTGATTCTGGTAATTCTTTTCGAAGCAATCTAGAAAAATTCCCTTCACTAATCCCATAAAGTTCTGCTACTCTCCATTGATGTAAACCTGAACATTTTATTGCTGTTCTTACATCGATATTTTTTCGTTTCATAGTTCTAGCCTCCTTTACTTTATTAATTGTTGTTGTTATGATCAATTTACCAAATAGTTCACGATAAAGTAATTTTTTCGGGCTCAGTATCGTGAACTATCGTCAATAATTTTTAGGAGGATAAAATGATTAGTAAAAATAACGAAGCATATCAAACTTCACACCACCCTGATGACATATTTATGGTGGCTGCAAACCAATTACTTCAGGACAACATCGCAGATTTTGAAGAAAAAATTTCTTCACCTAACACTCAAATAGGTTTGGAATTTTTGATCAACCAATTAAATGAACACATAAAAAAATCTATAGAAGAGCGTGCTTTTGCATATAAGAAGATTTTTGCAAGCACCATGCCAAGTCTTGTTCACGTTCTTCGACAATTGCCTTCTTTCCAAGAAAAAGAAATCAAGGATATTTCCTTAAGGTTTTCAAGGTTGGAAAATGAGAGCGATATTCTTTCTTTTGCAAGAATTTATGGTCTGTTAGGGGTTTTGGACTGGGGATGGAATAATTACTCTCATACGAACTTTGAAACGTTAAATACATGGCATACATACATTGCGCATATCAAGAGATTATTAAAGTTATACAAAGCTCTTAAGGAAAAAAAACAAGGTAAGGAAGTAGAGGTTATCGGTGAGTTTTTTAGCTTGGAAGAGGAAACTGTATATATGGTCGGGAAAGGATTGATTAAAAGAACAAAAATAAGTTGGACTGAAAAATACTGTATTAAGGAAATGGAGAATCTGCTACTCGATGGTGTGAACAACATCCCCCATCCAGCTCCGGATCTCCCAAGAGAGATAGAGGAATCTCTCGCATATGACGGTCTTATAGGATCATACGTTCTAGCACTACTAATAAAGAATGGTTTAGATGATGCTGTTAAGATTTCATTTTCCGAAGTTTTTCATTCTGACTTATCACCTATAGGTTTCTCTTTTAATGAGACCTATTCAAGTCGGTATTTGTTAGGTGCTATATACCAAGATTTATGGAGGTTAATTAACACTGATGTGCCAATAAGATATTGCAATTACTGTAACAGACCCTTTGAAGGCAAAGGGAAAAAGAAACATTGCAATGAATCCTGTAGGCAAATGGCATACAAAGAACGTAAACGTATAAGATCTACAATACTAAGGTAGGCAGCCGCCTTGTATTGGGTAACAGAATAATATTGTTCAACATGGTGTCCACTATTCCTCTGAATAAAAAAGGGATTCAATGATTAGAGAAAGTAGTAAAAATTTGCACATTCCATTCCTAATGACTTACAAGTACCAAATAGCACTAGAAAGCTTTGTAATAGGATTTGTAACACAGATAATAACCATTCGAGAAATTCATATACAGGAGATGAAATAAATTATGAGCTATATCTACACCCACGTTGTAAATGTGAGAGTAAAAAATGTAAATGTGGTGCTAGTTGGGCATACATTTTAGACATAGGTATAGATCCTATAACCGGAAAAAGAAAGCAAAAGAAGAAAAGCGGTTTCCGAACAAAAAAAGAGGCTGAAACAGCCTCCATTATTCTTCAGAATGAATTGAATCGTGGAATGTTTGTTGAAGAAACTAACATAAGAATTCGCATATGAATGGCTTTCGATTTATGAAGGAATGGGGAATATAAAAGAAAGTACGGTGAGAATTCGTCGGCACGAGATTAAACGCTTCTTAGATTACTTTGCAAAGTTAAAAATAAAGAATATAACAAGAACACAATATCAAGACGCTATAAATGATTTGAAGAAAAGAGGGTATGCCCGAAACACGATAGATGGCGCACACCGCACTGGCAGAATGATTTTTAAAAAGGCTTTGGAAATGGAAGTTTTAAAGAAAGACCCAACCGAACACACTCATGTACCTAAACAGCTGAAGACAATCGAAGAATTGGAAGGGAAAAAGGATTTACCTAAGTATTTAGAAAAACAGCAACTAAAACACTTTCTCCAAGTAGCAAAAAAATTAGGTTTGGATCAAGACTATCCTATCTTTTTATTACTCTCATACACTGGAGTGCGTGTCGGTGAATTATGTGCTTTAAAGTGGCGGGATATTGATATGGAAAATCAAACAATTAGTATTTCAAAAACTTATTATAACCCCACCAATAATAAAAAAGAATATAAGTTGCTAACACCCAAAACTCCCACATCCGTGCGTGTAATTGATGTAGATGATACGGTGATTAGTGAACTTAAATTGCATAAATCTTTTCAAAATAAAACAATAATGAAATACCGAGATATATACCATGACCAAGGTTTTGTTTTCGCCAGTATTGATAATCTTCTCGGCTACCCCCTGTACCTAAAAAAGGTGGGAAATCGCATGACGAGATTATTGAAACTAGCTGAATTAAATTACGAATTGACACTCCACTCTTTACGACATACGCATACGTCGCTTTTAGCCGAGGCTGAAGTAAGTCTTCCACAAATCATGGAACGTTTGGGACATAAAGATGAAGATACAACAAGAAATGTCTATCTCCATGTTACGAAAAAAATGAAAAAAGAGGCTTCCCAAAAGTTCAAAGAACTTATGGAAAACCTCTAATATTAGACCCGTATTCAAGAAAATGTTACCCGTTCGTTACCCCTAGGGTCTTTTCTAAAGATACTAAAGTCTTTATCCCCTGATGTAACAGGGGTTATGAGAAAACGATTACATCATGCCGCCCATACCGCCCATATCAGGCATTCCGCCGCCTGCATTTTTCTCAGGAATGTCTGCTACTACTGCTTCAGTAGTTAAGAACATTGCTGCTACAGATGCTGCGTTTTGAAGTGCTGATCGTGTTACTTTTGTTGGATCTACGATACCTGAGTCGATCATGTTTACCCATTCACCGTTAGCTGCGTTGAAACCAATACCGACTTCTTCGCGTTTCAAGCGGTCAACGATGATTGAGCCTTCAAGACCAGCGTTGTTCGCGATTTGGCGAACTGGCTCTTCAAGTGCACGAAGAACAATTTTCACACCAGTAGCTACGTCTCCTGCTTCAGCAGCTGCAATTTCAGATACTTTGTTGTATACATTCACTAGTGCAGTACCACCACCAGCAACGATTCCTTCTTCTACTGCTGCACGTGTAGCATTGAGTGCGTCTTCGATACGAAGTTTACGTTCTTTTAGTTCTGTTTCAGTTGCTGCACCGACTTTAATTACGGCTACCCCACCTGAAAGTTTAGCTAAACGCTCTTGTAATTTTTCTTTATCGAATTCAGAAGTTGTATCTTCCAATTGTGAACGGATTTGAGACACACGACCAGAAATGTTTTCTGCTTGGCCAGCACCTTCAACGATTGTTGTGTTTTCTTTTGTTACAACCACTTTAGAAGCGCGACCCAATTGAGTGATATTCGTTGTTTTCAACTCTAGGCCAAGGTCCTCAGTAATGACTTCCGCACCTGTTAGAATCGCGATATCTTCAAGCATTGCTTTACGTCGGTCACCAAATCCAGGAGCTTTTACCGCTACAGCATTGAAAGTACCACGAAGTTTATTCATGATCAATGTAGCCAATGCTTCGCCTTCAATGTCTTCAGCGATTAATAGCAATGGTTTACTTTGTTGAACCACTTGTTCTAACACTGGAAGAATTTCTTGGATGCTCGAGATTTTTTTATCTGTAATCAAGATATATGGATTGTCTAAAACTGCTTCCATTTTATCTGTATTCGTAGCCATGTATGCAGATGCATACCCACGGTCAAATTGCATACCTTCTACTACATCAAGTTCAGTAGTGAAGCCTTTAGATTCTTCAATCGTGATAACGCCGTCGTTTCCAACACGTTCCATCGCTTCAGCAATCAATTGGCCTACTTCTTCATCTCCAGAAGAAATTGCTGCTACTTGTGCAATCGATTCTTTGCTTTCGATTTCCTTAGAGATTTCTTTAAGACCCGTAACTGCAGCAGCAACCGCTTTTTCGATTCCTTTACGGATACCGACCGGGTTAGCTCCTGCTGTTACGTTCTTCAACCCTTCACGAATCATTGCTTGAGCAAGAACTGTTGCAGTTGTTGTACCGTCACCAGCAATGTCATTTGTTTTAGATGCTACTTCAGCTACAAGTTTTGCACCCATGTTTTCAAATGCATCTTCAAGTTCGATTTCTTTTGCAATCGTCACGCCATCATTTGTGATAAGTGGTGAACCGAATTTACGCTCAAGAACAACGTTACGTCCTTTTGGTCCAAGTGTTACTTTTACAGCATCCGCTAATTTATCTACACCACGAAGCATTAAACTACGTGCGTCTTCGCTGAATTTAATTTCTTTTGCCATTTTGTAAACCCTCCTAAAATATGTTAAGTATTTATTAGCCTACAATCGCTAAAATATCATTTTCGCGTACAATCAAGAACTCGTTACCTTCATATTTAACTTCAGTACCAGCGTATTTCGAGAAGATGATTTTGTCTCCTTCTTTCACATCTAACTCAACGCGTGTGCCATTTTCTAGTACTCGACCAGTTCCAACAGCAACAACTTTGCCTTCCTGTGGCTTCTCTTTAGCAGAGTCTGGAAGTACGATACCGAATGCAGATACTTCTTCAGCTTCGATTAATTCGATTACGATACGATCGCCTAATGGTTTTAACAAGTGAAACAACCTCCCTGAAATGGTAATAATTATTTTTATTAGCACTCTTACTCATTGAGTGCTAACACAATTCTTATCATAAATGAATTGGCACCTCTTTTGCAAGCGGGAACATTGAGAATTTTGAATTCTTTACAGAAAAGTGATATGCGACACACGAGCTCGACACCGGCGCTGGAAGGATGAGAGGCGAGCTTTCGCCTTTCTGACCCCATGGTCCGCGAGCTGGCGCTTGAGCTAGACATAGACACTCTGAAAGTAAGTAAATCAATAATAGTTATTACTTTCTTATATGTGCACAAAAGATTTACAATAAGAAAAGATCTTCTTACAATGAAAGGAATAAACCTGTGAAAAATAATAAAACTGCTTTTTACTTAATTGTGACTTACGTAATCATGCAATTATCAGGATACCTGTTTGCACCACTTCTGCTTGAATTTTTCATGCAACAAGGAATAAAGGTTTCACAAGCTGAACTCCTCGCGAGTGGATGGTGGATTTTCATCAGTATGCTAATTGCAACAATCATCACTTTGGTACTGGTTCAAAAAGATAAATCATTTTTCACCAACTTAAAAGGTAAGAAAAGCTCAATTGGAGCATCAATAGGATGGGGATTTCTCGGCTTTTTCATGGTGTTAATCGGCCAATCCCTTGCAGCCGTCATTGAAGGTGCTCTCGGTGTCGATCCGGGATCTGAAAATACAGCTGTTTTTGTAAAAATCTCAGCAGCCGCTCCAGTTGCCATTCTTTCAATCGCAATATTTGCTCCGATATTAGAAGAATTAATTTTCCGACGCGTAATCTTTGGATCTCTTGTACAAAAGACGAACTTCTTTATTGCAGGATTTGTTAGTGCGGTTGTGTTTGCCATCATCCATTTTGATTTCACACACATACTACTTTATGCGGTATCTGGATTTATATTCGCATTCTTGTATTACAAAACTAAGAGAATATTGACATCAATCATCTCGCATATGTTACTGAATGGCTTTGTTGTGTTGATTCAATTAAATCAAGAAAATATTCTGCGCTACCAAAAATACTTGGAGTCATTATCCAACGCTCAATAATAGAAAAATAAACAAAGAAAAAGCCTTCTACCCATTACTGCGGTGGAAGGCTTTCATTTTGACGAATATTCATTTCATCAATGAGAGCTTGTTGCTCTTCAATCTGACGTTTCTGTTCTGCTTTTAAGTATTTTTTATAGCCTACTCTAGCTATTAAAATACTAATTTCAAAAAGTATGATCAGTGGTAGTGATACTAAAACGTGTGACATAATATCTGGTGGTGTCAAAATATCCGCTACCACTACTAAAATCAAGTAAATATATTTTCGATACTTTGTTAATAACATTGGTGTGATAATCCCTAATCTTGTGAGGAACAGTAGCACAACTGGCATTTGGAAAACAAATCCAAATGGAATGGTCAACTGGAATAGGAAATCAAAATATTCATTAATCCCGATCGTTTGCTCTATATTCAAGTCGCTCGATAAATCTGCCATAAAGTTAATAACAAATGGGAAAACGACGAAATAAGAAAATGAAACCCCACCGATAAACAAGAAAAAGATAAACGGAATGTAGCTTAATGTCGCGGTTCTTTCTTTTTGGTAAAGACCTGGGGATATAAAGGCCCATACTTGATATAAGATGATTGGGGACGTCATCACAATGGATAAAACCATCATCACGGTAATCAATATTTTAAACGGATCCGTGATACGAAAAGCATTTAACGTTAAGTCTCGTGCTTCCTCACTTACTTGTAAAAACTGAATCAGTGGTCCAGCTAAGAAAAAACTGACAATCACTGCTAGAACAAAGAAAACGACGATAATAATCAGTCGTTTTCTTAATTCAATAATATGATCAACTGTAGTCATGTCTCTTTCTTCCATTAGAAAAACACCCTAACGTACTTACTTAACTTCATCTTGTTGCTTGATTTTCTTTTTTTGATCGTCATCTTCGTCGTCATCGACTAGACCTCGAGTTGCATTTTTAAATTCGCGAAGCGAACTACCGAAAGCTCGTCCTAATTCAGGAAGTTTTTTCGGACCGAATACAATTAAAGCCACAACTACAATTAATAAGATACTTAATGGACCTGTTGGCATGAGAGGCACCTCCTCTTGTCTATTTTTATTTTAACCCATTTTCGAGTCATTTGCTATTTTCTACTATGAACGAAGTGTGAACGTTTCTTCTTGTTTGATTAAGTATATTAACGTTTGTAACTCGACGGATAAATCAATTGTATGAACTCGGATTGATTCAGGCACCGTTATTCGTACAGGCGTGAAATTCAAGATCCCCTTCACATTCGTCTTGGTTAAGCGATCCGTTACTTCTTGGGCTGTGCGTGATGGAACCGTTAGAATGACTAACTCTATTCCAAACTCTTTAATCTTTTCCTCTAACTTACTAGGGTCAAAAACAGGGATATCACTCAAAGTGGATCCGTCTTCCGTTGCACTAGGGTCAAAAGCCACCACAATTCGCGTGTTATGGTTCTTGTGAAAATTATATTTTAAGAAGGCTGTCCCTAAACTTCCTACTCCGATCAACGCTACATTCGTTGCCACGTCTTGATCTAACGTTTGACGGAAAAACTGAAGTAAATGTTGGACGTCGTATCCATAACCTTTACGACCCAACGCACCAAAATGTGAAAAATCTCGTCGAATCGTGGCAGAATCAATTTTCATCGCTTCACTCAGTTCCTGAGAAGAGACTCGTTTGTGTCCAGCATTCGAGAAATTTTGAATGAATCGGTAATAAAGAGGTAATCTTTTTGTCGTTGCTTGTGGAATTTTTAGTTGTTCTTGTTTCATGCCGTCCTCCTGCATTCAAGCGAAATCGCCTTCATATTACATGAGTACTTAAGAGAAGTAAAGTTCAGTCGTTGCATGACTCACGACCATCCTTTAAACTGAAGGAGAACTGAGGTGGAATTCATGATTGTACTACAAGTGAACCAATTACATAAATCGTTTGTCGTCGACGAAATCCTAAGCGGCGTCAAGCTTGAAGTAAACCATCGGGACCGTGTGGCTTTAGTCGGACGCAATGGTGCTGGAAAGTCGACACTTCTTAAAATAATTGCTGGAGAAATGTCATATGACTCGGGAGAAATCATCATTCCCAAAGGAACGAAAATAGGTTATATGGAGCAGCATGCCGGCATTGATTCCGATTTATCCATTTGGGACGAAATGATGACCATTTTCGAACACCATCATTTGGCTGAACAGGAGTTACGTTTACTCGAACAACAGATGGCTGACCCTAAGATTTATGAAGATGCAGGATCTTACGCACGCATCATGTCTGACTATGACGTCAAACAAGTTGCGTTTAAAGATTCTGGTGGGTACCAATACGAGTCGGATACCCGTTCGGTCTTACACGGGATGCAGTTCTTCCCTGCTGATTACGATAAGCCGATTCAATCGCTATCCGGCGGTCAAAAAACTCGTCTTGCATTGGCGAAATTATTATTAACCAAACCGGACTTACTGATTCTAGATGAACCAACGAACCATTTGGACATTGATACACTCAGTTGGTTGGAGCGATATCTACAAGGTTACCCCGGTGCTATTTTAATCGTTTCCCATGACCGCTATTTCCTGGACCAGGTTGTAAACTTTGTCTACGAAGTATCTCGTCACAAAGTAAAACGTTTTGTCGGGAATTACAGTGCATACTTGGATGAAAAAGCAAAAACGTATGAACGAGACTTAAAAACGTTTGACCGCCAACAAGAAGAGAAAGCAAAACTAGAAGACTTTGTGCAACGTAACTTGGCACGTGCATCAACTACGAAAATGGCACAGTCAAGACGCAAAGTATTGGAGAAAACCGATTGGATGGATTCACCGGATGGGGATGAAAAATCTGCAAAATTCGGTTTTACAATCGAGCGCCAAAGCGGAAACGACGTATTAAAAGTTGACGATATGTCTGTTGGCTATTCTGGAAAACCAGTATCTCACGATGTGAATCTGCGCGTTTTCCGTGAAGATCGCATTGCTTTAGTGGGACCAAATGGAGTCGGTAAATCAACTTTACTCAAAACAGTGATTAAAGATATCCCTCCAATAGCTGGAACGATACATTACGGGACCAATGTTCAATTTGGTTATTATGATCAAGAACAAGCTAAACTTACAGGAAATCGAACGGTCCTCCAAGAATTATGGGATGAGTGGCCATTATTAAATGAAAAAGATGTTCGAAATGTCTTGGGCCGTTTCCTATTCAGTGGCGATGATGTGACAAAATCGATTTCATCTTTATCTGGTGGCGAAAAAGCCCGCGTTGCTTTAGCAAAGCTTATGATGTTAAAGTCCAACACACTCATTCTCGATGAGCCCACGAACCATTTAGACTTAGACAGCAAAGAAGTGCTCGAAAATGCGTTACTCGATTACCCAGGAACCATCCTCTTCGTCTCTCATGACCGCTATTTTATTAATCGAATTGCGACCAAAGTGATTGAGTTATCGAGCGACGGTGCTTTTGAATATTTGGGTGATTACGATTACTACATTGAAAAGAAAAAAGAATTAGAGGAAATTCGTGCAGAGCAAGCTGGACCCAAAGCAGCCGAAGTTGCCATTGCAAAGCAATCGACCTCTACGATCGACAAAGAAGCGAAGAAAAGAGAACGCCAAATTACGCGTCGCCTAGAAGAATTAGAAGGTCAATTACATTCAATTGAGGAACATATTAAAGGTGTAGAAGAAAAACTGTGTGACCCTGACATTTTTCAAGACCATGAACAACTAATGTCCCTTCAAAAAGAGTTAGATTCATTTAAAGAGGAACAAGAAAATTTTATGACGGAATGGATGGAACTCGAGGAAGAATTAGAACAATCATAATAATGAGTGATACCACATGTCGAAACATGTGGTATTTTTATATACTAAGGACATATATATGGGTCAAGGACAAATTTCGACATTTTTCTTTCCACAATATTATACACACTCAAAAGCTAGATATATCAACCTATCCACAGAGTTATACACACTATCCACAAGCGAAAAAGTTTTTATACACAGTGTTCCCCTTAAAACTAACCACTATATATTGAATTCAACCGAGTTATACACAAGTTATACACAGAATGTGCATAAGTACAGATGTTCTCTATTGACACCTCTATTATTTTTTGCTAAAAAAAGAATCGATTCTCTATAATAAGAGAATCGATTCTTCTTAATTCCAGTCGAATAATGTCATTCCTGGTTTTCCGTTCATCGCCATAGTACTTCTATGGCCTCTTTCGAACATAACGGATCCAGCAGCCGCAATCATCGCAGCATTATCTGTACATAAAAACAGAGGTGGTACTGTAAATGGAAGTCCTTCTCTCTCAAAGGTATCTTCTAATGATTTTCTTAATCCTTTGTTAGCCGAGACACCACCAGCAGCAATCACCTGTTTAACCTTGAATTCTTTCGCAGCACGTAAAGTTTTAGCTGTTAGCACTTCGACAACACTAGCCTGGAAACCTGCGGCAACTGCTCCAGGTATAATCACTTCTCCACGTTGTTCTGCATTGTGCATGTAATTAATCACACTGGATTTCAGCCCACTAAAACTAAAATCATAAGATCCTTCTTCCAACCATATTCGTGGAAATGCAATCGCTTCAACACTTTCATGAGCAAGACGATCAATATGTGGCCCTCCAGGATACGGAAGCTTTAATACTCGTGCTACTTTGTCATACGCTTCCCCTGCTGCATCATCACGTGTTTCGCCTATTAGCTCAAATGAACCATGCTCGCGCATTAAGACAATCTCGGTATGTCCACCTGATACAACGAGGGCTAGTAATGGAAATTGCATAGGTTCTACCAGTTGATTGGCATAAATATGTCCGGCAATATGATGTACACCCACAAGAGGCAAACTATTTGCAAAGGCAAAAGCTTTTGCTGCATTAATGCCAATGAGAAGTGCACCAACAAGCCCTGGACCTTCTGTCACTGCAACTGCATCCAAATCACCTGGTTGCATGTTTGCTTGTTCAAGAGCTTCTTCAATGACAAGCGTTACTTGTTCAACGTGATGTCGGGAAGCAATTTCAGGTACGACCCCACCAAAACGTTTATGACTTTCAATTTGTGAAGCAACCACATTGGAAATGATTTCACGACCATTTCGCACAATCGAAGCAGCCGTTTCATCACAACTCGTCTCAATGCCTAATATGATTTGATCTTTACTCATTTAAATTCCACCCACATCACTAAGGCATCTTCAAGATTATCTGAATAATAACCTTTACGAATACCTCCATTTTGAAAATCTAGTTTACGATACAAATTTTGAGCAATCTTATTACTAACGCGTACTTCTAATGTCATCAAGACGACTCCGTGTTCTTTAGCCACTCGGATCGCCTCACGCATAAGTCCTTCACCAATACCTTGGCCTTTAACATACTCAGTAACAGCTACGTTCGTGATATGACTTTCATCTATCACAAGCCACATGCCACAAAACCCGACAATCTGATGAGCATCATTTTCAGCTACAACATAATAAGCATGCAAATTGGTAGTCATTTCCTGCATGAAGGCATCTTTTGTCCAAGGCAAACTAAATGCTTCTTCTTCGATCTTTAAAACTCCATCAATGTCATCAACCGTCATTTTACGATAAGTGATTGTATCAATCATTTACTTTGCCAACCTGTTTTTGTTCTGCAAGCCAGTTCGTTTCAGCTTCAGTGATCCGCTTGTAATCCGGAACAAAATGATGCGTTTCTTCGATTGATGGAAGTTGTTTTGTCATTGCTTGTTCAATTACTACAGACGCTCGTGGCATGTCTAGATGAAGTGATGCACGTTTAGCCCGTTCACCTAAAACATGTTGAATCGCTTCCCAATGAATTGCAACATCCTTCCCTACAAAGAGGATGTCTTCTTCACTTGTTGATAATTTTTCTAAAATTGCATCTAGTGCATAATGACCGTCCTGCAATACAGGCTCTAGCTCATTTGTATAAACTGCTGAAAATACATTCTGTCTACGTGCATCCATGATCGGACAAATTAAGCCGTTGAAAAGTGAAGCATTCCCCGCAAGTATTTGAAGACTGGAAACCCCTACTATCGGAATCTTCAATGTCCATGCAAGGGTCTTGGCAATGGTCACACCAATTCGAACACCAGTGTAAGATCCTGGCCCCTCGGAAACAGCTATTGCTTCTATTTCACTCGGCTTAATATTTGCTCGCTTTAACGCTTCTTCAACCGCCGGCATTGCTCCTATTGAATGTGCAATTTTTGTAGCACTTGTCCATTCCACTAATAGCTGACCATCTTGAACAACTGCAACTGACAATGGTACATTCGATGTATCGATTCCTAACCAAATCATGCAAATAACTCCTTACATAGTTGCTCATAACGCTCACCCATCGGGGTAACTTCAAATCGTCGAGCAAACTCATTTTCATAAAAAACTTCTATTTGTAATCGTTCATCCGGCAAATCGTATTCAATCAATTTTGCCCATTCAATTACCGTCACCGCTTCTCCGTAAAAAAGCTCGTCCCATCCTAAATCTTCGTCGCTATCTGCCAGACGATACACATCTAAATGATTAAACGGCAATCTGCCTTCATATTGCTTCAAAATCGTAAAAGTTGGGCTGTTCACATTTCGTGTAACACCTAAACCTTTTGCAAAGCTTTTTGTAAAAGTCGTTTTCCCTGCACCAAGATCACCTTCAAGTGTAATAACATCTTGTGCTCGAACGAGTGATCCCAATCGCTTACCGAAATCTTCGGTTTCCTCTAGGGATGTGACTTGTTTAATATACGTCATATCATTACTACCTCACACTTGTTTTCTCTAGTGTACCGAATCTTTCACGATACTACACTTTATTTGCACAACGAAAAGCAAAAAGCACTACTTTAGCTCGTTGCCGGTGCTGAAAGAAACTCATGTGGAAAGTTGTTTCCACATGAGTTCTAAAGCTTAGGTGCGAGCTAATGCTTGGAACTAGACAATAAAAAAAACCCACAGAGAAAGTTACCTTTCTTTGAGGATTAATAATTTTAGGTAAATGGCGGTCCCGACGGGAATCGAACCCGCGATCTTCTGCGTGACAGGCAGACATGTTAACCGCTACACCACGGGACCACAATATTTAACGACAAGATTTATTATACCAATGTATGAAAATATTACAATAGTTTTTCAAGAAATAGTTTTAAAAGATTTATCAGATGGTTTTTCAAACAGAAGAACGTCATATAGCTGCAGCTTTGAGGTAGTGTTAATCAGTTTTGTTTGCGCTTCGCTCCTTTTTGAAAGAAGGTACGTTTCATTGACTAGTTGACTTGGTTAATGAGACGTTTTTCAAGAGACTCGCTGACTTGTAAAAAAATTAGCACTCAAACTGGCACTTTATCGCTCAAACTCCTCTCCTTAGCAAGTGTACTTGTTGAAGCAGCATCACTACCATCGGCGACGAGCTTAACTTACGTATTCAGGCTACGAAAGATAACGGCAGCACTTCGTCAACCGCAATTCTTCGATTCTCGCGTATGAGATACGCTCCGAGTCTCTTCCCTTTGTTTCCTCGAACTCTTTGTTCCTCCTCTTTCTCGCACACCTCCTATTTAAGAAACAACTATAATCTAAAAAAGAACACAAAAAAACCGATACCTTTCGGTACCGGTCTTTCAATTGCCTAGCGACGTCCTACTCTCACA
>NZ_MPTA01000009.1 GCF_001939075.1 Paenisporosarcina indica | reverse complement strand
GTTCATTGTTGTTTTGTTGTTTCTTTAATAGGAGGTGTGCGAGAAAGAGGAGGAACAAAGAGTTCGAGGAAACAAAGGGAAGAGACTCGGAGCGTATCTCATACGCGAGAATCGAAGACCTGCGGTTGACGAAGAAATCTGCCGTTCATCGTCTTTCGTAGCCCGAACACGGAAGTTAAGCTCGTGTGCCGATGGGTAGTTGGGGGTTTCCCCTTGCGTGCGTAGGACGTCGCTAGGAAAATAGAAAACCGATACCTTTAGGGTTGTCGGTTAATGCAGTTTTAAATGAGAGCACACAAGTATGAAAACCAAACACTTGTGGAATGTATTCTCTCGTTTTTTATTCAACATCAACAACATTCTTTAACATAGCCTAAAAAAAGCAAGACTCATCATTTTGGATTAGCTCATAAAATGCATGTCACATTACTGTATAATAAACTTAAATTAATAGTTGAGGGAGTAGCAAATGAGTAAACGACCAATTGTAGAAGCAATGCAGCGTTTTTATGAAAAACAAAATACTTCGTTTCATGTACCAGGTCATAAACATGGCACTTTGTCTGAAATGCCACGTGCGTTCAAGGATGTAATGAAGTTTGATTATACAGAGCTGGCAGGACTTGATGATTACCATCACCCGGAAGATATAATAAAAGAGGCACAAGATTTGTTAGCAAAAACTTATGGTGCGATGCAGAGTTATTTTTTGGTGAACGGTTCTACTGTAGGGAATTTAGCGATGGTGTATGCAACTTGTAACGAAGGAGATACAGTACTTGTGCAACGTAATGCACATAAGTCCGTATTTCATGCTCTAGAGTTAGTTGGTGTGCATCCGGTGTTTTTAACCCCGGAATGGGATGAACAAACCCATACGCCTACACATGTTAGTATCCATACGATCAAGGCCGCAATTAACTCTTATCCAAAAGCAAAAGCACTGATATTAACTCATCCTACCTATTATGGAGTTATTAATCCAAATATGAATGAAGTTATTGACCTAGCACATTCGAAAGACTTGCCTGTACTTGTGGATGAAGCACATGGTGCACATTTTGTAGCTAAAGGTGAATTTCCCACAGCTGCCCTAAAGTTGGGTGCTGATGTGGTTGTTCAATCTGCACATAAAACGTTGCCGGCTTTAACGATGGGTTCATATTTACATATCAATTCACACCGGGTTTCTAACGAGAAAATCAATCGATATTTAAGAATGCTGCAATCTAGCAGTCCATCTTATTTATTACTTGCCTCACTAGATGATGCAAGACAATATATTAGCTCATATGTACATGAAGATTATCAGTTATTCAACAATAAGCGTAGGCAATTCGTCGTGAGTTTAAAAACAATTACTCATCTTGAGGTAATAGAAGTAGATGATCCTTTAAAATTACTTTTTCGAGTTCATGGATTTACTGGGTACTCTTTACAACAACAACTGGAGCATCAAGGGATCTATGTGGAACTTGCGGATAATGAACAAGTGTTATTAATATTACCGCTTTTAAAGGCAAAACATCAATTCCCGTTTGCTGAAATTCGAATGAAAATAAAATCCGCAGTTGAAAAATGCACAAAACTACCAAGAAATAAAGTGGATATCGATTATTCACATGATTTACAGGCTCTTTCAACTTTAGCCGTTCCTTATAAAGACTTAGGGCTAGCAAAGAATGAATGGCTATTATATACAAAGGCAGCTGGACGAATTTGTGCAGGAAGTGTGGTTCCATACCCACCAGGCATTCCATTATTTGTTCGTGGAGAGCTCATTTCAACCAACAAGTTGAAAATGCTTGCCGATTATTTAGCAAGTGGTGCCACGATTCAAGGTGAACATGACTTAAGTCGTAAACTGTTGCTTGTCTTACAGGATGAAGAACATAATCAATCATAAATAGTAAATATAATAACAGCTCACATTCTCGTACGGAGTGTGGGCTATTTTGTGTTATCATTGGTCAAAAAGCGAAGTAATTCACTTTCGAATAGAACCCTTTACAAATTACTTTATTAGTTAGCTCGTGCTTATCCTGCCTCTTAATATGAACAAATAAGAAATGGGAAAATATTTTTTTCGTATACTACTGAAACCAAGAATCTACAATGAAAGGAGAGATGATTATGAAGAGTTTTTTAAATAAAACAGGACATGATCTTTTAGCATCCACAAATATATTTGATTACTTAAAGGATTTGATTTTCTTGATGGAGACAGACGAGAAATCATTCCGCTATGTATATGTTAATTCGTCAGCCATGAAGGTTTTAAAATTCGATGGAGATATAATAGGAAGTTTAATAGAGGAAAAGCTACCGGATGAACTTGCCAAAGTATTGATTCCTAAATACCAGCAGGTACAAGCAACCAAGAAGTCGGTTGATTTTATCCAAATACTTGAATCTGAAAATGGAGAATTTGTAGCAGAGGCATCTCTCAACCCTATTTTGACAGAGAATGGTCAATGCAAATATATTTTGGCGATCGTAAGAGATATTACGGAAAGAAATTGTAAAGAACGGGAACTAAAGGAAACAAAGAGAAATTTGGAAATGAATCAAAAGCGATTGAATTCCCTGGTAGAACATAATGATGATGCAGTATATGAAATGGATTTACAAGGTAAATTTATACATATAAATAAGGCCTTTACGAAAATTTCTGCCTTCCATGAGAATGAATTGATTGGTTCCACATTTCTTCACCTAATATTAGAAGAAAAGAAAGAGGAAGTCATGTCTCATTTCATGAATGCTTTAAAGGGCAGAAAGGAAGAGTATGAGACTTGGATCAGAAATAAAAATGGACAACTAGTTCAATTGCTTGTTAAAAATGTTCCAATTATTGTAGATGGAAATATCGTTGGGATTTATGGCATCGCTAGTGATATAACAGAAAAGAATAAAATTGGTCATCTTTTACTCGAGAGTGAACAAAGGTACAAATCATTGTTTGAAAACCATCCTGATGCCATCTTTTCCTATGACTTGGAGGGGAATCTCACGAGTGGAAATGATGGAGTAGAATTAATTTCTGGTTTTTCCAAGGAGGAGTTCTTAGGAACGTCCTTCGTTTCAATGATGGCACCAGAACATGTAGGAAAAACACTTTATCACTTTGATAAAACAATACGGGATAAGAAAAGCGAAAGTTATGAAGTTGCATTACTTCACAAAGATGGCCATCGAGTTGAACTTTTTGTTATGAGTATCCCTATTATCATAAATAATCAAGTTACGGGAATATACGGGTTGGCGAAAGACGTAACCGATATAAATCGGACAAAAGAAGAGTTGGAGATTTTCTGGAATTATACCATTGATCCGATCTTCTACTTTTCTGACGGACAAATCTTAAAAGTAAACCCTGCATTTGAAAAAACGTTTGGCTATAGTGAAAAAGAAGTGACTAATAATATGGATTTAATTATTCCACCGAGCTTGAGGCATGAAATAAAAGAAATTGATGCGAAAATTCGAAAGGGAGAAACGATAATTTCACATGAAACAATAAGGACGGCGAAGAGTGGAGAAAACTTGGACATTATTGCTTCGTACACACCTGTAAAAGATGAGAATGGATTAGTCGTTGGGGCTACTGCTTTTTATAAAGATATTTCAGTTCTCAAAAAAGTTGATCAGGAACTGCAGGATAGCCAAGAGAAGTATAAACTAATAACTGAAAATGTATTTGATATTATTCATTTAATCAACCCGTCAGGTATTGTTGAATATGTTTCACCATCAAATGAAAGCATTCTTGGTTACACTTATTCTGAATACGTTGGTCAACCACTTACAGCATATATTCATCCTGTTAATATCCCTACTTTAGAAAAAGGATTTAAGCGTCTCAAGGGTGGTGGTAAACCAGCTCCCTACGAACTAAAAGTTCGTCATAAAAAAGGACATTATATCTGGATGGAAGCTACAACAACTCCTGTAGTAGAGAATGGAGTTGTGAAGCAATTAGTAACCATTGCACGAGATATTACTGAGCGAAAAAGAACTCGTGAAGAATTAGCTAAAATGGCGTTTTATGATTATTTAACCGGTTTGCCTAACCGTAGAACATTTGATGAAAGATTAAACACGGCAATTCTTCAAGCAAATCGTTCCAAAAAGAAAGTCGCTGTAATGATGCTAGATGGACGTAAGTTTAAGCAAATTAATGACACTTTTGGGCATGATGCGGGAGACGCGGTAATCAAGGAGATGTCGAAAAGGACTCAAGCTAGTGTTCGTCAAACGGATACAGTCGCAAGGCTAGGAGGCGATGAAATCGGGATCGTTTTACCGGAAATTGAATCGGAGGACGTGGCAGAAGTTGTTGCGGAACGCATCTTGAATTCATTATTAGATCCCTTCTACGTTAATAACAGTGAAATTTTCATGGGTGCAGGGATTGGGATTTCCTTTTATCCGGATCATTCAGTTGATAAAAAACAACTGATGAAATTTGCAGATGAAGCCATGTATGAAGCCAAGAAAACCAACCAAAATGAATATCGAATATATAAAGAAAACGTGGATAAATTAGTAGTACCTGAGTGAGCTCAGGTATTTTTATTTGATATGCCACTACTTGAAAATCAAGTAGTCAAACACTATACAAAAGATTGAACTGGAGGATATAGGATGAGTTATTTTATTAGCCTAGAAGGTGTTGAGGGTTCGGGGAAGTCAACAATTATACAATACATAAAAGAATATCTAGAGAACAAAGGGGAAGCTGTAGTTGTTACAAGGGAACCAGGTGGAATTGATATAGCTGAACAAATACGTTCCGTAATACTTGATAAAAATAACACGAAAATGAATAATCGAACTGAAGCCTTACTGTATGCAGCTGCACGAAGACAACATCTGGTTGAAAAAATTATGCCTTCATTAAGTAATGGGCAGATTGTTTTATGTGATCGGTTCATCGATAGCAGTTTAGCTTACCAAGGATATGCAAGGGGATTGGGGATTGACGAAGTCCTTACTATCAATGAATTTGCAATAGGGAGTTTCATGCCAAATCTAACTTTGTACTTGGATCTCGATCCACGGATTGGGTTAAATCGCATTAGCAAGAATAAAGAAAGAGAAGTAAACAGATTAGATTTAGAAGAGTTGAATTTTCACGTGAAAGTACGTGAAGGATATGAAGAAGTAAGTAAAAGATTTCCGGAACGAATTGTAAAAGTAAACGCAAATCAAGAAATTGCACAGGTATTATCGGACATTCAAGACATCTTAAGTGCTAAAATGAACAGGTGAAGAATTGAAAAATAAAATGGAAACATAAATTTTGAAAGATTCTACTAATTCCCGAGTGAATTGAACAATCTTTTCATGTTATAATAGTAGGAAGAACTTCCGGAAAAGGGGTTGGGCTGATGAAACTTATCGTAGCTGTAGTTCAGGATCAAGATAGTAACCGTTTATCAAGTGCTTTAACGAAAGGCGACTTTCGTGCAACAAAGTTAGCGAGTACTGGTGGTTTTTTACGTTCAGGGAATACGACGTTTTTAATTGGTACAGATGATGAACTAGTACCAAAAGCACTTGGCTTAATTCGTGAAAATTGCCGTTCTCGCGAGCAAATGGTAGCTCCGGTGTCCCCTATGGGAGGAAATGCGGATTCATATATTCCTTATCCTGTAGAAGTTGAAGTCGGTGGTGCAACAATATTCGTGTTGCCAATTGAACAGTTCCATAATTTTTAATCAAATTACTAACCATACACGAAAAGCCCGTGTTCTCCGGAACACGGGTTTTTTCAAAAAAAGAAAGGGTGAGCAACGAATGACTAGCCATATTGAAGAAGTACGAAAATTACAGCCAGTCGTGATGAAACAGCTGGAAACTATTTTTCAAAAAAACCGAGTTGCTCACGCATATCTTTTTGAAGGAGCAAAAGGTACCGGGAAAGTAGCTGTCATGCGGGCTTTTGTTAAATTACTGCTTTGCGAAAAACCGATTCAAAATGTTTCATGTGAAACGTGTCGAGGTTGTAGAAGGTTCGAATCGGGTAACCATCCGAACTTTGTACAAATTGAGCCCGATGGTCAAGATATAAAAAAGGACCAAATATTACAGTTAATTTTTGAAATGAATAAAACAGGACTAGAAGCTGGTCGTAAAATATATGTGCTCCACAGAGCGGATCGAATGAATACTTCTGCTGCTAATACCTTGCTTAAATTCTTGGAGGAACCTGAAGGACTTGTAACAGCCATTTTACTAACAGATAAATCACATGCCATTTTGCCGACAATTCGGTCACGTAGTCAGATCGTTTCTTTTCGATCCATTCCGTATGAGGAACGTGTGAAAGTACTAATAGATCAAGGGCTAACAGCTACAATGGCGGCTACAGTTTCAATGGTTACAAATGACGTGGACGAGTCATTAGAATTGGCAAAAGATGAGCAGTTTTTACAGGTTCGAAAAACAGTGTTAAAATTAGTAGAGGCAGCCGAATCAAATGTAAATGAAGCAATGCTTATTGTGCATGAAGAATGGCTTCCGGTTTTAAAAGAAAAAGAAGAAACAGAACGAGCATTGGATCTACTATTATTCGCATATCGTGATTTAGTGGCGGTGAAGGCTAATAGTGATGCAGCATATACGTTTCCAGATTTATTGCCTTTTTATCAACGACATGCTCTGCACATTTCATTTGAGCAGTTATCGAATAAAATCGAGGCCATATTAAAATCGAAGCAACAATTGCATCGTAATATGAATCGGACGCTGTTAATGGAACAGTTGATGCTGAATCTGCAAGGAGGATTTTTGTTTGTATAATGTGGTAGGTGTCCGCTTCAAGAAAGCGGGTAAAATATATTATTTTGATCCAGCTGAGTTTCCTTTGGGAAAAGATCAGTATGTAATTGTTGAAACGGCAAGAGGGGTAGAATACGGCAAAGTCGTAGTTCCTGTAAAACAAGTGGAAGAACACGATGTTGTGTTACCTCTAAAGCAAGTTGTGCGCCCAGCTGATGAGCGTGATCGTCATCAAGTGGATGAAAACCAATTGGAGTCAAAACGTGCTTTTGAACTTGGAACAGAAAAAATTGTAGAACACGCTTTAGAGATGAAACTGGTGGATGTTGAATATACATTTGATCGAAACAAAATCATCTTTTATTTCACTGCAGAAGGTCGTGTGGATTTCCGTGACTTAGTAAAAGACTTAGCAGCAGTGTTCAGAACGCGTATTGAACTACGTCAAATAGGGGTTCGAGACGAAGCCAAAATGCTTGGTGGGATTGGACCTTGTGGGCGTATGTTATGTTGTTCTACATTTTTAGGTGACTTTGAACCAGTTTCAATTAAAATGGCAAAAGATCAAAACTTGTCTCTTAATCCCTCAAAGATTTCGGGTCTATGTGGACGTTTAATGTGCTGTTTAAAGTATGAAAATGACGAGTATGAAACGGCAAAAAGCTTAATGCCCGATATAGGTGCCCGTATTTCTACACCAGATGGTAAAGGAAAAGTTGTAGGAATCAATTTATTAGAACGCGTGATGCAGGTTGAATTGGCAGAACAACAGCGTGTGCTTGATTATACATTAGAAGAAATTCAACAACATGCAGAAAAACAAGTGCAATGGACTGAACAATGAGGTGATGTATGTGAAAGATCGTAATTTTTTGGATACGGTTATGGAGTTTGAACAGCAATTAGAATCATTGCAAGGGCAATTCCATGCACTTAAAGAGTTCGTAGCATTGATGATGGAAGAACATCAATCATTGCAACAGGAGAACTTCCTTCTTCGCCAACGCCTGGATGAAATACATGCTGCTGAAGAAGCCGCAGTAAAACAGTCCGAGTTGAATGCAAAAGAAGTGAGTCGTCTAGATATTGGAGAAGGTTATGATAACTTAGCTAGGCTCTATCAAGAAGGGTTCCACGTATGTCATGTACATTTTGGGAGCTCTCGAAAAGGCGAAGATTGTTTGTTTTGTCTTTCATTTTTAAATAAACAAAATGGCTGACAAAAGACTGATTCCACTGCACTTTGGTGGATGTCGGTCTTTTGTTGTGCTGGTAGGAAATTCGATTTTTGGATTTCATAATATGAATTGATAGCAGCTTGTACCATTAATGGGTGCAAGCTGTGTTTTTCTAATGTTGGAGGGTCTATAAATGGATATTCAATTAAGAGATGACGAACGTTTAGATTATTTATTGGCTGAAGAACTTCGAATTATCCAAAGTCCTTCGGTATTTTCCTTTTCACTAGATGCTGTGTTGCTTGCAAAATTCACGTATGTGCCGATTAGGCAAGGGGCAATTGTTGATTTGTGCTCTGGAAATGGAGTGATTCCTTTATTTTTGAGTGCACGAACAAAAGCAAAAATTACGGCCGTTGAATTGCAACCAAGACTAGCAGATATGGCAAAGCGAAGCGTGGACTTTAATCACTTACACGAACAGATTGACGTCATTGAAGGCGATGTCAAAGTGATACCTAAACAACTTGGAATTGAAAAGTTTGATGTGGTCACGTGCAATCCCCCTTACTTCCCCGCACATGAAGCAAGTGATAAAAATATAAAAGAACATTTAGCCATTGCACGTCATGAGATTCACTTGACGCTAGATGAGGCCGTACAGTCTGCTAGTCAGTTGTTAAAACAAGGTGGGAAGGCAGCATTTGTTCATCGCCCTGGTCGGTTATTGGACATCGTAACTGCGATGAGAGCCAATCGCTTGGAACCGAAACGGATTCGTTTTGTTTATCCGAAAGAAGGAAAAGAAGCGAACACCTTATTAATAGAAGGAATTAAAGATGGCAAGCCGGATTTGAAGATTCTTCCGCCATTATTCGTTTATGATGATCAAGGTGAATATACAGAAGAAGTGAGAGAAATGCTGTATGGAAACAACTAGCACACATGTTTTCTATGTATTGGAATGCTCGGATGGTTCATATTATGCTGGCTACACTAATGATTTGAGTAAACGCGTAAATGTTCACAATCGTGGTAAAGGAGCTAAATATACACGTGCAAGACGGCCTGTTAGGTGCATTTATCAAGAAAAGCATGAAACAAAACAACAGGCAATGAAAGCTGAGTATGCATTTAAACAATTAGTAAAGAGTAAAAAAATAGAATATATCGCAAAAGAAACGAGAGGTGAGGATATATGAACGCTCAAAAAAGTTTTTCGGGTCAGTCAGCCACAGGTATTCTGTACTTAGTGGCAACCCCAATTGGAAACTTAGAAGACATGACGGTACGTGCGATTCGTATGATGAAGGAAGCCGATTATATTGCAGCTGAAGATACGCGTAACACAAAGAGGTTGTGTAACTATTTCGAGATCAACACACCTCTGATCAGTTACCATGAGCACAACTTGGAGTATGGGGGAGAAAAACTTCTGATGCTTCTTAGAGAGGGCAAAAACATTGCTCTTGTGAGTGATGCAGGATTACCATGTATCTCGGATCCAGGTGCAGATATTGTAGCAAAAGCTGTAGCGGAGAACTTGGCAGTTGTTCCAATACCGGGTGCAAATGCAGCATTAAGTGCACTCATAGCATCTGGTATTTCAACGTTGTCGTTTACTTTCTACGGTTTTTTGCCAAGACAAAAAAAGGAGCGTAAAGTAGCATTAGAGAAGATTCAATATAATAAAGAAACGATGCTTTTTTATGAAGCACCTCATCGATTAAAGGAAACACTGAAAGATGCTCAGTTAGTTCTTGGATCCAATCGAAAAGTAGCATTGGCTCGAGAAGTGACGAAGAAATTTGAGGAATTTGTCAGAGGTACCTTGGAGGAAGTGCTTGCGTGGGCAGAGAATGAAGAAATTCGTGGTGAATTTGTATTAGTAATCGACGGTTCTACGGAAGAAAACCCCGTGGAAACAGAGAAGTGGTGGACCAATTTATCAATTACAGAACACGTTAATCATTTGATGAATTCTCAAGACATTTCTTCAAAGGAAGCGATTAAACTTGCAGCCAAAGACCGAGACTTACCAAAAAGAGACGTCTATCAAGAATTTCATATTGAACAATAAAAGGGCTGTGTAATCAAGTAAACCATAAAAAAATCCGGAGTGACTATGCGTCGCTTCGGATTTTGCACTTATTTGTTTAAGCTAGATTGGATCTCTTTAACTAATAAATCTGCGCCTTCTGGGCTTAAGATCAATTTTCCGCCTACTAAACGTAGGTTGTCATCTGATACTTCACCAGTTACTGCACACGTCATATTTGGTAAATATTTTTTTAAGATGATTTTATCGTCATCCACGTATATTTCCAATGCATCTTTCTCTGCAATACTTAAAGTACGGCGAAGTTCGATTGGAATCACTACGCGTCCTAATTCATCAACTTTACGAACGATACCTGTAGATTTCATGAAAAGTGCTCCCCTCGAGTTAAATATGTAATTCGTCAAAATTCGACATTTATCAGTTGTCTGGTACTAATCATACCAAGTACTCCCATATCCGTCAATAATTAATGTGTTTGATTCGAATGTTATTTTGATAAAAAAGTGATATTTTATACTGATATTACAACTTTTTTGATATCGTTTTTTCAAATTGTAGATAAGTTTTCAAAAAAATGAAAGTAAAAGGAGTAGAATTAACAATAACGATTATTCGACAATTCCTGCTAATCTTCTAATATTGAAACACATCCGTTACTCCGATAGAATAGAACTACAACTTTATAGGAACGAAGGGGCGAATTTACGTGAACAAGCAAAATAATTCATTTTATATTACCACTCCCATTTATTATCCAAGCGGGAAATTCCACATTGGAACCGCCTATACGACAGTTGCATCAGATGCAATGGCTCGCTATAAACGATTACGTGGATTCGATGTTCATTTTTTGACTGGTATGGATGAACATGGCCAAAAAATACAAGAAAAAGCACAAGAAGCAGGTAAAAATCCACAATCTTATGTAGATGAAATTGCGGAAGCAGCGAAAAAAGTTTGGGAACTAATGGACATTTCGAATGACGATTTCATTCGTACAACTGAACAACGTCATAAAGAAGGCGTAGAGAAAATCTTCCAGTTGTTTTTAGATAATGGGGATATTTATAAAGGTGAATACGAAGGGTTATACTGTACGCCTTGTGAATCGTATTTCACTGAGACTCAGTTAGAAAATGGGAACTGTCCAGACTGTGGGCGACCTGTAAATAAAGTAAAAGAAGAGTCCTATTTCTTTAATATGAAAAAGTATGCAGATCGTTTGCTGAAGTATTATGAAGAAAACGTGGAATTCATTGAACCGGAATCAAGAAAAAACGAGATGATCAATAACTTTATCAAACCAGGTCTAGAAGACTTATCAGTGTCACGTACTTCTTTCGATTGGGGAATTCGTGTTCCTGGGGATGCCGATCACGTAATTTATGTCTGGGTAGATGCTTTGTCCAATTATATTACGGCACTTGGTTACAAATCGGATGATGAATCCTTGTTTAACAAATTTTGGCCTGCAGATGTACATGTTGTCGGGAAAGATATTGTACGATTCCACACAATCTATTGGCCGATTTTCTTAATGGCGTTAGATTTACCATTACCAAAGAAAGTATTTGCTCACGGTTTTATTATGATGAAAGATGGCAAAATGTCGAAGTCGAAAGGGAATGTCGTAACACCAGAAATATTGGTTGATCGATATGGTTTAGATGCTACACGCTATTTCTTATTACGTGAACTTCCATTTGGTTCAGATGGTGTATTTTCACCGGAATCCTTTGTTGAACGTTCGAACTTCGACTTAGCAAATGACTTAGGTAACTTATTGAATCGTACGGTTTCGATGATGAATAAATATTTTGACGGACGTATTCCAACCGAAAATAATGAAGCAACTGAATTTGATGTTTCTTTACAAACTCATGCTAAAGAAGTGAAAGAAAAGTATGAGTCGAATATGGAAAAGATGCAATTCAGTCTCGTTTTAAGTGATTTATGGTCGCTTGTTTCGCGTACGAACAAATATATAGACGAAACACAGCCTTGGGTTCTGGCAAAAGAAGAATCCGATAAACCAAAACTTGGTTCAGTTATGTGGAATTTGGCGGAAAGTCTTCGTCACATAGCGATTTATTTACAACCGTTTATGACAAATGCACCGAAACAAATTGCAGAGCAACTTGGTTTATCTGCTGATGGATTAACATGGGCTTCATTAGAGAATTCCTCTACAATTGCTACAGGTACGAAGGTGATTGAAAAAGGAGTACCAATTTTTCCAAGACTTGAAGTGGAAACAGAGGTTGCTTATATTCAAGAACAAATGCGCGGATCGGTAAAGCAGGAAGAACCTGAAGTTGTACAAGAAGAAGAGGTACCGGAAGTTCCCGAAATCACAATTGATGAGTTCATGAATGTGGATTTGCGTGTAGCAACCGTGACGGCATGTGAAGCAATGCCAAAGACGGACAAGTTGTTGAAACTACAAGTGGATCTAGGATATGAGCAACGTCAAGTGGTATCTGGAATAGCGAAAAACTATAAACCAGAAGAACTGGTAGGGCAAAAAGTGATTGTCGTAGCTAACTTAAAACCTGTAAAACTGCGTGGCGAGTTGTCACAAGGAATGATTCTTGCAGGTGAAAAAGACGGATATTTAACACTTGCAACGGTTGATGAAAAGCTTGAAAACGGTGCGAAAGTGAAATAAACGTTATAGTTAATGCCTGTTTAGCAATTGCTGAACAGGCTTTTTGTTTGTACGTCAGAAACTTCTGATGCAATTATTAAAAATTTTTATATTTATTAAGATAGTTGTTTGGAAAATCATGCAGAATGGTTTGTTATGCAAAAAACATGTCTTTGACATCAAATTGTTACAAACAAGAGATGTATGACATAAGTTAAAAGACTAAAATAGAGATTATGTGAGGCGAAAATTTATGTATATAGATACACATGTCCATTTAAATGCAGATCAATATGATGAAGATTTACAACAAGTAATTGACCGAGCATTAGAAGCGAGAGTCAACTATATGGTGGTCATCGGGTTTGATCGCAAAACAATTGAGCGAGCAATTTCACTAGCTGAACAATATGACTTTATATATGCAGTTGTAGGATGGCATCCCGTTGATGCAATTGACTGTACCGAAGAAGACTTGCTGTGGATCGAGGAATTAGCTGCACATCCAAAAGTAGTGGCAATAGGCGAAACGGGCTTGGATTACCATTGGGAAAAGTCTCCGCACGATATCCAACAGGAATTATTCCGAAAACAAATTCGTTTAGCACAAAAGGTAAATTTACCAATTGTCATTCACAATAGAGACGCTACTGAAGATGTAATTCGCATCTTACAAGAAGAGCATGCGGAGATAACCGGTGGTGTTATGCATTGTTTCGGTGGAAGTGTCGAAACAGCAAAAATTTGCATCAATTTAAATTTCATGATTTCACTCGGAGGACCCGTAACCTTTAAAAATGCAAAAACACCTAAAGAAGTGGCTACAGAAATTTCATTAGACCATTTAATGATTGAGACTGATGCCCCTTACTTAGCACCGCATCCTCATCGTGGTAAACGCAATGAACCTAGTCTCGTCCCACTTGTGGCTGATGAAATTGCACGGTTAAAAAATATACCCGTAGAAGAAGTAGCAAGAGCGACAACTAAAAATGCCATAAAATTTTACAATTTAAATGTATAAAACTTGGTCTTCTATCCAATACTTGGGTAGAAGATGTTCTTTTGACCTGAATAGTTTGACTAATCGCTAATGGTTGACAGTCATTTTTGATATCTATATAATCACAAAAGTGATAAGGAGGCGTTTTTCATGTCAAAAATTCTCATGAAAAAACTGTTCACCAACACATTGAGGAGTAAACAAGCAGGGTTAGTTCTAATAGGAATAATCTTGTTCGTTTCAGTCATATCAGCAGTTCTTTTCGTAGGAACAAAAAATACCGTAGCTTTTACGGTTAATGGTAAACAGCAAGATATTCGTACCCATGCAGATACAGTTGGAGACTTGTTAAATGAGCATAACATTCAAGTTTCTAAAGCTGATTTAGTTTCACCCTCAGTGAACACGTTGATTGAAGATGGAATTTCAATCGAGTGGGAACAGGCAAAAAAAATTACGATTACAGTTGATGGTAAGGAACAAACGATACAAACAACTGCTGATCAAGTGAGTCAAGTATTAACAGAAGCCAATATAGAAGTTTCTGAGCATGATAAGTTAACACCTGAGCTAGATGCAAAGGTCGGACCCAACGAAAACATTGCAATTGAAAAAGCGTTTCCAGTAACGCTTGTAGATGGCGTAAATGAAAAGAAGATTTGGTCCACTTCGACTACGGTCGCTGACTTTTTAAAACAACAAGAGATTCAAATGAATGAATTTGATCGTGTCGAGCAAAGAATGGAAGACCTCGTGATTCCAAACGATGTT
Source organism: Paenisporosarcina indica (assembly GCF_001939075.1). Lineage (GTDB taxonomy): Bacteria > Bacillota > Bacilli > Bacillales_A > Planococcaceae > Paenisporosarcina > Paenisporosarcina indica. The sequence goes on along the minus strand of NZ_MPTA01000009.1, from coordinate 40,729 downwards.
ATACAAGTCGTTCGCGTAGAAAAAGTCACCGATGTAGTGGAAGCAGCAACGAATTTTGCTGTGGAAACACGTATTGATAAGAATATTTTAAAAGGCAAGGAAAAAGTAGTTCAAGAAGGCAAAGAAGGACTAACTAAACGCACTTATGAGATTGTTTCTGAAAATGGTAAACAAGTTTCTCGTGTTTTAAAAAGTGAAGATGTTGTGAAAGAGCCATTGAAAAAAGTTGTAGCTGTTGGTACAAAAGTTGTAACAGCAAGCGTATCACGTGGGTCCACAACAGAAGCGCCTTCAGGTGGGAAAGAATTTTACGTATCCGCTACGGCATACACGGCATACTGTAATGGCTGTTCGGGAATTACCGCTACTGGTATCGATCTTCGTTCTAATCCTAGTTTGAAAGTAATAGCGGTTGACCCCGAGGTTATTCCGTTAGGCTCCAAGGTGTGGGTTGAAGGATACGGATATGCAGTTGCAGGTGATACTGGTGGAGCAATTAAAGGAATGAAAATTGACTTATTCATGCCAACTACTGATCAAGCGTTCGGTTTTGGACGTAAAAAAGTAAAAATCAAGATACTAGACTAATTGAACCCAGCTTTCCCTCATGTTTAGGGAAAGCTTTTTCTCGTATATAGGAAAGAATTAATTTACATATGGCACATTGTATTATAGTACCTGTTTAGATCCGAAGCCAAGCTCGTACCTAAGCTTCAGTTTCTCCAGCGAGAGCGGGCTTTCGAAATCGGTCCTTCCAGCGTCGGCATCGAGCAAGAGTGGGCTTCTATGCTTTTCTTATTCTGTACAACGAGACCAAGCACAAGTAATATAGTCAAAGAACGTGTTAGAAATGAGGCATCGAATCGTGGTTATTGAAGAGGTTATTGTGGTGGAAGGAAAAGATGATACTACAGCGATCAAACGAGCTGTAGGAGCAGATACAATTGAAACGAATGGATCAGCGATTTCGCCTGAAACCCTTCGTCGAATTCAGCATGCACAGACTAAAAGAGGCGTTATCGTTTTTACGGACCCCGACTACCCTGGAAGACGTATTCGTGCAATCATTGAAGAACATGTGCCAGGCGTTAAGCATGCATTTTTACCAAAAGAAAAAACAATTGCGAAGAACGGCAAAGGTTTAGGAATTGAACATGCAGCAGATGAAGATATTCGATCTGCTCTCCAAAATGTCTATACACCGAGAAATCCTCTAAATAAAACAGAAGATATTCCGTTATATATACTTATGGAATCACGGTTGATTGGTCATCCTGATTCTAAAATGCGTCGTAATCGACTCGGTGAACTATTACAAATTGGATATACCAATGGAAAACAACTTCAAAAAAGATTATCAATGTTCCAAATTGATATCGGGCAATTTAACAAAGCCTTAGCACAATTGGATCAGGAGGATATAGATGAGTAAAGATATTGCAACACCAAAACGTACACAAGAAATATTGAAAAAATATGGTTTTTCCTTTAAAAAGAGTTTAGGACAGAATTTTTTAATCGATCCAAATATTCTTCATAACATCGTCAGTCATGCGGATTTAACAAAAGAATCCGCGGCTATTGAAATTGGTCCTGGGATTGGTGCTTTGACGGAGCATTTAGCACGCAAAGCGGGTCAAGTCGTTGCTTTTGAAATCGATCAACGTCTCTTACCTGTTCTAGAAGATACATTATCTCCTTACCCAAATGTAGAAATCATCCATTCCGATATATTAAAAGCTAATGTAACAGAAGTCATGCAAGAGAAATTAGCTGGTTATGAAGACGTAATGGTTGTCGCAAACTTGCCTTACTATGTAACAACACCTATCTTAATCAAGCTGCTAATGGAGAAACTTCCAATCCGTGGAATGGTTGTCATGATGCAAAAAGAAGTAGCAGATCGCATTACAGCAAAACCAAGCACGAAAGCATACGGTTCTTTATCGATAGCCATTCAATATTATATGGCTGCTGAAATCGCTATGATGGTTCCTAAAACCGTGTTTATGCCTCAACCAAACGTGGATTCGGCTGTCATCAAATTAACACGTCATGAGCAACCTCCAGTAACCGTTATCGATGAGGATTTCTTATTCACGGTTTCTCGTTCATCATTTGCACAACGTAGAAAAACAATTTTAAACAATTTACAATCACAATTGCCACACGGGAAAGAAAAGAAAGGGTTAATTTTAGATGCACTGCAAGAAGCAGACATCGATCCAACGCGTCGAGGCGAAACGTTATCGATTCAAGAGTTTGGAAAGTTAGCGGATTTACTTTACCCTAATTTCAAAAGTTTGGTGAAGAATGACGTTGAGGTTGAATAATAATCAGGAGATTGGTTATATGGCTCGTAAAATGTATATACAGCAATCGTTTTTAACATAGATAATTTGTGAAAATAGCTCTTTTGTAACAATCTGAAGGCACTTATCATAAAAAAGAACTACCGATTTAAAAAAAATTATTGACAAACACATTTAGTCATTGTTAAAATGATAAATTCGGTTGACAATTATTTCTCCATATGGTATGATTATCACTAAGTGAGGTGTAAGCGAAATGCCAAAAACTTTAGCTGATATCAAGAAGTCTTTAGATTGTCATTTAGGCAAACGTTTGCAATTAAAAGCAAACGGTGGTCGCAAGAAAACCATTGAACGAGCAGGCATTTTACGTGAAACGTATCATGCAGTTTTCGTAGTAGATCTTGATCAGGACGAAAATGCTTTTGAACGTGTGTCTTACAGCTACACAGATATTCTAACTGAAGCAGTTGAAATTACAATTGTTGACGGAATGCAAGAACTTGTAGTCGTCAAATAATCTTTCGCACTTATGTACTCATTTTAGCAAAACACTCACGGATTTCATAATCCGTGAGTGTTTTTTTGTTTTTAGACCATACTACATTTGTCAGTCCTCAAGAGGAGGAAAAAGCATGACACGTAAAGGTGTAATGTCGGATCGACTAAAAGAAGAAATTGCGAAAGAACTTGGATTTTACGAAGTCGTTGAGCGGGACGGTTGGGGAGGTATTTCATCTCGTGATGCTGGGAATATGGTGAAACGAGCAGTTGAAATAGCGCAGGCCGGGTTAATGAACAGAGAAAATCGATACAAGTAATCGCGGGATCAATTCCCTTCTTTTATGTTCTTCATCTTGTGACGCGTAATCACGGATAGGTGAAAGATTTTTTCTTTACACCTTACTGCAAGTACTCTCACAGACAAAATCTTTATAGGACTGACAAGGCGGAGAAATCCGCCTTTTTTTACTTCATCATGATTTATCATAGATGATCTTCTCTTTTGACAATTAGCCAATTCAAGTCTGTTATACTTTGTGCTTTTCGAATTGCCTTTTCTTCATCATAAGCTGTGGTAAAATAGGGAACAGCAATAATAGATAAGGGAGGCATTCTAGATGCTTTACGTGAAAGCACCTGCAAAAATTAATCTGACTTTAGATGTACTTGGTAAACGAGAAGACGGCTATCATGAAGTAGAGATGATTATGACGACAGTGGATTTAGCTGATCGTATTGGATTAGAATCACGCAATGATGGTCAAATTCGTATCATTTCAGCAGATCGCTTTGTGCCTGATGACCACCGTAATTTAGCTTATCAGGCGGCGAAACTATTAAAAGATACATATGGTATAAAAAAAGGCGTGTCCATTACACTAGAAAAGAAGATTCCGGTTGCAGCAGGACTTGCAGGTGGTAGTAGTGATGCGGCAGCCACTCTTAAAGGGTTAAATGAACTTTGGAAATTAAAATTAACAGTTGACCAATTAGCTGAACATGGTGCTAAGATTGGCTCAGATGTGTCCTTTTGTGTGTATGGGGGAACTGCTCTAGCAACAGGTAGAGGCGAACAAATTCAAGAACTGACCGCTCCTCCAAATTGTTGGATTATTTTAGCGAAACCGTCGATTGGTGTTTCAACTGCAGATGTCTACGGTGGCTTGAAATTACATGAAGTCATTCATCCGGATACGAAAGCGATGATTCGGGCAATCCAAGAGAAAGACTATGAATTAATGTGTGAATCGATGGGGAATGCTTTAGAATCAGTTACGTTAAAGCTGCATCCAGAAGTTTCAACCATTAAAGAGCAAATGACTAAGTTTGGAGCTGATGCAGTTTTAATGAGCGGGAGTGGTCCAACTGTGTTTGGCGTAGTTCAGCACGAGTCAAGAGTGAACCGTATATATAATGGTTTACGCGGCTTTTGTGATGAGGTGTATGTGGTGCGACTATTAGGAGAACGGGATTCACTTGATTAAAACCGTATAATTGTGGTAATTTACATATAAAACATTCGTGTTTAGGAGTGTGGCCCATGAAGTGGAAACGCAGTGAGCGTCTGGTGGATATGACTCATTATTTGTTAGACCATCCAAAACAGTTGATTCCGTTAACGATATTTGCAGATATGTATCAATCGGCTAAATCTTCTATTAGTGAGGATTTAACTATTGTAAAAGAAACATTTGAAGAAAAAGGCATTGGTTTATTAATGACTGTTCCGGGTGCAGCTGGCGGTGTTAAATATATTCCACGGATGCGTGATGAAGCTGTTCGTGAAGTGATCCGAGATTTTATGGAAGAGCTTGGACACTCTGATCGCTTGTTACCTGGTGGTTATCTATATATGACGGACTTGCTTGGTAACCCTGAATTGATGAACCGTGTCGGAAAAGTATTTGCCTCCGCTTTCGCTAAAGAACCAATCGATGCCATCATGACGGTAGCAACGAAAGGAATCTCGATTGCGCATGCAATTGCTCGTCATTTAAATGTACCGGTCGTGGTTGTACGACGTGACAGCAAGGTAACTGAAGGATCGACCGTCAGCATTAATTATGTTTCCGGATCTTCCCGTCGCATTCAAACAATGGTATTGTCAAAACGCAGTATGAAGAGTGGCCAACGTGTGCTCATAACAGATGACTTCATGAAAGTCGGCGGTACGATGAATGGCATGAAAAACTTGCTTGAAGAATTTAATTGTGAAGTTGCGGGTGTTGCTGTGTTAGTCGAAACCGAACATGCGGGTGAGCAATTAGTTGAAAACTATCTATCCTTGGTTAAATTACACGAAGTAAATGAAAAAAATCGTACGATTGCATTAACAGAAGGCAATTACTTTTCGAAAGGTGGAAATAAACAATGAAGACGGTATCTACAACAAAAGCACCAGCAGCAATTGGACCATATGTTCAAGGCATGGTTGTAAATGGCATGTTTTATAGTTCGGGACAAATTCCCTTAAATGCAGAGGGAGACATGACGGAAGGATCTATTGTTGAACAAACAAACCAAGTGTTCGCAAATTTAAAAGCGGTTTTAGAAGAAGCCGGATCTTCATTACAACAAGTGGTGAAGACAACGGTATTTATTAAAGACATGAATGATTTTGCTGTCTTAAATGACATTTATGGACAGCATTTTGGAGAGCATAAACCGGCACGTTCAACTGTAGAAGTAGCTCGTTTGCCGAAAGATGCAAAAGTTGAAATTGAAGTCATTGCAGTTGTAGGTTAAATAATAGAGAAACCATCGAGACAAGACTTGATGGTTTCTTTTTTTAAACATTAGCTAAGTTAAACCCTACTTGATATTCTGCATAAATACTCCGCTTTCCTCGAGCGAACCGCCGAGCCTCCTCGGGCCAGCAGGATGTTTGTGACGAAGGCGTTGCCACACGATGTGGTGCCTTAAGCCCTTGTTCCTTTGCGACAAGCAGCGAAGCGATGCAACGTTCTATATGTTTCGAAGCTAGCCTAGCGATGCAGCGCACTTTCATGTTTCGAAGCTAGCCTAGCGATGCAGAAATAGAAACATGAGCAGAAAGCTTTTCTCCATATCTTTTAATAGGTAAAAATCAACAATGAAGTACATAGCTTAAAAAGAAGGCTATACTGCAACTGATGCTAAAGTTGTTTTTTAAAATGGAGATACAAAAGAATATTATGTGGTTACCGAGTAACAAATAACCATGCCGAGAAAGAAGTTTATATCTTTCTTGGCATTTTTCTGTTTGAAACGCGATTGGGTACTCCCCTTAACCCAGCGTTCAAAGTTTTTCCACCTTAAATAGAGGCGACTGAAGAAGTTCCCGTTATAGACTAGACTAAGCATTCTCTTATACCTGCTTCTGCTTCCACAACGACCAGAGAACCTGGATGTGACAGCGATTATTAAAAGTTTTCGATCACAATAAAGAATCTGGCGTCATTTTTCCATTTTTTCTTGCGTTCTGCTAGACTCTAAAATTTATTGCACAGCGACGGCCAACCTTGTAAACAGGATTTTCAGATTAAATATTTTAAAAATTCCGTCAAAAAAGAGGGAAATAAGTAATGTATGTAGAATATAGTTTTCAGAGTCTGTAAGTCATCTAAGAAGAAAGGTGGTGAGAGAATGGAAGTAACTGATGTAAGATTGCGTAGAGTACAAACAGATGGCCGTATGCGTGCCATTGCTTCCATCACACTCGACAACGAGTTTGTCGTGCATGATATTCGAGTCATTGACGGCAACGCAGGACTATTCGTAGCGATGCCAAGTAAACGAACTCCAGATGGAGAATTTCGTGATGTTGCACATCCGATTAATTCAGGAACACGAACAAAGATTCAAGAGGCTGTATTAAAAGCTTATTATGAACCAAGCGAACAAGAAATAATCACATATGAAGAAGCGGGAGCTTAAAAATCCAAGAAACTTGTCATCTAACATGATAGGTTTCTTTTTTTGTATTAACTATTTGTCTATCAGTTTGCTATAAAGAAACATACTAAATCAGCAACTAGAATTGCGTAGAAACTAGTTGTTAAATATTCTCTGTTAATGAAAACTAATAATATTAATAGTTTTGTCATCATTTTGTCAAGCTTGAAAACCTTGAATTAAAGGTGTATTTCGGCTATAGTCAAAAGAGTAAAATGACTATAACTGGAGGACTCACAAAATGACACATACATACGCAGTGGTTTTAGCTGCTGGTCAAGGAACACGTATGAAGTCCAAATTATATAAAGTATTACATCCTGTATGTGGGAAACCTATGGTGGAGCACGTAGTGGATCATATACAAGGAATTGGTGCAGAACGTATTGTAACCATTGTGGGTCATGGTGCTGAAAAGGTAAAAGATCAACTAGGGAACCGTAGTGAATATGCACTTCAAGAACAACAACTTGGTACTGCACATGCAGTATTGCAAGCGGATATAGCAATTGGAACATTACCTGGTACAACGCTTGTTGTTTGTGGCGATACACCATTGATTCGTCCTGAAACAATGAAAGCACTACTTGCGCATCATGAGAAAACGTCTGCAAAAGCAACGATTCTTACCGGAATTCCGGAAGATCCAACTGGTTACGGACGTATTTTACGTAACACAGAAGGTCATGTAGAACGCATTGTGGAACAAAAAGATGCTACTCTTGAAGAACAACAAGTGAAAGAAATTAATTCAGGCACTTACTGCTTTGACAATCTAGCATTATTTGCTGCTTTGAAGTTAGTGAAAAATGATAACTCACAAGGTGAATTCTATTTACCTGACGTAATAGAGATCTTAAAACAACAAGGTGAAATTGTCTCTGCATACGCAACAGATGATTTTGAAGAGACTCTTGGTGTGAACGATCGTGTAGCACTTGCGCAAGCAGAAACGCTTATGCGTGATCGTATTGCAGAAAAACATATGCGAAACGGTGTCACAATCATCAACCCATCAAATACGTACATTAGTGCGGATGCAGTGATTGGTTCTGATACGATTTTACAACCAGGTGTCATCATTGAAGGGGCTAGTGAAATAGGAGAAGACTGTTTAATCGGTCCTAATAGCCATATCAAAGGAAGCAAAATTGGTCATCGGACAACCGTTCATTCATCCGTTGTAACACAAAGTACCATTGGAGAAGACACGGTAGTCGGTCCATTTGCACACATTCGCCCTGATTCAGAGATTGGCAATGAAGCAAAAATTGGCAACTTTGTTGAAATTAAAAAAACTAAACTAGGTAACAATTCAAAAGTATCGCATTTAAGTTATATTGGCGATGCTGAAGTTGGAGAGCGTGTGAATATTGGCTGTGGCACAATTACAGTTAACTATGATGGCAAAAATAAATTCGTAACAACGATCGAGGATGACTCATTTGTAGGGTGTAACTCGAACTTGGTAGCTCCCGTTACAATTGGTCAAGGTGCATATGTAGCAGCAGGTTCAACCATTACGAAAAATGTACCAGCACAAGCTTTGTCGATAGCTCGTGCGCGACAAGAGAATAAAGACGGTTACGCAAAAAAACTAAACTTAAAATAACAGGAGGATCACCATGTCTTACCAATATGCTGACACGAAGAAGTTGAAAATCTTTTCATTAAACTCAAATGAGTCACTTGCTAAAGAAATAACGGAAATAGTAGGAGTCCCTCTAGGGAAAATCTCTGTTAACCGTTTTGCTGATGGTGAAGTTCAAATTAACATCGAAGAAAGTATTCGCGGATGTGATGTTTTCATCATTCAATCAACTTCTTCTCCTGTAAATGAAAATCTAATGGAATTATTAATCATGATAGATGCTGTTAAACGTGCTTCTGCACGCACAGTAAATGTGGTTATTCCATACTACGGTTATGCTCGTCAAGATCGTAAAGCACGTGCTCGTGAACCAATTACTGCAAAACTAGTGGCAAACTTACTTGAAACAGCTGGAGCAACACGTACAATCGTCTTAGATTTACACGCACCTCAAATCCAAGGATTCTTTGACATCTTGATTGACCACTTAATGGCTGTACCAATTTTGGCAGAGTATTTCCAAGCCAAAAATATTGATCCTTCTGAAATTGTTATTGTTTCACCTGATCATGGTGGAGTTACACGAGCACGTAAATTGGCAGATCGATTGAAAGCGCCGATTGCCATCATTGATAAGCGTCGTCCGCGTCCAAATGTGGCAGAAGTAATGAACATTGTTGGTCATGTAGATGGTAAAATCGCGATTTTGATCGACGACATTATTGATACAGCAGGTACAATCACAATTGGCGCAAACGCACTTGTACAAGCCGGAGCGAAAGAAGTATATGCATGTTGTACACACCCTGTATTATCAGGACCTGCAATTGAGCGTATCGATAACTCGGTAATTAAAGAATTAGTTATTACAAATTCAATTGAATTACCTGAAGAAAAGAGTTCTCCAAAAATCAAACAACTATCCGTTGCCCACTTATTGGCGGAGGCAATTGTACGTGTATTCGAAGAGAAGTCAGTAAGTACTTTATTTGATTAATAGGACATAGGTTTCATTTTGTGTAAGTTGGGTAAACATAGCAGTAGAATGACTTACACAGGAGAGTGGAAATCAATGGCTACAACAGTAAAAGCACAATCACGCGATACAGGTAAACAATCAAATTTAACAAACTTACGTGGAAAAGGTTTTGTACCGGCAGTAGTATATGGTTATGCAACCGATACAACCTCAATTTCAGTAAGTGAACTGGACTTGCTAAAAACTCTTCGTGAAGTTGGTCGTAACGGCGTTATGAAACTAGACGTTGATGGCGATGAGGTAAATGTAGTATTGAGCGATTACCAAATGGACGTGTTAAAAGGTCAGGTTGTTCATGCAGACTTTTTAGCCATTAATATGTCGGATGAGCTTGAAGTGGATGTAGTCGTTACTTTCACTGGCACTGCTATAGGTGCAAGAGAAGGTGGCGTTGTAAATCAACCAAACCGAGAAGTTAGCGTTAGAGTGAAACCTTCTGAAATTCCAGATTCAATCGAAGTTGATGTATCTAATCTTGCGATTGGTGAAACTTTAACCGTAGGTGATATTCGTGAGAAAACAAACTTCACGATTTTAAATGAAGATGATTTTACTTTAGTCTCAGTATCGGCTCCACGTTCGGATGAAGAACTGGAAACTACTGCAGATGAACCTGCTGTAGCAGTCGATGCAGATAAACAAGTAGGTTCCGAAAAAGAAGGCGAATCAAGTTTATAAGTAGGTACAAAAGTGGACTGTCATTTGACAGTCTTTTTTTCTGATTAAAAAATGGCTGCCTCGTTTTCAAGAGTTAATAAGGACTTTGTAAAAAAGTACAAGCTTTATGGTAAAATAAGAGTCATTCAGAAAGAAAAGGACGTATCGATTATGAAAATGATTATTGGACTCGGAAATCCCGGAAAACCATATGAACACACGAGACATAATATTGGGTTCGATGTTGTAGATGAGTTAGCAAACCGTTTTAATTCCCCCTTAACACAAATGAAATTTAAAGGAATGTACACGGTGATTCATCAACCAGAAGGCAAAGTGTTATTAGTCAAACCGCTTACTTATATGAATTTATCTGGGGAATGCATTGTGCCTTTAATGGATTATTATGACATATCCGAAGATCAGATCGTCGTCATATACGATGATTTGGACCTTGCGGTGGGTAAGTTAAGACTTCGGCAAAAAGGCAGTGCTGGTGGTCACAATGGCATAAAATCAATCATTCAACATCTTGGGACACAAGAATTCAATCGCATTCGTGTCGGTGTTGATCGTCCTCCAGCAGGGATGAAAGTACCTGACTATGTATTGTCAAAGTTTTCAACTGACGAAAAACCTTTAATGGATGAAGCGTTAAAGAAAAGTGCGGACGCATGCGAGAAGTGGTTAACGTCACCATTTCTTGAAGTAATGAATCGTTTTAATGGCGCTTAAGGAATAAATTGAGTCCGACCGGTCTATACTTTGAAAAAGGAGGCCGGTCCGTGCTATGGCAATTCGTGTAAAGTGTAGACACTGCAAGACTGAAATGGGGCATATACCTGACCGTACCGCTCTGCAACATGGTCAAGTAAAGCAACTGAAAGAAGAATTTGCTGAAGAGTTCATCACACAAGATGAAAAAGGGTCACTAACTATAACGAGTACTTGTGAGCATTGTGAAAAAACTTTACAGAATAACCCAAACTACTATGAGATGAAAAATTGGATACAATAGAAATCAGCTTTGGCGCGGCTTACGCGCACAAAGCCTTTTTCTGTTATTAATATACAAAATAAAAGTATATATGCGACAAAGCGCATATGCACGATAACATTTGTTGGAACGATAAAAGGTTGGCGATGTTAAATAAAAAACTAGGATATCTGTATCTTTTCATGTGCAGTTCCAGCGCCCGTATAGAGCTAGAGTGGCGCCTAAAGCTTTTCTATAATGTAGCTCCAAGCGCCAGCTCGCACCTAAGCTTCAGACCTTCATGCGAAAGCATGCTTTCGAATTCGGTTCTTCCAGCACCGGCGTCGAGCTAGAGTGGCGCTTTACGCTTTTCTAATAAGGAGGTTCATATGGAATCATTACAACAATTATTTATGAAAGATCATCATATTCATACCGTTCTCGAAGATCTTCAAAAAGGAATCGATCAGCAACTGATCACAGGCCTCACCGGTGGAGCACGTCCGCTATTCATGCAGTCTATCGCGAATGAGATGGATAGACCGATATTAATAGTTTCACCGAATCTGTTACAGGCACAACGTTTATTTGAAGATATGGTGAAGTTACTCGGTGAAAAAGAAGTTCACCTCTATCCAGCAGATGAATTGATTGCCGCTGATTTGTCTGTATCGAGCCCTGAATTACGTGCCGAGCGTATTGAGACTCTTGATTTTATGCTGACTCAAAAGCATGGAGTAGTCATTACACCAATTGCAGGACTTCGTCGTCATATGCCAAACTTGGACCAATGGCGAGCAAGTCGCCTTGAAACGGCAATTGGGGAAGAAGTGATTGTAAATGATTGGTTAGATCAATTGGTGGCAATGGGTTATTCCAGACAACCGATGGTTACGGCACCAGGTGAGTTCGCCCTGCGTGGAGGAATTTTAGATATTTATCCAATTTATTTGCAACATCCCGTACGCCTTGAATTTTTTGATACGGAAGTTGACTCAATTCGTACTTTTTCTGCAGAAAATCAACGTTCTATTGAAAAGCTCGAAAAGATTTGCATTCTCCCTGCCACTGAGTTTGTGTGGACACGTCAGCAACTTATCATTTTTGCCGAAAAACTAGAAGAATCATTGGCTACTAGCTTAAAAAAAATGAAGAAACCCGAAACAAAGGAACTGCTTCTTCAACATATCACGCATGACATCGAGTTGCTGAGACAAGGTGATATTCCAGAACAAATGACCAAGTATGTTTCTATTTTTGAAGAGCATCCTACTTTTTTGGGCGATTACTTTGCTAAAGATGGTTTGGTGTTATTCGATGAGCTTGGACGAATCCAGGAAACAACGGACTCACTCGAACGCGAAGAGAAAGATTGGTACGTTTCATTACTTGAAGAAGGAAAAACGGTTCACGGCATAAAACTTTCGTTTAATTTCAAAGAAATTCTTGGGATGTTGAATCAAAGAAAAGTATATTTTTCTTTATTTGCGCGCACATTTTCTGGGATTCCTTTGAAGAAAACAGTTGCTTTTTCGTGTAAACCGATGCAACATTTCCATGGGCAAATGAGTGTATTGAAGAATGAAATGGAACGTTTTGTTGCCGGGAAGTTTTTTGTTTTCATCTTAGCGGAAGGTCTGGAGCGTCAGAAAAAAGTGAAAGATGTCCTGGAGGATTACGGGATAGAAAGTCATATGATAGCCGACCAACGTGCACCTGAACTACCAGGCGTCTATATTGTGGAAGGTGAAATTTCAAGTGGTTTTGAATTGCCGCTCCAACGTTTGGCGGTTCTGACTGACGAAGAACTCTTTAAACAGCGTCCGAAAAAGAAAACACGTCCACAAAAAATGACAAATGCTGAACGCATTAAAAGTTATTCGGAAATTAAACCAGGTGATCATATCGTTCATATTCACCATGGGATTGGGAAATACATTGGCATTGAAACACTTGAAATCAACGGGATCCATAAAGACTACTTGCACATTCGCTATCGTGCGGAAGACAAATTATTTGTGCCTGTCGATCAAATTGACCAAATCCAAAAATATGTGGCCTCTGAAGAGAAAGAACCGAAGTTACATAAACTTGGTGGCGCTGAGTGGAAAAAGACCAAGACAAAGGTATCTGCTGCAGTTCAAGACATTGCAGATGACTTGATTATCCTTTATGCCAAACGCGAGTCTGAAAAAGGCCATGCGTTTGAGCCGGATCAAGATATGCAACAGTCATTTGAAGCGGCTTTTCCCTATGAAGAAACAGATGACCAATTGCGTTCAATTGAAGAAGTTAAACGTGATATGGAAAAAGAACGTCCTATGGATCGCTTGATTTGTGGGGATGTTGGATACGGGAAGACTGAAGTTGCGATACGGGCAGCATTTAAAGCCGTGCAAGACAGTAAACAAGTAGCCTTCTTGGTACCTACGACCATATTGGCACAACAGCATTTTGAAACAATGAAAGAGCGATTTGCAGATTTCCCTGTAGAGGTTGGGTTGCTCAGTCGTTTCCGTTCGAAGAAACAACAAACAGAAACGATCAATGGTTTAAAAGCTGGCACAATCGATGTGGTGGTTGGCACACATCGTTTATTATCAAAGGACATTGTGTATCATGATTTAGGCTTACTAATCGTGGATGAAGAACAGCGATTTGGTGTAACTCATAAAGAAAAGATTAAACAATTAAAGACGAATGTCGATGTGTTGACATTGACAGCTACTCCTATTCCACGAACACTTCATATGTCGATGATTGGTGTACGTGATTTATCTGTTATCGAGACACCGCCAGCCAATCGTTTTCCTGTGCAAACCTATGTAATGGAACAAAATGGTGCGCTTGTTCGAGAAGCAATTGAGCGAGAAATGGCACGTGGTGGACAATCGTTTTATTTATACAACCGTGTAGAAGATATGGCACGAAAAGTAGAAGAGATTCAAATGTTAGTACCTGAGGCTCGTGTCGGATATGCGCATGGAAAAATGACAGAACGAGAGTTAGAATCTGTCATTCTATCGTTTCTAGAAGGCGATTATGATGTGTTAGTCACAACAACGATTATCGAAACAGGAATAGATATTCCGAATGTTAATACGTTGATCGTGCAAAATGCAGATCGAATGGGGCTTTCGCAGTTATATCAATTAAGAGGTCGTGTAGGACGGTCAAACCGCGTGGCATACGCATATTTCATGTATCAACGCGACAAAGTACTAACGGATGTAGCAGAAAAACGTCTGCAAGCCATTAAAGAGTTTACGGAACTTGGGTCGGGATTCAAGATTGCTATGCGTGATTTATCTATTCGCGGAGCTGGGAATCTACTGGGTTCACAACAACATGGCTTTATTGACTCTGTTGGATTTGATTTGTACGCACAAATGTTACAAGAGGCGATTGAAGAGAAACAAACAGGTATTAAAAAGGATGAGATCCTCGACGTGGAAATTTCATTACCATTTGATGCTTATTTGCCAGATGCTTATATACCTGATGGATTCCAAAAGATTCAAATGTATAAACGCATCAAAGCGATGGAAAGTGAGAAAGACTATGATGATTTAGTTGATGAACTAATTGACCGTTTCGGAAACATGCCAATTGAGGCCGAACGTTTGATGCGAATTGCTCGAATGAAAGTGTGGGCAAAACAAGCAAGTGTTGAATCCATAAAAGAGAAACAGAATCAAGTGATGATCAAGCTTTCAGAAATAGGTACGAAAAAAACAAACGGTGCTATGTTAATGGAAGCATCTTTGGCATTTGGTCGTGCGGTTGGATTCCAAGTAAACAGCCAACAACAATTACTTGTGACGATCGATGAAAAGAAAACAGAAAAGCATCATCCGTTTGATGTTTTGGAAACAATGATGCAACTTTTACCTAAAGCTGTTAAAGAAGTAGCGCACTCAGTTGGTGAGTAATTCCGCGACTGCATATTTTGCCCAAACTTGACGCATACTACGATAGAAATCAAAGAAATTTGAATTCTGTCGAAAGTGAGGCAACAAGGATGAAAGCTACAGGTATCGTCAGACGAATTGATGACCTCGGCCGTGTCGTCATTCCGAAAGAAATTAGAAGAACGCTTCGTATTCGTGAAGGAGACCCACTCGAAATCTTTACGGACCGCGATGGAGAAGTCATTTTAAAAAAGTACTCCCCGATTAGTGAACTTGGTGATTTTGCTCAAGAGTATGCAGAAACGCTGTATGCGACACTAGGTACACCCGCTTTTATTAGCGACCGGGACGAGATGATTGCAGTGGCAGGGGTATCGAAGAAAGAATATTTAAATCGGCGATTATCCTCTCAAGCCGAAGAAATTCTGCAAATGCGAACGATTGTAACGGAAAAAATCGAGAAATCAGTGGAATGGGTTCCAGGACAAGTCGAGCAGGTGAAATCGTATTGTGTCGCCCCAATTATTTCTGGTGGAGACCCAATTGGTGCAGTCTACTTGATCTCAAAAGTTCACTTCATTGGAGAGTCGGAACAAAAAGCAGTCGAAACCGCCGCACACTTCTTGGCCAAACAAATGGAACACTGAAGGCGAAGGCTAAGGCTAAGCTTGCGACTTCTAGCTCGAACAACTGAATAGAGAAATACGTCTTCTTAATCAAATAGGAAGACGTTTTTTTCATGTTATAATTAGACCATTGCTTTTTTGGAATGAGGAACCACTATGAATAATAAATGGACGATGCAGAAATTCATGAAAGGTGCAGTTTTGTTAACGATTGCCGCCTTAATCGTCAAAGCACTCAGTGCAGTTTACCGAATCCCTTTTCAAAACATTGTCGGAGATCAAGGGTTTTACATATACCAACAAGTGTATCCATTTATAGGGGTACTGACCGTTTGGACATCCTATGGATTTGCGGTCGCTATTTCGAAACTTTTGGCAGATAGTTTCGAGCAGTCTCAAGCCGATAAGAGATCGACCATATTACGAATCGCGTTTATCTATTTAAGCATCGTCTCGATTGCCAGTTTCACACTATTATTCATGGGAGCGGAATTGCTGGCTGGGTGGATGGGAGATGCTGAACTTGCACAACTATTACGCACGGGGTCATTTGTAGTGTTGTTAATGCCGGTGATTGCGTTACTGAAAGGATCCTTTCAAGCGGAAGGTCGAATGGAACCAGTGGCGTATGGACAAGTTGTAGAGCAAGCGGTACGTGTGACCGTCATATTAGTCGGAACATTTATCGTCGTAAAAACAGGAGCCTCTTTGTATGCTGCGGGCAGTACGGCTCTGTTTGGTGCCATTATTGGAGAAATTGCCGGCATTGTCCTGCTATTTCTATTTATTAATAGAAAAAATTCAATCGGATTTTTCAGGAAATCTACAAAAGCCATTGCGATTGGCCCCATCGTTAAGGACTTAACCATCATTAGTTTAAGTGTCAGTATGAGTTCATTGATTCTATTGTTTTTTCAATTAATTGATTCGTTTACCGTGTTTAGTAGTCTAGCAGCATCTGGGCTAGACAGATTAACGGCGATGGAAACTAAAGGGACGTATGATCGGGGGCTCCCCCTAGTTCAAATGGGGATATTAATCGCTTCGACTTTGTCCCTTTCCCTCGTGCCATTGATTGCCCATACAACTCAAAAAAAGTCCGGAAGAAATGCCATTCCATATGCACAATTGACGTTTCGCATTGCCTTTCTTTTTGGAACAGCTGCAACGCTTGGACTTATTCTGGTTTTGCCGCCAATCAATGAAATGTTGTTTGAAACGCGAGATTTATCGGGTACTTTAATGGTGTTTTGCATTCAAATTTTTTGGCTATCGTTAATATTAACCATGACCTCCTTATTGCAAGGATTAGGGAAAGTGATTTTTCCGGCCGTCGTATTAGTTAGTGGGCTCATATTGAAATGGATATGTAATATGTGGTTATTACCAATGTACGGAATAATGGGGGCTGCTATCGCAAGTAACGTAGGTTTTGCCTTCATTGCCATAAGTTTATACTTATATGTACATTCAATCTGGAAAATTCGATTTGCTAAACCAAGATTTTATACGCATTTAATCATTGCCTCTACGTTAATGATTGTGGTTGTGATTGCATGGGAGCTGTTAGCGGATAATTGGTTATTTGATGGATTTTCAAGTCGTTTAAGTGCCATGTTTACCGCACTATCAAGTGTCTTTTTGGGTGCAATGGTGTTTTTACTTTATATTGCAAAGAGCCGAATCATTGCCGAAAAGGAATGGTTTTTGTTACCGTTAGGACGAAGAATGGCGATGGTTCAATTGTGGTTACATAAGGACCAAAGAAAGAGGTGACGCTGATGAATACAATTACAGTACTAGGCTTAGGAGCGGGAGATTTAGAACAATTGCCCCTAGGTGTATATAGAACGTTGCTTAAAGCGGAAAGACTATATGTACGCACTGCTGAACATCCAGTTTTACAAGAGTTAAGTACAGAAGGCATTTCATATGAGAGTTTTGATACTCTTTATGAAAAACATGATACTTTTGAAGCGGTTTATAAAGAGATTGTGGAGACATTAATTACTCTAGCTGAAAATGGACCTTTGTTCTATGCAGTTCCTGGCCATCCACTAGTTGCTGAGCAAACCGTGCAGTGGCTAGTAGAAGCTGAAAAAGAAGGGCGTATCAAACTTGAAATCGTAGGCGGGCAAAGTTTTTTGGATCCTATTTTTAATGCGTTACGTATTGATCCAATTGAAGGGTTTCAATTGTTGGATGGAACGATGTTCAAAAGAGACGATATACAGATGTCTCTACACGTGTTAATTGCACAAGTTTATGATGCGTACAGTGCCTCGGATGTAAAATTAACGTTAATGGAAAAGTATCCAGACAACTACCCGGTAACGATTGTCACAGCAGCCGGCTCTAATGAGGAGTTATTGCGAACGGTTCCTCTATACGAACTAGATCGTGAAACTGTGGTCAATAATTTAACCACGATTTATGTACCACCGGCGATTTCGCAAGAGACTCGCTTGAAAGAATGGTCGACATTTAGAGCGATTGTTGCCAAACTACGTGCACCTGATGGATGCCCTTGGGATCGCGAGCAAACACATGACAGTTTAAAGAAATACTTAATAGAAGAAGTGCATGAATTGTTACAAGCGGTATCCGAACAAGATGATGAAGGAATGATAGAAGAACTAGGAGACGTTTTACTCCAGGTATTCCTTCATGCTCAAATCGGGGAAGATGATGGTTACTTTAGCTTGGAAGACGTGCTGGAAAGTGTGTCTTCCAAAATGATTCGAAGACATCCGCATGTGTTTGGTGATGTTTCAGTTGAAAACACAGAGGATGTAGTGCGCAATTGGCAACAAATAAAATCGGTTGAAAAAGGGAATCAAATGAAGCGTGTATTGGATGGACAAGAGCGTACAGATTCGTCCCTTTTGACTTCGTTTAACTACCAAAAAGCGGCTGCCAAAGTCGGATTCGACTGGCCAAATGCAGAAGGTGCATGGGTTAAGTTTGAAGAAGAGTGGCAGGAATTCAAAGAAGAAATCACGAATGGTACAGTATCGTCGCAACTCGATGAATTAGGTGATGTGCTCTTTACAATTGTCAACGTAGCTCGTTTTTACGGACTTTCACCTGAAGAAGCTATGGTCCATGCCAATCAAAAGTTTAGAAATCGCTTCCTCTACGTGGAAGACAGTGTGACACAAGATAAGGGTGAGTTTAATGCTTATTCTTTAGAAGAACTAGAGACATTTTGGCAACAAGCCAAAAAAAGAATAGGGAGTGAAGGAAATGAGACTAGATAAATTTCTAAAAGTATCACGTTTAATTAAAAGACGTACACTTGCGAAGGAAGTAGCCGATCAAGGGCGTATTACAGTTAACAATAAGGTGAGTAAAGCAAGTTCGGTCGTCAAAGTAGGAGATGAATTAGCCATTCGTTTCGGTCAAAAAATGGTGACAGCACGTATTGAAATGCTAAAAGATGCAGTTAAAAAAGAAGAATCGACCATGATGTATACGATATTGAAGGAAGAACGGCTTGAAAAAGTTGATCCGGAATTTATTGATGATGAAGATTAAATAAAAGGCTCTGTTAAAGAATGCTGTAGATGTTGAACAAATACAAAAGAGTGCATTTGCGCTTAGCACAGCTTTTCTGCATCAAGCTTGCGCAGGAGTAAGCCGCAATCGCAAATGTACGATAAACGACAGTATCATTTTACATAGCTAAATAAAAAGCATGGCCAAAATTTGGTCATGCTTTTTTATTTGCTTGCATATAGTAAGTGGACTGGACAAGTAAAGGAGGAATTTTATGCAATATCAAGCTGAGCATTCATCTATCACCATTCCATCTGGAGATCACGTAATCAGTTTACGTAATCGAAAGCGTATGGATCTAACATCCGTTAAATCGATCGAACGTTTTGACCAGGAAGAGTTTGCAGTATTGACATCACAAGGACATCTAAGCATCAAAGGTGATGATTTACGCATTGTTCATTTAGATGTGGACAAAGGGTTACTTACACTTGAAGGTCATGTACGCACGTTCCAATACGATGAAGAAGAACGTGACCAAAGCAAAAACTTCCTGCATAAATTGTTTGGATGACAATCTCTTATCAATTTTTAAGTCTGCTGGCCATGATTGCAAGTGGCGTGGCCACAGGCTTTTTAGTTGAAAGTTTCCGTGACGGTTGCCGAGCGCTTCGTCCACGAGCTTTCCTCAGACGTTACCAAGGCTTCTTTGAAATTTTATTATGGTTGATTCTCGGATTTGCGAGTTTCTACTTATTATTTTATTTAAGAGATGGGTCTTGGCGCATATATGATCCGTGTGCTCAAGTTGTAGGAATCATTCTTTACGAACTATGGTTTCGTAGACCCATGTTAGCAGGACGGCATGTGTTTTTTCGAATAGTCGTATTTCCTATATGGTGGATAATAAAATTGGTTTTTTCCATACTTCGTCAAATTTTCCGTATCATAGTGAATATTTTCTTGGTCCTTATGTGGCCATTTATAAAAGTAACTCAAAAAATTGCTAAAAAAATACCCAAAATACCCCGAAAGCCCCTTAAAAAAACTTGAGTTTTCAGTTATAATATCAACTACAATACAGTTGACAAATTATGGCTGGGAGTGAACAACTTGGGTGATAATAATCGGAGTAGTGAAGAGAGTCGTAATGTTTCATCTATTAATAAGGACTATGTACGCTCGGTTGAACGCCAAGAAAAACGTCAAAAAGCACATAAAGTTCGCCTGTTTAGACGCTTAACTGTTTTCTCTGTCATTGTAGTTGCGGTCATGGGATGGCTAACCGTTACCATGCTTAACCAATCTCAAGCATTGGCTGCAAAAGAAGAGAGAAAAGAGAAAGCACTCATTACCTTAGAACAAGTGCAGGATGAACAAGAAATGTTGAATTCACAGATCCTTAAATTAAACGATGACGAGTATATAGCGAAACTGGCAAGAAAAGAATACTTCCTTTCAGAAGACGGTGAAATCATATTCGCCATACCAGAAAATGAAGGAAATAATGAAAAAAACAATGATTCTAAAGAGTAGTCTTGTTGACACTCTTTTTTTGTTGGCTATAATTAAGATTGAAGACCTGTAATATTTGGGTCCGCTATTACGATTACTAGGCTCTAAAGGAGCCGCTTAATTTTTAAGGAGGAGCATTTTTTTTATGTCAATTGAAGTAGGCAGCAAGGTAGAAGGTAAAGTAACAGGAATCACAAATTTCGGAGCATTCGTCGAACTACCAGGTGGCTCAACAGGTCTTGTTCATATCAGTGAAGTAGCTGATAATTATGTGAAAGACATCAACGAGCATTTGAAAGTTGGAGATATGGTTGAAGTAAAAGTGATGAATGTGGAAGCAGACGGCAAAATTGGCTTATCAATCCGCAAAGCCAAGCCTCAAGCTGAGAGACCAGAACGTCCTCAACGACCACGCCAAAATAGTCGTCAAAACGATAGAGCACCGTTCAAAGAAAACTTTGAGCAAAAAATGGCACGTTTCTTAAAAGATAGTGAAGATCGTTTGTCCACTTTAAAACGTGCAACTGAATCGAAACGCGGCGGTCGTGGCGCGAAACGAGGATAATTTGCTGGCTGTTTTAATCGTAGAAAAAGTGTTTTATACAACACCCTTGCTAATTGGCAAGGGTGTTTTTTGTTTTTCAAAAAATAAAGAAAAATGCACTCTCTTGTTTTAAACAATTTAATTGTTTCGTTAAAGGATTTTTAAACAAATAAGGAGAAGTAAATTCTGGAAAGGAGAGATGTATATGAGGAAACAAGAAATAGTAGCTAAACAATTGGAATATGTAAATTGGTTGGATACGCTATCTTCATTATCCGAAGAAAGTGCAACAACCCCATATCAACCAGGAAAGTGGTCTCCAAATGAAATCATCATGCATTTAGCTGAGTGGGATCGTTTTACATTTGAAGATCGTCTTCCCTATATGAAGGAAGGTGCTACACTTGAAAAATCCCCAGAGTTCGAAGAATTTAATAAAAAAGCTGCAACACGTGCTGCTAAACAGACATTTAAAGAAACCGTTGCTTACGCGAAAAGGGAACGTCAACGTCTTATCCAAAAACTTGAAGAAATAGATGACGGTGAATGGGGCAATGAATTTCAAATTGGCAAACATACTTTGTCGATTAAGGAATATTTTTCCGACTTTTCTGAACACGACGAACATCATAAACGACAAATTGAGAGTGTGCGCGGTAGATAGTGAGATTTTTTGTATAAATTAATTTGGTAGATAAACAAAAAAACAGCAAGGCACTAAGCTCTTGCTGGTTTTTACATTTCTCTATGTCTAGCTCCGAGCGCCAGCCTGCGGGCACATTCTAGGAGTCAGAAAGGAAAGTTTCGTCTTTCTGACATCCAGGCTAGAATGGTACTTTCCGCTTTACTGATGATGACCCCTACGGGATTCGAACCCGTGTTACCGCCGTGAAAGGGCGGTGTCTTAACCGCTTGACCAAGGGGCCGTGAAAAAAAGTGTCAGCGGGAATTTCCGTTGACACTTTTGGCGTACTATTATGGCGGCCGAGGGGATCGAACCCCCGACCTCACGGGTATGAACCGTACGCTCTAGCCAGCTGAGCTAGGCCGCCGTTGTTAAGAACATTTATAATAATACAATCGAACATATCGAGTGTCAATAGGTCTTTTCATAATTTATCACGTTTCTTCTGATATTTCGTCGAAATGTTTTTTGGAAGTGCTGTCATGAATAGACAAACTTCAAACCAACTCTCTCCTATAATAAAAAACATCGCATGGGAAGGGATTGGTTTCATGAAATCGTGGACAACTGATAGTGTGAAGAAAATACCCGTTTGGAGCCGTTGGGCGCTCTTAGTAAAAAAGAAAAAGTTAAGGATCACCTTATCGGTACTCATTTTATTTTTTGCATTCTTCTTATCAAAAGCTGTGTTATTTGAAGCGGCTGTTCCATTTTTTCTCCCCATTTGGGCTATTGTAGCAAGGAGGTACCCGCGTTACTTACCGCTTGTTTGGGTTGGTGGTCTCAGTGGGAGCTTAACCCTTGGAATCGGACAAACCCTCCTCCATGTATTGCAAGTGGGAGGTTATCAAGCAATCAGCCACTTTCTGAAAAATAAAAAGTTTATTCCATTACAGGTGGCGATGGTCATCCTGCTCGTCCAAGTTGGTTGGCAATGGATATCTTATAGCGGAGAAATTCCTTTGGCGGTTTCTCTATTGGTCTTGTACGAAAGTATTTTGTCAGCCATTATGACGGTGTTTTTATTCCAAATATTTGTTCCAATGCATGCATTAACAACAGCAAAATGGACGTTTGAGCGAATCGGGGCAGCTGTAATGGTAAGCGCTTTAATGTTAACGGGTATGGGTGGTTTGTTATTTGGACTCATCTCGATGCCACTGGTACTGGTCCATCTCGTGCTCTTTGGAGCAGTTAGTGTAGGGGGCTTATTTGTTGGAACAGCGGTTGCCACAATTATGGGTACCATTCTAAGTTTGTCTCAATTATCTTTTAGCGGCATGATTGCCGTTTATGCATTAACGGGTTTATGTGCAGGGTTGTTTCAGAATAAAGGCCGTATCTGGATGTCCATCGGTTCTTTTGGCGCTGCTATATTCTTTACGGTGTATGACGCAACTTTACCGCTAGATAAAGTGTACTTTGCTTCATTAGCATGTGCGGCGATGATTTTCTTCTTGGTGCCGAAGTCATGGGTTATGTATGCACAAAACCAATTTTTCCCGAAACAATCATCCGTTCTTTTTAAAAGACAACAATGGTTAACGGATAAAGTGAATACACAATTGTCCGACTTTCAACAGTTTGTAGAATTTATTACACAACTAGTGAATGATCGTTTTCCTACACAAAAAGAAATTGCTTCAACCAATCAAACACCAAGTTACTCCGTTTGTGGAACTTGTTTTAGACAAGAAAAATGTTGGGGTGCTGAAGGTCAAGGGATGCATCCAATTATTGATGAATGGAAAGACATGCGTGGTCATACAAAGTCAGGTGTTCGTTATCGATTGAATGACCGAATACAAGAAAAGTGTGTACGTTCCAGTGGTTTAATCGATGCTCTTGAAGAAGAATATGCAAATAATAAATTGGCAGGGCATTATGCTCACGGTAAAAAAATGCTGGCGTATCAACTACGCGATATGAGTCAACATGTTAGTGAGCTCATGTCAGATTTACAATTGAATGAAACAAATCATGAGTCGGAAGAAGAGAAAATTTCAAGACGTCTAGACGATGCGAAAATCGCACACTTTCAAATCGATATGCTTTCGGAAGAACCGGGGGCAAGAAAAATTGTTTGCTGTTTGCCTGTCAAACAAGCGGAATGGGAAACGAATCAAATGATTGGAGAGCGACTTATTATCCCGATTCTTCATGAATTATATGATGAGCCTTTCGAAATTAGTCGTACTTCTGAAATTCAAGATCCATTTGCTCATCTTCAAATTACATTCCAATCGGCTGTTAGATTTACGTTTGATTACGGTGTATTTACAAGGTCCTATCAAAATACAGTTTATTCAGGGGATGCTCATAGTGTAATCCCTTTGCATAGTGGATTGGTAGCATTCATATTATCTGATGGAATGGGGCAAAACGTAGAAGCGTATCATGAGAGTAGAAAAGTCATTCGTTTGTTACGCGAATGCTTACAACATCAAATGAATCCTGAAACAGCAATGCACACCCTCCATTATGTGATGTCACTTAAACATCACTCAGATATGTATGCAACCGTAGACTTGGCATTACTTGATTTACAACAAGGAAAACTTTGGTCGTTTAAAGCGGGGAGCATGTCCACATATTTACTGAGAGGAAAAGATTGTGTGAAAATCGATAGTCATAGTGTACCAATTGGATTCTTGCCAACGATGTCAGTAGATGCAGAGGAACGAATTGTAAAAGATGGGGATACCTTAGTGATGCTATCAGATGGGATGTTCTCACCAGAGTATTCATTAGAAGAACAAGAAAATGAATTGATTCGACTTATGAGAAAGTATGAAGCAACACCTACCGGCTCACTTGCCGATTTATTAGCCGCTGAATTTAGTCGCAAATATCCAGCAGCAGAAGACGATCGAACACTAATTGTTGTGAAGGTAAGACACGCTGTACCAGAATGGTCATTATTTTCACCATCTAATCGAAATGTTTCCCGTGAAAGAATGTTAAAATAAATGAAGGATAAGGAGGTGCCAAGAAGTTGGGGTTTTATACACAAATAATGACGTTTATTCAAAAACACAATTTGATAAGCGACGAGGATCGACTTCTTGTCGCATGTTCTGGGGGCGCAGATTCAGTTGCGCTCCTCACTTTTTTACAACAAGAAAAAGATAAATTTGGGATAGAATTGGGCTGTATCCACGCAAATCACGGACTAAGAGGAAAAGAATCGGATGATGATGAACGTTTTGTAGAAATGCTATGTCAAGATTGGGACATTCCGTTTTATACCAAAACCTTACCTATTCGAGACATTTTAGAACATGAAAAAGGGAACTTGCAGGATATATGTAGACGTGAACGGTACAGTTTTTTTATGCAAGTGATGCAGCAGTCTGGGTATAACAAATTGGTGGTAGCCCACCATGCGGATGATCAAGTGGAGTCCGTTTACATGGGATTAACAAGAGGGACGAGAGCTAACGGTATGTTGTCAAAACGAAACTTTGGAAGTGGGGAGTTAATTCGCCCTTTTTTATCAGTCACTCGTAAACAAGTTGAACATTATTTGAATAAACAACACCATACATATCGTGAGGATTCAAGTAATCAAAAAGATGCATACATGCGCAACCGTTTTCGCCATCATATTGTGCCGCTACTTCAAGAAGAAAATTCAAATGTGGCATCAGTCATCCTTCAATGGGTGTCGCAACAACAACAAGATGAGTTGTTGTTGCAAAAGCTTGCCGCGAAAGAATATAAGAAAATTATCAAAGACATTAGCCATCATTCATTATCAATTGATTTGCAACAATTTCAAGATATTGAGCCTGCTTTACAAAAAAGGGTCATTCTACTACTATTAAACTATCTATACCCACATGAAAATTTGTGGTTGAGTCATTCACTAGTTGATCAAATTCATAACCAATGTTTTGAACACAAAGGTTCGAACGAGATTCATCTTCCGAAAGGTGGGAAAGTGATCCGCCAATACTCAATTATGCATTTTTCATTTGAAGAAGAGGTCTCAAAACATCCAATCTTTCCAATAATGCTTATTGTGGGAGAATGGAAATTGATTGAGTCGAACCTGCGGATAAAAGTATGTGATCGGGAGGATTCGGTAAGTGATGCTGAAGGATGGTATATTACGCTTGAAGAATTTGAGTTACCCATCCAAGTACGAGGAAGAAAACCCGGAGATCGACTGTTGTTAAAAGGCATGAATGAACCTAAACGATTGTCACGCCTTTTGATTGACGAAAAAGTACCTCTACATACACGTGATTCGATTCAATTGCTCGAAACACAACAAGAGGAAATCATTGCTGTGCTAGGCTTACGCCTAGGTTCACGTTTTACCAAACAACCACATGAAGGTTGGACGCATAAGTTGATTATTGAAAAAGAGAGCGTCTAAGCTCGAGGAGGAACCCATATGTTAGAAAAAGATATTCAAGAAGTGTTGATCTCTGAAGAACAACTCCAAGACAAAATCCGTGAACTAGGAGAAAGGTTGACAGCTGATTACAACGATAAGTTTCCACTTGCAATTGGTGTACTTAAAGGTGCAATGCCATTCATGGCCGATCTTATGAAACGCATGGATGTATACATGGAGATTGATTTCATGGATGTATCGAGCTATGGCAACGCAACCGTATCATCAGGTGAGGTAAAAATCGTCAAGGATTTAAACACAAGTGTTGAAGGTCGTGATGTTCTTATTCTTGAAGATATTATCGACAGTGGCCTAACACTAAGCTATTTGGTGGACCTTTTTAAATATCGTAAAGCAAAATCGATTAAGGTTGTGACACTTCTAGACAAACCTACTGGACGTAAAGTGGATTTAAAAGCGGATTATGTAGGGTTCGAAGTACCTGATGCATTTGTGGTAGGGTATGGTTTAGATTACATGGAAAAATAC
Organism: Paenisporosarcina indica; assembly: GCF_001939075.1. Lineage (GTDB taxonomy): Bacteria > Bacillota > Bacilli > Bacillales_A > Planococcaceae > Paenisporosarcina > Paenisporosarcina indica. Next base: position 14,044 of record NZ_MPTA01000009.1, on the reverse strand, counting down.
CGTAACTTGCCGTATGTAGGCGTTTTGAAGAAGGAAGTTTACTCGTTCTAAAAGAGTGATCACTCTTTTGCCATGAATTAAAGATTTTGGGATAAAAAGCAAGGCTTATCGTTGTACCCTTTTTTGTACGTATGATAAGATTATCTTTAGTTTTTCTGTATATTTTGTGAGGAGGCTTGGGATGAATCGAATATTTCGATACACCATATTTTATTTATTAATTTTCCTCGTGATCATCGGAATTTTTGGTACGTTTAATAGCGGGAAAGACCCAACCAAAGAAATCGATTATGGCGAGTTTATTACTGCATTAGAAAGTGGAGAAGTGAAAGAATTTTCTATGCAACCAGATCAATTGGTTTATGAAGTTCGAGGGAAAATGGAGAATTATAAAAAAGACGAAGAGTTCGTCACGATGATTCCTCAAAATAACCAAGGTCTCTTAAGCTTAATTGATGAAGCAGCGAAAACAAATAATGTCGCTGTTTTAAAAGCACCAGAAACAAGCGGATGGGTTCAGTTCTTCACTGGTCTAATTCCATTCATCATCATCTTCATCTTGTTCTTCTTCTTGTTGAACCAAGCTCAAGGTGGCGGGAATCGTGTGATGAACTTCGGTAAGAGTAAAGCGAAGTTATACGATAACGAAAAGAAAAAAGTACGCTTTAATGACGTAGCGGGTGCGGACGAAGAGAAACAAGAACTGGTAGAAGTGGTAGAGTTCTTAAAAGATCCTCGCAAATTCGATGCAATTGGTGCTCGTATACCTAAAGGGATTCTGCTTGTTGGACCTCCAGGTACTGGTAAAACATTGCTTGCTCGTGCGGTAGCAGGAGAAGCGGGCGTACCTTTCTTCTCAATCAGTGGTTCTGACTTTGTTGAAATGTTTGTAGGGGTTGGTGCATCTCGTGTGCGTGACCTTTTCGAAAATGCAAAGAAAAATGCACCATGTATCATCTTTATCGATGAAATTGATGCAGTTGGTCGTCAACGTGGAGCAGGCCTTGGTGGAGGGCACGATGAGCGCGAACAAACCTTAAACCAATTGCTAGTAGAAATGGACGGTTTCGGAGCAAATGAAGGAATTATTATCATTGCTGCAACGAACCGACCAGATATTCTAGATCCAGCACTTCTTCGTCCAGGTCGTTTTGACCGTCAAATCACGGTTGGTCGCCCAGACGTAAAAGGTCGTGAAGCGGTACTTGAAGTACACGCTCGCAATAAACCTTTGGATGAACATGTTGATTTAAAAGCAGTTGCACAACGCACACCAGGGTTCTCTGGAGCAGATTTAGAAAATCTTTTAAACGAAGCAGCTTTAGTTGCTGCACGTCGTGACAAGAAGAAAATTGATATGTCTGATATCGATGAAGCAACGGACCGTGTAATTGCGGGACCTGCGAAAACGGGTAAAGTCATATCCGCAAAAGAACGTAATATTGTTGCCTTCCATGAAGCAGGACACGTGGTCATTGGCTTAACATTAGATGACGCAGAAATTGTTCATAAAGTAACAATCGTTCCTCGTGGTCAGGCAGGCGGTTATGCCGTGATGTTGCCAAAAGAAGATCGTTATTTCATGACCAAACCAGAATTACTTGATAAGATTTCCGGATTACTTGGTGGACGTGTAGCTGAAGATATCGTTTTCGGCGAAGTATCAACAGGTGCTCACAATGACTTCCAACGTGCTACTAGCATTGCACGAAGCATGGTCACTGAATATGGAATGAGTGATAAACTTGGACCGATGCAGTTCGGTCAAGCGCAAGGAGGTAACGTCTTCTTAGGACGTGACTTCAACTCTGAACAAAATTATTCGGATGCGATCGCCTACGAGATTGACCAAGAAATGCAAAGCATGATCAAAGAGCAGTATGCCCGTACAAAAGAGATTTTGACGGAAAAACGCGAGTTGCTTGAATTGATTGCAAACACACTCCTAGAGGTGGAAACGTTGGATGCCGGTCAAATTATGCACTTGAAAGAGCATGGTACTTTACCGGTGCGTTTGACTGAAGCAGCGAAAGAAGAAGCGGTCTTGTTGGAAAAACCAACTACTGACAATGTTACACCGGATGTTACGGGTGCACCGAATGATCCATCAACTGGTGATTTACCGAAGGAAGAAGAGACAAAAGAACCTTCATATGACATTAAAGAAGAACGTAAATAAAGAAACAAACAAAAAAGCTGATTGATCTTCCTTTTGGGAAGTCAACCAGCTTTTTTATGTACGTCTAGATATGGTATGATGTCTTCTAGAAAAGCGTAAAGTGCCAAGTGAGATCGGACTCTACGAAATTTGGAACAGGCTGAAAGATCGCCTTGACTCCGACGGTTAATATGACATTCATGGACTAGTGAGGTATAGCGATGATACTTGTTTTAGATACAGGAAACACGAATATTGTGCTGGGTGTTTATCATAATGACGAACTCATTCATCACTGGCGCCTAGAAACGGATCCCTATAAAACAGAAGATGAATATGGGATGCAAGTAAAAGCTTTATTTAATCACGCGGAAATTGAGTTTAAACAGATAGATGGAATTATCATTTCATCCGTAGTCCCGCCGATTATGTTTTCGTTAGAGCGGATGTGCCAAAAATACTTTGGTATAAAGCCGCTCGTAGTTGGTCCGGGAGTCAAAACAGGATTGAATATTAAATATGAAAATCCACGGGAAGTTGGAGCGGATCGCATTGTTAATGCGGTAGCGGCAATCGATGTATATGGACCACCGCTCATCATTGTTGATTTCGGTACAGCCACCACGTATTGCTATGTAAACGAAAAAGGTGATTATATGGGTGGTGCAATTGCGCCAGGTATCGGTATTTCAACCGATGCTCTTTTTGCACGAGCATCCAAATTGCCGCGTATTGAACTAACCCAACCGGAAAATGTTGTGGGGAAAAATACGATTTCAGCGATGCAAGCTGGTATTGTTTATGGCTATGTCGGGCAAGTTGAAGGTATTGTGTCCCGCATGAAAGCACAAAGTAAACTACAACCGACCGTCATCGCGACTGGTGGGATGGCTAGCTTAATCGCTAAGGAAACGACAGTGATTGATAATATTGATCCCTATTTAACATTAAAGGGACTTCACTTAATATACGAACGTAACCAATGAGAAAAGAGGAATAATAATGTCTGATTATTTAGTAAGAGCATTAGCATTTGATGGAAAAGTACGTGCTTTCTCTGTCCGTACAACGGAAACTGTGGGAGAAGCACAACAACGCCACGATACATGGCCCACTGCGTCTGCTGCACTCGGTCGTTCTATGACGGCGGGGGTAATGATGGGTGCCATGTTAAAAGGTGATGACAAAATCACAGTCAAGGTTGAAGGGAAAGGCCCAATTGGGGCAATAATTGTTGATAGTAACTCAAAAGGAGAAGTACGTGGATACGTTTCTCATCCTCATACTCATTTTGATCTAAACGAGCACGGGAAACTCGATGTACGTCGTGCGGTTGGAACGGACGGACTTTTGACGATTGTAAAAGATCTGGGGATGCGCGATTTCTTTACAGGTTCTGTACCTATTGTTTCAGGTGAATTAGGGGAAGACTTTACCTACTATTTTGTAGCTTCTGAACAAGTGCCTTCATCTGTGGGGTTAGGGGTGCTCGTAAATCCAGATAACACAATTTTGGCAGCTGGTGGATTTATCATTCAGTTAATGCCTGGAATAGAAGATGATACGATTTCTGTCATTGAATCAAAACTAAGTGAAATGGAACCGGTCTCTAAACTAATAGCGAAAGGTTTATCGCCGGAAGAACTATTACAAGAAGTATTAGGTGCGGAAAATGTACAAGTTCTTGATAAAATGTCAGTATCGTTTGACTGTAACTGTTCAAAAGAGCGTTTTGGTACAGCTATTTTAGGATTAGGTGAAGCTGAAATTCAGGAAATCATTGATGATGAAGGCCAAGCTGAAGCTCAATGTCATTTCTGTATGGAGAAGTACCATTTCTCACAAGAAGATTTGGAATCATTTATCAATGAAATCAAGTCATAACGATCATCGGTTCACTCAGAAGAGATTGAAAACAAAACCAGTTCTTATCGTACTGAGCATTTTACTACTCGGTAATTTACTGTGGTTCATTGCATGGATGATTCCAAACGGCGGAGCGTCTGGTAGTAGTGAAGAGGTGGCATCTGTTGCCGGAGAAAAAATCACCCGAGAAGAATGGATGGTCGCGATGGAAGAGCAGTACGGTAGAGATACGTTGCTTGAACTAGTGAATTCAAAAGTGATGGAAACAGCTGCCGAGAAATATGAAATTGACATTTCTGATCAAGAAATCGATTTGGAACTTGCGTTAATTCGTTCCGCTCAAGACAATACCGAAACACAAGTTCAGTCGTTGAATAGAGATATGCAACGTCAAAAAATGCGTGCACAACTCATCTTAGATAAAGTCTTAACAAAAGATGTGGTTGTTGAAGATGAACAAATCCAAACGTTTTATGAAAAGAATCAAGCATTATATAATATCCCAACCACTTATCGTACTAGTTTAATAGTTTTACAGTCAGAATCAGAAGCAAAGGAAACGATGAATGAACTTGAAGGCGGTTCTTCTTTTGACGTACTAGCTCGTGAACGATCGGTAGATGTTTCATCCGCGAGTCTCGGAGGAGATATTGGATTTATTTCAAAAGGGCAAGAAAACGTGGACGCTGCCATTGTGGAAGCGGCTAGTGATTTAAAAGCGGAACAATGGAGTAGCCCATTCGAACTTTCAGATGGTCGTTATGGCATTGTTTATGCACAAGATATTGCCGAAGGACAATCGTTTTCGTATAAAGACGTGAAGGATCATATTAGGCGCGAATTAGCCTTAGAACAACTTCCACAATCGGTTTCCCCAGAAGTATTTTGGAAGGAATTTGACACCGAATGGTTTTATGGTGAATGACACCGAAAAGCGGAAAGTGCCACTCTAGCTCGACACCGGTGCTGGAAGAACCGATTCGAAAGCCTGCTTTCGCATGAGGGTCTGAAGCTTAGGTTCGAGCTGGCGCTTGGAGCTAGACATAGAAATAGGGGAAGTACCATATAATAACGTTATACTTAGCAATCTACTGATTTGTTCAGGAGATTGCTTTTTGTTTGCGAAAAATCAGAAAAATTGGTAGGATAAAGGGTATAAATACCAATTGAACTACTAGGGATTAGGAGTGAGTATATGTCACGTGTTGGAAATTCAGTAGCAGATTTAGTGGGGAAAACCCCTATTGTAAAATTAAACCGGTTAACGGGACCTGAAGATGCAGAGGTTTATTTGAAATTAGAATTCTTCAATCCAAGTAGTAGCGTAAAGGACCGTATCGCTCTTTCGATGGTTGAAGCAGCTGAGCTTGACGGAAAACTACAACCAGGCGATACCATTATTGAACCTACCAGTGGTAATACAGGTATTGGTTTAGCGATGATCGCAGCAGCCAAAGGGTACAAATCGGTTCTTGTTATGCCTGAAACGATGAGTTTGGAACGTCGTAATCTATTACGTGCATATGGTGCGGAGGTCGTGTTAACACCAGGACCCGATGGGATGAAGGGTGCAATTGCCAAAGCATCGGAACTTGCTGAACAAAATAGTTGGTTTATGCCACAGCAATTCAACAATTTAGCAAATCCCGAAGTACATCGTTTAACAACTGGACCTGAGATAGTAGAGGCGATGGATCAACTAGACGCTTTCGTGTCAGGTATTGGTACCGGAGGAACAATTACAGGTGCTGGTGAAGTGTTGAAAAAGAACTTCCCAGGTATTGAAATTATAGCAGTTGAGCCAAAAGACTCGGCAATTTTATCGGGTGGTAAACCAGGTCCACATAAAATTCAAGGAATCGGTGCAGGGTTTGTTCCAGAAACGTTGAACACCGAAGTTTACGACAGCATTATTCAAGTTTCAACTGAGGAGTCATATGACACAGCACGTAGAATGGCCCGTGAAGAAGGAATCTTAGGTGGTGTCTCCTCGGGGGCGGCGGTATTTGCCGCACTTGAGGTAGCGCGTCGACTGGGAACAGGCAAAAAGGTTTTAGCTATTCTCCCATCAAATGGAGAACGTTACTTAAGTACACCACTTTATCAATTTGAAGATTAACAATAAGAGATGAAGAGAGGACGGAGACGTTCTCTTTTTTTTGTGGCTTTCGGGATGTCATTCACGATAAGATGAGAGCAATACTTGTTTTAACTGGGGGAGACCGAACATGAGTGAGTGTCAATTACATACAACTACCATTTCGTTGAATAAAGACGAATTTTACTATGCTTATAAAGAGTTAACAAAACATAAAGCGCACCATATTTTGATGGAAAGCGGCCGTGGGGGACAGTTTAGCGTAGCTGGTTGGAATCCGTTAGCAATCGTACGGTCAATTGAAGGTGGACTCCACATTGAATGGCGCAATGGAACTGTGGAGGAACGCCATGGTGAAGCACTATATTTACTCGAACAATTGGTAGCGGAATTTCAATTCCAACATATTGATGATTTACCAGACTTTCAAGGTGGAGCAGCCGGTTTCATTACGTATGACTATGCACGTCAAATAGAAACACTGCCAAATGACACTGAAGATGATTTACATATTCCAGACTTGTTCTTCTACTTGCTCGATCAATGGGCGGTATTAGATATTGAAAAAGAAACTGTTCACATTATGCATCTATCGAACGTGGAAGTTGATTTACGAGCGGAAACTGAAAAATGGCAACACGCGGCAACGAAAGGTTTAGCGTCACGGGTTTTTTCGCCAGGTATTGGAACTGAAGTACCGGAAGATGATGCGGAGCTTTATGTCTCAATGACGGGACCGTCTTTTGAAAAATCTGTATCACGAGTCCAATCTTACATTAGCCAAGGTGATGTGTTCCAAGTGAATTTGTCGGTACGTCAATCGAAAGCACTTTCTGTATCGCCGATGGTTTACTACGAAGCGCTGCGTTCGTTTAATCCTTCTCCGTATATGTCCTATATTCAGTCACCGGAGTTTGTGGTGGTTTCAGGATCGCCAGAACTATTGGTGAAGAAAAAAGGGGATGAATTATCAACTCGTCCAATTGCAGGGACCCGACCTCGTGGGAAAGATGAAGCAGAAGATGAACGACTTGCAAAGGAATTGATTGATAATGAAAAAGAACGTGCAGAACACGTGATGCTTGTTGATTTAGAACGCAATGACCTGGGTCGTGTGTCCGCCTACGGTTCAGTTGATGTGAATGAGTTTATGGTTATCGAAAAGTATTCGCATGTGATGCATATTGTCTCAAACGTTAGGGGCACACTTGCGGAAAATACGTCAAATGCCGAGGTCATTCGTGCAGTATTCCCGGGAGGCACTATTACAGGTGCTCCGAAAATTCGTACGATGGAGATCATAGAAGAACTAGAGCCGGTAAGAAGGGGTTTATACACAGGATCAATCGGATGGCTAGGTTACACAGGTGATTTAGAATTCAATATTGTGATCCGTACGGCTTTTGTGCAAGACGGTGTGGCGCATATACAAGCGGGGGCTGGAATTGTCATTGATTCCATTCCGGAAAACGAGTATATTGAGTCGTTAAATAAAGCAAAAGCGTTGTGGCAAGCAAAAGCAATGGCGGAAGGACTGGGCAGAGTATGATATTGATGATTGATAATTATGATTCGTTCACGTATAACTTAGTTCAATACTTTGGTGAGCTTGGAGAAGAGCTACTCGTGAAAAGAAACGATGAATTAACTATGGAAGATATTGAATCCTTACGTCCTGAAATGATTGTTGTCTCTCCTGGTCCGTGTACGCCGAATGATGCCGGAATTAGCTTAGAAGTCATTGCCCATTTTGCTGGCAAAATTCCGATTTTCGGTGTATGTCTGGGCCACCAATCGATTGGACAAGCATTCGGTGGGAACGTTATCCGTGCTGAACGTTTAATGCATGGCAAAACGTCACCGGTTCACCATGATGGAAAAGGGGTGAATAGCGGGATGCCAAACCCATTCCAAGCCACTCGCTATCATTCGTTGATTGTGGAAAAAGAATCCCTGCCAGCATGTTTGGAAGTGACATCTTGGACTGCCGAAGGAGAAATCATGGGGCTTCGTCATCGGGAGTATGCCATTGAAGGAGTTCAATATCATCCAGAGTCGATCATGACTGAAGAGGGTAAAAAGTTACTTCGTAATTTTATTCAGACTTACTGCCATTCTGCAAAGGAACAAAAAGCTTAATGTGGGCTTGGATGGATGGAGACTACATAAAAGCAGATGAACTCCGCATATCGCCATTTGACCATGGCTTTTTATATGGGTTAGGTTTTTTTGAAACATTTCGGACATATGGTGGGAAAATATTTTTGTTCACTGACCATTTAAATCGTTTACAGAAGGCGCTCGATGAGTTTCATTTACATGTTGATTTAAAGGTATTGGACATTTCTGCGATTGTTCGCGAATTAAATGAGCGAAGTGATGGATATGATGGGTATTTTCGTTTAAACATATCGGCGGGTGCACATGACATTGGGTTGGCACCCTCTGTTTACGAGAAACCAACTATTATCATTTTCAGGAAACCATTACCTCCATTAACACGTGGGAAAGAAAAATCAGCGGTGTGGTTGGAAACGCGGCGCAATACACCAGAAAGTGCAACACGTCACAAATCACATCATTATGCCAACAACGTACGTGCACGATTAGAATTATCATCACTAGCTGAACTTGAAGGCTTCTTTTTGACTAGAGATGGGCATGTCGCAGAAGGGATTACATCTAACATCTTTTGGGTGAGTGAAGGTGAATTATATACTCCGTCGCTTGAAACGGGTAGCCTAGCAGGTACAACACGGGATTGGGTGATACGTGAAGCAGCCATTTTAGGGATACGTGTGAATGAAGGTTTATATGAACCTGGAATAATCGAGCAGGCAGAGGAAGTGTTTGTAACTAATGCGGTTCAAGAACTGGTGCCCATCAAACAACTGGAATCATCACTTTATGCAGGTACAGATGGTAGAATATATTCGACTTTACATAAACGCTATGTTGAACAAGCGGAAAAACAACGCCAGGAGTGAACAGATTGAATTTAAAACATTACACCACACCATTTGAAGTGAATGGAACAATCTATGATTTTCAAAAAGAAACGATTGTTATGGGCATATTAAATATCACCCCAGACTCCTTTTCTGACGGAGGGCGCTATGATGCGATTGAAGAAGCGATTACCCATGCAAAACAAATGGTTGCGGATGGTGCGAAAATCATCGATGTGGGTGGCGAATCAACGCGACCAGGTCATGCCCCAGTAAGTGAAGAAGAAGAAATTATGCGAGTTGTCCCTGTCATTGAAGCGTTGGTGCGAGAGCTGGGTGTTGCCATTTCTATCGATACATATAAAGCACGCGTAGCTGAAGCGGCTGTTTTAGCAGGTGCCCATATTATCAATGACATTTGGGGTGCAAAAAGAGATCCGGAGATTGCACAAGTAGCGGCTCGATTAGGCGTTCCGATCATCCTAATGCATAACCGTGATGTGGCGGAGTATAGTGATTTTTGGCTAGATGTACAAGCGGATCTAGAAGAGAGTGTTCAAATTGCCAAAGATGCAGGCGTGCCTTCTCAACACATATGGTTAGATCCGGGTATCGGTTTTGGAAAAACAACTGAGCATAACATTTGGATGATGCAGCATTTACGAGATCTTGTAGAGTTGGGTTATCCTGTGTTGCTAGCAACTTCCAAGAAAACAATGATTGGGAATATATTGAATTTGCCAGTTAACGAACGACAAGAAGGCACAGCTGCAACCGTATCTTTTGGAGCTATGCATGGATGTCATATGATGCGCGTGCACGATGTGAAGGAAATCATGCGTACGGTAGAAATGATGGATGTATTAACGGGTAAAAGGCTTTATACAGGGAAATAAGGAGGGGAATGGCTTGGATTATATTCATGTTAATGAAATGGAATTCTGGGGTTATCATGGAGTTTTTGCTGAAGAAACGAAACTCGGACAAAGATTCCGCGTTACACTTTCATTGGCGGTAGATTTGCAAGAAGCGGGTCAGACGGATGATCTAGAAAAAACCGTTAACTATGGAGAAGCCTTTGTTGTTTGTCAAAAAGTTGTTGAAGGGGAACCTGCAAAATTGGTGGAAACAGTGGCGGAGCGAATTGCTACAGGAATCTTATCTAAATTTACAGGGCTTGTAAAAGGGTGTAAAGTAATCGTGATTAAACCAGATCCCCCAATTCCGGGTCATTATCGTTCGGTGGCTGTTGAAATTACAAGAGGCGAGTTTTTATGAATACAGCATTTCTTTCGCTAGGATCGAATGTAGGTGATCGTTTTGCTATGTTGCAAGATGCCGTTCGGATGTTGCGTCATCAAGAAGGGGTAGAAGTCACACGGATATCATCCGTTTATGAAACCGATCCAGTCGGATACACTGAGCAAGCAACCTTTTTAAATATGGTCGTCGAAATCATGAGTGAATTATCTTCTGAAAAAATCCTTTCAATTTGCTTGGAAACCGAGCAATCTCTGGGGCGTATTCGCGAATTCCGATGGGGACCTAGGTGCATAGACCTTGACATTTTGCTCTATAATGACGAAAATATAGTGTTGGAGAAACTAATAATCCCTCATCCACGTATGCATGAGCGAGGTTTTGTTCTCGTACCGTTAATTGAATTAGTACCAGATCAAGTACATCCAGTTACGGGAGTGCCTTTTAGTGATTATGCAAAAGGGCAGAAAGAAGGCGTTCACGTATGGAAAACAATAGATGGGGTCGACGCATTCGTGCGTTCCGAAAGTTAAAGATGATCAAGCAAGATGACTTTGCAAAAGAAATTCGCATGTCAACATCAGTTTTGGGACAAATTGAGCGGGGAACCCGAGTGGCAACTAGAGAACAACTAGAAATAATGGCATCCGTGCTTCATATACAGGTAGAAGAGTTAATGGGTGAAAAGAATTCATAGGAAAGGAGGAACAAACAATGACAAAAATAAGTGAAAAGCCCTTTCAGATTGGTAACCAGGTAATGGACAACCGTGTCGTTTTAGCACCTATGGCAGGTATTTGTAACTCGGCATTCCGTTTGACGGTAAAAGAGTTTGGAGCAGGTCTTGTGTATGCAGAGATGATCAGCGATAAAGGTATCGTGCAAAAAAATGAAAGAACGTTGAACATGTTGTACATCGATGAAAGAGAAAATCCGTTGTCATTACAAATTTTTGGTGGAGACAAAGAAACACTTGTGGAAGCTGCAAAATATGTAGATCAAAATACGAATGCAGACATTATCGATATCAACATGGGATGTCCAGTATCAAAAATTATTAAATGTGAAGCGGGAGCGAAGTTATTACTCGATCCTGAAAAAATTTACGAAATGGTTGCAGCAGTCGTAGATAACGTTAAAAAACCCGTCAGTGTTAAAATGCGTACAGGTTGGAATCTAGACCATTTATATGCAGTTCAGAACGCACAAGCAGTAGAACGTGCAGGCGGATCAGCTGTGGCAGTTCACGGACGTACACGTGTACAAATGTATGAAGGTCATGCAGATTGGGATATCATTCGCCAAGTGAAAGAGAACGTCAACATTCCTGTAATCGGAAACGGTGACGTGGAAACACCACAAGACGCGAAACGTATGTTAGAGCAAACGGGCGTAGATGGTGTCATGATCGGTCGTGCAGCACTGGGTGATCCATGGATGATTTATCGCACGGTTGAATACTTGGAGTCTGGAGAATTGAAGCCAGAACCATCTGTTCGTGAGAAAATGGATGTATGCTTACTTCACTTTGAACGCTTACTTGCTCTTAAAGGTGAACACGTAGCTGTTCGTGAAATGCGTAAACATGCTTCATGGTATTTAAAAGGCATCCGTGGAAACGGAAAAGCTCGTAATTTGATTAACCAAACAGAATCCGCAACAGAATTCCGTGCATTCATTAATAATTTTGCAGAAGAGCATATGTCGTTATCTCAAGAACTTGAAACAAGTGCAATCTAAACGTGTATGAAGAGCTGTCACTTATGGTGATAGCTCTTTTATATATAGAGGATATTTTTCAGAATTATAGAAATATCAGTGGATTTGTGCGAAAAGTGGAATTAGACGTGAAGACGTTTGTGAAATTGTGTACAATTAGTTCATTATGAGTGGCTGACTATGAAGGGTAGACCCTTCATGGTTTTTCATTAAATGGCTTAACGGAGCTATCACAAGAAAAAGGAGTGAAATAAACATGTCTCATTTAGATGAATTAAACGATCAACTTTTGGTGAGACGCCAAAAGATGACATCAATAAGTGAAAGTGGACTTGATCCATTTGGAGGACGCTTTGAACGTACGCACTTGTCTGAAGACATTCGTGGAGAATTCGATCAGTTTACAAAAGAACAACTGGACGAAGAACCTCGTGAAGTTACAATCGCCGGACGAATTATGACAAAACGCGGAAAAGGGAAAGCTGGTTTCGCACACCTTCAAGACTTCCAAGGACAGATTCAAATCTATGTTCGGAAAGATGCGATTGGTGAAGAGGCGTATCATTTATTTAATACAGCTGACTTAGGCGATATAGTTGGTGTTCGTGGCAATGTGTTCCGTACACAAGTAGGAGAGCTTTCAGTTAAAGCGGTTGAATTTACGTTCTTAACAAAGTCACTTCGTCCTATGCCGGAAAAATTCCACGGACTAAAAGACGTGGAACAACGTTACCGTCAACGTTATTTAGACTTAATTACTAGTGAAGACAGTAAAAATACATTTATTACACGTAGCCGCATCATCCAATCGATGCGCCGTTACTTAGATGGTGAAGGTTTCTTGGAAGTGGAAACGCCACTTATGCATGCAATTGCAGGTGGGGCGGCAGCACGTCCATTTATTACCCACCACAATGCATTGGATATGACATTGTATATGCGTATTGCCATCGAACTACACTTGAAACGATTAATCGTTGGTGGACTAGAAAAGGTATATGAAATCGGGCGTGTATTCCGTAATGAAGGAATCTCGACTCGACACAACCCTGAATTTACAATGCTTGAGCTTTACGAAGCGTATGCAGATTACCGAGACATCATGGCATTAACGGAAAACGTTATTGCCCATGTAGCACAAGATGTACTTGGAACGACTAAAGTAATGTACGGTGAAGATGAAATTGATTTATCTCCAGGCTGGAAACGTCTACACATGGCAGATGCCGTAAAAGAAGCAACAGGTGTAGACTTCTGGGTAGAGATGACGAAAGAACAAGCGCATGCTTTAGCGAAAGAACATGGTATAGACGTAAAACCTTCTATGGAAGTGGGACATATTCTAAATGAATTCTTTGAACAAAAAGTAGAAGAGACACTAGTCCAACCTACATTCGTTTATGGCCATCCTGTAGAGATATCTCCATTAGCGAAGAAAAACCCGGAAGACGGTCGCTTTACAGATCGCTTTGAGTTATTCATTGTTCGTCGTGAACATGCAAATGCTTTCACGGAATTAAATGACCCAATTGATCAACGTCAACGTTTTGAAGCACAACTTGTTGAAAAAGAAGAGGGTAATGATGAGGCACATGAAATGGATGAGGACTTCATTGAAGCTTTAGAATACGGAATGCCACCAACGGGTGGTTTAGGTATTGGAATTGATCGTTTAATTATGTTGTTAACGAACTCACCATCTATTCGCGATGTACTGTTATTCCCACAAATGCGTCACCGTGATTAAGTGATGGATATTAGAAAGAAGTCGGGTTTTGTTACCGACTTCTTTTTCATTTTTTTAGGTCATTAGCATCTTTATTATTTTAATAATCTTTTAATTTTAAAAAGGCTTGTGTGCTTTGCAAGATGGTGGTATATTAATCAAGTCGCTAAAACAGGCGGTAAACAAAAACAAAATAGCAAACTTAATTGTTGACAAGCAATTGAGAGTTTGTTATAATATAAAAGTTGTCGCAAGAGCGAACGACACAT
>NZ_MPTA01000008.1 GCF_001939075.1 Paenisporosarcina indica | reverse complement strand
AGGAGGAACAAAGAGTTCGAGGAAACAAATGGAAGAGACTCGGAGCGTATCACATACGCGAGAATCGAAGATCTATGGTTGACGAAGTTCTACCGTTCATCGTCTTTCGTAGCCCGAACACGAAAGTTAAGCTCGTGCGCCGATGGTAGTTGGGAGTTCCCCTTGTGTGCGTAGGACGTCGCTTGGCAGATAGAAAGCCGATACCCTTAGGAGTGTTGGTTTTTTGTGTTATTAAGAGGATTTGAACAGGGGCTTAGCGGAAAGAGAATCGTTTAGAGCTTCTAAGATAACCAACTTTCTTCTTAAAAACTTAACCCCAAACAAGCCAAGCAGCTGAAGCTGTATGGCTTGTTTTTTTGTTAGTGAGATTATTTAAAAGCAGGCCTTATGAAAAAAAACGTTTCAGCAAGTGTACTTGATAATGAGATGAGTTTGATTGATAAAATGGTAAATCTGATTGATAGTGCACTAGTTTGATTGACCAATCTGAATGGTGTGCACAATTCTTAAAAAATCCCTAACTTCCCGATGCGATCAACCGCTTCTTCTAATCGGTGTTCATCTACTAATAAACCTACTCGAATATAGCCTTCTCCATATTCACCAAATCCATTCCCTGGAGCTACAGCTACGTCTGCTTCGTCTAAGAGTTTATCAGCGAAACTTTGGCTGCTATATCCATTCGGAACGGGTAACCAGGCAAAGAATGAACCTCTAGGGGCTTCCACATGCCATCCGATACGATTGCATGCATGAATAAATACATTCCGACGGCTTTCATAACGATCCACTAACGCATCCACACATACTTGGTTTTCATTCAATGCAGCGACAGCAGCGTATTGTATTGCTGGGAAAAGGCTTACAAATAAGTGATCTTGAATCAAGTTCAATGCTTCAATTATTTGTGCATTTCCTACCGCAAATCCAACACGCCACCCTGCCATATTGTATGTTTTCGACAGTGTATACATTTCAATTCCGACATCTTTGGCACCTTCTGCCTGTAGGAAACTGACGGGTTTCTCACCATTAAATCCAATTGCACCGTATGCAAAGTCATGTGAGACGGCAATGTTATTTTCTTTTGCAAATGCGACCGTTTCATTAAAGAATCCGATGTCTGCCGTTGCTCCAGTAGGGTTATTTGGATAGTTCAAATACATCAGCTTGGCACGTTGTTTCATTTCTTCAGAGAGCAAGGAGTAGTCTGGTAGAAAGTTGTTTTCGACTTTAAGTGGCAGTGTTTCATATTGCACATCAGCCATCACTACGCCTGATAGATAATCTGGATAACCAGGGTCTGGTAGGAGCATTAAATCACCAGGATTCAGGACAGCCATTGGCAATTCAACCAGTCCAATTTTGGTGCCGAAAAGAACAGCAACTTCAGTGGATGGGTCGATTTCAACGTTGTACTCGCGTTTATAATAATTTGCTGCAGCTTCTTTTAACTCACTGATTCCCCTGAACGGTGAATATTTATGTGTAATCGGATTTTCAGCGGATTCTTGCAATACTTTTACAATGTGAGGGGGTGTTGGTTGGTCTGGGTTTCCCTGTCCCAAATTGATAATATCGCGACCTTGTGCCACCGCTATCCCTACTTTTTGAACAAGTGATGCAAAAAACTGTGGGGGTAATTGTTGTAGTTTCTTTGAAAGTTCCATAATAGATCCTCTTTTTCTATAATAGTTGCAATCGTCTGCCAAATCTTATAATGTTTTCTTTATCTTGTCTACAGGTGGTGTCTTATGAAAATTGCATGCATTCAGCTTGACGTAGCGTTTGCTGAGCCAGAAATAAATTTTAAAGCTGTTCAAAACTTGATTGAACGGGCAGTAAATGACGGTGCAGAGCTTGTGGTGCTACCTGAAATGTGGAATACCGCGTATGCATTAACTGAATTGGAGCAACTTGCCGATCGTGAAGGAGTACGCACGAAAAAATTTCTTTCTGAATTAGCACAAAGTCATCAGATACACATTGTCGGTGGTTCGGTTTCTACGAAGAAAGGAGCCAGCTTCTACAATACGATGTATGTTTATAATAATCTAGGTGAGTTGATTTCGGAATACGATAAAGCACATTTATTCCGTTTGATGGATGAACATCTTTACTTACAAGCTGGGAATAAAGAAAATATTTTTACAATCGGTTCTATTCGAGCTGGTGGGGTTATATGCTATGATCTTAGGTTTCCAGAATGGTTGCGTGCACATGCCCTTGCTGGTGCGAAAGTACTTTTTATACCGGCACAGTGGCCAGAAACACGTATTGACCATTGGAAAGTTCTACTTCAAGCAAGAGCGATCGAAAACCAATGTTTCGTGATTGCAGTCAACCGAACAGGTGCTGACCCCAATAATCAGTTTAATGGACAGTCGATGATTATTGCGCCATGGGGAAAAGTGTTGTGGACCGGCGCTGAAGATGAACAGTACGCGTTGATTGATGTGGATTTTTCAGAAGTGGATGAGGTCCGCACACGAATACCGGTATATGAAGATCGCCGGCCTGCACTTTATCGCCCATTGTTCAAAAATTAGTAGTAGTGATTTTATGATTCTAGGTCAGTGGGCAGGTACTACAGCAGCTCTTGCCTATAAAAATAACACAACTGTTGAAGATGTAAGATACTGAAAATTGAAAATACAACTCCCAAAGACAAGCCAATTTGTCCAATCGAGCGATGGTATAGAAGATGATCTGATTAAACGAAGGGAAGAGACGTTCGGAAAATAACATTAATTATTGGAGGGACAAAGTGCTTTTAGTAGACAGTGACCATCGTGGAAAAGGTATTGGAACAATGCTACTTAAACTTGCAGAGGCAGATTTAAAGGAGAATGGCATTGAGGTGATGCAATTAGCTGGCGACCCTTTTCACTATTTTTCGGGCATACCTGACTAATATAAAGAAGTACAAAAGTGGGCAGAAAAAAATGGCTACACTAAAAAGTTAGACACATATGATTTAATTAATCACTTGGAAAAAAATATACCTCACCAGATAATGACTCCATTACATTTTCGCTACTTGTAAAAGAAGAAAAAGATGAACTTATTTCATTTTTGGAAAGGTGTTTTCCAGGCAGATGGGTGTCTGAAGCGATTAAGTACTTTGAAATGAATGGGGACGGACGAGAATTTGTTATTCTGAAAAAGAAGGGCAGAATCATTGGATTTTGTAGAATAAATGATAGTAACTCACCGTCAATTGCGCAGAACGTTTATTGGAGTCCTTTATTCAAACATGAAACCGGCGGGATTGGTCCATTAGGAATTGATGAGGATGAACAAAAGCAAGGATATGGTTTAGCGATTGTACAAGCTGCAATGGCTTATTTAGAAAAATGAAACATCCAGACAATCAGTATTGGACGATTTTATTAGAGTTTTACGAGAAGCTAGATTTTAAAGTATGGAAAACATATGGAATTTATTTAAAAGATTTAAAGTAAAGAGAACTGCATCCAAATTCAGAACCGTAAACTGTGTTAGAAAGAGACGTCACAACTATATGAAAAATTCAGTGTTCCAATCGATTGGAGCAGGTTAATTTCCACGTGCAGAAGATGATGCTGATTTCGAAGGATTTGGAAAACCAAAGTGGATGTTAAACCGCTAGCTGTGGACTCTCATCATTTTAAATTACACAGAAGATGGTGTTTACATCTGTTACGGATTGAACAATTACAGCAACTGAAGTAACCAAAGTCATGCACAAACTGGAACTACAACGACTTGTAAATCAATAAAGTCAGATAAGAACTAGACCCGGTACAATTTGTATGGGTTTTTTTCTTGCCGAAATCCACATACTTTGGTGAGAATGACAATAAGAATAAGCTTGGAGGGGTATAAATGAGGGTCGTTACACGCGTGATTAAGCGATTTTTTGCGGAACGGTTTTTTGATGAAGCGGCACAAACAGCATATTATCTTCTCTTATCCGTATTCCCATTCCTTATTTTTATTTTGTCGCTCGTAAGCTTTTTTCCAGTAGATGAGCAGCAATTGCTAAACTTCTTAAGACCGTTTGCACCAGGTAATTCATTTGCATTTATTGAAGACAATGTCACAAGTATTTTATCAGCGGGTAAAGGACATGTGTTATCGCTCAGTTTGATTGCTTCATTTTGGGTCTCTTCAATGGCTGTGCAAGCACTTGCACGTGCATTAAATGAAGCAAATGGGATCAAAAGCACACAACCTTATTGGAAAAATTTAATACGTGACCTTGGCGTAACACTTTTATTTATGATGCTTGTACCATTATCCTTATTTTTGCCGTTTATTGAAGAAGGCTTACATTGGATTGTCTCTAGAGCAGGTTCGATTGAGGATTGGCAAGGATGGATTTACGTTTGGCCAAAAGTAAAGTGGGGACTTGGTTCATTATTTTTGTTTCTATTTTTTCTGCTCTTTTATAAAGTCGTCCCAAACAAACGGCTCACTTTTCGTGATGTATGGCCTGGTGCATTATTTTCAGCAATTGGTTGGCAGGTGGTATCACTGTTGTTCGCAGATTACGTAGCTCAGGTTAACTATAGTCGACTATACGGTCAGCTTGGAGGGATCATTATCCTCGTGTTATGGTTCTACTTAACTGCAGTCGTGATTTTATTGTCGGGCTTGTTAATTGCAGAAGTACGAAAAATTCGGTATCCACGAGCGAAATGAAAGGAGTGATCAGGTGCGCACAATTTTACTTGTGGATGATGATCCCAATATTTTAACGCTTATGAGTATTCATTTAACCAAAGCAGGGTACCGAGTGGAAAAAGCAACAAACGCGGAATCGGCACTTACTTTAATTCCCCGTGTATGGCCCAATGTCGTTGTTGTCGATGTAATGATGCCAGGCATGGACGGTTTTGAATTGACCCAAAAAATTCAAGATGAGTTTGATCTTCCTGTTATTTTAGTAACAGCGAAAGGCTTGTTGGAAGATAAAGAAAAAGGCTTTCTTGCCGGATCCGATGATTACGTCGTCAAGCCATTTGAACCGCAGGAATTACTTTTTCGAATTGGTGCTGTTTTAAGACGCAGTGCACAGCCATATGAGATGCGTGTGCAAGTTGGGTCACTGATTATTGATCGAAAACGGCTTGAAATTTCAAATGGGGTCGAAACGAAGTGGTTGCCTTTAAAGGAATTTGAATTGTTGGCTCTACTCGCGTCCAATCCTGGTGTAGTTTTTCAACGAAGTGTGTTGATGGAAAAAGTATGGGGATATGATTATGCCGGGGATGAACAGACCTTAAGTGTCCATATCAAACGCTTGCGTGAACGCTTGATGCATTTTGTTCCAGACGTGCAGATTGGAACGGTTCGTGGAGTTGGGTATAAGTTGGAGCCACGCATATGAAAACTTTGTATAGCAAGTTTATTGTTGTCACGTTAGTGATTATGTTGGGAAGTGCCACACTTGGATTCTTGCTCGTAAATACATATTACCACCAACAGTTAAAAGGGCAGAATGATGCAAAAAACGTGGGGATTGCAAAAGGAATGGCTGCATATATCGAGGAAAATCCAAGCGTTTCTTTAGCAAAATCACTTCAGGTATTTGCACAATCCGGATACCAATTATTTGTGGTAAATGAATCGGGTGACGCTGATTTTTATGGTGGTTCATTTCGTGAATCATTTTTAAGCGAAAGTGTAAAAGAAGCGCTGCTGAATGGAGAAGTCTATCATGGCATGCGAGATTTTCCGAAAGAAACATTTGTAACTGGCTTTTTCTCAAACGAATTGTCCAATACAGTCGGAGTTCCCTTTAAGTATGGAGGAGAACGTTATGGCTTGTTTATTCGCCCTAACATCAAAATGTTATTTACAGAAGTGCATATATTGCTTGGCGGACTGGCTGCAGCAATGGCCGTATTTAGTTTGCTTGCTATATTAATAGTTGCCAGAAAAATGATTCAACCGATTACGTTATTAACAGAAGCCACGCATAGAATGGCTAGCGAACAATTTGATGAGCCCATTCACATTTCAAGTAGAGATGAAATCGGTCAACTAGCAAAAAGTTTTCAAACCATGTCAACCCGTTTGAAAGAAAATGATCGAATTCGTAAAGACTTTATGAGCCATGTTTCGCACGATTTTCAGTCCCCTCTACAAAACATTCAAGGGTATGCTCAGTTACTTGCTGATGAGTCATGCTCACAAGATGAACGCGAGAAATATGCTGGCATTGTGGAACTAGAGAGTAAAAGGTTGTCAGCGTTAACAAAACAATTACTGGTTTTAACTTCTTTAGACCATCAATCCTATCAACTCGAGTTTGAAAGAGTATCAGTTAAAGAACAGATGGAACGTACCGTACGTCAGAATGAATGGCGTTTCGAAGAGCACAATCTCGATGTTCGAGTGGAAATGCCTGATTTGGTCACACACGGCAATCCGGATATGTTGATGCAAGTATGGGAAAATATTGTAATAAATGCAGTGAAATATAATCAACCGAACGGAATCATTCAAATCAATGGATTTGAATGGGAAAATGAACTTCATATTACTATGAAAGACTCAGGAATCGGGATGACGGAAGCACAAACCGATAAAGCCTTTGACCGATTTTACCGAGCAGATCTCTCTCGGACTCGAGAAAAGGAAGGAACAGGGCTTGGACTAGCGATTGTCAGTGAAGTTGTAAAACAACACGGGGGCTTAGTGGAAATCCAGAGCAAGGTTGGTAAAGGCACGACTATACACATCACCCTCCCAAAATTGTAATATCCCGTTCATATTTAGTTCATCTTCACGCGGTAAGATGAAATCATCTTAAAGAAAGGGGGAAATAACCTTGCAAGAGAGATGGAGTATTCGTTTAATCCGAATTGCCGCGATTTTTGGCATTATTGGAGCATATTTAGGTTCACATATGGCAGGAGCAGGATCTTACGCGTTCCGACCAATTCATGCACATATTTTAGTGGTTGGTTGGCTATCTGTTTTTAGTTGGGGCGTTTTTTATAAACTGTATCAAGTAAAATATCCGAAGTTGGTGACTGTCCATGGTTGGTCCGCCATATTAGGGTCAATCGGATTGACGGTTGGAATGTGGCTTCAATTTATGCAACCCTTTGGTATACCTGAAACGTTCTCACTCGTATTTTACATTGTAGGTGGAACCACATTACTTATTAGCTTTGCGTTGTTTGTAGCGGTAACATTCGCCATTAAACCAAGTAAGAGGAATAGCTGATGAAAACTGCGTGGAGATAGAAAAAATCACTATGATCGTCCACGGAGTTTGGGTAATGGTGAGGAGTGTATTAGCCATATTGGTGTTAACTGCAAAAAAGGTGACGATCCGTACTAGAATTGCAACTGTTTGGCTTTATAATGGCGTTCGGTGTACTGATTGATACATTTATCGTTCGACCCATGTTGTTGCCGGCGTTATTGGTCATTCAAAAAAAGGTGAACTGTGGGTTTGTTCCATCTCTGAAGTGGTAAAGGAAAGAGTAAATGTTTTACTCAAATAACTTTAGGAGGCATCAGAATGGGGAAAAACCGCAAAGATGAGCAATTGGAGCAATTTCGAGTAGACGATCGAGGTCAAAAGCTGACGACGAATCAAGGATTAAGGGTTTCGGATGATGAACATTCCTTAAAAGCAGGTGTTCGTGGTCCTACTTTATTGGAAGACTTTCATTTCCGTGAGAAGATGACCCATTTTGACCATGAGCGAATCCCTGAGCGTATTGTCCATGCGAGAGGGTTTGCCGCCCACGGTGAATTTGAATTATACGAATCCATGCAAGATGTCACGCGGGCTGGGTTTTTACAAGACCCTTCTGTCAAAACTCCTGTTTTTGTGAGGTTTTCAACGGTTGCAGGTTCTCGTGGATCTGCGGAAACCGTTCGTGATGCGAGAGGCTTTTCCACAAAGTTTTACACAGAAGAAGGAAATTATGATTTAGTCGGAAACAATATTCCGGTGTTTTTCATTCAGGACGCGATTAAATTTCCGGATTTCGTTCATGCAGTTAAACCCGAACCACATAATGAAATGCCACAAGCCGCAAGTGCTCATGATACATTTTGGGACTTCGTTGCCAATAATCAAGAGTCGGCACATATGGTGATGTGGGCGATGTCCGATCGTGCCATCCCTCGAAGTTACCGTATGATGGAAGGCTTTGGTGTCCATACATTCCGATTTATCAATGCAGAAGGACGTGCGCATTTCGTTAAGTTCCATTGGAAGCCGGTTCTTGGTGTGCATTCCCTTGTCTGGGATGAAGCCCAAAAGATTGCAGGGAAAGACCCTGACTTCCATAGACGGGATTTATGGGAATCGATTGAAGCGGGGGATTTTCCAGAGTACGAGCTAGGTGTTCAACTATTGGCGGAAGAAGATGAATTCAAGTTTGATTTTGATATTCTTGACCCCACTAAAATTTGGCCTGAAGAAGACATACCTGTCAGAATCGTTGGGAAAATGACGTTGAATCGAAATGTTGACAATGTCTTTGCGGAAGCCGAACAAGTAGCTTTCCATCCCGGGCATGTCGTTCCGGGAATCGACTTTTCAAATGATCCTTTGCTGCAAGGCCGTTTATTCTCATATACAGACACACAGCTCATTCGTTTAGGAGGGCCGAACTTCCACGAATTGCCGATTAACCGTCCTGTCTGTCCGTTCCATAATAATCAACGGGACGGCTATAACCGGATGACCATCAATAAAGGACCGGTTAGTTACCATAAAAATTCACTTGCTGACAACACGCCATCTACATCCTCTGAAGAAGAGGGTGGATACGTCCATTATCAAGAGAAAATTGAAGCAAAGAAAGTGCGGGGGAGAAGCGTGAGTTTCGATGATCATTTCTCGCAAGCCACACTTTTCTGGAATAGTATGAGCCCTCCTGAAAAACAACATATAATCGAGGCTTTCAGCTTTGAGATTGGGAAGGTCAAAAGCAAGTCAGTCCAGCAACAAGCTGTCGATATGTTCGCAAATGTTGACTTGGATCTGGCCACTCAAATTGCCGATTCGGTCGGTGCCAATCCACCATTGGGCAGGGGTTCCGACGTGACCAAGGCTTCACCTGCTCTAAGTCAGGAAAATACGGTGAAAAAGCCGAATACCCGTAAAGTCGGAGTCATTGTCGATAAACAAGGTGACTCCGTGGAACTGCTTCAATTAATCTATTCATTTAAAGCGGCGGGTCTAAAGCCTGAAATCATCAGTAATAAGCTGGGAACGCTAGGCGAATTGGCAATCGACCATACGTTCAAAACGGCAGATCCCGTTTTGTTTGACGCCATTTATGTGGCAAGTGTGAGTGAAGACTTAACTTTCTTGAAAGAGACAGGTCGTTACCTTACCGAGACCTACAATCATTACAAAGCTTTAGGTGCCTCATCGACTGCACAGGATCTATTAATTGGAATGGACGGACCTGGAGTTGTTGCTGGCAATGACAATGAGCGGTTGGTTGATAGTTTCATACATGCAGTCACAGCTCACCGTCATTGGAGTCGGATTGTTTAAACAGAATGTAAGACAATTTAGAGAGAGGGACATCCAGTTTTTGGGTGTCTCTCTTTTTCCATGGCTAAATTAAATCATGCTGTTGATATTCCGCAGAACAGCTCCGCTTTCCCTCAGGAGCCTCCGCTGTTTTTCTCGTCGCATTAAAACATGTGCTCCATATCTATAAAAGTAAAATCAACAAGGAAATTAACATAGCTTTTTAGATAAGGAAGAATCATTTCATGTCATTTGGGCAACATAACAGCAAATCGGTATGAAGTAGGTGATCCCTTTTAGGATGTTAAAAGTTTTCGTTGTATTCAACTTGATAAATATCTCCACCTTTGCATTGGCGACAAACGCTAATGATGATAATCGTCAGTTCCAACAATCATTTTTCGACATTGGCTATAAGGAAGTTCATCAAGCGTTGCAGGATAGTGAAAACTATTATAACCAGGAGATTGCGTTACCTATCCAACTACCGCCAGTCGCATTCACCCACAGTTTCGGTAGATTTAATGATTATGATGGGGAAGAAAATGACGAGTTTGAAATCCAATATCTAAACAAAGACTCAGTAATCAATCACTATAAGATTAATATCAAACCTATTAAGTACAAGATTGAATTTAAGGAAGAGCAAATTGACCAAACATTACGATTGAAAGATGGTACCGAAGCCATATTTAGTACGTGGATGACAGGATCTCATCTCCTCGTTTTCGAGAAAAACGAATGGCAGTATATTCTATCCGTTGATCAGAGAATTTCAGATAAAGTAACACAAAAAGTATTTGTGGAAATCGCAAATTCTATCCAAGACTAATGGAACCCAGAGTAATCAAAAAATATGTAAAAGACGTAATCCTTAACAAAAGGGATTGCGTTTTTCTTTATTACTCAGAGGAGAGGCTTTTTACTATTAACCTGAATTTTTGGTTAAATTCACATGCATTTAATATTATCTTCATAATAAAGAATTATAATTAGTACGAGGATACAAGAATAATGTGTTAAGAAAGGTTTTTTATAATGCCACTATTTTATGATCAAAAAGTTGTGAGAACAATACATACATATTTAGTTAACGAGCAGAGAAAGACCAATACGATTTAACGCCGAGTAGCAGATTGTAAATTGAAAAGTGAGAGCTGTTTCTATGCAGAACTAGAATATTGCTGCTGAATGTTTTGTAACTCTTTGCATTTGAAGAAAAAAGGTCAATCTTCACAATTAGGTTGTTTTTAGATTGAGAATCTAAGAGGATAGAGGGTGCCGGAATTGAAGGATATGTATAGAGGTTATACGTTTGTTGCAATTGGTTTTATTTTCCTTATTATTACAGTCATGCAAACTTCGGTTAGTATCCTATGGGGAATACTTATTGGTATTAGTATTTTTTCGAATATCATCGGAATCGTGATATTAATTAACTTTATAAGGCCTAAATTGTCTGAGGAGTAAAAAAAAACGCCATCCTCTTTGAGGACAGCGACTTTGTTATTTCACTGTATAAGTTTTAATGACATGATCGTGAATGTCATCACCTTTTGTTACATGCACTTCAATTTCATAGGTACCGGGCGCCGTAAATGCATATTCGATTTCATAAACACCAGGCTCTTTTTCTGGAACTTCCAGCCATGTATGTTTGGCTTCGGGGCTTAGTGAGATATCATATCTAACGCGTGCTCCTTCAAGCGGGACGTCTGATAGTGAAACATTTGCTAATAGATTAACCGACTCTCCAACAGTAGCTGTTCCATCAGCAAATTCAATGGTAGCTCCGTTACTATGATGATGGTCATCACCATGTGAAGGTTCTTCAGGTGTCACTGTAGCCTCTTCTCCGCCTGTGACGGTTACTTGTTTTGTAGGCATCGTATGCATGTCTCGTGCTGTAACATGGGAAGTGATGTCATACTTACCGTTTGTTTCAAAGGTATACATAATAGTATAGTGCTTGTCTTTATTTAATGAAGCTTCAACCAATTCTTTCTCACCAGAAGTTATATTCAAGACTTCAAACTTCACTTCATTTGCATCGTCTACTAGTTCATCACCTTGTGTTACTACAGCAGTAAAAGGTACTTCTTTGCCCACAGTTGCTGTTTCAGGAACTGTCAATTCTACTTCTATTATTTCAGGCACTTCAGCTGTTGTTGATTTCGGTACTTCATTTTCCCCGCAAGCACTTAATATAAGTGCTACAAGGATAGATCCTACTGCCAAAAATCGTTTCATTTGTCATGCGCCTCATTTCGGTTGTTTGATGACATTGTAGCAAAAAGACATAGGAACAGCTGTGACAGAACTCGGAACTTATGTGTAATACCGTTTTCTTTGTAATAGATTTGGTAAGATCATGCCGAAAATAATTATTACGATACCTACTATTTGCAAAAATGTAATCGGTTCACTTAAAACCAGCACAGAAACTGTTACTGCGACTGGGAGTTCCATTGCACTTAAAATCGAGGCCATACTACCGCCTACTTTTGGAACCGCAACCGTGAATAAATAGATCGGGAGTAAAATACCGAACGTACCAAGGGCTAATCCGTAAATCCATAATCCCTCTGCAAACAACTGTCCATTCCATACAATTTCAGGATTTTGAAAAATGGAGATGGCAAGCATTGCAACAAGAGAAACGAAGAATAATCGAGTTGTCGAATTCATGCCTTCAATTTGTCTCATATTGATTCTAATAAAGAGAGAGAAACTTAAGGCTGCAGCAATTCCAAACACCCATCCTTGCCATGCAATCCCACTAAGATCAACATTTATAACCCCTGCCGCTAATATTGTTCCTGCAAATAAAAAAACGAGCGATAGTGCTTCTCCACGAGTAGGTTTGCGACGGCGAAGGACACAATCAAGTAACACGCCAATCCATGTGAATTGAAACAACATCACCACAGCGAGAGATGCGGGTAAATAGACAATTGACTGACCATACAAAGTTCCCGTAATTGCGGTTAACGATCCCGCTAACAACAATGTTTTCACGCCACTAATGCGTGGAATTTTGCGTTGTGTAACTACGAATAGTAAAAGTACGATAAAAAAACCTACTATATATTGGCTCGATACAGCTTCAGAAGCAGTAAATCCAGCATTCATTGCTAGTTTAATAATTGTTGATAAAATTCCGTAACTACTGGCCGCAATAACCACCAGAATCGGGTACATCCAATTCTTCATTTAATAACCCCATTTCATCCATCAAGAAGTATATCACTTGTTGTTGAATGGAATAAACAATCTACTCAACTTGTTAAAATTTGGATTCATTGGAAGTTAGTTTGCACGAAAACTCAATCTTTAATCATGAAATTTCACAAAGACTTCAACATATGATGAAACTTTTCACCGTAAATCATCCATGGTTCTGATACTCGATACCCAACACGTTTATATAAACGAATGGCTGCCTCTTTTTCAAGTTCCACGTTCAAAGAAATTTTCGAAAAACCTGCCTGTAGTGCTACTTCTTCTGCATGAGCTAGTAATAATGTTCCGATGCCTTGTCCTCTGAAATCTGGATGAATGCACACGGTATCAATATAGTACTCATCGCTGTGAGCTTCAGGTGGAATTTCGATATCTTCTTTTGTTTTAATACTTAACCAATCCTCTAGATTCCCATCAAGTTCAACAGCGCTTTCTCCGGAGTAGAGCACCATGACTCCTGCAACAGCACCCTCGCGTTCTGCTACAACTGTTGTTAAATAAGAGTGGCGATTGTCTTCTCGTTTAAATAAGCCAATTAGTTCCCGTACAACCGCTTCCGGTTGTTGTTCTCCCGTCATTTGTTCAGCTATGTCACCAATCGCGTCTATGATTAACGGGACGGCAGCCGGCGCATCCGTTGGGTCCGCTTTTCGTATATGTATATTCATATGTATCAACTCCTCGCATCTACTATAACAAATTTTCCTTCTAGATTGCGGTTCATGGTAATCTAGAACTACTAAATCAAGAGGGGGATGAAAATGGTTCATTCTTATAAAACCCACGTTCTCACTTACGGGGATGCATTTGTTGATTATATAGCTGAAGATAGAACAAATACGTCATTCTCTATGTTTTTAGGCGGAGCGACAGTCAATGTAGCAGTAGGAGTTGCTCGGTTAGGTGTACCTTCTGCGTTCATTACTATTACAGGGGATGATCCTACTTCTGAATTCGTGCGCGGAGAACTTAAGTTTGAAGAAGTCATTATGGAATACGCAAAACTTGAACCCGAAAAACGCGTTAGTGGGGTTTATGTACATTTAACGGAAGATAACGATCGAGTCTTCCATAAATATATTGACGACGCTCCAGATATTCAAGTGGAAGCGGATGATTTAATAGAAGAAGCATTTGAAAAGGCATCTATTTTAAACTTGTGTTCGGGTACACTTTTCCATCCTAAAGCACTCGAAACATCAAGAATAGCCGTTGAATTTGCGAAAAAGCATGGGGCTTTGTTCTCTTTCGATGCTAATATCCGCCCACTTCGTTGGTCAAGTGAAAAGCAATGTCGTGAGACCATATCTTCGTTTTTTAAGGATGCCGACTTGTTGAAATTTACAAGAGAAGAATTAGCCTTTTTGACTGAAACGCAGACCCTGGAAGACGGGTTAGCTAAACTAGCACCTTTAGAGATTCCGATTATCCTCGTTACTGCAGGCGAAGAAGGAACGTACGCCGCGTTGAATGGACAAGTACAACATGTACCAGTTGAACCAGTAGTACCAGTTGATACAACAGGAGCGGGAGATGCCTTCATGGCGGGGATTTTACGTTATGTTCATTTAAATGGATTGCCGAAAACGATTAAATCTCTTATTGAATGTTGTACATTTGCAAACCGTCTCGGAGCTCTGGCTACAACCAAAGCGGGTGCATTGACGGCAATGCCACGACTTTCAGATTTGAATATGTAATAAAAAGACGCCCATGTGAGTAAAACTCCTATGGGCGTTTTTATAGTTTTAATTTTTTAGTTGTATTTATTGACCTAGTTGGAAAACCTGGGCTAAACGGATTAAATCACATATTGTCCCGAATAAACTTGTAAAGGATAGGTGTGGGAATATTCTCGTCTATTCAAATATCATTCAAACCTTCAAGAAAGCAACAAACCTCCGATGCTACTTACGGTTAGCAAGCTAATGATAACAATGGTCATCAACCAATCACGTCCCACTATGCCAATCGGTTCGTAATACACGGTTCTTCGCTCACCTGTAAATCCTCTTGCTTCCATTGCGAACGCAGATCGTTCTGCACGACGAACAGCACCTGCAAGTAACGGAATCAACAATCTACGCATGCCTAATAGTCTTTGCCAAGCATGCTTTTCTTTCCCAATTCCACGCAATCGGTGTGCATGACGAATTAGAATAAACTCTTCTCTTACAACGGGTAAAAACTGATACCCAACCATTACGCCATACGCTAGTTTAGGGGAAAGGCGCAATTGTTGCATTAAACTCATAACAAATTTAACTGGATCTGTTGTAAAAGCAAATAGCAAAGACATGGAAGAGAAAGCGAAGACACGGAACGTTAAGGAAAGTGCCGTTTTCCATTGTTCGTCCGTAACTTCAAAACCTCGCCATACCCAAATGACGTTACCGGTTGTATCAGCGGCAAATAACAACGTTGTCCATAAATAGCCGATGGCGGTAAATCCGATGGGAATCATCAATAAAAACCAGATTTTCCAGTTCACCCTGCTGAAAAGAAACTGTAAGAGGACAATGCCTAAAAAAAATATCAAAGGCGTCCAAGGATTAAAAAACCATGCCAATGTAAGCATTGAGATGACTACTAGAATAAACTTTAAAGCGGGATTCATATCATGCAACCAAGTCCGACTAGACATGTGGACACGCTCCAAACGGTGATGCCAATTTGTGATCTCTTAAAACCTCTGCATGCTTCAACAAACCATTGTTTTCAAAACGACCAGTCAATTCACCGTTTTTTAATAAGAAAATGGTGTCTGCAATAGCTGCTGCGAAAGTCATGTCATGCGTCACCATCAAAATTGCAAATCCTTCTTTTGCCCGTTCATCAATCAGATGGAACAATTCTTGAAGTGCAGAAGCATCTTGTCCAGAAGTCGGTTCATCGAGCAATAAAACAGGCCTCTTATCGGCGAGCATTGCCCCAATGGCAACTCTCCTTTTTTGCCCATGACTGACTGAGAAGGGATGAGCATTCTGTATTTCATCTAGTCTTAATCGGAGCATTATATCGTCAATAGTTGCATCATCAGTCCGATTGGAAAAGCGAATTTCATCATCAACTCGTTGTGTGACAAACAAATGTTCAGGAGACTGTGGAACGTAACCTGGATAGATAATTCCATACTGTATATGCCCATCCGATTTTTTCAGAATGCCACATATGGTTTTTAAAAATGTAGATTTACCACTGCCGTTTGGCCCAGCAAGTATCGCAATTTCTCCTCGCTGTAAACATAACGAGACGTCTTGGAGTAACTGCTTTTCTTTCATGCGCACACTTATGTTACACGCTTCAAAAGCCACTACGGATTGAATGGAAGTGGTGCGTTTAGGGAAATTCATGCTAGATCTCATCGGATTCATTTCAACAGGGTATGTACCTGAGGACTGTACGTGAATCGCACGGTCAAAAAATGGCCCCCATAAATCAAGTCGATGCTCGACCGCTACAATGGTTAAGGAACGAGACAACTGCAATCGATCAAGCCATTCCACATACTCCTGAGCAGTCAGTGGATCTAAATGAGCAAGAGGCTCATCTAGCAGTAGAACCCCTGGTTGCATTAAAATCGCACAAGCGGTTGCTACACGTTGTTTCATTCCGCCTGATAAGGTTTGAATGGTCGTTTTTCGAAATGGTGTAAGACCCGTCATTTCAAGTGTCTCGGTGATGCGCCTTTCCATTTCTTTACGTGGGACGTGCAAGTTTTCTAACGTGAACGCCATTTCTTGTTCCACGTTTGGCATGCAGAACTGTGCATCTGGATCTTGAAACACCGTTGCAATACGAGCGTTTATTTCGCCAGGTGCATAGTTCGCTGCATCTTTATTCCAGAGTTGAAGAGACCCGTTGAGTTTACCATCACAGTTGGAAGGATATAGCCGATTCATTAAATACAGCAATGTGCTTTTCCCACAGCCACTAGGACCAGAAAGAACGACTCGTTCACCTTTTTGAACAGAAAATGAAATGTCTTGAAAAACAGCTTCTTCATCGTCTGGAAATTGAAAAGAAACTTGATTGAAATCGATTATTGTGTTTTTAGCTACGGGTAGGGACATCGGTTTTTTATAATGGGTACTAACCAATCACCTCACCTTTAATCTTATGTTTTTTTGGAACATCCCTCGAAATGGAGTAGCCACGAAGTGCTCCGGTTGCTAGCAATCCATCAGATAAATACTTCCCACCAAGTCCTGAGATTACTGCGCCACTCAGCACACGAAGTCCAAACATTAACGCTAATAAAGAAGGATCTAATGCGGAATAACCTGATACCAAGAATCCGTAAGCAAAACTAAAGATTGCTGCACCAACACCCGCTAAACACAGTACCCACCAGTCATAGCGTTTATATCCTGTCGCAGCGAATGCCGCCTCTGCTCCCAATCCTTGAACAATTCCAGACAAAATCAGGCGAGGACCTACTGCATTACCAATCATGACTTCAATAACTGAAGCCATCGTTTCCGAAAGGACAGCAGCTCCTGGTTTGCGAATGATGTACGCGCAAATAATTGAAACGATAAACCAAATACCAAATATCCACTCAAATGCAATGGGACCAATCACACCTGACCAAATGTTACCGACTTGAACAAAAAGCAAATACACTACCGCAAAAACCACGGCAAATACGGACATCAAGACAACTTCTTTCAATTTCCATGATTTCAACATATTAAATCGTTCCTTTATGAGAAGGACTGTTAATGCTCATGTTGATTGTCATGACTAAATGTTTATGCTCATCCGAACGTGCGTGTGTGAATGACTCTTCTAAAAAAGAAAACACGTCATGTATATCGCCATGAAGACCACTTGCATAATGCATTGACTCGTTAAACACACCACGTTCTTTTGCACGGTCCACTTCTTTATAAATGACTGACATATAGTCTGGGTTATTCATCGGATATAAAGCAAATTGAGATGATACATATTGTTTTAACTCACGAATATGTGGTTCGTTTAATACGAGGTCGTCTTTTTCCAAATACACATCACCTGCAGAATCCCCAGGACAACCAATTGAAAACGTCCCATTAAAGGCTACATGTGCTCCAGTTTTTGAAGCATGCAGAATCATTGCTTTCGCAGTATCAAAAACATGTACCTGCTTCCCACGCAACACCGTACTCACATCATCTGAATGCATCCAAACATTCGTTGTATCTACTTCTTGTAAAGCACCTTTAATAATGTCAATAAAATGATCCGCCATCGGGTGAATCGAAAAACGTAACCCCACAATCGGACTTAACCCACAACTAAACTCTTGTTTCATTTCCATTTCCTCCTTTTTACTGATGGGATTCCTCGTTTGAGAACATAAAAAAAGCCACATTCGACGAGGAATGCAGCTAGTTTGCGCTAATAGAAAATGGCAAAAGTCACCGCACTTCCTCACGCCAGTATTATCTGGATCGAGTATTAAGGGATCGGAGCAAACGCTCTCATCTCAGCCAAAATATAGCACCCCTAGTGCAAAAATCGTATGTAGTTTAAAAAATGTTCTGAACGGCTCCATTGTAGCTTACGAAAATCGTGTTGTAAACCACATAATGAATTTTGACCTTGCTAAAAAAGTAAGTCTGTTCTACACTGTGTATAACAACTGTTCTACTGTGAATAGAACAACAGGAGGGTGCATATGTTTATAGAAATTGAAGCGGATTCGACCGTGCCGATTTATTTGCAATTGGCTCAGCAGGTGATCGAGGGGGTTGCGAAAGGCGAGTTAAAGCCTGGCGATTCATTGCCTTCTGTGCGTGCATTTGCAGCGGATCTTGGCATGAACATGCACACTGTAAATAAAGCCTATCATTATTTAGAAGAGAAGGAATTCATTCAAATCGTTTCGAAGAAAGGTGTATTCATACATGAGCGAAGTGTCCGAGAAGCAACTGAAAAAGACACAGATCGATTGAAAAAAGAACTACGCCCCATGATTAGTGAAGCTCTTTGTTTAAATTTAAGCACGGATGAACTACAAGCATTACTGAATGACATCGTTCGCGATATCAAGGAGGGAACAAGATGACAGTAATAATTTTTTCTGCACTCTTAATTTTCACGAATACTTTACAAGCGTTTTTACCAAAGTTTTTAAAATCAAGTGAGTCATTTGGGGTCTTTATTCCAGACACTCAAGTAAATGATGAACGAATCATAGGCATGAAAAAAAGCTACACAAAAATGTTATTAATCACGGGTAATGCACTTATTGGTGGATTTATATTTTGGTCTTTATTAACCAATCCAAAGGAAGAACACACCGTTTTTGTAGGATTAGCACTACTTTTTATATTGCTCTTCATTTCGATGTGGTTTTACGCTCGAAATCACGTGACTTTAATCAAGTTGAAAAAAGAAGAACGATGGGGAGCGGGACAAAAAGAACGAAAAGTAGTTGATCTTCAGTTCCGTGAACAATTAAAACTATTACCAAACATATACTTTCTTATGCCAATCCTTGTAAACATTGGCTTATGGATTTACGGACTTAGCCAATATGACATTTTACCGAATCAGATACCCACTCATTGGGGGTTGAATGGTGAAGTGGATGCGTTTTCGGATAAAACGTGGTTGTCCGTCAGTGCATTGCCACTCATGGTGTTGATCATTCAGAGCATGTTGCTATTCTTCAATGCATTGATGAAGCAGTCGGGAGCAAAAATTCAAGTGCGCTCAAAAAAACGTTCACGTGAACAACAACTGGCTTTTCGAAAATACTCCAGCTGGCTATTATTTTTGGTATTGATTACTATCACATTGCTAATGGGCTACTTGCAATTGACCATTATACACGGGGAGTTATTCTCGTCTTCGTATACAATGTTTGCAACGCTCGCATTTGTATTGGTTATTTTCGGGGCAACCATGTTCTACACCTTCAAAGTTGGGCAAAGTGGGTCGCGTCTTGAAATGGTTCAACTAGATGAGCCAATTGACGGAGTGATTGATATCGACGACGATCGACATTGGAAATTCGGCTTGTTTTATGTGAATAAAGAAGATCCGAGCTTGATGGTTGAAAAGCGTTTTGGAGTTGGGTGGACAATGAATTTCGGTCATGTAGGAAGCTGGATTTTTCTTGTTGTACTAATCGGAAGTATCGTATTGATTTCTATAATTCTTTAAAAAGGAGTGGGATGAATGGAAGCATTATTAAATGATATTCCTTGGGGGATTATCGCACCAATCCTCATTATTCAACTAATATTAGTGGTTGTGGCTTTAATCGACCTGGTGAGAGTTTTGCATACGAATGGACCGAAATGGGTATGGGCAATCGTAATTGTCTTGGTTAATATAATGGGGCCAATCGTGTACTTTATCTTTGGGAGGAAAAATGAATGAGCGCTTTATTGGAAGCAAATCAACTGACAAAAATATACGGTAAAGAATATGCAGTGAATCAATTGAATTTTGTTCTTGAAGAAGGTACAGCGACGGCTTTAATAGGGCCAAACGGAGCAGGGAAAACGACGACATTGTCCATGCTTGCTGGGTTATTGAAGCCGACACAAGGTTCGATTTCTCTAAATGGGGAGCAGCGAGCAGATGTTCGTGAATCTATTGGCTTTTTGCCACAATACCCTCAATTTTTCTCATGGCTTACGGCTCTCGAGTTTACAGAAATGGCTGCTAAATTAAGCGGGATGGAAACACGTTCGGCAAAGCTTGAAGCACAAAAAACATTGGAGTTTGTTGGACTTGGTGAAGCATTGCGCAAAAAGACGGGAACATTTTCTGGAGGTATGAAGCAGCGATTGGGTTTAGCACAAGCAATCGTTCACCGACCGAAATTATTACTTCTGGATGAGCCAGTTTCTGCACTTGATCCAGTGGGACGACGTGAAATCATGAATCTACTCAAAAGCCTGCAACAAAACATGACGATATTGTATTCGACACACATATTGAACGATGCTGAAGAAATGACTGATCAATTACTGTTTTTACGCAAAGGCCGATTGGTAGAAAAAGGCTCGATTGGAGACGTTCGTGCTAAATATGATCACCCGAGATACAGAGTGGAATTTGGCAGTGCAGAAGATGCTAAAACATTCTCACTAGCAGCACCATGGCATGTCGCAGTTGAAGGAACAATTGGATTCATTGATATTATACAAGACATGCCAGTGATGAGTGATATGTTAAAACTCCTTGGAGAAAGCGGACTGGATATTCGCAAAGCAGAACGCCAGACAGCTAGTTTAGAAGAAATATTTATGAAGGTGGCGGGGCAAGCATGAGGGATTTAATCGTACTTTTTCAAAAAGAGTGGCGTGAAAATACACGCAACTTCAAGATTTTATGGATCCCACTTGTCTTTATATTTTTTGGATTGTCTGAACCACTCACCAGTTACTA
This sequence comes from Paenisporosarcina indica, assembly GCF_001939075.1. Taxonomy (GTDB): domain Bacteria; phylum Bacillota; class Bacilli; order Bacillales_A; family Planococcaceae; genus Paenisporosarcina; species Paenisporosarcina indica. The sequence continues at coordinate 119,242 of NZ_MPTA01000008.1, read as the reverse complement.
CTTGCCGCAGATCTTGAATGCGGTAGGGAATATTCCTGAAGAAGCAATGTTTGCATTCCCTGAATTCACACCTTCGCAAGTATTAATGGCAACGATGGGACAATATCAATTCATTGGTATGCTGGTACTCATATTGGGATTCATGGGAACGATTTCGCGCGAGCGGAAAAATGGAACTGGCACACTCCTATATGTACGACCGATTTCCTATGTAAGTTATTTTCTGAGCAAATGGAAAGTTGTTGGCATCATTGCACTTGCTAGTGTCTGGCTTGGCTTACTTACGAGTTGGTATTATACGGGGCAGTTGTTTGGAAGCATACCAGCAACCGATTTCCTTGCATTTGCTGGAACATATAGCGTTTGGATATTATTCGTAGTGACAATTGTTTTGGCAATGAGTGCTTGGTTGCCTACTGGTGGTGCTGCTAGTTTATCGCTTGTGCTTGTATTATTCGTGCAAATTGTTGATTCATTATTAGGGACTTACTGGACGATATCGCCTTGGAAAGTATCAACGTATGCAACGCAATGGTTAACAGGTTCGCCAGATACGAGTGATTTTTGGTGGAGCATTGGAGTAACGATTCTTGCCATTGTGGCACTTGTAGTATTTGGTGTCTCGATGTCAAAACGCAATGCTTCGAAAACAAAAGTGTAAACAGGAGATCCCTCTCTAACAATAAGTAGAGAGGGATCTTTTTGTTCAATCAATCTTGGACTCATTTTCATCCGTATTCCTATCTTGGTTAATTAAATGCGTCATATCTGATTTATTACCTTCCGTCATAGGAGAATCTTTTCCTTCTTACGGAGCAACGTTATCCTTTTGGTTATCTTGAGGAGTAGAATCATCTGGAGGTAAAGATTCTCGAGTTTGGTTACTTGGCTGGTCTTGAGTTCCAATGGCTTCATTGTCATTATCTCCGCAACCCGTAAGAATAAATAATGTCAGAACGACAACTAATAAAGATTTTATATACAAAATTTTTCCTCCTATCACATCCTATTTTAATTTCATGTTTAGGTTGCACATGCGGGTGGGAAATATGTATAAAAATAATTCTTTCTATGTGCGCAGAAGTCGATTTAGTGTGGTAGACTTTGTGATTTTCTTATCTACTAGGTCTGCGATTCTCCTCTGATTTAAACCAAGCACGAATGCCTTTTCCTGCAAATGGTTCGTCTGCAAAACGAGGGAGAATATGAAAATGTGCGTGAGGAATGGATTGATTTGATGCTTCCCCCACATTCCACCCTAGTGTATAACCATCTGGTGAATATTTATCGTCTGCATATTCCTTAACCTGTTGCATTAACTCATAGGTTGCGTTCCATTCCTCTTGCGTTAAATCAAAAACAGTTTGTCGGTGGATTTTCGGAACGATAAGTCCACTTCCTTCCAAGATGGTTTGATGCTCAGGGTGTTGTAAATACCTACAGAACTTATTTTCAAAAACGATGACTTGAGCTTTATCCTTTTCAGGATCACAAAAAGAACATTCTACTAATTTATTCAATATTTTCACCTCTGTTAACTATTTTATACTAGGTATACGGAAGAAAATGTCGTTTCGTTTCAATTGATGAGATTTATGTCTATGGGATGGCGCCTTATTTTTTATGCAACACATGTTGACAAACTTTTTCGAAATCGTAAATGAAAAGTTTATTCATCCTTATAAATATTTCACTTCATCTAAATTTGATCTGTAATAAAATGATTGAATAATATGCAAACTATAAGGAATTAGTTCCTATTGGGAGGAATGAAGCATGGATCCACAACAGCAGATGCAAGATACAGTAAAAAACTCGGATCGTTTCCTGGCAGCTTTTCATCGATTAGAACTATCAATGAAGGAAATTATAGGCACAACCGATCATCTTTCTTTTCATAAATTAGTGGATCTTTCGAAACGAAAAAATGCAATCATTCGTAGATATGAAGAAAAACTACGGGAATTTGCTACATTACGAAATGCGATTGTGCATCATCAAACCTCTCCAGAATATGCAATTGCAGAACCTCATAATGAAATTGTAGAAGCACTTGAATTGATTGATATGGCAGTATCAAGGCCGGTGACTGTTGGTAAAATGTTTGAACGTAACGTAGATATCCTTCAAGTGACGGACACATTGAAGGACGCTCTATTCATGATTCGAGACAAACATTACACACAAATACCCGTTTATAACGGATCTGTTTTTGTAGGACTACTAACGGCAGTTGGAATCATGTTTTGGTTGGCGAATAATGTCGAAAAGGGGAGAGATATTTCCTGGGAAATGTCTATTGAAACGCCTCTGAAACATGAAAAGAAGGAGGAAAACCACAAATTTGTGCCCCGTGAAATGTCTATTTTCGAAGCTGAGGAACTTTTTAAAGAGGCATTGGCAAAAGGCCAACGACTGGAAGCGTTGCTCATCACGGACCATTTAGGACTTGTTGGCATCGTTACTCCTTTGGATTTAATAAAAATTGAAATATAAGGGATTATAAATCAATAAACCCTTTCACGCCAAAAGCACGGAAGGGTAATTAGTTATCTTTCGCTCATTACTGCATGGGTATTGCCCTCTGTATCTTTAAAAAACGCCATCCATATTTCAGTATTACCCATCTTTCCTACCATATGTGGTTCATCTATAAAAATGGCACCGGCTTCCTTCATTGACACAACCGAGTCCTCAAGCTTATCCACTTTGAAGTAAAGGACTGAACTTGGATGATCGAACTCAGGTTTCTCTGGCAAGCTCAATAATAATCGTGCTTCCCCACATTGAAAAAAGGCCAAGCCGTTAGTTTCGAATAATAACGGCAAGCCAATTACATCCTTGTAAAAAGCCACTGCTCTTCCAACATCTTTCACATTTACTGCAATTTGACCAATTGATTCAATTCCTAAGTTTTTCATAACGTATACCCCCGATTCCTCATGTATTAAAATTCGACACATTGCTTAAAACTCCTGCTATGTTATTCTTTTGAAAAAAGGGGGATTTGTCATGTTGCATCATGTGGAAATCAATATCTCGGACCTACAACAATCACGTCAGTTTTACGAATACATACTCCCAACTATGGGTTACGAGCTTTATCAGGAATGGCCAAAAGGATTCAGTTATAAATTTGGCGATACGTACATCGTATTTGTCCAAACTGAAGAGAAACATTTGGAAACACCCTATCATCGAGGACGAGTAGGTCTAAATCATCTAGCTTTTCACGCTACATCACGTAAACAAATAGATGAAATTACCGAGCAGTTAGAAAATCAAAACATCACCATCTTATATAAAAATCGCCACCCATATGCAGGTGGTGAGGATTACTATGCGGTGTTTTTTGAAGATCCTGACCGCATTAAGTTGGAAATCGTTGCTCCATAATAAATTTGGATATCAGTGAAGCATTAGCCACTTGGCTTATATTCCTTTATGCTTATATAAAACAGGTTTGGAGGAATCCCTATGAAAATTACGATTTTTGGTGCAACCGGCCGGGTAGGAAATGAATTTCTACGTCGTGCACTTGAAGATGGACATAACGTGACTGCACTTGTACGAATTCCATCCAAACTAGCATTCCATGAAAATTTGACTATATATGCTGGTAATATTCGAAAAGCTGAGGATGTAAAGGAAGCAATAAAGGATGCAGATGCTGTTTTCAGTGCAATTGGAACGGATAAAACAACGACATTAACGGATGCAATTCCACTCATAATCGAAGCCATGAATCATCATGAAGTGAAGCGGATTATTACAATCGGCACGGCAGGAATTTTACAAAGTCGTACTAATCCGGAAGTTTACCGATTCCAGTCAACTGAATCAAAACGCCGCTTAACCTTTGCTGCTGAGGAACATGCGAAGGTATACGAACAACTTGCTGATACGAAATTAGAGTGGACGATTGTGTGCCCAACGTATTTACCACAAGGTGAAGCGACTGGCGAGTGGCGTGCGGAACGCAACTTTTTACCAGACAATAGCGTTGAAATATCGGTGGGGGATACAGCATTATTCGCATTCAACGAATTGCTTGAACCTCAGTATGTTGCTACGCGCGTCGGGATTGCGTACTAGAAGGAGCCGCTTATGATTCGAAAATTTTTAAAATTAATTTTTACAGTTGCAATCACAGTCGCATTAACGGTCACATTTTTTTATGTAAATAATGAGTGGTTGACAGTATCTGAGTATACAGTTGAATCATCAAAAATACCAACGGCTTTTGACGGATATCGGATTGTGCAAATATCCGATTTGCATGATGCCACATTTGGAGAAAACCAACAGCGTTTAGTGAACAAAATTCAAAAAGCAAAACCAGATATGATTGTCATTACAGGTGATTTAATTGATAGCAATCGCTATAACTTACAAAGCAGTTTGACTGTAATTGATCAAATTGTCGAGTTCGCAAATGTCTATTACGTAACGGGTAACCATGAAGTGGCGACGAACGATATTGATCGAATTAAAGAAGAGTTAACAGCTCGAGGCGTACGTGTGTTATCAAATGAATCCATAACAATCACGCGTGACGATGCATCATTTTCTTTAACAGGAATTGAAGATCCATTGATGGGACAAGAGGCATCTGATATGCTAACCAACGCGAATATTCCCCATGAAAACTTCACTGTCCTTTTAGCACATCGACCTGAAGACTTTAGTGCTTATGTAGATGAAGAAATAGATTTGATTTTTTCAGGACATGCACATGGAGGACAGTTCAGAATCCCTTTCATGGGTGGACTTGTAGCACCAGGACAGGGGTATTTTCCTGAATATACAGCAGGAGTTTATGAGCAGGGACAATCGAAACTTGTTGTCAGTCGTGGACTCGGAAATAGTACCATCCCGATTCGACTATTCAATTTGCCTGAAATCATCGTTGTAACATTAAAATCGCCATAATTTGAGAGGCGGAAAAATTCGGTTTTGGGTGAAAGGATGGAAGAGGATCACCAAAAACGAGTGATGATATCTTGTATCAATATCTGGGGAAATAACGGCTCTTATGCACGTTTAATTAACGGGCTTAAAAGGAATACTTCTACTAAGGAGCTGATTTTAATTGAGTAAAGAACAAGCATTGAACATCTTGAAAGAAAGCCGTATTGGTACAATGGCAACCGTGCAAAACAACAAACCACATTCAAGGTACATGACATTTTATAATGAAGACTTCACCCTATACACACCGACCAGTAAGTCGACACACAAAGTGGAAGATATCGAGGCAAATCCAAACACCCATATTTTAATCGGTTATGAAGGGGAAGGATTTGGCGATGCATTCCTAGAAATTGAAGGTAAAGTGAGCGAATCATCAGACGTTAATGTGAAAGCGAAAATTTGGAACGACCAAATGAAAAATTGGTTTAAAGGTCCGGATGATCCAGACATGGTTGTACTTGTCGTCAAGCCTTTGGTGATTCGACTTATGAACAAATCAGGAAAACCACCTGAAACGATTGAAGTTTAAATTATTTATACTCGCTCTCACATGAGGGTGAGTTTTTTCGTTTCTTTATATTGTCAAACTAGATAATGAATAATCCATCAGCAATTCCCTTTAATGGACTTGTACTTTTTCAGTATTATAATGAAGCTATACAATTTATAAGGGGAATACTTATTTTTAGAAGGGAACTTCATAGATGAATAAAAGAGCAAACATGAATATAGCAGGCCTAGAATTTAGTTGGGACCTAGAAAAAGGACAATTTATATTTGAAAAACAGGATTCCGTCTTGTTTTGGATAGACAGTGCAATGAAATCTTTTTTTGACACAATCGAAGAAGTATCAGGAGAAGAATCCTCCAACTTGGTTTTCGAGACTACGGGCTTTCGGCAAGGGTTAGTGGTAGGGGAATACTTTGAGAAAATGAAGAATGTAACTGTTGTTGAAGCAGCAGAGTTAATTACCAATACATACGCTTCTGCAGGGTGGGGACGAACCTACATACAGAACTTGAATGATGAAGCTAAAACATTGACAGTGTACCTAACGGATAGTTGGGAACATAAAATTAATGTAAGCCAAGGTAAGAAAAAGGGCAGTAATTTTCTTCCTGCACACTATGCTGGAATCTTCACGGGATTATTTGGAACAAACATATGGTACAAAGTGATCCAATATCAATTGGAAGGGCACGAATGCAGTATTGTGGAATACTTTCCATCGAATATTACGGTTTCAAACAATATTCATGAATTGGCTAGAAAAAAGGAAACGGAAAAGATTCTACATTTGGAAGCTCTGGTTGAGGATAAAACGAGAGAATTAACGGATCTTGTCAAAGAATTATCTTCACCCATCATTCCAGTACATGACGGGATTGTTGTCGTCCCGTTACTTGGGAAATATGATGAAGACCGAGTGGAAGAATTGGTTGTCAAAACTTTAGGCAAATTACCATCATATCAGGCAAAATATCTGATTCTAGACTTGACGGGCCTTGACAAAGACATTAGTCAGTATACGGCAAGCCTAATAGGAAAAATTGGTTCCGTCGCATCTCTTATCGGAACTGAAACCATTCTGGTGGGAATTTCTCCTCAATTAAGTATTGTCATATCTCAATCGGAAATGAACTTGGCTAAATTTGATTGTTTTCAAACCCTGCAACACGGAATTCATTTTGCTTTAGGGCAGCTAGGACGTAAGATTATATAATGAACTAATTTATGCGCCACTTCATTTAAGAGGTGTCGCATTTTTTGCTGATTTGCTGTACTTTTATATTAAATGATTCTCTAGAACATCTTATAGAATATTAAATGATGATAGACCTGGCTATTGCAACGGAGGAATACGAAGCTGGTCATTACAATAAGGAAGAGTTATGATATAATTTTATTAGTAGTAGGTACTATAATAAGGTATAGAAATAACTTTATCTGAGGAGGAAATCATGGAAGATTTACTAAAATTGAAAGACAAGAATATTGTCATCATGGGTGTTGCGAATGAAAGAAGCCTTGCTTGGGGTGTAGCAAAATCTCTTTATAAAGCAGGAGCGAACTTAATTTTTACGTATCGCAAAGAACGTTCATTGCTTAAAATCAACAAGCTATTAGCGGATAACAATTTCGAAGCAAAATTAGTCGTAGAATGCGATGTTAATAGTGATGAAAGCATACATGATGCATTTACAAAAATCGGAACAGCCGTGGACAATATACACGGAGTCGTTCATTCAGTGGCCTTCGCGCATGCAGATGATCTGAAAGGGGATTTCATCGATACTTCAAGAAGTGGATATGCTTTTGCTCAAGACTCAAGTGCATATTCTTTAATTGCAGTAGCAAAAGCAAGTAAACCATTTATGAATGAGGGCGGCTCTATCATTTCTATGACCTACTTAGGTGCAGAGCGAGTAGTAGAAGGATATAATGTGATGGGGATTGCAAAAGCTTCCCTTGAAATGTCCGTGAAGTATCTGGCTCTAGATCTAGGAAAAAACAATATTCGAGTAAATGCAATTTCTGCAGGGGCGATTCGTACGCTTGCAGCTAAAGGCATTCCATCATTCAATAAAATTCTGCATCAAATAGAAGAAACTGCACCACTTAAACGCAATGTAACCCAAGAAGAAGTTGGCGATATGACGCTGGCATTGCTAAGCAACCTTTCTCGAGGCGTAACAGGAGAAATTGTTTATGTAGATTCCGGTTACAACATTATGGGATAAGTAGTTGTCTGATGGCAGCATTACTTTAGAAAAAATATGCCAGGCGAAGAAGTACAAAGAAAAGACTGCCAGTTGGCAGTCTTTTCTCGTTTCGTCTTTAGATGACAGCATAATATGGCTTTTAACTTATAGGGTTTTAATATCCATATATTCATCACTGATTTCACCGACAATTTCTTCCAAAATATCTTCCATCGTTACCAGACCTGCAGTACCACCATATTCATCTGTGACAATTGCCATGTGGACCCGACTTTGCTGCATTTTAGACAATACTTTTTGAATGGGTGTCGTTTCAGGAAAACGCGACATTTCATGAATAAACGACTCCGGGCTCTGTGTTCTTCCCGCTGCCATACTGGTCAACATCTCTTTCGTATTAATAAAACCGATGAGCTTGTCTTTGTCACCATCTTCTGTCACAGGAAAACGTGTGTACTCGTGTTCATCCAGCACCTCAAATAGCTCTGAACGTGACAGGTCTTTATCTACCGTAACCATTGCTGTTCGCGATATCATGATGTTTCTCACAATGCGATCATCAAAAGCAAAAATATTTTTGAGGTAAGTTAATTCGGTTTGATTGATTTCACCGCTTTGGTAACTTTCCGCCATGATCAATTTCAATTCTTCTTCCGAATGGACCTCTTCATGTCCAGCAGGCTCCACCCCGAAAATCCTTAACAATACACGTGCGGATCCGTTTAGTAACCAGATGAACGGTGCCATTACTTTCCCGAACCAATATAGTGCGGGAGCGAGAAGCAAGGTCATTTTTTCAGCGTATTGAATAGCCAGTGTCTTTGGTGCCAATTCTCCAATCACCACATGCAGGAAAGTGACGATGCTTAATGCGATTGCATAGGAAAGTACCGTCGCTAATGCCTCTGGAACAGCGAAATACTCAAATAGCGGATGTAACATTCGTTCGACAGTCGGTTCACCTAACGCACCAAGGGCTAAAGCTGTTATAGTAATCCCCAGTTGGCAGGCAGAAAGGTAATAATCCAGTTTGTTCGCCACTTTCTGCGCGAGTGCGGCCTTCTTATTTCCTTCCGAAATCAATTGGTCGATTCTGGACATGCGCACCTTCAAGATGGCAAATTCAGCCCCGACGAAGAAAGCGGTCAAGATAATGAGCAATGCTATTAAAAACAAGCTTATAATGGTTTGTCCATCCAATTCGGCTCCCTCAAGAGAGGGATTCACCTCCAGTAAATATTTAACTCAGTCTTCTAGAACTACTTCTTCCGCGTTTAGGTCGCTTGTTGAAACAGGACCTGCTTAATTTGTTGATGATCCATTTCGGTGACCGTCCATACATACTTATCTTGGGTGATTATATCCCCCGTCTTGACATCTCCCGGGTTGTGAAAATAAATCCAGCCCCCAATAGTATCGATTTCTTCGCTCTCATCAAAAGCTAACCCGAACTGACCTTGGAGATCTTTTAAGAGGACACGTCCATTGATGAGGTATTTCTTGTCCCCAATTTTGCTGATATCCGGCATTTCATCAGCATCGAATTCATCACGGATTTCACCGACAATTTCTTCTAAAATGTCTTCCATGGTGATTATGCCGGCAGTTCCGCCGTATTCATCAGCGACTAAAGCGATATGCACATGGGCATTTTGCATTTTAAGTAAGCAATCTTGGAGGGCGGTCATTTCAAAAACAGTAGGCAGTTCCCGAATGAACTCCTCGAGTTCTCGCTTCCTCCCTGCAACAATATGGGGAAGCATCTTTTTGGCACTGACAAAACCAAGAATCCTGTCTTTGTCTCCGTCTTCTGAAACAGGATAACGAGTATAATTGTTTTCATCGAGAATTTCAATGATTTCATCCAATGGCATGTCTTTATCCAGGGTTACCAGTTCTGTCCGTGGAACCATGATGTCCTTGGCGACCCGTTCATCAAACGTGAATACATTCTCCATATAAGAAAGTTCAGTTTTGTTGAGAGCACCACCCTCGAAACTTTGAGCCATGATGATTTTTAGTTCTTCTTCTGAATAAGACTGTTCATGTCCAGCAGGTTTGACGCCAAATATTCTCAACAGGACGCCTGCAGACCCATTCAATGCCCAAATAAATGGCTTCATAATTTTCCCGAACCAATAAAGTGAAGGTGCCAGAAGCAAGGACATTCTTTCTGCATATTGAATCGCCAGTGTTTTTGGGGCCATTTCGCCAATAACGACATGGAGGAACGTTATAAGTATAAAGGCGATGGCATAGGAAGCCGCGGAAGCCAATGCATCTGAGACGCCAAAGAAATCAAATATGGGGTACATCAGACGTTCAACTGTCGGTTTACCTAATGTCCCAAGCCCTAGAGCTGTAACAGTGATGCCCAGTTGGCAAGCTGATAAGTAGTAATCTAAGTCGCTGGCCACTTTTTTTGCCAGTACCGCCTTTTTGTTTCCTTCTGCGATCAATTGATCAAGCCGAGACATCCGAATCTTGACGACGGCAAATTCAGATCCGACGAAAAACGCAGTTAAACCGAGTAAAACCACCAATAAAACCAAATTTAACACGGTAATTATATCCACTTAATTTCCCTTTAAAAGGGTTCACCTCCAAAATGATTACATCAAAGCCAATAACGAAGCGATCGTCATTAACCTTGTTTCAAGCTTTTTACTGATTTGCATTTTCACATGAGTTGGAGCATCTTTTAGCTGTTCCTCCAACCGCGTTAACTTTCCTTGTAAGCTATCAAATTCCTCGAATACGTCCCCAATCAGGATTTCTGTTTCTTGAATTTCACCTGCATCGAGAATCTGTTTGATTTCCGCAATGGACATGCGCTGTTTTTTTAATAGTTGTATTCGTTCGATCGTCTGGAGGACAGTCTTAGGATAGAGTCGATAATTGGCACTGGAGCGCTCTACATGCAATAACTCACAATTTGTGTAGTAATCGATGGTTCTAAGTGACAGGCAGCTTAACTTTGCTACCTCACCAATATGCATTAATTCCTTCCCAACACAAACGCCTCCTTTATTGTTGTGTAAATAATATCACATTCAACCAAAAAGCATACAGTGATGCGTGATGCTTGGAGAAGGTATTCACCTATTATCTGAAAACTTGTTCTTATTTTGGACATAAAGAGAAAGACTTCTGACTACCATGAAAAAAGCTGAGATGTTATACTTAAGTCACAACTCAATACACTTTGACATTCAGTCAAGGGGGAGTAGCTGTAGGGAAACCTATTTCACAGTCGTCAATACATGGTTCGTAGCCATCGGTTGTGATAGCAATCAAATTTGCTTAGCGAGACCTTTGCCTTTTATTAGGCAGAGGTCTTTTTTGTTGGCAAAAATTAGGAGGAGGAAGAAAAGTGGAAGCAATTTTATTGGAGTATGCCTGGGTATTACTGGTTCTAATCGGATTAGAGGGGTTACTTGCTGCGGATAATGCAGTGGTAATGGCTGTAATGGTAAAGCATTTACCAAAAGAACAACAGAAAAAAGCGTTATTTTATGGTCTAGCAGGAGCATTCGTATTTAGGTTTGCGGCTTTGTTCATGATTACGTTATTGGTGAATATTTGGCAAATACAAGCATTGGGTGCTGCTTACTTATTGTTCATTTCATTTAAGCATATTTACGATCAACGAAAAGGACAGGAGCATTCGATCGAACCGGAAGCTACAAAAGGTTCTGGTTTCTGGATGACCGTTTTAAAAATCGAACTGGCAGATATCGCATTTGCGATTGATTCCATGTTGGCTGCGGTTGCACTTGCAGTAACATTACCGCATTTGGGCGGTTATGATATTGGTGGCATCAATGGAGGACAATTCTTTGTTATGTTGGCCGGGGGATTGATCGGGGTTATAATTATGCGTTTTGCGGCCCATAAATTTGTTAAGCTTTTGGAAACATATCCACAACTTGAAACAGCGGCTTTTGTTATCGTCGGCTGGGTAGGGGTTAAACTACTTGTCATGACTTTATCACACGAAAAACTTGGCGTCTTGCCGCATGATTTCCCACATTCAACACCATGGACAATCGTTTTCTGGACTGTCTTGGTTGGAATTGTTGTTGTAGGAGCATTGCTTGGTGTGAAAAAGAAAAAAGAAAACGAAGCATAAGTATAAAAATTTCAAACGGAAGACTGACTCGGGTGATGCGAGAAGGTCTTCCGTTTTTTTGCAAAATATAAGAGACCACTTTGCTGAAGTCAGCAGTGGTCTCTTTTCATTTCCCATTCCTTCATTTGTAGTTCAACGATAGTATTTGTTAAGTATCGTCAGCTATACTGAGTAATAATGGAGTTAGAATTATTTATAAAAAATCACGTTAATTTTCTCTTGTTTATCGATAGTAGCCAATAAGATTTGTTTTACATCCAAATTGTAAGTGGAATGAATTTGACCTTTTACCCATTCTTCATCTTTTCCGGAACCACTTAATTCTTCAAAATCAAACTTTCCTTCTTTAATGATGGTTTTTGGTAAATCAAAGGGTTTTATCGTCAATTTCATATCTTCTGGAGTAAGTGATTGATATAGTGTGTCTTTAAAAAAAGAAATCGTTCCGTCTGGTTCCCATAATGCCAGGGCTACCTTTTGAACGTCCTCAATCTGACCTTTTCTCATCTCAGACATAAGGATGTCTATCGTAAGTCTTGCTTTAGCTAAGTTTTTAAAAAGAATTTGCCCATCTTTTATAAGAGGCGTCGGCTTTGGATCAAGAAAATTTCTAAGCGTGACCGATTTCAATGATATAAATAGACCGATTAAATATAGAATGACCAAAGAAGACATGGATATCAAAGAACCCTTCAAACCTAGACCTTCGTCGGATAAAGGATGGGCAATAATATTACCAATGGAAATGGCCATAATGAAATCAAGCAATCTCAATTGGGAAAACGATCGATGACCCATAACTTTACTAACAAGAATCAGAAATAAAAATCCAGTGATTGCCCTTAATATCCATTGAATGGCTGTAAGTGATTCCTGACTATGAAAAAATTCCATTCAAAATCACATCCTAACCCTTAATTGAGAACCAAATTAGTTTAACCAGGACTTACTGAAATATTTGTGCGAGAAGAAATGATGAGGTGAAAAATGACCATATATATTGCTTTTTTAAGAGGAATAAACGTAGGCGGACACAACAAGATAAAAATGGCGGACTTGAGATTGCTATTGGAAACGATGGGATTGGGGAAAGTTCAAACGTATATTCAAAGTGGGAATGTCTTATTTGAATCATCAAGGGATTCGGAAGAGTTGCGTCAACAACTTGAGAAACAAATCAAAAATGAGTTCGGTTTTTCTGTGCCTGTTATCTTGAGAACTTCTGCTGAATTGGAATACATCATTGAGAATAACCCTTTTTCATTCGACCACTTAATTGAAGGCGAGAGCATTCATTTGTCGTTACTTTCTGAATATCCTCCGCAAAAAGGAGTTAACCATCTACTAGAACTTCACGGTAATGTGGATGAATGTGAAGTCAAGGATAAGGAAATTTACGTTTATTTGCGTCAAAGCATACGTATCTCTAAATTGGCAGCACGTATACAAAAGATAGGTGTCCCATCAACATCTCGTAACTGGAAAACAGTTAAAAAGCTAGAAATCATGGCAAAGGAGATGGAATAAAACCTACATGAAATAACAAAAAGATCACTTCTGTTTATGCAGATGGTGATCTTTTTTTATGGACTGTTATATTATTTACCTTAATAAAAACTAGAGAGTACATGTGCGCCTCACAAGCCGTAAGAACATGAAGGGTGAGATCAATAAGTATGTAATCTTCATACTTGTCGGCTCATGCGGAACATACGGCAAGCGCAAATGTAAGATATAAAACAGCTTATTGTTTAAATAGATTTAGCCAGCCTTTGTATTTGAACCAAGCAAACATGGACACCCCAATTATCGCCATCGCACCCAGGACAAAAAAGTATCCATACTTCATCGAGAGTTCGGGCATATACTCGAAATTCATCCCGTATAAACCAACAATAAATGTTAAAGGTATGAAAATGGAAGAGACAATTGTCAAAATCATCATGATACGGTTCATGCGATTTGAGTTCATGGCCGTGTAACTATCACGAATATCCGCCGTAAGCTCACGATTGGACTCCACAATCTCAGTTAACTTTACAAGATGATCTGAAATATCCGCATAATAAGCCCGCTCCTGAAGTTGTAAATCAAACTTCTCCGAATTCAGCACTCGATAAATCAAATCTCGCATCGGAAGGATGGTTCGACGTAACCACAGCAAATCACTGCGCAAATCAAACACGATATCCATCGAAAAATGCTTCATATCAAAAGTCAGTTGATCTTCAATTGCATTTAAATGGTCCTCAATTTTATAGACAATTGGAAAATACGCATCCACGACTTTATCGAGAATTTTGTACATCGCGTAAATCGTGCCACGCTCCCAAAAAGAAGCATCGCGTTTCAATTTTTCGCGAACCAAATCCAATTCCTGTACATGGTTATGATGGAAAGTAACGATGAAGTTCTTACCGATAAATATATTTAATTCTTCAGCCTCCAGGGACTTTTCATTCAACGTATGAACGACGAAAAAATGGTAATCAGCATAATAATCGACTTTCGGACGCTGCAAACGATGCAAACAATCCTCAATCGCAAGAGGATGGAAGTGGAAGAATGAATCGAGCAATACAAATTCGCTCTCCGTAGGCTCATCAAAATCAACCCAATACCAATCTAACTCATTTTTATGTAAATCTTCTAAAGGAAAGTCCTCTATCAGTTGACTATCAGTGGTCACACCAAATGTTCGTATCATATAAAAACCTCACTTCAATGACAAAATTCTAGTAGTAGTGTACCACTAAATGGTTGAGCAACTATCTTTTCATCACACATTTTATTCATCGTGTATCAACTAACAATAAAAACCAAAGAGACCGTGAAGAATTTGGTGACGGTTTAAACAATCAAGACTTAAATGAGCTTGACCGTAACGAACTGAACCGAAAAAAACAATAATAGACGACCGTAACATACTGGGATTAACCATATACTAACGGTGGGGGCAATTCCTTGACACCCCCGAAATACTGTATTATTCTTGCTAGGAAATCTTAAAACTGAATATAGTGCTACGAATAGTAGCGACTAAGTTTTCTAGGGTTCCGCAAACATTTGTTTTGGCTGGTCCGAGAGAAAACACTTTGCAAGTTTGCGAAGATACACGGAAGGATAAAAGCCTGGGAGAGGACGTATTAACGTTGATCTTCTAGGCTTATTTTATTTTGGGAGGTGCCAATCTTGAATAAAGAATGGTTGAAAGTAATAATTGCTGCATTTTTCGAAGTGTTTTGGGTAATCGGTTTAAAACACGCGGATGATATTTGGTCGTGGGTAGGTACGGTTATTGCGATAGCGATAAGTTTTTATATAATGATTATGGCTGGGAAAACTCTACCAGTAGGCACTGTATATGCTGTGTTTGTTGGACTTGGGACAGCAGGAACCGTGATTGCGGATATTATGTTTTTCGGTGATGCATTCAGCGCAGCGAAAATTGGATTAATTATTTTGTTACTTGCTGGAGTGGTGGGGCTTAAGCTGGTGACGAAAGATGAAAAAGAGGTGACATCATAAT
The DNA here is from genome assembly GCF_001939075.1 of Paenisporosarcina indica. GTDB lineage: Bacteria > Bacillota > Bacilli > Bacillales_A > Planococcaceae > Paenisporosarcina > Paenisporosarcina indica. The sequence goes on along the minus strand of NZ_MPTA01000008.1, from coordinate 103,883 downwards.
GGATTGGATTTTCTTAATCATTGCTGGATTGTTTGAAATGACGGGTGTTGTGATGATCAACCAGGTGCACAAAAATCGGAACTGGAAATCAATCACTGGCTTGTTTGTTAGTTTTGGTGCAAGTTTCATATTTCTAGCGCTTGCAATGGAAACACTTCCGATGGGGACGGCATATGCAGTGTGGACAGGCATAGGAGCCTCTGGTGGGGCCATTTTAGGAATGATTCTTTACGGTGAACCGAAGACTGCCCTTCGTATTTTGTTTATCGCGATGGTCCTTGGAGCGGCTATTGGATTGAAGCTTGTATCATAACAAAGTAGAACAACAAGAAAAACCTGACTCCGAATAGAAGTCAGGTTTTCGTTGTTAGGTGACGCTCGATACGGGGAGAAAGGACTCGAACGCCACTTTAAAAATGGAGGATTTAGTAGGGTTTGATTAGTATAGAAAACAAGCTCCTACAATAATCAATAGAATGAAAAGAACCACAAGTAATGTAAATGATGAACCGCCGTTATTATTGCATTGTTCGTATCCCATGCTGTAACACCACCTTTTTGGAAAGGATAATGTTAGCATATGTGATATTTCTGAGTTGACCTGGGATAAAAGTATAACCTGCTTAAAAGGAATGAAATTATTTTAAACAAAGTTTACCTTATACGATTCATTTCTTCCTAACACCATTCTTCCTGCAAATCCGCGTTCACATTGACCAAGTTGAATTTCCTGTAGCCTTGGCTTTCTGCCCAAGCCTTCATCTCAGCATGGTCGGGGTCTTCCTTATCTTTCATGACAAGTTTGAAGTGCTCGTATCCTGGTGGTCCACCCACATCTTCAGGTGGACAGGTACCTTTGCCTTCAAGAACCTTTGGATAATCATATTCATAATTCTCTATTACTTTTTCCATCACAACGTCATGCTCCCAGCCATCGCCAAAGTCATAGTTATAACGGAACTCATGGATGTCGTTTACATATTCGTCCAGATGTATATCTCTCGCCAGCAGGAGTTGTTTACGTATGAATCGTTGATACATCCTATCATCAAATGTATCTTTCTCCGGAGGATTCTTCATATAATATTGTGCCATTCCAAAGTTTTCTTGAACCGACTCTTCATCCCCAACCATTTCAATCGTTTTAGTGTTGACCGTTTCCTCAAGTGAAAAATTAAACAGATGACTATCTGTCCACCCTACAGAGGTCTGAATGATGGAATGCAAATCATAAAAATCGAGTGTAGACGGTACAACCAAACGACGCCATACTTTGGGTTTTACATGATTTAGCGTGACCAAAAATTGATAGGCTCTCATAAATACACCTCATAGAAAGAGTTTTTTCCATCATAACATATACCCTATTAATCATTAATTAATTAAGTAAGTACCATAAACTTTAAGTATTGAAATGAATGGTTACCTTAAACATGAATAGCTTCCATTCTATTATTGAACTAAATTTGTAGCCTAGTAAAAGAAGGATTATCCATCATTTGAATAGAATAAGAGTGTGTGAATTATCCAAAGGGAGAGTTGAATTCTGAAACTTAAACAAATAGCAGTAGCATTCTTATTTAATGATAACCAGAAAGTTTTATTTCTTCACAAAAAATCAACCAGCACCTTTCTTCCTGGGCTTTTGGTTCCTATAGGTGGACATATTGAAGGCGAAGAGATAGAAGACCCTAATAAAGCCTGTTTAAGAGAAATTGAGGAAGAAACAGGTTTATTGGTTAATCATATTGACAGCCTAACACTCAGATACGTAGTACTTAGGATGAAAGATAAAAATGAAATACGTATACAATACGTCTATTTTGGAAATGTGATGTCAGAATCCGAACTAATCGAAAGTGATGAAGGTCAGTTATCGTGGATTGAGAGTAAAGACATTTCTCAACAAAATGTTACGGCAACTACAAGAGAAATAATTAAACATTATTTTGTAGAAGGTATAGGAACTGATCAAGTATACGTAGGTTCAATGAAGTCTTTCAAAGGAGAACCTCTAATTACTTGGGCGGTTCTAGAAGACTGGGAATTTCCTGTTATTACTTGCTCTAGAGAAAAGAATGCCTTGCTTAAAGCAAGTAACAAGGAGAGCTAGAATGTACTATACTTACGATTATTATTTTTGGGTAGAGGAAACTAAATATCAAGGAATGGTAAATGATTGTTTGTTGAAATATTCCATTTCAACCGAACCCACAACGTATCCCTTATTTGATACATTGAAATATGAATTTTCAATACCGGAACATGAATATAATATTCCAGCCATAAATCATGACTTAATGGCACTATATCAACGTGGAGTTTTAACGACGTATGGAGAACCTCATCGACATTTGCTATTCGAAAAGGACGATTATGAGAAGTCACCCTTTTTCTTTGTGCATTCGACAGGGAATTCTTCGAAGGCATTTATCGAGAGTAAACATAAGCGGGGCAAAAAGAAAATTATTTGTGAAACGTGCGGAGCTTTTACATTTGATCAAACGGCACCACTGACAGTACATTCAAAGAAAATGGGCAAACGCTTAATGGTCAATGCTGATACGAGCTACTGGATAATCACAAACTCTTTTGCAGAAATGCTAAAAGATTGGGGAATGAAAGGCTATCAATTGAAGGAAGTAATAACTGGAAGTGACGAAATCCTTTATCAGTTGGAACCCACTGCCACTTTGCCACTTCGTCATCTCTCCACACCACTCTTTAGAAGAGAAGATGCTGAGCGGTGTACAAATTGTACAGTTATGTCTCATGTGCCTTATGTGAATTACTATGATCAATCAATTTGCGAACTTGATACAGACTTCGTGACGACCTACGAATGGACAACAGATGGAAAAAAGTTATACAAATCACTGTTAATTAGCAAAAAATTACGCCGGCATCTACTTGCAAATCGTATTACGCGAGAAGTAACCAATGATCGTGACAAAGTATATGGTCACTCAGATTGGTGGTTAATACCTATTTTCTTAATATAAGTAAAGTCAACCTGAATTATATTCAATTAACTGGCACTTAAGTTAAAAATAAAGTATGAAAAACAACCAATTACAACACAAAATACGGTGCAATTGGTTGTTTGCTTTTATTGAATTTTTATTGTGAATATTTAAGTTTTACGATTGTTAGTTGTTTCTTTTGATGTCATTCAATTAAAAATCAAAGTTATCCGGATCTGGTCCTACACGATGATTTTCATTCATTTCTTCAATTTTTTTCATATCTTCATCTGATAATACGAAATCAAAGACGGATGAATTTTCGACAATGCGGTGCTCTTTTGTGGATTTTGGAATGGTGACAACTCCATTCTGTAAGTCCCATCGCAAAATGACTTGAGCAATGGACTTACCGTATTTGTTGCCGATCTCTCTTAGAGTTTCGTCTTCTAATAATTGACCAGCCATTAATGGAGACCAAGCTTCCAATCGAATTCCTTGTTCCTGACAAAACGCTCGAAGTTCTTTCTGTGTTAAACGTGGGTGGAATTCCACTTGATCTACCATCGGCTTGATTTTAGCTTCTTTCAATAAGTCTTGAAGATGATGGATATGGAAATTGCTTACGCCTATTGCTTTGACTTTTCCTTCATTATAAATAGTTTCCAATGCTCTCCACGCATCATTATATTTACCTTCGACTGGCCAGTGAATTAGATAGAGATCTAAGTAATCTAAGTTCAATTTTTTCAAACTTGTCTGATACGCTTCGATTGTAGACTCGTACCCTAAGTCAGCATTCCACACTTTCGATGTTACAAAAAGTTCTTCACGAGTAATGCCAGTTTCTTTTATTCCTTCACGTATACCTTGTCCCACGCCTTCTTCATTTCCGTAAATCGCCGCTGTATCAATACTGCGATAGCCTTTGATAATAGCCGTCTTTACTGCATTTACTAACTCTGGTCCTTCTTCTACTTTAAATACTCCGAGTCCAAACCAAGGCATTTTCACGCCGTTATGCAATGTTGTTGTATCTTGTAAATTTCTAGTCATTATTATTTTCCTCCTAGATAGTCATTAATGAAATTGATTTTGTCACAGTCTCTCCAATTAACTTGGTTTTTGTTCCAATTTAGAGCTCCAATATGTCAGTACAGCCGCTCCAAGTACCATGATTCCTCCGATCCAAGGGGTATGAATTAAACCGATTGAATCGACGATCAGACCTCCAACAAATGCTCCGATGGCTATCCCTACATTAAAAGCAGCGATATTCAAGGCTGATGCGACATCAACTGAAGAAGGTACGTGTTTTTCGGCTAGCTGTACGACATAGATTTGTAAGGCTGGAACGTTCATGAATGCAAATATCCCTAAGAAAAAGATGGAGATGATTCCCACAACTTTAAATGGAACTGTGAACGATAGAATGACAAGTATAGCCGCTTGGATTAGGAACATCCAAAATAAAGCTTTTAACGGATTTTTATTGGCCATTTTCCCGCCGACGGTATTTCCGATAGCAACTGCAATCCCATACACAAGCAAGATAATCCCGACTGCACTTGGTGCGAATCCGGTGACATCTTCCAAAATCGGAGCAAGGTATGTAAATGAGACAAATGTTCCGCCGTAACCTAACGCGGTGATAGCAAATGCTAGAAGCAAAGGACCATTAGTCAAGATTTTAAAGTTATCTGAAATCTTTGCGGGTGGTGCTTGTTTAAGATCTTTAGGAACCAATATTGCGCTGGCGATAATAGCAACGACGCCAAGAATTGCTACAACCCCAAACGTCGATCTCCATCCAAACGCTTGTCCAATGAATGTACCAAGTGGCACACCTGTTACGGTAGCTACCGTTAAACCTGTGAACATAAATGCGATGGCACTGGCTCGTTTATGATTGGGAACTAAATCGGCTGCTATTGTTGATCCGATGGAGAAGAATACCCCGTGAGAAAATGCAGTAATGAACCGTGCTACCAACAATAAACTAAAACTGGTGGATAAAGCAGCAACTGAATTACCTAAAATGAAGACAATCATCAAGAGCATCAATAACGTTTTTCGATTAATTTTGTTGGTTAAGGCGGTAAGAATCGGTGCTCCTACTGCAACGCCCATTGCGTAACCGGATATTAATAAACCAGCTAAAGGAATCGATATACCTAAATCATCACCTATGGTAGACAATAATCCTACAGGCACAAATTCGGTCGTGCCAATTGCAAAGGCACCGACGGCCAATGCCATTAACGCAGGAGTACCGGCTTTTTTTTCAGCCTTATTTATAGTTATGGAAGTCATTTAAGATTCCTCCTAGTTTTCTATTTGTCGTTCAAGCAGAGATAACGTGATGTGGCGCCTTTCAATTTTCATCACGCCGACCTATGAACATTATTATTAAATAATAAAAACAAAAAGGATAGTACGCACTTGAAAGTGCTGTAGGAACTTTAAAGTACCTATTGGTTATTTTTGCCCCTTTGTTTTCTGCTCATGTATGCTAGTATGTATGTAACGCTACAAATTGAAAAGTACATAAGAAAAGTACATACTTATAATTAATGTAGGTACTAAAAAGTGCCTATAGGAAATGAGGAGAAATTGAAATGGCTTATAACATTCCCGTGGAAGCCACACTTGATGTGATTGGTGGTAAGTGGAAAGTTGTGATTATGTGTCACTTGATGAAGGGGGAAAAACGAACGAGCGAATTGAAAAAGCTCATGCCTGGTATCACACAAAAGATGCTGACCCAGCAGATTCGTGAACTAGAAGCGGATGGTGTGGTAAATCGTAAAGTGTTTGATCAGGTTCCACCGAAGGTGATTTACTCTTTAACGGAGTATGGCTGTTCACTTAATCCCATTTTGGATGCCATGTGCAGTTGGGGGGAGTGTCATATTGAATTGAATGGTGAGGAAATTGCAAATTAAAAACATATATGAATAAAAGGATTCGTATGCTATGTAAGCTACGAAACCTTTTTTATTTGTCTAATGATATTAACACATGTCTGTTGAATAGATTTTCAGTTTAGTTGTTTATTATTAATCGAACGAATAATATATTTGTCTATTGTTTTTGGTGGACAGGAATTAATATGTTTGTTATTTGGAGTTATGATTTCGAGTATTTTGTTCATTCAAGTTCCGGTTACGTATACGTTATCCCATTTTACGACGCTTGGAATTAAAGGGATGTGGGTAGCGTATCTCACGTACTTTCATTATTGATGAAAAAAAGTCATTGAAAGTACTTTTGAATTAAAAATCACTTGAAATCGGAAGCCAGAAATGAAAGATTATGGTGGACGTGGTATAGTGATTTTCCAGTCTTGAAAAATCACTTTAATTTCGAGGTTAGGAGTCAAGTCAAAGGGATAAGCGGGTGGCGAATGAAGAAAAAGTCCAGAGTCACACATAAAAAATGGTTGGTTTGGAGTGGCTTATTTTTGCTGCTTATATTTTTAGTTTTAAATCGTCAAATTATCCTTCTTTTAGTGAACCAAGACGTCGTAGCGATCCGAGACTTTTTAGATAATAACTTAATCTACGCTTATCTGTTTTTGCTTATCATCATGACCATTCAAAATTCATTTACGGTATTTCCATTATTATTGGTCATCAGCATCAATATTAGCTTGTTTGGCTTTGTAAGTGGTTTTTTGTGGAGCTGGATTTCAAGTGTAATCGCTGCAGCCATTGTTTTTTATGGAGTTCGATATTTATTTCAAGAGATGTTAATAGAAAAATTCAGACCAGAATTACTTGAAAAGATAGATGCGAATGGTTTTGCTTATGTTTTTCAAGGAAGAATCTTCCCTTTAGTGCCAACAAGTATGGTCAATATACTTGCAGGGCTTAGTACGGTCCGATTTTGGCCGTTTTTTCTCGGCACAACATTCGGGAATTTCATCTACTTTTTCTTTCTTTCCCTTATTCCGGCAGGGCTATTATCCGATCAACTAAATGAAACCGTCATTTGGATAATATTAATTAGTGGGATCTTAATATATTACTTGATTAAACTCGTTCGAAAAAAACGAAAACCCTCTAACTGAGCAAAAACCCCAAATTTGAACTGGGATTTTTGCTTAAATTGATCACGTTTCATTTTTGGTCCAGAAATTCTAAGATGAAATCCAAAAACAGCAGTGGTTGTTCAACATTGGGGGCGTGTCCTGATTGATTGAACTCAACGAATGTGGCATGGGGAATAAGTCGAGCTGTTTCTCTGCCAACTTCAGGTGGATTTAACCCATCATGATCCCCGCTAATGACAAGTGTTTCCGCAGTCACACGATATAAGTCTTCCCGAAAATCAAATCCTTCCAATGCTTGGTTTGCCGCAGTGATTTCTTTTGATGTCAAAGCAGGACTCTTTTCTGCAGCGTCTTGACTCCACTTGCCAACTGCCGCTAAATCATGAAACATATACCGAGAAGCTTTTAATACTTTTTCCGAAAATTTCAGTCCCTTTAGTTCATCTGCATGTTTCTCAAACAACGCTTCCATCGAAGAGGTTTTGCCTTCAGACTTTGTTGCAACTAAAATCAATTTGTTTATACGTTCAGGAGAAGCAATTGCTACTCCTTGTGCTATGTAACTTCCCATTGACATGCCTAGCAAATGAGCTTGTTCTATATTTAAATGTTCAAGCAATGACAACACATCTCCCACGTGATCTTTCAATGAATAGGTTGGTGGCTTTGAAGACTCCCCGTGCCCACGAGCATCCAATAAAATGACCCGAAAATATTTTTTCAAGATGGTCACTTCTTGGTCAAACATATGTCGATTTCCTGTTAATCCATGTAACAAGATGATGGGTACCCCTTTGCCGTGCTCTTCATAAACCAGGGTTATAGGTCCATTCTGAAACGTTTTCATAAGTACACCTCTTCATAAGACTTTTTTTCCTGCATCATATTTACCCTACTTCATGAAAAACAACCAATTGAAAACTTGTCCAATCTAACCATATTTAGGATAACTCGGAGAATTGAATAGAGGATAAGAGCGCCTATTCAGCGCTCTTTAGGGGGGAAGGTAAGTGGTCCTTATGAGATTTAGTTTAGTACAAGAATGCTGCTCCAACAATAATTAATAGAATAAAGAGAACCACCAATAAAGCAAAAGAAGATCCTCCGTGTCCGCCTCCGTTTTGATATCCCATAGATAACACCTCCTGTATCATTATGTTGTAGTGTATGCAGGAGGAAATGTTAGATATGGGATTTAGCACAGGAAAGTAAAACCACTCATAATTTCTCTTAGGTAGAATACCGGAGGTTTATTAAACGCACACCATCTGCAACTTCAAACGTTTCTTCTTCTACAAATCCTAGTCTCTTATACAGTGTCACGGCTGGTGTATTCTTCTGCCCGGTAGAGACAACCACATCGCGAGATTGTCTAACTTCATTTGTCACATATTCAACCAACTGACGACCAACCCCTTTTCGGAATGAATCAGGTGAAACCACTAAACGGCAAATATCTATGATTTCCTCCGTTTCTTCATAAGACAAAACACCAAAGAGCTGAGAATCTTCGTAAAAGCCGATAAATATTTCTTTACTGTTCATGAGGTCTTCCTCTGTGTCGGAAAGGGCAGGAATCCATTGAAAACCGATTAGGTTGGCTTCGACTTGATAGGCAGGGAATTGAATGGAAAGGACAGATTGAGCAAGCTGTTGGTTTGTTAAGTCTAATTGTTTAATCATAGGTTTCTCGCTTTCTTATATATATTAGTTGTCGATTAACGTTGTTCTATTTATATAAGGTTGTCTTCCGATTTGAAATGTTCTAGCCTTATGGACTCCAAAAAAAAGCGTGAGTTTTCATTGTTACAGAGTAAAATGGGTTCTTTTGATAAAGTCACACTATCTAGTGCAAAGAGAATAAAATGATTTAATCGTAGGCGGATAAAGCTCCACATATCGGTAATTCTACTGCGTTTTTATAACAGCATGAACGTATGAAAGAGTTATTATTACCACAAGAAATATTTGATCATTTATAAAGCTCGTCCTTTTTCGGTGATTACACCATTGAGGCTGCAGGAGCAGTATGTAGTAGATTTGTAGAAGGAGAATTTGTAATGGCAAAAAAGTAAAAAAAGAATACAAATATAGTGGATGAATACGAAGTGTTTGATGAATTTGCCTTTATTGCTTGCTATACCGAGGGTGGAGTTCCGTATGGGATTACACATGATGAGATGGAAGAAGTGTTACCAAACGAAGAGGTGCATAGAAACGAACCTTGGGTGGATGTTGATGATGAAGATCTGCAATAGTGAACTGGATTTATTTTGTAGAGATTGAAAACAATGCAGCATAGCAAAAATTAAAGGAAACAGTATGTATGGAACTAGCCATTATTACAGACATTCACGGAAACGAACTCACCTTAAAGGCTGTTCTCCAAGGAGTAGATGGTTAGGAATGTAACTAGTCTAATCTTAAAATGAAAGCAATGAATATAGAATGAAACCAAGCAACCCTTCGGAAATCACCGAAGGGTTGTATTGTCACCCTACCTGAATTATTTGCAGGGTCGCAAGCTTATAACTAAAATGTTGCTCTAAGTTGGTAACGAGCTTTACGATATCTCCTTCTTGTAACGAAAACAAGTCAGTAGAAGTTAAAGTAGCAGCTGTGGTAGATTCGCTCAAGGATGATTCTACTGTTATAGCTTCGTTGATCTTTATTTGAAACCTTGAAGGAGTACACGTTATTGTATTTGAGACCAATATGACTTTATAGCTTATTTGATAAATACCTGCTTTTAACACCTGCAAGCCTTGACTAGGCAGTAAATCAACATCTTGCAATGGCCCAGGCATGTTATATTTTACAACCCCGGATGCATTACTCACGGAATTACAAATGGCAAAACCATGAGCAGAGTTTACAGTTCCAGGAGTTCCTTGTGGACCTTGTATTCCTTGCAGCCCTTGTTCACCTTTGGGTCCTGGAATTCCAGCTTTTCCTGGTGGTCCTGGAATTCCTTGCTCACCTTGAGGTCCTTGTAAACCATTTAGACCGGGTGGACCTTGCTCACCTCTTAATCCTGGGAACCCTTGGATACCCCTGGGACCTTGACTCCCTTTGCTGCCTTGTGGTCCTTTAGATCCATGGTCCCCTTGAGGTCCTTGTGGGCCTTCGTAACCCCTAGGACCTCTTGGACCACGCTCACATTTACAACTATTGTATCCATTACATTTTGGACAGCGATCCATTCTTTTTCTCCTTTCTTTTATTATACTGTCGGGCTCCAAGCCAGGCTGGCATCTTCGCTGAAAACACCTTCTTGGATTTTTCAATTCGTTGATTCCATGAGCCCAAGCCTAGGCCGTGGGTCTGAGGACATCATGATCCACGGCATCACGTCCATGACTTTTCAGCTTTTCTTTTTAGTTTCGAACATTAAGAGGAATATTGTTGAGTATTCCACCAACGCTGGATTGAATTGAAATTGATCTAGTTACGCCAGGTAGCTGGCTAGAACCTTCAACTCGATACTTCCATTCTCCAAGATCATCAACTGGCACTTGCGATAGGAGAGGGCCATTGATTGTACTTCCAATATAGATGGAAATGAGGACTCCAGCTCCAAGTACATCGGACGTTCCACTGATTCGCCACTCCGCATCGCGAGTTCGATATTCTGCGCGTGTGACCGTTAAGGTTTCTGATACCGGCCCTGATGTAATCTGGACGGTGTCAGAAGAAGTGCCTCCAGGACCCACAACCGTTAATTGAAAAGTGAGTGTCTCTTGTTGTATAGGGAAGGTAAATGTAGCTGTGGATGTATTTGCATTGGTTAATTGAACAGGAAATCCTGAGGTCTGTTCCCATTGATAGGTGGTTACAACGCCCGTTGAGCTACCTGCCAATATTACTGAGGCCCCCTGCTGTACAACTTGATCTGGACCTGCATTTGCAATTGGTGCAGGTGCGAATTCAATTACGGTTACGCTTACGGTAGCAGAAGAAGGTCCTCCTTCACCGTCAACCGTCAATTGAAATACAAGAGTGGAAGAAGAATTCGGTGCTAAGAAGGAAGGTGTAGCGGTATTGGCTTCAAGCAAAGAAACCGGCGTTCCGGCGAGCTGGGTCCAACTGAAAGATGTGATGGGACCAGTTGAACTTGTTCCATTCAGTATCACCGTAGAACCGAAAACAACTGTTTCATCTTCACCTGCATTGGCTGATACAGGAATCGGGCCATCTGATGCTCCTGTCACTGATACAGGAATAGATCTTTTTCCGCCTGCAGTTGAATTTATGGTCACTCCGGCGGGTGCAAAAATTATATTCGTTGTGCTCACTCCGTTAGCAGGAATGGTGAATTCACCAACTCCAAAGTCTTCTACAGTTAATAGGGGTGACCCAATTGAATCACTAGACGTTGCCACGATTGTGAGGGCTTGAGAGTCCGTGTCATAGTTTGCTGTCGCTTTAATAAAATCGACTGGTATGACTTCCTTTGTACTGTTCGGAATGTCGCTCAGGTTTGTCACTGTAATTGAACTAGGAGGGTTTTCACCAATAAAACGAACACGGGCAAAGTACCGCCCATTCATACCTTGTAGTAAAGTAGTGTCGAACCCGCTGCCAGACACACTGATATTTTGAGCGGTATCATCTGACGTAGCAAATACATCCACAAATCCACCCGATATCTCGTTTTGTGTGTAAGTAGCTCTTGGTACGTCAACTCCTGAAATCGTTGAGATTTTGCCTAATACCGTAAAAAGTCTAGTTTCAATACAGTTATCTGGATTCAATCCTGGAGTAGTTGAACGATCAGGTGAACCGATTCCAATACCGGGACCTTCAATCCGGAAAATGTTTTGAGGTTGCCCGAATGGATCAGTAAACAAGCTGCCTACAATTGGATGCAGCACATTTGGGTCACCGATATACCCTTGTGGCGCGAGGGGTGCCACGGATGGATCCCATCGCACGAATGGGAACACACGACTGTTCAGGGCAAGTTGAAACTCCCCGCCGTTCAATCCGCCAATGTCTTCTGTAAAATTAATTTCTCCAGTACCATCTCCATCCGGTTCGGCAATGAATGTGTCCACTCCATATGGGTGTGTAACCGTATACTCCACATTTGGCTGTAATCCAAAGACGCGAATGCGCACTCTACCAAACACAATTTGATCACCGGCCCTAGGTACCTCATTTACAAATGCAGCTTCCAATGCCAATACGAGCCTAGCTCTTTCACCCGAACCGGTAGTCATTTCGGCTTCAGTCAGAAAATAAAAAGCCTCCGATGGGTAATTATCCGGAAAAGAGACGGGTTGAGTTGGATTAGGTAAATCTGCGGGAGTGATGCCTGAGAAAGGATCTGCAGGGTCGACGTTCAGTTGAAGACGTAACCCATTTTCATCTTTATACCAAACGGGAAATCCATCAAACGCATTAATTGGTCCGACTGTCATGAAAAGCCTCCTTATTGATGTGCAGAAAAGCAATTTCGACTTAAATTACAGGTCGACCATTTCTTTTCCATTTTTTCAAATCGCTAGTAGTATATGTTTCTTGAAATCAAAAAGAATAGGCGTGAATAAAGTGGACAAAGTTCTTTTGAGGCACTTTTCACATACTGTATGTAGAGGTGGGGCTATGGCTAAAATCACAATTTTACTGATCCTGTATGTGGATGTATGTATAGCTCTTGGTTTTTATAGTTATTTACGTAGAGTCAAAAAGATTATCGGTTTTCAATTAGGGATGAATATCAGCATTGTAATGGGCGGGATGACTGCTTTGTTATCCGGAATTTTGCTCATACAAAACTATCCCTTTCATTTCACTTTGATCACGGTGATAACCACTTTGCTTGGATTGACGACTGGGGCATTATTTGGACTGTTATTTGATTATCAAACATTTGTGTCTGGTTTAACGAATGGAGTAATTGTTGGCTTGATGTCCCCGATGATTGGAACCGTTATAGAAATGCCGTCTTTGTTCATCTGGTTCGTGCATGCCTTTTTTGTTTTATGTTTAATCACTATTTTTGTTTCAATAAAAAGGTCGTGATGTAAACTTTGCTACTGATCAGTGTACTGTTTATGTGGAATGTGACTGAATTAAGTTCTGTTTTCAGGATGTTCAAGAAGAAACACACTCTTTTTGATGATCGATTCACGAAGACAATGTGTATGGCCATTACCATGATATCTTCATTTGTCTTGGCACTTTACATTCAACTATTGCTACCTGCGAATCAAACTGGTCTTTATCTTCTTCCTATTGTAGTGGGACTATTTATCGGCTGGAAATTCGGGACCATTATAAAAGCCCCAGCAATACTAAACGGAATTTATAATGGCACGATGGGTGGCATTATGGGAATGATGCTCGGTGCGGTTTTGCAAAATCCGGCTCTGTGCAATATTCCCATTGAGTCTGAAGCCATGATTGTATCCAACATGTATAGCCTTGCTATTTTTGCGGCTTGTCTTCATGCACTCATCAGTCAGTTCATTCGCTATTCGTTTAGGGTCTGAAAATGCTCTCTTTTTGTGAAGAGATGGCAGGGAGGATTTAAATGAGGGGTTTTGTCAGTCTATTTTTATTGCTCAGTGGGTTAGTGGTTATTTATTTCTTATGGCCGGAAACCCCCAGCTTGCCAAAAATCGGTACTGTTAATGAGTGGACACTAACAGAGGTAAGTGGTGAAGATGTGTCCGTGCATAATAAACCAAAGCTAATTACTTTCTTCTATACAAATTGTCCAGACATTTGTCCAACCACAATGATTGATTTAATGGGTTTGCAACAATACATGCAAGAAAAAGGAATATCCAATGATGAGTATCTGATTGTATCCGTGACTTTGGATCCAGTCTTCGATACGAAAGAAAGAATTCTCAAGTATAAAGATGTCTTCGGGATTTCCAGTCCGAATTGGCTGTTTTTAAGAGGTACAGAGGAGGAAACTAAGCAATTCACTCAATACTTCAATTTCATTTATAAAAAAAATCAAGATGGATTTCTTTCCCACTCAATATCGATGTACGCGGTCGATTCAAATAATCAAATAAGATCACATCACGATATGGCGGTAGGTAACAAAAAAGTGAATATCGAAGAAATTGCTGAGAACTTGATCCAGCTGATAGAAGAAGCGGGATAATCTCTAATTTAAATAAAAAACAATTTCTTTGTTAATACATCTTTCATTTCTTCATAAATTGTGGGAGAGAACTCACTTGAAGGAGCCCAATTATGCAGGAAGAGTTTGAGAATATAGCGTCAATTGAAGAGACATCGGAGAAACGAGTGAAGAGCTTTTCATCGTTTTCTTCACCGACAAGTGCAGTTTCTGCAGAAGAAACACGACTCCTTACAGAATATATTGGTCAGAAAAATTTGTTCAAGGTGACGAGTCAAGATGAAACTCGCAAAAAACCCCTTGTATTAAAACAGTTTTTTAAAACGAAACGAAATCAACAGGTAGTCGTTTCTTCCTTGGTAGAAAATGATATCGCAGTGACAACGGAAGGAAAAGTAGCGACAATTGGAAGAGATTTTGTCATGTTAACAGACTTACAAAGAAGAACTTGGATTCCCTATACAGCAATTGACTCTGCAACAATCCCTTTTGGTTATCCCACATATTCCAACACCCATCAACACTTTATTTATGACAATCAATTACAGCAAAAGCTTGTGCTTCAATTTGGTGAAACAGTAGCCAAAAAGGAAGTGCTGGTCCGTCAGTTTTTTTGAAGAAACGCTCAAAACCAATCTTCGTTCTTGGAAAGGAATGTGGGTGGAAGTAAAAACAGCTGACAAAATATTTTTTGGGAAGATAAAAGAAACGACAAAAAAAGAGCTATTTCTGCAGTTGATGAAGACAGAAAGTATGATTCAACTAAATGAAATTCGATATGTGTCCACAATCGGGCTGTTTCCTTTGTGGAAAATTTTGTTGAAGAACTTATTTAGTAAACCTACAACAAACAAAATGGCTTGAAATTTTATAATAGGAGGCTTTTTAAGTGGAGCAAACAAAAGACAATTTATATGAAGAACTAAGAAAGCAGTTAGGTGAAGAAATACTTGTTATTACCCGGGCAGTCCAACTGAACTTACTTGGTCAAGTATTTCGACCGATTTTTGCTGGAACGATTGCCGACGTACAGCAAGGGCATCTGACGTTGTCACCCGTCATTATTAAAATGGTAAATGCTCCATTTTATAATTTCCCCTTCCCGCTTAGTATTCCATTTGAGCAAATTGTATCTTACTCAATGGAAGTACCTAGTGATGAGGTCTTCCCATTATCATAATTAAGGAGGAATGTGTAAATGACCAATAAGGTTAACAAAACGGTTAATGATATAAAAGAAGAAGCTCTAGTTTTGTATTTCAGCAAAAACATTGGGCGACGGGTCTTTATACTGACAGAGGCTTTTCCATTTATGTTTATTGGGAAAATTAAAGGTTTATTAGGAGATATCCTTATATTGGATGTGCAAACGACATCGGTACCAGCCCTGGAGGGGAAAGTATGGAATGTGCATATTGATTCAATTGATGTGTTCTATATCGAAACGGGGATTGGGGCAAAAATCCCTCATTTAAAAGATAATGCAGAAGAGGATGTTACATGATAAGAAAGTACCATGTAGTAGCTATTCCAATTCGATTGGTTCTAAACTCATTTGGTGATCACAACCCAAATGGAATGATGTATGTGTTGAAAGAAAATGAACAGAAAGTTAGAGACTTGGTCAAAAAGAATCCATTCTCTCCTGTAGATCTAGTTCGGCCACTCGTGATCCGTGCTAACGAAGGAGAGATAGTGGAAATATTGTTTGAAAATAAACTGGACTTCAACACGGGTATGCATTTTCAACAAGCTGAATATGATGTATGCCGATCTGACGGTGCGAACGTTGGACTCAATAAAGACAGCACGGTTGCTCCATTTGATTCTATTTTGTATCGGCTACATGTCGTCAAAGAAGGAACCTATTTCTTTTCTGATTTAGGCAATCCAGCAAGTGGGGAGAAGGGTTCCAATTCCAATGGTTTGATCGGTGCTTTATTGGTAGAGACCCGATTTTCCTGGTGGACGGATCCCGAGACAGGCAAGACAATCAATAGCGGGGTGTATGCTGATGTGCATCATCCATTGTTACCTTCATTTCGAGAATATGCTTGGATTTTCCATGATGAAATGGAAGTGGATGATTTGACTGGAAACCGTCCGATTAATCATCTAACCAATCAAGAAGAGGCATCATTTCATGGGGCCAATTACCGCTTTGAACCAATCAACAGAAGGCAACAACTCATTGCGGAAGGGGTTGTCGGACCGAATACTGAGGGAGAGGAAGTCCATCATGATTCATGGGTTTTCGGAGATCCATCTACACCAATCTTGAGAGGATATGTGGGAGATCCTGCGAAAATCCGTGTTATACACGGTGGGGTAAAAGAAACACATGTTTTTCATTATCATGTGCATCAATGGTTTAGCGATCCTCAAGATCTCAATTCCGAAATATTGGATGCACAGGCAATCAGTCCTCAATCTCACTACACCGTTGAACCTCTATACGGGTTGGGAAGTTTGCAGGGCTCTATTGGGGACGCGATTATCCACTGCCATCTGTATCCGCATTTTGCTGCTGGAATGTGGGGGTTGAACCGCGTTTTCAACACGCTTCAAGATGGAAGCCAGTGCTATCCTAATGGCGTTCCAATTAAATCGTTGCAACCATTGCCTGATCGTAAAGCACCTCCAAAGCCAACAAAAGAAAAACCAGGGTATCCGAATTTCATTCCTGGCAAGGTTGGATACAAAGCACCTCGTCCACCGCTTGGTATAAAAGGTGGTCGGGGATTGACAGAACTGGAGCGTAACGCAGCAGTTGTGAATCCGAGACCGGGAGCTGTATTTGCTGACCCTACGCCTAAAGGTGCACCAGTTCGGGAGTTTAACATCTCATTAATCGAACTGCCCGTTACCTATAATAAGCAAGGGTGGCATGATCCAAAAGCTCGAATATTTGTCCTTGATGAAGAGCTGGATGATGTTTGTTCGGGCAAGAAAGAACCGGAACCCCTTGTTATCCATACTACGGCACATACTGCAATTCGTATAAATTTCACAAACAAATTGCCGCATATTCTCGATGGTGATGCTTTCCAGTTGGTCACAAGAACGTACGAAACAGGCTTTCATATCCACTTTGTTAAGTTTGATGTTCTTGTGAATGACGGGGCGAATGTCGGCTGGAATTACGATTCCTCCGTATTACCAGGAGAAACGATTCAGTATGAATATTATGCAGATGTCGAATTGAAAGCCTGGTTCTTCCATGACCACTTATTTCCAAATGCCCACCAACAACATGGAGTATTTGGATCGGGCGTAGTTCACCCTCGGTTCACAGAATTTCTGGATTCAGCAAGTGGAGAGAAAGTCACTCGTGGAACACAAATCACTGCTCGAAATCCGATCATCCCTGATTACCGGGATTATGTCCTTTTTGCACAGGACTTTGCTTTGCTGTTTGATAAAGATGGAAAACCTCTACAACCCCCGAATTTTCCAGGATCAGATGATGACCCAGGTTTATTCGGAGTTAATTATAAAAATGAACCACTTCAATTCCGATTAGGTCCGGATTGTGACCCTGCTTATACCTTTAGTTCCTATGTAAATGGCGATCCAATTACTCCAATATTCAGGGCATACGAAGGAGATTCCATCCGTATTCGCTTACTTCAAGGAGCTCAAGAAGAATCTCACAGTCTTAATGTTCATGGGTTAAGGTGGCAAAGGCAGCGTAGCAATCTGAATACTAAGCTGGAAGAGCAGCAACATATTGGAATATCCGAATCATTTACGATGGAAACCTATATCCCACGATCGGGAGATTATTTATGGGCATTTGAAACAGAGGAAGATCTTTGGAATGGGCTTTGGGGATTGATTCGGGCCTATGATGAATTGGTTCCGGATTTAATTCCATTATCAGACCGTCCGATCCCATTAAAGCGCTCAAGACCGCTACCTGAATGTAAAGGAAACAAACCACCACAAGCAGGAAATCCTGATAAAGTCTTAATCGAAAAAGGGCCGGTGCGCTATTTTGATATCGTCGCTTTTCAGGTACCGATTGTCTATAACGACTTTGGTGATCATGATCCCCATGGAATCATATTTGCACTTCGGAAAGATATGGATGCCATTTTAGAAGGAAAGAAAAAACCGGAACCGTTAATCATTCGGGGAAATGTTGGAGATACGGTAGAAGTTACTTTAACAAGCTTATTGAAAAAAGAATTGTTTCCATTTAAAGACGGGATTTACCCCTATCCAGAAGTAAAAGAACAGGCTTTTTACCCACCATCACTTAGGATTTCATTGCACCCTCAATTGATTCAGTATGATGTGAAAACATCATCAGGAGAAACAGTTGGTTTTAATGGAGACCAGACGGTAGGACCTGGAGAAAGCAGGACATATCGATGGTGGATAGATTCTCAAGTGGGAGCTTGTGGCATGTGGGATATGGCTGATATCCGAAACCACAAATCTCAGGGAGCATTCGGAGCTTTTATCGCGGAACCAAGAGGAACGGAATATGTGGATCCCTATACGCTGAAACCTGTAAAAACTGGAGCGAATGTGGTGCTACGCAACCCATTCTTACCAGATGTACGAGAATTTGTGATGATATTGCATGACGGAGTAAGATTGCTCGATAAAGGTGGAAAAGTCATTATCGATCCACTGGCGGGAGTGCTATTTCCTCCTCCAGAGGATGAAGTGGAAGAAGTCGATACGTATGATCAAGGTTCACGTGGATTCAATTATCGAAGTGAACGATTATTGAACCGTTATCGGAAACACCCTGTGTTGCATGACTTATTCAGTTCAGACGTTTTTGGAGATCCAGCAACGCCTCTGTTTGAAAGCTATTTGTCTGACCCGGTAACGATTCGTTTGGTTACGCCTGCAGAAAGACGTAGGTCGCATACTTTCCATCTCCATGGTCATCGTTGGCGATTTGAATTGAAAAACTTAAATTCACGAACGGAATCATTCGCTGGTCTTAACGTAGCTGGGACTACACGAAACTTGGAACTTCTCGGCGGGGCTGGAGCTTACGGGCGATTCCCGGGAGATTATCTGTATCGTTCTGGAAATATTAATTGGGACATCGAGCAAGGCATGTGGGGAATTATAAGAATCCACAGTGAGGTTCAAGAACACTTACCTCCACTAGATCAATAGAGAAAAAAGAGAAGAGTATTTTCTTCTCTTTTTTCTACATAAAAATACCATTTGAGAAAGGAGGTGAGAAAATGAAAAAAGAAAATATGATTGAACGTGTTTCGCTAAAGAGGATAGAAAAAGATTATGACAAAGAGAACGACTTTTATATCCACGACCACTGTTGTCCAGAGCGACTTCCATCCCCAAAACTCCCTTCCCCAACGGACTGTCTACCTCCAGGTGTTTTAGAAATAGTCCTCGAAAAGATAACATCGGCAAATGAACTGCTTCTTGATTTGGCATTAGGCGATGATCGACCACCCGATGAAACTTATCAAAAAGTGTTTGACGGATTAGCCGGACTACGAGTTGAAATCACAAATCTAGCAGGAGAAAAATTAGAAGGAAAAGTAACTCTATCTGGCTTTAATTTTGTCGTTCTTCGGGAAGAAGAAAGGGTTATCATTTATCCCTATAGTCAAATTGAAACGATTAAACCGTATGGGCGATTTGCAGAACCATATCATGATCCTGAACTAAGGAAGATAAGTCCATGCTTTCGCAGAAATTTAACGTTTCATTTTGGCGAAGTCGTTTCTTCATCACCCGAGTTAATCCATTTGTTTTTCAGAATTCGACTGGACATCTATTTACTATTATTTGAAGATCAACACATTCAAGTAACACAGGACGATACAACAATTGAAGGATTGTTGACAGATGTGCATAAAGACACAATCGTTCTAGATGTGGATGGATCACTAAAACACATTTTGATAGAGAGCATTTCACTCATTACAAGTAACGCATAAATCAAAAAAGTCAGCTCGCTGAAGTTCTCCTTCAGTTGCTGACTTGTTTTTATTTATCTGGTTTATTCTTGAGGGCAAGGGCAATCCGATTCAACGGTAACGATTTTAGAGATGGAGAAAATAAGTGTTCTGCCTTTTGTACGTTCACTATCTTTAAACTCATCAGGTGTCACATTCTCTTCTTTTTGATCTTCCTCAAAGTCTTCCTGGAAATCCTCTTTCATTTCAACCTCAACTGATTCTCCATTTTCTGACGGTAGCAGTATTTCAACAAAATTGGATCCGACAAAAATAATCTTCCCTATTAAATATTCACCATTCTCCAACGTAATTGCCGCGTCACACCATAGAAGCTGATGCAGACGGTAGTTAAGCCCATCAGTCAAACCGGCTAATCGAATCCTAAAGTCGTCATCGCACAAATCTCTTCGGCAACGATTGCGACAACGGTTCCAGTTATGGTTGCAACTGCAGCTACAATTCCAGCTATGGTTACACACGCAGTCACATCGACGTTGACAACATGAAGAGTGTGAACGATTTCGATATTCAAGATCATAATCGTGGTCTTTTTTTGATTCCCGGCAATTACAGTCCGGGGTATCATGTTTTTCCATTTACACATCCTCCTTTCATTTTATGTTTAATATATGAAGTTTTTTACAACTGCAATGGTTAGGAACCTAGGATGATAGAGGTTTATTAATAATGAGTACTTTCTGTAATAGGCATGAACAGAAACAGAGTTTAGGAGTTAGTAGAATTCATGAGCATTTATCCATCAAAGCCGTCGCACACCATAGTTCATTTAATGAGACAAACCATTGAAAGAAATCCACCACAGTAAAGTGAAAAGGGTATTCAAAGAAAAGTTACTTTTGAAACAGACCGCAATATAAATATACAGCTATGCCAAGTTTTTTGGATTACTTAGGACATCAAATAGAAACTACCTTGTATTGGCTTACTGAATGACATAGGAGCTCAATCTTTTGTCCATTCTTAACTAATCAACTTGAAAGTAGCAATCACTTATTAATTCAAGTTCGAATGCGTCGCTATTATGTTGTATCATTTTCTATACGGCGGTGTATGTAGCAATGTTCTTATTATGTGTATTTCAATAGATGGGGCCAATAGTGGAAGTTTGCATTATGCTGATTGCGTCTTAAGGGCTTTGGCAATTCTTATTTAAAGAAATTGCACAGTTTCGTCGGCTATGTGCAGCATGTTAAACAATAGTATAGTTAAGTATAACTTTGTTTTTTAAGGTTCTTTAGAGAAAGAGTCCAAAAAAAATTATTAATCAGTTCTATTCACACTTAAGAGGAGTGAAATTCAATGAATAAGGTATTTCCAATTATTGAAACCAGCAGATTAACCTTAAGAGAAGTAACAATCGTTGATGCGAATGATATGTTGAAATATTTATCTGAACAGGATGTTGTGAAACCTATGGGATTAGAACCTTTTCAAACAGTTGAGGACGCATTGGGTGAAATTAGTTGGTACAAATCGATTGCCGAAGATGGAACAGGAATTAGATGGGGAATTACACTAAAAGATTCAGGGGAAATGATTGGAAGTTGTGGTTTTCTCAATATGAATCCCAAACATCATCGAGCTGAAATTGGCTATGAACTGAGCAAAGATTACTGGGGAAAAGGGATTGCTAGTGAAGCTTTGGAAGCCGTTGTTAAGTATGGTTTCCATCACTTTCAACTAGAGAGAATTGAGGCACTAATTGAACCCGCTAATGTCCCATCACATAAACTCGTTGAAAAACAAGGTTTTACAAGAGAAGGTTTGCTTCGACATTATGAATATACTTGTGGGAAATTCGATGACTTATATATGTACTCAGTCTTAAAAGAAGATCTAAATCTATAGTTTGGAGACCCTTAACATAATACATAAATTTGAATCAGGAGTCTTGAAAAGGACGTCGGATCTATCCCACTCAGGATTACCTGAAAGTCAGGAGGAAATTGAAGTGAATTTGCTACTTCAATCTTCTCCTTCTTTGTTTCGTACAGCGGATAGAGCTTTCCAGAGCGGACTCTGACCCTATTGGTTTTTTGAGAATGGTAAGAAATTTTTCATGGCAAACCACCCGAAAAAGAGAGATTGAGTGAAAAACAGAATACCCCAAACCTGTGAAGGGATCAAATAAGTAAGTCGAGAAAGGCTCGAAGCATCACCCGCATCAGATGGGGATGTGAAACTCAAATACATAATCTCAAATGCGGATGTTATCGATTCAATAAAGATAATGGAAACCAATAATAAAACGACATTTTCGATTATAGGACCCTTGGTTTTCCAAAGCATCCACACAAACCCTGTACTAAAAGTAATGATCCAGAAAAGTCCGTACCAATTTCTAACCCAAAATAATAGGCTGATTCCTAAAATGGATAACAATATATAAATGATTATGTTGTAACGTTCCTTATAAATAAGGAAAAAGAACGTAGATGCCATAAGAGAAGCAAATACATAGCCAGCTAAAGCGGTTATAAATCTACCTAACCAAAACCGGTGACTGGATAAGGCAAGCCCCTCGGTATTAGAAAACAATTGAATATGATGTGCTTTGCCGAAAGTACCTAAACTGGCTAATTGGTGACCTACTTCATGTATGAGCGTATTAGCAACCGCAAAGTATTTACCCGCGAATGGTAACTTGGTTAAGACGAAAGCTAAGACTAAGAATAATAGTATTTTTGAAGCTTGTTTCACATGTCACTCTCCTTTTTATTTTAGCGTTCACCTTATACTATCCTCGCTAAAACAGCTGTAATCCCTTCAGCTGCATACGGGGAAGTACATCCTTTATACACTTTTGTTTTGACTAAGTTAAGTATAACTAATCCGTCGAACCTAGATGTCTTATTCTTGTATTCGCTGTGCAACGAAATGACTCCTTTTTCTATTGTGTTTCAAAAGAGATTCAGCAGGATTTTGTACGTAGAACACGAATACTATAAAAGAGTTTCATGTAGATTTATTTTGATAGGTAAGGTGTCATATATGGTTAATACGAATAAAATAGTGGTTGCAGTGAAAGGCGTTATTGTACATGAGGGAAAAGTATTAATTATTCAACGTTCACATGATGATGAAATTGGCAGTGGTACTTGGGAATGTGTAGGAGGAAAAATAGATTTTGGTGAAGATTTAGAAACTGCACTTGTACGGGAAATTCATGAGGAAGTTGGGTTGGATGTAGCAGTTGATAAAATTTTATATGCCGCTACTTTTAAAACAGACGCAACTAGACAAGTTGTGATTCTTTCATACTTGTGTCGTAGTCAAAATCAAGATGTTGTTCTTTCAAAGGAACACAGCGATTACTTATGGTCGACAAAAGACCAATTAAGAAACCGATTATCTCCAGAGATAATAAGTGACTTTGAAAAACATCATGTGTTCTTAATAGAAGAATTACTATAAACGTCGATTTAACTTGAAAGAAGAAATGAGGGAAAGGGATGACAGGAAAAGTTGAGCCCTTATTTATGTTGTTTTCATGGGCACATATGGGTGCCATAATGGGACTGTTTTTAGGAATCATCCTGCTATTTCTATCAAAAAAGAAATGGTCGAATCACCCTAAACACATTAGATTAATTGAACGATTTTTTGCTATGACTTTACTAGTCATGGAAGTCCTTTATCATGTTTGGCTCGTTCAAACTGATCGATGGAATTGGAGTAGTTCTTTGCCGCTTGAATTATGCAGCATCAGTTTAGTCATGACGATCATCCTTCTATGGACAGGAAATAAACATGTCTTTGATGTAGTCTTTTATACAGGAATTGGTGGTGCCCTGCAAGCAATCGCAACACCTGTTTTAGATCTCAGTTTTCCTCATTTTAGGTATTTCCACTTTTTTTACACACATTCCGGGATTATTGTCACAGCTCTATACTTTACGTGGGTAAAAGGGTATCGTCCTACTTTTAAAGGGGTACTCAAAACGATGGTTGTTCTAAACGTATTGCTACCGATCGTATTTACTGTAAATGTCCTTGTTAAAGGGAATTACATGTTTTTACGGTCGAAGCCCCAAAACGGAAGCCTGCTTGATTTTCTTGGACCCTATCCGTGGTACATCATATCTCTAGAAATCGTTGCATTTCTTATTTTTGTATGTTTGTGGTTTGCTTTCAGAAAGAAGGAAGAGCCGATAACATAATTAGGTAAAGGGAGGTGTAAAACTTTGAGGGACAGATGACTCTCTTTATCCTATAGTATAAAAAAGAGGCACTGCAAATTATTAAGAAATAAACTGAACCATTCTACAAGTCCCCACTCATCTATGTGATATAATCTGGATAGTTATGATGAAGTAGGTGCTTTTTGTGTGGAAGTCTAAGTTATTTGACATTGTACTAATCGTGATAAGTGTTTTCTGGAGCTTGTCATTTGCACCGCTTCATGTAGACCTTTACAAGTATATTATAGCGTTCATCATCTACCTGCTTTTCTCGGCTTTCTATGCTCACCTGAGAATAATTCAGCGTAAAGGTACTACCAATATAGATTATGGAATTACTTACAGCCAATCGTTTGCTGCATTCGCAGGACCATTTGGGTTGTTAATCTATGAAATCGTGCACAGATTCACCATTTATTTTCAACGGAAATATGCCAATACTGCTGATCCTAATGAATTAGCAGATACTTTATACAATATCAGTTCTTTCGTTTTGTATAATACCGTGGCATTTATATTTTTTTACTCCTTGTACCCCTTTGCAGAAAGTATCCCATTTGGTTATTTCATTCTTTTCTTTGTGACAACTATAATCATTAACTTCCAATCAGATATACTTCTTACATCCTATTTATATTTGAGTAACAATTTACACACTTGGACTGAAGTGTTAGCGCACTTTAAGAATAGAACCTTGCTCGATGTAGGAAAAGTTGCATTGACCAATAGTCTTCTATACTATTTCCTCATGGAAAGTCAGTGGGAAATGCTGATTATCGTATTTGCATTAAACTATGTAGTCAGCAGGTCATACGTTTCCAAGCAAGAAAGTATTCAAAATGAATTGGAACGTGACCGTTTTCGGAAAATGGCTTACACCGATTTCATGACGGGTTTATCTAACCGGGCGTGGATGGATAAGCAAATGGCTGAAATTAATGGTACAGGTGAAAAAGTTGGAATCGTAGTCGCTGATATCGATAAATTTAAGCGTATAAATGATTCGTATAACCATGCAGTTGGGGACAAAGTAATTCAGCACTTTGCTGAGATATTAAAAGCACATGTAAATGTAGACGATGGGCTTTTTCGTACTGGTGGGGAAGAATTTACGTTGTTTTTAAGAGGGCGTAGCTTTGAAGAATGTGGTGAACTACTCGAAAAATTGCGTATGCATGTAAGTGTGCACCCTGTTAGTGTAGATTTCAATGGGACCAAGAGGACAATCTCTTACACAGTTTCATTTGGTTTATATTTCGATGAAATGACAGATAAACTACCCATGGAACGAGCATATGTGGTTGCGGATCAATTGTTACTAGGCGCGAAAGACAAAGGGCGTAACCGCATTAACACGAAGAATGGGTTAAAATTACTATAGAAAATCTCTTCATTAATTTGAGGGGATTTTTTTGTTTTGACATGAATGCACATCAGAAATGATTTATAATCCAAGGACAAAAGCCACTCTCCTATCACCAATTTGTAAAAATTCATTTATTGACTATATATAGTTTATCCTCTAAACTAAATGTATTGGTTTAGGGGGTAAACTATTTTGGATAAAAGAATACAAGAAGCCGTAGAATTGTTTCAGCAAGTTCTGATTTATGGGACTGAACGCGTATTACGTAGCGTGGAAGACCCGCTTTGGAAAGAGTACTCACCCGAACAAATGCAAGTGCTAAACATCATCGCCAAAGAAGGTGCAATGACAGCAGGACGAATAGCGATGCTCCAGGGTGTGCATAAAAGTGCCGTATCCAACCGATTAAAAAAGTTGAAGGATAAAGAGTTATTACATGTACTGCAATCAGATGATAAGCGAGAAAAATTACTGGATTTAACCGAAAAAGGCAGAGTAGCAGCGAAGCACTCGAATGAAGTGCTACATGGCTATATTGAAAAACTCCTTATTAATCAAGTTGACGATCAAGAAATTGAGCAATTCCTAATGACGTTCCGCAAGTTAAAAGAAATTCTGAAAACGAATGGAGAGTAACAGATGAAAACGATATTGACATTAAAATGGCCTATTACAATTGGTTTACTCGTGATTACCATTGTCTTGTTTCTGATTGCTCCGAACTTAACAAAGCAAGCCGAGGAAGCGGGTTCATTCCAACTATCCGAAGATGCTTCATCACAAATTGCTGCTCAAATGCTCCGAGATGCTGATGAGAGTGATCAAACCATATCCGTTGTCATAGAACTGAATGAAGCATTGACAGATAATGTGCGTGACCAATTAAGTATGATGGCGAAGGATATCGAATCACTAGGAGATCATGTAACTAGCGTATTAAACCCAGTGGGAAATGAAGAACTGGAAAAACAGCTGATCTCTGAAAATAAAAAAACAGTGCTCATTCCCATTACAGTGGATGGGACTGATGAAGAAGTTAATGAAGTAGCAAATGAAGTTCGCGTAAGTATCATTCCATCTGACATGACGGCTTATGTTACAGGTGAAGCCATCATTAATAATGATGTAAACAAAAGCGCACAAGAAGGTTTGAAGCGTACCGAAATTATTACGGTAGTATTGATTTTTGGATTATTGCTTATCGTATTCCGTTCGATTGTCACACCTTTCATTCCATTGGTGGCAGTAGGGATTTCTTATTTGTTGAGCCAATCACTAGTGGCGTTCTTCATTGAATGGTTTGGCTTTCCGGTTTCGAACTACACACAAATATTCCTGGTAGCTATTCTTTTCGGGATTGGGACTGACTATTGTATTTTATTATTAAGTCGATACAAAGAAGAATTATCGGCTGGCCATGCGGTAGAAGAAGCAATTATTAATACTTATAAAACAGCTGGTCGCACCTTGTTGATTAGCGGCCTTGCCGTATTTATTGGATTCTTCGCCATTGGTTTTGCTGATTTTCCGATATTTAAATCAGCCGTAGCAGTAGCGGTCGGGATTTTTGTTTTATTGATTGTGTTGTTTACCATAGTGCCAGTGTTTATGTTGATTTTAAAAGAAAAATTATTCTGGCCTTCAAAAAAATCGGCTGCTCATCACGATAGTAAAATATGGAGCACAATGAGCAAGCTTTCCGTTAATCGTCCAGTCATCTCTATGTTGGTTGTAGCGATATTGACCGTTCCTCTATTGCTGACATACGACAATTCATTGTCGTTCAACACAGTGGATGAAATCGGTGATGACTATGAATCGGTTCAGGGCTTGCATGCGATTGAAAAAGGCTTTGGTAGTGGCGATTCATTACCGGTTCAGGTAATTATCGAATCTGACGAGAAGTTAGCTACCGAGGAAATGATTCCGTATGTAGAACGTTTGAGTCAACGATTTGAACAAATTGAAGGCGTGGATAGAATTCGTACGGTTACGCGTCCTACTGGAGATGTCATTGAAGATTTATATGTCGATCAACAAATTGGCTTAATAGCAGATGGATTGGCAGAGGTTAGTGATGGGTTAACAGAAATCGGAGCGGGACTCGAGCAAATGCAGACTGGTTTAGCAGGTGCGGGTAGTGGTAGTGGTTTAACTGAAGTAGCGGTAGGACTTGGTCAATTAAATGAACAACTGACGTTAACCTCAAAAGGCTTGCAAAAGACAGGAAACATTCAGCAAACAGTCGGGACATTAACTGCGATAAGTAGTCATCTTGGACAAATTCAACAAAGGTTGGCTAGTGCAGGAAGCGAGACTGAAGGACTATCTCAGCTAGTTGAGGGGCTTGGTGCAAGCAACGAGGGACTTGTGCAAATTGCTGAAGAATTAACAGAAGTCGGGGACATGATGACTGCCATGAGTGAAAGTGTCAGTGTGCGAGACACAGGTCTTTTCATTCCTGCAGGGACACTTGAAAGTGAAGACTTTGCTCAAGTGTTAGAACGGTACACCTTCGCTGACGGCAATGGATTGAAGATGGAAGTTATTCTATCTGATGATCCGTATTCACCAGAAGCCATTGACACCGTGCATCGATTAAAAGAAGCAGTTGCTTCAGAGCTGAAAGGGACACCGCTTGAAGATGCAGACATCGCTTTCGCTGGGATTTCGAGTGTAAACAGTGACTTAGCAGATATTTCTTCAAGTGATTTCTCCAGCACCGTGGTGATTATGCTAGTGAGTTTGTTCGTGGTATTGGCTATATTGTTCCGTTCTTTGATCATGCCGTTGTTTATGATTGGTTCGTTGTTATTGACGTACTTCACGTCAATCTCAATCGCTGAGTTGATTTTTGAGAACATACTTGGCTTTGATGGTATTAGTTGGGCTGTACCATTCTTCGGATTCGTCATGCTAGTCGCACTTGGTGTCGACTATTCGATTTTCTTACTCGATCGATTCCGCGAAGAAGCAGAAAGTGGAATAACCGTCCGTGAAGCCATGCGTCTATCGATGGCGAAAATGGGTACTGTTATTATTACGGCCGCGATTATATTGGCGGGTACTTTTGGGGCAATGATGCCTTCGGGCGTACTAAGCTTAATGCAAATTGCTTCCATCGTCGTCATTGGATTGCTGCTTTATGGCTTAATCGTCTTGCCGTTGCTGATTCCAGCGATTACAGTGTCGTTTGATCGCGGTGTATGGTGGCCGTTTGGAATGAAAAAGAAAAAATAACAATAGAAGTTAGAAAAGAGGATACTCCAGATTACTGGGTAGCCTCTTTTTGTAATGGTTTCAATAAATGGTATTAGATTATGGGGTGGATTTGAGCGATAATTATCATTAAACCCTTGGACTTCTTATAACCCAATAGGCAATTGAAATAGAAGGTAGTTGCTTGTCCATTTTTGGCATTCAATCTCAACCTTTTCTGAACCTTTTTCAAATAAGTAACCAGATCCGCTCTGTGAAACATATTCCCAGCCGTTTTGTGTCATTCGTTGCTTTAGGGAATGGAGGGCCACATCTTCGGGATCATCCGTAATAAACCATACGGATCCATTTTGTTGCGTTATTTTTGAAAGGGGTAAAGTCGATGTGGCCGCAAGATTCGCCACTTCCAGCTTGGTTTTATTAGTAAATGGGAGTTCCGGGTAATGAACTTTTGTTGAAAGTACGACGTTTGCACAGAGAATTAACAATATAACAATCGGTAATATCCACTTTTTCATATATCAACCCATCCCATTCCCATCCGAATTATTCATTAATCATTAGACTCTTACAGTCACTGAAAAGTTTCAATATTCCAATGAATTCCCAAAAAAAAGATTTATGAAACCCTTTGATGCTCTTTTGAATATTCCCCGTCCTCAAAAGGGAGACTGAAAAGTGGTTGTAAGAAGAGAGGATAGAATGGAGTTAAACGAAATTGGAGACAATTGAACGAGAATAAGAGGGTATTTGCCGTGTTATCACGAAAATACACAAAGAGATTAAACTTTTTAGGAGGAAGTATATGTATCACACAATTGAAGAATTTGTTGCAGATTGGACGTATGAAAGTGAATCCACGCAAAAGTTATTGGACTTATTGTCGGATGATTCGTTAGGGACACAAGTTAAAGAAGGGGAACGCTCATTAGGTTTCTTAGCTTGGCATATTGTCATTTCACTGCACGAAATGCTGTCACGTATGGGTCTTGAATTTGAAGCACCTCATCAAGATGCTGCATTACCCGCAACTGCAAAAGAAATTGCGGACGGTTATCGTCAAGCAAATCAAGGTTTCACTGAATCCGTTCGTAAATGGAGCGATGTCAAACTTGCTGATGAGAACGATATGTACGGCGAAATGTGGTCGAATGCACAAACCCTTAATATGGTAGTGAAACACCAAATTCACCATCGCGGGCAACTTACGGTCCTTATGCGTCAAGCAGGTCTACCTCTAGTTGGCATGTATGGTCCGTCACGTGAAGATTGGGCGGCGTATGGCGGAGAAGCTCCGGAATGAATGATAGAAAAGCAACTTCCTCAGTGAAGTTGCTTTTTTTGTGGAGAAAAAGAGCGTGAGTCAGGAGACTTTGGTTAGTGTTAATCCATTCTAGGGGAAAGGTACGCCAATTAAAGTGAAAGTTTCTCCAAAGAAAGAAATTCTTATTTCCAGTTGTAAATATATAGAGGATGTAATATAGTACATTATAACAGTGATGCACCTAGAATATGGTAGTGGAAGGAGGCGCGCTTTTGAAGTTCTACGAAGAATCGGATCTTCCCATTTATATTCAAGTGGCAGAATGGCTTGAAAACGAGATACTGCGGGGACAATTCGGGCCGGATGACAAAATATATTCACAATATCAATTGGCGGATTTATTTACGATTAACCCAGCTACCGCGGGAAAGGGTCTGTCTATTTTATTTGAAAATGACATTTTGTATAAGAAAAGAGGGCTAGGCATGTTCGTGACACCCCATGCTAGAAGCGTTATTTTATCAAAACGAAAAAATGAAAAACTAACACTTCTCGTAAATGGAATTGTGGATGAAGCAGAGCGCCTGGAAGTACCTTTTGATGAACTGATTGACATGTTAAATAGAGCGAAAATGAAAAATATTGGGGAGAGACAAGAATGATTGAATGTAAAAAACTATCAAAAAAATATCGTTCGCATTCAGCGTTATCCAATCTAAACTGCATCATTCGAGAAAACACCATCACAGGGGTCATTGGGCGCAATGGTGCTGGCAAAACAACCTTCATGAAATTAATCGCGGGATATTTGAAGAAAACGAGTGGTGAATTGCGGGTAATGGAAGAAAATCCTTTCACGAGTTTAAAGGTTTCGGCGAATTCCATTTTCATTGATGATCAGATGAGTTTGCCAACGTCGTTGACTTTAAGAGAACTGCTCAATTCGTTTGCACGGTTCTATCCAAATTGGAACGAACCGCTGGCGAAAGAACTAATGACATATTTCCAACTGCCACAAAAGGCGTATGTCCAGAACTTATCAAAAGGCATGCGCAGTACATTTCACGCGATCATCGGATTTGCTGCACGCTGTCCATTGACCATTTATGATGAACCTACCACAGGTATGGATGCAGCAGTACGTAAAGATTTTTACCGCGCTTTATTAAAAGATTACTTAGCATATCCGAGAACGATTTTACTTTCAAGCCATCACTTGGAAGAGATTGAAAACCTACTGGAAGACGTACTCATTATTCATAATCAGAACGCCTTCATGCACCTATCTGTTTCTGAGCTGAAAGAAAGTGTTGTGGCTGTTAAAGGAGACAAAGCGGCAGTGAGTGAATTTACTTCGATGCATAATAAGCTGTCCATTAACGAAGTGGTTCCTGGAATGGCAATGGCTATTGTCCAAGTTAATAACTACATACGTCGTGAAAATTTCCCGAAGCTGACCTTTTCAAACCTTACTGCCAATGAGGCATTCATCTACTTGACCGATAGCCAAGAAGGAGGAATTGACCGTGTCTTTGAACGAAGTGAGCTTGATTGATGTCGTAAAAAAGCAAGTACAGTTCAAAGTGAAATCCTACACGGGAATATTTCATTCATTAATTATCCTGCAATTCCTGGGATTGTTTATTTCAACTTTAGGAGAAGGCTCCATGACTGAGCCTGGATATGGAAGATCCATTTCTGTTAGTTATTTCAGTAGTAGTGTTTTAATGGGAATGACTGCCATGTGGTTGTTTCTTAATACCCTGTTATTGACGACGAGGGCCTACAGGGATGACGACTTCACATTTGTCAGTACGCGATGGAGCAGACTATTGGCTAACTTCATTTTTATGATTTTATTGGCGTTACTTGGAACTGTCACTTCATTTTTGGCATTGAACGTGTTGAAAGTTTACTTGTTTCTAAGAAATGATGACTTGATACTGACAAACAGCCTAACGTTTTCCGAGACTATTTCCAGTACATTGGTGTTACTGAGTTATTTAATACTAATCAGTGCAGCTGCCTATAGCATCGGTTCAATTATTCAACGAAATAAGTGGGTAGGAATTGGAATCAGCCTGTTTTTAATTGTTCTTGGGGCAATCAGCGTTGATTCAGTAGGAACGCCCATTAATTTTCTGATCTATTTCATTATGCATGAAAGCAGTTTGGTTTTACTGCTACTTAAAATAAGCATCACCAGTGGCATCCTATTCTTCATTTCCTGGGTGGTTTCGGATAGTCAGGAGGTGCGACTATGAATACTGTTGTGGT
The DNA here is from genome assembly GCF_001939075.1 of Paenisporosarcina indica. GTDB lineage: Bacteria > Bacillota > Bacilli > Bacillales_A > Planococcaceae > Paenisporosarcina > Paenisporosarcina indica. The sequence continues at coordinate 71,473 of NZ_MPTA01000008.1, read as the reverse complement.
TTTCTCTCTTATTCTTATCGTGACGATGAGTATCGCAATAAAGGTTATGAAAAATGAAAACTCTAAAATTAGAGCAATATTTAAATTGAATTCAACAAGTACAAAATGGCTACTGATTGGATATATCGTTATTTTAGGTGGGTTCACGATTGCAGCAGCATTTATCTCGCCTTCAGAACCGTCGTATGAAAAAGTGGCTGCTGATAAAATAGAGCAATTCAATGATGTATATCTCAATCTTTCTCAAGGGAACGAGGGGGATGTAGCCACCAGTCTTATCGAAGAACAATGGTCGAAAGAATTGGAAAGCAACACATTCAAGATTGTGAACGACAACATCTATTCAATGCCTCTAACCGTGTTCATTGAACGAATTGAAAACACGGATAGAAAAGTCGTAGCTTCATTATACAAAGGGTTGCATGTCATCAATGACTACGAGGTAAGGGATTATATGGATGATATTAAACTTGAATGGACCGCTGAAAAATTAACGATTATGGAAAAGAAAAACTTACCCATCTCCATGTCATTTTTCCAGTATGATTTCCTATTCAAACAGTTAAAGGAGGAAAGGGACAACACTTTCAGTGATATGTCCAACCAAGGTCCAATCCTTTATTTGAAAATACCGGATTCGGTGAATCTTGATGTAGATGAAAATATGGTTCAGATCATTGTTGAATCTTAAAGGTACTGAAAGGGGGATTCACCATGTCTTCAATAGAAGTGAGCTTGTTTGAAATTGTAAAGAAGCAAGTGAAATTCAAATTAACTTCTTATCAGTCTATATGGATCAGTCTGGTATTTACTCAACTTTTTGGAATTCTACTGAGTTCGGTAGTTAGTCAGTCTGGTGACTCATACAGTCAGACTGACATTCCTCCTGGCATACACAGTGAGACTGTCTTCACTACTATAAACACGTTTGATTCTACTTTCTTAATGGTAATGACATATATATGGATTGTCGCTTCGACAATTTTTCTCGGAGTGGCATCAACGAAACGAATTGATTTCGGTTTTATTTCTACGCGTTTAAGTCAATTTCTATCAACTATTTTTACCCTTATTATCCTTACTGCGATAGGTGCCATTACAGTGTATTTGGGGAACTCTCTTATTTCACTCATCTTTGTGATATTCCATGAAGTCATGCCCGTAAGCACACATTTTACATTCCTTGCACATGTAGCAAACGTAACTGGAGTGTTTGGCTATTTGCTGTTGTATGCAGCGGCGTCCTATTTAGCCATCAGCCTGTATCAATTGAATCGAATCGTGTTGCCAGCATTGTTAGTCTTGTATGGCTTAACGATCAATTTATCAGCAACCTACCAATTCAACCATCCAATTGGGCAACTCACAAGGTTCTTTGGTGAAGAAACCTCCATCTTGATATTCGTTTTTAAAGTGGTGATTTTTACGGCAATCCTGTTTGGCAGTACTTGGTTGGTCACGCGAAATCGGGAGGTTGTGTCATGAATATCGGTTCTTTTATACCGCTGATACTGGTTGTTTTGCTAACATACGGATTGGTGCAGATGGCAAAGAGAAACAAAACAAGATCGAAATTACGCATTTCAAGGAAAATGGTTTTTTATATACCCGTGGGATACTTGTTGGTTTTGATTATCTCCACGGCCATCCTTTACTTGGTTCCTGTAAATGAAGATAGTAAACTTCAGACAGTCGAACAAAGTTTTATTGATATGTACAACGACAACTATTTGCTCTTACATGAGGGGAAACTGGATGCGGTTAATCCTGCGTTTATTATTCGGCAATGGCATCAAGGTGTCACTAATCAAAAACTGCTAGTCAAGCCTCGGACACTTGGAAAGATGCCTGTGTTAATCGTCATCGAAAGAATACCTGGGTATTCAGACACAATTGATTCTTTCTTGTTTGAAGGTAAGCTGGTTATGGGTGATTATGAAGTTAAAGGCTACAATGATGATGTTGTCATTAGTCCTAAAGCAAATGAGCTGACCATTTGGAATAAGGGAGACCGTTCGTACAAAATGGCGTATTTTCAATACGATATGATCATGACGCAATTTACTAGCGGCACATCTTACGACAATAGTCACTCTACTGAAGAATGGCTGCCCACTCTTTACTTGAAAATCCCGGAATCGATTGAAGTGACGATTGATGAAGGCATAAAGGAACAAGTGACCGAATTATAAAGGTGTGAAGAATTTTTTGTCCGAGTGGGACTTGCATGTAACGTCAGAATAAATTGATGAATAAGTGAAAAAAATATAACCCGGTCAATGTAAAGGACTCTTTACATTGACCGGGTTTTTTATTATCTTTAATGTAAAGAACTCTTTACATTAAGGAGGACGGTTTGTGCCGGTATTGAATCGTATTAAAGAAATTCGTACATCAAGAGGAATCACCCAAGTGCAGATGGCGATTGATTTGCAAATTACAAGACAAACCATCACCGCAATTGAAAACAATAAATACAATCCGAGTTTGGAATTGGCACTGAAGCTTGTGAAATATTTCAATGTATCAATAGATGAAATTTTTGAATTAAAGGAGGACGAAAAATGACTGTGGGGAAATTGAAAGTATGGCTTTGGTTTGCCATTATGGTGGGGACTGTAATTGGTGCAGGACTTGTGGTAACAAAAGAGGAAATGCCAGTTATGCCGGTAGTTCTTGGTGTGATTGTATATGGTTTTTTGATAGGCATCATCTTTTATTTTTCAGGCAGATCTAAAGTACCTAATTATGATGAACGCAATCAACACATCTTGCGTAAATTCTTTGCGTACACCTCTACAATATTGTTAGTTATTTTAGGACTCATGATTTTAGGACTTTATCTAGCTAGAATTGAGGAAATAGAGGTTGGTCTCCTTGCAGTCTGTTTTAGTATTGTATATATGATTTTAGGAATTGGTTCTTTCATTGCCAGTAAAGCATGATCACTAAAACATGTGCATGGTGAAATTGATTCGTTGTCAAGTTCAAGAATTTTCTCATATACCTATTGTATGACAGTCCTAGGGAGATGGGTAGATGGTAGTGTGGATTGATGTATCGGTAAATAATCGTCAGTTAAAACTATATGATGCAAGTGTATTATTGAAAACGTATCCCATTGCAGTTGGAAAAATACTGACTCCAACGCCAAACGGAAATTACATTATCGTAAACAAAGAGTATAACCCCGGGGGACCATTTGGGGTATTGTGGATGGGGTTATCTAAACCGCATTATGGAATTCATGGCACAAACGATCCCTCATCCATCGGTAAAGAAGTCTCGCATGGATGTATCAGAATGAATAACGATGACGTAACGGAACTTTCATCCATGGTCCCACTTGGCACTAATGTGTATATACACACGTGAAAGTCAGGATTTAAAGAGACTCCACTTATTTTTTGCATATAGCTTACTATTATTAAATGTAGAAGTTAACTTCTGTTTAAGTAATGAATAATTTTCTCGATTGCCAAGTGTGCTCAACACAAAGTTGTAGAGTCGTCGTGCAAGAAGTTTATGATAGAGGATCGCAATCGCAGCCAAGCTGACAACAACTATAACGATGGTCGATAATACATTGAATAACCCATAAATGTGTGAAATGGCAAATATTCCAAGTGCTGAAGAGCCAATAAATGCAAGAATTAGCATAATCAATTCTTCTTTGTATCTCATAATAAAGTGTCTCAAACTCTTCACCGTTCCCTTCTGAAATCTTTCTCATTAGAAGTGTACGCAAAGAGTGTGGGATTTATAAGTGGAATTGGATAATGTTTCCGAGTGATACGCATTACTTAAGCGATAGTTCAAATGAGGAGAAAGAAAAAAGCCCTAAAAAGGCTTTTTGTCTTTCGTTTCAGTTACTCAATGAAATAACTATTTGATTTGTTATTTAGTAAGTACACTTAAGCTTTGTTTTTTGACAGTTATTCTCCCATTGTCAGTAACAAGTTGAATCGTGTTTGAGCCGTTTCCGAATGTAGTACTGGAATTCTTTTCACCAAACACATCAATTCTCCCATGATCCACTTTTGCACGAATCGTCACGTCTGTAGGGTCATTTTCAGACTCAATTAAAATACTCCCGTTATCCGTTTGGAGATTGATCATGCGATCGAGACTTGACGTCAGAAGGATAATTCTGCCGTTGTCTGTTTTCCCTACAATTGTACCGGTTACATACTCCATGACAATTCGACCATTATCAGTTTCAGTACGAATATGATCAGCATCTACATAGCGCATTTCAATTCTGCCGTTATCGGTTTCGGTGGAGAGTTTGTCGACCTGTACTTTATCGATTTCAATACGGCCGTTATCAGTTTCCACATCTAGAGTAGTCGCTGCAATTTCTTTAAGTCCAATGCTACCGTTATCAGACGTTGCTTTCATATTTTTTCCAAGTAGTTTTTCCGCGCGTATGCTGCCATTATCTGTTTTCATTGAAATGGCCGTATATAATTTCTTAGGAAGTGCCACATTTACTTTTACGCCTTTAAAGATGGATAAGAGAGTAAAGAATGTGAATCTTGGTGCTTTTAAATCGATTGCTAAAGTGTCTCCGATGACGTCTGCAGTTAATACTAGTTTTTCCGGAGCATTAAATAGGTCAATCGTTGTGTAATCAGATTCTGAGGGGTAGACCGTAAGCGCGCCAAATTTGATATTCATTGCTACTTTTGTAAAGCTATTGTCCGTTATCGTGATTCTTTTACTATCTGTTGCTACTTTTACTGTCTCTTCAAATTGAGTTGGTGGTAGCAAGTCTTCGGCAATTTCTTGCGGTGAACCAAGAGAGGCGGCAATTTCACTATCCGATTTCCCGTCTTCGCGTGCGCTTGAAAAGTGTTCTTTAATATCTTGAAGAATATCATTTCTTTCGTCAGATGGAAGTCGAGTTAATGTTTGTTCAAGTTCATTTAGGAATTGCTTTTCAGTCATGTTTTACACTCTCCTCAATTAATGTATTTACACCGTTTGTGAAAATTTCCCATTCACTTATTTGTTCTTGTAAATAAGTTCTCCCTAAATCGGTCAGTTTGTAATATTTTCGAGGCGGGCCTTCTGAAGATTCTTGTAAATAAGTCGTAAAGTAACCTTCCTTTGCTAGACGCCTTAATAACGGATAGACAGAGCCCTCAGAAATCGAGATTTGGTCGGATATTTTTTGAACAAGCTCATAGCCATATCGATCTTTTTTATCCAATAATACAAGCACACAGAGGTTAAGCACCCCTTTTTTAAATTGAATGTTCATCTTTCATTCACCCCTTCCGCTATTGTTCATTGTTCAGTACCTTTGATAGCAATATATCATACAGTATTATTCTATGCAAGGTACTGGAAAAATAATCGACATGCAAAAATTGCCAAAACTTAATTTGGTACTAACATTGCGTTATCATGATTATACTAATGAAGGGGGGCTAATCATGGAATCTTATCAAGCACTTGCAAAAACAGTACTTATTTCTGACAAAAACAATCGTTTGATTCATTCTGACGATTCTCTAACACTTGTTGGGACAGGAAGAAGTGCATTTGTATTTAAAATTAAGTCCTCGAATAAAGTAATAAAGATCTTTTTCCCTCGTTTTGCTCATATTGCAAGTGAAGAGGCTGACATTTATAAATTGTTGAAAGACATCTCGTATTTCCCGGTGATTTATGAGTCTGGTCCGAATTATATTGTCATGGAATTTATTGAAGGGCTGACACTTTTTCAGTGTATTACGCAAGGAAAACCCGTAACACCAAATCACATCAACGAAGTAGAAGACGCCCTTTCGCTAGCTTCACAAAAAGGACTGAATCCTTCAGATATTCACTTGAGAAATATTATTATTACTTCTCAAGATGAGATTAAAATAATTGATGTTGCCCGTTTTAAGCAAACGAAAGATTGTACACAATGGGATGACATTAAAAAAGCGTATTATCAGCTTTACCACAAACGATTTTTCCCAAAGAAAATTCCTGCTCCTCTCCTAAATACCGTGGCCTTCCTTTACAAGAAAAAATTAATACCTACCTATGGATAGACCGATAAAAGAGTCGGTCTTTTTCTTTTGTGAATTTGAGGAAATTACAGAGTAGACGGTATATTATTTTCATGAAGAAGAATTTTTTAATAGAAGGGAAGTTTCAGAATGGAGTCTAGTATATTCATCAGAGAATTTAACGTGGCTGATGCCAAAGCACTTTTAGAATTAAATAAATCCAACCGAACTATATTTGAAGGAATTACGCCAACAACAAAAGACGATTCATTTTATACACTGGAAGCACATATCAAAGTTATCGAAGGTTGGAAACAGGCTAGAGATAGAGGAGATCGCTATGAATTTGGTATTTTTGAATTTGAAACCAACGTGCTTATTGGCAACATAGGTCTTTATAAATTCAGTCCATCTGAGAAATGTACACTAGGGTATCAATTGGATCAGGACCATCATGGCAAAGGGTATGCGACCGATGCTGTAAGATTAATTCTTGATTTTGCGTTTAGAGAAAAAGGGTTTCATCGAGTGGAAGCGGGCGTCATGCCAAGGAATATAGGTTCTGCTAGAGTGCTAGAAAAATCGGGGTTTGTTAGAGAAGGTTTGCTACGAGATTATATTAAAATTAAGGGAATATGGGAGGATCATTATATGTTCTCAATCCTTGAGACGGATCTATAAATATTAGTCAAATACATTTTTAACATTAATCTGTGAGATATTTCATTGTTGATTTTTTTACTTATTTATTGATATGAAGCACATCTATTCATGCGACGAGTAAACGCAGGAGCACATCTTTTCATGCGACGAGTAAACGCAGGAGCACAACTGCGGAGACTCCAGCGGAAAGCGGAGCTGTTTTGCGGAATATCAACAATAGAATTTAACATAGCTTAAATTAAAAAACTACCATTAATTATCTGAACTTTCACGGTATAATGAAGATATAGACAAAGGGGGTTAACGAAATGAAAGCGAATACATCGGATAGAGTAGTTCAATATAGCGGCACAAAGTTGAATACAAAAGGGTGGCAGCAAGAAGCGGCACTACGAATGTTAAACAACAATTTGCATCCAGACGTAGCAGAGCATCCAGAGGATTTAGTGGTATACGGAGGCATCGGGAAAGCGGCACGTAACTGGGCAAGTTATGACGCTATTGTGCGTTCATTGAAAGAATTAGAGAATGATGAGACGTTGCTTGTTCAGTCAGGCAAACCGGTCGCGATTTTCAAAACACATTTAGATGCACCGCGGGTATTAATCGCCAATTCAAATATTGTGCCGGCCTATGCAAACTGGGAGACTTTCCACGAGCTCGATAAAAAAGGCTTGATGATGTACGGGCAAATGACAGCGGGTAGCTGGATCTACATAGGATCTCAAGGAATTGTGCAAGGAACATATGAAACATTTGCGGAGCTCGCGAAACAACATTTTGGTGAATCATTAAAAGGTACGATTACCTTAACTGCTGGTCTTGGAGGCATGGGTGGAGCTCAACCACTGGCTGTAACGATGGCTGGGGGCGTGTGTATTGGCATTGAAGTAGACGAGACACGCATTGACCGACGCATTGAAACACGATATACAGACATCAAAACAAATTCGTTGGACGAAGCGATTCGTTTAGCACAAGAAGCAAAAGCTGAAGGTAAAGCACTGTCTATTGGGTTGATTGGAAATGCCTCGGATGTATTGCCTGAAATGATTGCCCGCGGGTTTATCCCCGATGTCTTAACAGATCAAACTTCGGCACATGATCCGTTAAATGGCTATATTCCATCGGGGATGTTATTGGAAGAAGCGGCGAAACTTCGTAAAGAAGATCCAATTGAGTACGTGAAGTTATCAAAAGCATCGATGGCGAAACATGTGAAAGCGATGGTTGAGATGATGGATAAAGGTGCAATCACGTTCGATTACGGCAATAACATTCGGCAAGTTGCGAAAGATGAGGGATTTGAGCGTGCGTTCGATTTCCCTGGATTTGTGCCAGCATACATCCGTCCACAATTCTGTGAAGGGAAAGGACCGTTCCGTTGGGTTGCACTTTCAGGTGACCCTGAAGATATTCGGAAAACAGATGAAGTAATCTTACGGGAGTTCAGCTACAACACACATTTATGTAACTGGATTAAGATGGCACAAGAAAAAATTCAATTTCAAGGACTGCCTGCACGTATTTGTTGGTTAGGATACGGTGAACGTGCAAGATTTGGAAAAATCATCAACGATATGGTTGCGAGTGGTGAGTTAAGTGCACCGATTGTAATTGGGCGTGATCACTTGGACTCGGGATCAGTCGCATCACCTAACCGTGAAACAGAAGCGATGAAGGATGGATCGGACGCAGTCGCAGATTGGCCGATACTAAATGCAATGGTAAACGCAGTTGGCGGTGCAACGTGGGTTTCTGTTCATCACGGTGGTGGTGTAGGGATGGGCTACTCTATCCACGCAGGAATGGTTATTTTAGCGGATGGCACGAAAGAAGCTGAAGCGCGTTTAGAGCGTGTCTTAACTACAGATCCAGGGATGGGTATCGTACGTCACGTTGATGCTGGGTATGACTTGGCAATTGAAACGGCTCGCGAAAAAGGGGTTAATATTCCGATGTTAAAGGGGTCAGAAGCATGAGACCTCTTTGGATCAAACATGCAGTACAGTTAGTAACTGTTGCTGGTGATAATAGCCCGCGAATTCGAGAGGGAATGTCTGATCTTGGGTTGATTGAAGATGGAAGTGTATGGATTGAACATGGAAAGATTGTTGCGGTGGGTACAACGTCAGAGCTTGAAGCATTGTTTGCTGAACGTTCAGATGAAGCAGACGTTATAGATGCCACGGGTCGATTGGTGACGCCTGGTCTTGTGGATCCTCACACGCATGTTGCTTACGGCGGGAGCCGTGAACGTGAATTCGAAATGCGTTTAGAAGGTGCTACCTACATGGAGATCATGAACACAGGTGGTGGCATTCATGCGACAACACGAATGACACGAGAAGCAACGGAAGACGAATTGGTGGAGCAAACAACGCGACGCCTTGATTCGTTTCTTGCTCATGGTGTGACTACTGTTGAAGGCAAGAGTGGCTATGGACTGGATTTAGAAACTGAATTAAAACAACTGCGTGTGATGAAGCGATTAAATGAAACACACCCAATTGATTTAGTTGCCACTTTTATGGGCGGACATGCAGTACCGCAAACCTATAAAGGTCGGGAAGAAGAATATATTGATGTCATAGTGAACGATATGTTGACACGTGTATCAGCGGAGAAGTTGGCTGTATTTAACGATGTGTTCTGTGAAGTAGGGGTTTTCACGCCAGAACAATCTGAACGCATTTTAGAAGCAGGCAAGAAATATGGGCTAATACCAAAAATTCATGCGGATGAAATTGAATCCTATGGTGGTGCAGAACTTGCAGCTAAAGTTGGTGCTATTTCAGCGGAGCATTTATTAAAAGCATCAGATGAAGGCATTCGATTAATGGCGGAAGCGGGAGTCATCGCGTGTTTACTTCCGGCAACGGCATTGTTTTTACGTGAAGAGGCTGCGAGAGGTCGTGCGATGATTGATGCTGGTGTTGCAGTGGCAATTTCTACTGACTGCAACCCAGGATCTTCACCGACAACGTCCATGTCCCTGGTCATGAATCTGGCATGCATTTCCATGCGATTAACCCCTGCGGAAACATTAGTGGCAGCGACGTTGAATGCCGCATGTGCTATAGGCATGCAAGAGCGTGTAGGTTCATTGGAAGTAGGGAAACAAGGTGACATCGTCATGTGGAATGTATCAAGTTATCAAGAACTGCAATATTTATTTGGCGTTAATCACGTGGGGTCGGTTTGGAAAAAAGGCGTGAAGGTGGTGGGGTAATTGAAATACTTGCAACCACCAGAGTGGGCATGGCGTGAGGCTTCAGGAGATTTTGTGCATCAATGGGTTAAACCGTTAGTTGATGGTGATCAACCACATATGGTGTTGTATGGTGCGCCCATCTCACGTTCATCCATAAGCGTATCAGGGGCTTCACTCTATCCAATGGAGTTCCGCAAAATGTGGAAAGGTTTCTCGACTTATAACTTGGATGCCGATCTAGATTTGTCCGGATATTCTGTTCGCGATGCCGGAGATGTCGTTATGCACACCACGAATATTGTGTTGTCTCATGAACGCATAGAAGAAACCACTCTTGATTTAGTCCATACGTTTGAAGATGCGACAACGTGTTTAATAGGTGGAGATCATTCTGTAACCGCATGTGCCATTCGTGGAGTAAAGCGAGCGTTTCCAAAAGAGCGAATCGGTATACTGCAATTAGATACACATTTAGACGTGCGGGATCCAGCAGAATTAGGTCCTGCTAACGGCACACCAATTCGCCAGTTAATCGATGGCGAAATTGTTTGCGGGGAAGATGTCGTGAATATTGGGTTACACGGATACTTTAATGCAGCACCATTGGTAGCTTATGCAAAAGAACACGGTATCCGGATGGTAACACTGCGAAAAGCACGTGAACTCGGAGTGGCAAAGTGCGTCTCGGAAGAATTGTCGAAGTTAGCCGATCGTGTAGACCGGATCTATGTGACAATTGACATGGATGTATTAGATATTGCAGTAGCACCAGGAGTTCCAGCATCAACCCCTGGTGGCATGAGTGCTGAAGAATTGTTTAGTAGTTTAATCGAGGTTGGTCAGCATAAAGCTGTCCGCCATTTAGATTACGTTTGTCTAGACCCAACACGAGACACACTAACAAATGCCACAGTCAAAACCGGAGTATATGCATGGCTAGAGTTTGTGACTGGGAGAGTTTTATTACAAAGTGGGGAATAACACCCCTATGAGCAGTCGCCCTTTTCTTAAAGGGTGGCTTTTTGTGTTTATTCCAATTTAATTTGTTTTGAGCCATCCTGCTTTCAACAGGAGCGTAGCGAAAACAAAACCATTCATTTACGCATCGAATCAAGTATTCAAAATCATGAATGAGAGCCATTTCGCTGATCGCTACATAGCTCTTTTCTGTGGGTTGAGGGTTTGTTTCAATAAAGTAAACTGGGGTGTGAGACGGTTTTGAGCGATAATATGTTGATTCTGAGCGATAAAGCCTCATTCTGAGTGATAAACACCCTAAACTTAGCGTTCATGAATCCTTTTTAAATTTATTCCAAATCATATAATTTGCACCCAGCCCCTATCCCTTTATATAATAAAGTCAAAGATAGTCAAAGTCAGGCTATGCACAAAGTACCCCAACTTGACTACCATGCAGACCTAATCGACCAGGAGGTGATGGAATGCGGAATATATCAGATATTATTGAAGGTTATTTAAAGAAAGTTATCGAATTAGATGATAAAGGGCATGTTGAAATTAAGCGGAGTGAAATTGCAGAACAATTTCAATGCGTGCCTTCTCAGATTAATTATGTGATTAATACGCGTTTTACGGCAGACCGTGGTTATCTCGTGGAAAGTAAGCGGGGTGGCGGAGGTTATATTCGTATAGTTCGCGTACGCGCTCACACGAAGGTAGAGTTAATCGAAACCATTTTAGTTAGTTTAGAGCATGGAGCTTCGCAAACAATGATGGAAGATATTGTTTTTCGTTTGATTGATGAAGAGGTTGTATCGAAACGTGAAGCGAAGATGATGCTCGCTGCACTCGATCGCACAACGCTTAATCTTCCATTGCCGCATCGCGATGAGTTGCGATCACGCATACTAATGGCGATGCTCGTAACACTGAAGTATGAACAGTTAAAGTGAGGTGAGTGCGAGATGATTTGTGAGAATTGTAAGCAGCGACCGGCAAAAGTGACCGTGACGCAAATACAGGATGGGACTCATGTACAGCGTCATTATTGTGAAAAGTGTGCTCAAAATTTCCATCCTTTTCATCTGGATTTTCAACAGGATCCGCTTTCACTCCACCAATTATTATCTAATTGGTTTGGGGCTCCCGAAAGTGCCCAAGTACAACAGAAACAACAACTACAACCCAAAATTCCGCCTTGTAGTTCATGCGGCTGGACATTCCGCCAATTTTTAAATGAAGGTAAATTTGGATGTGCACACTGTTACGAAAGTTTCCGTGAACAGTTGCCAAGTGTCTTTAAAAAATTGCACAACGGGAATGTAAAGCATGTCGGAAAAGCACCAGGCAAATTTGGACACAAATTACAGTTAAAAAAACAAATAGAGGCGATTCGTACATCCATGCAAGCTGCAATAGGTATTGAAAACTTTGAAGAAGCGGCAAAACTTCGTGACGAAGCCCGTGAATTAGAGAAACAACTGCAGAGTGGAGGTGAACCCCCTGATGTCAATTGAGCGTTTTTTAAATAACTCCGTGACGAGTTGGATGGCTGACGAAGGGGAGCATGCCGATATCGTTATGAGTACGCGAATACGCCTTGCTCGAAATTTAACGGGGTATCGTTTTCCACTTTCTTTTTCGGAAAATGAAGCGTTACAAGTAGATCAAGCAGTTTCTGCGGTTTTACTTGATGCAGAATCGGAACTTGAGTCGACCTTTTCGTATATAGATATAAAAGGACTTTCTACGCTAAACCGCCAAGTATTAGTGGAAAAGCATTTAATTAGTCCGAAACTAGCTCATTCGGAAGTAACGGGTTCAGTTTTATTGTCTGATGATGAGGCAATTAGCGTAATGGTCAATGAAGAAGATCATATTCGCATACAATGTATTTTCCCTGGATTACAATTACTTGAAGCATGGCATCAAGCGAACAACATTGATGACATGTTGGAAAAAGAGTTGCCATACGCATTTGATGAACAGTTCGGTTATTTAACGAGCTGCCCAACGAATTCAGGCACGGGCCTTCGGGCATCCGTCATGATGCACTTGCCGGCACTCACGATGACCAATCAAATGAATCGCCTCGTCACCACGATTACCCGACTCGGAATGGTTGTTCGTGGGATTTATGGAGAAGGTAGCGAGGCACTTGGCAATGTATATCAAATATCGAACCAAACGACACTCGGAAAGTCAGAAGAAGATATTTTGACGGACTTGCAAAGTATTACGGAACAAATTATCCAAAAAGAACGTGAAGCAAGAAATGCACTTTTGAATACAAGACCAAATGTGTTAGAAGATCGTTTGTATCGTTCGTTAGGTGTATTAACATACGCGCGAATTTTAACAACAGAGGAAGCGGGACGCTGTTTATCGGATGTCCGTCTTGGCATTGACCTTGGGTTGATAAAAGGAGTCGACGTATCCATTTTGAATGAATGCATGATTTTCATGCAACCAGGCTTTTTACAAAAATATGCAGGGATGTCTCTACAATCGGAAGAACGAGATGTGTTTCGTGCAAAACTGTTTAGGGAACGTTTGCAAGTAGACAATAATTTGAATAATGAAGGAGAGGAACCTCATGATGTTTAATCGATTTACACAACGTGCACAAAAAGTACTCCAACTAGCTCAAGAAGAAGCCATTCGTATGAAACATGAGTCGATTGGAACAGAACATATATTATTGGGATTAATTCGCGAAGGTGGAGGCATTGCGGCGAAAGCAATGGAAGCCATCGAAGTGAGCCCACAAGTAATTGAAGAAGGTATTGAAGAACTTGTAGGCATGGGGACTGGCGATGTAGGTCCAATCGTTCATTACACACCACGTGCTAAAAAAGTTATCGAATTATCGGTTGATGAATCACGTAAACTTGGACACTCATATATCGGAACAGAGCATTTATTACTGGCATTAATTCGCGAAGGCGAAGGTGTAGCGGCCCGTGTACTTAATAATGCAGGCGTTAGCTTAAATAAAGCACGTCAACAAGTATTGCAATTACTTGGAAGTAACGATCACGTTCAAGCGAACGGAGGAGCTAATGCTACGGCAAACACCCCAACACTTGACAGCTTGGCACGCGATTTAACACAAATCGCACGTGATGGCAGCTTGGATCCAGTGATTGGTCGAAGCAAAGAAATCACGCGTGTGATTGAAGTGCTATCGCGTCGTACGAAGAATAATCCAGTTCTAATCGGGGAGCCAGGTGTTGGTAAAACAGCGATTGCTGAAGGTTTAGCCCAACAAATTGTACAAAATGAAGTACCGGAAATTTTACGCGACAAACGCGTTATGACCTTGGATATGGGAACTGTTGTAGCAGGAACGAAATACCGTGGTGAGTTTGAAGATCGCTTAAAGAAAGTGATGGACGAAATTCGTCAAGCAGGGAACGTCATTCTATTTATCGATGAACTTCATACGTTAATTGGTGCAGGTGGAGCGGAAGGTGCAATCGATGCATCGAATATCTTAAAACCATCACTTGCTCGTGGTGAACTTCAATGTATTGGTGCAACCACACTCGATGAGTATCGAAAATACATTGAAAAAGATGCTGCTTTAGAGCGTCGATTCCAACCGATTCAAGTAAATGAACCATCTGTTGATGAATCAATTCAAATAATTTATGGTTTACGTGACCGTTATGAAGCACATCACCGTGTGAAAATCACAGATGAAGCTGTCGTAGCAGCAGCAAAAATGTCTGACCGATACATTTCTGACCGTTTTCTACCGGATAAAGCAATTGACTTAATTGATGAAGCAGGTTCGAAAGTTCGATTGCGTTCATATACAACACCACCGAATTTAAAAGAATTAGAAGCTCGTTTAGAAGCGATTCGTTCCGAGAAAAATGCGGCTGTTCAAAGCCAGGAATTTGAAAAAGCGGCATCCTTCCGTGATAAAGAACAGAAACTAAAAGAAGAACTTGAAAAAACGAAAAAGGCATGGAAAGAAGAGCAAGGAAAAGCGGAATCTGAAGTAACAGTCGAAGATATCGCAGCGGTTGTATCCATGTGGACGGGAATTCCGGTATCCAAACTTGCGCAAACCGAATCTGACAAATTGTTGAAGTTAGAAGATACGTTGCACAAACGTGTAATCGGTCAAGCGGAAGCCGTGACAGCTATTTCTCGTGCTGTACGTCGAGCTCGAGCTGGACTAAAAGATCCGAAACGCCCAATTGGTTCATTTATTTTCTTGGGTCCTACAGGTGTCGGTAAAACTGAACTTGCACGTGCTCTTGCAGAAAGTATGTTTGGTGACGAAGATGCGATGATTCGAGTTGATATGTCGGAGTACATGGAAAAACACTCAACATCACGTCTAGTAGGTTCTCCTCCTGGATATGTAGGACATGAAGAAGGCGGTCAATTAACGGAAAAAGTACGTCGTAAACCATACTCTGTCATTCTGTTGGATGAAATTGAAAAAGCACATCCTGATGTGTTCAATATTTTGTTGCAAGTGTTAGAAGATGGTCGCTTAACGGATTCTAAAGGTCGAACTGTCGATTTCCGTAATACTGTTGTGATCATGACTTCAAACGTGGGCGCTGAAGCGTTGAAGAAAAACAAGTATGTTGGATTTAACTTACAAGATGGCGAACAAAAATATAAAGATATGAAAGGTAGAATGCTGGAAGAGCTTAAAAAAGCATTCCGTCCGGAGTTCTTGAACCGTGTCGATGAAATGATTGTGTTCCATTCATTAGAAAAAGAACACTTAAAAGAAATTGTGACATTGATGACTGCACAATTAACAAAACGCTTGAAAGAGCAAGAAATCGAGCTTGAGTTAACTGAAGGAGCACAAGAGAAGATTGCGAAAGAAGGCTATGACCCGGAATATGGTGCCCGCCCACTTCGCCGAGCACTTCAAAAACATGTCGAAGATCGTTTGTCTGAAGAGTTGTTAAAAGGTACAGTATTAACAGGGCAAAATGTTGTTTTCGATGTAGAAGACGATCAATTTGTGGTTCGCATGAAAGAAGCAGAAGCAGAAGCAGTAACTTTATCTAAGTAAAATTAATGGGACATTCCGGCCATCTGTTCGGAATGCCCCTTTTTCTACATAACAGGAGGTACTATGGCTAAACGTAAAACGAAATTCATGTGTAACTCATGTGGCTACGAATCCGCAAAATGGATGGGACGCTGTCCGGGATGTGGAGAATGGAATACGATGGTGGAAGAAGTAGAAGTGGTGGTAAAGGGACCACGCAGAACTTTCCAGCACTCTGAAAAAATCGCACAAAAAGCAACACCTATTACCGCAGTTGAAACAGTCGAAGAACCGCGTGTTGATACTGACCTTTCAGAATTGAACCGTGTACTTGGAGGCGGTATTGTTCCGGGCTCACTCATACTGATTGGGGGAGATCCCGGAATCGGCAAATCAACTTTGCTTCTTCAAGTATCTTCCCTCCTTGCAAACAAAGGGCAGCGCGTATTGTATATGTCTGGAGAAGAATCGATTCGCCAAACAAAGCTACGGGCTGAGAGACTCGGCGTAGCGTCGTCAGAGCTCTATATCTATTCGGAAACAAACTTGGAATTGGTGAACGAGGCAATCGATCAAGTTGAGCCTAAGTTTGTTGTCATCGATTCGATTCAAACAGTTCATCATCCGGAAGTAACTTCTGCACCGGGGAGTGTTTCACAAGTCCGTGAATGTACAGCTGAATTAATGAGAATCGCAAAAACCAAAAACATAGCCATATTCTTAGTGGGTCATGTAACGAAAGAAGGTCAAATTGCGGGTCCACGTTTGCTCGAGCATATGGTGGATACTGTGCTTTACTTTGAAGGTGAACGCCATCATACATACCGTATTTTACGTTCGCAAAAGAATCGTTTTGGCTCAACGAATGAGATCGCGATATTTGAAATGTTACAAGGCGGTTTGAAAGAAGTACTGAATCCTTCTGAATTATTTTTACAAGAACGTTCACAAGGTGCTGCTGGATCTACCGTTGTGGCTTCAATGGAAGGGACTCGTCCAATTTTAGTCGAGATTCAAGCGTTGATTACCCCCACTAGTTTTAACTATCCGAAACGAATGGCAAGTGGAATCGATCTAA
The DNA here is from genome assembly GCF_001939075.1 of Paenisporosarcina indica. Taxonomy (GTDB): domain Bacteria; phylum Bacillota; class Bacilli; order Bacillales_A; family Planococcaceae; genus Paenisporosarcina; species Paenisporosarcina indica. Next base: position 54,518 of record NZ_MPTA01000008.1, on the reverse strand, counting down.
ATCGTATTTCCTTGTTAATGGCCGTGTTGGAAAAACGAGTAGGCATGCTGCTACAAACTCAAGATGCATATATCAAAGTCGCAGGCGGTGTGAAGCTGGATGAGCCAGCAATCGACTTAGCTGTGTTGACAACAATCGTCTCAAGTTTCCGTGACGTGGCAGCTAGTGCCCATGACTGCTTCATCGGTGAAGTTGGACTAACGGGAGAAGTTCGTCGTGTTTCTCGTATCGAACAACGTGTGCTAGAAGCTGCGAAACTGGGCTTCAAACGTGCCATTATCCCTGCTTCTAACATTGGAGGATGGGATTTTCCTAAAGGGATACAAGTAATTGGGGTGGAAAATGTCAATGACGCATTAAAAGAAGCTTTTCCAAATGCGTAGTCGTTTTAGGGGAAGCTTTTATGAAAGGATAAATTTTGGAGATGCCATGATAGCAGTTGTCGTGGCATTTTTTAGTATTTTGAATTGATTCTTCATGGGGTAAACTGGGTAAAACCGAATAAAGTGAGTTTTAAGCCGATTAAATGATAAATTATGCGGAATAAAATGGTCGACATGTGGAATAAAATACAGTTCATGCCGATTAATTTCACAAATCGGTAGCATCAATTTTTCGCTATTGCTCATTACTAACAAATGGCTAACCCTCTTAGAAAGAAACTTTCCATATTCCTTTTCGTCATAAAGGTGAATCTATTTGAAAACGTGTATAATTAAAAATAGGAGGTGGTCTTGTGTTAAAGTGGATAATTCGCATTGCATTTATCTTGATCGGCGGAACGCTCGGGTTACTTTTATTACCGCAATTATATGAACTTATTAATTTTTCCTCAAACCCGTGGCTAAACAACCCCTATGTCTCTGTTCTCATAGGTGCCGTTCTATTGTATGTTCTTGCCCTACTGATGACCGATTACTTGATTGAATTTTTGAAGTGGATGGAAGACCGTTTGCTGAAAGCTCCGATTGGTGATTTATTATTCGGTACGATTGGTCTTGTTATCGGATTAAGTGTGGCATTCCTTTTAAGTTTTTCCGTGGACGCCATTGAACTCCCGGTGATTAATTCTGTGTTGCCTGTGCTTTTGACGATTATTTTAGGGTATCTTGGTTTCCAAGTAGGCTTTAAAAAGCGTGATGAAATCGTTCAAATGTTTATGGTGGGGAAAGCGACTTCTGCTAAGAAGAAATTTGATGAAACAAATCCGCAGGCGTTGCAACAATCATCTTATAAACTTCTCGATACGAGTGTTATTATCGATGGTCGTATTTCCGACATCTCGGCAACAGGTTTCATTGAAGGCGTTCTTGTAGTGCCGCAGTTTGTCTTAACTGAACTTCAACATATCGCCGATTCTTCCGATACGTTAAAAAGAACACGTGGACGTCGCGGTCTGGATATTTTAAATCGACTACAGAAGGAACGAGCATCAGCTGTGCTCATTACGGATGAAGATTTCGAAGATGTTCAGGAAGTTGACTTGAAATTGATGAGACTCGCGAAGAAAATGGAAGGCATGGTTGTTACGAATGATTTCAACTTAAATAAAGTGTGTGAGTTGCATCAAGTACCTGTGCTCAATATTAATGATCTTGCGAACGCGGTTAAACCGGTCGTGATACCTGGTGAAGAGATGCATGTTGTGGTGATTAAAGACGGGAAAGAACAAAATCAGGGCGTAGCCTATCTAGATGACGGAACGATGATTGTAGTGGAAGATGGTAAATCTTATATTGGTCAAGCGATTACCGTCATTGTTACAAGTGTCCTTCAAACATCTGCCGGACGTATGATTTTTGCGAAAACGAAATAGAGATTGAAACAATGTGAAACGGCAAGACACCATGTCTTGCCCTTTTCCATGAGTTGAGGTGATGGCATCAATGGAATATATCGTTGTATTACCTGCTGCAGGTAGTGGTAAACGAATGAATGCAGGGCATAATAAATTGTTCCTCACATTACGGGACAAACCAATTTTAATTCATACCCTCGAGGTTTTTGAGAAAGACGAGAACTGTACTGGAATTTGGCTCGCGGTAAAACCGGAAGAACGAGAGATTATTCAAGACATGTTGAAGCAGTACCATATAACGAAGGTCAAAGGGCTCCCTGCCGGTGGTGAGGAACGTCAACATAGTGTGTATGCGTGTATCCAAGCTGCTGGTAATGAATCTGAACTCATTCTTGTACATGATGCAGCCCGACCTTTTATCGAGCCGTCTGTAATAGCTCAATTAACCAATGCGGCTCAAAAAAACGGTGCTGCAATTGCTGGTGTGAAAGTAAAAGATACGATGAAACGCGTGCATAACAACGTCATCGAAGAAACAGTGGATCGGGAACAATTGTGGATGATTCAAACTCCGCAAGCTTTTCAAACAAGTATCTTAATTAATGCTCAAAAACAAGCTGCTCAAGACGATTTTCTTGGAACTGATGAATCCATGTTAGTTGAACGACTGGGCATCGCAGTGCATGTAGTCGAAAGTACGTATGATAATGTGAAAATGACGACACGAGAAGATTTACTCATTGGTGATGCCATTTTACAAAAAAGACAACAGGAGGGGATGTAAATGTTTAGAGTTGGACAAGGCTTTGATGTACACGAATTTGCAACGAATCGACCGCTTATTTTAGGTGGAGTAACGATTCCGTATGAGAAAGGGTTAATCGGTCATTCTGATGCCGATGTGTTGTTACATACTGTTACGGATGCAGCGCTTGGCGCGATTGGTGAAGGGGACATTGGTCGTCACTTTCCTGATACAGATCCAGAGTTCAAAGATGCCGATTCGGCTAAGTTGCTCCAATACATTTGGAATATCGTAGAGGAAAAAGGATATAAATTAGGGAACATTGACTGCACAATCATTGCACAAGCTCCTAAAATGGCACCATACATCAATGAAATGCGAGATCGTATTGCTCAACTTCTGAATGCTGAACCTTCTCAAGTAAATGTAAAAGCAACAACGACTGAAAAGCTTGGCTTTACAGGTCGTGGCGAAGGTATTGCGGCACAAGCTACGATATTACTCATTCAAAAATAAGTACGAACTGTGTTAAAATGAACAAAGTTTAGCACGTATCCGAGGAGGAAACACATATGACACAAGAAGTCCGCGTACGCTACGCACCAAGTCCCACAGGGAATCTACATATTGGTGGAGCACGAACAGCTTTATTTAACTATTTATTTGCCCGTCATCACGGCGGTAAGTTTATCGTTCGTATTGAAGATACGGACATTGAACGTAATATTGAAGGTGGCGAACTTTCTCAACTTGAAAACTTGAAATGGCTTGGCATTGACTACGATGAATCTGTGGATATCGGGGGACCTTATGCACCGTACCGTCAAATGGAACGTCTAGACATTTACAAAAAACATGCAGACGAAATGCTTGAAAAAGGACATGCCTATAAATGTTTCTGTACGTCTGAGGAGTTAGAGGCTGAACGTGAAGCGCAAAAAGCAAAGGGTGTAGCCGCTCCAATGTACAAAGGAACATGCCGTCACTTGTCTAAAGAAGAGGTTGCTTCGAAAGAAGATGCAGGCATGTCATATAACATTCGTATGCGTGTTCCAGCTGACGTGACGTATACATTTGAAGATTTAGTTCGTGGAACGGTTTCATTTGAATCGAAAGATGTAGGAGACTGGGTGCTAGTCAAAACAAACGGCATTCCAACTTATAACTACGCGGTTGTTTTAGATGATTACTTCATGAAAATTTCACACGTTTTCCGCGGGGAAGAGCATTTATCCAATACACCGAAACAAATGATGGTGTTTCAAGCATTTGGTTGGGAAGCACCGAAATACGGACATATGACATTAATCATTAACGAAAACCGTAAAAAACTTTCAAAACGTGACGAGTCGATTATTCAATTCGTTGCTCAATATAAAGATTTAGGGTATATCCCGGAAGCCATGTTTAATTTCTTTGGGTTACTTGGATGGTCTCCTGAAGGGGAAGAAGAAATCTTCTCGAAAGAAGACTTTATCCGTTTATTTGATGTTAATCGCTTATCAAAATCTCCATCAATGTTCGATAAAACAAAGTTAACATGGATGAACAACCAATACGTGAAGCAATTATCTCTTGATGAAGTGGTAGAGTTAGCTTTACCTCATTTACAACAAGCGGGTCGCTTGCCACAAAACTTATCCTCAGAGGAAAAGCTGTGGGCAACTGATGTGATCGCGCTTTATCATGAGCAAATGAGCTTCGGTGCAGAAATTACTGAGCTAACTGACCTATTCTTCAAAGAAGAACTAACATATGATGAAGAAGCAATGGTTGTTTTAAATGGAGAACAAGTGCCGGAAGTAATGGCAGCATTTAAAACGCAACTAGAGCAAGTAGAGACATTCGAGCCTGATGCAATCAAAGCAGCAATCAAAGCAGTCCAAAAAGAAACAGGACATAAAGGCAAGAACTTGTTCATGCCTATTCGCGTCGTGACGACAGGTCAAACGCATGGTCCAGAATTACCAAACTCGATTGCGTTAATTGGGAAAGAAAAAGTTCTTGCACGTGTGGAAAAATTCGCAAAACAATAAGTTTGACTTTCCAAGCTGATGATGCAAGAATGTAGTTGAATATATATAAAGCTTTGATGAGGAGAAGTACATATGGGCACGCTCTTTAGAGAGGACCACCACCGGCTGAAAGTGGTCTGAGCATAGGCACTATGGAAATGCACCTCTGAGCGCTCAGCTGAACCTTTTAGTAAGCGAGCCGTATCGTCTACGTTACAGTCGCCAAGCGGGAAGGATCTTAACTGAACCTTCCAACCAGAGTGGAACCGCGCATACAGCGTCTCTGTCATTTCAATGACAGGGGCGCTTTTTAATATGTCCTGGAGTAGTGGAAAGGTTTTCGTCTCGTCTAGTTAACTTGGTGGCGAGACGTGTTTGAGCGATAAACACGCCAGTTCGAGCATTAAATTTATCACGAGCCGAGTCTCTCTGAAAAATTACAAAGCAAAAGAAAAATAGGAGGAACGATGATGTTTAGTCGAATGAAAGAAGATGTCGAAGTCGTTTTCGAACAGGATCCCGCCGCCAGACGTGTCCTGGAAGTCGTACTGACATATTCAGGATTACATGCAATTTGGTCACACCGAATTGCCCATGCACTTTTTAAACGAAAACTTTTTTTCCTTGCTCGTGTCGTGTCACAAGTGAGTCGTTTTTTCACAGGGATTGAAATCCATCCTGGTGCAAAAATTGGTCGACGGTTTTTTATTGATCACGGGATGGGTGTGGTTATTGGTGAAACGTGTGAAATCGGCAACAATGTGACCATATTCCAAGGGGTTACACTTGGGGGAACAGGAAAAGAAAGAGGGAAACGACACCCGACGTTACATGATAACGTCTTGGTCGCTACAGGAGCGAAAGTACTTGGATCGATAACCATTGGAGAAAACAGCAAAGTTGGAGCTGGATCGGTTGTATTGAAAAATGTACCGCCCAATGCGACGGTTGTAGGTATTCCAGGGACTATCGTCGTGCAAGACGGAGTAAAAGTGAAACGAAACTTGGATCATCAAGATATGCCGGATCCGATTGCGGATAAATGTCAGCTGTTAGAAGGCAAGATTGCAGTGTTGCAGGAAGAAGTAGCGTATTTAAATCGACAACAAGAAAAGGAGCGAAACGTGAAATGAGCATTCAAATTTACAACACATTGACACGCCAAAAAGAACCATTTGTACCTTTAGAAGAGGGCAAGGTGAAAATGTATGTATGTGGTCCAACTGTCTACAACTACATCCATATCGGAAATTCGCGTCCCGTAATCGTCTATGATACAGTACGCCGCTACTTATCATATCGAGGATATGAAGTGAATTTCGTTTCAAACTTTACAGATGTTGATGACAAAATCATCAAGACTGCAAATGAATTAGGAGAAGAAGTATCGGAACTAACGGAGCGTTTTATTAAAGCTTACTTCGAGGATGTTAAAGCACTAGGTTGCCAAGAAGCGGACGCACATCCACGTGTAACCGAACATATGGATGGCATCATTGAATTTATCGAAGTGTTAGTGGAGAAGGGCTATGCCTATGAATCACAGGGGGATGTCTACTACCGAACACGTAAATTTGAAGGCTACGGTAAACTGTCTCACCAATCTGTAGATGACTTGAAAATTGGGGCACGTATTGAAACGGGCGAGAAGAAAGAAGATGCACTTGATTTCGCTTTATGGAAAGCGGTAAAACCTGGCGAGATCTTCTGGGAGAGTCCGTGGGGCAAAGGTCGTCCAGGTTGGCATATTGAATGTTCAGTTATGGCACGTGAACTTTTGGGCGATACGATTGACATTCATGCAGGTGGGCAAGACTTAACTTTCCCACATCACGAAAACGAAATCGCACAATCTGAAGCATACACAGGTAAGCCGTTTGCTCGTTACTGGATGCATAATGGGTATATCAATATTGACAATGAAAAAATGTCGAAGTCTCTCGGGAACTTTGTGTTAGTAAATGATATTCGTCAACAAATTGATCCTCAAGTGTTAAGGTTCTTTATGTTATCGGTTCATTATCGTCACCCAATTAACTTCTCACAAGAACTTGTGGAGAATGCAGAAAATGGGCTTTCACGCATTCGCACTTCATATGCAAATCTTTCACATCGCTTAGAAACGTCACCTGAACTTGGTGATCATGCAGATACGTGGTTGCACAAAATTGATGAAGTTCATCAGCAATTTATAACCGCTATGGACGATGATTTCAATTCTGCAAATGGGATCGCAGCACTATTTGAACTAGCGAGCTTAGCGAATATGTATTTAATTGAAAAACATACGGAAGCAAATGTACTTACAACATTTATGAATACATTGAAAGAATTGTCGAATGTCTTAGGTATTGAGGTAGAAGTGAGTGAAGTCGTGCTAGACGAAGATATTGATGCTCTAATTGCGGAAAGAATTCAAGCTCGTAAAAATAAAGACTTTGCACGGGCAGATGCGATTCGGGATCAGTTAAAAGAGATGAATATATTATTGGAAGACACGGCACAAGGCATCCGTTGGAAACGCGGATGAACAATGAATATTCTCTGCGCCCGGCAGATGTTAAACAATTAAATTCACTTGCATTGGCCTATATGGGCGATGCAGTTCTAGAGCAAGCCATTCGTGAACACTTACTTCGTTCAGGGCGTGTAAGACCTAACATACTGCACAAAGAAGCAACCAAATATGTATCAGCAAAAGCGCAAGCCTCAGTAGTTCGCGTTTTACAGGAAGAAAACTTCTTGACGGAAGAAGAAGAAGCGGTTCTCAGACGCGGGCGTAATGCCAAGTCTGGGTCTGTTCCAAAAAATACAAGCGTTACAACTTATAAATACAGTACAGGTTTTGAAGCGGTTCTAGGAAGTTTATATTTATATGGACAACAGGATCGAGTGAAAGAAATTATAGATAAAGCCATACTCATTATTGAAGATGTGAAAGGAGAATCAACATTGTGACAGAAGAACTAAACAATGAAATATTATCAGGAAAAAATCCAGTATTAGAAGCACTCCGTTCAGGACGTGATATGAATAAAGTGTGGGTCGCGGAAGGTGTTAAAAAAGCGGGTATCGCAGAGCTATTGCAACTTGCAAAAGAAGCGGGGATTGTCGTTCAGTTTGTACCGAAAAACAAAATAGATCAATTGACGGACGGAGCAACTCATCAGGGGATTGCCGCATCCGTTGCTGCATACCGATATGCAGAGATAGATGAGTTATTCGAACTTGCTGCATCTCGTAATGAAGATCCATTCTTCTTGATTTTAGATGAGTTAGAGGATCCACATAATCTTGGTTCGATTTTGCGAACAGCAGATGCAACAGGTGTACATGGCGTAATAATTCCGAAACGACGTGCGGTTGGATTAACAGCTGTCGTTGCAAAAACCTCAACAGGAGCAATTGAACATATTCCCGTAGCGCGCGTTGGAAACTTGGCCCAAACGGTGGAAGATTTGAAAAAAAGAGGTGTATGGGTCGCTGGAACAGATGCAAAAGGCTCGGCTGATTACCGTCGAATGGATGCCAAATTGCCATTGGCGATTATCATCGGTAGCGAAGGTAAAGGAATGAGTCGATTACTGAAAGAAAAGTGCGATTTCCTATATAACATGCCGATGGTTGGACAAGTTACCTCACTAAATGCATCTGTTGCAGCTGCCATCTTGATGTACGAAGTGTTGCGAAACCGTCAACCAGTTAATGGGTAATCAAAATGGACATATTGCTCGTCGATGGATATAACATAATCGGAGCATGGAAAGAGTTACGCGAGTTAAAGGCCAATAAACTCATAGATGCAAGAGATCGGCTTATTGAAATGATGGCTGAATACAAAGCGTTTTCTGGATTGCGAGTTATCGTGGTCTTCGATGCTTATCTTGTGCCAGGCATTGAAAAAAAGAAAAACAATTTGATGTCGAGGTAATTTTCACTCGGGAAAATGAAACTGCTGATGAACGTATCGAAAAGTTAACATCGCAATTAATGACGCGACGCGTTCAAATACATGTTGCAACATCAGATCTCACGGAGCAATGGGTAATCTTTGCTCAAGGTGCACTCAGAATATCTGCCCGCGAATTAGAAATTGAAATGGATTTAGTACATGAAAATATCACCAAGAAAGTCAAGGCTATACAAGACCAGCAGCCAATTTCAAAAATACAGCTCACCAATGAAGTGGCAGAAATTTTTGAAAAATGGCGCAGAGGGATTAAATGAAGCGTTGACGCTCGATTTCCACTTCCTGTATACTAGGGTCTAACTACGCAGACCGGCAGAGGTGATACTGTGATAAATAGTAACCATGTACACGTAAAACTACAACATTTTGAAGATTTACTAGATGAAGAGCTTGTGGAATTGGTCCATAGCGGAGATACGGATGCACTTGATTTTTTAATTACTAAGTATCGATCTTTTGTACGTATGAAAGCAAGATCATATTTTTTAATCGGGGCCGATAAGGAGGACATCATTCAAGAAGGAATGATTGGACTTTATAAATCGATTCGAGATTTCAGAGGGGACAAGCTCTCATCTTTTCGTGCATTTGCTGAACTTTGTATCACGCGCCAAATTATTACTGCGATAAAAACAGCTACTCGTCAAAAACATATTCCGCTCAATTCCTATGTATCATTAGACAAGCCGATTTTTGATGAAGAGTCAGATCGAACGTTGATGGATGTAATTTCAGGTTCCGTTATTGATGATCCAGAAGTTCTCATGATTCATCGTGAGGATTTTGATTACATGGAAGAAAAAATGGGTGAAATATTGAGTGAGCTAGAACGGCAAGTCCTGGCATTGTATTTAGATGGTCAGTCGTACCATGAGATTTCCGAAGAGTTAAATCGTCATGTGAAATCAATTGACAATGCGCTGCAAAGAGTGAAACGAAAACTTGAGCGACACATTGAAATCGGCGGGGTTCATTAATAGACTTATAGAACCGATTGTTGACAGTCAATACAGTAGATGATAGTCTTTAAACAGACAAATGTTGACTTAAAAGGTGATAATATGGCTAAAAAAGTCGTCCTAAGTTGTGAGCAATGTGGTTCAAGAAACTATACGGTCCCTACTTCAAAAGAAGGAACAAGTGAGCGTTTGGAACTAAAAAAGTTTTGCTCACATTGTAAGGCACATACGGTTCATAAACAAACGCTTTAACAAAAAACATATATATTTTTACTCGGGGGTAAAATTAGAATGGCTAATATCAGTGGTTTCTTTGGTAATGTTGTAAAGGAAATGAGAAAAGTTAGCTGGCCTAAACGTAAAGAAATGACTCGTTACACAGTCATCGTTCTTTCGACGGTTGTAGTTATGGCTGTATTTTTCGCGGTCATCGACTTAGGAATTTCGGAAGCGGTCCGCTGGTTCCTTGCGTTATAATTTGATAACAGATTATACTTGTGAAAATAGCCCGTCATAAACTGAGAACGGGTTTTTTCATTTGTCTAAGAAATGGAGGGACGGACGAAAAGTCCTGCTACTTATGGAGAAAAATTGGTATGTTGTACACACGTATTCTGGGTACGAAAATAAAGTAAAAGCAAATCTTGAAAAGCGTGTTGAAACAATGGGTATGTCAGATTTAATCTTCCGTGTAATTATCCCGGAAGAACAAGAAACAGATTTTAAAGATGGTAAAAAACGTGTTGTTATGCGTAAAACGTTCCCTGGGTATGTTTTAGTGGAGCTTGTAATGACAGATGATTCTTGGTATGTCGTACGTAACACACCTGGTGTTACTGGATTTATCGGATCTTCAGGTGGAGGGGCTAAACCAACTCCTTTGTTGCCGGAGGAAGTGGAATTTATCTTGAAACAAATGGGCATGACCGAACGTAAAATGGGAGCACAGTACGAAGTTGGTGAAATGGTTGAAGTTCTTGAAGGACCATTTGCACACTTCCAAGGAAAAGTGGAAGAAATTGATGAAGCTAAAGGTAAGTTGAAAGTTGCAGTTGATATGTTTGGACGTGAAACGAAAATGGAACTTGATTATGAACAAGTAATCAAAATGCCGTAAGAAAAGTGGGAATCGCCACTCTAGCTCAACACAATAAAATATGGAGTAGGCCGTTCAAATTCGAATCCTGCGCTGGAATCGAAAGTTAGCTTTCGCATGAAGGTCTGAAGCTTAGGTGTGAGCTAGCGTTTGAACTAGAAACAGCTGGCTAGTAGGAAAGAAAGTTCTGTCGAAATTCATATTTCATTATCTTTATAGAAACCACTTGATTAAATTTCGAAAAAGTGGTATTATTTCAAAGGTCAGACTGAAATTGAAAAAGTCTGCAAAAATTTTAGCTTATGTTCAGCTAGTAGCTGACAGACAGATATTGAGTGGGAGGGGCAACCCAATTACCACATCACGGACTTAAGGAGGTGTGTCTCGTGGCTAAAAAAGTTGTTAAGGTTGTTAAATTACAAATTCCTGCAGGTAAAGCAAATCCAGCGCCACCGGTTGGTCCAGCATTGGGTCAAGCAGGTGTTAATATCATGGGATTCTGTAAGGAGTTCAACGCACGTACTGCAGATCAAGCTGGACTAATTATCCCGGTTGAAATTTCTGTATTTGAAGACCGTTCATTTACATTCATTACAAAAACTCCACCTGCAGCAGTATTACTTAAAGTGGCGGCTGGAATTCAGTCAGGTTCTGGTGAACCAAACCGCAAAAAAGTTGCAACGGTGAAGCGTGATAAAGTTCGCGAAATCGCTGAACAAAAAATGCCAGACCTAAACGCAGCATCAGTAGAAGCAGCGATGTTGATGGTTGAAGGTACTGCGCGTAGCATGGGTATTGTCATCGAAGACTAATCCCTTCACTTGATGATGCATTTGTTTTTGGAGGGTTGCGGTCGAAAGGACACGCAACCCTTATTCGTGGGAGGTTCATTCCGCTAAAACCACAATCAAGGAGGACATTTTAAAATGGCTAAAAAAGGTAAAAAGTTACAAGATGCAGCGAAACTAGTAGACCGCACAAAATTATACGCGGCTCAAGAGGCAATTGAACTTGCTAAAAAAACAAGCACTGTTAACTTTGACGCAACAGTTGAAGTGGCATTCAAATTAGGAATCGACACACGTAAAAATGACCAACAAATCCGTGGAGCAGTAGTACTTCCAAACGGAACTGGTAAAACTCAACGTGTATTAGTTTTCGCTAAAGGCGAAAAATTAAAAGAAGCAGAAGCTGCTGGCGCTGACTTTGTTGGCGATGCAGAGTATATTGCTAAAATCCAACAAGGATGGTTTGACTTCGATGTAATCGTAGCTACTCCTGACATGATGGGTGAAGTTGGTAAATTAGGTCGTGTACTTGGACCTAAAGGTCTTATGCCTAACCCTAAAACGGGTACAGTAACATTTGACGTAACTAAAGCAATTGATGAAATCAAGGCTGGTAAAGTTGAATACCGTGCTGACAAAGCTGGTATCATTCATGCGCCAATCGGTAAAGTTTCTTTCGCAGACGACAAGTTAGTTGAAAACTTCTTAGCAGTATTTGATGTTGTTCAAAAAGCGAAACCAGCTGCATCTAAAGGGACTTACATGAAATCAGTTAACATTACAACTACGATGGGTCCATCTGTAAAAGTGGATTCTTCAAACGTAAAAGTTAACAAGTAATATTGACGGATTAAAGTCTATCTGTTAAGATAGTTTTTGTTATAAAAATTTATTTGTACCGTAGACAGTAGGGGCGACGTGTCGCATAATGATCCTACCGAGGACATGTATTCAGATTCTTTTAAAGATGACGTTTCAGCCCCTGTCTAATTTTAGATCAGGGGCTTTTCTTTTGCCGGTATAAATGACTCATTCTATTAGGAGGTGTCCAGATGAGCAGAACAATCGAAGCTAAAAAGGTTCGAGTTGAAGAAATTACAGAAAAGTTCACTACAGCTGCAACTGCAGTAGTAGTTGACTACCGTGGCTTGACAGTATCTCAAATTACGGAACTTCGTAAACAACTTCGTGAAGCTGGCGTTGAATTCAAAGTGTACAAAAACACGATGACTCGCCGTGCAACTGAAGCAGCAGGTCTTGCAGGATTGAATGAAAATCTTACAGGTCCTAACGCGATTGCATTTTCAACTGAAGATGTAGTAGCTCCAGCGAAAATCATCAACGATTTCGCTAAAAAGAACGATAAGCTTGAAATCAAAGCCGGTGTGATTGAAGGTACAATCGCAACTGCAGACGATATTAAAGCACTAGCTGAACTTCCTTCTCGCGAAGGTTTGTTGTCAATGCTATTAAGCGTTCTTCAAGCTCCAATGCGCAACTTCGCGCTTGCAACAAAAGCTGTTGCAGAACAAAAAGAAGAACAAGGCGCTTAATTCGTTACGTAGCTTAGTTTCTGAAAATCGGGGTAACCCAAACAAAAAAATATTCCTATTAGGAGGAACATACAATGAACAACACTCAAATCCTTGAAGCAATCAAAGGTATGACAGTTCTAGAATTAAACGACTTAGTAAAAGCGATCGAAGAAGAATTCGGCGTTACAGCTGCTGCACCAATGGCTATGGCAACTGGTGGCGGAGCTGCTGTTGAAGAAGAGCAAACTGAATTTGATGTAATCCTTAACTCTGCAGGAGATCAAAAAATCAAAGTAATCAAAGCAGTTCGTGAAATCACTGGATTGGGTCTTAAAGAAGCTAAAGAAGTTGTAGACAACGCTCCTAAAGCTCTTAAAGAAGGCATTTCTAAAGCAGAAGCAGAAGAAGTTAAAGCTAAACTTGAAGAAGTTGGCGCTTCAGTAGAAGTTAAATAATTTCTTTTCAAAAAGAAACGGAAAGCTCGTCGTCAGTTATCGACGGGCTTTTCTTCTATTTGCTTATATGTAAGAAAAAAAGAATGTATGCAAAGAGATTTTTTCATTCTAATGATGCAATGTCTAGCTACAAGTGCCAGTCCACAGCTAAGCTGCAGGAGGTCCTGCAAGCTGGTGTCAGACTAAGACGGCACTTTGCGCTTTTCTTATAAAGGTTGGAGGGTCCCCGAATGTCTGAACACTATTATTCAAAAAAACCTCAATCGGAAAGCAAGCCCAAATCATGGAGTTTTCCACTTCGTGGTGAGTTGTTTCAATTTGAAACAGATACAGGGGTTTTTAGTAAAAGCGAAGTAGATTTTGGCTCCCGTGTCTTAATTGATACGTTTGTAATGCCGACAACTGATGGACCGGTACTAGATGTGGGTTGTGGTTATGGGCCCATTGGATTATCCATTGCCAAAACCGAAATAAATCGTACGGTTCACATGGTGGACATTAATGAACGTGCGGTGCAGCTTTCGCGGAAAAATGCGGAAGTGAACGGGGTACAAAATGTGCGAATCTATGAAAGTGATGGCTTGACTGATGTTACGGAAGCTGACTTTGCTGCAATCTTAACAAACCCGCCAATTCGTGCAGGTAAAGAAACGATTTTTCGTTTTTATTTAGAGGCATATCGCAAGTTGAGTTTGGGTGGAGAATTGTGGGTAGTCATTCAGAAGAAACAAGGGGCACCGTCTTCTTTCGATCGATTAGAAGAAATTTTCGGTCAAGTTAAAGTGGTTGATAAAGTAAAAGGTTACTGGATTATCAAGGCTGAGAAAGTTAAATGAATATTTGACTTGACAAAATCGCTATGATATTATAATAAGATGCAAAAATATTATTTTGCGGTCGTATGCCTTTTTTGTATAAAGCTATTTTATAAGTGGGTATACTTACCAAGAATAAATGTGGTTAACCGAAAATGAGCTCTTGCAGATCTCGTTTTCTTTTTGTCTTTTCGACATCATACACTAAATATGGTGTAACGAAAAGTCCTAATATTGCTTTATTGAGGGGTGAATGAGTTGGCAGGTCAACTAGTTCAGTACGGACAACACCGCCAGCGCAGAAGTTTTGCGCGTATTACTGAGGTGCTGGAACTTCCGAATTTAATCGAAATTCAAACAGCATCTTATGAATGGTTCTTGGAAGAAGGCTTGCGTGAAATGTTCCGTGACATTTCACCAATCACAGACTTTACAGGTAATCTTTCACTTGAATTCATCGACTATACTTTAGCTGATCCGAAGTATCCGGTTGATGAATCAAAAGAACGTGACGTTACATACGCAGCACCACTTCGCGTAAAAGTACGTTTACACAACAAGGAAACAGAAGAAGTGAAAGAACAAGACGTCTTTATGGGTGATTTCCCACTAATGACTGAAACGGGTACTTTCGTTATTAACGGTGCGGAGCGAGTTATCGTTTCTCAGTTAGTGCGTTCACCAAGTGTTTACTTCCACGATAAGACGGATAAAAATGGTAAAAAAGGTTTCGGTGCAACGGTTATTCCAAACCGTGGTGCATGGTTAGAATATGAAATTGATGCAAAAGACGTAGTCTATGTACGTATCGATCGCACACGTAAATTACCAGTAACGGTTCTTTTACGTGCACTTGGTTTTGGTTCTGATCAAGAAATCATCGACTTAATTGGTGATAATGAATTCCTACGTAACACGCTTGAAAAAGACAACACGGAGAGCACAGAAAAAGCATTGCTTGAAATTTATGAGCGTCTTCGTCCAGGCGAGCCGCCAACAGTTGAAAGCGCAAAAAGTCTGTTGTACTCACGTTTCTTTGACCCAAAACGCTATGATTTAGCGAATGTTGGTCGATACAAAATGAATAAAAAACTTCACATAAAAAATCGTTTGTTCAATCAAACTGTGGCTGAAACGCTTGTAGATCCTGAAACTGGGGAAATCCTAGCAGAACAAGGCGCAGTGATTGACCGTCGTTTACTTGATCGTTTAATTCCCCATCTTGAGAATGGAATCGGATTCCAAACAATTTCTCAAATCGGTGGCGTATTAGATGGCGATATCACTTTGCAATCAATCAAAATTTATGCCCCAAATAACGAAGCCCAACAAGAAATCAATGTGATTAGCAACGCGTATATTGAAGATGCCATTAAAAATATTACACCGGCTGACATTATTTCTTCTATTAGTTACTTCTTCGGCTTACTGTACAACGTCGGAAACACTGATGACATTGATCATCTTGGTAACCGTCGCTTGCGTTCAGTAGGTGAATTACTGCAAAACCAATTCCGTATTGGTCTTTCTCGTATGGAACGTGTTGTACGTGAACGTATGTCAATCAATGACACACAATCTATTGTGCCACAACAATTGATTAATATCCGACCGGTTATTGCATCAATTAAAGAGTTCTTTGGTAGTTCTCAATTATCCCAATTCATGGATCAAACGAATCCGCTTGCTGAATTGACGCACAAACGCCGTCTATCGGCATTAGGACCAGGTGGTTTAACTCGTGAGCGTGCTGGTTTTGAAGTGCGTGACGTTCATTACTCTCACTATGGTCGTATGTGTCCGATTGAAACGCCTGAGGGGCCAAACATTGGATTGATTAACTCACTTTCTAGTTTCGCGAAAGTGAATAAGTTCGGATTTATTGAAACTCCTTATCGTCGTGTTGACCCTGAGACAGGGATCGTAACAGCTCGCATCGATTACTTAACTGCTGATGAAGAAGATAATTATGTAGTTGCACAAGCAAATGCACGGATATCTGAAACTGGTGAATTCGTAGATGAAGAAGTTGTAGGTCGCTTCCGTGGTGATAACACGGTATTCAAACGTAGCGCAATCGATTACATGGATGTTTCGCCGAAACAAGTAGTATCAGCAGCAACAGCTTGTATTCCATTCTTGGAAAACGATGACTCCAACCGTGCCCTAATGGGTGCGAACATGCAACGTCAAGCTGTTCCGTTATTAAACCCTGAAGCACCTTTCGTGGGAACAGGTATGGAACATGTAAACGCGCGTGATTCTGGAGCTGCAGTTATTGCGAAGTTTGATGGAATCGTTGAACATGTTGAGGCAAGAGAAATTCGAGTTCGTCGCATTGAAGAAATCGACGGAAAAGAAGTTAAAGGCGATTTAACTAAATATAAATTACAAAAATTCATTCGTTCAAACCAAGGAACAAGCTATAACCAACGTCCGATTGTCAAAGTTGGCGATCGTGTGAAACCACTTGATATTTTAGCAGATGGTCCATCTATGGAACGTGGAGAAATGGCTCTTGGACGTAACGTACTCGTTGCTTTCATGACTTGGGATGGATATAACTATGAAGATGCTGTAATCATGAGTGAACGACTAGTTAAAGATGATGTGTACACTTCTGTGCATATTGAAGAGTACGAGTCAGAATCGCGTGATACGAAACTTGGGCCTGAAGAAATCACTCGTGATATTCCGAATGTCGGGGAAGAAGCACTTCGTAATTTAGATGACCGTGGTATTATCCGTGTTGGTGCGGAAGTTCGCGACGGTGATATCTTAGTAGGTAAAGTAACACCTAAGGGCGTTACAGAATTAACGGCTGAAGAACGTTTATTACATGCGATTTTTGGTGAAAAAGCACGCGAAGTTCGTGATACGTCTCTACGTGTACCTCATGGTGCAGGCGGAATTATCTTGGACGTCAAAGTGTTTAACCGCGAAGATGGCGATGAGTTGCCACCTGGCGTAAATCAGTTGGTTCGTGCATATATCGTTCAAAAACGTAAAATTTCTGTTGGAGATAAAATGGCCGGTCGTCATGGTAACAAAGGTGTAATTTCACGTATTCTCCCAGAAGAAGATATGCCATTCATGCCGGATGGTACGCCTGTAGATATCATGCTTAACCCTCTTGGGGTTCCTTCTCGTATGAACATCGGACAAGTTTTGGAGCTTCACTTAGGTATGGCTTCTCGTAAACTTGGCATTCATATGGCTTCACCTGTATTTGATGGTGCCAATGAAGCAGATGTTTGGGATACGATGGAAGAAGCTGGTATGAACCGTGATGGTAAAACAACATTGTATGATGGTCGCTCTGGTGAACCATTTGACAACCGCGTTTCTGTCGGAATTATGTATATGATCAAGTTAGCGCACATGGTTGACGATAAGTTACATGCACGTTCAACTGGACCTTACTCTCTTGTTACGCAACAACCGCTTGGTGGTAAAGCACAATTCGGTGGACAACGTTTCGGTGAGATGGAGGTTTGGGCACTTGAGGCATACGGTGCTGCTTATACACTTCAAGAAATCTTGACAGTGAAATCCGATGACGTTGTGGGTCGTGTGAAAACATACGAAGCAATCGTTAAAGGCGAAAGTGTACCACAACCTGGTGTTCCAGAATCATTTAAAGTATTAATAAAAGAACTTCAAAGTTTAGGTATGGACGTTAAGATGTTAACAATCAACGACGAAGAAATTGAGCTGCGTGACTTGGATGAAGAAGATGATCTTCAACCGGCGGATGCACTCAATATCCTGCCAACTACGAACGAAGTACCAGTAGGTTCAGCTGAGTAAGGTTGACTGCTTGAATTACACATATAAATGAGTTTTAAGGATTGAGGGCAGGTATCTACCTGCCCGCATTTCCGATTCCATAAAAGTTATCCGCCTGAGCTAAGTGGATAAAGTCTTTATACCCAGACTAAGGGAGGTAGGCTCCTTGATAGACGTTAATGAATTTGAGTACATGAAGATTGGTTTAGCATCTCCTGACAAGATTCGTTCTTGGTCATATGGTGAAGTGAAGAAGCCTGAAACGATTAACTACCGCACACTGAAACCTGAAAAAGATGGTTTGTTCTGTGAACGCATTTTCGGACCAACAAAGGACTGGGAATGTCATTGTGGTAAATATAAGCGTGTTCGTTATAAAGGTGTTGTTTGTGATCGTTGTGGCGTTGAAGTTACACGTTCGAAAGTTCGTCGTGAACGCATGGGTCACATTGAATTAGCAGCTCCTGTATCACATATTTGGTATTTTAAAGGGATTCCAAGTCGTATGGGATTAATTTTAGATATGTCACCTCGTTCATTAGAAGAAGTAATTTACTTTGCTTCTTACGTAGTTGTAGACCCTGCGGATACTCCGCTTGAGCGTAAACAACTATTGTCTGAAAAAGAGTATCGTGCGTATCGTGAAAAATACGGCAAGAAATTTTATGCAGCAATGGGTGCAGAAGCCCTA
Organism: Paenisporosarcina indica; assembly: GCF_001939075.1. Taxonomy (GTDB): domain Bacteria; phylum Bacillota; class Bacilli; order Bacillales_A; family Planococcaceae; genus Paenisporosarcina; species Paenisporosarcina indica. The sequence goes on along the minus strand of NZ_MPTA01000008.1, from coordinate 35,862 downwards.
AAACGCCTTCTTCAAGAACTTGATCTTGAAAAAGAAACGGAAGTTCTGAAGGAAGAGCTTAAAACTGCAGCTGGTCAACGACGCACGCGTGCAATTAAGCGTCTTGAAGTAGTTGAATCATTCCGTAACTCCGGTAATAAGCCGGATTGGATGATATTAGACGTACTGCCAGTGATTCCACCAGAACTACGACCAATGGTTCAATTAGATGGTGGCCGTTTTGCTACATCCGATTTGAATGATTTGTATCGTCGTGTAATTAACCGGAATAACCGTTTAAAACGCTTGCTGGATTTAGGTGCACCAAGCATCATCGTGCAAAACGAAAAACGTATGTTACAAGAAGCAGTAGATGCAATGATTGATAATGGTCGTCGTGGCCGTCCGGTTACTGGACCAGGTAACCGTCCATTAAAATCACTTTCACATATGTTGAAAGGGAAACAAGGACGTTTCCGTCAAAACTTACTTGGTAAACGCGTTGACTACTCTGGTCGTTCGGTTATCGTAGTAGGTCCAAACTTGAAAATGTATCAATGTGGTCTTCCGAAAGAAATGGCAATTGAATTATTCAAACCATTTGTTATGAAAGAGCTAGTTGGACGCGGCTTAGCACACAACATCAAGAGTGCGAAACGTAAAATTGAACGTATGCATCCAGAAGTTTGGGATGTATTAGAAGACGTTATTAAGGAGCATCCGGTTTTATTAAACCGTGCACCGACTCTTCACCGTCTAGGAATTCAAGCATTTGAACCAACATTAGTTGAAGGGCGTGCAATCCGTCTTCACCCACTAGTATGTACAGCTTATAACGCTGACTTCGATGGTGACCAAATGGCTGTTCACGTTCCTTTATCAGCAGAAGCACAAGCTGAAGCTCGTTTACTTATGTTGGCAGCACAAAACATTTTGAACCCGAAAGATGGAAAACCAGTTGTTACACCATCTCAAGATATGGTTTTAGGTAACTATTACTTAACACTTGAGCGCAAAGGTGCTACAGGTGAAGGTTCTACATTCTACGGTCCTAATGAAGCGTTAATTGCTTATCAAAATGGACATGCGCACTTGCATACACGTATTGCAATTTCAGCAGGATCTTTGAAAAACACAACATTTACTGAAGAACAAAACAAGATGTTGTTATTGACTACAGTAGGTAAAGTGATTTTCAATGAGATATTACCTGAAACATTCCCTTACATTAACGAACCAACGGATTTCAACCTTCAAGTTGAAACACCATCTAAATATTTTGTTCCTACAACTACAGATGTGCGTAAACACATTGAAGAAATGGAACTTGTATCACCATTCAAGAAGAAAATTCTTGGGAATATCATCGCTGAAGTATTCAAACGCTTCCACATTACGGAAACGTCTAAAATGCTTGACCGTATGAAAAATCTTGGATTCAAATACTCAACTAGAGCTGGTATTACAATCGGTATTTCAGATATCGTGGTACTTCCAGATAAAGGTGAGGTTCTTGAAGAAGCACAAGATAAAGTAGATAAAGTACTGAAGCAATTCCGTCGTGGTTTAATTACAGAAGAAGAGCGATATGATCGTGTTATTTCTTATTGGAGTGCTGCGAAGGACGTTATTCAGGAAAAACTAATGAAATCATTGAATAATTTAAACCCAATCTTCATGATGAGTGACTCAGGAGCGCGTGGTAACGCATCCAACTTCACTCAACTTGCTGGTATGCGTGGGTTGATGGCCAATCCGGCTGGTCGTATTATCGAACTTCCGATTAAGTCATCATTCCGTGAAGGTTTAACAGTTCTTGAATACTTCATCTCTACGCATGGTGCTCGTAAAGGTCTTGCCGATACAGCACTTAAAACAGCTGACTCAGGTTACCTAACTCGTCGATTAGTTGACGTTGCTCAAGATGTTATTGTTCGTGAAGATGAATGTGGAACGGACCGTGGCTTGTTGATTGGCGCATTAATGGACGGAACTGAAGTAATTGAAGGTTTCGACGAACGTATTGTTGGTCGTCATACACGCAAAACAATCTACCATCCAGAAACGAAAGAAGTTATTTTGGAAAAAGATGGTTTAATTACAGAAGACGTAGCTCGCGTTATTTTAGAGGCTGGATTCGAAGAGTTAACAATTCGTTCTGCTTTCACATGTAACACGAAACACGGCGTATGTAAAAAATGTTACGGGATCAACTTAGCAACTGGTGAAAACGTTGAAGTTGGAGAAGCAGTTGGGATTATTGCTGCACAATCAATCGGTGAACCGGGTACTCAGTTAACGATGCGTACATTCCATACCGGTGGGGTAGCTGGAGACGATATTACACAGGGTCTTCCACGTATCCAAGAGATTTTTGAATCTCGTAATCCTAAAGGTCAAGCTGTTATTTCTGAAATCACAGGTGTTATCACTGAAATTGAAGAAATTAAAGAGGGACAAAAAGAAATTACTATTCAAGGTGATGTTGAAACACGTAAATACCTTTCTCCTTATAATGGTCGCGTAAAAGTTCAAGTTAACGACCCTATTAAACGAGGCGAAGTATTAACGGAAGGTTCAATCGATCCGAAAGAATTACTAAAAGTAAAAGACGTTTCAACTGTTCAAGTTTATTTGTTGAAAGAAGTTCAAAAAGTATACCGTATGCAAGGGGTAGAAATCGGAGACAAACACATCGAAGTAATGGTACGCCAAATGCTTCGTAAAGTGCGTGTCATCGAGGCGGGTGAAACGGATCTATTGCCTGGTTCATTACTCGACATTCACCAATTTGCTGATGCGAATAAAGAAGCCGTGTTAAACGGGAGAATCCCAGCAACATGTCGCCCAGTTATTCTCGGTATTACGAAAGCGTCTCTTGAAACAGAATCATTCTTATCAGCAGCGTCATTCCAAGAAACAACGCGTGTGTTAACAGACGCGGCGATAAAAGGAAAACGTGATGAATTACTTGGCTTGAAAGAAAACGTTATTATTGGTAAACTCGTTCCAGCGGGTACTGGTATGCAACGTTACCGTCAAATCAAAATGGTTGCAGATAAGAGAAATGAATCCGGAGTAACTGTGAACGCAGAATAACTTCAACAAATTCCGGGGGAATATTATTGAAACATCCCCCCGGATATTTTCTGAAACAGGTTGACAGAAAAATTTTTGAATGTTAATATGTTTAAGGTTGATAGTTGAAGGTCTGGGTCTTTGGAGGATATGTAAATGTCTTATGAAAAAGTTAATCAGGCGAAGAAAACCGTCATCGGTACTAAGCAAGCAGTAAAAGCAATACACGGTGGCCATGTAGTAGAAATTCTCGTGGCTCGCGATGCAGACACTCGGATCACCCAATCGGCTATTCAATTAGCACAAGAAAAAGGTGTGAAGGTTGAATTTGTAGAGTCTAAAATAGAACTCGGTAAAGCCTGCGGACTTCAAGTAGGTGCAGCAGTAGTTGCAATTACTGTATAATGGTTTTTGTGTAAGAAAACACAAAAACTTTGTTTTTTACCCAAAAATGAACCACCTGGATGTGTGGTATTACAACGATAAGAAGAAGGGAGGAATAATCGATGCCTACAATTAACCAATTAGTACGTAAGCCTCGTAAATCCAAAAGTGTAAAATCAAACTCACCTGCGTTGAATAAAGGGTATAACAGCTCTAAAAAAACGTTAACAAACGTTAACTCTCCGCAAAAACGTGGGGTTTGTACACGTGTTGGTACAATGACGCCACGTAAACCTAACTCGGCATTACGTAAATATGCTCGTGTACGTTTAACTAACCTACTTGAGGTTACTGCGTACATCCCTGGTGAAGGTCACAACCTTCAAGAACACAGTGTTGTTCTAATCCGTGGAGGACGAGTAAAAGACTTAGCTGGAGTACGTTACCATATCGTACGTGGTGCTCTTGATACAGCTGGTGTAAACGGACGTATGCAAAGCCGTTCATTATACGGTACTAAACGCCCTAAAGTTAAAAAAAGCTAATATAAAATAAAACTATAGAAATACTCGAAAGGAGGAAAACACATGCCTCGTAAAGGTCCTGTTTCCAAACGTGACGTGTTACCAGATCCAATTTATAATTCGAAACTAGTAACTCGTTTAGTCAATAAAATGATGGTAGATGGTAAAAGAGGTACTTCTCAAAAAATTCTTTATGGAGCGTTCGAACTAGTTAAAGAACGTTCAGGTAAAGATCCTGTAGAAGTATTTGATGCTGCATTAGCAAACATCATGCCAGTCCTTGAAGTTAAAGCTCGCCGTGTTGGTGGTTCTAACTATCAGGTGCCAATCGAAGTACGCCCAGAACGTCGTTCTACACTAGGTCTTCGTTACTTAGTGAACTATTCTCGTCTTCGTGGGGAGAAAACAATGGAAGAGCGTCTAGCTAATGAAATTCTTGACGCTTCTAACAACACTGGTGCTTCAGTTAAAAAACGTGAAGATATGCACAAAATGGCAGAAGCGAACAAAGCATTCGCTCATTACCGCTGGTAGGATTTTTCATCCACTAATTACTCATTTGAGAGATGGAAGGAGAAATACAAAATGGCTAGAGAGTTCTCCTTAGAGAATACGCGTAATATCGGAATCATGGCTCATATCGATGCTGGTAAAACAACAACAACTGAGCGTGTTCTTTATTACACTGGTAAAATCCATAAAATTGGTGAAACGCATGAAGGTGCATCACAAATGGACTGGATGGAGCAAGAGCAAGAACGTGGTATCACTATCACATCTGCTGCTACAACAGCTTCTTGGAAGGGTCACCGCGTAAACATCATTGATACTCCTGGACACGTTGATTTCACTGTTGAAGTTGAACGTTCACTTCGAGTACTTGATGGAGCCGTTACTGTTCTAGATGCACAATCTGGTGTAGAACCACAAACTGAAACAGTGTGGCGTCAAGCGACAACTTATGGCGTACCACGTATTGTTTTCATTAACAAAATGGATAAAATGGGTGCAGACTTCCTATATTCTGTAGGAACTCTACACGATCGCCTTCAAGCGAACGCGCATCCAATCCAACTTCCAATTGGTGCTGAAGAAGAATTCAGTGCAATTATCGACCTTATTGAAATGAATGCTACTTTCTACGGTAACGAAGACGGTACTGCAGTTACAGAAGGCGAAATTCCTGAATCACATAAAGATCAAGCGGCAGAATATCGTGAGAAATTAATCGAAGCGGTAGCTAGCGTTGACGAAGATCTTATGGAGAAATACCTAGAAGGTGAAGAAATCTCAAATGCAGAGTTGAAAACGGCTATCCGTAAAGCGACAATTGCAGTTGAATTCTACCCAGTTATTTGTGGTTCAGCATTCAAACACAAAGGTGTTCGAAAAATGCTTGACGCAGTAGTTGATTATCTTCCAGCTCCAACAGACGTGCCAGCTATTAATGGTATATTACCTGATTCTGATGAAGAGGTTGTTCGTCATTCCGATGACAATGAACCATTCTCTGCATTGGCATTCAAAGTAATGACTGACCCTTATGTTGGTAAATTAACATTCTTCCGTGTGTACTCTGGTGTTCTTGAATCAGGTTCATACGTACAAAACTCTACAAAAGGTAAACGTGAGCGCGTAGGTCGTATCTTACAAATGCATGCGAACAGCCGTGAAGAGATTTCTAAAGTTTATTCTGGTGATATCGCTGCTGCTGTTGGTCTTAAAGACACTACAACTGGTGATACTCTATGTGACGAGAAAAACCAAGTTATTCTTGAATCAATGGAATTCCCAGAGCCAGTTATCTCTTTATCTGTAGAACCGAAATCAAAAGCTGACCAAGATAAAATGGGTCAAGCTTTACAAAAACTTCAAGAAGAAGATCCAACTTTCCGTGCTCATACTGACACAGAAACTGGACAAACAATCATCTCTGGTATGGGTGAACTTCACCTTGATATCTTAGTTGACCGTATGCGCCGTGAATTTAAAGTGGAAGCTAACGTTGGTGCTCCAATGGTATCTTACCGTGAGACATTCCGTGAGTCCGCTTCAGTTGAAGGTAAATTCGTTCGACAATCTGGTGGTCGTGGTCAATTCGGACACGTTTGGATTGAATTCTCTCCAAACGAAGAAGGAAAAGGCTTTGAATTCGTAAATGGCGTTGTCGGTGGTGTTGTACCACGTGAATACATCCCAGCTGTTGAAGCAGGTCTTCGTGACTCTTTAAACAATGGTGTAATTGCTGGATATCCACTTATCGACATTAAGGCTCGTCTATTTGACGGTTCTTACCATGATGTCGATTCAAATGAAATGGCGTTCAAAATTGCTGCATCTATGGCATTGAAAAACGCAATTTCAAAATGTAAACCAGTTCTTCTTGAGCCAATGATGAAAGTGGAAGTAGTAATTCCTGAAGAATACTTGGGAGATATTATGGGTAACATCACTTCTCGCCGTGGACGCGTAGAAGGTATGGATGCTCGTGGTAATTCACAAGTTGTTCGTTCAATGGTTCCACTTGCAGAAATGTTTGGTTATGCTACAACACTTCGTTCTGCGACTCAGGGGCGTGGAGTATTCTCTATGACTTTCGATCACTACGAAGAAGTACCTAAATCAATTTCAGAAGAAATTATCAAAAAAAATAAAGGTCAATAATTGAATTTTGACTTTTTATCAAGTATAACTATTTTGTAAGCTATGAATGATGTGGGATCGCGACCTTCATCATTCATACAAAAAACTATTAATATAATTTTGAGGAGGATTTCTCTAATGGCTAAAGCTAAATTTGATCGTTCTAAAACTCACGCAAACGTAGGAACAATCGGTCACGTTGACCATGGTAAAACAACTTTAACAGCTGCAATCGCAACAGTTCTTGCAAAACGCTCTGGTGGTACTGCAATGAGCTATGCACAAATCGATAACGCTCCTGAAGAAAAAGAGCGTGGAATCACAATCAACACTTCTCACGTTGAGTATGAAACTGCAACTCGTCACTATGCACACGTTGACTGCCCAGGACATGCCGATTATGTTAAAAACATGATCACTGGTGCTGCACAAATGGACGGTGGTATCTTAGTAGTATCTGCTGCTGACGGTCCAATGCCTCAAACTCGTGAGCACATCCTTCTTTCACGTCAAGTTGGTGTACCTTACTTAGTAGTATTCATGAACAAATGTGATATGGTTGACGACGAAGAGCTACTTGAATTAGTAGAAATGGAAATTCGTGACCTTCTTTCTGAATATGACTTCCCTGGCGATGACATTCCAGTAATTAAAGGTTCAGCTCTAAAAGCTCTTGAAGGCGAAGCTGATTGGGAAGAGAAAATCGTTGAATTAATGGACGCTGTTGATTCTTACATCCCAACTCCAGAACGTCAAACTGACAAACCATTCATGATGCCTGTTGAGGATGTATTCTCAATCACAGGTCGTGGAACAGTTGCAACTGGACGCGTTGATCGCGGACAAGTTAAAGTTGGAGACGTTGTTGATATCATCGGTATCGCAGAAGAACCAAAATCAACTACTGTAACTGGTGTTGAAATGTTCCGTAAATTACTTGACTATGCAGAAGCTGGTGACAACATCGGTGCTCTTCTTCGTGGGGTAGCTCGTGAAGATATCCAACGTGGACAAGTATTAGCTAAACCAGGTTCAATCACTCCACACACAGACTTCAAAGCTGAAGTTTATGTTTTATCAAAAGAAGAAGGTGGACGTCATACTCCATTCTTCACTAACTACCGTCCTCAGTTCTACTTCCGTACAACTGACGTAACTGGTGTTTGTAACTTACCTGAAGGCGTTGAAATGGTTATGCCTGGAGACAACATCGAAATGACTGTTTCTCTTATCGCTCCAATCGCGCTTGAAGAAGGTACTAAGTTCTCTATCCGTGAGGGTGGACGTACTGTTGGTGCTGGTGTAGTTGCTACTATTACTAAATAATTATTATTAAACTTTTAGAAAGACCTTGCCGGGACGCTGGCAAGGTCTTTTTTTCGTTTAGAATGTTTATCTAGTTAAAATTGTTTACAATACTATTTCCTAAGTAATGACATAACATGATGGAATTCAACGTGTCTCTGAAAATTATTTGATCAACAAGTTTTCAATGACAAATCTGAAATAGTCGATAAAATGATTGATCTATATTATTGCTTACTTACTACGTAGTTGCTTTTTGCTTTCAACAAAAGTTTACAAGAACAAAACCATTCAACTTCTCTCTTTTTCCTGTTTGTTCGAAGAATCTACCTATCGGTGTGACGAGTTTCATTGAAAAATCTCTAGGATGAGCGATAAACGTCTCAGCTTGTGCGTTAAATTTTTCATAAACGAAAAAGACACTCAAAGAATATCTCATATACATGCTGACTTGCTTATGAGTTTGTATTTGCTTGATAGATTGGATATCTACCACATAGCAATAATTGTTTCCAATAAATTGTTGATTCATAAATATTTTGATCTCTATTTTCTTATGTACTAACACACCAGTGGTCTAAAGTATAAAGAGGTTAATATAAATGAATGCAGTTGCAGTCGTGCTGATTTTGAACTTGCTGCGAGTAAATGTTTTACTTGGATTGGTTATTGGGGCAATTTCAAGTGTTCTAACTGGTGGGTTATCGTTGATCGATACCATCACTTCTTTCACGCATGGTTTGGGAGCTGTAGCCTCAATCGCACTAAGTTATGCCTTATTTGGTGGATTTGCTGTAGTGAGTTCAAAAAACGGGAATTCCAGAGCTTCTTGTGACAAGCATACATAAATTGATCATTAAAGATGGTGAAACAGAAAAGACAGGCTTTGCTAAAACTCTTATTATCTTAGCTTTGTTACTTATGGCGGTATTCTCACAAAATTATAAACCGATTCATATCGCATTTATTCCGTTACTCGAATCACTCAGCTTACATGTTATGAACCTATTGAAAACCGAATGCGCCTTATTGCTTTGGTGTTAACTTTTGGTTTCATCATAGAAGAATTCACTGCGACTCAAATAGATGTTGTTGGTCTTGCGATTGATTTAAAGGGTATCCGTTTGCAATGTTAATCCCGATGGTGAGTCCTTGTTGCTGGTTTGTTGAAGGCTGTTTATTTCATATTGAGAGCTTCGCAAATATGAAAGTGAGACTATTATAGAAGAAACTACTTTGGTTAAAGCCGATAATAAAGATACCATCTTTACTGTGATTGCATTAATTGCTGCATTGGTTGCTCAAATCTCAACGGATGTCTTAATTATTGGGGCACTTCCAGGAAAAGTTGCATTGTACATTTCGGGAACACTAAATTGGAAAGAGGGAGATACTGGGTGAGGGATGCGTATGATTGCGTTCAACGGATTCGTCATGATTGCTGCAAATGGGTTTGCTTCGGTGGTTCAAGCAACTGGAGACATTGAATCAATGGTTGGAAGTGCTGCATTATTAAAAGAAGGAAACAGGGGACTTATCGACTTATTGATTATGATGGGATCGGTACATCCTTTAGAACAATAGCGATTATCGTTGCAATATTCGTACCGTTAGAATTGGAATGCGGTTAAAGCACACTCGAAATCATATCATTAATAGGAACTGCTGGCGCACTAAGAGATACAGGATTATCAGCTTCGGATAGTACACCCGCATCAACTGCAGGATGATATGCCGATGGTCAGCAAAATCATATCTGGGATACTCGTGTTCCTACTTTCTTGCATTACAATATTCCGTTACTAGTTTTTGGTTGGATTACGGTCATGGTTCTTTAAGGTGAGAACTTAATGTTCGGACTATTTGTCTAGCTATTGAAATAAATGTAAAACCATCATACAATATAAAAAACAGCTTGCATCTACCTTGATGCAGGCTGATGTTTTTCTTATACTGATACTTGTAAACTTCATTGTTTATATAAGCATGAGTTAGTAAAAAGAATTTCGACAAAACACTTGCGGAATCCTTTTTCTATATGTTATAATGTTGAATGTTGGTCTTTGACTGCGATGATGCGAGAGGTTACTGACACACCCGGCCGCTTTGCCATGGCGGGTGGTTAGAAAATTTTCGTTGAGAATGTCTAGTAAATAGGCGAAAAGGAGGGAAAATAATGGCAAAACAAAAAATTCGTATCCGTTTGAAAGCGTATGATCACCGAATTCTTGATCAATCTGCTGAGAAAATTGTGGAAACTGCAAAACGTTCAGGTGCAAGTGTATCAGGTCCGATTCCACTTCCAACTGAGAAGTCTGTGTACACAATTCTTCGTGCGGTTCACAAGTACAAAGATTCTCGTGAACAATTCGAAATGCGTACGCATAAACGTCTGATCGATATCGTTAACCCAACACCACAAACTGTTGATGCGTTAATGAAGCTTGACTTACCATCTGGCGTTGATATTGAAATCAAACTTTAATGGTAAATAACAAATATAAAAACAATAACTGCAGGAGGTGTGACACATGACCAAAGGAATCTTAGGTAGAAAAATCGGTATGACGCAAGTATTTGCTGAGAACGGTGACTTAATCCCTGTAACTGTAATTGAAGCTTCTCCAAACGTGGTGCTTCAAAAGAAATCAGTTGAAACAGACGGCTACGAAGCAATCCAATTAGGTTTTGAAGATAAGCGTGAAAAGCTTTCTAACAAACCTGCAAAAGGACACGTAGCAAAAGCAAGCACTGCCCCTAAGCGCTTCATCCGTGAATTCCGCGGCTTGAATATTGCTGAGTACGAAGTTGGTCAAGAAGTCAAGGTTGAAAGTTTCGCAGAAGGCGATGTAATTGATGTATCTGGTGTGACAAAAGGTAAAGGTTTCCAAGGTGTTATTAAACGCCACGGACAATCTCGCGGACCTATGGCCCACGGATCTCGTTACCACCGTCGTCCAGGTTCAATGGGGCCAGTTGCTCCGAACCGTGTATTCAAACAAAAGAAATTACCTGGTCAAATGGGTGGCACAATGGTAACGATCCAAAACTTAGTAATTGTAAAAGTTGATGCTGATCGTAACTTGCTACTTGTTAAAGGTAATGTTCCTGGTTCTCGCAAAGCATTAGTGGTAGTTAAATCTGCTATTAAAGCTAACTAATTAAATAGAGAAAGGAGGATAACAGGAATGCCAAAAGTATCTTTACTTAACCAAACAGGTTCATCTGTTGGTGAAATCGAATTAAACGATGCGGTTTTCGGAATCGCACCAAACAATAATGTATTATTTGATGCAGTAGTCTCTCAAAGAGCTTCACTACGTCAAGGTAATCATAAAGTTAAAAACCGTTCTGAAGTTGCTGGTGGTGGTCGTAAGCCATGGAAACAAAAAGGAACAGGTCGTGCTCGTCAAGGTTCAATTCGTTCTCCACAATGGCGTGGCGGTGGTGTTGTTTTCGGTCCAGTTCCACGTAGCTACAGCTACAAATTGCCGAAAAAAGTTCGTCGCTTAGCTCTTCGTTCTGCTCTTTCTTCGAAAGTGTTAGAAGAGAACTTCATCGTTCTTGAAAGCTTAGCTTTAAACGCACCAAAAACAAAAGACTTCTTGAAAGTGTTGAAAGACCTTTCGATCGAGAAAAAAGCTTTGTTCGTTACAGCTGAACTTGATGAAAACGTAGCATTATCTGCTCGTAACATCCCAGGAGTATCAGTAGTAACAGCAACAGGCATTAATGTTCTTGACTTGCTTGGACACGAGAAAATTATCGTGACTAAAGCTGCTGTAGAAAAAATCGAGGAGGTGCTAGGATAATGGAAGCACGTGATATTATTAAACGTCCGGTCATTACCGAGCGTTCTTCAGAAGTCATGGAAGAGAAAAAGTACACTTTCTTAGTGGACACTCGCGCCAACAAAACTCAAGTTAAACATGCTGTTGAAGAAATCTTTGGAGTGAAAGTTGAGAAAGTCAACATCATGAACTACAAAGGTAAATTCAAACGTGTTGGTAAATTTGGTGGATATACTAACAAACGCCGTAAAGCAATTGTTAAGTTAACTGCTGAAAGCAAAGACATCGAATTATTCGAAGTTTAATCCATACAGGATTTAAATTGAACTAACAAGAAGGAGGGAATAAACATGGCGATTAAAAAGTACAAACCTACCTCCAACGGTCGACGTAACATGACAGCTTCAGATTTCGCTGAAATCACTACGAACAAGCCTGAAAAATCATTGCTTGAGCCTGTTAAACGTAAAGGCGGCCGTAATAACCAAGGTAAGTTAACTGTTCGTCATCATGGTGGCGGTCATAAGCGTCAATATCGTGTCATCGATTTCAAACGATTTAAAGATGGCATTCCAGGACGCGTTGCTACTATTGAGTACGATCCAAACCGCTCTGCAAACATTGCATTGATTAACTATTTAGATGGTGAAAAACGTTACATCTTAGCACCTAAAGGCTTAGAAGTTGGAATGACTATCGTTTCAGGTCCTGATGCTGATATTAAAGTGGGTAACGCATTACCATTACAAAACATTCCTATGGGTTCTACAATCCATAACATCGAAATGAAGCCTGGTAAAGGTGGACAATTAGTACGTTCTGCTGGTACATCTGCACAAGTACTAGGTAAAGAAGATAAGTACGTAATTATTCGTCTTCAATCTGGTGAAGTTCGTATGATTCTAGGAACTTGCCGTGCTACAATTGGTCAAGTTGGTAACGAACAACACGAATTGATTAACATCGGTAAGGCAGGTCGTAACCGTTGGTTAGGTAAACGCCCAACTGTACGTGGATCTGTAATGAACCCGAACGATCACCCACACGGTGGTGGTGAAGGTAAATCTCCAATCGGTCGTAAATCACCAATGTCTCCATGGGGTAAACCTACTCTTGGATACAAAACTCGTAAAAAGAAAAACAAATCCGACAAATTTATCATTCGTCGTCGTAAAAAATAATGTGATTCTTCTGCGGTTCGAAAAGAGAGCCGTAGCGAGTTCACTGAGGGAGGTTCCAAAATGGGTCGTAGCTTGAAAAAAGGACCTTTTGTTGATGACCATCTTATGAAGAAGGTTGACGCACAAAAGGATTCTGAGAAAAAACAAGTGATCAAAACTTGGTCTCGCCGTTCAACAATTTTCCCGACTTTTATCGGATTAACGATCGCAGTATATGACGGACGTAAACACGTTCCTGTATATGTGACTGAAGATATGGTAGGGCACAAATTGGGCGAATTCGCACCAACACGTGCGTATAAAGGCCATGGCAATGACGATAAGAAAACAAGACGCTAATTGAGAGGAGGATATCCTGATGCAAGCTAAAGCTATTGCTAAAACAGTGCGTATTGCCCCTCGTAAAGTACGATTAGTCGTTGATTTAATCCGAGGCAAGCAAATCGGTGAAGCAGTTGCGATTTTGCGCCTTACTCCTAAGGCGGCATCACCTGTTGTTGAAAAGGTGTTGAAATCTGCTGTTGCAAACGCTGAGCACAACTATGATTTAGATGTAAACAAACTAGTTATTTCTGAAGTTTTTGTTGACGAAGGTCCAACATTAAAACGTTTCCGTCCACGTGCTATGGGGCGTGCAAGCGCAATTAACAAACGCACAAGCCACATTACGATCGTGGTATCTGAGAAGAAGGAGGGATAATTCGTGGGTCAAAAAGTACATCCAATAGGATTACGTATCGGCATTATTCGTGACTGGGAGTCTAAATGGTATGCAGAAAAAGACTATGCAACTCTTCTTCACGAAGATATAAAAATTCGTAAATACATCGAAACACGTTTGAAAGAAGCTTCTGTTTCTAAAATTGAAATCGAGCGCGCTGCAAACCGTGTAAACGTAACAATTCACACTGCGAAACCAGGTATGGTTATTGGTAAAGGTGGTTCTGAAGTGGAAGCACTTCGTAAAAACCTAAATGCTACTACTGGCGGCAAACGTGTTCATATCAACATCGTTGAAATTAAACGTGCGGATCTAGATGCAAAATTAGTTGCTGAAAACATTGCGCGTCAATTAGAAAACCGCGTATCTTTCCGTCGTGCACAAAAACAATCATTACAACGCACAATGCGTGCTGGTGCTAAAGGGATTAAAACTCAAGTATCTGGACGTTTAGGCGGCGCAGACATCGCGCGTGCTGAACACTACAGTGAAGGAACTGTACCACTTCATACTTTACGTGCTGACATTGATTATGCACACGCTGAAGCTGACACAACTTATGGTAAGCTTGGTGTTAAAGTTTGGATCTATCGTGGTGAAGTCCTTCCAGTTAAGAAGAACTCGAACTCTGAGGAAGGAGGCAAATAATATGTTAATGCCTAAACGCGTTAAATATCGTCGTGAACACCGCGGGAAAATGCGCGGAGAAGCGAAAGGCGGTAAAGAAGTAACTTTTGGTGAATTCGGCTTACAAGCTGTTGAAGCTAGTTGGATCACAAACCGACAAATCGAAGCTTCTCGTATTGCAATGACACGTTACATGAAACGTGGCGGTAAAGTTTGGATTAAAATTTTCCCACATAAACCTTATACGAAAAAGCCTCTTGAGGTTCGCATGGGTTCCGGTAAAGGTTCTCCTGAAGGTTGGGTAGCGGTAGTTAAACCAGGAAAGATCATGTTCGAAATCGCTGGTGTCTCTGAAGAGGTAGCACGTGAAGCACTTCGACTTGCATCACATAAACTTCCTGTGAAAACTAAAATCGTAAAACGTGAAGAAATTGGTGGTGAATCTAATGAAAGCTAATGAACTCCGTGACCTTACCACTGCAGAAATCGAACAAAAAGTGAAATCACTGAAAGAAGAGCTTTTCAACCTTCGCTTCCAATTGGCGACTGGTCAATTAGAAAACACAGCACGCATTAGCCAAGTTCGTAAAGCTATTGCGCGTATGAAAACTGTGATTCGTGAAAGAGAAATCAGTGCAAATAACTGATAAAGGAGGTTTTCGAGCATGACTGAGCGTAATCAACGCAAAGTATACACGGGCCGTGTTGTTTCTGACAAAATGGACAAAACTGTAACTGTTATGATTGAAACATATAAAAAACATAAACTTTATGGTAAACGTGTTAAGTACTCTAAAAAGTTCAAGGCACATGATGAGCAAAACGAAGCTAAATTAGGCGACGTAGTTCGTATCATGGAAACTCGTCCGTTGTCTGCTACAAAACGTTTCCGTCTAGTGGAAGTTGTAGAAAAAGCGGTAATTATTTAAATACAAAAGTTCGGAACAGACCATATTCCGAGAGGAGGTTACCTAAGTGATCCAACAAGAGAGTCGTATGAAAGTTGCTGACAACTCAGGTGCACGTGAAGTTTTAACAATTAAAGTGCTTGGTGGTTCTGGTCGTAAAACTGCTAACATCGGCGATGTCGTTGTGTGTACAGTTAAGAAAGCAACACCAGGTGGCGTTGTCAAGAAAGGTGACGTCGTTAAAGCCGTTATCGTTCGCACTAAAAGCGGTGTACGCCGTAAAGACGGTACTTATATCAAATTTGATGAAAACGCATGCGTTATTATTAAAGATGATAAAGGCCCGCGCGGAACTCGTATTTTCGGACCTGTTGCACGTGAATTACGTGACAATAGCTTCATGAAAATCGTATCTTTAGCTCCGGAAGTTCTTTAATCTAGATGAAAGTGCCAATCAAGGAGGTGCGACAGAATGCATGTTAAAAAAGGCGACAAAGTTATGGTGATCTCAGGGAAAGAAAAAGGCAAAACTGGTACAATCATTGCTGCTTTTCCCAAGAAAGACCGTGTGCTAGTTGAAGGTATGAATCTTGTGAAAAAGCACATGAAACCAAACCAGGCAAATCCACAAGGTGGAATTGTCAGCCAAGAGGCATCAATTCACATATCGAACGTTATGTTAATCGACCCTAAATCAGGCGAGCCGACTCGCGTAGGTTATAAAATGGTAGATGGCAAAAAAGTTCGTGTTGCAAAAAAATCTGGCGAAACAATCGATAAATAAGTAAAAGAAGAAGGGAGGTACACACATGAACCGCCTAAAAGAAAAATTTCTTAAGGAAGTTTCTCCTGCTCTAATGAGCAAGTTTGAATACAAATCAGTTATGCAAGTGCCACAAGTGAACAAAATCGTAATCAACATGGGTGTTGGTGACGCTGTTCAAAACACTAAAGCACTAGATGCAGCTGTTGAAGAATTAACAATCATTACAGGTCAAAAACCTGTTGTAACTAAAGCTAAGAAATCTATAGCTGGCTTCCGTCTTCGTGAAGGTATGCCTATCGGCTGTAAAGTAACATTACGCGGTGAGCGTATGTATGAATTCTTGGATAAATTAATTGCTATCTCTCTTCCACGTGTACGTGACTTCCGTGGTGTTTCTAAAAAAGCATTCGACGGTCGCGGTAACTACACATTAGGTGTAAAAGAACAATTGATCTTCCCTGAAATCGACTACGATAAAGTGTCTAAAGTACGCGGTATGGATATCGTAATTGTAACAACTGCGAACTCTGACGAAGAAGCTCGTGAGTTATTAACACAATTCGGAATGCCGTTCCAAAAGTAAACATAAGGGAGGCGTAAACGTGGCTAAAAAATCAATGATCGCAAAACAAAAGCGCACGCCAAAGCATAATGTACAAGCTTATACACGTTGTGAACGTTGCGGACGTCCGCATTCGGTCTTACGTAAATTTAAACTTTGCCGTATTTGTTTCCGTGAACTTGCTTACAAGGGACAAATTCCTGGCGTGAAAAAAGCCAGCTGGTAATCCCCTAAACTGGGAAGGAGGTATATGTAATGACAATGACAGATCCGATTGCAGATATGCTTACACGTATTCGTAACGCGAACATGGTTCGCCACGAAAAATTGGAAGTACCTGCTTCAAACATGAAAAAAGAGATCGCTGAGATCCTTAAACGTGAAGGTTTTGTTCGTGACGTAGAATACGTAGAAGATAGCAAACAAGGTATCATCCGTATCTTCTTGAAATACGGTCAAAACAACGAACGCGTTATTACTGGTTTAAAACGTATTTCAAAACCTGGTCTTCGTGTATACGCGAAAACAAATGAAGTACCTAGAGTATTAAATGGCCTAGGAATTGCTTTAGTGTCAACTTCTAATGGTCTTCTAACTGATAAAGAAGCACGCGCTAAACAAGTTGGCGGCGAAATCGTAGCTTACGTTTGGTAAAAAGCAACAAACGAATGGAGGTGCAAATGAATGTCTCGTGTAGGTAAAAAACCAATTGAGGTTCCTGCTGACGTTACTGTAACAATTGGTGCAAACAATGAAGTTACTGTAAAAGGTCCAAAAGGCGAGCTTACTCGTACTTTTAATGCAGATATTAAAATCGAACAATCAGAGAACGTTGTTACATTAACACGTCCTTCTGAATCAAAAGAACACCGTACGATTCACGGTACAACTCGTGCTTTGCTTGCAAACATGGTTGAAGGTGTATCTAAAGGGTTCGAACGCAGTCTTGAATTAGTAGGGGTTGGGTACCGTGCTTCTTTACAAGGTGAAAAACTTGTATTGAACGTAGGTTTCTCTCATCCGGTTGAATTCACACCTGAAGCTGGCTTAGTAGTAGAAGTTCCTACTAACACTAAGATCATCATTAGAGGAATCAACAAAGAACGCGTTGGTGCATTAGCATCTAACATCCGTCAAACACGTCCACCAGAGCCGTATAAAGGTAAAGGTATTCGTTATGAAGGCGAAGTTGTTCGTCGTAAAGAAGGTAAAACAGGTAAATAATGCTGCCTAAGCATTAGAAAGGAGTGACCTCTGTGATTACGAAACAAGATAAAAATCAAGTTCGTAAAAAACGTCATGCACGTGTACGTTCAAAAATCACGGGTACAGCTGAACGTCCTCGTTTAAACGTATTCCGTTCTAATAAACATTTATATGCGCAATTAATTGACGATACTGCTGGTGTAACACTTGTAAGTGCTTCTACTATGGAAAAAGATTTCGATGGTAAAGGTAACTTGGAGTCTGCTATAGCAATCGGTGAATCAATCGCTAAACGTGCTACGGAAAAAAACATCAAAGTTGTTGTATTCGACCGTGGCGGTTACTTATATCATGGCCGCGTAAAAGCGTTAGCTGAAGCTGCTCGCGAAAACGGCTTACAATTTTAATAAGAAGGAGGGACACATTTCATGCGTCACATTGATCCAAACAAACTTGAACTTGAAGAGCGCGTAGTTACTATTAACCGCGTAGCTAAAGTTGTAAAAGGTGGACGTCGTTTCCGTTTCACTGCATTGGTTGTTGTTGGTGACAAGAATGGCCACGTAGGATTCGGTACTGGTAAAGCACAAGAAGTACCAGATGCTATCCGCAAAGCAGTTGAAGATGCGAAGAAAAACCTGATCGAAGTGCCTATGGTACGTGGTACTACTCCACACTTAATTATCGGTAACTTTGGCGCTGGTGAAATTTTAATTAAACCTGCTGCTCCAGGTACTGGTGTTATCGCTGGTGGTCCAGTTCGTGCTGTACTTGAGCTAGCTGGTATTACTGATATTCTTTCTAAATCTCTTGGTTCTAACACGCCAATCAATATGGTACGTGCTACAATCAACGGATTAACTGGATTAAAACGTGCAGATCAAGTTGCTAAATTGCGCGGTAAAACAGTTGAAGAGTTATTAGGTTAAGGGGGGAAATGACAATGGCAAAATTAGAAGTTACCCTCACTAAAAGCGTAATCGGTACAAAACCTGGTCAACGTAAAACTGTAGAAGCTCTAGGTCTACGTAAAATGCATCAAACTGTTGAGCATGCTGACAACGCAGCTATCCGTGGGATGGTTGAAAAAGTAGCTCATTTAGTTTCTGTAAAGGAACTATAATTAGGACTTTAGAATAAGGAGGTGCCACATCATATGAAACTTCATGAGTTAAAACCAGCAGAAGGATCTCGTTCTAACCGCAAACGCAAAGGACGCGGGATTGGTTCTGGTAATGGTAAAACTGCAGGTAAAGGTCATAAAGGTCAAAACGCTCGTTCTGGCGGCGGTGTTCGTCCAGGATTTGAAGGCGGTCAAAACCCATTATTCAGACGTTTACCAAAACGCGGCTTTACGAACATTAACCGTAAAGAATACGCTATTGTGAACCTTGATACATTAAACCGTTTCCAAGAAGGCACAGAGGTAACACCTGCATTGCTTATTGAAATTGGTTATGTGAGCAGCGAAAAAGCTGGAATCAAGATTCTTGGTAACGGAACACTTGATAAAAAGCTTACCGTAAAAGCTCATAAGTTCTCAGCTTCTGCAAAAGAAGCGATTGAGAACGCGGGCGGACAAACAGAGGTGGTTTAATGTTTCAGACAATCTCCAACTTTATGCGCGTTAGAGATATACGAAATAAAATCATTTTCACTCTGTTAATGCTGATCGTTTTCCGTATTGGAACTTTTATTCCGGTACCGAACGTTGATGCACAAGTCTTGCAAGCAACTGATCAATTTAGTTTAATTGGTTTTCTAAATACATTTGGTGGCGGTGCTCTTGCTAATTTCTCGATTTTAGCGATGGGAATTATGCCGTACATCACGGCATCCATCATTGTACAATTGTTACAAATGGATGTTGTACCGAAGTTTACGGAGTGGGCCAAACAAGGTGAAGTCGGAAGACGTAAACTTGCTCAGTTCACACGTTACTTCACGATTGTGTTGGCGTTCATCCAAGCGATTGCGATGTCTTACGGATTTAACCGCATGTATGGCGGATCTTTAATTAAAGACGATGGCATTTCAACGTATGTTGTTATAGCTCTAGTGTTAACAGCTGGAACTGCGTTCCTTCTTTGGTTATCTGAGCAGATCACTGCTAAAGGTGTTGGTAATGGGATTTCCATTATTATCTTTGCAGGTATCGTTGCTGCGATTCCAAGTGCTGCAAACCAAATCTATGCACAACAATTAGATGGCGCTGGTGATGATCTATTCATCCGTATCGCAATTATGGCTCTTCTTCTTTTAGCGATTATTGCTGTTACTGTAGGAGTTATTTACGTTCAACAAGCGTTGCGTAAAATTCCGATTCAGTACGCAAAACGTGTTGCTGGTCGCGGTGCTACTGGCGGTCAACAAACACATTTACCGTTAAAAGTGAATGCTGCTGGAGTTATCCCAGTAATCTTTGCGGTTGCGTTTATCATTACACCACAAACACTTTCTACTTTCTTTGGACAGAATGATGTAACGGATTTCATTCAGAACACATTTGATTATTCGAAACCGGTGGGCATGCTCATTTACGTGGCGTTAATCGTTGCATTTAC
This sequence comes from Paenisporosarcina indica, assembly GCF_001939075.1. Classification (GTDB taxonomy): domain Bacteria; phylum Bacillota; class Bacilli; order Bacillales_A; family Planococcaceae; genus Paenisporosarcina; species Paenisporosarcina indica. Next base: position 15,623 of record NZ_MPTA01000008.1, on the reverse strand, counting down.
GTATTTCTATGCGTTTATACAAGTGAATCCTGAAAACGTTGCTGATAACTTGAAAAAGCAAGGTGCTTATATTCCAGGAATTCGTCCAGGAAAAAACACACAAGACTACTTAACAACAGTTTTGTACCGTTTAACTTTCGTAGGTGCGATTTTCCTTTCATTAGTTGCTATCATGCCGATCTTGTTCATTAATTTTGCTGGTCTCCCAGCATCTGCACAAATCGGAGGTACTAGCTTGCTAATCGTTGTCGGTGTTGCACTGGAAACGATGAAACAGCTTGAATCACAATTAGTGAAACGTCATTATAAAGGCTTCATGAAATAATGTTTGGTTTTGAGGAACATCTTCGTTCCTTTTAACCTGCAAATTGTATGCAGGGGGCAATACGTATGAACATCGTTTTAATGGGTCTGCCAGGTGCAGGTAAAGGCACTCAAGCAGATAAAATTGTTGAGAAGTACGAAATCCCTCATATTTCTACAGGCGATATGTTCCGTGCAGCGATTAAAGGTGGTACGGAACTTGGCCTTAAAGCTAAATCGTTTATGGATGAAGGTGCATTAGTACCTGATGAAGTAACGATCGGTATTGTCCGTGAAAGATTAAGCAAAGCTGATTGTGACAAAGGATTTTTATTAGATGGGTTTCCACGTACAGTTCCTCAAGCTGAAGCACTTGATATGCTATTAGCTGACTTGAACAAAGATGTGGAGCACGTACTGAATATCCAAGTTGAGCAAGAAGAATTGATTAAGCGCTTAACGGGGCGTCGCATTTGTAAAGAATGTGGCACTGCGTACCATCTAGTCTTTAACCCACCTCAAGTAGATGGTGTTTGCGATAAAGATGGTGGCGAGCTTTACCAGCGCGCGGATGATAATCCGGAAACGGTCACCAATCGTCTGGAAGTAAATATGAAACAAACACAACCTTTACTTGACTATTATGGCAACAAAGGTGTGTTAACAAATATTAACGGTCAGCAAGACATTCATAAGGTATTTGCTGATTTGAACGCTCTTTTAGAGGGCAACCGCAGCTGAACCTAGCGGCACGCTTGTGAACGGAATTTATTTTCGAGAGCTGCAAAAGCAAATTATGCCCGATATACTCTAGGAAGAATTAGAACTTGTTACGTATAAGAGGATCCCTTTGTCCTTTCGTGCATTTCTAGTTCTGACAAGGTATAATGGGTTTCGTGGAAGCATCTGTGTAACGGATATGGTGGAACTCATCCAAGGCATTCCGAGCGGTCGTGTTTACATGAGGGAGACAAGGTTCACCCGGGTCAGTCTACTCCGTAGGTTGCCAGAAGCGAAGCCTGACGAGTGTCTTTCGAACATCTCTCATGCAAAACAAACATATGTTGAAACGAAAAGAGTCCATCTCGGATTTCGATTTGCGGAACATTCCGTTTGATTTGATGATGAGGACCTGATTTTTTATACAGAAGGGAGACAGGGTTGATGGCGAAAGACGATGTAATTGAAGTCGAAGGAACAGTTGTTGAGACTTTGCCAAACGCGATGTTTAAGGTAGAATTAGAAAATGGTCATATGATTCTTGCACATGTTTCTGGCAAAATCCGTATGCACTTTATTCGCATCCTACCTGGAGATAAAGTCACAATTGAACTTTCTCCTTACGATTTAACTCGCGGTCGTATCACATACCGTTTTAAATAATCTTTTGCACTCCGGACTATCTAAGGAGGTTGGGTTAGATGAAAGTGAGACCATCTGTGAAACCGATCTGCGAAAAATGTAAAGTAATTCGCCGACGCGGTAAAGTAATGGTAATCTGTGAAAATCCTAAACATAAACAAAAACAAGGCTAATTTGAAGGAGGTGCACGACACACATGGCTCGTATTGCTGGTGTTGACATTCCGCGCGATAAACGCGTTGTTATTTCATTAACATATATATTCGGTATTGGTAAAACGACTGCACAAAAAGTTTTAGCTACTGCAGGCGTTTCTGAAGATGCACGCGTTCGTGATCTTACAGAAGACGAATTAAACAAAATTCGTGAATCAATCGGTGCTTACAAGGTTGAAGGTGACCTTCGCCGTGAAGTATCATTAAATATTAAACGATTGATGGAGATCGGTTCATTCCGTGGTATCCGTCACCGTAGAGGTTTACCTGTTCGCGGTCAAAATACGAAGAACAATGCGCGTACGCGTAAAGGTCCTCGTAAAACTGTTGCTAACAAGAAAAAATAATACGTAAAGGAGGTTTCTTCCTAACATGGCACGTAAACAACAAACACGTAAGCGTCGTGTGAAAAAGAATATCGAATCTGGTATTGCACACATCCGCTCTACATTTAATAACACAATTGTAACGATTACAGATATGCAAGGTAACGCGGTATCTTGGTCAAGTGCTGGTTCACTTGGTTTCAAAGGTTCTCGTAAATCAACACCGTTTGCTGCACAAATGGCTGCTGAAGCCGCTGCAAAATCTTCTATTGAACACGGTCTTAAGACGTTAGAAGTTACGGTAAAAGGTCCTGGTGCCGGTCGTGAATCTGCAATTCGTGCACTTCAAGCTGCTGGTCTAGATGTTACAGCTATTAAAGATGTAACTCCAGTTCCACATAACGGTTGCCGACCACCAAAACGTCGTCGCGTGTAATAGGTGCTACTCATTTCAATTAATTGATTGAGAACATCATTTCTTGTACAAACTGAGTTGTGCAATCACCGATAAGTCTAGTTACTATCGATTTCATGATGGAACGAACCTATACATTCGATGTTTTGAAGGAGGGTATATTTGAATGATCGAAATTGAAAAACCAAAGATTGAAACGGTTGAGATCAGCGAAGGTGCCAAATTTGGCAAGTTTGTTGTAGAACCGCTTGAGCGTGGATATGGAAACACATTGGGTAATTCACTACGTCGTATCCTGTTGTCTTCTTTACCAGGAGCTGCTGTTACTTCTATTCAAATTGATGGCGTGCTTCACGAATTCTCTATTATTGAGGGTGTAGTTGAAGATGTTGCTTCAGTTATTATGAATGTGAAAAAATTAGCTCTTAAAATCTATTCTGATGAAGAAAAAGTCATCGAAATAGACGTTAAAGGCGATGGGCAGGTTACTGCTGCTGACATTACACATGACAGTGATGTAGAAATTTTAAATCCTGATCTCTATATTGCAACAATCGGTAAAAATGGTCATTTGCGTATGCGTATGTATGCACAACGCGGCCGCGGTTACACTCCTGCTGATCAAAACAAACGTGAGGATCTTCCTATCGGCGTGATCCCAATCGACTCTATTTACACTCCAGTTTCACGCGTCAATTTCCAAGTAGAAAATACTCGTGTTGGTCAAATGACGAACTTCGATAAACTTTCTCTAGATGTGTGGACAGATGGCAGCATCGGTCCAAAAGAGGCGATTTCGCTTGGTGCGAAAATTTTAACAGAGCATTTAAATATCTTCGTTGGTATGACGAACGAGGCACAAACGGCTGAAATTATGGTTGAAAAAGAAGAAGATCAAAAAGAAAAAGTGTTAGAGATGACGATCGAAGAACTTGATCTTTCTGTTCGTTCTTACAACTGCTTGAAGCGCGCTGGTATTAATACAGTACTAGAACTTGCGAACAAGTCAGAAGACGACATGATGAAAGTACGAAACCTTGGACGTAAATCACTTGAAGAAGTTAGAGCTAAGTTAGATGAGCTTGGCTTAGGATTACGCAAAGAAGACTAAGCGACTTTTTTGATATAAAAGTTCAATATTCAACAAAGGAGGTAAACATCTATGGGTTACAGAAAACTTGGACGTACAAGTTCTCAACGTAAAGCGATGTTGCGCGATTTAACAACAGATTTAATCATCAACGAGCGTATTCAAACGACTGAAGCTCGTGCGAAAGAATTGCGTTCTGTTTGTGAAAAAATGATTACATTAGGTAAACGTGGAGATTTGCATGCACGTCGTCAAGCTGCTGCATACATTCGTCGTGAACTAGTAACCGTTACTGATGAAGAAGGCAATGAATCAACAATTTATGCTTTGCAAAAATTGTTTGATGATGTAGCACCACGCTACGCTGATCGTCAAGGCGGATATACACGTATTATGAAAATGGGACCTCGTCGTGGAGACGGAGCACCTGTTGTAGTGATTGAATTAGTTTAATCATCACAATTTGAAGAGGGTTCTAGGTTAGTAGCCGCCCTCTTCTTTTTTAAAAAAAGATTTATACGACATAATGAAAAGCAGAGTGTTATGATGAGCGGGTCATTTGGCTGCGTCTTGTCTAGCTCTACGCACCTCATTCACGTAGACGGTCTGAGCAACCGAATACGAGACAGATATAGAAGAGCGCATTTCTCTGAATGAGGTGCGCGCTTTTTTATTTTGTCGTAAAATATATAAGAGTAGTTGAGTTGAGCTGAACGTGAGCGGAGTTTGAGGAGGTAAATGGCATGAATGAAATAGTATCGTTACAAGATGTTACGTATTCATATTCACCAGAAGATTCGGATATGCGAAAAGCAGTTGATGGCATATCATTTAATATCAACGATGGCGAGTGGATTGCAATTGTTGGTCATAATGGTTCAGGGAAGTCCACAATGGCGAAGCTAATGAATGGTTTATTATTTCCTCAAGAAGGAGTAGTGAGAGTTCTTGGTGAAACGCTGAATGAAGAAAACTTATGGGCAATTCGTTCACAAATGGGCATGGTGTTTCAAAATCCAGACAATCAGTTTGTCGGGGCTACCGTGCAAGACGATGTTGCTTTTGCTTTAGAAAATAACGGAATACCGTTCGAAGATATGGTTAAACGTGTCCATGAGTCACTTGCTCAAGTGAAAATGGAACGATTTTTAAATAGTGAACCTCATCATTTATCTGGTGGTCAAAAGCAACGTGTTGCAATCGCAGGTGCACTTGCTTTAAAACCAAGGATATTAATATTAGACGAAGCAACTTCAATGCTCGATCCTCAAGGACGAGAAGAAGTACTAACAACGGTACATAAATTACGTGAAGATACACGATTAACGGTGTTGTCGATCACACATGATTTAGAGGAAGCATTACTAGCTGATCGTATTTTGGTGATGAATCAAGGTAAAATGCATGCAGAAGGAACTCCAAGAGAAATTTTTGCAAGAGGACAAGAGTTGGTTGAGTTGGGTTTAGATTTGCCGTTTTCATTAAAAATGAGTAGCTTAATGCTCGCACAAGGCGTTAGTTTGGAAACAGAGCATATGTCAGAAGATGAGTTGGTGAAGGATATATGGATATCGAACTTCAACAAGTAGGATATGCCTACTCCAAAGGAACTCCTTTTGAAAAACAAGCTCTGACAGATGTTAATCTTCACATTCCATCAGGTTCTTATCAAGCAATCATTGGCCATACGGGATCTGGCAAGTCTACATTACTTCAACACTTAAATGCTTTATTGAAACCTACAGAAGGAACTGTAAAGCTCGGAGGTTTGGAGATTCGGGCGAATAAGAAAGCTAAGAACTTAAAACCCGTTCGTCAAAAAATTGGGATTGTCTTTCAGTTCCCAGAACATCAATTGTTCGATGAGACGGTGTTGAAAGATATTATGTTTGGTCCCTTAAACTTTGGTGTGCCAGCGGACGAGGCAGAACGTCGTGCACGTGCCTTGGTAGAGCAATTAGGGTTGCCAGAGGAAGTGCTCGAGAAGTCTCCATTTGATTTATCAGGTGGTCAGATGCGTAGAGTGGCCATTGCAGGGGTTTTAGCGATGGAACCTAGCGTATTAGTACTAGATGAACCTACAGCCGGCCTTGACCCTCGAGGTCGTCAAGAAATCATGGAGTTATTTCATCGGTTATATGTAGAAAAAGGATTAACTATCATTTTGGTTACCCATTCTATGGAAGATGCAGCACGCTATGCGAATCGGGTAGCGATTATGCATGAGGGACGTTGCGTACTAAGTGGAGACCCTGAAGAGATTTTTGGGGATGAACAACACTTATCTGAGTTTCAGCTTTCCGCTCCCCGTGTGGTGCGTTTACAACGTAGATTTGAATTGCTTCTTGGGTATTCGCTAGACAAACTTTGTTTAACGGAAGAACAGTTAGCAGTTGAAATGGGAAACATTGTTAGAAAGGAACGTGATTTCTAATGATGGAGAAGATGATTTTTGGTCGTTATATACCGGGAGACTCCTTTATTCATAAACTAGATCCACGCTCCAAATTAATTTTTGTTTTCCTGTTTATTGCCATTGTCTTTTTAGCAAATAATGCAGTGACCTACGCATTATTACTAGCATTCACACTTTTAACTGTCTTCTTTTCACGCATTCGACTGTATTTTTTGATTAATGGCTTAAAGCCCATTATATTTCTTCTGATTTTCACATTTTTATTACACCTTTTTTTCACAAAAGAAGGAGATTTATTATGGAAATGGCAATTCATCGAAGTGTATGAAGAAGGATTAAGACAAGGGATTTTTATTTCTGTTCGCTTTATGGTGTTGGTCTTTATTACATCGATCTTAACGTTAACAACTTCACCAATCTCGATTACAGATGGCATGGAAGTCTTGTTAAATCCGTTTAAACGATTTAAATTGCCCGTACATGAGCTGGCATTGATGATGTCCATTTCACTACGTTTTATTCCAACATTAATGGATGAAACAGATAAAATTATGAAAGCTCAAATGGCACGTGGTTCAGATATTAGTACTGGCTCGATTAAAGAGCGTCTTAAAGCGGTTGTGCCGTTATTAATCCCTTTGTTTGTCAGTGCATTTAAACGGGCTGAAGATTTAGCTGTGGCCATGGAGGTACGAGGATACCGTGGTGGTGAAGGACGCACTCGTTATCGTCAATTGAAATGGGATTGGCGCGATCACACGGCGCTTGTACTGCTGGGATTTGTAGCCGTGGTACTTTGGTGGTTACGATCTTAAGACAGGAGGGGATAGCCGTGAAACGCTTAAAAGCAGTTATCATGTATGACGGTTCAGGGTTCGCGGGGTATCAAGTACAGCCGAATGAACGAACTGTCCAACTTGAATTAGAACGGGTACTTACGAAGATGCATAAAGGTGTAAAGGTTCGTGTTGTGGCTAGTGGGCGGACGGATGCAGGTGTTCATGCCACTGGACAAGTCATACATTTTGACACGGACTTGCAATTCCCAATCGATCGCTGGCAACGTGCCTTAAATGTTCAACTACCTGGTGATATACGTGTTGTTTCTGTACAAGAAGTATCAAGTGATTTTCATGCGAGATACGGTACCTTAGGAAAAGTATATCGTTACAAATGGTGTCTAGGAGATGTAGAGAGTCCGTTTAAGCGACATTATGTCGTGCATATGCCTGGAGCTAAAGTAAATATCCCGCGTATGAGAGAAGCCGCTCAGGCGTTTCTAGGGGTACATGATTTCACTAGTTTTTGTTCTGCACGTACAGAAGTAGTAGATCGTATCCGTACTATTAGTCGATTGGATTTGATAGAAGTAGAACGGGACGAACTTCATATGATTATTGAAGGCGATGGTTTTTTATATAATATGGTCCGAATTATTGCGGGCAATTTATGGGAAGTTGGAATTGGTCGACGCGAACCTTCCGAGATGGCTACCATACTGGAAGCAATTGATCGAAAGAAAGCCGGCAAAACCGCTCCAGCTCATGGTTTGTACCTGGAAAATGTATTTTATTCTGATTGAAGCAACACGTCCAGGTGTTTTAAGAAAAACACTTGACTTTAATGCCTTGCCGTTATAAGATTACATATGGTATTTCATTAACTCCACGATAAGCCCCGAAACCTTATTGTTGATGATGATATGGAAAGTTTTAAATTAGATGAGATCGAATTAGGAGGACAAAATACATGCGTACAACATTCATGGCTAAAGGTCACGAAGTAGAGCGTAAGTGGTTAGTTGTAGACGCTGAAGGCCAAACTCTTGGACGTTTAGCTTCAGAAGTAGCTTCTATCTTACGTGGTAAATATAAACCATCTTTCACACCAAACGTTGACACAGGTGATCACGTGATCATCATTAACGCTGAAAAAATTGAATTGACTGGTAAAAAATTAACAGACAAAATTTACTACCGTCACACTCAATTTTCTGGTGGATTGAAACAACGTACAGCATTAGAAATGCGTACAAAATACCCAACAAAAATGTTGGAATTAGCAATCAAAGGAATGCTTCCTAAAAACTCTTTAGGTCGTCAAACGTTCACTAAACTTCACGTATACGCTGGAGCAGAACATCCACATGCAGCACAAAAACCAGAAGCTTACGAGCTTCGCGGATAATAAGAGGAGGATACAACCTTGGCACAAGTTCAATATATCGGCACAGGTCGTCGTAAAAGCTCAACAGCACGTGTACGTTTAGTACCAGGTGAAGGTAAAGTTGTTATCAACAAACGCGACGTAGAGGATTACGTACCGTTTGCAACATTACGCGAAATCATCAAACAACCACTTATAGCAACTGATACTCTAGGTAGCTATGATATCCATGTAAACGTAAATGGTGGTGGATACACAGGTCAAGCAGGCGCAATCCGTCATGGTATTGCTCGTGCACTACTTAACGTAGATCCTGATTTCCGTCCAGCGTTGAAATCTGCAGGATTATTAACTCGTGACTCACGCATGAAAGAACGTAAAAAACCAGGTCTTAAAGGCGCACGTCGTGCACCTCAGTTCTCAAAACGTTAATCAATATACACTTCAAGACCCTCAACCATTTTGGTTGGGGGTCTTTTTTGTGTGTGTAAAAAATTTTGACAACGTTTTGACCACAAACGATTACTAATCACAGTTCAGTATATCTTTCGATGATCATTGTTATTTGAATCTCAGAGGACAACATATAAAACCCTAGGATTTTGAAGAGGGGTAGTCGATAATGCAAATCGAATGATTACCTCAAAAGATACATATGATAAAAATGAAACCGAAAACTACTGAATACTAAGCTATGTTAAACAATCCTGTTGTTTATCGTACATTTACGCTAGCCACATGGTCCGAAGTATGAAAACCCCATACATGTAAGTATCATTCTTCACGGTATGCAAGGCGAAAATGCACGCTCACATCAACATCAACAGTATTCTTTAACCTAGCCCAATACTAAGAACTTGTGTAAACGCTTAAAGGAGGAAAACCAATCGGTTATTATATTGCGGTCGAAGAATGTGTGAATATTTACGTAGAAGACTTAGATCCAGGTAACGGAAGACCAATCCTATTTTTGCATGGATGGCCAGCCAATCACAAAATGTTTGAATATCAGTTTAATCAGCTTCCGGCAATGGGGTATCGATGTATCGGAATTGATCATCGGGGATTTGGGAAATCCGATCGTCCATGGATGGGTTATACGTACGATCGAATGGCAGACGACGTTCGCGTTGTAATTGATAAGCTTCAATTGGAGGATGTCATCTTGGCTGGACACTCGATGGGAGGGGCGATTGCTATTCGATATATGGCACGCCATGCTGGTCATAAAGTTTCTAAACTTGCCCTTTTTGGTGCAGCCGCACCTGTTTTCACGCAGCGTCCGGATTATCCGTATGGAATAACCAAAGACGAAGTAAACAAACTAATTGAAGACACTTATTCAAATCGTCCTCAAATGCTTGAGGGCTTTGGAGATATCTTTTTTGCTCGATACTTGACTGAAAGTTTTAAGGACTGGTTTCAGGGTTTAGGTTTAGAGGCTTCAAGTCATGCAACTGCTATGGCTCTCGTCTCACTCAGGGATGAAGATTTACGACAAGATTTAACCAAAATCAATGTTCCAACGGCCATATTTCATGGGAAACATGATAAAGTCTGCCCATTTGTATTTAGTGAACTCATGCATATGGGAATAAAAAATTCTGAATTGATCCCCTTTTATTATAGTGGGCATGGATTGTTTTATTGTGAAATGAAAAAATTTAATCGAGAACTTGTTCGCTTTATCGGATAACTCGTCAATTGATAATCGGAAATAGTTTTACTTTTAGTAAAGCTATCTTTTTTACCGGAATTAAGTACAAGCTGAATAGGATTTATTTATATACTTTAGTACGTCAATTATTAAAGGTGGTAAAGCATTGGCCATTTTACATAAATTTATAGCCGTCATTATCGGAAGTTTATTAATGGCGGTTGGTATTAATGTTTTTTTAGTTAATCATCAATTGTTGGATGGTGGTACTTTTGGTATGGGTTTGATATTACATTATCTGACCGGGGCACCTGTAGGGTTAGTAGTGATTTTGCTGAGTATCCCAGTTTTTTTTCTGGCGTGGTTCTACCACCGTCCTTTTTTCTATAATAGCTTACATGGCATGTTGTTTTCGTCTTTTATGATTGATTTGACATACCACCCGCTCCGTGGATTTGGGATTTATTTGGATCAAAACCCTTTTGTCAGTGCGATATTAGGTGGTTTGTTTGTGGGTTCGGGAATCGGAATTATGCTACATTTTGATGCGAGTATAGGTGGGACGGATTTACTTTGTCAGATGTTAGCCAACTATGCGAAATTAAACCCGGGAATTGTTATTTTTATTATTGATTTTATTATTGTTTGTATAGGAAGCATTTTTGTTGAAGAAGGCTCTATTCTTTTATCCTGTATAACAGTCATTTGTGTGGGAACTATGACCAGTCTGCTTTCTGTGAAAAGGAAAAACGAAAAAGTGTATGCGTATTAGTTGAAGGTTCTAAACATATAGCGCCGCCAAAAGCCCTTTTCATCTTATGGTGAAAGGGGCTTTTGTCATTGCTTAAATAGTAGGGAAATTAATAGCCGTGGTTTTTATATTTGTAGAACCAAAGAGGAGAAGAGAGATGAAAATGACGAGTAAGAGACCATTAATAAATCGTACACTATTAAATTCGGAATTAGTATTGCTCAAATGTATCACATCCTTCTTTTATTCATCCGTTTAGATAAAGCATCAAAAATTTCATCAACTGTCATATTTCCATTGCTGTTTAAGAATTCATCCATTGCATTTTCTTTGAAATCATCTATAGTTCGATACTTTCCAATCAATGAAATACCTATCGTTGGGGAATTCCGAAATAACTCAACTGAATCAACTTTTAATTTACCTAGGATCAGTAAGGAAGCCGCAATAATATCAAGGTCTTTCCCTTTCAATAAATCATTAAGGGTATAATCCGGATTAATATTTTTTTGAAACTGGCGATCTTTCATTTTAGATGCCCCCCCAATACTTATGGTATGTAACTTTAATGAATTTGTTCGGTGGTATATCAATAAGCCAGTCATACTTTTACAAATGACGATACTTTTTGGAATAAGTGATAATGATTAAGGAGACAATGAAGTTCAATGTAGCCAAAAAGAAGGGATTTTCAAATATGAATTTTGACGAATATAGCTTTTGGGAAATGCTTTTAAGAACAACTATTACTTTTGCAGTCTTGCTTTTTTTAGCTCGAATTTTAGGGAAAGAACAATTAAGCCAACTAACATTTTTTAATTACATCACAGGCATCACGATTGGATCAATCGCTGGAGAAATGGTTGCACATGATGATACACATTTCCTAAATTCAATCACCTCTTTGATATGGTGGTCGATTCTTACGATGGTCGTCAGTTTCATTTCATTAAAATCAAACAAAGTAAAAGCATTAGTAGATGATAAACCAACGATTGTCATAAAAAACGGAAAAATACTAGAAAAAGAACTCAAGAAAAGTCGCCTCCCTGTTAGTGATTTAACTATGTTGTTAAGGTTACAAGGTATTTTCTCAGTCAAAGATGTGCACTTTGCCGTATTAGAAACAAATGGAGAACTCAGTATCTTTAAAAAGGTTGCCCAACAAGCGGCAACGAAACAAGATGTGAAAGCTCAAATTATAATACCAGAGTATATGCCTACTACAATTATTGACGACGGTAAAATCGTATTAAAGAATTTGCAAGGGCTAAACTTAACTGAAGACTGGGTAATGAAGCAATTGAAAAAACATGGAGTTAATTCGCCGCAACAAGTATTTTATGCAGAAGTCGAGTCAGATGGTTCCGTCTACATGGACTTAAGGGATGACGATCACTAATACTTGTTAATAAAATTACTTTCCTAAAAGGACCTCTACTTTTGCTCATAGTTCGAATCGGACGTGCGTATAGTGAGTTTAAAAGGTGGTGTCGTAAGCGTTGAAACGCTGGATTGTAATTGGACTTTTATTGTTAGTGTCTGTAACTGTAGTGGTTTATGAAACGCAAGCATCGGACCGTGCATTCTTTTTACCTGCACCTCTTGGTGGGATGAAGATTGTGGTAGACCCGGGTCATGGTGGAATGGATGGTGGAGCTTCTGTAGGAGAAGTTGTAGAGAAAGACATTACACTTTCACTTGGAAAAGAGCTTGAGAAAGAATTAAAACGATTAGGTGCGGAAGTTGTGATGACGCGCTCGAAAGCGGAGGATGCAGTAGCGGAACATGACCCGAACGCAACGTTTTCAACGGTTCGTGCAAGAAAAGTGGCAGATTTAAAGTTGCGCGAAGAAATGATCGCTAGTTCAGATGCCGATTTATTTATTAGTGTACATGTGAATTCAATTCCTAATCCAAAGTGGCGTGGTGCTCAAGTCTTTTATCATAAGGATGGGCATGCAGAAGGAGCGGCTGTGGCAAAAGCAATTCAAGGGGCAATTCGCGAACATATTGGCAATACGGAGCGCGAAGCGTTAGCCATTAAGCAAGTATACTTACTGAAAAAAGCAACGGTCCCGGCAGTATTAGTTGAGACAGGTTTCTTGAGTAACCCTGAAGAATTAAAATTGTTAACCTCTAAAGAATATCAAGAAAAAATGGCAGAAGCGATTGCAGATGGTATCGAAGAATATGTCGATAGTCAAATGCAATAATGGTTGGTTGACAAGAACACTTCATCAATTCACTTCTCCTATAGCATAAATCATCCTACTCTACCTAGACAAATCCGATATGATATACTATAGGACGAAATGTACATAAAAGGAGTGTCTCAATTGATGAATGAACAACAGGTCCGTGAACTGCTAGGTCAACTACAGGATCCTTTTTTACATAAAACCTTAACCGAAACAGATGGCATCAAAGAAGTATCAATTAAAGAGGAAAAAAATCACGTTAGCGTTAAGATTGCGATTGCTAAAACAAATACGGCTGAGCAAATGCAATTGCAAATGAAAGTCGTAGATACATTGAAAGAAGCGGGTGTTGGCACTGTCGGCATTCGTTTTCAAGAATTGCCAGCAGAAGTATTGGCACAGTTCCGCGGTACTTCAACTGAATCAGAAGCACAAGATATATTGTCTCCATTAAACAAAGTGGAGTTTATCTCAATTGCATCAGGTAAAGGCGGAGTAGGGAAATCAACAGTATCTGTTAATTTAGCTGTAGCACTTGCACGTTTAGGGAAAAAAGTTGGATTAATTGATGCCGATATTTATGGGTTTAGTGTACCGGATATGATGGGGATTCAACAAAGTCCCAAAATTGAAGGCACCCGTATTATTCCGGTTGAGCGTTTTGGAGTAAAAGTCATTTCAATGGGCTTCTTCGTTGAAGATAATGCTCCAGTTGTATGGCGCGGGCCGATGCTCGGAAAAGTATTAGATCAATTCTTTAAAGATGTTGAGTGGGGCGAATTAGACTACTTATTACTTGATCTACCTCCAGGAACAGGTGATGTAGCACTTGATATCCATCAAATGATTCCGGCATCTAAAGAAATCGTCGTTACGACACCGCATCCAACAGCTGCATTTGTGGCTGCTCGTGCAGGTGCAATGGCACTTCAAACAAATCATGAAGTTCTGGGTGTAATTGAGAACATGGCATGGTTTGAATCGAAAACATCAGGTGAAAAAGAGTATGTTTTCGGTAAAGGTGGCGGGCCGAAGCTTGCAGATGAGCTTCGCACAGAACTACTTGGACAAATTCCATTAGGCCAACCGGATTGGAATGAAGCCGATTTTGCTCCTTCTGTTTATACAGCAACTCACCCAACAGGCATGTTATATGGAGAGATTGCTTCGAAAGTTATCAATAAATTAATAAAATAAAACAAAACAAAACAAACCCCCAACTCGCAACTTCAGCAAGTTAGGGGTTTTATTTTACGCCTATTTCTTTTCATTTCCGCCGCCACTACCGCTGCCTTCCGATGTCTTTTTCGCTTCGCCGCCACTGCCACCGCCACCGCCACCGCTTTCTTTTTGTTGCAGTCCAGCTTCCTTAACTAAATCCTGCCATTTCTTTTCAAGAAGTGGACTTTCTATTGTTTCTTGTACTATTTCCTCGATTTGTTTACGCATTGTTGATGCTTGCAGAATGGTTTCTAATTGCTTTTGCATGTCCGGCTGACCAAAAAAGGTTTCTAGTTCTTTTTGGAATGATGCATCCTTCATTAATTCAGTCATGATGTCTGATTGTTGATCTTTCATGCTTTTCGCAAAAGTTTCGGAGAAGGCAGGGTCCTTAAATGTATCTTTCCAAAACTTTTCTGCATCCTTTGTCAGAAGGGTGTTCTCAATAGAACTCTTAATTTCATCTGATTCAAGAATTAGAAGCTTCTTGAACTCTGGATCCGAAAGCATTTGACGTATCACTTTTTTGCCCTCTTCAGTTTGAAGTGTATCGGTGACCATTTTTTTCGTTTCTTCATAAGAGGGATTGCTTTGTGGTTGTGCTCCACATCCTGCTAATACGAAGATCACTATAAGAATTGCCCATTTTCGCATACTCAACCTCTTTTCTTCTCTGGACCTTTTCATTTATTGTTCACAAAATCGAGGAGATTATGTAGATTTTACTTTGTAAATTAGATTTTTTGCTTATTCGTTGTTACAATCAATAAAGGAACTCGAGAAAACGGAGGATTTTTTGTTGTGACGATAAGAAACTGGTTTATATTTTTCTTCAAGGCACTTGTAATTGGTGGAGTTGTCACCGGAGCACTTGCAATGATTATTCGATGGGATGACGCATTTTCTCCTTATTTGGCAAGTGGAGAGTACTTGGAATTTGCGGCAAGTTTATTGTGGTTTGTATTTCTTGGAATGACCATGAGCGTTCTAAGTCAAATGGGATTCTTTGCTTATTTAACTGTTCATCAATTTGGTGTTAATATTTTCAAAACGTTAACATTGTGGAATTGGGTTCAATTATTAATTATAGCTTTAGTAATTTTTGATTTAATTAAATTCCGTTTTATGCCGCTTGCCGACACACAAGCTCAACTATTGTTGTACTTGGGACTTTTAGCCATGTTAGTAATTACAGGCTTAGTGGTGGCATATTTCAAAGCAAAATGGACGAAAAAGCATGCGTTCATTTCAGCGTTATTTTTCATGATTGTTATTACAACATTAGAATGGTTACCAGTACTAATGGTTGATGAAAAAGATGTGGACCGTTATGTAACCCTTTTATTATTCCCACTATTAGCGGTTAATGCATACCAACTATTAAAACTTCCAAAATATAACGCGAAGTCTGAAGTGGATCGAATGAAATTAGAAGAACGTCGTAAAGCAAGAGCACAAGCTTCAAAAGCTAAAGCATAAAAATCAAAAGGCACCCAATTG
>NZ_MPTA01000007.1 GCF_001939075.1 Paenisporosarcina indica | reverse complement strand
TTTTCACAAATACTAAGTAGCGGGTGTGGCGGAACTGGCAGACGCACTAGACTTAGGATCTAGCGCCGCAAGGCGTGGGGGTTCGACTCCCTTCACCCGCACCATTTTTATTTTCATACTAGCGGAAGTAGTTCAGTGGTAGAACACCACCTTGCCAAGGTGGGGGTCGCGAGTTCGAACCTCGTCTTCCGCTCCATATACTTCTTAAGTGCCGGGGTGGCGGAACTGGCAGACGCACAGGACTTAAAATCCTGCGGTAGGTGACTACCGTACCGGTTCGATTCCGGTCCTCGGCACCATTTTTCATAAAAACTGAATTTTGCGCCCGTAGCTCAATTGGATAGAGTACTTGACTACGAATCAAGCGGTTAGAGGTTCGAGTCCTCTCGGGCGCGCCATTATTTTTAATCATCGGGAAGTAGCTCAGCTTGGTAGAGCACTTGGTTTGGGACCAAGGGGTCGCAGGTTCGAATCCTGTCTTCCCGACCAGTTTTTATTTTATCCCTTTTAAGGGGCCTTAGCTCAGCTGGGAGAGCGCCTGCCTTGCACGCAGGAGGTCAGCGGTTCGATCCCGCTAGGCTCCACCAACAATTTATAAAGATCCAGGCGGCCTAGCTCAGCTGGCTAGAGCGTACGGTTCATACCCGTGAGGTCGGGGGTTCGATCCCCTCGGCCGCCATCTTTAAGGACCTTTAGCTCAGTTGGTTAGAGCAGACGGCTCATAACCGTCCGGTCGCAGGTTCGAGTCCTGCAAGGTCCACCACTTAAATATTATTCGGAGGTATACCCAAGCCCGGCTGAAGGGATCGGTCTTGAAAACCGACAGGGGAGTCAAATCCCGCGGGGGTTCGAATCCCTCTACCTCCTCCATTTTCACTAAGTGTGTGGTACAAGAAACAAATAAACACTCTACATAATTAAATCGCGAATAGAAAGATTTCACTTTCTATAAAGTAACCGCGAGGGTGGAGCAACGCAGCTGTACGAAGACAGCAAGTAACATCGAAGCAGGCGAAGCCGATGCAGATGTCCACTAAGCCATAAGCGTAGAAGCAATAGTGTCTATAACATAATATTAGCGCGGGGTGGAGCAGTGGTAGCTCGTTGGGCTCATAACCCAAAGGTCGCAGGTTCAAATCCTGCCCCCGCAACCAAATGGTCCCGTGGTGTAGCGGTTAACATGTCTGCCTGTCACGCAGAAGATCGCGGGTTCGATTCCCGTCGGGACCGCCATTTTTATTAAAGTATTTAGAATTGGAATAAGCAAAGAAGGTCGCGGAAGCAAAATGAGTGAGTAAAGGAGCGTACTAACGTACGTGACTGAACGAACGAATGAAGCTGACGAAGAGATTCGAATCTTAGTACAATTCAATTGTGGCTCAGTAGCTCAGTCGGTAGAGCAAAGGACTGAAAATCCTTGTGTCGGCGGTTCGATTCCGTCCTGAGCCACCATTTTTATGCGGGTGTAGTTTAGTGGTAAAACCTCAGCCTTCCAAGCTGATGATGAGAGTTCGATTCTCTTCACCCGCTCCATTTTATTTGTGGGCCTATAGCTCAGCTGGTTAGAGCGCACGCCTGATAAGCGTGAGGTCGATGGTTCGAGTCCATTTAGGCCCACCATTCCGAAGTAGCTCAGTGGTAGAGCAATCGACTGTTAATCGATTGGTCGTAGGTTCGAGTCCTACCTTCGGAGCCAATCTGGGGAAGTACTCAAGTGGCTGAAGAGGCGCCCCTGCTAAGGGTGTAGGTCGGGCAACCGGCGCGAGGGTTCAAATCCCTCCTTCTCCGCCAGATTATTTCGGCCCCTTGGTCAAGCGGTTAAGACACCGCCCTTTCACGGCGGTAACACGGGTTCGAATCCCGTAGGGGTCATTTAAAAAGATGCGCTATCTTCGGGATAGCGTGTTTTTTTATGGGCAAATGTCGATTTATGGCGAATTATAAGAATTAATAATTTCCTAAGGTTAGTGAATGTGAATTCCACATATTTACTAGCATTTTTCTTTTTACATAGTATGTAGCAGACAGGATCTTTTGGACTACGAAGAAGAATGCATCCAATTTTGTATTCGGTTAACCAACCAATACGAGAGGTATCTTTATCAAGCACCTGCTTTGTTCATGAATTCCTATACTAATCACAAAAAATCGCAAGTGCTCAATTGTTGGCACTTGCGATTTTTACTGTTTTATAGCAAATAACTAATCAATAATCCTAGTCCTAATAAAAAACCGAATATCGTATTCGTTAATGCAGTATCTTTCATAGCTGGCGCCACTTTTAATGGGGCTTCGTGTGCTTTAAAGGTTTCTATCGCATGAATAGGTTTTTTCACGCCTAAGATCACTAGGAGTGCCCATGGCGTTAAGAATCCTAGAACTACTAAACCAATAATCCATATATAAGAAACACTGAACAATCCTAGAAGTACATTTACTGCACGTTTTCGACCGATTAATATGGCCATTGTTTTTCGACCACTTTCTTCATCACCTACAATATCACGAATATTATTCGATAACATAATAGCTGCTACAAGTAACATACTTGGTATAGATAGTAATAGTGCCATTGTTGTAATCTCACCTGTTTGAATAAAGAAAGCAATCAAAACAATCAGCATGCCCATGAATAGTCCAGAGAATAATTCACCAAAAGGCGTATAAGCAATTGGGAATGGACCGCCTGTGTACAAATAACCGATCGCCATGGCAATTGCTCCAACTACAGCTAATAACCAAGTAGTCTCCATACAAATATAGATACCTATTAGAATGGAAATGAAATAAAGTAGCAATGCTAATTGCATAACTGTTTTTGGTTTGACACCATTTCGAACAATGGCCCCGCCAATTCCTACAGATTTTTCATTATCAAGACCTCTTGCAAAGTCATAGTACTCATTAAACATATTTGTTGCCGCTTGGATGAGTAAACTTGCAAATAACATAGCGAAAAATAGAGGCCAATGTATATTTGTAACAGATATTGCAATCATAGTGCCTAAAAATACTGGTGCAAATGCTGCTGTTAGCGTGTGGGGACGTGTTAATTTCCACCAAACACGCCAGCCTGTATCGGCTTTTAAATCGTGTGACATAATGTTTCCGCTCCTTCTTGTGTTTTCACCTCTCTTATTGTACTTCATCCGTATAATTCTGTGTAGATTGTTTGCATATCGAGTGCTGAATCGGCTAGAAAGAGGTATGATAGAATGTAGGATATTGAATGAACTTTACTTTTTGTAAGGTTCTATATACGGAGGGAAACCGGATGAATCGTAAGTACTATACATCCACTGGTTATGGAGTCGAAGAACAATCTTTGACCGCGAACTTTTATACAGAAACAATTGAAGTTAATGGATTATCTTCTATCGCTTTTTTTGAAGCAGGGGAATCATTTAAAGGTCAACGTTTTTATTGGCAAAACCGGGAAAAGACATTTACCTTAGTTGGTCTAGGACATGCACATGTTATTCATAGTGTTTCTGAAGACACTCGCTTTGAAGATGTAGATAAACAGTGGAAAAGTCTTTGTTCTCGAATCGTGAATGAAGAACATGATTTACAACCTATATTATTTGGGGGATTTTCATTTGATCCTGCCAATAAATTACCTTCCGAGTGGGACATGTTCCCTTCGGCTTACTTTACCGTGCCTTCATTTCAACTGGTAATACGTGATGATCGAGTATTCATCAGCATTCATTTAGTGACGAACGAACTGAACTCACGAACTGAATTCGACAAGCTACGTGCTCAGAGAGATGATTTAATTCATGCAGCACAAGTGAAAGAACTTAAACCGTATGCGAAGCCTGTCTTAACAAACATGAATGAACGCTTCAAGGATTTATATCTAGATGCCGTATCACATGTAACGAAATTAATACATTCAGGTGAAGCACAAAAAGTCGTAATTGCACGATCTCTAGCCCTATCATTTGCTGAGGAAGTAAGTTCTCCTTCTGCCATGTATCATGTTTCAAAAGAACAACC
Source organism: Paenisporosarcina indica (assembly GCF_001939075.1). Classification (GTDB taxonomy): domain Bacteria; phylum Bacillota; class Bacilli; order Bacillales_A; family Planococcaceae; genus Paenisporosarcina; species Paenisporosarcina indica. The sequence goes on along the minus strand of NZ_MPTA01000007.1, from coordinate 225,531 downwards.
AGAGAGTTATCTGTTTGGTCTTGAACTTGATGAAAACTTATTCTTTGGTGCTACTCCGGAACGTTTAGTAAAAGTGGAAAATCAAAAAGCCTTGTCTACTTGTTTAGCTGGTTCAGTAAGACGCGGACACACTGCTTCAGAAGATCAGCAACTTGGTAAAGACCTATTACTCGATGCGAAAAATCGAGAAGAACATCAATACGTGGTCAATATGATTACGAATGTATTTAATCAATATTGCGAAGATGTGAAAGTGCCGAAATATCCCAAGTTGATGAAAATTCGGGATATTCAACACTTGTATACACCTGTTGATGGGTTATTAAGAACTGGAAACGGGTTATTGCAACTTGTTAAAGACTTGCATCCAACGCCTGCTTTAGGCGGTGAACCACGTGGCGATGCAATGAAAATTATCCGGATGGTAGAGCAAATGAACCGTGGTTATTATGCTGCACCGATTGGCTGGATTGATGCCGAGGGCAATGGCGAATTTGCAGTGGCGATTCGTTCTGCATTATTGACTAAAGAAAATGCTTACCTGTATGCGGGAGGTGGAATTGTGGCAGATTCCGATCCGACATCAGAGTATGCAGAAACATTAGTGAAATTTAGACCAATGCTACGAACTCTTGGAGGCAATTTAGATGGATAACCGTACAAACTTAACCGAATATGTTCATACCATTGTTCAATCATGTCTTCAAGCAGGTGTTGTAGATGTAGTCATTAGTCCGGGATCTCGTTCTACACCGCTTGCTTATGCATTTAGTCAAACTACTGCGTTCAATAAATATATGCAAATTGATGAACGTTCTGCTGGATTTTTAGCATTAGGCATTGCGAAAGCAAAGCAAAAACCAGTCGCCCTTCTTTGTACATCTGGAACTGCTGCGGCAAATTACTTTCCTGCAATAGTGGAAGCATATTATGCACGCATCCCACTCATTGTCTTGACTGCAGATCGTCCGCACGAGTTGCGAGGAGTTGGTGCACCTCAAGCGATTGATCAAATTCAGTTATATGGCAATCATGTAAAGTGGAGTGTCGATTTTCCATTAGCTGATGGTCATATGGAAACTCTTCCTTATATTGAGCGGCATATGGGAAGAGCAATTGCTACTGCCAAGACTGCACCAATGGGGCCAGTACATATAAATGTGCCTTTTAGAGAACCTCTATTGCTCGACTTTGATTATGAAATAAAACCATCGACTTACCAGCATTCCATTGTAGGTACCATTATGGCGTCTCCTTCAAGCGTGAAACTAGTGGAAGACGCAATCGTGCAATCCTCAAAAGGTTTATTGATTGTTGGTGAGATATCAGGTGAATTTTCGAAAGATGATTTTTGGGCATTTGCAAAATCAATTCAGTGGCCAGTCATTGCTGACCCACTTTCACAGTTGAGATCAGACATTCCTGAAGATTGTCGCCACTTACTGATTGATCAGTACGATGCAGTATTGAAAAGTGACCACTTCAAAAAAGCTGTGCATCCAGATGTTGTCATTCGTTTTGGAACACAACCCGTATCAAAACCGCTATCACTTTACTTGAAAGCCATTCGACCAGACATCTATATTACAGTTGATGAAGACCCAGCATATCGAGACTCTTTAGGTACGGTGACGCAGCATATTCATTCCGCCCCACAAGTGTTTTGGAACGAAATAAAAAATAGCCAACAAAACGAAACATTAAGCATTTGGACCAATGCGAATGTAATTGCCACAAAGCATATTGAATCATATATCCATACACAACAAGATGAGGGTGCATATGCAGGTATGTTGTTTCAAAAATTAACAACCGGAAGTGACTTGATTGCCAGTAGCAGTATGCCTATTCGTGATGTCGATACTTTCTTTAATCAAACAACTAAAGATATTGGAATTTATGCAAACCGTGGAACGAATGGAATTGACGGTGTCGTTTCTACCGCTTTCGGAATTCAGCTAGCCCGTAAACGACCAGCTACTTTATTAATTGGTGATATCTCATTCCTACACGATGTAAACGGCTTATTGGTCTCTCGTTTTCATGAGACAGACCTAACGATCGTGGTAATGAATAATGATGGCGGAGGCATTTTTTCCTATTTACCTCAATCAACTGAAGAGAGGTATTTCGAAACATTATTTGGTACTCCGACTGGGTTAACATTTGAGTCAATTGCAAAGATGTATAATGCGGAATATTTTCATGTGGACTCAAAAGATTCTTTTAACAATGCTTTAGAAACTACAAAACAGACAGATCTTCGAATAATTGAAGTGAAAACGAATCGTCAAGAAAATGTATTAAGTCATCGTAGTTTATGGGACGCAATCATCGAGGAGTTGGATGGACAATGGAAAAGCTGACGACTAATGTTCGAAGGGTGAAAGTTAGTTATACCATTTTCAATCCAAATGCGTCAGAGACAGTTGTATTTTTACATGGTTTCACTGGGAGCATGAAAACATGGAATCCTATAATTGAACAGATTCCTGGAACGATTAGATGTATCGCTGTTGATTTATTGGGACATGGGGAAACCGATTCACCAATTGATCCTAGTCGCTATCAAATACAACAACAGCTTTTGGATCTACACGAATTGTTTACTTCACTTCAAATGACTAAATTTACGCTAATCGGTTATTCTATGGGAGGTCGAGTTGCATGTGCATACGCCCTCGAATATTCGGACACGGTGAATCAATTAATCTTAGAGAGTGCTTCTCCAGGATTAAAAACACGTAAAGAACGACAAGATCGTATTGTAGCAGATAATAAATTAGCGAAAAGAATCGAAATAGAAGGGGTGGAATCATTTATTGATTTTTGGCAAGACATCCCGCTATTTAAGTCTCAAAAAAAGTTAACCGAGTGTAAGAAACATTCAATCAGACATGAACGAATCCAACAATCGGCTAGAGGCTTGGCAAATAGTTTAAGGGGAGTCGGTACAGGTAAACAACCTTCATATTGGTCATCCCTTGACCAACTAACAATGCCTGTACTACTGATTACAGGAGAACTTGATCAAAAGTTTAATTTAATTGCACAGCAAATGAAAAACAGCATACCAAACGCAGAACATATACAAGTTTCAGCTGTTGGTCATGCAATACATGTGGAAAATCCTGTTCAGTTTGCTACAATAATAAAGAAGCAACTGAAAGACTTTATTTTAGGAGGAAGAGTATGACACGCCAATGGGTTACAGAACGTACATATGAAGATATTAAATATGAAACATATAACGGAATCGCTAAAATCACGATTAACCGTCCGGAAGTGCGAAATGCATTTCGTCCGAAAACAGTAAAAGAATTATTAGAGGCATTTACATATGCTCGTGACGATTCTAAGGTCGGAGTTATTGTATTAACTGGAGAAGGCGAGAAAGCTTTCTGTTCAGGTGGAGACCAATCTGTTCGTGGACATGGTGGGTACGTTGGAGAAGATGAAATTCCACGTTTAAATGTATTGGACTTACAACGTTTAATTCGTGTTATTCCGAAACCAGTTGTTGCTATGGTAGCGGGTTATGCAATCGGTGGTGGACATGTCTTACACGTCGTGTGTGACTTAACCATCGCTGCAGACAATGCCATTTTCGGTCAAACAGGTCCAAGAGTTGGATCATTTGACGCTGGCTATGGTTCAGGGTATTTAGCACGTATCATCGGCCATAAAAAAGCACGTGAAATTTGGTACTTATGCCGACAATATGATGCACAAGCTGCACTTGATATGGGCCTAGTTAATACCGTCGTTCCTTATGAGCAACTTGAAGACGAAACGGTTCAATGGTGTGAAGAAATGCTATCTATGTCTCCAACAGCTCTTCGTTTCTTAAAAGCTGCAATGAATGCGGATACAGATGGTTTAGCTGGACTTCAGCAAATGGCTGGTGACGCAACACTTCTTTACTACACAACAGATGAAGCAAAAGAAGGTCGCGATGCCTTTAAGGAAAAACGTAAACCTGACTTTGGTCAGTTCCCACGTTTCCCTTGATTCATACATTTTTCAAGCTGTCCTTATTATAGGACAGCTTTTTCTAAAGGTGGTTTTTACATGTATCCAAACTGGTTAGTGCAACGTGTCAAAATGACACCAAACCGAATCGCTGTAACTTTTGAAAATAAATCTTGGACCTTTCAACAACTGTTTGATGAGGTGATGGACACAGCAGGTTCTATGAAAACAGCAGGGATCAATACTGGTGATCGAATTGCCCTCCTTTCTCCTTCAAATCCACAATTAATTGTAGGAATCCATTCTTGCTGGCAACTAGGATGTGAAATCGTCCTATTAAATGAACGATTATCAATTGAAGAACTGGGTTATCAAATTCATGATTCACAACCAGATCTTGTATTGATTGATGAAAAATATCGAGAGAGAATTTCCAATCAAAAAGTGTTGTCATGGGATGAGCTCTTGTTGAAAAACCCTAGTACAGTTGACGTAGAAGAAGAGTGGCCTTTGAATAGGACCATGTCTATTATGTATACATCTGGAACGACAGGCCGTCCCAAAGGCGTTAGACAAACGCTAGAAAATCATACAACGAATGCAACGTCCTCCGCATTTAATATGGGCGTCCATCCAAATGATGTTTGGCTATGCACCATGCCGATTTTTCATATCAGTGGATTATCAATTGTCATACGCTCTGTTTTGTATGGAATGGAAGTCAAACTATATACCAAATTTGCTTTAGATCCAATTGTGGATGACTTGGTTAGTGGTAGAGTGACACGAATGTCGGTTGTATCGGTAACATTAGAACGCATTTTACGTGAATTAGAAAAACGTGATGTCAATGTCTCTCCTAAGTTCCAAACGATGCTCGCTGGTGGCGGACCTGTCCCGAGCAATTACTTGGAAAGAGCGATGGAAAGAAATATCCCAATCTTACAAACATATGGAATGACTGAAACATCTTCACAAACTGCCACATTGTCTCCAGAAGATGCAGTGAGAAAACTAGGGTCATCAGGTAAACCATTATTTTTGAGTTTTATTCGAATCGATGGAGCGAACAACCCAAATGAAGAAGGCGAAATTTGCATTCGTGGTGGGCTCGTAACCCCGGGCTATATCGGTCAATATGCAGAAACGCCTTCGCAACATAACGGATGGCTTTATACAGGGGATATCGGATATCTTGATGACGAAGGGTATTTATTTGTCGTTGACCGTCGTTCAGATTTAATTATATCTGGTGGTGAAAACATATATCCTGCAGAAATTGAGAATGCATTAGTCCAACACCCAATGATTCGTCAAGCGGGGGTGTGTGGTTTGGATGATGAACAATGGGGTCAAATTCCTGTTGCATTTGTAGTGGTGGACGAAGAACTCTCATTAGACTCACTGAAGGTTTTTTTACAATCCAAGTTGGCATCCTATAAAGTACCAAAAGCCCTATACATCGTAGATGAATTACCAAGAAATGCATCGAACAAATTATTGAGAAGAGAGTTGAGAGAGTGGTTAACATCCAAATCAAACGAATAACGTTACATCAAGTTCGTGTGCCACTCAAAAAACCATTTATCACTCATTTGCAACATGTTATGGAAAGAGAAAGCATTCTTATTGAAGTTTTGGACGCCGATGGAACAATCGGAGTAGGGGAATGTGTGGCTTTTTCTTCGCCGTGGTATACGGAAGAAACGGTCGGAACTGCGTGGGATGCACTAGAAAAATGGATTATTCCCTCAATACTAAACAAAACATTTCAGCATCCGGATGAATTTGATGAATGTGTCAATTCTATCAAACGCCATAATATGGCGAAATCTTGTGTAAATCATGCTTTGTGGGATGTATATGCTAAAAAAATGAATGTCCCCCTATGGAAAGTAATTGGGGGAAAATCAGCATCAATAGAAGCGGGGATCGTTGTTGCCGTATCCACGGAAAAAGCGATGGAGGCAGACATCGAGTCAGCAATATCGGCAGGGTACAAGCGGGTGAAACTAAAAATATCAGAATCATCCAATCCGCAACTACTAAAAAAAATCATTGCAAAGTATCCAAATACCCTATTTTTTGCCGATGCAAATGGGGATTTTACTGAAAAGACACTGCATGTATTGAAAAGCTTTGATGACAGTGGATTTACATTAATCGAGCAACCATTTTCAGAACAACAAAATAAAATTTCTGCATGCGCTCAAAAAGCCATGCAAACTCCTTTTGCATTAGATGAAAGTATTTCAAGTTTTCAGGACGTGGAAGAAATGATGGAATCGCAATCAGGAAAAATAGTGGTAATGAAGCAAGGAAGGGTAGGTGGTTTATCACAGGCTCTTCGAATTCATCGACGTTGTCTTGAAGGGGATATCCCTGTCTGGGTTGGTGGAATGATTGAGTTTGGGGTATCCAAAGCATTTAATTTGGCGTTTGCATCATTGGAAGGTGTTAAATTCCCTGGAGACTTTAGCTCATCCAGTCACTTTTGGGAACAAGACTTAACGATTCCAACAATTGATGTACAACAAGGAGTAATTTCCCTGCCTTCAATTCCGGGTGTTGGAGTTTCTTGGAATCATGATATAATCGAGCAATTTGTCGTGCGAAAAAAACAATTTAATGAATAAAAAACCCAGGGAATATCGCACATTCCTTGGGTTAACGTTTAATTTGATGATTGTAAGGCTTTTTGTAAAGTCTTTAAATTTTGTTCCATCAATGTGAAGTAGGTTTCTTTTTGATCAATGTCTTGTTTCGTTAATACACCTAGGTTATGCATGGTTAAAGCTTGTGCACCGATTTCGTTTTGGATAACTTTCGCTAAATTAGAAGAAACATTTTGTTCAAATAGTATGGTTGTTATGTTCTTTTCTTTTGCTAGTTTCACAATATCAGTCAATTCTCTTTGTGATGGCTCGTCTTGAGAGTTCAAGCCAGCAACTGCCACTTGTTCAAGTCCGTATGTTGATGCTAAATAACCGAAGGCATCATGAGACACAAAGAATGTTTTATTATCAGAGCTGTCTGCCATTTCTTTAAATGCTTGATCCAACTCGCCCAGTTCACTTACTAGTTCTTCATAGTTTTGAGAATACGTCCCTTCGTTTTTTGGGTCTTTTTCAATTAATGATTTTTTAATGGATAAAGCCAGTTGTTGACTAATTTGTGGTGATATCCAAAGGTGTGGGTCTATTTTTCCGTGACTATGCCCTTCATGACTTTCTTCTTCATTTTCATGCTCTTCTGTATGCTCGTTTTCATTGGCTTGATTACCTGCTTCCAAAGCTTCATCAGATACAGCATCTGCGGTCGCAATCATCGTTACATTTTCACTAGCCAAGGTCTTTTTGGCACTTTCGACAAATCCCTCAAGACCCAGACCAATGTAAAAGAACAAGTCAGCATCTGCTAGTTCCATCATATTTTGTTGTGTGGGGTCGAAAGTGTGTTCATTTGAACCAGCAGGATACACGGACTCGACTTTAACCAGTTTACCGCCGATGCGTTCTGTAAAATATGTAAGAGGGTATACGGTAGTAAATACAGTTAAGCCATTCTGATTTTTGGAGGGGGTGTTTGTAGTGCTCCCACAAGCTGTTAAAAAAATCACAAGTGAGCTAACTAGAGAAAGGATTAATAGTTTTTTCATAAGGAACTCCTTTATAAATAGTAATGATTACGATTTGAAATAAGAACTTTATTAGCATACAAGAAAGAAATATAAAATACAAGGAAAAAGACACAAAAAAAGACCCTATTATAAGTCTTTTTTAAAAATGTTGAAAGTAAAAAGTTTGAGACTACCTCGACCCACGGTTCAAAGTTTTTACTCTCCTAAATTGAGGACACTGAAAAAGTTACCCATTATAGAATGCACTACGAGCCTTCCCGAGTCTTTTCGAGGAAAGGCTCGTTCTTTTAGATTGAGATGACTTTTTCAGTATCCTACTCCTTTTGATTGGGATTTTTGTGGAATAAATTGGTTGGACACGGAGAAACGAAGTTCGAACGGGTAGAAAGTGTTAATGAATAGATAGAAAAAAAGAGGGTAGTCCAGAGTGACGAAATCACCCGAGCATCCCTCGTTTTTTAGAACATGGTGTAGTAGTAAAGCGTCCAAAGCACCTGGAACTCTATAAGGTGTCAGTGAAATTATATAAGCTCTTTAGGTCATGCTGCAGCGATCAACCATCCATAGCGACCTGATAACCTGGATTTGAAAGTAATCAGTATTAGTTCTCAAATACAATAAACGACCTGATGTCATTTAGCTTGGTTTTTCTTATCTTTTTCGGGCCACACTTCTGGAACTGGGTCGTATCCGCCTTCGTCAAAAGGATGGCAACGTAAGATTCGTCTTATCGCTAGATAAAGCCCTTTAAACGCTCCGTGTTTTTCCACTGCTTCCACTCCATAATGAGAGCAGGTAGGATAAAAGCGACAACTAGGTGGCTTCAATGGAGAAATGAACTTTTGATAAAAACGAAATATGCCGATGAATAGATACTTCACTTTAAGTCACTTGGATCTTTATGTTCTGTCGGTATAGGATCGATTGTATGTTCAATCGAATAAGCTTTTTTGGTAGATAGCATGAAAAGCAAAGTTATTCCAATCATAATTAAGATTGCTACAATTATAAAAAATATAAGCATTAAGAAACTCAACTCCATTCACTAGGTTTATTGTAGGCAATTTAGTGGTAAATTGAAAGTATGGGATACAAAATAATACTTAGGAGTGTGAATATTTTATGTCAGCAGCATTAAATAAAGAGTTAAACAAACAGGTGGCTACTTGGTCGGTTATGTATACAAAATTACACAATTTTCATTGGTATGTAAAAGGACCTCAATTTTTCACTTTGCATGCAAAATTTGAAGAACTTTATAATGAAGCAACGTTACATATGGATGAAATTGCTGAGCGCTTGTTAACTCTTGGGGGTAAACCAACCGCAACGTTAAAAGAACATCTCGAATTATCTGATGTAAAAGAAGCAACGGGAGATGAAACCGCCGATCAAATGGTTGCAACGATTGTAAAAGATTTCGATAAAATAATGAAATCTTTGAAAAAAGGAATGGATGAAGCAGCAAAAGACGAAGACGATATGACAGAAGATATACTTAATGCGGTATATCAATCCATTGAAAAACATCAATGGATGCTAAATGCTTTTTTAGGTGATACAAACAACTAACAATTGTAAGCAAATTCCTCCATGGAGTTTGCTTATTTATTTTCCCTCTTTAGATTACGCATGATTCTTTTTCAGCGTGACATGCTAGTGAAAAGGGAGGTTGAAAACATGGCGAAAGTATTTGTATCAGTAATGCATCACCGTTATTACCTTCATCCAGAGGAATCGCAATGGGAGTATGAAATTGACGCAGCACCGGAAGTCTTAACAGTAATCGATCGATTGTTTGAACAAAAAGAGACATTCGAATCAAAAGCTTTTTGGCGTGCACATGTGCCGTATGTTCCTTATCATTTAGATCCAGAAAATGATGGTGTTGATTTACAGCTGAAAAAATTATATGCGGTCATTCATGAATATGGAAATGATGAAGCGAAGCAACATATTGAGACCCTGCCTTTTTATCGTTGATTGATGAGCATGCCTTCGCTACACTTAGAAAAAGGAGTGTGGCAGGCATGTTTTCTTTTACTGATTTAAACGGAATAAAAGTTACATTATCTTTCGAAAAAAATGCCATTCTTATTCCTTCAAAACATATTTTAGTGTTAGCCAATAACGAAGATAAGTGGTTACTGACGAAACACCCTAAAAGGGGAGTTGAATTTCCTGGGGGTAAAGTTGAGGACTATGAGACGTTGGAAAAAGCAGCTCTAAGAGAAACCTATGAAGAAACTGGTGTTCGAATTTCGAATGTCGAGTGGTTAGCTGAATACATAGTGCACGATCTTAAGCCTTTTTGTAAAACGGTATTCCGTGCAAAAGTTGATGATATTGAGGAAGGATTTGAAAAACATGAAACGGAAGGACCAATATGGTTCACGCTACAGGAGTTCTTCCTATCAAAAGATTTAAGTTTTCATATGAAAGACGAAGGGATGAGAAAAATAATGGAGCGGGTGATTTCAGATGAAACCAGATGGCACAATCGAACAGAAACATCCTTATCCTAGTCCTAATCCTCATGTGCGATTAACTGAGATTACTTATTGGTCATGTGGCTATCGCATAAAGGGATTATTGGCTGAACCCCTAAGGCTTGGTAACCATGAGGGAATCCTTTATCTAAGAGGAGGAATTCAAAACATTGGCATGGTTCGACCAGCTCGTATTGCACAATTTGCATCACAAGGAATGGTCGTCTTTGCTCCATACTACCGTGGAAATCGGGGAGGAGAAGGAAGAGATGAATTTGCTGGAGAGGATCGTTTTGACGCTACCATCGGAATTGATGTCTTGAAACAATTCCTGAAATCCAATCGGATTCACGTCTTTTCTTTTTCACGTGGGGGAATCATGGCTTTATGGACAGCAATCCTTCGTAAAGATATTACGTCTGTTGTGACATGGTCTGGGATATCCGATACGATATTAACCTATTTAGAACGGGAAGACATGAGACGTATGATGAAACGGGTAATTGGAGGCACTCCAACTAACTCACCTAAATTATATGAAGATCGAACCGTGTTTACTCGAATTGAGGACATTCATGCTCCGGTGTTAATTATACATGGCGAAAAAGATCAAAACGTTGGATTTGAACATGCCAAATTGTTAGAAGCGGCATTGGTTGATCAGGGAAAAGAAGTAGAAACCTGGTTCTTTAAAGATCTCACACATTATTTTCCTACTCAAATAAATATCAAAGTTCTTCGTGATTTATGTCAATGGATGAAACATCAAGGAACTGCTATATGAAACATATTCGAATTCAACTGACCACTGCAAAAACAACAGCCAAAACAAAAGTGTTTGCTCCACTAGGTATGACCTATTGGACGAAACTATGGGATACCTATACGTTTGAGTTTGCTTCTGTTGAAATACAGTGTTGGAAAGAAGAGACACAATACATTAAAGAACTTACGCCTTTGGCAGCACATTTTACAGAACAGGGTCTTATCATGTCGTTTACGATAACATTGGATGACACCAATCGAGCATATTTAAGAGGGCAATCCTTTGATCCAGAGGGTGGATTAAAATGGTTCACGTTGTTCTTTTATAAGAATGATATTCAAATGTTGGAAATAGCGCAGTATGGGTCGGAAATTGTTTTATATGGAATTAATCCACTAGAAGCGAAAGAATTTCAAAAAATATTTCCCGATACTGCCCATGCAGAATACTTTAAAGAGCATCCGATGTAAGTCAAAAAAATGACCTGCACATAAAGTGCAAGTCATTTAAAATTATTTGATTATTGGACCGCCTTTAGACACGATGTCTTCAGTAACCGAACCGAATTTCTTGAAGTTTGTACGGAATTGATCCGCTAATTCTTTTGCTTTCTTATCGTATGCGTCTTTATCAGACCATGCATCACGAGGGTTTAAGACATTTGCAGGTACGCCAGCGATTTCCACTGGCATTTCCAAACCGAAAATAGAATTAGTTTCTGTTTCCACATGGTTTAGCTTGCCTTCAAGTGCTGCACGAACCATTGTACGTGTGTAAGAAAGTTTCATACGGCTACCGACACCGTACTCGCCACCAGTCCAGCCTGTGTTCACCAAGAACACCTGCGCGTTGTGCTCATCGATTTTCTTTCCTAACATTTCTGCATAAACAGTTGCAGGAAGGGGAAGGAATGGAGAACCAAAACAAGTTGAGAACGTCACTTGCGGTGTTGTAATCCCACGTTCTGTACCAGCTAGTTTTGATGTGAATCCGCTCAAGAAGTGGTACATCGCTTGTTCTTTCGTTAACTTACTAATTGGAGGTAATACCCCAAATGCATCAGCAGTTAAGAATATAATTGTTTTCGGATGTCCCCCAACAGATGGATCAACAATATTATCTATTGCTTGTAATGGATAAGCAGCACGTGTGTTTTCAGTTAATGAAATATCGTCATAGTTTGCTTCACGAGTGTCAAGGTCAACTACTACGTTTTCTAATACTGATCCGAAACGAATTGCATCATAGATTTGTGGTTCATTTTCACGTGTTAAGTTAATTGCCTTAGCATAACATCCACCTTCGATGTTAAAGACCCCGTTATCAGACCAGCCGTGCTCATCGTCACCGATAAGTTTACGATTTGCATCAGCAGATAATGTTGTTTTTCCAGTTCCTGATAAACCGAAGAATAAAGCTACATCTCCTTCTTCACCAACGTTAGCAGAACAGTGCATTGGTAAAATACCTTGTTCAGGAAGCAAGTAATTCATAATCGAGAAGATCGATTTTTTCATTTCTCCGGCATATTCAGTTCCACCGATTAAGATAATGCGTTGTTCCATCGACACAATGATGAACGTTTCTGAAGAAGTGCCATCTACAGCGGGATCTGCTTTAAAAGTTGGTGCAGATACGATTGTAAATTGTGCTTCGTGAGATACTAATTCTTCTGCAGATGGGCGAATGAACAATTGGTGAGCAAAAAGGACATGCCAAGCATATTCATTAATAACCTGAATTGAAAGGCGAGATTCAGGTTCTGCTCCAGCAAAGCCTTTGAATACAAACAACTCTTCTTTCGTTTTTAAATAAGTGATTACTTTCTTATATAAAGAATTAAAAATTTCAGATGAGATTGGTTGGTTAACTGAACCCCAATCAATTTTGTCTTTTGAGCCATCTTCTACAACCATGTACTTATCTTTAGGAGATCGTCCAGTATATTTCCCTGTCTCCGCTTTCACAGCTCCAGTCGATGTTAAGACAGCTTCTCCGCGTGATGTTGCTTTCTCCACTAATTGTGGTACTGAAAGTTGAACATGCACGTTTTGGCCATTTAACAAGTCGTTCAGCTCGTTCACAGTGTTCACTGAATTCATGTATATGTACCTACCTTTTTTGTATATTCCCATAAAACAGGGTTATTGGCTTGATTCGTGAATAGTATAACACATTGAGCTTAATAATCTACACTAATAGACTGATTATTTATTCTGTTTTTTTGATTATATTCGACAAAAAATAAAAACATTTGACATCCAGGGTTTAGTTTATTATGATGTAAAACTGAACGGATACTCTTATCCCGAGCTGGTGGAGGGGTCAGGCCCTATGAAACCCGGCAACCTGCCATTTCTGTGAAATGAAAAGGTGCCAAACCTGTAGCAAGGTGAAAATCCTTGGTTGATAAGAGTGAAAGGTGCTTATAAAATCATACCTTTCCTCATGTATAAACGTGAGAGAAGGGTCTTTTTTGTGACATCGTCCTTTATCCTCGTGTGAAGAAGCCCGAAAAGGCGGAAGGTTTTATTCAACCGAATAAGCTTGACATGGGAAATGAGTACCGTTTGAATTTTCCGAGAGAAATCTCGCAGGATATAGGAGGAAACATCATATGACAAATCGTCGTTTGTTTACATCAGAATCAGTAACAGAAGGGCATCCGGATAAAGTTTCAGACCAAATTTCAGATGCAATATTAGATGCAATTTTAGCACAAGATCCTAACGCACGTGTTGCTTGCGAAACTACAGTAACGACTGGTCTCGTATTAGTTGCTGGGGAAATCACAACATCTGCATATGTAGATATTCAAAAAGTCGTACGTGAAACTGTTCGAGAAATTGGTTATACACGTGCAAAATACGGTTTTGACTCAGAGACTTCTGCAGTATTAACTGCAATTGATGAGCAATCTGCTGACATCGCGATGGGTGTTGACAAAGCACTCGAAGCTCGTGAAGGATCAATGACAGATGATGACATCGAAGCAATCGGAGCAGGTGACCAAGGCTTAATGTTCGGTTTTGCTTGTAATGAAACACCGGAGTTAATGCCGCTTCCTATTAGTATGGCTCATAAGTTAGCTCGTCGTTTAGCATTTGTACGTAAAGAGGAAATTCTTTCATACTTACGTCCTGATGGTAAAACACAAGTTACTGTTGAATATGATGAAAATAATAAACCATTGCGTATTGACACGATTGTTATTTCAACTCAACATCACCCTGAAGTAACAATTGAGCAAATTCAACGCAACATTAAAGAACATGTCATTAATCCAATTGTTCCAGCAGAACTAATTGATGAAAACACAAAATACTTCATTAACCCTACTGGCCGTTTCGTTATTGGTGGACCACAAGGTGATGCTGGTTTGACTGGACGTAAAATCATTGTTGATACTTACGGTGGATATGCTCGTCATGGTGGCGGTGCGTTCTCTGGTAAAGATGCTACTAAAGTTGACCGTTCAGCTGCATATGCCGCACGCTATGTTGCCAAAAATATTGTAGCAGCAGAACTAGCCGACCGTTGTGAAGTACAACTTGCATATGCAATTGGTGTAGCACAACCAGTATCAATCTCAATCGACACATTTGGAACAGGTGTTGTCAGCGAGACGAAACTTGTTGAAATGGTTCGTGAGTTATTCGACCTTCGCCCAGCGGGAATCATCAAGATGCTTGATCTTCGTCGTCCTATTTACAAGCAAACAGCTGCTTACGGACACTTCGGTCGTACAGATATTGATGTACCATGGGAAAAAACAGACAAAGCTCCTATGATGAGAGAAAAAGCAGGATTGTAATAAAAACTGTTCCGGCTACTACTAGAAATGCGCCTACGCTGATTTTGCTTAGAGATATGGATGAGATCTAATTCAGTACAGTGTATACAAATAAACAGCGAGCCTTTCCTCGATTTTTTCGAAGGAAGGCTCGCTGTATTTGTAAGTAGGTGATGTCCCGATGATTTCCAATTAATTGCGGCAGAGCAAATATACGATAAAGAACCGAATAGCTTTAACCAGCTACCAATTTAGTAATCAGTCACTTGCATGTCTTTATAAATCTGCCCTTTTTCCACGTATTCGCGCACAATACGTGCCATATCTACTCGATCTTCGTCATCTAACTCCCGTACAACTTTTGCAGGGCTGCCTAAAGCAAGCATGCCTGGAGGAATCACTTTACCTGGAGGTACTAAGCTACCAGCACCAATAAACGCACCTTCTCCAATCTCAGCACCATCTAAAATTATGGATCCCATGCCAATCAATGCCCCCTTTCGAATGGTACAACTATGCAGAGTAACCTGATGCCCTATGGTTACTTCATCTTCTATCACCAAAGGGAAGGATGGACTTTGGTGGAGACAACATAAATCTTGAATGCTCACTTTGCTACCTATTCTTGTGGGATTAACGTCGCCTCGAATCACCGTATTAAACCATATTGAGGACTCTTTTCCGATTGTCACATCACCACTAATTGTGACATAATCAGCAATATAGACGGACGGATCTATTGAAGGAGTTTTGTCTTTAAAAGGGTAAATCATTTTAATAACCTCATTTCTACTATTGATATAGTTTCATTATACAAAAGAAGTGGAACAAAAAAAGAATGACGATGTCGAATAATAAATTAGTAAAGGAGTGGTGTTCATGTGGAAATGGGAAACTGATGGACAAGCTAAAGCTGTCATAGCAATTATACATAATGCGTATGAGCATCATCGTAGATATGCTTGGTTAATTGAAAAGTTTAGGAGTTCCGGATTTCATGTAGTCATGGGGGATTTACCCGGACATGGGGAAGGTGCTCGTAATAAACGAGCACATGATGAAGATTTTCAGTCGTATCATGCGTATGTCCAACAATTAGTGAAAGCTTCATTAATATATAATTTACCTGTATTTGTAATCGGTCATGGGTTTGGTGCAACTCTTGTTATGCATGCACTACAAGAGAAATCGATTGAATGTGCCGCCGTCATCGTGACGTCACCCTGGTTGCATTTACATATCCATCCTTCCAAGTTGTCGAGTGCTCTATCAAGTATGGGGAAAATAGCTGAAAATGTAAAAAGTACGCATGACGTGACAATCAAGCAGTTGACAAGAAATTATGATGTGTATACGCAAGACAAAGATGATTTGCTTTATAACACGACCATCACATTAAAATGGTATCGTGAATTACAGCAGTTAATGAAATCAGCCTCTTCTACTCAAGAAGGCATACACAATCTTCCAATACTGATGATGACCGCAGAGAGAGATAAAATAACGGATCAAAAATACGCTAAGCATTGGATCCAAAAACAACAACTTACAGAAATTCAATATAAAGAATGGAAAGGTTGTTTTCATGATTTATTTCAAGAACCTGAAAGAGAAGATGTGTTTTTGTATACTAAATCATTTATGCACAATGTTCTTCGTTCAATTGGCTATATCGTATAGTTTTTATACTCAAACCTCACTTTACTTTATAAGTGAGGTTTTTTTGCACGCTTGCATTTACTCTAAAAATCAAAAAGAAAATTCTCATGCTCATTTCTACATTACAACTTGTACACATAGTATTTCTATAATGTGAATTTGGGGCGATGGGGGAAAAAAAATCGAACATTATATAAATCAACTAACTGAATTCTTATGGGGTCCTTGGATGATCTATGCTTGTTTTGGGGTTGGGCTTTTGTTTTCGGTCCTTACTCGATTTGTCCAAGTTAGATTAGTGAAAGATATGATTTTTCAAATGTTCAATGGTGAAAAATCGGATGCTGGCGTATCCTCCTTTCAAGCATTTGCCATCGCTTTGTCTGGGCGAGTGGGCACAGGGAATATCGCGGGAACTGCAACAGCCATAGCTTTTGGAGGGCCAGGTGCAGTTTTTTGGATGTGTGCCATCGCTTTTATTGGATCAGCCAGTGCATTTGTTGAATCAACCTTGGGACAAATTTATAAAGTAAAACAAGATGGCCAATATCGGGGGGGGCCAGCATACTACATAGAAAAAGGATTGGGCTGGAAATGGTATGCCATTTTATTTGCTGTGATAACGGTTATAGCAGCGGCTATTCTATTACCAGGAGTTCAATCTAATACCATCGCGATGGGTGTTGAAAATGCTTTTAATCTAAAACCATGGATGACAGGTGTAGCGATTGCAATTATATTGGGATTTGTCATTCTAGGTGGTGTAAAACGCATTGCCTTTGTGGCAGAACTTATTGTTCCAATCATGGCAATTTTATATATGTTTCTTTCGTTTGTTGTCATTTCCATAAATATACAGGATTTGCCCCATATACTTTCCTTAATCATCCGCAGTGCATTTTCTTTTGATTCAACATTTGGAGGGATGATGGGCTCTGCTATTGCTTGGGGAGTCAAACGTGGGATTTATACGAATGAAGCTGGTCAAGGTACTGGTGCACATGCGGCTGCGGCTGCAGAAGTATCACATCCCGTTAAACAAGGATTGGTTCAGGCATTTTCCATCTACATTGATACTCTTATTATTTGTTCTGCCACGGCAATAATGATTCTTTCAACGGGCATGTACAATGTTCAATTGGATGATGGAAAAGGTGAATTTATCGTGGAAAATTTACCGGGCATGTATGCTGGCCCAGGGTATACTCAAGCAGCAATTGACGCTGTCATTCCAGGAGCCGGGGCAGATTTTGTTGCCATTGCCATGTTCTTTTTCGGTTTCGCATCCATAATGGCATTTTATTATATTGCCGAAGTAAATGTTTCGTATCTATTAAAAGGCTCCCCATACAAACTTGCAATCATTCTTCTTAAAGTCGTTCTTGTATTCTCTACTTTCTCTGGAGCGATTCGAAATTCAAATCTTGCTTGGGCACTAGGCGATGTAGGAATTGGTGTAATGGTTTGGCTGAATCTATTCGCCATACTCATCCTATCGAAGCCAGCATTACTCGCATTAAAAGATTACGAAGCTCAAAAGAAAAAAGGGAAAGATCCTGTTTTTGATCCGGTAAAATTAGGAATCAAAAATGCGGACTTATGGACTAAAAAGAGAAAATAAGCTACTTAGTAATTGTGTTTTGTGGATTAGCTTTTATCGCACAAATGGTTTTAGAGATAAAAATATAAAGTAAGCTAAATAATAAGAACCGATTTCTGTAGTATTTTGTAGAAATCGGTTTTTTTATTGCCTAGGAAATAATATTAATTTGACATGGACAAAGTTATAGGGTTTTTCAATTTCTTATTTCTAGACTATGTTAAAGAGCTGATGATGTTGAATAAGAAACGAAGGGTGCATTTGTGGCTAGTGCAAATGAGTGATAAACAGCAGGTTTGTTTAACATTGATTAATTCTTAAGATTTTCTTCATAATTTTCCTATCTTTTCCTTAAGATTTATTCGGTATACTATATTTAAGAGAAAGGGGAGAACATACATGATACATATTCAAGATGTAACACATACATTTTCAATCGGTAAAAAAGGGAAAGAGAAACGGGTTCCTGTCCTGAAAAATGTGTCAATTGATATAAATAAAGGGGAAATCGTTTCGATTGTCGGTAAAAGTGGCTCTGGAAAGTCGACATTGTTACATGTGTTAGCTGGATTTATGAAACCCGAGTCTGGCTCCATTAAAGTATTGAATCAAGAGACAGCAAAATTATCAGAAAGTGAGCATGCAGAGTTTAGATTAAACAATTTCGGTTTTATCTTTCAAAATTTTCAATTGATGCCGGGTTTGACAGCTTTTGAAAACATTGAATTGCCATTGAAGTTAAAAGGGGTACCAAAAAGTGAACGTCGTGTAAACGTAGAAGCGTTAATACAAAAAGTTGGATTATCAGCTGTGGCTGATCATTATCCAAACGAATTATCAGGTGGCCAGCAACAAAGAGTAAGTATTGCACGGGCGCTTGTCTCAAATCCACCCATTATTTTAGCGGATGAACCGACGGGTAGTCTGGACTCTGAGACTGAAAATGAAATATTAATATTGATTCAGTCCTTAAATAAGTCCCTCGGTATTACATTTGTCATCATTACTCATGATGACGAAGTGGCGAATATTGCACATCGGAAGTATCGTCTACACGATGGTGCACTAGTAAATGGAGGTGCATTACATGTCGTTTAAAGATCAGCTGGATTTTATCAGACAGCATTTAAAGAAGAATAAGTTACGTGTATTTATGACAGTTTTAGCAGCCACTATGGGATGTGCATTTTTAATCGTTCTGGCTTCCGTTGGGTTCGGACTTCATAAAACATTGACAGATGAAATGTTAGACACTCAGCTTATTAATGAAGTGCAAATCTATGGCAAAGAAGATCAATCACCAGTTACTGCTGATGATCAACAAAAGATGCGTGAAATGGAAAATGTCAATGCAGTTGTTAGTAGATCATATTTAGAGGGCGTTACATCCATTACTATGGACGATCGTACAGGGTATGGAGACGTACAATTAACTAATTTAGAAGAAGAAGAAAAAGCAAATTTGGCATTATCTGAAGGAACAATGCCAACTAAACCAAATGAAATTGTCATTGGCTATCATTTTGCGCAAAATTTATTAACAGAAGCAGAAATGAATGCTCAGTCAGATGAAGAGGTTTCAACAGGATTCACTACTAGTATGATTGGTAAGGAAATTTCGATTGAACTGACTCCATTAAATGAGGAAAATAATGAGCCTAAGACATGGGACTTTGTGGTGACAGGAGTTGCTAAAGCGCCTTCAAAAGATTGGATGACGGATCAACGTGTACTAATCGATGAATCATACCGCACTGAATTCCAATTGTTCACACAACCAGATGTTCCTGTTGAAGAAAGTTACATCTCAGTGTATGTCTATGCTGATGGACTTCAAAGTGTCAAAGGCATTACAGAATCATTGAAAGCAGAAGGGTATCATGTGTATTCAGTAACGGAAGAAATGGAAACGATGGACTTATTCTTTACAGTATTGAAAGCAGGATTATTATTTGTCGGTACGATTGCGGTGCTTATTTCATCAATCGGGATCTTTAACACCATGACAATGGCTGTTACGGAAAGAACTCGTGAAATTGGTGTAATGAAAGCAATCGGAGCAAATCCTAAACTGATTCAACGCTTGTTTTTAATGGAAAGTATATGGATTGGTGTGATAGGGACAGCGATTGCTGTGGCGCTGTCTTATGCAATTAGCTATCTAGCTAATTGGCTTATTCCACTAATTGTCATGAACATTATGGAGGAAGATGGAATGGAAGATATGGGAATCACGATATCTAGCATTCCTTGGCAACTTGTTGTAATCGCATCCGTTATTAGTATCGGAGTTGCAATGGTTTCAGGATGGAGACCCGCAAGAAAAGCTACGAAGATTGATGTCATTCAAGCATTACGCCAAGAACTATAAAATGCTTAATGGAGGGCACTGAAAAAGTTCCGAATTATAGAGACAAACTAAGTATTCCCTTGAATATCGCTGCGGGGCTTTGTGGATGCCTCCCGCGAGAAGCCAGGTAGAAGATCACTGCAAGTCTTCTCGCTCCGGCTACCACTGGAAAGGCGCCTTCGCTAGTTCTGACTAAAGCATATTGCTGCCATCTAATTTAGTGCGGAATTTTTTATTTGTGTGTGCTGATTTACGTTTTCATTTATAAGTGCGAGTGGATTATGAGACTTTCTTTAATTTAGAATGAACGAAATACTAAAGTGACTAATTGAAAGAGAGTAGATGAAAATAAAGAAAGCGGTGGGAGATCGAAATTTCATCCTCGACCGTTTGACGGTTAAAGGAAGGCATCTATTCTGTCGTCCCAAAATCACTGTTCATATTGGGGAAACAAGGGAGCGACGGACGTACACTCGCCGCAGGATAGTCTGGAAGAAAAGGGGATGGGCGAATGACGAAGTCATTCGCCCATCCCCTTATTAATCGTTAGACCATGGTGCAGCAGTAAGGCGTCATTTTTCTAATCATAGGGTTCATTTTTTGCTATAATGGAAGAATGACTTTTTAGCTGCATTAATTTTGCGGGAAAATTAGGAGGAAATTATGGCACTTCAAGAAATAATACGTACATTGATTGTTGAAACACCATCTAAACCCGGAAACTTTGCAAAAGTTGCAACTGCAATCGGGACTGCAAGAGGGAACATAGGCGATATCAAGATCATTAAAGATGGTACACTTTCTACCATTAGAGATATAAGCGTGAAATGCGAGAGTATGGAACAATTAGAGCAAATTATTGAAAACGTCCGGGCGATTGGTCCTAATGTAAATATTCATGCTGTAACTGATGATGTATTAAAAGCACATGAAGGCGGAAAAATCCATATGAAGAGCCGAATCGATGTGCGTTCATTAGGTGATTTACAACGAATTTATACACCTGGTGTAGCGAGCGTTTGTTTAGATATTCAAAAGGATCCAGAAAAAGCCCGTTACTTTACAAGCATCGGAAACAGTGTAGCGATTGTAACTGATGGTACAGCGATTTTAGGACTTGGCAATATTGGTCCAGTTGCTGGGATGCCAGTTATGGAAGGTAAAGCTGTGTTGTTTGACCAGTTTGCTGGAATTAGTGGGGTACCAATCCTTCTTGATACAAGTGATCCGGATGAAGTCGTTGAAACGGTCAAGCATATTCATCAAGGTTTCGGTGGTATTTTGCTCGAAGATATTGGTTCTCCTCACTGCTTCGAAATCGAAGAGCGATTAAAAAAAGAACTAAATATTCCTGTCATGCATGATGATCAACATGGCACAGCTGTGGTGGCACTCGCTTCAGTATTGTCTGCTAGTCGTTCAACAGCCATTGATCCGAAAAGAGCAGTTATTGGACAAGTTGGTTTAGGTGCCGCAGGACTTGCTATTTGTCGTATGTTAATGGCTTACGGTGTAGAAGAAGTTTACGGCATTGATCGCCAACAAGAAGCAGTAGATCGACTTCAAAACTATGGTGGTCAAACACTGGAATCGTTGGAGCAATTAATGGCAACTTGTGATATCGTGCTAGCAACCACGGGAGTGGCTGGTTTAATTAAACCGGAGTTAGTTCGTCCTGGACAAATCATTTTAGCACTTTCTAATCCAAATCCTGAAATCACACCTGAAGATGCTCTAGCTGCGGGTGCAGCATTTGCGGCAGATGGTAGAATGGTAAACAATGCTGTAGGTTTCCCAGGTATTTTCCGTGGTGCATTAAATGCTGGAGTTAGTGAAATTACATATCCAATGCTAGTTGCTGCGGCACAAGCAATAGCAAATCATACAAAACCAGGTGATTTAATACCGAATCCGTTAGATCCAACTGTTCACCAAGTAGTGGCAAGAGCAGTAGAAAAAGCCGCACAAGAACAGGTATAATAATGGAACCGTCACATTCGAATATGAGTGTGGCGGTTTTTGTATTTCTACTAAAAAGGTATATAATTACTAGGGTATCAGAATAATAAAAATCTTCAGTGTGCCTATTGAAGACAAAACCAGTAAGAAAAGGGAAGTGGGAGTGCAACATGACAAAAACTTGTTTCCATAATGCCACATTTTATACAATGGAAAATCCAAGTGATTCTGTTGGAGCAGTTCTAGTAGAAGGTGGGAAGATAATAAACCTAGGTAATTTTGCAGACTTAAAAGAGCAAGCTGATGTACTGATAGATTTATTGGGTGCATTTGTCTATCCAGGTTTTGTTGATAGTCATCTACATATGATTGGACACGGTGATAAATTGCGTCATATTGACTTATCTACATATCTTTCCGCAGAAGCTATGACCGCGGATTTGCAAAAACTTCTCATGCACCATCCACATGGCGAGTGGTTTGTAGCTGAAGGATGGAATGAAAATAATTTCTCGGATAAAAAAATTCTGTCCCGTTATGATTTAGACAAGTTGTCTAGAAGTCCGATTGTATTGAAACGGGTTTGTCGTCATGCGATGATTGTAAATTCCGCAACACTTGAGTTAGCAGGTATTACGAAGAATACACCGGATCCAATAGATGGAGTGATTTCGCGAGATGAACAAGGAATCCCAACCGGGCATCTATTAGATGGTGCAATGTCATTAGTTGAGAAAAACATTCCAGAAGTATCTATATCACAACTTGTAACGTCATTAGACACTGCTGTAAATGATTTAGTGTCACTTGGTTTTACCGGAGGACATACGGAAGATATGAGTTATTATGGCGATTATTCAAGACCGCTTCAAGCCTTTAAAGAGGTATTTGGGAATTCACGTAAATTCCGTGTGAATTTGTTGCGTCACCACCTTGTCTTTGACGAAATGATGAAGGAAGCAACGTATGAAGAACCTTGGATTGAGCCCGGTGCGATGAAAATTTTTATTGATGGAGCACTCGGAGGACGTACGGCACTGCTAAGCAAACCTTATACAGATGATCCTTCAACCAGTGGAGTGGCTATTCATTCACAAACTGATTTGGAGAAACTTGTTGCGAAAGCTCGAACATATGGTGAAGCTGTTGCGGTACATGCCATTGGTGATTTAGGAATGGAAATGATTGTTGCCGCTATCGAAAAATATCCAGTACCTGCCGGGAAACGTGATCGATTAATTCATGCGAATGTGTTAAGAGCTGATTTGGTTGATCGTATTGAAAAATTGGAGGTCGTTCTAGATTTGCAGCCGAGTTTTGTGACGTCAGATTTTCCATGGGTGGAGGAAAGATTGGGGAGTGATCGTCTAAAATGGGCTTATGCATGGAAAAAGTTGATTGATCGAGATATTAAGTGCAGCGGGGGGTCGGACTCACCAATAGAAGAAGTGGATCCAAGAAGAGGTTTATATGCTGCGGTTACTCGTAAAAATCCGGGTGATCAGCACGAAGGGTACCTACCAGAAGAAAAATTAAGCCGATATGAAGCCATATCTCTTTATACCATTGGCAGTGCACAAGCGATTTGTAAAGAACATGAGCGTGGTTTGATTGCAGTGGATTTCGATGCGGATTTTACCGTTTTTGATCGAGATTTGTTCACGGGTTCAGACGAACAATTACTAGAAGCACAAGTAGTGAAAACAATCATAGCTGGGGACATTGTTTTTGAAAAATAATGTAATCAACAAAAGCGAGTCGCAACATGCTACTCGCTTTTGTAATGAGGATTTTCGGATAAATTAAACCTAGACCTATCGAGTGAAAATCAAAAAACTTCCTTGTAATCGGTTACTTCACGCAATGCTGCTTCTTCGATTGGAATTCGCACACTTAAAATAATGAAATTCAAAATGGTAAAGATAAGTGCGGTAAAATATGCTCCCAACATCAATGGAATCACAATTATTTCAAGGGTTACAACAAAGTAGTTAGGATGTCTTATGAAATGAAAAGGCCCTTTTTTCACTACTTGGGCACCTGGCAAAACAAGAATTTTCGTATTCCAGTATCGACCAAGGGAAGAAATAACCCACACCCTCATCATTTGTAACATCAGAAAAATGATAAATAACAAATACCAAAATGCCGGAACGCTACGTTCGAAAACCAGAAATTCAACAATTAGGCTAATAAAAAACCCAACATGCATAGCTACCATATATGGATAGTGCCTGGCGCCAACTTCATAACCACCTTGAGAACGAATCCATTTTTCATTATTTCGAGCTACAAAAAGTTCGATAATACGTTGAATGATAACAAAGCTTACTACACATATGAAAATCATCATGTCTATTGCCATTCTAGTAATATCAGTTCGCCACTGAAACCTGGTCCAAGTGCCGCTAATAACCCAATATCTCCAACAGAACTCTCCAATTTCATAAATGATTCCAAAACGTACAAGACAGTAGGAGAAGACATGTTTCCGTGTTTTCTTAATATTTTCCTCGAGATTTCTGTCTTTGATGAATCAAAACCTAGTGCGCTTTCGTAAGCGGACAACACTTTCTTGCCTCCAGGATGTGCAATGAAATAGTCAAGTTGATCAGGAGTCAATTGATGATCCTTTAAAAAATCTGTAACGAAAGGTTCTAGCCATTTCTCAATAATAGAAGGAATACTTTTTGAAAAGACGACATGCAATCCATCGTTTTTCATATCCCATCCCATGACATTTTCTGAGTTTGCCATGGTTTTAGAGGCAGTGGCTACGAATGTTGGGCAAGGTTTTTTTGACTGAATATCCACATCGTCACCGCAAACCAAAGCACATGCCACCCCATCAGCAAACAAAGATGCCCCAATTAAATTGCTTTTTGAATAGTCGTTTGGTTGAAAAGTTAAACTGCATAATTCAACGCACAGTACGAGTATCTTGGCCTTTGGGTAAGCTAAGCAGTAATCAAAAGCTCGACTCATCCCAGATGCACCACCAGCACAGCCTAATCCCCAAATGGGAATGCGCTTGACGTAATCAGAAAATGGAAGTTGATTGAGAATACGTGCTTCGATACTAGGTGTTGAAAAACCAGTGCTCGAAATAAAAAAAATGGCATCGATTTCAGAAGGATGTACTGACTGAACCAGAAACTCTTGGCTTTGCAAACATGCATTAATGGCCAATACCCCATAAGACGTTGCCAGTTCTATATAGAGGCGATTACGTTCTTCTAAATCATGGGTGTGTTCAAACCATTCCATCGGAACGCAAAATTGACGAGATTCAATTTCCCCATTCTCAAAAACTTTAAGCATACGCTCCAAATCAGCATAATGATCGGTAAATAAATGCTTCATTAATTTTGAAGCTTCTTCTTGCGAGTAGCTATATGGAGGCATGAATGAACTGACAGATTGAATTTTAGGCATATTATTTCTCCTTGTGACAGAATGATAGCCCTAGTTTTTCCAATTTGCATAGGATTATACAGAGAAAGGCGACTAAATTAATAGCCGCCTTCAGTCTCTTTATTGATGCTTCATTTTTTCAATCGCCAATATAAATGGTGGATGGTTTTGCTGATTAATAAATTCATATTTCAAGACATGTACATACGACTGGGGAAGACTTCGAACGTAATCGAGCAAACCATCGCGTTCACTTTCCCCGCCTTCATGACCATGGTAGACAACGAGTACAATGAGACCACCAACTTTTAACAGCTTAAGACAACCTTCAATCGCTTGAATGGTTGTTTCAGGAAGGGTGATAATTGTGTGGTCGGCACCGGGCAAGTACCCTAAATTAAATACAGCTGCTGAAATTTCAGAATGAACATGATGCAGGATTGTTTCATGTCCAGCATGAATAACAGATGTATTGTTGCGCCACTCTTCTAAACGTAAAAGTGTTGCTTCAATGGCTGTTTTTTGAACGTCAAAGGAATAAACATGGCCGTTCACACCTACCAATTGTGCAAGGAAGAGGCTATCATGACCATTTCCTGCCGTTGCATCTATCACATGATCGCCAGGTGAAACGATGCTTTTCAAAAGCGTCTTAACATAAGGAAGTACACGTTCTAATTTCATTCCAAGGTCACTTTCCCTTCAAAGTGTTTTCCTTGCCAGCTTCCCCGCGATTCCAGTTCTGCGTCAATTCCATTTAGGACATCCCATTTGTTTACACTCCACATAGGTCCAATCATTAAGTTTATTGGGCCGTCCCCAGTAATGCGCTGAATCACCATTTCAGGTGGTAATAATTCAAGCTGATCGGCAACTAACTGAATGTATGCACCTTTGTCCATAAACTCTACTATGCCCTTTTCGTATTGTTTAACCATTGGTGTACCTTTTAACAAATGAAGTAGATGGATTTTAATTCCTTGAACATCAAGTTTAGCCACTTGGCGGGCTGTCTCCATCATCATTTCGGTATCTTCAAGTGGCAACCCATTAATGATATGGGTACAAACTCGAATGCCATGTTTACGAAGTTTTTGAACGCCTTCTATATAAGAAGGGTAATCATGTGCCCGATTGATTAATTTGGCGGTGCGTTCATGTACGGTTTGTAGACCGAGTTCCACCCATAAATAGGTACGTTCATTTAACTCTGCCAAATATTCTACAACATCATCTGGGAGACAATCAGAACGTGTGGCAATGGAAATTCCGATTACTCCTTCTTGTTCAAGAGCTGCTTCAAACTTCTCTTTCAAGACAGGGAGCGGGGCGTGTGTATTTGTATAGGCTTGAAAGTAGGCAATTGCCTTGCCAACTTTCCATTTTGAATTCATTTTTTCTTTATTTTTTCAAATTGGACGTGGATTGGATCAACTCGGTCGCCAGCAAAGTCACCTGAGCCAGCGACACTGCAAAATGTACAACCGCCAAAAGCTACAGTGCCATCCCGATTCGGACAATCAAACCCTGCGTCTAATGCTACTTTAAATACTTTAGTTCCAAATTCATTTCGTAAATGTCGGTTCCATGTATAATAACGTTTTCCATCTGAAGGAAAAGGGAAATTCATGTTCGATCACTCCTCTAGTGGCTAATTTTATCATGATTTGCGAGTAAATCCCATGTCACGATAAAAGTTGAATTGTTGTATTTTTCGAGACATCTTGTCGAAATGTACAAAAAAGCATACACTTGTTTTTGGAAATGAAACAACGGAGGTAATCTATATGCCTAAAAGCGTATGGCTACTAATTATTGGGATGCTCGTGAATGTTACAGGTAACTCATTTTTATGGCCTTTAAATGCAATCTACTTGCACAATCATTTAGGGAAAAGTTTGTCTGTGGCGGGATTGGTTTTAATGGCGAATGCAGGAGCTGGCATTATTGGAAACTTGCTCGGAGGTTATTTATTTGACCGTATCGGTGGTTATAAATCAATCATGCTCGGCATTGTTGTTACAGTAATCGCATTAGTAGGCTTAACCATTTGGCACGGCTGGCCACATTACGTGTGGTTTTTAACGTTAATGGGCTTTAGTGGAGGCATTGTCTTTCCTAGTATGTACGCGATGGTCGGGACTGCATGGCCTGAAGGTGGGCGAAAAGCGTTTAATGCCATTTATTTAGCTCAAAATTTAGGGGTTGCGATTGGTCCTGCAATTGCAGGTTTTGTCGCAGAATATAGTTTTGATTATATATTCACAGCTAATTTAGCTATGTATATCGTGTTCTTTTTTATCGCATTCTTTGGCTATCGCAAGTTTAATATTGCACCTGAAATGCATACTTCTGTTATTAATGAAGGCAAAAAGATTCGAAATAAAGCACCATTTTATGCATTGCTCATCGTTACCAGTGGTTATTTAATTTGTTGGCTTGTTTATGTTCAGTGGCAGTCGACGATTGCTACATTTACACAAGATTTAGGGATTACGTTAAAACAGTATAGTTTGTTATGGTCGATTAATGGTGCACTGATTTTAGTTTTACAACCGGTTATCCAACCGATTGTCAAACGTCTTGAACACCGCATTAAAGCACAACTCGTATTAGGAATTGTCATTATGATGATTTCTTTTGTTGTTGTTGGGTACGCACAGGTCTTTTCGATGTTTGTAACGGCGATGGTGATTCTGACGATTGGAGAAATGTTTGTCTGGCCAGCCGTACCAACTCTGGCAAGTCAGCTAGCTCCAAAAGGTAGAGAAGGATTTTATCAAGGAATTGTGAATAGTACCGCGACAATCGGAAGAATGATTGGTCCATTCGCGGGAGGCGTACTGGTGGATCTATATGGGATGACCGCGATGTTCTTGATCTTAACGTCCTTTATGGCATTAGCCATCATTCCAAGTATGTTATATGATCGACCATTAAAAAGGCAGATAGCTGAATGAAAATTCATGCTCTCAGTTTTTTTGCATAATTTCATATTTTTTGAGAAGATATAATAGTAAGAGTTGCAAAGTAGCCCACGCTTCGACGAGAATCGATTTCTTTCGTAAAAGGGGGGGAGTTATACTAGCTATTGAAAGCAACACTTTTATACAAAGTTTTATTTTATTAGGAGGAAAAATCGAATGAAGGCAATTTATTCGTCTGCAGAAGAGGCTGTACAGCAAATCCAAGATGGCATGACTTTAATGGTCGGCGGTTTTGGTCTTGTTGGCATTCCTGAAAGATTGATTCTAGCATTAGTAGAAAAAGGAGTTAAAGATTTAACTGTCATTTCTAATAACTGTGGAATTGACGATTGGGGTCTTGGACTACTATTGAAAAATAAACAAATTAAAAAAATGATTGGTTCATATGTAGGTGAAAACAAAGAATTTGAACGTCAAGTGTTATCTGGCGAAATTGAAGTTGAGTTGACACCACAAGGAACTTTAGCTGAAAAAATACGTGCAGGGGGCGCAGGAATCCCGGCATTTTTCACACCAGCAGGGGTTGGCACCACTGTTGCTGATGGGAAAGAGATTCGAGAGTTTGATGGTAAAGAATATGTGCTGGAAGAGGCACTTCGAGCTGATTTTGCCCTGATTCGTGCAGCGAAAGCTGATAAGTTTGGGAATCTGATCTATAACAAAACGGCGCAAAACTTTAATCCGATGATGGCTGCTGCAGGCAAATTCACAATTGCAGAAGTAGAAGAAATTGTGGAAACAGGCGACTTGGATCCGAACACGATTCAAACACCAAGCATTTATGTGCAAGGCTTACTACAAGCATCACAAGAAAAACGGATTGAACGTTTAACGACTCGTTCATAGACTAGGAGGATACAAACCATGGGACAAGTAAATGTCAGAGAGCGAATTGCCATTCGGGCAGAACAAGAAATCGAAGACGGTAACTACGTTAACTTAGGAATAGGTATGCCAACACTAGTTGCTAACTACATATCTCCTAATAAAACAGTGGTTCTTCAATCGGAAAATGGATTACTCGGAATTGGACCATATCCTACCGAAAGTGAAGTGGATCCTGATTTAATCAATGCAGGTAAAGAAACAGTAACGACAATACCAGGTTCTGCTTTTTTCACAAGTGCTGAATCTTTCGCGATGATTCGTGGAGGTCATGTTGATGTTGCGATTCTAGGTGGTATGGAAGTTTCAGAGACTGGTGATTTAGCAAACTGGATGATTCCAGGAAAAATGATCAAAGGAATGGGTGGTGCAATGGATTTAGTTCACGGTGCCAAGAAAATCATCGTGATTATGGATCATGTTGCGAAAGACGGCTCAGCTAAGATTAAAAAACAATGTGACTTGCCATTAACGGGTAAAGGCGTGGTCAATAAAATCATAACGGAACGTGCATTGATCGAAGTAACTCCAACTGGTCTTGTGTTAAAAGAAGTCTTTGAAGGTTTCACTGTTCAAGATGTCATTGATTCAACAGAAGCCTCTTTAAACGTTGATGATGTTAAAGAAAACATCCAGTTCTAAAATGTTGGATGGTGGAAATACATACCTTTCAATAAATGTTGTGCTTTTCGAACAATTCGATTACAATGGAATACAATAGTGTAAGACAGTGAAAAGGAATAGTACATAATCTTGTGTTTCCAAGAGAGCCGACGGGTGGTGAAAGTCGGTAGCACAACTTGTCGAACTCGCCTTGGAGTCTGCAGTGGTGAAGTAGTAGTAACCGGTGCCGTTTTCCGCGTTAAGGAAACAAGTTGAGTGAATTTATGTTTGCTAATTTGGGTGGTACCGCGGGAGTATGCGTATAACTCTCGTCCCTTAGTCTTTTGACTATTGGACGAGGGTTTTTTTTATTGTTCTGGAAACACCACGAAATACTGAAATCCAGGGCAGGAAATGACATATGTGCTACTAGTATGTCTTTCTAATTAAGAGGAGGAAAAAACATGAATTTCAATCACCAACAAATCGAGAAAAAGTGGCAAGCAAACTGGGAAAAAAATCAAACCTTTAAAACAGGAGAAGATGCAACAAAACCAAAGTTTTACGCATTAGATATGTTTCCATTCCCGTCAGGAGCGGGTTTACATGTTGGACATCCAGAAGGATATACAGCCACTGATATTTTAAGTCGTTTTAAACGTAGCCAAGGATATAATGTTCTACATCCAATGGGGTGGGATGCATTTGGTTTACCAGCTGAGCAATATGCACTAGATACTGGAAACGATCCAGCCGAATTCACTGCCAAAAACATTGCGACGTTCAAACGTCAAATCCAAGAACTTGGATTTTCATACGATTGGGAACGAGAAGTGAATACAACGGATCCATCGTATTATAAATGGACACAATGGATTTTCTTGCAACTTTATAAAAAAGGCTTGGCTTATGTTGATGAAGTGGCTGTAAACTGGTGCCCGGCACTAGGGACAGTACTTGCCAATGAAGAAGTAATTGACGGTTTATCTGAACGTGGTGGTCACCCGGTCGAAAGACGCCCAATGAAACAATGGATGTTGAGAATCACGGCGTATGCAGATCGATTAGTAGAGGATCTTGATGATCTTGATTGGCCAGAAAGCATTAAAGACATGCAACGAAACTGGGTAGGTCGTTCTGAAGGTGCTGAGCTCACGTTTAAAATCGATGGCACTAATCATTCTTTCCGTGCATTTACGACTCGTCCAGATACCATTTTTGGAGCTACATATGCTGTACTTGCTCCAGAACATGCATTAGTAACTGACATCACAACTGACGAACAACGTGAAGCAATAAAGGGTTATATTGAATCAGTTAAATTGAAAAGCGATCTTGAGCGCACAGATTTAGCTAAGTCAAAAACGGGTGTGTTTACAGGAGCCTATGCACTTAATCCTGTAAATGGAGAAAAAATGCCGATTTGGATTGCCGATTATGTACTTGCAACATATGGTACTGGTGCAATTATGGCTGTACCAGCACATGACGACCGTGATTACGAGTTTGCAAAACAATTTGATCTCCCGATCGTTGAAGTAGTAGCAGGTGGCGATATTGAAAAAGAAGCTTATTCGGGTGAGGGCAAACATATCAATTCTGATTTCCTAGATGGTATGGATAAAACAGAAGCGATTGAAAAAGCAATTGCCTGGTTTGAGGAAAACGGTACGGGTGAAAAGAAAGTCACATATCGTCTACGCGACTGGTTATTTAGCCGTCAACGTTACTGGGGTGAACCGATTCCAGTCATTCACTGGGAAGATGGCACAATCACGGCGATTGATGAAGCTGAACTTCCTCTAATGCTACCGAAATCAAATGACATTAAACCAAGTGGAACGGGAGAATCACCACTGGCTAAAATCGAAGAGTGGGTAAATGTCGTAGATCCGAAAACAGGCATGAAGGGTCGCCGCGAAACGAATACAATGCCGAACTGGGCAGGTAGTTGTTGGTATTACCTTCGTTATCTTGATCCTAATAACGATCAAGCAATAGCTGATCCTGAATTAATTAAACGTTGGTTACCTGTAGATATTTATATCGGTGGAGCAGAACACGCGGTACTTCACTTACTGTACGCTCGTTTCTGGCACAAAGTATTATTCGATATTGGAGTAGTGCCAACGAAAGAGCCATTCCAAAAATTATTTAACCAAGGAATGATTTTAGGTGAAAATAATGAGAAAATGTCTAAATCTAAAGGGAATGTGGTAAATCCAGATGATATCGTAGCAAGCCATGGAGCAGATACATTGCGCCTTTATGAAATGTTCATGGGACCTCTAGATGCCTCAATCGCATGGTCAGAAAATGGACTAGATGGAGCACGTCGTTTCCTTGATCGCGTATGGCGTCTATTCGTCAATGAAGATGGGATGATCAGTTCTAAAATCGTTGATTCAAACGTCGGAACGCTTGAAAAAGTGTACCACCAAACTGTTAAAAAAGTGACAGAAGACTATGTTGGCATTCGTTTTAATACAGCGATTTCACAAATGATGGTCTTCATTAACGAAGCTTATAAAGTCCCACAAATTCCTGTTGAATACGCTAAAGGGTTTGTGCAGCTTCTTGCTCCACTTGCACCTCACGTGGCTGAAGAGCTTTGGGAAAAACTTGGAGCGAATGAAACGATTACCTACGTGGCATGGCCAATGTTTGACGAATCTAAGCTTGTAGAAAATGAAATTGAAATGGCGATCCAATTTAACGGAAAAGTACGTACAAAAATGGTCGTTAGCAAAGATTTTTCCAAAGATGAATTGGAAAAAGCAGTACTGGCAGATACTCGTGTTATTGAATTACTTGAAGGTAAAGAAGTTAAGAAATTAATTGCTATTCCAGGCAAGTTAGTGAATATAGTGGTCGGATAATGCAACCAGTTCATATTGTTATTTTGCTTGTCATAGTCGCATTTTCTTGGAAACTTTTTACGATCTTACGCACTCCGGAAATCCCGAAAAATGGGAAACGGATGGCCATTAGTATCTTCGTATTTTCTTTGATTTCATTTGCCATTGCCATATATTTTGTAGATATTAAATAAATTTAACGAATCTTAATAAAGAATGCCTATGTGCGATGACGCCATAGGTATTCTTTTTTGTGCATTTTTAGAACATCATGTATCTTCATTGATAACATAAAAACAGAAAAAATTAGAAAAAAACGGAAATAACGGTCCGGATTTGTTATGATAAACAATGAAGAAAAGGAGAGTGGAAGAAATGTCAGTCAATATGCCTCCTAGAAATCCAAACAAACTACCAACAAACATTAATATGGAACATTCTATCGGACGCATGAAAGCAGAAGACCGTGCTGTAATTCGAAGATCTTTATAAGTAAGAGAAGGTGAGAAACAATTAAGGGGTTCTCTTCAGAGGTGTAAAACTTTAAAATACAACATAAATGGACTATCAATTCGCATATGAATTGGCAGTCCATTTCTTATTGATATATAAACATTCTTGCTCTAATACCTCCATTTTCAGTTATATTTAGTAGCCTATTTGGTCGCACTACAACGAAAGTTATAATACAACTAAACATACTGCTAAATGATATGCAAAAAACACCTCCAATCTAGGTCGGTTTTTATAAACAGAAAAGTTTGTATTTTACAGGATAAATTGTAAAATGATGGTATGATAATTAAAAGAGCACTTTATTTTCTTATTGAACTAACGCAGCAGGTTAGTTAAATAAGAAGTATTAGAAAACAAATTTCTAATGAAAGAAAATTCGAACTTTATGAGTGATAATCACGTCCTAAATGATGATAACTATGACAAGAGTTTAAACGATGATAGAACACTCCTACGGGGTGTTAAATACCGAATAGAAATGTTGAGAAAGTAGAATAAAAGGAGAGAAAAAATGTTATCAAAAAATATTTTAAATTCTTATAATTTATTATTGTCTTTAGGAGCTTTTTATGTAGGTTTATCAATGTTTTTAGAAACTGGAGTTTTCGCTACGTTTCCACAAGAGTGGATAGGTAGAATGCCATTTAATAATTGGGCGAGTGTAGCTTTATTTGGAATAATTATCTTCGGGATTGGAAATGCAATTGCTTCAACTTATGGATTTATAAAGAAAGATAAAAAAATATTTATATTAACCATCACTATGGGAGCTTTGTTATTCTTTTGTACTGTTATACCGACTAATTTGTTGGGAGAATGGTACTTGCCAACAGTACAACTTTTGTTATTAAGCTTAATCCAAATATTACTTGGTTTATTTGGTTTAGTTAGAATTCATAAAAGGAAAATAGCTGAAACTTAACTAAATTATTTATAACTTCACTAACGGGGGCAAATGGTTTAATAGTGCTACCTCTTGATAGTCTTACGATAGTTTAAGAGTTAAAGATAGGAAAGAGGAATGTTTTATGAGTGAACAAGAAAAATTAAAGATTTTTGATGATAATAGAAACTTAATAGGAGTTGCTTCTCGAAGTGATGTACATAGGGTTGGATATTGGCATGAAGTTTTTCATTGTTGGTTTATTTGCAATGAACAAGGAATAGATTATATCTATTTACAAATTCGCAGTAAAAATAAAAAAGATTATCCTAACCTTTTAGATATTACTGCTGCTGGACATTTATTAGCAGATGAAACAGTAAAAGATGGTGTAAGAGAGATAAAAGAAGAAATCGGAATTGATGTGGCTTTTGAGGAGTTGAAACAGTTAGGCATAATCAATTACTCCGTTGTGAAAGAAAATTTCATTGATCAAGAATTAGCAAACGTTTTTTTATATCTAAGTGAGAATAACTTTGATGACTTTACACTTCAAGAAGAAGAAGTTTCAGGAATAGTAAGAGCTAAATTTACTGATTTTACTCAACTTTGGTATGGCGAAAGAGATGAAATAGAAATCAATGGTTTTGAAATAAATAATGATGGAAATAAGCTTATTATAAAAGAAAATATAACCAGAGTTAAATTCGTACCACATGAAATTTCTTTTTATAAAGAAGTTATTCAAAAAATACAGGAACAGATAAAGTAGAACTATCTTTGTGTCACTAACGGGTGCTTTACTTCATTTAGAAGTAAAGCTTTTTTCTATTTCAATAAAAGCAACGAATCAGTAGAATTTGAAGGGTTTTTTGGGGTGATTATGGAACTAGTTAATATGTAAAATTTTTTAAGAATGAATAAATATGTTGAAGATCTCAACTGCCCCTCAGAGGAAGCATAACATCATCGAGCAAAATTTATTAACCACAATCGTATTATCCTTTGAAGAGTCTGTAGGATATATATGTTGAATTTGAACGAGGTATAAGCTGCTAGGATTACAGTGGAAATTGCGGATTATATACAGAAGTTCTCAACTAAAATGAAGGGATTGAGCGAAATGGAAGAATCGCTTAAAGCTGCTTTGGAGATGCGCCGAGACGGAGATTTGCTAGGGTCAAACAGGCTTTTCATAGAACTTGTTTTACAGCATCCGGATCATGCGATGCTACACTATGAGTGCGCGTGCAGCTACGATATTTTGGCACAAGAAGAGGAAGCGATTCCTTTTTACGATCGAGCACTCGAACTCGGTCTGTCCGATAAGGAAGCAATAAATGCCTATACCCAGCTCGGTTCGCTGTAAAGGCTGCATGGCCGGCTCATGGAATCCGAAAACGTTTTAATGACAGGGATGAGTCGGTTTTGGGATGTCGGTCTTCTTAAAATCTTTTACGCATTTACCATGTACGACTTGGGGAAGCCAGGAGAGGCAATGCGTTGGATGACACACGCTATTCTGGATTCCGCTGTAAATGAGGAAATCTTCTTGAACCAGCGGGTAATCAGTTTTCTTGGAAGCAATCTGGATGTTCAAAATATCATGAAAGATCCTATCAAATGTATTGATACTGGAGGCAAGAGTTTAGAAGACGAGAGGAGCATTGTAGAAAAAGTGGAGGCTGTTTTGAAGGTTTTTGAACCGACGTATTTCCACGGAGCGTGGGTATTCGAGTTTGATCACTATGAACTGCATTTTACGGACCTGGACGATGAAACCCGGCGAGCGGCAGTCGCTGCTTTCGCTATTATGGTCGGTATATGGGAGACTGGGAGCGCCCATTCGTTCATGCCACAGCATGAACGAAAGTATACAGGTGACTACGATCCGAGCGAACCTCATTTCGAGTTCAATGGCTACATCAGCGCTATTTATACGAATTACAAAACCGTTCAGCTAGAGTTCCCAGTAATGACGGCATATATCGTTAGTTCTTTGGAAGCTATTGATAAAAAGAGTAAGAACGGGTTGGAACAAAAATTCCCGGAAATTGATTCAATCCTATTTAGACAATTCCGGGAAGAGATACTTCTGCCAAGTCGGCAATTAAAGAAAAAACTTCCTCCATTCGAAGATTTCCTCGAGGAAATTGGATGGAACCTTTCATACAGAGCATGGTAAGGGATTTCTCGATGAAAAAGGCACCAAATCGGAACTCTGAAGGGAATCCGAGTGGCGGTCAATGGGTTGCTTAAGTAGCAGCCCTTTTTCTTATTGAACTAACTCAGCAGTTTAGTTGAAGAAGGAATATATGTTGGAGGTGCGAAATGGAATACTGGAAGGAACTTATGCAGGATGGAAGTGTTACTTTATTTTGGAATAACAGCATCTATGAAAAAAATATTGAATCAATTAAATTAGAAGGATTTGATATATATTCCTTTGATTGCACTGAATGGGAGATGGATAATTATCATAAAGAGTTAGCCAAGACCCTAGCTTTTCCTGATTATTACGGTAGAAATTTAAATGCTTTTAATGATTGTTTATCTGATATTGTTCCTGATAATAAAGGTTTCGTCTTAGCATTTAGGAACTATGATATTTTTGCAAAGAAATATCCAGACATTGCATTTCATATTTTAGATATTATACAAATAAATTCGTGGCAATTTTTAATTGATAATAGGGTTTTATTAGGGTTAGTTCAATCTAATGATGCTGAATTGTCTTTTCCACCATTGGGAGGTATGACCGCTGATTGGAATAGTGATGAATGGCTTAATAAAAATAGGGGTTTATAAAATTATCTTGAACTAATGGGAGCTATAGTTAAAGATCATCGAGTTGCTATGAAGCCCTTTTTCTTTTTGAAGTAACGGAGCAGTTTAGTTGAATAAGAAGAAGGGGGATTTTAATGGCTGTTGGGATATTTATGATAATTTTAGGGTTTAGCCACCTAATGAAGAGTGACTATTTTTTACCCATAAAAACAAGAATTATTTTAGGCGAGGAAAAGTTTCAATCTTATCAGAAAGGATTAGTTTTTCCTTACTTATTTGTAGGAACTTTAATGATTTGTATGGGAATAGTTGAGAACATGGAAATTCTCGAAACATCAATATTTATCACTTTATATATTATCTTAGGCATTATCCCTATTATATTGTTGATTGTAAATAATAAAAAAAACACTGGTCGATATTGGTTTTGGGTAAACGACTTTAAGTAAAGTGGTAACGTAAAATTTCTCTTCTTCAACTAAAGGGTGCTTAGGGTGCTTTAGTTTAACAATAGGCTGCCTTTAAGGTAGCTTTTTCTTATTGAACTAAAATATTGATTATTAGATATAGAGATATTCCTCAATCGGGCGCTTTTCAGTAGTAAGAAATGCGCTCTTTCTTATATATATCGAGCCAGATTATTGAGCATAGATTGTCTCCATATTATAAATAGATTTATATTTCCATGCCATCTTCGATTGGATTTCCAAATAGCATAGTAACTATGCTTATTTAATAAAGAGAAGTTCTTCCAACTTATATTATTATATTTATAATAATAAAGTGTAATGCTCTTTTAAATTTATTTTGATTGCAAAATCAGACTTTAGTAGTAATACTAATCTCGTGGTTTTTGTTCCTACTGTGTTTAAATGCCAATTTTAGACTTTAGAAGCATTACTAATATCGTGTTTTTTGTTACTGTGCTGTAATCAACCGTTCATACTAGCGTAATAATTTTACACTATACTAAAACACGGAATAGTTTGGAGGGTTGATAATATAAATTATATTAGAATACTAATTGACAAGTACATAGTAAGGGAGAATTTAGGATGATAAAACGATTTAGTGCAATTTTTTTGACAGCAACGATTACCATATCTTCTTTAGTAAATCCTGCTAATGCGATGACTGGTGGAATGGAAGGGACCAATCCCTGGATGAACACCAAGCTCTCTGCTGAGGAGCGCACTGAGCTACTTCTCGATGAGATGACAATGGAACAGAAGATCCAGCAAATCGCTACTTCGCGATTTAATGAGAACGACACCGGTAAGACGGTCGTCATCAATAACCCTTATAAAGCAACCAAGTACCGAAACGGCGAATTCGCGCCCCAGGGTACCCTGCCTGGGTGTGAATTTCAGGACACTGGCCGTCAAATTCGTGGAATCGATGAGCTGGACATTCCCAATATCCGCATGACCAACAGTGGTACGGGCGTTAAGGGCGGATCGTGTGTCGATCAAGTGACGACGGGTCTACCTTCCACACTGGCAATGTCCGCGAGTTTCGACCGCGAGCTGAACTATGAGGCCGGCCGAATTCTAGGCGAGGAGGCTCGGGCATTCGCGCATCAAGTGATACTTGGACCGAGTATGAACCTCCTGCGTCACCCGTACGGTGGTCGTGCCTATGAGTACTTCAGTGAGGACCCTTACCTGACGGGTGCCCTAGGGATCGAGCAGACAAAGGGTATTCAGGACCAAGGTGTTCAGGTTCAGCTCAAGCACTTGGCTGGAAACGAGCAGGAGTTCGAACGTAATACGATGGGTGGCGAGATCCCATCAAGAGCCATGCACGAGCTGTACATGTTGCCATTCGAGATGAATGCCAAAGAAGCTGACCCAGCCTCTATGATGTGCTCGTACCCGAATGTTAACGGCACTTTTGCCTGTGAAAGTTCTGAATTACTCCAAGAAGCCTTAAGAGACAAATGGGGCTTCGACGGTTGGGTTATGAGTGACCGTCGCGCGATTCACGACACGGTCGGTGCCATCAAGGCGGGCGCGAATGTCGAGCTAGACTGGACAGCGCAGCACTACACAGAGGAAAAAATCAATGATGCCATTGATTCAGGTGAGATAACTGAGAACGACATCGACAATCTGCTTCGTGCACGATATATTAAGATGATTGAGTTCGGCCAAATGGATGAGCCTTGGGACGAGTTCAAGTGGGAGAACGTCGATCTGATGGAAAACGGCGCAAGCGCACGTGAGATTGCTGAGGAAGGGTCCGTGCTGTTGAAGAACGATAACGGCTTCCTTCCACTGGACGGAGAGCCGAAGTCGATCGCACTGATTGGCGTTGAATGGTTCGCCGGCATTGCGAAGTTGCCGGAGCACTCGCTTAAAGCTAACAATACGAACGTCCCGACTTCTTACACGGTCACACCACAACAGGGCTTGGAGAATGTCATCAAGGAGTTGGGCTACGATACTAAAGTAACGTATAACGATGGCCGAGATCCGGAGGCTGCTGCTAAGCTGGCTGCTGAGTCCGATGTCGTGCTGCTAATGATCGGTGACAACCCAGCTGAGAGCAAGGACCGCACGACTCTTGGCTTCCCAGCTATCGACCTCGACCCGACCGAAAAAGGAAAAGACATAGTGGAACAGGAGCCGCTAATCGATGCGGTTATGGAGGCTAACCCAGAAAACACTGCTGTGGTTCTGAAGACTTCTGGAACGGTACTTATGCCATGGTTAGATAAGGTACCTGCAGTACTTGAGGCGTGGAATCCAGGTATGGAGGATGGAAATGCCGTGGCCAACATACTATATGGTAAAGTTAATCCTTCTGGTAAGCTGCCAATGACGTTTGGAAATAAAGAGCGTGAAGCTGCCTTCGCGACTGAGGAGCAATACCCTGGAGCACGTAAAGACACTGGTAAGCCAGGAGGCCCGGGAGCGTACGGTGACGGTTCTCACCAGCTAATCACTCAGTACTCCGAGAATCTCGAGATGGGCTATCGCTGGTATGAAGCGAACGACGTGAAGCCGGTCTTCTCATTCGGGCACGGTCTGTCGTACACGACTTTCGAGTATGATGACCTTAAGGTGAAAAAGGTGCAGGGCAAAGGTTCAGTGTCTGGTATTGACGTGTCCTTCACAGTGAAGAACACAGGCGACGTTGCCGGCGCTGAAGCGACACAAGTCTACTTGACTCTACCGGACGAGGCTGATGAGCCAGCTAAACGTCTTGTTAACTTCGAGAAGGTTGAACTTAAGCCAGGTGAGAGCAAGAAGGTTACTATGCGAATTAACCAGTCCGACTCCAACCACCCGTTCTCTTACTTCGTTCCGGAAGATCCGGACAACCTAGCGAACTGGGCTGATGGCGAGTGGGAAACTGCTAAAGGAAAGTACCGCGTACATGTCGGTGGTTCCTCGGCAGACACTCCGTTGGAAAAAGACATCCCGTTGAACTTCAAACTTGATAAGGACAACGGCAAAGGCAACAACAAAGGCAACAACGGCAACAACGGCAACAACGGCAACAACGGCAACAACAATGGTAATAATGGCAACAATAAAGGCAACAATAAAGGCAACAACAATGGCAACAGCCAATGACAACAGAAATGGCAAGGGGGACTCTAATCGGTAGGTCCCTGGCCCTGGAATGACGTCGGCGACCCGATAGGGGGCGTTGGGGCATTCCGAAGGCGGTGAGCGCGTGCGCTCACCGCTTTTCTCGTTGCATCCATGGGCGACGAGAGGGACGAAGTGAGTCAAGGAAGGACGTGTGAAGTCTGATGAAGGGATTCGGAACAGCCGGCGAGGTCAGGCACTCCTCTTGACCGCATGCACCGTCGAGGAATCCGACGGACCGGTCGAGAGCGATGAAGCTGTGGGACCTGCACCGCCCGAACGCGGCGACTGACAGGTCCCCGGCTTACTATCTTGATATTCCACAATCGGACGCAATTGTTTAATAAGCGTCTCTTTTTTCTTCTTCAACTAACGGGTGCTTTAGTCAAAGAGGGCAACGTCCTTTAAGACGTTGCTCCTTTTCCATTTAAAAGTACTTTTGATAATACTCCTTCCTAAACCTTCCACTCAGCTGAGCGTAGATCTTGGTGGTTTCGCTCTTCTCATGACCTATAAGACTTTGTATGACTTCAATAGGAGCTCCATTATTCATCAAATGAGTTGCGTAGCTGTGTCTAAGTTGGTGTGGGTGAATCTCTTTATTAATTTCCGCACGATTGGAGATCCGCATGATGATATATCGCATTTGGGCGACGCTCATTCTATGTGGCTGCCTTGCTGTCACATAGATGGCTGGATTATGGTCATTACGGCTTTCTAAAATGCGTTTAAGCCATATGTCACAACGTGTATTAAAATATACTTCCCGTTCCTTATCGCCCTTTCCTCTCACGATCGCAGATTGATTGGACCAGTTAATATGGTTCTTTTCTAAAGAAACGATTTCTCCAATTCGACAACCTGTAGAAAACATGAATTCAAATATCGCTTTTTCCATAGCAGAATGACAGGATTCACGAAGGTGTTCAATCTCCCTTTCGGTTAAGTACTTAGGTATCCGCTTACCTACTTTTGGTTCTTTAATCTTGGAAGTTGGATTCCTACTTAGGAAACCTTCTTCATGGGACCAACGAAAAAATGACTTCAAAAAGCGGATACGATGTGCAAGACTGGCCGGTTTTAAATGCTAGCCAGATATAGCGAGATATTCTTTCAGTTGATTTGTATCCAGCAATTTCATCTCTATATCCTTAAAATAATCAATTAGTAGCAAGGACTTGTACCTGGTAGGCCGATAACGTTTGTGGTGAAAAACCCTCTATTCGCTTATCCGCTTCAAACGAAGACCACGCTTTTGACAGTAACAATTCCATTCCCCCTAAAATAGTAATGTTTAAAAGGATTATTGCCAATTTAATAGAATTATAGACATAGGGTGTATTTTTACAAACGTGGCAGGTTAGTTGAACAAGGACAGTAGAATAATCTAAATTTAATTAAGGTCAATGTTAAAAATTGTATAGAATTAATTAGATAAAAAACGAGAAGGAGCGAAGAGATGTGAATACATTTTTCAAGTTGATTATTGGTTTGTTTTTCGTCTTTTTGTTAACAGGATGTATTGGAGAAGAATATGATTTTTCTCCACCAACTGTTTTAGTGTTTACTCCAAGTGGTATTAACGAACAAGAAGATTTAACAGAAGCAAACATAGATTGGAATTATGATAAAAAATACAACAAGGAAACGAAGGATATTCAATCATTAGCAAAAAAACAAAACATAATGTACTTTAATTCTGGACAGCAAGTTCAAATATCCCTAGAAAATGGAGATTTTAACCCAAATGGAATAAGTGTTTCAGTTTGGCAAAAAGAAAACAAGATTAATTTAGAATATAAAAAAAGTGACCAATCCTTCTACTTACCAAATGAAAAAGGAGAGTATATGATTGTGATAGACATTGATGCGGATAGTGGAAATGCTCAATATGTTGGGAATGTCTTTATTCAGTAATTTGAAGGTTATTAGATTCTCTCCACTTTAACTGGACTATTTAAAATTCTTTGCAGGTTCTTTTTCTTATTCAACTAACGGGTGCTTTAGTTTAATAAGAAAAAGGCTTACTAAAAATTAGAACCAGAAAAAACACTGAGAAAATAATCAG
This sequence comes from Paenisporosarcina indica, assembly GCF_001939075.1. Lineage (GTDB taxonomy): Bacteria > Bacillota > Bacilli > Bacillales_A > Planococcaceae > Paenisporosarcina > Paenisporosarcina indica. The sequence continues at coordinate 182,703 of NZ_MPTA01000007.1, read as the reverse complement.
TGTTTTTTGTATTACTTTCTGTCAGAAAATCACAAAAAAGCACAATTAAAAGCGATGCTGATATCATCTCGTTTTAAATTGCTGTTTGAGAGTCGATTTCTTGTTTTGCACCTCTAAAGAGACTCCTTATGAAACAATGCCTTCTCTTGTTTTTAGGCTAATTTTTCAAAATCCGCAAATCCTATAAGAAGAAGTTAAAAAAGAGGTGAAGGTGTGCGATGAAAGAAAAATCAGTAACAAGCTTGACACCCCCACGAAATCCCAATAAACGACCCTGCATCGCTAAAAACATTGCGTTCGCTGTCCAAAAGGAAAATGAGCACTGGTTGCGACTTCTCTCGGGAAAAACATACATTTCACACTAAATGGTGTGTGTTAATAATGAGGTGGCAGGTTTCCGGTTCGCTTTCGGATTCAACCTGTTGCAACATAACCTAGAGATCTAAACAAATGAGTTATGGCCATGACCACAACTCATTTGTTTTCATTCAGTCAATCCTGCAACGAAGTTGTCTCAATTACGCCGCTACAACACCCTGAATCAGAAAGTTGCTTTTTGGGGTAAATGAAGGAAACGTGTTTTTCCTTATAGTAAATAGCGACCGAAGATACAATTTCTGCACTTCCTGTCATTATCGGTGAAGATAAAAGGACCCCCATGACGGATTTATCGTTGAATAGAAAAGCATTTACGGATACCAGTCTTCTGATAAGGTTGAATATAGTCACTTGATTGGAAGGTGATAAAAAAAGTGCCACTTCTGAAAAACACCGTTTTCTCAAGATGTTGAGGAAACGGTGCCTTTTTGATTTAAATGGACTTTGTTAATTGCCTCTATGTGACGCCAAGTACTTTTTTGTCATTCAGATACTTCTTCTTGCTTATATACACTCTCTTTTTCTGCTTCAGTCACAGAATGTATTGGCTTTTTAATGAAGAAAGCTAAAATCAGCGCGATGAGGGCGATGAACATTGAGACAAAGAAGGAAAAGTTTATCCCTTCAAGCATCGCGGTATTCTTGATGCTCTCGGGAACTGCACCGCTTGCTGCAAGTTCTTTTGCAACCGATTCCGAGCGTGTGTTCATGATCGTGATCAGGAATGCGGAACCGATCGCACCGGCTACTTGTTGAAGCGTGTTGTTGATTGCTGTACCGTGCGGGTATGATATCATTGGCAATGTATTCAAGCCGTTTGTCATAACGGGCATCATGACCATTGCAATCCCAAACATACGAGCCGTATAGATGGCCATGATGTGCAGATAACTTGTGTCAACGGACAATTGGCTAAACATGTACGTCGTCAAAACCACAATTGCCAACCCTGGAATTGCAAGCACTCTGGCTCCGAACTTATCGAAGAGACGGCCTGTAATTGGTGACATAAAGCCCATTACAAGAGCCCCTGGCAACATCAAAAGCCCTGAATCGATTGGTGAAATTCCTTTGATGGTTTGAACATAAATCGGCATCAAAATCATGGCTGAAAACATCGACATGGATAACGTAATGGAAATCACGGATGACAATGCAAACATCGGATATTTGTATATACGAATTTCAAGCAAAGGTTTTTTCAATTTCAACTGGCGTAAAATAAAGATGACCAGTGAAACCGTTCCGATGATAATCGTTCCATAAACTACCGGATTGCTCCATCCCATTGTTCCGGCAGAACTGAAACCATACAAAATTCCACCAAACCCAAGACTTGAAAAGGCCAATGAGGCAATGTCTAGAGACAAGCCTTTGTCTTGGAAGGTTAGATTCTTTAATTTGAAAATCCCTAGAGCAAGCGGAATCAGAGCGAGTGGCAACACAATATAAAACAATACCCGCCATGAATAATGTTCAACGATGAATCCGGAGAGTGTCGGCCCAATTGCAGGTGCCACTACCATGACAAGCCCGAAGAATCCCATAGCGGATCCTCGTTTCTCCACCGGGAATGCTGCAAGCATCACATTCATTAATAACGGCATCATAAGTGCTGCACCCGAAGCTTGAATCATTCGTCCGGCAAGAAGTACACTAAAAGTTGGTGCGACAGCTGCGAGTAAGATCCCAAGTGAAAATAGAGACATGGCCAAAATGAAAATGGCACGGTTTGAATAGCGCTGGATAAAATAAGCACTTGCAGGGATGAGAATCCCGTTCACCAACATATAGCCTGTAACAAGCCATTGTGCTGTGGCAGGCTCGATATTTAGGTCTGCCATGATTTCCGGCAATGCGACGTTTAATAAAGTTTGCGTAAATATTGCGATGAACGCCCCTGAGAATAGTATGGCTATTATGCCATAAGGCGGTTTTTTCTGTTCTTTCATTCTGTTTATTCCTCCGTATGTCCTATTAAATTTCTTTGTTTTTTTCTCTATTGCATCATTCTATACTGCTTGTTCATTTTTATCAATAAAAATATAATGAGAGTTTAATAACATTGAATTATAAGGGTTTAAAAGGTATTATTAAACTATACTATCAGTATAAAGGTGAGGAAAAATGAATCCAAAGAAACAGAATATTGTCAACGCTGCCTATTCTTTGTTTATCAATAAAGGATATAATGCTTCTTCCATCCAAGACATTTTGGACGAAGCAGGCGTTTCAAAAGGCACTTTTTATAAGTATTTCACATCTAAAACAGAATGCCTAATTGCCATTATGGAATCAGTTGGCAGTGAAATTCGCCAAAAACGGATGTCTGCTGCTGTCGGGAAATCTGTAGACGATCCACAAATTTTGGCCGAGCAGCTGTGCATTCGAATAAGGCTTAATCGGGAAAAAAACCTATTCGCTTTATATGAAAGCATTTTTTATGCACAGGAGGAAGTACTGAAGAAGTTTGCACGAGATACATACGTGAAAGAATTGGATTGGTTATCATCGCGTATCATTGATGTATTCGGTAAAGAAGCGGAACCGTATGCTATGGAAAATGCGGCAATCGTCCACGGCTCCATCCAGCAATTAACACATATGTGGAAACTTACTTCAAAAGATGATTTGCCGACAGAGGAACTCTCAGCTTTTGTTATTAGACGATTGAAAGCGGCAATCACACTGCAAGTCGAAACAGGTGATCGATTTATTCAAGAAATGAAAATTTCTGAGGTGAAGCCTTTGGAGAAAATTTCTCTCCAAGAGTTAGGCAATAGATTGAAAACGGCCTCCAAAACATTTCTCGAAGAGGAAGATGAAGACACGAAACATCTCTTTGACTTTTTAGGGGAAGAATTGGCTGCTACCAAACCACGGAAAATATTAATTGAAAGCGTCCTATCGTCATTAGCAAATCATCATTCTTTTGAACCGAATATCGTGACATTGCTCGAACAAGCATGGGGGGAAATTTCAAAGTAGTGGTGATGTTTGTTGAAAACTATTCGATTCGAGCCCTTTAACAAATGTAACTTACAGCAAAAAGGGGGAATTCACTTATATAAAGTGAATTCCCCCTTTTTTCATTTTTCATTCATATTTAACATGTTCATAAGGAATCGTTTTAGCAAAACGGGCAGCACTCATGCCAGCAATTTTTCCTGTTACTAAGGCAGAGGTAATATTATAGCCACCTGTATAGCCATGGATATCTAATATCTCGCCACAGAAATATAAACCAGGTTTTTTCTTGGAAGCCATTGTTTTTGGTTCAATTTCTTTAATAGAAACGCCGCCACCCGTGACAAAAGCTTTTTCAATTGGCTGTGTGCCATTTACTTTCATTGTAAATGATTTTAATAGAGCAACTATTCCACGGACTTTTTCGTTTGATAAATTAGCTCCGATTTCGTTTGAATCTATGCCTGCTCGATTCAACAAGAATAATAACCATCGTTCAGGAACGACACTCTTCCAAACGTTTTTAACCGATTTTTTCGGGTCGTCCTTCATCAGCTTCACAAGCATTTGAAACGCAGATTCATTATTTTCACTTGGCAAGGAATCAATCACCATATCAACAGGTTGCTCACCATTTTTCATGCGTTCTTTCACCACAAATTGACTGCAACGTAAAATGGCAGGTCCACTTAATCCGAAGTGAGTGAAGAGCATGTCCATTTGGTGAGTAATGAGTATCTTACCTTTTTTATTTAATACCGAAACGGCTACATCACGGAGTGCCAACCCTTGCAGTTCTTTGGATTTGATAAAACGTTCATCAGACAACAAAGGAACTTCGGTTGGATATAAAGTAGTGACGGTGTGGCCAGCACGCTGTGCCCAAGGATAGCCATCGCCTGTTGATCCGGTTTGGGGAACAGCTTTACCACCTACGGCAAGGACGACCGATTTACTTAAGAATTCTTCTCCATTTTTTAATCGAACACCTTGAATCTTTTCATCATTCATCAACAGTTTCGAAACGGGACGTTCAAAAAGAACCTCAACTTGTAACTTTTCTAGTTGTCGGATCAAGGTATCCACTACATCTTGGGCACGATTTGAAACGGGAAACATTCGACCGTGATCTTCCTCTTTCAACGGAACGCCTAAGCCTTCAAAAAATGTAATGATGTCTTCGTTGTTAAATACAGAGAATGGACTATATAAAAATCGTCCATTACCCGGAATATGTTTGACGATCTCTTCTTGAGATAAACGATTGGTTACGTTGCATCGTCCACCACCGGATATTGCTAGTTTTTTACCGAGTTTTGTACCCTTTTCAAGTAGTAATACTTTTTTACCTATTTCTCCTGCAGCGATTGCTGCCATCAATCCTGATGGCCCGCCGCCAACAATTATTACATCATACATGTATAAACACACTTTCTCTTTTTTCTCTATTATAAACTATTTGTGGTTTTCATGTCTGAGGGGTAGAATATCCTGTAGGTCAAAATTTTAGAAGTCAGGAAGTTATTTATGTCAAATAATTTATTTAAAGGTACCGCAATTTTAACACTAGGTCTTTTTTTGTCAAAAGTACTTGGCGTATTATATATAATTCCGTTTTATTCAATGGTAGGAGAAGAAAATATTGGACTTTATCAGTATGCGTATATTCCATATAATTTAATGTTATCATTGGCCATTTCAGGAGCTCCTATAGCATTCTCGAAATTTGTTTCAAAGTATAACACATTAGGTGACTACCAAACCGGACGTGATTTGTTGAAATCTGGCTTAGTCACAATGATGATTACCGGTGTTATTTCATTTTTAATTCTCTATTTTTTCGCAGAACCTTTAGCCAAAATCACAATTGATCCAAAGGAAGATATTTATTCTTTAACGGATGTCAAAGAGTCTATCCAATGGGTAAGTTTTGCATTAATTGTTGTACCGTTTATGAGTTTATTAAGAGGTTTCTTCCAAGGGTATAGCTATATGATGCCAACAGCGGTTTCTCAACTCGTGGAACAGATTGTCCGTATTATCTTCCTTTTAGGTGGAGCATTTGTAGTTATTAATATAATGAATGGTTCCCCTAAATTAGCCATCCAACTAGCCGTGCTATCCGCATTTGTCGGGGCACTTGGTGGGCTAGTTGTTCTCTATTACTATTGGAAGCAAAAAAAACCAGAATACGATCAGTTGTTGTTGGCTTCAACTTCCTCGTATGATGTTGGATTAAAGGATATGTACAAAGAGATTGTCGTATATGCCATTCCTGTTGTGTTCCTAGGAATTGCTAACCCGTTATTTCAGTTTGTCGACTTATTGACGTTTAATCGAGCGATGAACGTTTCGGATGACATTGACTATTTAGGGATATTGAATCTTACGGCTCACAAATTAGTAATGATTCCAGTAATGCTTGCTACTGGTTTTTCAATGGCATTAATCCCTTTAATCACAAGATATTTTACGACCAATGAGCATAATCAATTGGCTCGAACTTTAGATAATACGTTCCAAGTTTTGTACTTTTTAACTCTCCCTGCTGTAGTAGGGATGACCGTCTTAGCAAATGAGTTATATCATTTGTTCTATCAACAAAGCGAAGTCGGTTCAGATATCCTTGCGCACTATTTACCGGTGGCCATCTTGTTCAGTTTATTCCCAGTAACGGCTTCAATTTTACAAGGAATTAATCAACAAAAGTGGATTATCCTTAATTTATTGGTTGGATTACTCATTAAATTAGCCTTAAATATCCCTTTCATTGGGTTATGGGAAACAAACGGGGCAATTGCTGCAACGATTATTGGATACAGTGTAGCGATCTTCATGAACTTGGCGGTTTTAGTGGTTACACAAAATTACCGATCAAAATTACTAGTACGAAGAATCGCGCTGATTTCAATCATGAATGTCATCATGCTTATTGTAGTTGTGATTGCTCGACTATTGCTCGTTCATTTTATGCCTGCTGAATCTAAACTTGGAGCTCTAGTCATTATTCTGATAGTGGGTGCAATTGGTGGAGCGGTTTATGGCTATATCGGGCTACGCTTAGGAATCGCGCAAAAGTTATTCGGCGAGCGATTAACGAAATATACGAAGAAATTCGGTTTTTAAGGTGGTTCTTTCATGAGATTAGACAAATTGCTTTCGAATATGGGATATGGTTCAAGGAAAGAAATAAAGATTTTATTGAAATCAAAAGCTGTTGAGGTAAATGGGGATTTTGCGAAAGATGTGTCCATGCATGTGGATACAGAAAAGGATCGAATTATTGTGTTTGGTGAGCAAGTCATATACACGGAATTCATTTATTTAATGATGAATAAACCGCCTGGCGTCATTTCTGCAACGGAAGATAAAAAAGACAAAACGGTGGTCGATTTACTTGACCCGTTAGCTCAGCACTTCAAGCCTTTTCCAGTTGGTCGTTTAGATAAAGATACTGAAGGACTTTTAATTCTGACGAATGATGGACATTTAACACATCAATTACTGTCACCCAAAAAACATGTTCCTAAACTATATTTTGCAGTTATTGAGGGTCGTGTCACTGAGGAAGATGTGAAGAAATTCAAAGAAGGTGTCACACTTGAGGATGGGTATTTTACTAAACCTGGTGAATTATCGATTCTGAAAAGTGGTGAGATGTCTGAAATTGAGTTGACCATTATGGAAGGTAAGTTTCATCAAGTGAAAAGAATGTTTGAAGCTGTTGGGAAAAAAGTGACATACTTAAAACGCATGTCTATGGGTTCACTTCAGTTAGATGAAACGTTAGAGCTTGGAGATTATCGTCCGTTAACAGAAGAGGAATTGAATGCATTACAACAAAAAGAATGACCGAAACTTTTCGGTCATTCTTTTTGTTGCATTGAACGCTGTTCTAAGATGTCATTTTTACACGTTTGTTCGTCGTAGTCCAACTGCCTCGGCATGGACTGCTTACCAAATCATTAAAGGCTAACACATTCAAATCTCTTTGAATGGTGCGAGGAGTGATGCCGAATTCATCGACTAAGTCTTGTGTCGTTACAATTCCGTGATCGTGGATGAACATATACACATCTTTAATTCGATTGAGCATCCGATCAGTAGTTGGTTTCATTGTTGAACCACTCCTTCATCTTATGTTCTCATGGCAAAAGACTAGCGGACGACTATGAGTTATTGATAGACTCAAATGTGTGAATAAAGTGCCGTAGACAGCTCCTTTTTTAATTGTTGGCCAGAACGTTAAAGTCTGACAATTAAATTATAAAATATTCTGTCCTTATTTTCTAGTATATTTTCTTATTTTTACAGAGGTTTAATATAATTGTAACATTTAAAGGCGAATGAATACTAAGGTAATAGATGGTAATGTTCGCTTTTATGTTAGTGTTTGGTTACCACTATGATTTTTCAATGAATGGTGTAGAATATCTTTATGAATGTGGCAGGAGGAATGTAGACATGATTAATTGGTTGACAGAAGCAAAGATAAGACAATCAGAGTTACTCTCAGAATTACAGCAATTAATTCAAATTCCAAGTGTTTTAGATGAATCATTATCGTCTAGTGCACAGCCGTTTGGACCAGAGCCACTTAGAGCCTTAGAATGGATGCTCCAAAAAGGGCAAGAAGCAGGCATGACTATTAAAAATGTCGATCAAATGGCTGGTCACATTGAAATGGGTGAAGGTGAAGAACTTCTTGGGATTTTAGGGCATGTTGATGTTGTACCAGCTGGTAAAGGCTGGACGTACCCGCCATTTGAAGGTCACATTGAAAATGACCGTCTTTATGGGAGAGGGGCGATTGACGACAAAGGTCCAACAATGGCAGCATGGATGGCTATGAAGATGGTAAAAGATGCAGGCATCCCATTAAATAAACGAGTGAGACTAATTATTGGAACAGATGAAGAAAGTGGTTTCCGTTGTGTAAAGCGGTACTTCGAAAAAGAAGAAATGCCACATATCGGATTTGCACCAGACGCAGATTTCCCGATTATTAATGCAGAAAAAGGAATAGCAACTTTGCGGTTTTCAACAACAAATCTTGAAAGTAAGGAACAGCTACAATCATTCCAAGCTGGAACAAGAACGAACATGGTTCCTGATGTAGCGACTGCGGTGATCCGAATTAATAATGACTCAATTGAATCTGAGTTTGAGTTATTTAAACAACAACATAAATTAAAAGGTGAAGCAGAAGTTCGTCACTCTGAAGTGCATCTTACACTCGAAGGAAAATCAGCACATGCGATGGAACCGAACGATGGACTAAACGCAGGCGTTTATTTAGCTAAGTTTTTAGTGGATTTCGTCACTACTTCAGGATCGAAAAGCTTTATTGATTTTGTTTCATCATCTTTCTACGACGATTCAAGAGGGCGTTCTTTAGGGATGCAGTTTTCCGATGACGTATCAGGAGACACGACCTTAAATGCAGGGATTCTCGCATTCACCCCATTGTCTGGCGGTACCGTAGACGTAAGTTTACGTTATTCGGTATCGTATTCATTTGACATGAAACTAACTGAATGCCAGTCTATTTGTAATGTAAAAGGATTCTCAGTAGATGTCTTGTCTAATTCTAAGCCACACTATGTGGAGGAGTCAGATGAACTTATTCAAAGTTTGTCACGCGTATATGAAAGACAAACTGGAGAAAAAGCGACCTTGCTAGCTATTGGTGGAGGGACATATGCACGTGTGCTTCAAAAAGGCGTAGCATTCGGCATGCTGTTCCCAGGTGAAAAAGATGTTGCCCATCAAGTAGACGAATTTATAGATATCCCGAATTTAATCAAAGCGGTGGCGATTTATGCAGATGCAATTTGTGAACTCGCTTCCAAAAAATAATCTTAGAAAGAAGGATTAGCCAAATGACATGGGTTTTATGGAATGATCGACTAGTAAAAGATGAAGAGATTCGCTTGTCTAAAGAAGACCGTGGTTACCAATTCGGTGATGGAATTTACGAGGTTATTCGTGTGTATGATAGCAATATGTTTACAGCCAAAGAACATATTGATCGGTTGTATGAAAGTGCTGACAAAATTAAGATCGTTATTCCGTATACAAAAGACGTTTTTCATAAAATGATGTACGATTTGATTGAAGCAAATGAAGTCAAAACTGGACAAGTATATGTCCAAATTACGCGAGGATCAGCTCCTAGAACACATCAATTCCCAGCAACAGTGAGCGAGCCTGTCATAACTGCCAGTACAAAAGAGGTGGAACGTCCTGTCTCACAAATGGCAAATGGAGTAGCAGCTAAAACAGTGGAAGATATTAGATGGTTGCGTTGTGATATTAAGAGTCTCAACTTATTAGGCAATGTTTTGGCGAAACAAGAAGCACATGAATCGGGGTGCTTCGAAGCACTGTTACATAGAGGAGATACGATCACTGAAGGATCTTCTTCCAATATGTACGGCATAAAGGATGGCGTATTATATACGCATCCTGCAACAAATTTAATCTTAAATGGAATAACTAGACGGGTTATTTTGAGTTGCTGTGAAGAAATCGGTTTACCCGTAGTGGAACAACCGATGTCGTTATCCGATGTATATTCAAATGACGAATTCTTTATGTCCTCCACAACCGCCGAGATTATGCCGATCGTTATGATTAATGGCGAGAAAGTTGGCTCAGGCATACGTGGAGAGTGGACAACAAAACTACAAGTTGCCTTTGAAGCAAAAATAAACCAAACAATTAATGTATAATAAATTTGCCCTCTACTTCGGTAGTGGGTATTTTTTCGACTTTTTCTGCTGTAAACTGTTGTAAATAAATCGGGTGGTGACAATTTTGGTACAACATTATTTCATTGGCTTTAAAATTCCTGAAAAAGAAGCACAACAATTGGATCACGTACGCAGTACATGGAATTTACAAGCAACACATAAAGTGATCCCACATTCTAGTGACCTACACATCACACTTCTGTATTTAGGTGCAGTGGAGGATGAAACCATGCAGAGATTAAGTGAACGATTAACTGATCTTCAGGAAACATGTACTTCGTTTGATTTAACTATAAATGGGATTGCTTCTTTTGGAAGTCACAGAAATCCACGTGTAGTCTATGTATCCGTAGAAGAAGAATCTAAATTAAAGCTGTTACAAACAAATGTAAAGATGATTGCCGAGTCTTTAAACTTTAAAGTAGATCAAAAACCTTTCGTTCCTCATATCACTTTGGCAAAGAAATGGATTGGCAAGGAAGACTTGAATATGGAAGATAAACAAGTTGATCAAATGAATTTTATGATTAAACAATTTTCGATTTATTCGATACATCCTCAAAAAATCCCTTCCTATCATGCGATTAAAACAATTGAATTGAAGGATCAATAATGATGGATATTACCATAATAGTGAATCCAGCTGCTGGAAACGGCAAAGCACTCAAACGGTGGGAAGCGTTTAAAAAAGACTTGGATTTCTCATATAATCTTAAAATCACCTCACATCCAAAGCAAGCGACCGAATTAACCAAGGAATGTATCCAAACGGATAATCATCATCTTGTGATTGCGTTTGGTGGAGATGGAACGGCTCATGAAGTAATTGAGGGTGCTTTAGGATGTCAGAAATGTATTGTAGGCGTCATTGGAGCGGGTTCTGGCAATGACTTCGGGCGTGGATATCATTCGTTTAAAACAGCGAATGAACTCAATCATTATGTGCGTTCTTTTCCTAAAAACAAAGCGATGGATGCAGGACTTTTACAAGCTGATGAAAGTGATTATTTTTTTGTCAATAATGCGGGGATTGGCTTTGATGCTTATATCGCTTTTCAGGTCAATAAATCATCGATAAAAAAATATCTAAATAAGTTTGGATTAGGCAAACTCTCTTATACATATTATCTCATTTCATCACTTGTAACATTTAAGCGATTTCAACTCACAGTGGAAACGACTGAGCAATTTTTCTCTTTTCAAAATGTATGGTTTGCTACTGTCAGTAATCAATCTTATTTTGGTGGAGGAATGAAAATATCACCTACTTCCAATACGACGGACGGCTTGATTGAAGTGACCATCGTTCACAATTTATCGCGTTTAAAGCTATTATTGGTGTTTGTGACCGTATTCTTTGGCAAGCATACAAAGTTTAAAGAAGTCCATCAATTTAAAGCGAAAAATTATATCCTTACCACCGACAGAAAAGTTTTTCGTCATACAGATGGTGAATTTGCCGGTCAGACGATACCTAACACTGAAAATCAATTTACTGTACAGGAAGGAATTTGGCGTATTACGAATCTAGATCCTCTTGACGTTTCTTCTATCATCAATGATAATAAATACGCGAAAAGAGAGAATGAAAGTAGGATAAAATAAATGAGATTACGTAACAAACCATGGGCTGAAGATTATATTACAGCTCATCCACATATTGTGATACCTAATCCTGAAGATCATAAAGGGAAATGGAATCTTGTCTTTCATAATGACAATCCCCTTCATATTGAGGTAGGAACAGGTCGAGGTAAATTTATTACAGGGATGGCAAAGGCAAATCCTAATATTAACTACATGGGAATCGAGTTATATGATAGTGTCATCGTGTCTGCTCTTGAAAATGCGATAGAAGCTGGTTCTTTGCCCAATTTAAAACTATTAAAAGTAGATGGTGCACATTTACTGAAATTTTTCGAAAAGAATGATGTTAGTCGCGTATATTTAAATTTTTCAGATCCGTGGCCAAAAATTCGTCATGCCAAAAGACGATTGTCTCATGAGAACTTCTTGAAACTATATGAATCGATTCTAATTGATCATGGTGAAGTCCATTTTAAAACAGATAATCGTGGACTCTTTGAGTTTTCATTAATGAGCATGTCCGAATATGGGATGCTGTTAAAATATGTCTCGCTTGATTTGCATTCTAACATGCCTGAAGACAATATCATGACAGAATATGAAGAAAAATTTTCTGCAAAAGGGCAACCAATCTATCGATTGGAATCTCAGTTTATTAAGAAAAAAGAATAAGTAGATTTTTGCATTAAAACAAATTAAAAACGAATTTGAAACGTCACTCAATCAAGAGATTGTTGTGACGTTTTTTGTTAAACTAAACTTACAATAAAGGGAGGGAAATAAATGGATCAATATAAATTTCATGATATGACATTAACATGGTTAAAAGGTGGCTTTACATTATTAGACGGTGGAGCGATGTTTGGCGTTGTGCCTAAGGCTTTGTGGTCAAAAAGATACCCAGCCGATGAATTAAATCGTATTGAATTGAGCACTGACCCGATTCTCATTCAGTTTGAAGGAAAGAATTTATTAATAGATTCAGGTGTAGGAAATAGAATGAATGAGAAACAACTACGAAATAACGGGGTAATCCAACAATCTCATCTAGAAGATTCATTAGCGATGGTAGGGTTGCTGACTGAGGACATAGACTTTGTTCTAATGACACATATGCATGCAGATCATGCTAGTGGATTAACAAAGGTGGAGAATGAAGAGTTTGTTTCTACTTTTCCGAATGCGAAGATTTTCGTTTCCGCAATTGAATGGGCTGAAATGAGAAATCCAAACATACGCTCAAGAAATACATATTGGAAAGAGAATTGGGAGTCAATTCAACCGCAAGTCGAAACATTTGAAGAAGAGTTGGAAGTGATTCCGGGAATCCGTATGGTCCATACAGGTGGTCATAGCAATGGACATAGCGTTATTAAGTTACAACAAAACGGAGAAACGATTGTCCATATGGCGGATATCATGCCAACTCATGCTCACCAAAATCCACTATGGGTGTTAGCATATGATGATTACCCAATGGATTCAATTTTTGCAAAGGAAAAACTCGTAAGTGAAGCCTTAAAAGAGGGACATGCGTTTATTTTTTATCACGATGCTTACTATCGTTTAGTTAAATGGGACGAAACTGGTAAACAAGTGGTGGAGAAATTAGAGCGTACAAGAGAAGAAAGTCTCTCATAATAATTAAGCTCAATGTGAGATATAGTATAAAATTCATTCCAAAAACCGAGACCACTGAAAAAGTTTACCATTATAGACCGGACTTATCCTATAATCACGCTTCTGCGCTTTGTGGATGGATCCAGCGAGAAGCCAGTCAGAAAATCACTGCCATTCTTCCAGCTCCGACTACCACTTGAAAGGCGCATACGCTAGTTTTGTCTAGTCATTTTGATACCATCTAAATTCAGCACAGTGTTTACAAATACCTAACGAGCCTTCCCTCGATTTTATAGAGGAAAGACTCGTTTTTTAATTAAAAGGACTTTTCGTTGGTTTCCAAAAACCTTGGGATCGCTTCAACTTTATATTTTTATTAAATCGACGACAGTTCCTGTTCGTGCGTCTGCGAAAAACTCAAATTGTTCAATTTGTCCTTCACGCACACGCGAAATTCCACCTCTGTAGACATCTGTTGAAATTGATTGACGCTTAAAAGGTTCGGTTTTCATATAAATCCATGATCCGTCAATCGGTCCTTCAGCTTTAAACGATTGTTTGATGCCATGTAAAATAAGTTCAGCAGGTTTGGTTGGGTCAATACGATGTGCCACTTCGCGTACTAACAACCCTGCTGCAATCCCCGTCGAAAATCCTAAGAGTAAATCTCTCTTTCTCATAAATGAACCCTCCTATTGCATCAGTTTAGTACAGTTTAACATATGTAGCACCGATGGTTAGTGTGAAATAAATACGTCAAATAATTCGCTAGTCGAAAGAGAAAAGGTGGAAATGTTCTGATAAATCGACTACAATATTTAAGAATGTACGTACATAGGGGGATTTGACATTGAATTCAGAAACACTTCAATTATTTAAAACATTAACTGAACTTCCAGGTGCACCAGGTAATGAACATGCTATCAGAAAATTCATGAAAACCGAACTAGAGAAATACTCAGATGAACTAGTTCAAGACAATTTAGGTGGCATTTTTGGATTGAAAAAAGGGGACGAACAAGGTCCTACGATCTTAGTTGCAGGACATATGGATGAAGTTGGATTTATGGTAACTCAAATCACGTCCAATGGTATGTTGCGTTTCCAACCTCTAGGTGGTTGGTGGAGTCAAGTTTTACTTGCACAACGTGTTGAGATTATTACAGACAATGGACCTGTTGTGGGCGTAATCGGTTCAATTCCTCCCCATTTATTAAGTGATGAAGTACGTAACAAGCCAATGGATATTAAAAATATGTTAATTGACATTGGAGCAGATGATTTAGAAGATGCTAAAAGAATCGGCATTCGACCAGGGCAGCAAATTGTTCCGATTTGCCCATTCACTCCAATGGCCAATAACAAAAAAATATTAGCGAAAGCATGGGATAACCGCTATGGTTGTGGACTTGCAATTGAATTACTAAAAGAACTAAAAGATGAAAAATTACCAAACACACTGTATTCAGGTGCCAATGTCATGGAAGAAGTCGGCTTAAGAGGTGCTTCAGCATCAGCGAATTTAATCAAACCGGACTTGTTCTTCGCATTAGACGCAAGCCCTGCAAATGATATGTCGGGTTCAAAAACTGAATTTGGTCAACTTGGAAAAGGAACGTTATTACGTATTTTTGACCGTTCAATGATTACACATCGTGGAATGCGTGAATTTGTTTTAGATACAGCTGAAACACATAATATTCCATACCAATATTTCATTTCACAAGGTGGAACAGATGCTGGTCGCGTACACACAGCAAATGATGGCGTACCAAGTGCGGTTGTTGGTATTTGTTCACGCTACATTCATACATCGGGTTCTATAATTCATACGGATGATTACGCAGCAGCGAAAGAATTGATTGTCAAACTCGTTCGTTCAGCTGATAAAACTACACTTGAAACGATTCATCAAAATGTATAAAAAAGTGCCTGAAAAGGCACTTTTTTTGTACCATAATCTTAGGAGGAAGAAATGAAAATCGCGATAGGAACAAAAAACACGGCAAAAGTTAAAGCTGTTCAAAATAGATGTAACTCGTTATTAGATAATGTGGAATTTATCATGTTCGATGTACCCTCACTTGTATCTGCTCAACCTTTTGGGGACGCGGAAACATTACAAGGTGCAAAGAATCGTGCTATACAAGCTTGTAAGGAACAAAATAGTGACATGGCCTTTGGTCTTGAAGGCGGTGTAAAGGAGCTTGATGGTCAATTATATATGTGTAATTGGGGTGCATTACAGACACGATCAGGGCAACAATACATAGCAGGTGGGGCGCAAATTCCATTGCCGGAAGAAATTGCTAATTCCTTACGAACAGGTGGAGAACTTGGACCACTTATGGATGTCTATACAAATCAAATAGGGATTCGTTATCATGAAGGTGCAATCGGGGTATTTACACATGGAATCGTCAAGCGTGCAGAGATGTTTGAACATGTAGTCAATCTACTAATAGGTCAATACCTAAGAGCACACTCAAACTCATAAGGTCCATAGGTTGCAACGAATTCAGAACCATATTAAAATAAAAGATAGTGCTTTCATGGAATGGGGGAAAATACATGAGCCGAAAATGGATGCGAATTGTGATCGCACCTTTCTTAATAGTAAGTTTAGCTGCGTGTTCTTCGTCTGCTGAAGAACAGACAAAAGAAGGTTTAAAAGCAGCAAAAGAGATATTTCACGGTGATATAGTTGAATCAAACGAACAAATTGATCATGTTGAATTGTTTGTTCCGAGTGGTTTTACAATACAAGAAAATTCGGATGAAACGAATATTGTATTGATGAACAACAGTGATTCTTACGTATTATTTATTAATCCAAATGAAAAACAGAACAGTAATTTGTTTTATGATTTATTACAAGCTGAGAAGAAAGAGACAATTATTGTTCAACAAACATTTGAACAGAATGGTCGATTTGGTTTCGTTGCTGTTTATCCATCAGGTGAGGACAAGTATGAAATCATATCTAGTATTGGTGGCGTGAAACTAACGACAATTTCTGATGAAGCAAATATTGCTACAAATATGGAAAAAATGATGAAAATGGTTCGTTCGGTAAAAGTAGAAGCATAAAGGAGCGATTAATTTGAGAGATTTACAATCTGTTGAAGAATTTCAAGCTTTAAAAGTAACGGAAAACGTTGTGTTTTTATTCACGGCTGGTTGGTGTTCAGACTGTCATTTCATTGATCCATTTATGCCTGAAATAGAAGAGAAATATAATTTCTTTACTTTCATTTCAGTAAATCGCGATCAATTTTTAGATACATGTATCGAACATGATATCTTCGGAATTCCAAGTTTTCTTGTATATAAAAATGGATTAGAAGCAGGTCGTTTTGTTAGTAAAGACCGTAAAACAAAAGAAGAAATCGAACAATTTTTAGAAGAACTTTTATAGTTTAAGGTGTTTTGACATGAGTTCCATAAATCGGTTCTTACTAAGCTCGTACCTAAACTTTTAGTTGTAAGTAATTGAATAAAAAGAGCGGTTCCGCCCTATTGGTGAGAACCGTTTCCTTTTGTAAAGGACGTGAAATTATGAAACCAGAGCAGCTTTTCGAACGATTAAAACAAAAGCTTCCAAACCCAGCATTCACCTGGAATCATGATCAAAAAACGGATCGCGTGAGACTTCATCATACAAAACTAAATAAAGGGATGGAAATATCACTACCCGAAATTTTATCGAAATATGAAGTGAAAAAAGATAATGCGATTAACGAAATCGTGTATACGATTAGCCAAACATTTGAAGCAATGGAACAAGAGACACAAGGCTTAGAACGATCAATGTCTCATATATATCCAGTTATTCGGTCTACTTCATTCCCTGTAAAATCAAATGAAGGACACGATTTTGTAGTAACGGACCATACTGCGGAAACACGTATTTTTTATGCATTAGACCTAGGAAACACGTATCGATTACTTGATGTAAATATGTTGGATCAGTTAAAAATTACTGATTCAGAAGTAAAAGAAGCCGCTAGATTTCAGGTTCGTAAACTTTCAACAGAACTGAAAGAAGACCATGTTGCGGGTAATGTTTTTTACTTTGTAAATGCAAATGATGGATATGATGCAAGTCGAATCTTAAATGAACAATTCTTAACTGAGATGCAAGCTAAAATTGAAGGGGATATGACGTTATCTGTTCCTCACCAAGATGTTTTAATTGTAGGTGATATTCGAAATGAAACGGGCTATGATGTGCTTGCTCAATTAACAATGCATTTCTTTACTGTGGGCAAAGTTCCAATTACCTCATTATCTTTTATCTATGAAGATGGAGAACTTGAACCCATATTTATCTTGGCGAAAAATCGTGTGCAAAAGGAGAATAAAAACAAATGAATATTTTTTATAACACAAAAGGTGTAGGTGACGTACTTTTAGTCCAACTTACAAGCAATACATTTGAAGAAGTAACAACTGAAACAAAAGGAGATATTACCCTGATCAAGGACTTGAAAACAGGGGAAGTAGGAGCATTCAATATTTTTAATGCTAGCAAATATCTTCAATTGACGGACCAATCGTCTATTTTGGTAACGGAAGAATTAGTTGATACTCTTCAAAAATTAGTATATAAAAACGATTTAGACCTTCAATTAGACGTAGACTTTTCACCTAAATTTGTCGTGGGTTATGTAATTTCAAAAGAAGAACACCCAAATGCAGATAAATTAAACGTTTGCCAAGTGGACGTTGGACAGGAAACATTGCAAATTGTATGCGGTGCGCCAAACGTCGACGCAGGTCAAAAGGTTGTTGTAGCTAAGGTTGGTGCGGTTATGCCAAGTGGTTTAGTAATAAAAGATGCAGAACTTCGGGGAGTTGCATCTAGCGGGATGATTTGTTCGGCAAAAGAATTGGCATTACCCGATGCACCAGCTGAAAAAGGGATTTTAGTATTAGATGAATCTGCGGAAATAGGATTAGCTTTCCAAGCATAAACTAGGTAAAACTCTGTGTACTCAAGAATTGGCATACACAGGGTTTTTTCTAGACGTTTGATTTGACTAGTAAACCTGCTAAAATGGAAACATTGATATGAAAAGAGGGTTTGCATTGAATTGGTTGACCAAAGCATTTAAAAAAGTATTTTCAGATGAACTACAGGACAAAGAAGATTATATAGATGAAAATGAAATTCCTACATATAAACAGTCCAAAATACCTTTCCGTTTCCCCCTTTTAAGCGATGTTGAAAAAGATCGTTTTATAAATGGGGAAGAACTAAAGGATGAACAAGAAGAAGAGCCACAGCCACTATATATGCATAAGCAATGGCAAAAACAACGCCAAAATACAATTGTTCACCAATCAACAAAATCAAGTACAGAACAATTTGTAAAACCTATCAAAACTGATAGTGAACAAGAAGTGAAGCCCAGAATTACGAAGGTACCGGTTCAATCCAAAATATTTACACCAACAGATGTTCCATCACCCGTTCATGGTTTCAATCAACGAAAATTGACCCCGATTAAGGAGTTATTGGTTCGAAAAAACCAGGATGAAGTGGTGGCAACTACAAACGTTGTTTCACCAAAACCAAACACGGTGGTATCTCGCACGGTCGTCTTGCAAGAACAAGAAGTGGCAGTAAGTCAAGTAATGGATTCACCACAAGAACAAGAAGTGGCAGTAACTCAAGAAATGGTTTCACCACCAGACCAAGAAGTGACAGTAACTCAAGAAATGGTTTCCCCACAAGAACAAGAAGTGGCAGTAACTCAAGAAATGGTTTCCCCACCAGAGCAAGAAGTGGCAGTAACTCAAGTAATGGATTCACCACAAGAACAAGAAGTGGCAGTGAGTCAAGAAATGGTTTCCCCACCTGAGCAAGAAGTGACAGTAACTCAAGTAATGGATTCACCACCAGGACAAGAAATAGCAGCCACTACAGTGATTCCTTTACCAAAACCTAGTGTGATTGTCACTGACAAACCTGCACTAGTGATTGATCAAGTAGATACTCAAGAAATTCGAAATATTTCAGATGTTATTGAAATGCCTCTTAACTCAAGCCAAAGTTCAGATGAAGAAAATCGGTTATCATCCGTGCAAGCTGAAGATCGCATAGTTACAGAAAAGAAAAAGAAATCACTTCCATTTAATGTTTTAATGTTGAATTCAGATAAAGAAAAATATCAGCAAAAGAAAGTTCAGGTACCTACGTTCAAAAAAGATAATCCTTCAAAGTCAATTGAGAGCCCACATTATCAACCAACACCCGTAGCGCCACCAACGGTTCAAAGTGCTGAAGTTGTACAAGAGAAAGTGGAGGAGATCGAAGGGTATGTCTTCCCAAATGAGAATTACTTAGTGCCACCTGAACAAAAGACGCAAGACTATGATTGGATGCAAATGCAAGCAGATCGATTAATAGAATCGTTATCTTACTTCCAGGTCAAAGCTGAAATTGTGCAAATGGTTCAAGGTCCTGCAGTGACCCAGTTTGAAATCACAGTCGGACAAGGAACAAAAGTAAGTAAAATTCGTAATCTAGCAGATGATTTAAAACTAGCTTTGGCAGCAAAAGACATACGGATTCAGGCACCGATTCCAGGGAAGAGTTCCATCGGAATCGAAATACCGAATCGAGTTTCTAGACCTGTGCGCATATCAGAAGTGGTTGGCAGTTCTACATTTACTGAATCGGATTCTCCGCTAGAGGCAGCTCTGGGATTAGACCTAACGGGTAAACCAGTGACGATTGATTTACGTAAAATGCCACACGGTTTAATTGCAGGAGCAACGGGTTCGGGGAAATCAGTGTGTATTAATTCAATATTAGTCAGTCTATTATATAAAGCGACGCCAAAAGAATTAAATTTATTATTAATTGATCCAAAAATGGTGGAATTAGCACCTTTTAATCATATTCCTCATCTTGTTAGTCCAGTAATTACAGATGTGAAAGCAGCTACGGCAGCTCTTAAATGGGCTGTTGAAGAAATGGAACGCAGATATCAACTTTTTGCCCATACAGGTGTCCGCGACATCACTCGTTACAATACAATGGCTGATGAAAAAAGACAATTTGCTCAGAAATTGCCCTATTTATTAATTGTCATAGATGAATTGGCAGATTTAATGATGATGGCACCAACAGAAGTGGAAGAGTCTATTTGTCGTATCGCTCAGAAAGCTCGAGCATGTGGCATTCATTTAGTAGTGGCAACCCAACGTCCATCTGTGGATGTTATTACAGGATTGATCAAGGCGAATATTCCGACTCGAATCGCGTTCTCTGTATCGTCTCAAATTGATTCTCGTACAATTCTAGACGTACAAGGAGCGGAAAGATTATTAGGACGAGGGGATATGCTGTATCTTGGAAACGGGATGTCTGCACCTACTCGCTTACAAGGAACATATGTCACCGACGAAGAGATGGAAAAAATAATCGACCATGCACGGAGCCAAGGAGAACCATCTTATTTATTTGAACAAGAAGAATTAGTTCGTCGTCTTGAAGTTGCGGAAGATCAGGATGAATTATTTGAAGAGGCCTGCCGATTTATATTAGAACAGGGTTCTGCGTCAACTTCATTATTGCAGCGAAAATATCATATCGGATACAATCGTGCGGCAAGACTCGTGGACTTGATGGAACAACACGGATATGTTTCGGAGCAAAGAGGAAGTAAGGCACGAGAAGTTTTTATTACAGAAAATGATTTAATTCTACTTTTTGGGGAATAACACCGAAAGGCAGAACATGTCGTAAAGATCCAATGGTCAGGCTAGTGGAGCTAGAAAAAATGAAAGACTGAAAGTTCATATACAATTGTGGGAAAAATCGTTCATTTCGAGTGAGGAATAAATGATGATATAATGGATAAATGAAATTGATAAAAGTACGGGCACCTTTCCCAGGAGGTTAAAATAATGACAGTTTTTCATTTTACAGGAATTAAAGGGTCTGGCATGAGTTCACTTGCACAGATATTACATGATGCAGGGAATCAAGTTCAAGGCTCAGATATAGATAAACATTTTTTCACTGAAGATCCTTTACGTGAACGCGCCATTACAATCTTGCCGTTTGATGCTAATAATATTCAAGAAGGCATGACAGTCATTGCTGGCAATGCGTACCGAGATGATCATGAGGAATTGATACGAGCAAATGAATTAAACGTTGAAGTGATACGTTATCATACGTTTTTAGGTAACTTAATGGGACAGTATACATCAGTGGGGATTACAGGATCTCACGGTAAAACATCTACTACAGGATTGATGTCGCATGTGTTAAGTGGCCATGCACCAACTTCATTCTTGATTGGTGATGGTACCGGACATGGTGAATCACAGGCTGAGTATTTTGCATTCGAGGCATGCGAATATCGTAGACACTTTTTAGCTTATCACCCGGATTATATGATAATGACAAATATTGATTTTGATCACCCCGACTATTTCGGTGGCATAGAGGATGTAGTTGAAGCTTTCCAATCGATGGCACTTCAAGTAAACAAAGCGATTATTGCATGCGGTGATGACGAACATCTGCAAAAACTTCATGCGAATGTTCCAGTCGTATTTTACGGCTTCGGTGCTGAAAATGATTTTGAAGCGCGTAATGTTACAAAAACAACGACTGGTTCGACATTTGATGTATTTGTACGAAATGAATTTTACAGTTCATTTGAAATCCCGATGTTTGGTGATCATGCTGTTCTGAATTCACTGGCAGTCATATCCTTGTGTAATTATGAAGGTATTT
Organism: Paenisporosarcina indica; assembly: GCF_001939075.1. GTDB lineage: Bacteria > Bacillota > Bacilli > Bacillales_A > Planococcaceae > Paenisporosarcina > Paenisporosarcina indica. The sequence goes on along the minus strand of NZ_MPTA01000007.1, from coordinate 160,635 downwards.
CTGCTGAAATTATCAATCAACAATTACTTTCTTTTGGCGGAGTTAAACGTCGTTTTTCTGAAAGTAGAAAAGGTGATTGCATTATCATCGATGATTATGCGCATCATCCAACAGAAATCAAAGCAACGATTCAGTCCGCACGTCAAAAACATCCAGATCGTGAAATTATCGCGATTTTCCAACCACATACGTTTACGAGAACGCGTACATTTTTAAATGAATTTGCTGACAGCTTAAAAACTGCAGATGCAGTTTATCTATGTGATATCTTTGGCTCTGCTCGTGAAAATGCAGGGGATCTAACGATTAAAGATTTATCTGATTTAATTGAGGATTGTACGATATTAAAAACGGAAGAAATTGAAATTCTTCTCCAACATAAAAATGCAGTTTATTTATTTATGGGTGCAGGAGACGTTCAAAAATTCCAAGCAGCATTTGAAAAAAAAATATAAAACATGGTAAACTCTAGTTGCATAGTACTAGAGTTTTTCTTTTGGGCAGGAAAATGAACATTTTTGTGGAATATACATCAGTAGACGTTTATTTCCACCTGCGTAAGGGAAGATAGGTAGTATGAACAAATTGAAGGAGGTAATAGAATGGAAATCATATTATACATAGCAGCTTTAGTTGCAGCTATTGGTTTTCTTGTTTTATGTGTAGGTCTGGCAATGACGTTAAAGTCACTAAAGAATACTTTAAACGAAGTATCAAAAACAATGGCAGGCTTAGAAGGCCAATTGCAAGGTGTTACGAGGGAAACAACAGATTTGTTGCATAAAACAAATAGCTTAGCTGCAGATATACAAAATAAGTCTGAAAAGCTGAACAGTGTAGTAGATGCAGTGAAAAATGTTGGGGAATCAGTAAATGGTCTTAATACTTCAGTACGTCGTATCACTACTTCTATATCAACTGAAGTCGAGAAAAATGAAGAAAAAATCGCACAAGTAGTTCAATGGGGGAATGTTGCATTAGGCATTCGCGATAAATGGAGAGAACGAAAAGCGATTGAAGAAGCAAGATCAGGATACACGATTTATGAAAATGAACCTGTTGGATCATACACTGAAACTAAAAAATAAGGAGGAAATAAAATGACACAACAAAAACCAAACTATAATGACGAAAAGTATAATCAAGAATTCTATACGAATAATTCAACTCAAACGGAAGCGTATCTGCCACAGCCATACGAATATTTAAATGGTCATCCACGTGATCCGATTTATACGAATGATGAAGTAAATTCAAAAGATTTTCTAATTGGTGCTTTAGTTGGTGGCATCATTGGTGCTGCAGCCGCTTTATTCCTTGCGCCGAAATCTGGTGCAGAACTCCGTGGGGATGTATCAATTCAAGCCTTACAATTAAAAGACAAAACGGTGGATTTATCATCAACTGCTAGAGAAAAAACGGCTCAATTATCTACACAAATCAAAGAAAAGTCAGGTCCAATTGTCGATAAAGTAAAATCGATAAAATCCAAGACCCCATCATTAATGGATGATGGTACTGTATCCTCTGAAGGTGAAGAACCTATCGACTTTTTAGAGACAGTATCAAACACATTAGATGAAGTAACGAATGATGAAACGACATCAACAGCTGAAGCTTTAAAAGAAGCTGTAGCGGATATTAAAAATTAAGTAAGTCCGACACCTACATGTAAATGTGGGTGTTTTTCTCTGAAATTAGAGAAAAATGTCTCATTTTTACTTTCGTGCGTTGAAGCGTTAAAACTTTAACGTGACTTTCTGTATTTTTCGTACTATAATAATCAAATACCATAAAAAGTTACATACTTATTACGTTTACAGAAAGTAATTCGGTATGAATGAGAGAGGAGATCGAGGTATGAGCCATCAAGGATTAGAAAGCTTACGCACAAAAGTAGACGAATTGAATCTTGAGATTCTTCGTTTAGTCAATGAGCGAGCTGAAGTCGTCACTGAAATTGGGAAAGTAAAAGAAAAACAAGGTGTCAACCGATATGATCCTCTTCGTGAACGCCATATGTTGAACTTAATTAAAGAAAATAATTTAGGTCCACTTCCACAAGCGACCGTTGACCATATTTTCAAAGAAATCTTTAAGACAGCTTTAGAGTTACAAGAAGACGATCAACGTAAAGCACTTCTTGTTTCACGTAAAAAGAAAGCAGAAGATACAATCGTAGTAGTTAATGGAGAACGTATCGGAGAAGGCAAACCATCATTTGTGTTTGGCCCATGTGCAGTTGAATCGCTTGAACAGGTAGCTACAGTAGCAAATGCTATTAAAGCAAAAGGATTAAGAATGATTCGTGGGGGAGCTTATAAACCTCGTACGTCACCATATGATTTCCAAGGACTTGGACTTGAGGGATTGAAAATCCTTAAACAAGTTTCGCAACAATATAATTTAGCTGTTGTCTCTGAAATTGTTACACCTTCTCATCTTGAAGAAGCGTTAGATTATATCGATGTGGTTCAAATTGGTGCACGAAACATGCAAAACTTCGAATTATTAAAAGCTGCAGGTTCAATTAACAAACCAATCTTATTAAAACGTGGGATGGCTGCAACCATTGATGAATTTATCCATGCTGCAGAATATATCATATCTCAAGGGAATGACCAAATCATTTTATGTGAGCGTGGTATTCGAACGTATGAGAAAGCAACACGTAACACATTAGATATTTCAGCCGTACCAATCTTAAAACAAGAAACACATTTACCTGTATTTGTTGATGTAACACATTCTACAGGACGTCGTGATTTACTGTTGCCAGCGGCGAAAGCAGCCATCGCAATTGGAGCGGATGGAGTCATGGCAGAAGTTCACCCAGATCCAGCTGTTGCTTTGTCAGATGCGGCACAACAAATGAATTTACAACAATTTGATGAGTTTTATGATTCAATTCAAAAGTTCATGAAATCTTATGCAATTCACGAATAATAAACTTGCCGGTTCAGTTATTGAACCGGCATTTTTCCTTCTTTAGCTGTATTAATGGAAAATAACAGAAATGTGTTATATGATGATAGAAGATGAGGACCTGCAAGGAGTGTATACATATGACAATTACAATATATGACGTCGCGCGAGAAGCCAATGTATCTATGGCCACTGTATCTCGTGTAGTCAATGGGAACCCTAATGTAAAACCAGCAACACGGAAAAAAGTATTGGATGTAATTGATCGGTTGGAATATCGTCCAAACGCTGTTGCAAGGGGTCTTGCTAGTAAAAAAACAACCACTGTTGGTGTTATTATACCGGATATCTCAAATGTTTTTTACGCTGAGCTTGCTCGTGGAATAGAAGATATTGCAACAATGTACAGCTACAATATTCTTCTATCCAATTCGGATCAACGTGAGGATAAAGAACTGCAACTACTTGAAACGATGTTTGGAAAACAAGTTGATGGCATTGTGTTTATGAGTGAACATGTTTCAACTGAGCTACTTAACACGATGGAACGATCTCCTGTTCCTATTGTCTTGGCAGGAACAATTGATGCTTCAGGAAAAATGCCCTCCGTTAACATTGATTACCATCAAGCTGCTTATGAGGCGGTAAATCGACTTCTTCAAAATAACCATCAAAGAATCGCTTATGTTTCAGGATCACTGTCATCTACGATTAATCGTGCATTTAAATTCACTGGATATGAGAAAGCATTAGCTGTTGCAGATATTCAGCTAGATCAGGAATTAGTTGCGGAAAGTGAAGCGACATACGAAGAAGGTAAGGCTGCTTTTGTCAAAATGAATGGTATAAATGTTGCACCGACTGCCTATTTTGCAGGAAATGATGAGCTTGCTATAGGCTTAATTCATGGTGCACAGGATGCAGGTCTACATGTGCCAAATGACATTGAAGTCATTAGTTTTGAAAACTCAAAACTGGCAAGAATGGTACGACCTGAATTAACGAGTGTCGTGCTCCCACTTTATGATATCGGAGCAGTTTCGATGCGACTTTTGACCAAGTATATGAACAAAGAAAAGATTGATGAAAAAACGGTCATCTTACCTCATCGTATTGAAGAAAGAGACTCAGTGAAATGATAAAAAGGAGTGAACTACAATTTTGTGTAGTTCGCTCCTTTTTGAAATATTAGGAAGTTTAAAATTTGATACTGCCAGAACCCAGTGTTCAAAGCTCTTCCAACACTAAATAGTGTTCTGAAAAAGTTCATCATTATAGATTGGACTAAGTATTCCCTATAATTCCCGCTTCGGCGCTTTGTGGATACCTCCCGCGAGAAAGACGCCTACGCTGGTTCTGCCCAGGCATTATTTCTACCATCTAATTCATTGTAGTACTTTTATATTGTGTAATAGTTTTCATCTATAAGTGCGAGTGGATCATGGGATTTCCTTAAAGGTAGAACGATGAAGAAAATACTGAAGTGACATTTTAACAGAGGTTTGATGAAAATAAAGAAAGTAGTGGGAGGTTGAAATTTCATCTTAGACAGATTGTCCGTTAAAGGAAGGCATCTATTCTTTCGTTACCAAAATCAAAGTCACTGTTCACATTATGGAAACAAGGGAGCGACGGACGTACACCCGCTGTAGGATGGTCTGGAAGAAAAGAGGATGGGCGAAATGACGAAGTCATTCGCCCATCCTCTATTTTAATCATTAGACCATGGTGCAGCAGTAAGGCGTCCAAAGCTCCCTACAACCCATCATGATTCAGTGATGACCTCCATAATAAATTACTAAAAGACCGAACGCACTTTGACCGATTTTTCTTAATTATTTCGTATGCTATACAATGCTTTATCAAGTACTTGTTTGTTTTTCTCTGTTATCTCTGCTTTTCTGGGAATCGCTTCATAGAGATTATCTGGGTCCATCCAAGTAGGAATTAAGGGGACAGGTGATTCTTTTTCCCATTGTTCTAGCCATTCTGAAGGTAGCGAATCTTGTGGAAGTTCCATATCATTCATTTCCATCCATAGTAGTGACCATGCTCTAGGCACTACTCTCCAAATGTCATATCCACCGCCACCAACCGCGATCCATTTCCCATCACAAAATTCATGTGCAAGCTGATGTGCAAGTTTTGGAATCTCTTTATAGATTTTCATTGTTCCATACAAATGAGTAAGTGGATCAAAATAATGCGCATCTGCACCATTTTGGCTGATAATCACATCCGGCTTGAAAAAGGCAGCAATTTCTCGAAAGGCTGTTGTATATAGTTCTAAAAATGAGTCGTCTTCCGTAAATGCATCAATTGGCAAATTAAATGAAGTACCATATCCTTGGCCTGACCCTCGTTCCGACACATTTCCAGTCCCGGGAAATAAATAACGCCCGGTTTCATGAATCGAAATGGTACAGACATTGGGATCTTCATAAAAACTCCACTGAACACCATCGCCGTGGTGTGCATCCGTATCTATGTAGAGTACACGCGCATTATATTTATCCTGTATGTATTTTATGGCAACTGAACTATCATTGTAGACACAAAAACCGGAAGCACGCCCACGAAAGCCATGATGAAGACCTCCACCGAGATTAAGAGCATGTGATGCTTTGTTCTCCATCACATATTCGACAGCAGTCAACGTGCCGCCTACCAGGCGGGCGCTTGCTTCATGCATATTTGGAAAGATTGGAGTATCGTCAGTACCGATTCCAAAACTTTCGGTTTGTGATGCTGTGACTAAACCTTTGCTAGCTTTTTTTACCATATCAATATACCTTGCATCATGTGCAAGGTATAGTTCCTCATCAGTTGCAATACGTGGTGGAACAATGTCGCCATCTGAAAGCGCATTCATTTTACGTAATAAATCAGTCGTTAATGTGAGTCGTTTCTGGTTGAATGGATGAGTATCTGAAAATTTGTACCCAAGTTGATCTTCGGAGTACACATAAACTGCATGTTTTTTTATGTTGTCATTCCCGGCATGTTTGGCCATAGCACATCGAAACCTTCTTTACGGATATCTTCAATTATTTCGAGTGGATTCATCGTATGTACTCGAAACACTAAGATCTTGTTAGACTCATGCTGCAGGTCTGGATAAACAAGTACGCTCAAGACATTCGCATGGTGATCATGAAAAACTTTGGATACTTCGAATAATATTCCGGCTTTGTTAGGAACACGAACTTCAATTTGAGATCCAGGTTGGTGTGCTCCTGTTAATTCAATATATTTATATAATAAGTCAGTTTCTGTCACGATGCCAACTAGTTTACCACCACTAATAATTGGTAAACAACCAATTTGTTGATCATAAAAAATAGTGGCTACTTCTTCTACGAAGTCAAGTGGATGTCCAATAACTGGATTCTTAGTCATAATTTCTTCCAAAGGTGTTTCTAATAATTCATGATTTTGTCCATCAGTTAAATTGGATGGAGTTGCCTCTTTTATATCACGATCTGTAACAACACCGACTACTTTACCCTGTTCATTGACGATAGGTATATGCCTAATTTTATTCTCGCGTAATAATGTGATGGCTTCTTTAATCGTATTAGACGGAAGAAAGGTCAGAACATTTTTATTCATCATTTGTTCTACAATCATTTATCATATACTCCTTTCCTCGGTTAATACATAAAGCGATTCATAAAGCGTAATTGATCAAAACGTTGAATCGATTCATTATCTATCCGGTCACCAATCTTTGCCATTAAACAATTCGCAGGATGTGAACTAATTTCGGGATCATCGGTTGCAAAATATTCTAATCCACCAGCGTTCATCATTTTTTCCATGACTTTGCGGTATTCCCAAACATTTAGCCCAGTTCCTTTTAAATCCCAGTGCCAATAATATTCAGTCGTAATAGTGATATAGTCTTCCATCCCATCATCCATCATTGATACACGGAGAAGACTTTTTCCAACACCCGTCCCTCGATATTTTGGAATAACCTCGATTGCTCCAAGCTCGATTAGATTTTCCATTTTCCCTTTTGACCAGCGTTCAAGAGGATCCGGATATAAATAGGTGACGTATCCGACAATGGTCATATGGTCTCGCGCAATTAAGATTCGACCTTCTGGTAACTTTGCAATTTCAACAACTGCTTTATGTTGCTGAGCAGGGGGGCGAAATGCCACCAAGTCCTCATGAAAATCATACCTTGCAAGATCAACTGAAGAAATAGGTCCTTCGATAATTAAATTGCCATGTTTCGTTTTGATTTCCATAGCATTATAGATTTTCTTATGTTCCATGTGTACACCACCTGTAAATAATTACAATTAGTATTATTATACATTAGAAAAACACGGCATGCACCCACAATGGTGCGTGCTGATGTCTTTTCTTATACTGATATCCGAAAAACGTTTTATATCTTATCAGTGCTAGAAAAACACGGCATGCACCCACAATGGTGCGTGCCGATGTCTTTTCTTATACTGATATCAGAAATCTTTATTTTATCAATTCTGAGTGAATAAAACCGAAGAAAAACAAATTCACCAATTTCTAAAAAAAATGTATTCAAAAAAGTTATATTATTCGCCATTAACTTGCAATTTAATGTAAACTAGTACTTGTATCGTATTTTGAGAGGGTGGTAGACATGAAACTTGAAGCACTTCCTGTCGTTCAAGGAGATTATTTACTCCAAAGTTACGACGAAAAAGCAGCCAACTTTGATTGGTCTGAAGTAGAAAAAGAATTTAGTTGGTATGAAACGGGGCGAATGAATGCGGCACATGAAGCCATCGACCGTCATGCAAATTCAGATCGGAAAAACAAAGTAGCACTTTATTATAAAGATGCGAACCGTCAAGAATCCTATACGTTCCATGAAATGAAAAAATGGACGAATAAAGCTGCAAATGTATTGAAAACGCATACAAACCTAGAAAAAGGAGACCGTTTATTCATTTTTATGCCACGATCTCCAGAATTATATTTTGCACTCATTGGTGCATTAAAGATGGGTGTCATTGTTGGTCCACTATTTGAAGCGTTTATGGAAGGTGCAGTATACGATCGTTTAGATGATAGTGAAGCTAAAGTGATTGTGACGACACCAGAACTATTAAATCGTATTCCAGTAGATAAATTACCGCATTTAGAAACGGTTATTTTAGTCGGAGAAAATATCGTGGAAAATAACAACACAATAGATTTTATGAAACATGTTGAAAGTGCATCTCCTTATTTCCAAGTCGAATGGCTTGATAAAGAAGATGGATTAGTTCTTCATTATACATCGGGTTCAACGGGCAAACCTAAAGGGGTTCTGCACGTACAAGAAGCCATGCTACAACACTATCAAACAGCTAAATGGGTTCTTGATTTAAAAGAACAAGATATTTATTGGTGTACTGCTGACCCGGGTTGGGTAACTGGAACATCTTATGGGATCTTTGGGCCTTGGTTAACTGGAACAACAATGGTTGTATTAGGCGGTCGTTTTTCTCCCGATACTTGGTATAAAACAATAGAAGATTTTGGTGTAACTATTTGGTATAGTGCACCCACTGCTTTCCGTATGTTAATGGGGGCTGGAGATGCCTTAGTGAAAGACTATGACTTGTCTTCACTGAGACATATCCTATCTGTTGGAGAACCTTTAAATCCCGAAGTAATTCGGTGGGGAGCAGAAGTGTTCCATCATCGTATTCATGACACATGGTGGATGACAGAAACAGGGGCTCAGATGATTTGTAACTATGCGTGCCTCCCGATCCGTCCTGGTTCTATGGGTAAACCAATTCCCGGCGTAACGGCAGCAATCGTGGACGATCGTGGAGTCGAGCTTCCTCCATATTCGATGGGGAACTTGGCACTGAAAAAAGGATGGCCATCAATGATGCGTCAAATTTGGAACAACCCTGAAAAGTATCAATCTTATTTCCTTAACGATGAATGGTATGTCTCCGGTGATTCTGCTTACATGGATGAAGATGGTTATTTCTGGTTCCAAGGGCGAGTGGATGATGTCATCATGACATCAGGAGAACGTGTTGGTCCATTTGAAGTCGAAAGCAAGCTTCTCGAACATCCAGCTATCGTTGAAGCTGGCGTAATCGGAAAACCAGATCCAGTTCGTGGAGAAATTATTAAAGCTTTTGTTGCCTTACATGATGGTTACGAACCATCAGAGGAATTAATCCAAGATATCAAGCAATTTGTGAAAAAAGGGTTGGCTGCACATGCTGCTCCTCGTGAAATTGAATTTAAAGACAAACTTCCGAAAACACGTAGTGGAAAAATCATGCGACGCGTCTTAAAAGCGTGGGAGCTGGATTTACCAACGGGCGATTTATCAACAATGGAAGATTAATTTTAAAATAGCAATGTGAATCGAATTTTTTGATTTTCGTAAATTTACGTTAGCTGCACTTTGTATATGCATAAACAGCATTCTATAACATAGCAAAAAATAAAAGCTGTGGAACTTATCATTTGATAAGTTCCACAGCTTTTTTGTATATAAAATATTCAACATGTCCACTTTCAGGCATTGGAGTCTATTAGTCTTTTCCATTCCCAGGTGGTGGTGTTGGATCTGGTTTCGGGTCTGGTTTTGGATCTGGTTTTGGATCTGGTTTCGGGTCTGGTTTTGGGTCTGGTTTCGGATCTGGTTTTGGATCTGGTTTCGGATCCGGTTTCGGGTCTGGTTTTGGATCCGGTTTTGGGTCTGGTTTTGGATCTGGTTTCGGATCTGGTTTTGGCTCTGGCGTTGGGTCAGGCGTTGGTGTTTCGATTTTTGCCATATTAGAGACAGAAGATTGATTCCCTGTAATATCGACTGCTACTACGTAGTACTCACCAGGTCCATTGACTTGGTAAGAATTGTTACTTGCTTCTTTAATAGAAGCTAAAAGTGTATTGCCTCCGCTAGATCGACGGAATACACGGTATCCAACGACATCATTAGATGCAGAATCTGACCAAGTGAGTGTATTACCTGTTAATGTAGCGTTAACAGTGCTAGGTGCTGCACCGTCAGCTTCAAATGTATCTTCCGAGACAACACGGTTTGCAAAACTAGAATTCTGCGGGAAGAGCTTGCTGGCATCACCACCAAATGCTCCTAACATTCGATTGATAAATTCTTTATTTACTCCAACTCCACCTTGGACTAAAAATTCAGAAGGAGTCGTAGGGAGGGCACGGTAACGTTTTTCTTTAATCATTACATAGGAAGAAGAAACAAAGCTATCATCAGGTTTATTTGGAACAAAAACATTTTCATTAAATAAATCAGAAGTCACAAGCCCTGCATTTGAACATTCGTTAGAAGGTGATAAACCTGAAATAGCACAGAACGAACGTGTAACAACTCCTTTAGGAACCTTGAATTCAATATTGGGATCGATTAATTCTGGATTTACATCATACGAGCTATTCATTATTCTTGCCCATAACGTATTGACGCGTCCTGCTGGTAACCCATAGGTTCCATTCGATCTGTTTAAATTGGTTGGTGTATCATAGCCCAACCACACACCCAAGGTGATGGATGGATTATATCCCATAAACCAAACATCATGTGCATCATTTGTAGTTCCAGATTTTGCAGCGAAATCAGATCTGAACTTCAATTCACTATTCGCTTTAGTTCCAGTTCCCATGCTCATAACATCACGTAACATATCCGTCACAATATAGGATGTTTGTGGAGTATATACCGGAACAGCCTCTGACTGATGTTGGAAGAGAGTCTTACCTTCCGCATCTTCTATTTTTTCAATCATATAAGATTCAATATATTGGCCACCATTTGCTAATGTTGAGTAGGCATTCGTGTTTTCTAGAACCGAAACCTCAACTGTTCCAAGGACGGTTGAACGTTTTAAATGTGTGTTCTCTTCAACATGAGAAAAATTCATTTTCTCTAAGTATGATGTAGGTTTTCGGTCTTTAATTGTATCGTAAAGGCGTACAGCCGCTAAGTTTTGAGATGTTGCAAGAGCTTGTCGTGCAGGAATCACACCCAACTCTTGGTTACTGTTAAAGTTTCTTGGATCCCATAGTTTTCCGTTATCATGAAAATTATCCAATTTGATATCGACGACAGGACTTCCTGCACCAATTACACCGTATTCAATCGCCGGCCCATACCCGACAAGGGGTTTCATTGTGGATCCATTTTGACGATATCTTATCGTTGCATGGTTTGATGCTTCGATATGATAGTCACGACCACCAATAAAACTTAGTACCCGTCCCGTGCTATTTTCCATCATGACACTGCCGACTTGTACAGGTTCATCAACCCATTCATTTGCTTGAGTCTCAGCATTGTATTTTTCAACTTTGATAGTAGGACCAAAGTTTTTAAACTCATCTTTTACTTTCTGATGGGCATCATAAAGGTTTTTATCAATAGTTGAATGAATGCGGTATCCATTCGTTCGTAATGCACGATCTGCTAATATTTCATATTTCTCTTCTAATTTTTTTTCTTCTTTCAATCGATTTGGATCGATATTGTCTTTTTTGGCAAACATTTCGGCAATAATTTGTTTCGCTTGGCGTTCTAGCTCATAAGTTAAGAAAGGATATCTTTCTTGTGGCAGTTTTTCAGGTTTACGGAAATCTTTTTTAATATCATATGCAATCGCTGAATTGTATTCAGTTTCTGTGATGTAGCCAGTTTCTTTCATTCGATAAAGGACTGTTAACATACGATCAATACCAGGTTTCAATCCTGCTTTGTCTTTCATTTTGCCTTTATTAGTGAAAGGGGTGTGAGCAAAAGGTGCTTGAGGAATACCGGCAATAAATGCTGCCTGTGGTAAATTCAAATCTTTCGCCTTGACATTAAAAATTCCTTCTGCTGCTGTCTCGATACCGGCAATCGGATTACCTGAAGCATTTCGGCCGTAAGGAATAATATTTAAATAAGCCTCTAAAATTTCATCTTTGTCCATGAATTTTTCAATACGCATAGCTAAGAGAATCTCTTTTGCTTTACGTTCATATGAAACTTCGTTCGTTAAGATTTGATTTTTTATTATTTGTTGCGTAAGTGTGGATCCACCTGTTTGGTTATCAGAATTGGTCACATCTTGAAGTAATCCTCGAATAATAGCTTTTGGTACAATGCCGTCATGAACTGTGAAATATTCATCCTCAGTCGCATAAACGGCATCTAACACATAAGGAGAAACAGCATCAAGTTTCGTCTCTCGACGATCTAAATCTGTTCTCAACTTTCCTAAATAGACGTTGTCAGCAAAATAGACTTCCGATGTTTCTTCATAACTAAAGATGGATGCACGCATATCTTTTTCTTCCAATAATGGTTCTTGATCGACTAGAGAGGCAAAATAGCCAGCCCCAACTGATCCGACGAAAACTCCGCCAGTAATCAAAATAATAAATAAGATGATTCCCAGATTCCAAATTACACCTGAAGTGATGCGGACTCCTTTTGCCAATCCTGTGCTAGTCCATCTATTCCAAGTTTTATTTAATGGTTTTTTTCCTTTAAGCCAATAATCTTTTATTTGTTTGACCCACTTTTTTACTTGATCATTCAATAGAATCGACCTCCTAAAATCTTGTCCTATTATATCACAGAAAGGTTGAATTCAAATATATTTATTGACAACGAAAATTTAAGGCGTAAAATGAAAAAATATATAGTGATTTGAGTGATGAAGAGTCCGAAGTAATGAATGCAAGAGCTGTTTAGAGAGCCAACGGGTGGTGCAAGTTGGTCAGTGTGCATACATGAATTACAGGCTGGGAGCTCAAACGTCAACACAACGATACTGTGTCTGAAGAGCGGAAGGGATTTCCCTTCAAGCTGGGTGGTACCGCGCAAATGAAAGTTAGCGTCCCTGCATGATTTTAATTAATCGTGCAGGGACTTTTTTATTGTTCAACTGCACGATTGTATGACAGATGGAAGCATATAATTTTCAAGGAGGAACAGAAGATGACAAACGAACTGATTGAAGACTTGAAATGGAGAGGTCTAGCCTACCAATTGACAGATGAGAAAGGTATGGTGGATCTTTTAAATAATGAATCGATTTCATTATACTGCGGTGTTGATCCAACAGCAGATAGTATGCATATTGGACATATCGTTCCACTATTAACATTACGTCGTTTTCAATTACAAGGTCACCAACCAATCCTATTGATTGGTGGGGCAACAGGTATGATTGGCGATCCTTCTGGTCGAAGTGAAGAACGTCAACTTCAGACAACTGAGCAAATTGATCAAAATGTTAAGGGACTAAAAATTCAAATGGAGCGTATCTTTGATTTTAGTTCTGATAATGGTGCGGTTTTGGTTAACAATCGGGACTGGATTGGGTCTATGGACGTGATTGAATTTTTACGTGACTACGGGAAATATATCGGAGTTAACTACATGTTAGCGAAAGATACAGTAGCTTCTCGATTGGATGGAGGGATATCCTTTACTGAATTCTCCTACATGTTAATACAAGCGATAGATTACAATCACTTATACAATTCACATAATTGCCGTATTCAAGTGGGTGGATCAGATCAGTGGGGGAATATCACAACTGGACTGGAAATGATTCGTAAAACTCATACAGAAGAGTCAAAAGCTTTCGGTATGACAATTCCATTAGTGACTAAAGCTGATGGAACGAAATTTGGTAAATCTGCATCAGGTGCTGTGTGGTTGGATCCTGAAAAGACATCTCCATATGAGTTCTACCAATTTTGGGTAAACACAGCGGATGCGGATGTTGTGAAATACATGAAAATCTTTACATTCTTAACGCGTGAAGAAATCGAAGCATTTGAAGTGACCGTTGCAGAAGAGCCGCATTTACGAAAAGCACAAAAAGCTCTTGCTGAAGAAATGACACGAATGATTCACGGTCAAGATGCATTGGATAATGCTATCCGCATCACTCAAGCACTATTTAGTGGGGATATCAAAGCATTATCTGCTAGCGAAGTGAAAGAAGTGTTCAAAGACGTTCCAACTATTGAAGTGGCAAAAGAAGACAAAAATATCGTGGACCTATTAGTGGAAGCGGGTGTTTCTCCTTCTAAGCGTCAGGCACGTGAAGACGTAGCGAATGGAGCCATCACTATAAACGGTGAAAAATTAACTGCTGTGGATCACATTATGGGATCTGCCGACCGATTGGATGATTCATTTGCGATTGTACGTCGCGGGAAGAAAAAGTATCACATGGTGAAATTCGTATAATAAAAAGAAGCTGACTTGTTGACCTTTTTAGTGGTCAAGTCAGCTTTTTTCTATTTATCACTTATTTGTTTACCAAGATCCATTTCGGTAACTCTAAATCTCCATAAACATCTGGGTGTAAGATATTTGCCAACTTAAAAGCACCTTCTAGTAAGCGTGGGGAAGGTCGACAATACAATTCTTCCTCCATTATATAGAGTTGATTTTTCTGTAAATCCGTTAGCTCATCAAATCTAGGACGTTTTTCGACCACTTTCGTATTCACTTTGGCCCGCCTAACACCAACCCAAGCTAAAAAAATATAATCCGGGTTGCGACGCAATACATCTTCCCAATCCGTTTGAATACTCGCTAGTTCGACATCCCGAAAAACATTCCGTCCACCTGCAATTTCACTGACTTCTGTTAGCCAATTAATTTTACCTGGGGTAAAGATCGGTTTTGGCCACCATTCCCAGTAAAGTTCAGGAAGGGATAAAACACGGGAAGCACAATCTTTCATATCGTATACAAACTTTCTATATTCGGATACCACTAGCTCCGAGTGTTCAGAAATTCCACATGCATCACCAACAGACAATAAATCGGTAGCGATATCTTCTAAACTTTGAGGGTCCAATACTAGATGTGGAATTCCACGTGACACTAATTCGTTCACATTCTTCTCCATACCGGGAACACTAAGAGAAGCTAACACTAAATCTGGTTTTAACTCTTCAAGTGCATCGATATCGATTGATAAGTCCGGACCTAATCGAGGTAAATGTTGAACCGAAGCTGGCCAATCAGAAAAATCATCGAGTGCGACTAAGTATTTTGTCAAACTTAAGTAAGCCAGCAATTCAGTATTACTGGGACAAAGTGAGATTAAACGCATTTTAGACTCCTCCACTTTTTTAATAGTTTACCATATACCTGAAAATAATAACGAAAGTACTCAAGTAGTAAAACTCAAATAAAATTCATTCTGAAGTCACATCTTCAAGAAGTACTAGGTGGACGTTTTGGAGAAATGAGAACCATGATACAATATTCTTTTCAAAGTGCAAACTTTCGTGGAAAAGCAAAACCGTATCGCGATTTAATCCGGGGAATATTTCTCGAAGGTGCCTAGCTTACCTGAAGTGCCAAATGAACACAGTCCTGGACTATCAGATTTGAATGCGTAAAAGCAATAAAAAAAGCGGCTTTTCCACAAAGGAGAAGTCGCTTTTTCTTGTGAAAATAACTCAAATTCAGCCCCACTTGCGTCTATGTTTTGACTAAACATTGCAACTGATTCATTCTTCAATTCCTTCCCGATATGTCCTATATATCTCATAAATCATTATGGAGTTATACCTTAATCTTTCAGCAATAATTTTTAAGTTAGAGCCACCATATGAAAGAATATTGGTAGGGACTAGGACTAGGTAATAGGTTTAAGTATTAAAATTTTAAAAATATGGTTGACTATTTGAATTATTTTGATTATTCTAACGTAGAGTAAATTGTATACAGTCGACGAAAAATGAAAAGAGGCGAGAATCATAGAATCCGTAATAAAAAAAAGGGCAACTTTAAAAACTCAAGTGTATGACTACTTAAAGGAACAGATCCTTTTGGGGCGTTTGAAGCCTGGTGAGAGGTTGATAGAAGAAAAGATTGCCGAGGAGCTGCAGGTGAGCCGTAGCCCGATTCGTGAATCCATCCGTATGCTTGAAAAAGATGGTCTGCTCTTTGTGAATGGTTCAGCAGGGGTGACAGTTGTCGAACCATCAATCGAAGATTATCAGTATCTGTATGAGTGCCGGGTTGAAATGGAACCGCTAGCCGCTTTTTATTCTGCTGAACGCAGGACTAATGAACAGCTTGAGACAATTCGCACTTCTTTATTGCAGATGGGCAAAATTTCAGAAACGAATAGCCTGAAAAAAGCCCATGATGCGAATGTTAATTTCCATGAAGCCATTATTATGGCTACAGGAAACAAGTTTCTCGTTACCATGCTGACGGCTCTTCGCGGGGTCAATAGTTTCTACCGCAAATCGATTCTTGAAGAATATCCGCTCCATATGGAACATGCCATTATAGAGCACCAACGGATATTCCAAGCGATAGTGGACCAGGATGCTGAAGCAGCCAAACGTTTAATGAAAGCTCATATTGAAAGCGATTACATTCTGTTCATGGAATTTTGCTCGAAAGTCTAGGAGGGAAAGAAATGATGAAAAAGCTGCCTCTTGAAGGCATAAGAATTTTAGAATTAGGTAACTTGGTCGCAGCTCCATTTGCAGGGAAAATCTTATCGGAATTTGGCGCTGAAGTGATAAAAGTGGAGGAGCCGACAAAAGGGGACCCCCTAAGAAACTGGCGTGTGATGCACAATGACACTTCCGTTTGGTGGTATGTTCAATCCCGAAACAAAAAATCGATTACTGTCAATATGCGGGAACCGGAAGGGCAGGAAATCATTCGCCAGCTATCGGAGAAAGTGGATGTGGTGCTCGAGAACTTCAAACCAGGCACATTGGAGCGATGGGGACTTGGATTGGAGGATCTGAGGAAAGTAAATCCTTCAATCATCATGACAAGAGTTTCAGGCTACGGCCAAACTGGACCTTACCGGGAAAAGCCAGGGTTTGGAAGTGTTGCAGAGGCAATCGGAGGTCTAAGATATCTAACCGGATACCCTGACTTGCCACCTGTTAGGGTGGGTATTGCAATCGGAGATCTGGTTGCTGGCCTTTATGCCGTTATCGGAACTTTGATAGCCTTGCGTGCAAGGGAGGAAGACCCCAAGAAAAAAGGGCAGCTTGTCGATGTTGCACTCTATGAATCTGTTTTTAGTTTACTAGAAGGTATTTTGCCAGAATATGATTTGACAGGGCAAGTAAGGGAACGTACAGGAAGTACATTGCCTGGCATCGCACCTTCAAATACATATGAATGTGCTGATGGAAATCACTTAGTCATCGGAGGGAATGGGGATAAGATCTTCCAACGCCTCATGACTGCAATCGGTCGGGAGGACATAGCAAATGATGCAATCTATTCAACAAACCAAGGGCGTGCTGACAACGTAAAGTTCATTGATTCGACGATTGAAGCATGGACAAGGCAACATCCCCTGAAAGAAGCCCAGCGGATCTTGGACGAAGTTTCAGTACCGGTAGGACCTATTTACGGGATAAAGGAAATCGTGGAAGACGAGCAATACATTGCCCGGGAAATGCTTCAGGAAATCGAATTGCCTGACGGGAAGAAAGTTCTGGTGCCAGGAATCGTGCCGAAGCTCTCTGAAACACCGGGGGAAATCAAGTGGAGTGGGCCAAGTCTTGGCCAGCACAATGAAGAAATCTATACCGACTTTATGAATTTCTCTTTCGATGAGTTCAAAAAACTGAAGGAACAAGGAGTCATATAAATGGCGGATGTAAAAATTATCGATGTCAGTCCTCGCGATGGACTGCAAAATGATTCAAAGCTTATCTCCACAGAGGAAAAAGTAAATCTAGTAAAACACTTAATGGAAGCTGGATTGTCATCTGTGGAAGTAACGTCATTTGTCCATCCTGCAAAAGTGCCGCAAATGGCTGATGCCTCAGCTGTATTGGAAGCGGTCTCAGAATTCAATGATTTGAAAGCCATCGCACTTGTCCCGAATCTAATAGGTTACGAACGCGCAAAAGAGCATGTGCTATCGGAGGTCAACTGGGTAAGTTCAGCAACTGAAACGTTCAACCAGAAAAATATCGGCTTGACCATTGATGAGAATTTCAGTCAATTTGTAAGGCTTGTGGAACAAGCAAAACAAGATGGCATCAAAACTTGCTTTTCGATAGCGGTGAGCTTTGGGTGCCCATATGAAGGGGAAGTTTCAGAAGAGCAGGTGCTCAGTCTCGTCAAACGCGTAAAAGAAGCTGGCGCGGACCGGATCGGGATTGCGGATACAATTGGAATTGCTGTTCCACAGCAAGTAGAGAGCTTGATGAAGAAGGTTTTGGAAGTTGCAGGAGAAACGCCTGTCACCATCCATTTGCATGATACAAGGGGGTTGGGATCTGCAAATGCGTACGCTGCCTACCAAGCAGGAGTACGAATCTTTGAAACATCGGTATCGGGAATAGGGGGTTGTCCATTTGCACCTGGAGCAGCGGGCAACTTAGCAACGGAGGATTTGGTTTATTTATTTCACCGCATGAATATCGACACAGGGTTGGACTTTGGAAAATTGCTTGATGCGGCGGATTACGCAGCTAGCCTTTCTTCTAAAAATCCACTGGGTCGTATCAGACATGTAGAAAGATAAAAACAAAGGGGATATTAACATGAAAAAGTGGATGAAGGCAATCACGTTCTTAATGATATCAATGTTCTTATTGGCAGCATGCAACACCGAAGAACCTGAAACAAAAGCAGTGAATGCAAGTGGGGACGGGTACGAAGAAACGACTATCAGATTAGCATATAACTTGCCGGCAGATCACCACATTGCCAAAGGTCTTGAAAAATTCGTGAAAGATGTCACTGATAAATCCAATGGCGCAGTAAAAATGCAAGTATATCCAGCAGGTCAATTATTAAATGATAAGGACATGAACCAGTCCATTCTCACTGGCGGCGTTGAAATGGGCGTCAATTCTTCAACACTTTGGGCAAGCACTGTGCCTGCAATGGGAATATTTGATGTTCCCTATGTATTTTCGGACTATGAAAAAGCAGGAGAAGCGTTGAATGGAGAATTCGGAGATAAATTGCGTACAGCGATGGAAGATAAAGGCGCGAAGGTTTTGATGTTCGCTGACTATGGCTACGCACAATTTGCAAACAATAAGCGTCCTTTGGAATCACCTGAAGACTTTGAAGGATTGAAAATCCGCAGTATCGGTGACATTCCTTCTGAAATGATTAAAGCATATGGAGCTTCACCAGTATTCATGGGTGGTGGTGAAGTATACATGGCTCTTAAACTAAAAACAGTTGACGGTGCAACATCAGGAACTACGGCAATGGTCCAAAGAAAGTATGATGAGGTAGCAAAATATTTAACTATCAATAATTATGCGTATCTCGAGTTCTTACTATCAATTAATAAAGACTTCTGGGATAAACTTCCTGAAAAAACTCAGGCTTTATTGACTGAAACTGCCAAAGAAACAGAAGATTGGATTCGTGCACAAGCACAGTCTGAAGATGAAAAGACCGCGAAACAGTTGGAAGAAAAAGGCATGGAAGTTTATGTAGTCCCTGAAGAGGATTTACCGAAATGGAAAGAAGCTGCAAAACCGGCTTGGGATGCATTCACTAAAAACTCTGGAGATCTAGGGAAAGAACTGCTTGATATGGTAGATGAGCAGTAAGGAGGAATAAAATTATGAAATCGCTGTATAAATTTTCCGACCTGCTCATTAAACTCGGTGCTTATGCATCAGGATTTTTCATTATGGTGACAACCTTCATGATTTTTTTTGAAGTCGTTTCTAGATGGATTTTCAACAAACCGACGATTTGGGCAACGGAACTGTCTATTTATGCAATCATTGCAAGCTGTTATTTAGGAAGTGCATATGCGGTACGGACCTATGCTCATATAACAGTAGATTTACTGATAAACAATGTTAACGATCGTATAAAAACACTACTTGCGTATTTATCCAATGCAATGGGTTTAGTTTTCAGTATCATCTTCACCTACTATGGCTTTCATCATGTGATGAATACGATGGAACTGGACATTACTTCCGCATCATTGCTCCGTGTTCCGATGTATTTGCCGGAAATGGTCCTTCCGGTAGGGGGCGTACTATTATGCATGGCATTCATTATGCAAATCATCGACGGCGGGATCCATAAGGGAGGTGAGCACATATGAATATTTTCTTTGTAGGCGGTTTAGGAACTCTCTTATTGCTCGGACTGCCGGTAGCGTTTGCTCTCGCTATGCTTGCAGTAGCTGGTATGTTCTTCTTTAATGGCGGAAGCGATGCTTTTATGCAAGTGCCGATCATTGCCTATAAGGCTCTTGATGACTTTTCTTTAACAGCATTACCAATGTATGTTTTGATGAGCCAGGTTTTATTAGTCAGTGGTGTAGGCCGGGATCTTTACGAAATGGCTAGCCGGTGGTTCCGTCATTTCCCAGGGGGTCTGGCTATCGCCACACTTTTCTGCTGTGCCATATTTGCCGCGATATCCGGATCGAGTGTAGCTACTGCCATAACTATTGGTTCGGTTGCTTTGCCTGAGATGGTCAAACGTGGATATAATAAAAGACATGTATTAGGTCTGCTTGCAGCGGGTGGTACACTAGGGATCTTGATTCCGCCAAGCGTTCCAATGATTATTTATGGCTCAGTGACCGGAGAATCAATTGGAAAGCTGTTCATCGCCGGAATCGTACCAGGTATTATCATGACACTTTCATTCATGGTATTTGCTTCTTATCAAGCGCGCCACATTAAAGATGCACCTGCGACTTGGAAAGAGAGAATGGAAGCGACCAAAACTGCAATTTGGGGATTGATGTTGCCTGTAATCGTTATCGGAGGAATTTACACGGGCATCTTCACACCAACTGAAGCAGCTGCAGTAGGTGTAGTAGTGAGCTTTGCGATTGCTGCATTCTTCTACCGCAATTTGAACTTGGAAAACTTCAAGAAAATCATTATTGCTACCGTTAAAACTAACGCGATGATTTTGTTCATCATTATCGGAGCAATGCTGCTTGGCTATATCATGACAATCTTGCAGATTCCACAAACTATTACTAATTATGCAACTGAACTGGACGTCAACCCTTGGGTTATCTTTATCTTGATCAATATCGTACTGTTAATCTTGGGGATGTTCCTGGAAACAATTTCGATTTTGGTTATCACGTTACCGATTCTATACCCGATCATAATTGCATTAGGATTCGACCCAATCTGGTTCGCCATCATTATGGTAATCAATATGGAGCTGGCTTTGATTTCTCCTCCAGTAGGTCTGAACTTGTTCGTACTGAAAGGGATCGATCGGACAAATACCATCGACGAAATTGTAAAAGGTGTTATTCCATACGCCATCATCATGTTATTATTAATGGTCGTGCTCTCCATATTCCCTGAGATTGCTACATTCCTGATCAAGGACGTCCACTAACAAATAAAAAGTCGTCACTGTGGTGTAAACCAAGTGACGACTTTTTTAAATGGTATAGCTATTAATCAAACAAGAAAAGAAACGGAGCTCTTTACACTTATCGTTGGTTCGTCAAGAACAAGGACTCGAAGAATCATTTGAGTATTTTTATGAGGAACAAAGAAGAAGCCTTAGTATGGAGTTCTCCGATAAAGTCGCGGCCTTATCTTGTATTATCAAATAAAAAGAAAAAGCCCCGAAATCTTGTTTTAACAAGATTTCAGGGCTTTCAAAACTACAACTTACAGAGATCAAGATTAACGTGAGTAGTACTCAACGATTAATGCTTCATTGATTTCAGCAGATAATTCGCCACGCTCTGGAAGGCGTACAAATGTACCAACTTTTTTGTCTGCATCGAAAGATAAGTATTCAGGAACGAAGTTGTTTACTTCCATAGACTCATTTACGATATCAAGGTTTTGAGATTTTTCACGAAGAGAAATTTCTTGACCTGCTTTTAGACGGTAAGATGGAATGTCAACGCGTTTACCATCAACCATAACGTGGCCGTGGTTTACTAATTGACGAGCTCCACGACGAGTGCGAGCAAGACCTAAACGGTAAACGATGTTATCAAGGCGAGTATCAAGAAGGATCATGAAGTTCTCACCAGATTTACCAGGCATTTTAGCAGCTTTATCGAATAGAGTACGGAATTGGCGTTCATTTACACCATACATATGACGAAGCTTTTGCTTCTCTTGTAATTGTAAACCGTATTCAGAGATTTTTTTACGTTGGTTTGGACCGTGTTGTCCAGGAGCGTAAGGACGTTTTTCTAATTCTTTACCAGTGCCGCTTAGTGATAGACCAAGGCGACGAGACAGTTTCCATGCAGGACCTGTATAACGAGACATGTGAATGTCCTCCTTTTAGTGGTTTTATTTTGTTGTAAAATAAGACCAGATGTATCAATCAAACTGCCATTTTATTTTCATGTACCTTCGCCCTCGCAGCCAAGGGTTACACGATACCCCATCCATATACATGGAGGAATAAAATGAAACGAATAAGACCATACAACTGCTGCTTTTATTTTACACAACTTTCATAGTATCAATTATTAGCATGCTTGTCAATATGTTTCCAAAAGATTAATTTAAAAGACTTAGGCGTTTGACCTTTTCAATAATTAACGAATCTAGTAAGATGGAAGTGCATGGAATGAAAGCGTTTACATTGAAAAGGGGTGCTTAGCATGGGAAATAAATTCATTCAAAAAGAAACAGCCATTATACACACGGGGTATGACTCATTGCAACATCATGATAGCTTATCAATTCCCTTATATCAAACATCTACCTTCGTATTTCCTTCAGCTGAACAAGGGGAACGACGATTTGTTGGGGAAGAACAAGGGAATATTTATTCGAGACTTGGAAATCCGACGGTCCGTATTTTGGAAGAACGAATAGCGGAACTTGAAAATGGGAGTAGTGCTTTAGCATTTGGGTCGGGGATGGCCGCTGTAAGTGCAGCACTTATTCACGTAACGAAAACCGGTGATCACGTACTTTGTTCAAGGGGGATATACGGCTGCACATTTGGTTTACTAAACATGTTGCAGGAAAAATACAACATATCGCACAGTTTTAACGCAATGTCGACCGAACAAGAAATAGAAGAAAGCATTAAACCCGAGACAGTGTGTTTATATGTTGAAACACCAATAAATCCAACAATGGAAATCGTGGATCTGGAACTTGTTTGTAGGGTTGCCAGTAGACACGGTTTAAAAGTGATTGTAGATAACACATTTTCATCACCATACTTACAAAATCCATTGGACTTCGGTGCTGACTACGTGTTACACAGTGCCACAAAGTATATTAATGGCCACGGCGATGTCATTGCCGGATTACTAATAGGAAAAGATGCAGAGGATATGATGAATCTGCGGTTGACAGTTCAAAAAGACATTGGTGGCATCATCTCACCATTCGATGCTTGGTTAATTTTGAGAGGATTAAAAACATTGCATGTACGAATGGATCGCCATTCTGAAAATGCTCAAAATCTAGTAGCATTTTTACAATCATCACCACTCGTTGATCAAATTTATTACCCATTTGATCCAGCACATCCTCAATATGCAATTGCCAAGAAACAAATGAAATCTGGTGGAGGTTTAATCTCTTTTACCATTCATGGCGGGAAAGAAGTGGCACAATTTTTAATGAATTCGTTAGAAATGATTAAAATTGCCGTTAGCTTGGGAGATGCGGAGACGCTTATTCAACATCCCGCAACAATGACTCATTCTGTTATTCCAGAAACTGAACGGGAACAGATGGGGATTTCAAATTCCCTCTTACGCGTCTCGGTTGGGCTTGAGCATGTAGATGATATTAGAGCGGATTTGGAACAAGCTTTTACTAAAGTGGAAAATCATCTAGCGGAAACTGTACAAAATTAATAAATGACGAGGTGATCTATTATCACCTCGTCATTTTAAATATGTTTGATTAAGATCGAAACGAATAACTCAAGACCTTGTTGATCTTCTTCGTGGAAACGGTCTTTTTCGGGACTATCAATATCAAGAACACCGATTACTTCACCGTTTTTAATAAGAGGCACGACAATTTCGGATTGAGATGCGGCATCACACGCAATATGACCAGGGAATGCATGCACATCAGGTACAAGCATCGTTTCTTTTTTTGCTACAGTAGTTCCACAAACCCCACGACCTACAGGAATTCGTACACAAGCAGGTAAACCTTGGAAAGGTCCTAAAACAAGTTCTCCATCTTCCATCAAGTAAAAACCAACCCAGTTAATCCGATCGAAAAATTGATTCAATAACGCCGAAGCATTACTTAGATTAGCTATTGCATTTGATTCGCCCGTTAATAGAGCGTCTAGTTGTTTTGAAAGCATTGTATATTGTTCTTGAGTGTTTCCGGAATATGTTGATTTAGCAAACATGAACTTCACCTCTTTATTCTTCTATTCCACCCGAAAAAAATGAATGGAAACATTACTTTGATTGAGTATAAACTTTCTCATATTGCTGATGCAAGTCTTGTACATTATGAGCATCTGATCCAAAAACAAGAGGAACACCTTTTTCTCTTGCTGATGATATGTAACGTTGTGGGGGATAGGATTCTAAACAATATGGCTTAGCTAGACTAGCACTATTCACATCAAGTTCATAGTGGTAATCCCTCATCAATTCCACCGTGTTTTGAATCATCTCCTCCTCATGTATCAGTTCGCGATGAAAATGCTGAAACTTATCAATTAATGTAGGAAGCCCAATTCTTTTAGGATTGAATGACCCAAGTGGGGCTAATATTGAATCTTGCACGGTTTTATAGTAGAAGGAAGTAAACGTTTTCTACTGAACCAAGTTGCTCTTAGAAATTCATGAATGATTCAGGTGAATAATTGATAGTGGTGAATCCAAAAAACTATCACGATTAGGAACGGGATCAATAAAATCATTTGGAGAAGGGGCATGTTCCGTGAAAGAAATATCCGTAAATCCATTTCATAGGGGTTTTTCTATGTATGATTCAAATGCATCCTTCGTTCCATGGGGACAATCGGGACTGTGAATATGAGCATCTTGTTTCATAATCAATAGATACCTATAAAGACAATTAAGAAATTTTACATCAATTCAACAAAATTCTTCTAATTTCGTCAACATAATCGTTTGTTTCATGGTAAGATTACAAGTATGAAATGGCATAGACCGTGATTTGGGAACAGGGGGCTTACGATGAAGTTTATCATTATTGCAATCATCGTACTAATTGCACTACTCGTAGTAGGATTTACAATCCGCCGTAAACACAATATAGAGGTTGAAAGACTTGAGCATGCAAAACATCAAATTCAAAACAAACCTATATTAGAAGAGATGACGAAAGTCAAACAGCTTAATATGAATGGGCAAACAGAAGAAATGTTTGAGAATTGGCGTAATATATGGTCCGAAGTCATGGATAGTCAAATGCCGAAAATTGATTCATTACTATTTGATGCAGAAGAAAGCGTGGATAAATTTCGATTCAAACGTGCAACATTGATTGAAAAAGAAATCGACAAACGTATTCAGCAAAGTGATGAACAAATGACACTTATTTTAACGGAACTAGAACAATTGATTGGCAGCGATGAGAAAAATCGCGTCGAAATGAATCAAATAAGTGAACAATATCGTGCAGCTCGTAAGACATTGCTTGCACATCAACATTCTTTTGGTGCAGCAGCTGTTCCATTAGAGAAAAAGCTGGAACAATTCAAGCCTAAATTTGATGAGTATGACAATCTAACCGAAAACGGAAACTATCTACAAGCACGCGAAATCGTGATTGGTCTAGATGAGGAATCACGAAATATTTTTGCCCTACTACAAGATATTCCGACATTGTTGACTGAGATTCAAAATAAAATCCCTGCCAGCATTCACGAACTTCGTAATGGACAACGTGAAATGGAAGAGAAGTCGTATTATTTAGAGCATCTTGAAATGACCCAGCAATTAAATAAAATGGATGAAGAATTAATACAACTAAAAGAATCCATAGTTCAACTTGAAATTACAGACGTGAAAATACGTGTGGAACAGATAAAAGATGAAATTGAAGGATTTTACGATATGCTTGAAAAAGAAGTAATGGCTAAACTTTATGTAGATCAACATCGACAACCTACGGAACTTCGATTGGCAGAGGTAACTTCCATTACTCGCCAAACAAGTAATGAAGCGGCTTATGTACAACAAAGCTACCGAATATCTGAAAAAGATGCTGAAATTCCACTTGTTTGCTTGAAACAAATTGAAGCATTACAAAAACGCTACGATTTAGTGGCGCAACGTGCCAATGAAGACCAATTAGCCTATTCAAGCTTGCAAGATGAGCTAACGTACATTTCAGCTGATTTAGAAAGTCTATATGAAGAACAAGATCGATTCTCAAATAGTTTGAAGAATTTACGCATAGATGAAAATCGTGCTCGAACTAATTTAAATGAACTGAAAAGATTGTTGCACGAAACTGATCGGTTGGTACATAAAGCGAATATGCCAGGAATTCCCGAAGAAATGGATGTTCGCTTAGAAGAAGCAGAAGAGCATATTTACTTAGTTATGCAGAGCTTACAAGAAGTGCCGCTAAACATGAAGCTCGTTGATAGTTATCTGGCACAGGCTGATAAATGTATTAATGAAGTACATGCCAAAGCGAAAGAAATGCTTGAAAATGTCTTGCTGATTGAACGAATTATTCAATACGGAAATCGCTACCGTGCGAGTCATCCGATTATGAACCAACGTTTATTAGAAGCTGAGGCAGCATTCCGACAACTTCGTTATACAAAAGCACTTGAAGAAGCCGCTACAGCTGTTGAAGAGGTAGAACCAGGTGCAATGAAACGAATCGAAGTGCTTGTCAAAGAAGACGCTTGGCGTTCATAATTAGAGAAAAGCGTAAGCGCCACACTAGCTCGACACCAGCACTGGAAAAAAGAAAGGCGAATACTTCGCCATTCTGATCTCATGAAGTGACCCGCGAGCTGGCGCTTGAAGCTAGACATAGGCAATAAAAACCACCACACATCACGTGCTGGTGGTTTTCCATTGAAAAGGAGTACAACCCGTGTATTATTTTGATCATAGTGCCACAACAAAGCCTCATAAAGAAGTATTGGATACGTTTGTTAAAGTGAACGAATCGTTTTTTGCAAACCCTGCATCTTTACATGAAATGGGTGTAGACGCACATACGCTTTTATCGCGCGCCAGAAAACAAGTGGCCGATATGCTTGGAACTGAAGATAATAAAGTGATTTTCACGTCGGGAGGAACTGAATCAAATCATTTCGCGATTCATGGTCTTGCCAAAAAAGTACAATCCCGAGGAAAACACATCATCACTTCTTCCATTGAACATCCATCTGTCATTGAATCGATGAAACAACTAGAGCTACAAGGATTTGAAGTAGAGTATTTGCCGGTTGATAAAAAAGGGATCATATCAATAGAAGAACTACAGGCAAGATTGCGTAAAGATACGATTCTGGTCAGTATTATGCATATAAACAATGAATTAGGTAGCATACAGCCAATTGAGGAAATTTCGCGATTGGTTCACCAAAACAGCCGTGCAATTGTGCATGTGGATGCTGTTCAAAGCTTTGGTAAATATCCGGTGTCATTTCCCTTACTTGGGGCTGATGTGCTGACATTAACCGGGCATAAGTTTAATGGCTTAAAAGGTACAGGAATTGTTGCGTGGAAAGACCATGTATCTTTTGAACCAACGATAGTTGGTGGTGGGCAAGAATTCGGATTACGAAGTGGAACTGTACCTGTTGCCCAAGCTGTGGCTTTTGCGAAAGCAATGAGACTGGCATTCGAAAATCAACCGATTATGCTAAATAAATATGAACAATGGAACACACGTCTACGTCAGATGATGAGTCAGCTAAGAGATGTTCAAGTCTTATCTGATTTTGGAGCAGCATCACATATTCTGACAATCAGTGTACGGAATTTAAAAGGTGAAGTACTCGTAAATGCGTTACAATCTAAAGATATTATTGTGTCAACTTCGAGTGCATGTTCTTCTAAACAAACAAAAATCAGTCATGTCATACAAGCCATCGGAGTTTCAGATGACTATAAAAAAGGCGTAATTCGTATTAGTTTAGGAACCAGTAATGACGATCAACAAATTGATTATTTCATTGAACATTTTTCAGCAATCATTATGCGAATTAAAGGAGAATAAATACCCTATGGAATGGAAAGAAATATTAATACGCTATGGAGAATTATCTACAAAAGGAAGAAATCGCCATGCATTTACTGGTCGACTCAGAGACAATATCCGGTATGCATTTGCCGATTTACCAAAGTTTCAAATTGTCACTGAAAGGGATCGTATGTTTATTCGACCAAATGATCAAGAAACAATGGATCAATTAATCAAAAGACTTCCAAGCATATTTGGCATTCAATCATTTAGTCCTGTAGCTTCGTGTAGTCAAGATCTTGAAGATATTAAACAAACGGCAATCAAAGTCATAGAATCACTTGATCGTGAAAACAAAACGTTTAAAGTAACAGTAAAACGTTCTTATAAGCCTTTTGAGATGGAAACAAATGAACTTCAACAATATGTTGGTTCAAATGTTCTTCGTGCGTTCTCGGAGCTTCAAGTACAAATGAAGAAACCAGATATTAATCTGCATGTAGAAGTACGTAGAGAAGCAGTATATATGATGGCTCAAGTAATCCCAGGTGCTGGTGGGTTACCAATAGGCTCGAATGGTAAATCCCTATTAATGTTATCTGGTGGAATCGATAGTCCTGTAGCGGGTTACCAAATGCTGAAACGCGGCGTTCGACTAGATGCTATACATTTTTACAGCCCTCCTTATACAAGTGAACGGTCAAAAGAAAAAGTAATGGATTTAGCCGAAAAACTTAGCCGTTTTGGTGCTTCTGTAAAATTGCATATCATTCCGTTTACAGCCATTCAAGAACAGATTCAAAAGCAGATACCGGAGAATGTATCCATGACGACAACACGCCGAATGATGTTGAAAATTGCGGATTTAGTTCGAGAAGAAACGGGAGCTCTTGCAATAATTACCGGGGAAAGTCTTGGTCAAGTCGCTAGTCAGACATTGGAAAGTTTAACAGCTATTAATGCTGTAACAAACACGCCAATCCTACGTCCACTCATTTCATTTGATAAACAAGATATTATCGGGATTGCTCAGGAAATTGATACCTATGAAGTGTCAATTCGTCCGTATGAAGATTGCTGTACAATCTTTACACCTGCTAGTCCAAAAACCAAACCAAAACTCGAAAAAGTGGAGTATTATGAAAGCTTTAAATCATTTGAAGAAATGATTGAAGAGGCTGTAAGTGATAGAGAAATTATGGTGTTTCCGAAAAAGAAACAACAAGATAAATTCTCAGATCTTCTATAAGGCATTAGGCAAAAAACGTCTAGCATCATATTGCTAACAAATTTCCCATGAATTACTACTTCTTGTGAATGCATGAATTGGTCAATCCGACACATTCTATCTTCACAAGGAGGTGACACAGACATGTCAAACAACAATTCAGGTAACTCTAATCAACTTTTAGTACCAGGCGTAGCACAAGCTTTGGATCAAATGAAATATGAAATTGCACAAGAATTCGGTGTAAACCTTGGTCCAGATGCAACATCGCGTGCTAACGGTTCCGTTGGCGGAGAAATTACTAAGCGATTAGTGCAAATGGCAGAAAGACAAATGGGCGGTAACCAACAATAATAATTGAATATAGATCGGTAGCATATGCTACCGGTCTTTTTATATGTAAAAATCAATAAGTGTAAATAATTGGATCACTTTATCCATTGCTGCTAAACTGAAAATAAAAGTATTTTTGAAAAATCAGAATTGTATTAGTATAATAATTATAGAATTAAAATAGGCATCTAGGGGGATACGTACTTATGCAACGTAAAGATTTATTAGCACCACCAAATTATAACTTGGTCCAAGAATTTGAAAAATATTCAGATGACCCTAAACGGTTAGCGATTGTATGGAAAAATGACAAAGAAGAGTCCAAATCAATTACATATAAAAATTTAATCGAACTTTCAAATCAAGCAGCAAATGTCTTTACTAATGCCGGTTTAAATAAAGGTGATGTAGTATTAGTTATGGTGCCACGTTTAATTGAATCGTATATTACATATATCGGAGCTTTAAAAGCAGGTTTAGTCGTCATTCCAAGTTCTGAAATGTTACGCTCAAAAGATATTGATTATCGGTTAGAACACAGTGAGGCAAAAGCAGTGATAGCGTATGAACCATATATTAGTCAATTTGAACAAGTGAAAAACTTGAATGGCATTAAACAGTTTGTGATTGGGCGAGCAAATGATGATTCATGGACGTCGTTAACTGAAGAAATTATGAAGTCTTCCAAGGACTATGTAAATGCTGATACGAAAAATACTGACATGGCATTCTTATCGTATACAAGCGGAACGACAGGAAATCCGAAAGGTGTTGTACATACACATGGTTGGGCGTATGCACATTTACGTACATCAGCTGAACATTGGCTAGGTATCCAACAAGGAGACGTAGTATGGGCAACCGCAAGTCCTGGATGGCAAAAATGGATATGGAGTCCTTTCGTAGCAACGCTAGGCAGTGGAGCTACAGGTTTCGTTTATCATGGCAAATTTGAACCGAAAACATATTTGAAATTACTTGAACAATATCAAGTAAATGTATTATGTTGTACACCAACAGAATACCGCATTATGGCAAAGGTTGAAGACTTATCTGTATATAATCTGTCAGAACTCCACAGTGCAGTGTCAGCGGGAGAACCTTTAAATCGCGAAGTGATTGAAACGTTTAGAAGAGAATTCGACGTAGAAGTGCGTGACGGTTATGGTCAAACAGAAAACACCTTATTAGTTGGGACGATGAAAGGCATGGAAGCGCGTCCGGGTTCAATGGGTAAACCTACACCTGGAAATCAAGTGGAAGTAATTAATGAGTTCGGTGAAATTTGTAAGGCTGGGGAAGTAGGCGATATTGCGGTCCATGTAGATACACCTGCGTTATTTAAATCGTATCTAAAAGATCCAGAACGTACCAGCATGCAGTTCAGAGGAAATTACTATGTTACTGGAGATAAAGCTTCTAAAGATGAGGAAGGATACTTCTGGTTTGAAGGGCGCAGTGATGACATCATCATAAGCTCTGGTTATACCATTGGACCGTTTGAAGTAGAAGATGCTTTAGTAAAACACCCAGCAGTACAAGAATGTGCAGTAGTTGGTAGTCCTGATGAAGTTCGTGGACATATTGTGAAAGCATATGTTGTATTAACTGATGCTGCAAACGCTTCACCGGAACTTGTAAAAGAACTACAAGAACATGTGAAAGCATTAACAGCACCATATAAATATCCACGTGACATAACGTTTATCGATGAGTTGCCAAAAACAGCTTCTGGTAAAATACGTCGTATTGAACTTCGGATGCAGGAAATAACTAAATAGTATGGCAATTAAATAGTCTTATAGACTTGTAAAAAGTTTTATAAGAATAGTTTTGGTCGTTTACATTCCCTCATTAGGCCTCTATAATAAACTATATTTCGAGTGTCAAAATAAATGAGGTGAAGATATGTTGGAAGAACGAAAAGGAATTATTTGGGCAGTTGGTGCCTATGTAATTTGGGGTGTATTACCGATCTACTGGAAATGGTTAGATCATGTTTCCAGTGATGAAATATTAACAAGCCGTATTGTGTGGGCGTTTGTATTTACATTGTTATTTGTCGTTTTCATGAGAAATAGTAAACTATTAATAGCGGATATTCGAACACTGTGGAAGAATCAAAAAGCATTTTGGAGTTTGTTTGCTGCATCAATCATGATTTCCGCAAATTGGTTTTTATATATATGGGCAGTAAATAACAATCATATGGTTGAAACAAGCTTGGGTTATTATATTAATCCATTGGTTTCGGTTGTGCTCGGAATTATATTCTTAAAGGAAAAATTAACGACAGCCCAAAAGCTGGCGTTTATGCTAGCAACAATTGGCGTTATTATTCTAACCATATCTTACGGCCGGTTCCCGTGGATGGCGTTCACATTAGCAATTAGCTTTGCCATATATGGATTGATGAAAAAAACAATTCCACTAGATGCACTCAGAGGATTAGCAATTGAAACTTTATTTATTCTACCGTTTGCAATGATTTATTATATCTATTTAATTTTCACAGACCGTGCTGTCATATTCGATAGTTCACTTCAAACTGTTATCCTGCTTATTTTAACTGGAGCTGCAACAGCTATCCCATTATTGCTTTTTGCAAAAGGTGCACAAAAACTCCCGTTATATTTAGTCGGCTTCTTACAATATATAGCACCAACGTGCATGTTGTTTTTAGGTGTCGTTATTTATGAGGAGACATTTAAACCGATTGATTTATTATCATTCTCGCTAATTTGGATATCTCTGATTATTTTTACTGTGTCAAAGGTATTCGGATCACGTGAAAAAAAACGAAGGCTAGTAGAACTTTAAAAAGCAGACGAGGACGAAAACTCGTCTGCTTTTTATATCTAATTCATGAGCAATAATTCCCTGTAAAACAACATATAGGTGGGTTGAATTCGAATTTATCCTGTAAAATAAAGAATGGCTAATTGCTAATGCTTTATATTCTGGATACATTAAAGAATGCTGTTGAAAGTGAAGTGAAAAAGGAAGAGTGCATTTGCAGATAGCACGGCTTTTCTACGACCAACGCAAATGTACGATAAATAACAGGTTAGATTAACATTACTTATATTTAAAGTGTATTAAAACATGGCAACATGCTAATCTTATTACGTTAAGAATTAAAAGAGGAGGAAATACATAATGAATGCAAAACGTTGGATTGCTTTGGGTGCAGCTGCCCTTTTGTTTGGCTTGTCAATTGTAGTAAATATAGCTTCATTTGTGTTCAGCAGTAACTGGACATCAAGTTTTGAAGAACTTTTATCTTTGCCAGAGAGTGGCTATACCGAGACTGTTCTTGAGGTCGGTGATATGTCTGAACGAATCGCTGTGTTAACTGTAGATGGTGTAATTCAAGATACTGGTGGAGCGAGTTCGTTTTTTGGTGATGCAGGTTATAATCACCAATTTTTCATGGATCAATTAGAAATGATCAAAGAAGACGATTCCATTGAGGCTGTTGTGCTTCAAGTGAATTCACCAGGTGGGGGAGTAGTGGAATCAGCGCAGATTTATGACAAAATCAAAGAAGTTCAAGATGAAGTTGGCGTACCTTTCTATGTATCAATGGGAAGTATGGCCGCATCTGGTGGGTACTATATTTCAGCACCAGCAGATAAAATTTTCGTGAATAAAGAAACACTGACAGGTTCAATTGGTGTCATTATGGAAAGTGTTAACTATGGAAAATTAGCAGAAAAATATGGTGTTGATTTCGTTACCATTAAAACGGGTCCGTATAAAGATATCATGAGTCCAACTCGTGAGATGACTAAAGATGAGCTCGCAATGTTGCAAGAGATGATTAATGAGTCGTATGAAACGTTTGTAGATATAATCGAAGAAGGTCGTGGCATGACTGAAGCAGAAGTGAAAGCAGTAGCTGACGGCCGAATTATGAATGGTCGACAAGCAATTGATGCAGGTCTCGCAGATGAATATGGATACTTAGAAGATGTTATTGCGGCAGTTCGCAAGGACTTTAAGTTAGAAGATGCTGAAGTTATTGAATATGGCTACACACAAGACTTTACAAGTTTGTTTTCAATGAAAACGCAATCGCTATTTGGTGGAGATGTGGAAACTCAACTAATTGGCCGTTTACTTTCAGATTATAACGCACCGCGTATGATGTACTTATACGGTGAGAAGTGAGGAGAGAACGTAGATGACCGATCAATTTGATAGAACTGAACCTGTAGAAACGGTTGAAACGGAAATCCAAACCGCTCCTAACAAGCTCAATTACACAGTACAAACAACTGATGAATTCAACCATAAACCAGCTGGATTTTGGATTCGATTATGGGCTTATTTAATTGATTTAGTTGTTATTTCATCACTAACTTCAATTGTGATTTATCCCTTATTCCGTATTTTCAACTGGGATGTGCAAGGAACGACTTGGTATGCTCCAATCGGTTTCTTAACAGGATTCATTTTTTATGTCTATTTCGTCCTCATGACGAAGTTCTTTAAACAAACGGTGGGCAAAATGATTTTTGGTTTACGTGTCATTGCATTGGAAAGCGAAGACCTCTCATGGTTGACAATTATATTTCGTGAGTGGATTGGCCGGTTTTTCTCAGCAACGATTTGGCCGTTGTATTGGATTATCGGGTTTACACCTAAAAAACAAGGTCTCCACGATTTTATAGCGGATACAATGGTTATTCATGAACAATCATTTGAAAAAAAAGTTATCACGAGTTATCAAGCTATTTCTGAATCGAGTGAGTTGCAACATCCGAACACGCTTTAGTAAAATAATAAGAATAGCGGAAGTACGAGCTGGACACTGGAAGTAAAAACTATTCTCTACAAATGTTATACTAATTCTAAGGAGGCGTTATTATGGTACAAATCACTTTTAAGAAAAATCCAGTTACCTTATTGGGCAAAGAAGTAAAAGTAGGTGACAAGGCACCAGATTTCACAGTATTAGCAAATGATCTTAGTGCGGTTACTCTTGAAGATTCAAAAGGCAAAACAAGATTATTTAGTGTCGTTCCTTCTTTAGATACAGGTGTTTGTGACGCGCAAACTCGTAAGTTCAATGAAAGTGCTGCTGAACTAGGCGAGGACGTAGTAATTATTACAGTCTCTAATGATTTACCATTTGCTCAAAAACGTTGGTGTGCAGCTGCTGGAATTGACTCAGTAAAAACAGTATCCGATCACCGAGACTTATCTTTTGGTGAGGCTTACGGGGTAGCCATTCAAGAATTACGTTTACTGGCACGTGCGATTTTCGTTGTGGATAGTCATGATAAAGTTACATATGTTGAATATGTACCAGAAGCAACAGATCACCCAAATTATGAAAAAGCAATTGCCGCTGTCAAAGAAGCAAAATCAGTAAAAAAATAAGTCTTAGAAACCCACTCGATTTTTGAGTGGGTTTCCCAGTTAAAATGAGTGTTCAAAAGCAGCGACTTTTCGAGCAATCTATTAAAGGAGTATATTAATGAACAGTTCTATGGAACAACTATTTACATTTATCGATGAGAACGCAAAGAAAATTCAAACAGAAGAAGATTTAACTTATATCGAAGGGGTATTGGAAACAACTGAAATGTGGCTTGATGGGGACATAATGCCAGACATCAAAAACGTTCAGAAAGAAGATATTCGTAAAGCCATACAACTGGCCATATTAAAAGGCATGAAAGAACATGTCCAAGCTCATCATCAAATGACACCAGATTCGTTGGGTCTCCTTGTTGGTTATTTCGTCGAACAGTTAACAAAAGACAAACAGCAAGTAACCATCTTGGATCCCGCTGTTGGAACAGGAAACTTGTTGTTTACGGTTTTAAACTTTTTACAAGATAAGGCCTCATCTTCAGCAGTTGAAATTGACGATATGCTAATCCGCTTAGCAGCATCTACGGGTGATTTACTACAACAACCTGTCACGCTTTATCGACAAGATGCTTTGCAACCATTACTAATTGATCCAGTTGATGTTGTTATAAGTGATTTGCCGGTTGGTTACTACCCTGATGATAAGACAGCTTCTGGATTCGAGTTGAAAGCGAAAGAAGGCATGTCGTTTGCTCATCATTTAATGATTGAACAATCACTTCGTCACACCGTTGATGGGGGATATTTAGTATTCCTAGTGCCGCAGGGGATCTTTGAATCACCCCAAGCAAAAGATTTACACGCTTTTTTTGCAAACCACGCATGGATTCATGCAGTAATTCAATTGCCGGTTAACTTATTTAAAAATGAAGCACACGCTAAAAGCTTACTTGTCCTTCAAAAGAAATCAAGCGAAATTAAACAACCAAAAGAAGTATTGCTTGCAAAAGTTCCAAATATGTCTAATAAAGAAGCTATGTCATTGTTCTTTGAAAAAGTTAATATTTGGAGACAAGAGAATACACAAAGTTAATTATTGCAAATTCATATGTCCAACAAAAAATGGGGCTGTCCCAAAAGTCATAGAAAATGGCTTTTAAGGGCAGCCCTCTTTTCATATAAAAATGACGCTATCGATTGCTGTTGCAGGCGGACGCTTTCCACTACAATCTATAAAGTGTTAATAAAACAACGAAGATTCGCGATAACTTCAAACCTCGCATGGATAAATATAGACAACAACATGAAATTACTTAAAGAAACTAGCAGCGTCAAGTTTACCAATCCCGAAAACGGTGATCGCCGATACGGGTTATGGAAGATTAGGGACTTATTAAACAGCCTTTTTTTGGCTAATTTAAATAATGCTGATGATTTTGAAATGAATATAAAAGCGTGCTATTGCACCTAAATGCCGCAAAAGCATGAAGAATGAGATCCAAGTATGTGATTCTCATCATTGTTGCCTCATTCGGCTAGTGCAAATGTACGATAAACATTAGGATAGATTATCAGAGCATTTTTATTTAGAATTAAAAGATATATTCGCACCTCTTTCTAAAGTGAGCTCATTTTAGAAAAAACGTTGTAATAATAGTCCTGATAATTGTGTTGGAGGAGAAAAAATTGAAAAAAATTTGTTTGCTCTTATTAAGTATTTTATTATTTACGGCTGTACTGCCTAATCAAGTCGGGGTAGCACAGTTTAAAGATGTACCTCGAGATCACTGGGCCCATGATGAAATTCGGTTTTTAACTGATAAACAAGTGATAAAAGGTTACGCTGGTGGTACGTTTCAACCCCTCAAAATATTAACGCGTAAAGATGCTGCAATCATGATTGTTCGTGCGTTGAAATGGTCTTCTCCAGTAAAACCTACTGTAAAGCCTTCAGATATGAAGCCGACAATGGGCGGCTACAATGAAATCATGGCCGCTGTCAATAATGGGTTATTTACATTGTCCGGAAATAAATTCAATCCAAATGAAGCACTAAGCCGGAAGGAAATGGCTCGAGTCATTTCAGTTGCCTACAGTTACACAGGGGAAGGGGAATCTACTTTTAAAGATGTGCCCAAAAGCAATGGTTACTATAAATATATCGACGCAATTGCTGCAAATGATATTACCTCGGGCTATAAGGATGGGACATTTAAGCCGGAAGTTAACGTAAATCGTGCACAGTTTTCAACATTTTTAGCACGGATTTATGGGGAACCACTACAATATGCGGTAAAAAAAGATGGGAAAACCATTTCAGTTCATCGAGAGGAAATGGATGCGATTAACAAAGCGGTTAAAACAGTTGGTTCAACCGTACATCCGGTCAATAATTCACTGATTACATACGCGCAGCAACCTCAGCCCATGACAAAATCAGGAATCAAAAACGGGGTAATTATCTATAATGGGGCAGAATCTGAAATATCATTCAGCGCTGATTTTTTTAAGCCTTACTTAGCGTATAAACAAAATGATCAATATACTGGCAAGATGTTTGATTCATTTTTGATTGTCGGGCGTAAATACAGCAACGATGGTGAATTTGCAGAAACAACTAAAAATAAGGCGAATTACAATGAGTTTATATGGTATGCGGATATTACCTTTGCCAAAGACGGTGTACTTCACGTATTGAATCAAGATGCAAAAGAGCTTGGCAAAAAACCAAATGTTTATATTTCGATTCCTTATCCCAAACGCAGTGAAGCAATCATCCTGCCAAACGGACAAAAGGTGAAAAATACATTAGCGGAACGCAAAAAACTCATTGATTGGTATCGACTGCAAGTCGAAAGCAAATGGAAATCAGCAGGGTACACGAACTTAAACTTTAAAGGATACTATTGGCTGAATGAGACAGTCATTTCTCTAGAAGATGAACAGCTTGTTGAACAAACCGCAGATGCCATTCACAAGATAGGCAAAACCTTTATTTACTCACCCCATTCCACTTCAACAAATTTTGAAAAATGGAAAACATACGGGTTTGATGCAGCTTATTTGCAACCGAATACGTTTCGGTTGGGACTGACAGACAGAGATGCACGTTTACACAAAGCGTTTTTACGAGCGCAAGTTTATGGCAGCGGAATTAATATTGAAATTGATTCGTATGCACCACATCAAATTGCAGCAGGTGCTGTAAACTTCAGAGCTTATTTAGAAATGGCCAACGTATACAGACTAACTGGACAAAGCTTGATTATGTATCAAGGAACGGACATCGTGAACCGGATGGCAACTTACAAAAATGAAACATACAATCAGTTATACAAAGAGCTTTATGAAATTTTGAACTAAGTAAAAGCAACATCACCTAAAGAAAACCCGCTCAATGGTGTTTGCCAATTGAACGGGTTTTTTGTTGTTGATAAAATTTATGGATGGTTCTTTGTTACTTACTCATGTTCTTCTGTTCGAACAACAAGTACGTCACACTTTGCAGCACGCACGATATGTCCTGATACGCTACCTATTAAGAAACGTTCAACCGTACTCAAACCAGTAGCACCACAAATAATTAAATCTGCTTCCGTTTTTGTAGCCAAATCTTTAGGGATTATCGATTTTGGAGAACCGTATTCAACGATCACATTTACTTTTGTTAAGCCTGCAGCTTCCGCTTCTTTCTTATAGCGACCAAGTAAATCTTCTGCAAAAGCCTGTGCACGATTTGCGATTGACCGATCATAGGCTTCGATGGCGGCAAATGAGCGTGTGTCAATAATGTTCACGAGATTCAATGTCGCATCATTTCTTAAAGCAACTCCAATTGATTTTTTAAATGCCCACTCAGCTTCTTTAGAACCGTCAACTGCAACTAGTATATGGTTGTATGAAAGTGTCATATAAATTCCTCCTTCAATTTTGTCTCTTGTTAGTATAATTCGGTATAGACACGATAAGTCCTGCCTATTTCCTATATATCTTCGACAAAATTCGTCTACTTTGTGACATATCCTTTTTTGTAACAGGTAAAAAATTTGAACTGGACATGAATATCATTATCCCAGGTGAAAATTCTGTTGTTGGGAAACAACTTAGGATGACACCGATCGAACCGAAAACTAGAGCACTTTTAATTCTTCCTTAAATTGACCAAGTGTTAAGCAAACTAAAGCAACCAGTTTACACAAATGTGATTTCTTTTCTGAATTCAAGCCTTTTTGTTTTTCTCATCATTCAAATGTCAAAGTAATCTATTGAATATTTTTGTTGAATATTTTTAAAGCCATTTTCAATTTTTTCTGATAGAATGGATTTGCTTTGAACAATTCTACAAATGTCCGTTCATCTGATTAAATTACATACTATATTCCACTTAGGAGGGTTTTTCAATGAAAATTGGAGTGCCAAGAGAAATTAAAAACAATGAAAACAGAGTTGCTATGACTCCAGCTGGCGTCGTGAGTTTATCACTATTTGGTCATGAAGTATTTATCGAAACTGGGGCAGGTCTTGGTTCTGGTTTCACAGATGAAGATTATGCAACAGCAGGTGCAGTAATAGTTGAGACAGCTACTGAAGCATGGGCTCAAGATATGGTGATGAAAGTCAAAGAACCAATTTCTTCAGAATATGGATATTTCCGTGAAGGATTGATCTTGTTTACTTATTTACATTTAGCTCCAGAACCAGAGTTAACAAAAGCACTTGTGGAGAATAAAGTGGTTGGACTTGCATACGAAACAGTTCAACTTCCAAACAATTCACTCCCATTACTAACACCGATGAGTGAAGTAGCTGGTCGTATGTCTACTCAAATTGGTGCACAATTCCTAGAAAAAATCCATGGTGGTATGGGGATTTTACTTGGAGGCGTACCTGGAGTATCACGTGGTAAAGTTACCATTGTTGGTGGTGGTATCGCTGGAACAAACGCTGCACGTGTAGCAATAGGTATGGGAGCTGATGTGACAGTCATCGATTTAAGTGCTGATCGTCTGCGTCAATTAGAGGATTTATTTGGACGCGATGTACAAACTTTAATTTCAAATCCATTCAACATTGCTGAGTCAGTTAAAGATTCCGATTTAGTTATTGGAGCAGTGCTTATTCCTGGAGCGAAGGCACCAAAACTAATCACTGAAGATATGATCAAATCAATGAAACCGGGTTCAGTTGTCGTAGATATCGCCATCGATCAAGGCGGAATTTTCGAGAGCTCAGATACGATTACAACACATGATAATCCAACATACGTTAAACACGGTGTGGTTCATTACGCTGTAGCAAACATGCCTGGCGCAGTACCACGTACATCGACAATGGCATTAACAAATGCAACAGTTCCATATGCGGTGCAAATTGCTAATAAAGGCTACGTACAAGCTTGTCTAGATAATATGGCCCTTCAAAAAGGTCTCAACACATTACAAGGTCACGTCACTTTTAAAGCAGTTGCTGAAGCGCAAGGACTTGAATACGTACCAGCTGAACAACTATTATCTTAATTATTTTCGACTCCTTTTTGCCATTTTGGTGAGAAGGGGTTTTTTGTTTGCAATTTAAAGTGCATCAATGGAATAGGCTGGGTGAAACGGATTAAAATACGGTAAATGCCGATTAAACAACAATTTATTAGGATTAACGCAAAAAAAGGATATCCTCCGTAGAGAATACCCCTTTTCAAATTAAACTGTAGGAACGATAATCAATTCTTTCGGGTATTTAGTCAACACTTCAACACCATCTTTTGTTACTACCACGTCGTCCTCAATGCGTACGCCCGTAATACTTGGATCATAAATTCCTGGTTCAATCGTAAAGACCATACCTTCACTTAATTCCATTTCATTGGTCCCTGTTACAGAAGGGAATTCATGAACTGAAATCCCAAGACCGTGACCTAATCGATGCGTAAAGAATTCACCGTATCCCGCCTCTGTAATCACGTCACGTGCAATTTTGTCTAAATCCATGGCGCGAACACCAGGTTTTACAGCATCAACAGCAGCTTGTTCTGCTTTACGAACCGTTTCGTATACTTCTTTTTGTACATCAGATGGCTCTCCAAATGATACAGTGCGAGTTATATCAGAACAGTATCCTTCGTATATAACACCTAAATCGAATAACACAAAATCACCTTTTTGTATTTTACGATCGCCTGGTTTACCATGTGGGGATGCCGTCTTCGGACCACTTAGTACCATTGTGTCAAACGACATATGCGAGATTCCTTTTTTCTTCATAGCAAGTTCAATTGCAGTCAATATTTCTAGTTCGGTTTTGCCTTCTGCAATCTCACTCACGCCAACTTCAATCGCATAATCTGCATATGATGCCGCTTTACGAAGGATGTCCAGTTCACGTCCATCTTTTACAACCCGCATCGCATTTAACTGGTCATCAAGACGTGTAAATGATGATTGAGGGAACAGTTCTTGAAGAGCTTCCAATCGTTCAACCGTCATATGTGATTTTTCAATCGCTAGTTGACCAATTTGAATTCCTTTTTCTTCAATGGCTTGTTTTAATAAATGCCATGGGTTATCTGTATCTTGATGACCTACAATATCAGATGACCATCCAGTCGATTTTACATCCGGGACTTCCATTTTAGGGCAGATTAAAAGGGGTGTTGCATCCTGAAAGATGACGACGCCGAGTAAACGCTCATGGGGATTGCTTCGGAATCCTGAAACATAAAACACATTGTCTGGAGTTGTAATAAACGCTGCATCCAAATTGTGTTCTTTTAAATACGTAGAGATTTGATTGATTTTACTCATAAAAACACTCCTTTTCTAACTTTCACTTATATAGCATATCAAAAAACAGGAGAATCGACATTGTTATCGAATAAGAAAATGTAAGGAGGGGATAAATATGTATGTTTCATTTCATGGTCATTCAGTTGTTAAAATTAAAACCAATAACTATACCATCTTGATTGACCCATTTATTAATGGAAATAAATTAACTGATTTAGTAGTAGAGAACGAAAAACCGGATGTGATCTTGTTAACTCATGGACATAATGATCATGTTGGCGACACGGTCGAGATTGCGAAGGCTTGTGATGCACTCGTCATCGCACCGTTCGAACTGGCCAACTTAATTGGGGGACAAGGCGTTAGAACACATCCAATGCATATTGGTGGTGCAAGACAATTTGAATTTGGTAGAGTCAAATTCACGCAAGCGTTTCATGGTTCTTCTTTTGAGACCAAAGACAATGAAATAATTTACACAGGGATGCCAGCAGGAATTTTATTTACAGCAGAAGGAAAAACCATTTATCATGCCGGGGATACTGCCCTGTTTGGTGACATGAAGTTAATCGGGGAACGTCATCCAATCGATCTGGCTTTCCTACCTATTGGTGATAATTTTACAATGGGCATTGAAGACGCCGCTTATGCAGTCGAACTTTTGAAACCGCAAGCGGTCGTCCCGGTTCATTTCAATACTTTCCCGCCGATCGAAAAAGATCCACTAGATTTCAAGGATTTAGTTACTGGGACAACAGTTCATGTATTAAAAGCGGGCGAAGGGCTTGAAATCTAAACTAACAATAAAACACACGGAATGTCCATGACTTTCCGTGTGTTTTATTGTTAGTAGAAGAAAAGTTTATGATACACTTAGAATAGAACGATTGTTTGGGAAATAGGTGATCATTTGGCTACAAAACACGAGCAAATTTTACTATATATTGAGTCTTTACCGGTTGGTGATAAGATATCTGTACGAAGAATTGCAAAGGAATTGCAAGTCAGCGAAGGGACAGCGTATCGGGCAATAAAAGAAGCTGAGTCACAGCGATATGTAAGCACCATTGAGCGTGTTGGAACCATACGTATCGAAAAGAAAAAAAGGAAAATATCGAAAGGTTAACTTTTGCAGAAGTTGTAAATATTGTGGATGGTCAAGTTCTTGGTGGAAAAAGTGGACTTCATAAAACATTAACCAAATTCGTGATTGGCGCTATGCAATTGGATGATATGATGCGCTATACGGATGCAGGTAGTTTATTGATCGTTGGAAATCGATCGAAAGCCCATCTTACGGCGTTAAAAGCGGGAGCTGCAGTTTTGATAACCGGTGGATTCGAAACTTCTGAGTCTCTAAAAAAAGTGGCTGATGAATTAGAACTACCGATTATTTCTACAAGCTATGACACATTCACGGTTGCAACGATGATT
This sequence comes from Paenisporosarcina indica, assembly GCF_001939075.1. GTDB lineage: Bacteria > Bacillota > Bacilli > Bacillales_A > Planococcaceae > Paenisporosarcina > Paenisporosarcina indica. Next base: position 117,498 of record NZ_MPTA01000007.1, on the reverse strand, counting down.
AACCGAGCGATTTATGATCAACTAATCAAGAAAGAAATCCTATTTATTGAGGACATTTATGTACCTTTTCAAGATACTGATTTTTTACTTACTCATGAGAGCGTAAAAGCGTATCATGAAAAAAATGCCCAGACGACGCATGGGGCTTTTCCGGTAATTGATGCTAACCAAAAAATTGCAGGAATTGTTACGGCAAGAGATGTCATTGGCAAAGAACATAGTGACTCAATTGAAAAGGTCATGACTAAGAATCCAATCACTGTCACAATGAAAACAAGTGTAGCAACTGCAGGTCACCGTATGATCTGGGAAGGCATTGATTTGATGCCAGTTGTCAATGATCATGGAATTCTTAAAGGAATCATCAGTCGTCAAGATGTCTTAAAAGCATTACAATTAGCTCAAAGGCAGCCTCAACATGGGGAAACAATTGATGATATTGTCAAAAACCAGATGAAAGTATTGCATGAAGATGAACTAGCGGTGGAATTCACAGTAACGCCTCAAATGACGAATCAATTTGGTGCCATCTCATATGGAGCGTTTACCACGCTTTTAACTGAAGCGGGAAATTACGCAATGAAAAGCCGAAAACGTGGAGATAGTGTAGCTGAAAATATGACCATTTACTTTATTAAACCTGTTCAAATGGACAGTGTGTTGACAGTGCGACCCCGTATTTTAGACATGAGCCGGAAGTTCGTCAAAATGGAGTTTGATGTGTTTCATGGGACAACATTAGTTGGCAAAGCCTTGATTATGTTCCAGTTGTTAGAACGCTAAAGAAAAATCCGGGTAATTTTTACTGATGATTTTCACTCAATGTTGCATCGCTGTTTCGTTAGAAAGTGGGGCAGTTTTGAAGAATATGTAAAATAGGATTTAACATTGCAAAAAATAAAAAAATGATGCCCGGAAGCATCACTTTTGGTTTAAATGGAATTCTTCTTCAACAAATTGACCATAATGTTTGGCTACACGGAAGTAAGTGATCATTGTGATTAATCCAAGAACAATAAACAATCCTGAAACAACATATGTCAATGTTGATTGGAATAGCGATATTTGGTTTAGACCGAAGAAAAACAATAAACAACCAAGTGCTACTAAAGCACGGTTCGCATACCATTTCTTAGCGATTGGCAAATCATTTCGAAATTGTTTGGTTTTAAAATAAAAATAAAACACGAACGATACTACTATTAATAAAACTAATACTGCATTTATCATCGTAAACCTCCTGTTAAAAAGTGACACTGTCATTATTGTATCGACATTTTTACAGAATTGCGAATAGTAATCATTAAAGGTAGGAGGAAATATCATGAAACGACAAATCATTGACATAATATCCGCGTACGAAACAATTATAATTCATCGACATGTACGACCAGATCCAGATGCCTACGGGTCTGCCATCGGTTTAAAAGAAATACTCCAAGAAAACTATCCCGATAAACAAATTTTCGCAATCGGTGAACATGATGAGACATTAACCTTTTTAGCTCAACCGGATACAGTTCGAGATGAACAATTTAAAGGTGCACTTGTCATCGTGACAGATACAGCAAATACAGATCGTATAGACGATCAACGTTATAAGTCAGGCGCTTTTTTAATTAAGATTGATCATCACCCGAATGATGATGCATATGGAGATTTAACATGGGTAAATACAGAGGCAAGTTCTACAAGTGAAATGATTTATGAATTGTTCGAAGAAGGCAAATTGAGTGCCAACTGGCAAATGTCTGACGCGGCTGCACGTCTTTTATTTGCGGGCATAGTAGGAGATACTGGGCGGTTCATGTTCCAAAGTACAAGTCAAAAAACATTTGATACGGCTGGAGATCTAATTAAATATGATTTCAATCGTACAGAATTATTTAATGGCATGTATGAAGTCGAACGCAATTTATTGAATTTACAAGGCCATATCTATCAACAGTTCGTCATAGATGAAAATGGTGCTGCATATGTGAAATTACCATTAGCAGTATTGAGGGAATATGGTGTAACTGCAAGCGAAACTTCTCTATTAGTTGGTTCTCTTGGAAATGTAAAGGGAATACAAGCATGGATTTTCTTCATTGAAGAAGAGGACCAAATTCGGGTAAGATTACGCTCAAAAGGACCGATCATAAATGAATTAGCCAAAGAATATGGCGGAGGAGGACACCCGCTCGCTTCAGGAGCTTCCGTTTACACATGGGATGCAGCAGACGAAGTTATCTCAAAACTTATAAAAATATGTCAGTAAGTTGAAAGGGGGAAGGGTCGATGAATTCTGTCTATCCACAAGTAGGTACATCAGCTGATTTACTCAATAGTACGATTCGATTGGAAGCATTGATTCCTTTCCTTCAACAACAACAAGCTACAGCTGTGGCAATCACTAACCAACGCTTATATGGCGTCTTACCTTTTTATCAATCGGTAAAAAAAGCAGGTCTTCACCCGGTGATTGGATTATCATGCAAAGTTGAATTGACTGAAGGTGTAATCGTCAGTGTTCAATTGTATGCTCAATCTAATCAAGGATATCAAAATCTATTAAAGATTAGTAGTGCATTAGAAGTGAAATCACTTTCTTCGTTGCCCATTAAATGGTTACATGCATATAAAAAAGATTGTCTTGCAGTGGTTACCTTAACAAAGTTAACAACGAGCGAAGAAGCAGCAAATGTGCTGGATATGTTGCAACAGTGCTTAGGAGCAAATCTTTATGCTGGGGTGGAACGACCTGGTGGAGTTGTAGCAGATCTAGAAAATGAATTCATCCTCCTGTGTGAACATAAAAGAATTCAAATTATAGCGACTCATCAAGCAAACTATCTGAGTGCATCAGATGCGTTTGCCTTTGAAGTGGCTCAAGCGATTTCCAATGGAGTAAAACTACAAGACAAACATCGGCAAAAACCTGTGCATGAGCACTTCTATTTGCCTACTCGCCAACAATGGATTGAATGGTTCGCTGACCGTCCCGAATGGCTTGATGAAGCTGAAAAGCTGTTGCTAAGCTGTCACGTTGAATTAACTACCAATCAACTTCATATGCCAAAATTCCCATTACCAGAAAATGTTCAAACAGAAGATGTGTTAAGAGAAAAATGTCTAGCAGGACTTGAAATCCGATTAGCATATGTGGATGATGCCTATTTGAAACGGCTGGAAATGGAGCTACAAGTTATTATTAAAATGGGCTATGCAGACTATTTTCTGATTGTGGCAGATTTTATGGAATATGCAAAAAAACGCTTAATATTGACTGGTCCCGGGCGTGGTTCTTCTGCAAGCTCGCTGGTTGCTTATTCCTTATTCATTACACATGTCGATCCATTGCAATTCGGCTTATTGTTTGAGCGTTTCTTAAATCCCAATCGAGTATCAATGCCCGATATCGATATTGATTTCGCAGATCATCGTAGACAAGAAGTGATTCAATACGTAGCTCAAAAATATGGACAAGCGCATGTTGCGCAGATTGTCACGTATGGGACGTTGTCTTCAAAAGCTGCAGCTAGAGATGTGGCGCGTGTATTTGGATTTGATAGTTCAGTTCTTGAAATGATTTCAAAACAATTGCCGAATAAGCCTGGAATGTCGTTTGAAGAAGCGGTGAAAAGTTCAGTCAACTTGAAAAAATGGATTGAATTGGACGAACTTCATCAGAAGTGGTTCGATGTCGTGAAACAACTAGAAGGGTTGCCTCGAAACTCGTCTACACATGCAGCTGGAATTGTTTTATCACCGGTGCCGTTAGTCGAACTTTTACCTATAGAAGAAGGTCAAGAAGGCATTTATCTAACCCAGTGGCCAATGAAGGAAGTAGAACAAAGTGGTCTTTTGAAGATGGATTTTTTGGGGTTGCGTAATTTAACAATCCTTGAAAGAATTCGCACAATGATCTGGCATGACCAAAAAAAATGGTTGGATTTTGAGAAGATCCCTCTTCACCATGAAGACACGTTTATACTCCTACAGCAAGGAGAGACAACCGGTGTATTCCAATTAGAATCTGACGGAATGCGACAGGCTTTACGCGATATCAAACCAACCCACTTTCTAGATATTGTGGCAGTGAACGCTTTGTACCGACCAGGTCCAATGGATAATATACCAACGTATAAACGTAGAAAACATCAAGAAGAACAAACGGTTTACTTGCATCCGATACTTGAACCGATTTTAAAAGAAACATATGGCGTAATTGTCTACCAAGAACAAATTATGCAAATCGCTTCTACAATGGCTGGTTTTACTTTCGGCGAATCGGACATTTTGAGACGTGCAGTGAGTAAGAAAAATCGTCAAGTGCTGGATGAACAACGACAACACTTTGTAGTCAGTGCACAGCACAATCATTTTTCAAAACAAGAAGCAAATGATGTATATGATTTAATCGTTCGGTTTGCAGACTATGGATTCCCAAAAAGTCATGCCGTGGCATACAGCTTGATTTCGTATCAAATGGCCTATTTAAAAGTTCAATATCCAGCCTATTTCTATGCTTCTCTATTAACTGGTGCAATTGGTAATCAAGAAAAAATAATGCGTTTAATTCAAGAGTTAAAGCAACGCAACATCACTCTTTTACCCCCATCTATACATAAGAGTGGTTTAACTTTTCACGTCGAGAATGGGGCCATTCGTTTTGGATTATCCGCTGTAAAAGGCGTGTCCAATGTGTTTTTAAAGAAGTTAATGGAAAACCGCAAGCAAGTACAACCGATTTGGCAAGATCTCTTTGAACTAGCAGCTAGTTTATCTGCGGAACAATTTTCACGTAAACAAATTGAACCATTAATCAAAGCTGGTGCATTGGATCAGTTTGATCAGGATCGTGCAACCTTGCTTGCTACACTGGATGCAGCAGTTAACTATGCAGAACTGGTAAGACCAAACGTAGAACAAGATTTATTTGATGGAGATGTCCATTCGTTCGGTAAACCGAAGTATGTGAAAAATAGCGACATGCCTGAAATGATAAAATTACAATTCGAATTAGAATCGCTTGGGATGTATATATCAAGTCATCCTGTTGAGCGTTTTAAAAAAGAGCTTCAGCTCCATTCGAAACCGATTCAAGAAATCCAATATAGTAAAAGTGGAGATTCTGTCATGATTGTCGGGATGATTGAAGAAATACATCGAATTCGCACAAAAAAAGGTGAATCGATGGCCTTTGTTACAATCCATGATGAGACGTCAGATGTTTCATGTACCTTTTTCCCGAAAGATTATGCCCATCACAATCTACATTTAAAAGAAAAAAATGTGATTAAAGTAGAGGGTACAGTTGAATGGAGACAAGGGAAAGTACAAATCATTGTCAAAGATAGTAAAGCATTGTCGAAGTAACGATCCAAGATGTCTGATTTTGGGTCGTTTTTTATTTTCCATTGCAACGGAACCAAATTTTTTGTATGATAGTTTTATTGAGTGGTCAGACCACTTTGAAATATATGGAAGTACGAGGGATTGACATGACCAATCAAACGACAAAAATGTACTTACAAATCGTTCGTGAACTTCGACTTCTGATTCAAGCAGAAAACATAAAACCAGGGGAGAAACTACCATCAGAACGGGAATTGGCAGAACGACTACAAGTCGGGAGATCAACCGTTCGAGAAGGATTGCGTAGTTTAGAGCTTCTAGGATTAATCGAGACAAAACGTGGCGAAGGAACGTTTCTAACAGATTATAGAAAACATAAATTAGTGGATGTGCTAGCTACTTTTATTTTACAAGACTCAAAAGCATTAGAAGATGTACAGGTAACACGTGAACTACATGAAAAAGAAGCAATCCGTATTGTTGTAGGATCATCTAAACTTAATCAACTACCTGTATGGACTAGTTTACTTAATCAATTAACAGAAGAAGGCTCAATCATAAGAGAAGATTTGATTCGTGAAATCCTTATTTCGAGCAATAATCGTTTGTCCCTAAAAATGTGGTTTTTATTAAAGCAGTTTGGTGAACATCCATTTCAAGGATATTCCACATTAGAAGAAAAGGGATACATTCAGAAACTAATTGAAGCCATTATCGATGGGGAAATTGAACAAGCGCTAGGCACTTTTGCTGCTTGGACAGATTGGTTATCAAAAGGGAGAGAGATTATATGATTATCCGTGATATATTTTCGAAAAACAGAAAAAAGAAATATGCAACCATTCCAAGCAAGGCTTCAAAAACAGATGTACCCGAGGGAATCATGACGAAATGTCCGGAGTGTAAACATATTGGCTTAACGAAAGATTTGGTCAACAATAAAAAAGTTTGTATAGCATGTAACCATCATTATAAAATGACCGCATATGAACGTGTAGCAATTTTCTTGGACGAAGGATCATTTCAATCAATGGACGATCATTTGCAAACTGTCAATCCGTTAAATTTCCCTGGCTATACGGAAAAGATTAAAGCGGATTCAGCTAAAACAGGATTGAATGAAGCGGTATTAACTGGTACTGGTTCGTTAGATGGACAAAAAATTGTAGTAGCAATCATGGATGCACATTTCCGAATGGGTTCAATGGGGTCTGTTGTCGGTGAAAAAATTACAAGAGCTGTTGAGGAGGCGACGAAACAGGGAGTTCCTTTTATCATATTCACAGCAAGTGGTGGTGCACGTATGCAAGAAGGAGTCCTATCATTGATGCAAATGGCTAAAACCAGTGTTGCATTAAAACGTCACAGCGATAAAGGTCACCTGTTTATTTCCATATTGACACACCCTACTACAGGCGGTGTTTCTGCTAGTTTTGCTTCAATAGGAGATATTAATTTGGCTGAACCAAAAGCATTGATTGGCTTTGCTGGTCGACGAGTCATTGAACAAACGGTTCGCGAAAAACTTCCTGAGGATTTCCAAACTGCCGAATTTTTGTTAGCTCATGGTCAACTAGATGCGGTTGTGCATCGTTTATCTATGAAAGAAACGGTTTCCACACTAGTGAAACTTCATACGAAAGGAGTCAACTAACATGGTAAAAACACTTCCTTTTGAAGAACCAGTCATTCAACTTCGAGAAAAAATCAGTGAGTTGAAGGAATTCACTTCAACTACTGACGTCGATTTGACGGATGAAATACAACATTTAGAAGATCGTCTTATAAAATTGGAAACCGATATTTATACCAATATACGTCCTTGGGATCGAGTCCAAATTGCACGTCATCCTGAACGCCCTACAACTCTTGACTATATTCGAGAAATATTCACGGATTTTATCGAGCTACATGGTGACCGTTTATATGGCGACGACGAAGCAATCGTTGGGGGCATTGCAGCATTTAATGGTGTACCAATTACGATTATTGGTCACCAACGAGGGAAAGATACAAAAGAAAATATTCGACGTAACTTCGGCTTGCCACATCCTGAAGGATACCGTAAAGCACTTCGATTAATGAAACAAGCAGAAAAATTCGGTCGACCGATTATTTGTTTTATTGATACAAAGGGTGCGTATCCTGGGAAAGCCGCAGAAGAACGAGGACAAAGTGAAGCGATTGCACGAAACTTATTTGAAATGGCTGGTTTTAAAGTTCCTGTGATCAGTGTTGTCATTGGAGAAGGTGGAAGTGGTGGGGCACTAGCATTAGGTTTATCGAATCATATTCATATGCTAGAAAACTCGACATACTCTGTAATTTCACCTGAAGGAGCAGCCTCGATTCTCTGGAAAGACGCAGCATTTGCACAAACCGCGGCCGAAGCCATGAAAATTACGGCTCCCGATTTGAAGCAAATGGGAATCATCGATGAAATTATTCCAGAAACCAATGGTGGAGCACATCGCGATACGAAACAACAAGCGATGTTCTTGAAAGAAACATTACAACGATCAATTGATTCATTGAGCAAGTTAAGTAGGGATCAATTAGTTGACAACCGTTATGAAAAATTTAAATCAATCGGTGAATTTATTGAATGAGGATGCGGATTTCGCATCCTTCTTTTTTTGTCGCTGACAACACCTATTCAAACGTGGTAATGTGAGTATAGGTATTTGCAAGGGAGGGAATCTTTAATGAAAAGAATAGGTGTTTTAACTAGTGGTGGAGATGCACCAGGTATGAATGCAGCGGTTCGTGCAGTAGTACGTAAGGCAATCTACCATGAGATAGAAGTTATGGGTGTCCACAATGGCTATCAAGGATTGATTGACGGAAAAATTGAAAAGCTTGACCTAGGATCAGTTGGTGATATTATTCAACGTGGCGGAACGAAATTACATTCAGCTAGATGTCCAGAGTTTATTACCGAGGCAGGACAACAAAAAGCGATTGATCAAATGAAGAAACATGACATTGAAGCACTGATTGTAGTGGGTGGAGATGGTTCTTACCGTGGAGCGATGGCGCTAACGAAAAAAGGATTCCCTTGTATCGGAGTACCAGGAACGATTGACAATGATATACCAGGGACAGATTATACAATTGGATTCGATACTGCACTAAATACAGTAATCGAAGCGATTGATAAAATTCGTGATACAGCGACATCCCATGAACGCACATTCATCATCGAAGTAATGGGGCGAAATGCCGGCGACTTAGCTTTATGGGCAGGTTTGGCTGGTGGTGCCGAAACCATTGTTATTCCCGAAGTAGCATTCGACATTGAGGATATATTATTTCGACTGAGAAGCGGGCATGAACGAGGGAAAAAACATAGTATCATCATTGTGGCAGAAGGTGTAATGTCTGCCAATGCATTTGCAGATTTACTAAAAGAGTATGGTAATATCGAAACGCGTGTTTCAGTTCTAGGTCACATCCAACGTGGTGGATCACCTTCTGCTCGAGATCGGGTATTAGCTAGCCTTTTTGGAGCTCGTGCTGTAGAGGTATTGATGGAAGGGAATGGGGGACTTGCCATTGGCATGCGTAATCATGAAGTGGTAGACTATTCAATGACAGAGGCTTTCGAAGGAAAGCGTTCTACGGATTTATCTATGTATAAACTATCAAAAGAATTAGCCATTTAGTGTAATGGAGAGGATACAACTATGAGAAAAACTAAAATCGTCTGTACAATCGGACCAGCAAGTGAGTCACCAGAAATGCTTGAACAATTAATTGAAGCGGGAATGAACGTTGCACGCTTAAACTTTTCCCATGGAAATCATGAAGAGCACGGGGAACGCATTAAACGTATTCGTGAAGCTTCTAAAAAAACAGGGAAAATTGTCGGGATCTTATTAGATACAAAGGGACCTGAAATTCGTACTCATCAAATGCAGAATGATGCAATTGAATTAGTTTCAGGACAATCATTAGCCATTTCGATGACTGAGGTATTGGGGACAAATGAAATGTTCTCAATCACATATGAACGTTTAATTGAAGATGTATCAGAAGGCTCTGTCATTTTATTGGATGATGGGTTAATTGAACTTCGTGTAACGGATATCGATCAACAAGCTGGAGTAATTCATACAATTGTCTATAATGCAGGAACTTTAAAGAATAAAAAAGGTGTAAATGTTCCAGGAGTATCTGTACAACTACCAGGAATCACAGAAAAAGACGCACAAGATATTTTGTTTGGTATTGAACAAGGTGTTGATTTTGTAGCAGCTTCTTTCGTTCGTCGTGCAAAAGATGTGATGGAGATTCGTGAATTACTAGAAAAGAATAACGGTGAATACATTCAAATCATTCCGAAAATCGAGAACCAAGAAGGTGTCGACAATATTGATGATATCATCATGGTATCTGACGGCTTAATGGTGGCACGGGGAGATTTAGGTGTTGAAATTCCAGCCGAAGAAGTGCCTTTAGTGCAAAAGAGTTTAATTGGAAAATGTAATGAAGCAGGCAAACCAGTAATTACTGCTACGCAAATGTTAGATTCAATGCAACGTAATCCGCGTCCTACCCGTGCAGAAGCAAGTGATGTTGCGAATGCAATTTTTGATGGCACTGATGCAATCATGTTATCAGGGGAAACAGCTGCTGGTTTATATCCAGTTGAATCTGTTAACACGATGCATAAGATTGCGATTCGTACAGAAGAGGCACTTGACTACCGTTCCATTGTATCTGCTAAAAGCAAGAGCAAGGAAGTCAATATGACAGATGCTATCGGTCAAGCGGTTGCTCACACGTCAATTAACTTAAAAGCAAAAGCAATCATTGCACCGACAGAAAGTGGTCATACTGCGAAGATGATTTCAAAATATCGTCAAGGGGCACCTATTATCGCTGTTACTTCTACCGACAGACCTTCTCGTAAATTGTCACTAGTATGGGGTGTGTACCCCATTGTTGGTCAAAAAGTAGGGTCAACTGATGAAGTTTTGGAACTTGCTGTTGAAGAGAGCCTGAAGCATGGGTATGTTAAACATGGAGATCTCGTTATCATAACTGCAGGAGTTCCAGTAGGAGAAGCTGGAACAACGAATTTGATGAAAGTTCATGTGATTGGTGACATCTTGGCAAAAGGACAAGGGATTGGGAAATCGGTTGCGTTTGGTCATACTGTTGTTGCGAATAATGCAGAAGAACTCTTAAATGTTGATACTGCGGGTGCCATCATTGTGACTATTGGTTCCGATCGTGATATGATTCCGGCGATTGAAAATTGTGCTGGACTTATTACGGAGGAAGGCGGCTTAACAAGTCACGCTGCAGTAGTTGGATTAAGTCTAGGAATCCCGGTAATTGTTGGGGTGAAAAATGCTACTAAGTTAATAAGTAACGGACAAGAAATTACGATGGACGCAGAATCCGGTGTCATTTATCATGGGCATGCAAGTGTTCTATAACTTTATTAAGTAAGAGGTGTTCAAAATGAGCATCAATATTGCTCATTTTGAAACTGTTTTTTCATACAAAAGCCTCAACGCAAACGTGTTGAGGCCATTTTTATAGGAGATGAGAATATGAAATGGTTAGTATTAATCTTTATTGTCGTTCCTATAATAGAAATTAGCCTATTAATTTGGTCGGGGAATACATTAGGTCTGTTTCCTACGATTGCTATCATCCTGGGAACAGGAATACTTGGTGCTTATTTAGCGAAGAAACAAGGATTGAAAGCAATCAGAGATATTCAAATCCAAATGAAAAATTTCCAAGCCCCAGGAGACGCAATGGTCAATGCACTGTTTATTTTTGCAGGAGGTCTTTTACTTTTATCTCCAGGATTTGCGACAGATCTATTTGGATTCTTCTTTTTATTTTCACCGACAAGACAGTTATTCAAGCCAATTGTTTATAAATGGATTCGAAGAAAAATGAAAAAAGGGCAAATCATTGTGAGGTAAACCATTGATGTTTACTTAAATGAACGGCAGCCAGTAATAAAAAGGGACTTAATATAATCCCTGGAACACCGAATAGCAATAATGAACATGCACTGATAAAGAATACATGGACAGAACGAATGTGCATGGTGTTTGCCCAAAGGAACGATTCAAGTAATTGACGAGTTAACAATATGAATAAATATAGCAATAGAATAATAATCCCGAGGGTTGTTTGTTTCGTTAGCATGAAAAAGATAGCCATCGGGATTAAAATTATGCCTGTGCCCAAAAATGGCAAGGCATCTGCAAAAGAGATTAAGATCGCTAGACCAATTGGTGATGGAAATTTGAGTGCATAAAAGCTAATGCAAAGCTGGAGAAAAGTCAGTAACAATAAAATGACTCCTACCTTTGTGAACTTCTCAAATAATTTTGTGGCACTTAAAAATAGTGGTTTGAAGGTCTTTCTTGTTTTGGAAGGGATATAAATAAAAAACCAGGTGCGAGATTTTAAAGACTCTTGTAGAGCAAAAAAGAGGGCAATTAGAAATACGAAGGTTTCAATAAATTGTTCGGGAAGATGTTGTATAAACAATGTGACTTTTTTGATTAATCCATCACTTACCATGGATAAAGCTTCAATGATTGATTTCCAATTTCCTATATTTTCATTAAATAAAATTTGGATTTCTTCTAAATGAATACGAAGTGGAAATAAGATCTCAAAGAGTTCCTTAACAAGTAATGTTGCGCCAAATATAATGACCGCTATTAAAGTACTTTCCAATAATAAAGCTGTAATCCATCGAGGTAAGTGACTAGTTTTATATACCCAAAAAGCGAACGGGTGTAAAAAGTAGGCAATCAATACGGCGAGTGTTACAGGGTAAATAAACCAAGTAATGAGCAAAATTAAAACAACAGGTAACCATTTTTTTAGAAATATGCCTATGGTTTCATACACATGTCCACCTCCAAAATTAGTTTAAATAATGTTTGAAAACATAGCTATATCGTTTAGACCGAATATCTCTGCTTTGCGACAAGATATCATGTTTTTTGTGAAAATTGGTGAAAATAGAGTGTTTTCATTCACAAAGAAGTCAAAATTGATTATAATGAACATGTAAGCGATTAAATAAAAAGGTTTATATTGAGCAGATGACCCATCATTCTGCATTTTTTTATGGAATGATGAAGATTAAACAGAAAAAGGAGCGAATATACATGACATCAACAAAAGGATTAGAAGGCGTGGTAGCAACACAATCAGCTATCAGCTCAATTATTGATGACACTCTTACATATGTTGGCTATGATATTGACGATTTAGCTGAAAATGCGAGTTTTGAAGAAGTAATCTACTTGCTTTGGCACCAACGTTTACCAAAAGCAGCTGAATTAGCTGAACTTAAACAACAATTAGCGGATAACATGGCGGTACCTCAAGAAGTACTTAACCATTTCAAAACATATCCAATTGATAAAGTTCACCCAATGACAGCACTTCGTACAACCGTATCTATGCTTGGATTGTATGATGAACATGCAGAAGATATGTCAGTTGAAGCGAACTACTTGAAAGCGATTCAACTACAAGCAAAAATGTCTACTCTAGTTACGGCATTTGCTCGTGTTCGTAAAGGACAAGAACCGATCGCTCCTAAAAATGATTTAAGTTATGCAGCGAACTTCCTATACATGTTAAATGGTGAAATCCCAGCTGCAATTGAAGAAGAAGCTTTCAATAAAGCATTAGTTTTACATGCTGACCATGAATTAAATGCATCGACATTCACTGCACGCGTTTGTGTAGCTACACTTTCAGATGTTTATTCTGGTGTAGTTGCAGCAATCGGTGCTCTTAAAGGTCCACTTCATGGTGGAGCAAACGAGCAAGTAATGAAAATGTTGATGGAAATTGGATCAGTTGATAATGTTGAACCTTACATCAATGCTAAATTAGAAAACAAAGAGAAAATCATGGGCTTCGGTCACCGTGTATACCGCAAAGGTGATCCACGTGCGAAGCATCTACGTGAAATGTCTCGAAAATTAACAACTATTCGTGGAGAAGAAAAATGGTATGACATGTCTGTCAAAATTGAAGGCATCGTAACTGGCCAAAAAAATCTTCCGCCAAATGTTGATTTCTATTCAGCGTCTGTATACCATTCATTGAATATCGATCATGACTTATTTACACCAATCTTTGCTGTATCACGTGTTTCTGGCTGGTTGGCTCACATTTTGGAACAATATTCAAACAACCGTTTAATCCGTCCACGTGCTGAATATACAGGACCTGGTATGCAAAAATATGTGCCAGTGAACGAGCGTTAATTTTTAAAATACAACATTAATCAGGGCTTTCCTTTGAAAAAAGTACGAGCCCTTCGAACAGACATAGGAGGAATTATTCATGACTAACGGTGGCAAAATTTCAGTAGAGAACGGTGTCTTAAACGTTCCAAATAACCCAATTATTCCTTACATCGAAGGTGACGGAATTGGCCCGGATATCTGGGCTGCATCTGCACGCGTATTAGAAGCTTCAGTTGAAAAAGCTTACAACGGTGAGAAATCAATCGTTTGGAAAGAAGTTTTAGCTGGTCAAAAAGCATTCGATCAAACTGGTGAATGGTTACCAGAAGAAACTTTAGATGTAATTCGTGAATATTTAATCGCAATTAAAGGTCCTTTAACAACTCCAGTTGGCGGAGGAATTCGTTCTTTAAACGTTGCTTTACGTCAAGAATTAGATTTATACACATGTCTACGTCCTGTTCGTTACTTTGACGGTGTACCTTCACCAGTAAAACGTCCTGAAGACACTGACATGGTTATTTTCCGTGAAAACACTGAAGATATTTATGCGGGTATCGAGTTCGCTGCTGGTAGTGAAGAAGTTAAAAAAGTCATTGCATTCTTACAAAATGAAATGGGTACTAAAAACATTCGTTTCCCAGAGACTTCTGGGATTGGGATTAAGCCAGTATCAGAAGAAGGAACAAAACGTTTAGTACGTGCTGCTCTTACTTACATCATTAAAGAAGGACGCGAGTCTTTAACATTGGTTCATAAAGGGAACATCATGAAGTTCACTGAAGGAGCTTTCAAAACTTGGGGTTACGAAGTTGCTGAACAAGAATTTGCTGAACAAACTTTCACTTGGAACCAATACGATCAAATTAAAGCTGAACAAGGTGCAGAAGCTGCTGACAAAGCACAAGCTGAAGCATTAGCTGCAGGGAAAATTTTAGTGAAAGATTCGATTGCTGATATCTTCTTACAACAAATTTTAACTCGTCCAAGCGAATTTGATGTTGTTGCTACAATGAACTTGAACGGTGACTACATTTCGGATGCACTTGCTGCACAAGTAGGTGGAATTGGTATTGCTCCTGGAGCAAATATCAACTACATTACTGGACATGCTATTTTTGAAGCTACACATGGTACAGCACCAAAATATGCAGGTTTAGATAAAGTTAACCCATCTTCAGTAATCCTTTCTGGTGTATTAATGCTTGAGCATCTTGGATGGACAGAAGCGGCTAAACTAGTGATGGACTCTATGGAGAAAACAATTTCTTCTAAAGTTGTTACTTACGACTTCGCTCGTATGATGGACGGAGCTACAGAAGTTAAATGTTCTGAGTTCGCTGACGAATTAATCAAAAATCTTTAATTAAGACATAAAGCGCTAAATGTGCACTACATTTAGTAGGAGAGGGTTTCGACCCTCTTTACATATGAATTAAGGGAGTGCTTTTGATGACGATGAAACGTAGAAAGATTTCAGTAATTGGTTCTGGTTTTACTGGTGCTACTACAGCATTCTTCTTAGCTCAAAAAGAATTAGGAGACGTTGTATTAGTTGATATTCCACAAATGGAAAATCCAACTAAAGGGAAAGCACTAGATATGATGGAAGCTGGTCCTGTACAAGGATTTGATGCGAAAATTACTGGTACTTCTAACTACGAGGATACAAAAGACTCGGATATCGTCATCATCACAGCTGGTATCGCACGTAAACCGGGTATGAGCCGTGACGATTTAGTTCAAACAAACCAAAAAGTAATGAAAATAGTTACTGGTGAGATCGTAAAACATTCTCCAAACACAACAATTATCGTCTTGACAAACCCAGTTGATGCAATGACATACACAGTTTATAAAGAATCTGGTTTACCAAAAGAACGTGTAATTGGACAATCAGGAGTTCTGGACACTGCTCGATTCCGTACATTTGTGGCACAAGAATTAAACATGTCTGTTAAAGATGTTACAGGATTTGTTCTAGGTGGTCATGGTGACGATATGGTTCCCTTGGTAAGATACTCTTACGCTGGTGGCATTCCATTGGAAACATTAATCGATGCTGAACGTCTAGAGCAAATCGTTGATCGTACACGTAAAGGTGGAGCAGAAATCGTTGACTTATTAGGAAATGGTTCAGCTTATTACGCTCCAGCTGCTGCTTTAGTTGAAATGGCAGAAGCGATTCTTAAAGACCAACGTCGTGTGTTACCTTCAATTGCTTACCTTGAAGGTGAATATGGTTTAGACGGAATTTACCTAGGTGTTCCAACAGTTCTTGGTGCTGGTGGTATCGAACAAATTATCGAACTTGAATTGACTGAAACTGAAAAAGCTGAGTTAGACAAATCAGCTGCTTCTGTACGTAACGTAATGGATATTTTAGCGTAAGTTAAGAAACAGCTAGCAAGTTAATCGCTTGTTTTCTTCGATAAACGGCCTAAAGCGAAAAGGTATTTTCGATACTGGTCTTTAAAGATATCAAACGAGTTGGTGCTTGGTGCTAGATAAACCTTTAATCGAGTAGGAATCCCTGCTCGATTTTTTTTGTAGTTATTGATACTATGAAGATAGAAATGAACAAGGGGGATATCTGATGCTGTTAGGTAAGAAACGAAAACTCGGCAGAAAAGTCGAAGATATGTCAGTTGGCGAAAAGTTAAAACTAACGGAGAAAATCGAAGATAAGGATTTACTATTATATTTGGGCTTAACTAATGATGGCAATCCATTATATATTCAACACGATTTTGCCTCTCAAACCGTTTATGAAAAACCAATTGTTCCAACCATCATGTTGACGGGGATCGTGACTTCAGCGATATCAAAATATTTACCGGGACCAGGATCACATATCGTGGAACAACAACTAAAATTCCCGAAACCAGTGTATCATTATGCAACGATTGAATTTTTGTTACAAGTTACTTCAGTGAATGTTGAGAAGAACTTAGTGGAGATTGAAGTGATTGCTACGAATGATAAAGGGGATACTGTGATTGAAGGAAAAATCACAGCGACACCACCCCGTTTGGAAAATCATTTAACATCTCAAGCAATGGAAAATTTTTAGAAGACGGTTTCGGTTTAAGATGGGGGTTTTAAATCGATGATGGGGGAAACAAAATGTCAAATAGGATTCTCGTTGTAGATGATGAAAGCTCAATCGTTACCTTGCTAAAATATAATTTGGAAAAAGCAGGTTATATTGTTGAAACTGCAAGCGACGGCCAAGAAGGATTTGATGCGGTACTAGAAAAAAAGCCTGACCTAATTATCCTTGATTTAATGCTTCCCAAAATGGATGGTATTGAAGTTTGCAAAGCATTACGATTACAAAAGATAAACACGCCCATTATTATGTTAACTGCTAAAGACGATGAGTTTGATAAAGTATTAGGACTTGAGCTAGGTGCTGATGATTATATGACAAAACCATTCAGCCCAAGAGAAGTAACGGCTCGTGTTAAGGCAGTTTTGAGAAGATCATATGTACCCGAAGAAGAAATGACTCAAAAAGGAAAAGATCATTCCTATGAATTTGGACCGTTACAAGTATATCCCGATCGATTTGAAGTTTTTCTACGGGAAGAGCCATTGGAATTCACACCGAAAGAATTTGAACTGCTTATACACTTGATGGAAAATAAGAATCGTGTCCTTACACGTGATCAATTATTAAGTGCGGTTTGGAATTATGATTTTGCTGGGGATACTCGAATTGTTGATGTACATATTAGCCATTTACGAGATAAAATCGAAGAAAATAGTCGGAAACCGCAATTTATCAAAACTATTCGAGGAATTGGGTATAAATTTGAGGAGCCAAAAGTGATATGAAATCATTTCGGCATCGGTTACTATTAACGACTCTTGCTTGGATTGGGATTCTATTGGCTGGGCTGTTTATTGTGATTGGTCAATTATTTTCGTTTTATGTGGATGCGGAAGACATAACAACCGTGTGGGTTTCTTTAGCATCCATTTTTATTGTTACCATAATCATATCGGCGGTCATTTGCAATCGAATTATTAGAATACATGCCCAGCCAATTGATAACATCACACAGGTAGCCTTGCAACTGGCAAAAGGCAATTATCGTGCACGTGCTTATGAGACGGAATCACTTGGTACGGCCCAACTTAGTACAACAATTAATATCCTAGCAAGAAATCTACAGGAAATCACTGCAGTCCGTGAAATGGAGCAGGAACGCTTAAAGACCCTTATTGAAAATATGGGCAGTGCGCTTATTATGATTGACAGACAAGGGAGAATTTCGCTTGTTAATAAGTTCTTTATGAATGAATTCGACTTGACGAAGGATGATATTCAAGAGAAGTTTTACAAAGAAATAGATATTCCACATGTACTTGAACGTTTTATTGAGAATATTTTTGTGACTGAATCACCTGCAAGAGATCAACTCGAATTCACATCCGGATTAAACAGAAAGCATCTGGATGTATATGGGGCACCAGTCCTCGGTGAACATGAGCGTTGGTTAGGTATTGTTATTGTCTCGCAGGATATTTCTGAATTGAAACGTCTGGAACAAATCAGAAAAGATTTTGTTGCAAATGTATCACATGAACTAAGAACACCGGTCACTTCAATTAAAGGATTTTCGGAAACGCTTCTTGACGGAGCCTATCAGGATGAAGCCACTTTATTGTCATTTTTGGAAATTATCCATACCGAAAGCAATCGCCTTCAACTTTTGGTGAAGGATTTGTTGGATTTGTCCAAAGTTGAACAAACTGGGTTTCAAGTGGACGTGCATCCAACCGATATGAATGAAGTAATTGGTCGTGCAGTTGAAATGATTAAACCGAGAGTTGAAGAAAAGTCGCTTCACCTGGACGTTCAACAGGAGCCTACCACTGTTCTCGGAGATGCCAATCGACTCATTCAAGTCATGATGAATTTGTTGATTAATGCCATTACATATTCTGCCGCTGATACCACCATTAAAATTCGCCTTTATCATGCGAATGGTCAAGCGGTAATTGAAGTTGAGGATGAAGGGATTGGAATTGAGGCTTCTGAAATTGGAAGGCTTTTTGAGCGTTTTTACAGGGTTGCCCGTGATCGCAGCCGTAATTCCGGGGGTACTGGACTTGGGCTATCGATTGTTAAGCATTTAATAGAGGCTCATCATGGAAAAGTGGAGGTTGAAAGTCAAATTGGCGTCGGCACCACGTTTACCGTATATTTGCCTTTATGGAGTTAATTTTAGGAGGAAAGTATGGACAAGTTACCTTTTTTGCCAATCATTGTTGGCACAGATATGAATGCCTATAATATGGCAATATCTTTTCATGAAGCATATGGCATCAAGCCTATTTTAGTTGGGAAGGACTCTCTCTCTTTTACGTCATTAAGTACCATTACAGAAACGATTGAATATCGTTCCAATCTAGCTGATTCAGATCAATTCGCCAACATTCTGATCGATGTTGCAAAGAAATACCAATCACCTGGCAAAACACTTTTATTGATTGGTACGAATGATTTGTACGTGCGTTTAATAATAGAAAATGCGGATACATTGAAAGAACGTTTCACATTTAACTATATTGATGAGAACTTAATGAACCAATTGCAAGTAAAAGCGAATTTTTACAAACTTTGCGAAGAACATGGTATCGAAACGCCTACAACTTATTTTTATGATTGCAGTTCAACGACACCGTTTGAGGAAGATATGATATATCCAGTCATTATTAAACCAAGCAATGGAATTGAATACAGTCAAAATAAGTTCGCGGGTCAGCAAAAAGTCTACAAAGTTGAAAGTTCAGAAGAGCTGCAGGAAGTCATACAAACCATCACGGCGAGTGGTTATAAAGATGAGCTAGTTATCCAGGATTTTATCCCTGGAGATGATACATTCATGTGGGATTCTGTGATCTATGCCAGTTCGAACAAGAAGACGCAGCTAGTTACGTTCGCACAAGTGGTACTTCAAGAGCATACCGTTACGGCGATCGGAAACTATACGGCATTAATTACTCGCTTTAACGAAGAAATGATGAAAAAACTGCAAAACTTCCTTGAAGCTGTGGGTTATACAGGATTCGCTAACTTTGATTTGAAGTATGATGAACGAGACGGAGTTTTCAAAGTGTTTGAAGTCAATATTCGTCAAGGACGGTCAAGTTATTACGTGACGGCTCTCGGACATAATATGGCACAATACTTTGTGGATGACTTGATTTATCAAAAAGAGAAACCCGTGACGTATTTGAATGAAGATTATTTATTTACAGTTGTCCCGAAAATCGTATTGCGAAAGTTTGTTGACAATACTGAAGTACGGAAGGATGTCATCCGTCTAATCAAAAAAGGGAAGTACGGCAATCCACTGTTTTATAAAAAAGATAGACACTTGAAACGCAAATTCTATATGTTTGCCCGCCAATTGAATTATTATAAGAAATATAAAAACAATCAGTGGTAAAATTTACATTTTATTAACACTGACTTCATAATTGATTGATAAGCTATATATGAAACCCCCTACTACCGTATATTGAAGAAAGAAGAGTCCACAATCGTGGGCTCTTTTTTCTTTTTTAGATAAGAAAGTAAATAGGGACTATCTTTTTGAGGGTGTTTTTCTGGGAGGAAATGGGTGGACGGGTAGAAACTACGTGTGAACGCGTCGAGATGTATCGCGAACTGGTAGAACGTAATCTTGAACGGGTAGAAACGACTCGCGAACAGGTAGAAAGTGATTTGAACGGGTCGAAATCAAATCCCGCTCGCTTCTTTAACAGCAGCGCAGCGAAAACTGGACAATTGTCCCAACATACTTTATTTGTGTCCATTGAAAAGTTCACTCTTATTTTCCATAATAAATAACTAAAGGACCAACGCACTTTGCCGGTTGTTCTTATTTCCAAAGAATTTCACAGCTTAACCTGTTTAACCAATTCTAAATAGAGACAGTATGAGAAAGAGTAAAACGATATAGGGGTGGAAATATTGAAGAGGAATTTATTAATATTGATTGGTCTAGTAGGAATCATTTTATATTTAACAGGGTGTAATAAAGTGGTAAGTGCTCCAAAATTGGAAGTAAAGCAAGTATTGGATGTTACTCAATTTAGCAAAATGCCTCAAAATGAACTGCTAGCTAAACTAGGAGAGCCGCTTAGGAAAGATGAATGGGTTGCTAAAAGTCGTACAGGGAAAGAATATCCTGCAACATCGTACCACTTTGAGATTGATCATGTTCCCATAGAGTTTATCTCAATTGAACATTCGATTGTAGGAATGAATGTCCTAAATCTAGAACATGATGATTACAAATTGAAAATTGAGCAGCATAAAGATATTTTACCATTGATCGGAATATCGCCAAGCAAGGATATGAAGGTATCAGTAGAGAATTCAGTTACTGCGAGGTACTCATCGATAAACGACAAGGTAGACGATGTATGGGCTACCTTAAATAACAAAACGGTAGATTTTCTGAGAGTGACATTTGATTCAAGTTACTTTGATGAGTAATATCTTCTATGAATATGAATTATCCAATAGACGTCATTTTAATTCATCTATCTTAAATGGTAAAATGAATAGAGATGACGTTTTTGAACGTCGACGAGGAGTGGAAAAACTTTGAGCAAAAATAAAGTGTTATTACTTGATGGAAATAGCCTAGCATACCGTGCATTTTTTGCACTCCCATTATTAACGAATGACAGTGGAATCCATACGAATGCAGTTTATGGTTTTACCATGATGTTACAGAAAATATTAGATGAAGAAAAACCAACCCATATGTTGGTTGCTTTCGATGCGGGAAAAACAACATTCCGCCACACGACGTTCGGGGAATACAAAGGCGGACGTCAGAAAACTCCACCTGAGTTATCAGAGCAATTCCCTTATTTACGAAAGTTGCTGACAGCCTATCAGATTCCTCAATATGAACTTGAGATGTATGAAGCAGATGACATCATCGGCACGCTGAGCAAACTAGCGGAAAAAGAAGGGAATGAAGTGGTCATTGTATCTGGAGATAAAGATTTAACTCAACTATCTTCAGATACAACGACGGTTTACATCACCAGAAAAGGCATGACAGATATTGAAAAATATACACCGGCACATATTCAAGAAAAGTATGGTTTAACTCCGATTCAAATCATTGATATGAAAGGACTCATGGGTGATGCTTCAGACAATATTCCAGGAGTTCCTGGTGTTGGAGAGAAGACTGCAATTAAATTACTGCTTGAACATCACTCCGTTGATGGTGTTTATGAAGGGATTTCCAGTCTAAAAGGGAAGTTGAAAGAAAAACTGGAAGCCAATGAAGAACAAGCGAAGATGAGTAAAATACTCGCGACCATTGAAACTCAAGCACCGATTACAGTAGGATTAGATAACCTTGCATATAGTGGACCAAATATGGAGGAAGTCATAAAGATTTGGCAAGAACTTGCGTTTAAAACGTTATTGGAAAAAACCACTTATACACAAGAGGAAGTAACGAAAACAGAAATCAATTTTAAGCAATTAACCGAAATCACTTCAGAACATTTATCAGAAGAAATGGCTGTTCATTTAGAATTGTATGATGAACAATACCATTCTGCGGACATGCTTGGAATCGCACTAGTGGATGATAAGAATGCTTATTTTATTAAAGTAGAAGATGCATTTTCATCAACAACATTCCGTTCATGGTTAATGGATGAAACCAAGAAAAAGCAATTAGTCGATTCAAAGGCAGCTCTTGCCGCTTTTCATCGAAAAGATATCCTCTTAGATGGGGTTGAATTTGATTTTGTTCTAGCTGCCTATATCGTCAATCCAGGCATTACATCTGATGATGTAGCGGTATTGGCACGTGAATTCGGCTATAATGACGTACTTACCAACGAGCAAGTGTATGGTAAAGGAGTCAAAAAATCAGTTCCTGCTGATGAGGTGCTTGGGGAACATATTGTCCGAAAAGCGATGGCTGTATGGAAACTCCGAACAGTGATGGATGATAAATTGAAAGAAAATGAACAATATGAACTTTATCAAGAACTTGAATTACCTTTAGCAACCATTTTAGGGAAAATGGAATCTGACGGAGTAAAGGTAGATCGTCAAACCCTCGTTGACATAGGTGAGGATTTGGCTGGCAAGTTAACGGAAATTGAGCAAACGATTTACCATGCAGCAGGTGAGAACTTCAACATTAACTCGCCAAAACAATTAGGTGTCATTCTATTTGAAAAACTAGGACTTCCGCCATTGAAAAAAACAAAAACGGGTTACTCTACAGCTGCAGACGTTTTGGAAAAGTTAGAAGGGAAGCACGAAGTCATTTCACATATTCTTTTGTACCGACAATTAGGAAAGTTACAATCAACCTACATTGAGGGACTACTGAAAGAAATTCATAAAACGGATGGCAAAATTCATACGAGGTACCAACAAGCGTTAACACAAACTGGACGATTGAGTTCGACAAATCCGAACTTACAAAACATACCGGTACGATTGGAAGAAGGACGTAAAATACGAAAAGCATTCGTGCCATCACAACCAGACTGGATATTGTTTGTAGCAGATTACTCCCAAATTGAATTGCGGGTATTAGCACATATGTCTGATGATGAACAATTAATTGATGCTTTCAGAAATGACTTGGACATCCATACTAAGACCGCGATGGACGTTTTCCACGTTGAAGCAGATGAGGTCACATCCGATATGCGACGTGCGGCTAAAGCGGTTAACTTTGGAATTGTTTATGGAATTAGTGACTACGGTCTATCCCAAAACCTATCCATTACACGTAAAGAAGCAGCTGAATTCATTGAACGCTATTTAAAGAGTTTTCCAGGTGTGAAAGTCTATATGGATGAAATTGTACGAGAAGCAAAACAACAAGGATTCGTCACTACCATATTAAATAGAAGAAGATATTTACCTGATATTACAAGTTCAAACTTTAACATTCGTGGATTTGCAGAACGGACTGCCATGAATACACCAATCCAGGGAAGTGCAGCAGACATAATCAAAAAAGCCATGATTGATATGGCGGATCGTTTGGAGAAAGAAAACTTACAAGCAAAAATGTTACTTCAAGTGCACGATGAATTGATTTTTGAAGCACCTCCTGAAGAGATCCCAATCTTAGAAAAAATCGTACCAGAAGTGATGGAGAATGCCATTGGACTGAAGGTGCCACTAAAAGTGGATTATGCGTTTGGTCCAACGTGGTACGATACGAAGTAAGGAGTTGTCGTATGCCAGAATTACCAGAGGTAGAGGGAGTCGTTAACTCGCTTAGACCTGTAGCTACAGGAAGGACAATTGAGCAGGTAACGATTTCTTCCGTTTTAGAAACATCACGTAAAGCAGGGAAGCAAGCCATCATAAAAGGAGTAGAACTAGCATATTTTCAACAAGTATTGAAAAATGTGAAGATTTCTCGGATCGTAAGACGTTCAAAATATATTTATTTTCATTTAGAGAAAGAAAATGAAATTAGTTTGTTGGTAACACATCTAGGTATGACCGGAGCGTGGTTCTATGTTCAAGTGGTTAGCGACATAACCGAAGAGAAGTTCAGAAAGCATATACATGTGATTTTCAGACTTGATAATGGTATGTTACTTGTCTATGCCGATATCCGGAGATTCGGTGAAATGAGGTTACTTGATTCTGAAGAACAGTTCCCTCCATTATTATTAATGGCCCCTGAACCGTTTGATGAACTGGCACTTGGTCATTTTCTTGAAATGGCCAACCTGTCTAAATATCAACAAAAGTCGATTAAAGAAACCATAATGGATGGGAAAGTAATTTCAGGCTGTGGCAATATTTACGCAACTGAAGCTTTATATCGTATGCATATCCACCCAGCAAGAACTGTGAAGCGAATCAGTAAGAAAAAACAAATTGAACTTTTTCAGACAATTGTCGATGTGTTGAATGAAAGTATTGCTGCAGGAGGAAGTTCCATTTCAGATTATCGGAACATTAATGGAGAAGCAGGTGGTATGCAAGATCGTTTGCAGATGTATAGTAAGAAACATTGTCCTAATTGCCTGATTCCTACTAAACAAGTGGTCCTGGGAGGACGAAACTCATGGTATTGTCCCTCATGTCAAAGATAAAAGGATGAACAAATAATGATTATCGGATTAACAGGAAGTATTGCCAGTGGCAAAAGTACAATTTCTGCCATGCTGAAAGAAAAAGGATTTCCCATCGTTGATGCAGATTTAGTGGCACGAATCGTGGTGGAAAGGGGAACAAAAACCTTACAAGAGATTGAAGAGGTATTTGGAAAAGAAATAATGAACGTTGACGGCACATTGGATCGAGAGGCTCTTGGACAAATTATTTTTCATAACCCAGCCAAAAGAAAACTGTTGAATGATTTGATGCATCCAGCTATACGAGCTGAAATGTTGCGACAGCGGGACAAATTAATCCAAGATGGTCATTCTACTATTATTATGGACATTCCACTGTTATTTGAAAGTAAGTTGCAACATTTTGTAGATAAAATAATGGTTGTTTCGGTTACTGAAGAGACTCAACTTCAACGTTTAATGGAGCGCAATTCTCTTTCTATTGAAGAAGCGATGGCAAGAATTCAGTCACAATTACCAATTTCGGAAAAGGAAAAAGGTGCTGATGCCGTCATTTACAACAACGGATCCAAGGAAGAATCAAAGGAACAACTAGAGCGTTTATTAGACCAGTGGGACATATAATGTCCCAATTTCTGAAAAATAGAACATTTCATTTATGTCAACTTACTGTGGTTATTGGGATTTAATGTGTTATACTAATCTACGGATAAGGATCAACAGTATAACATACTTGTAGGAGGATTTACTTATGTCAGCTTCTATAGCTATTAATGGATTTGGCCGCATTGGCCGTATGTTTTTCCGACAAGCAATACTTCAAGAGGACTTAAATATTGTGGCAATAAATGCCAGTTACCCCGCTGAGACATTAGCACATTTGATTAAGTATGACACAAATCACGGAACATTTTCTGGTGAAGTTGTCGTAGATGAAAACGCTTTAATCGTAAATGGGAAACGCGTTCAAATCGTGAGCGATCGAGACCCATTAAACTTGCCTTGGAAAGAAATGAACATTGATATCGTTATTGAAGCAACTGGTAAATTTAATGCACGTGAAAAAGCAGCATTGCATTTAGAGGCTGGTGCGAAAAAAGTAATTTTGACTGCTCCTGGTAAAAATGAAGACATTACAATTGTTATGGGTGTTAATGATGATCAATTAAACATCGATCAACATGATGTCATTTCAAATGCAAGTTGTACTACAAATTGTCTAGCTCCTGTTGCAAAAGTGTTAAATGATACTTTCGGCATCGAAAATGGATTAATGACAACGATTCACGCCTATACAAATGATCAAAAGAACCTTGACAATCCACATAAAGATTTACGTCGTGCGCGTGCTTGTGCACAGTCAATCATCCCAACATCTACAGGAGCCGCTAAAGCCTTGACTCTAGTGTTACCTGAATTAGAAGGGAAACTACATGGTTTGTCACTTCGTGTTCCAACACCAAATGTATCACTAGTAGACCTTGTAGTAGACTTACAAACGGACGTAACGGTCGAAGAAGTGAATGCAGCATTTATAGAGGCATCAAAGGGCGCAATGACAGGTATTCTTGGATTCACAATGGAACCACTTGTATCAGTTGACTTCAATTCAAATCCACATTCAGCGATCATAGACGGATTGACGACCATGGTAATGGGGTCACGTAAAGTGAAAGTACTCGCTTGGTATGATAACGAATGGGGTTACTCAGCACGTGTAGTGGACTTAACTAAAAAAGTTGCAGTTGCACTAAAAGCAAAAGTGAATTCTTAATTCAAATAATTCCATTCCACTATTTGAAGTGGATGGAATTATTTTTCTGATTCACTTGCATTGTAGCTGGATACATCATATAATGTGATTCGTGTACATAAATCAGTACGCAATTGACTGCTTAAAGGGTTAGGACCTCTCTGGACTAACTTTCCCCCGTGGTGGTCGACTTTGATGATTCAACAACCTTTAAAATAAACTTATCAAAGGGGGAAACGAACCATGGAAACAATGGGGCGTCATGTTATTGCAGAACTATGGGAGTGCGAGTTTGACAAATTGAACGATGTAACATTCATCGAACGTACATTTGTAGAGGCAGCACTTAAATCAGGAGCAGAAGTACGTGAAGTAGCATTCCACAAATTTGCACCACAAGGTGTGAGTGGAGTCGTGATCATTTCAGAATCACATTTAACAATTCATAGCTTCCCAGAACACGGTTACGCAAGTATTGATGTATATACGTGCGGCGATTTAGATCCTACAATTGCTGCTAAATATATTGCTGATGCACTTGGATCACAATCACGTGAATTGACTGAAATTCCACGCGGTATGGGTCCTGTTACAGCGGGCAAAACTCGCGTAACAGCACATGCATAACACATAAACTGTAAAAATGAGTGAGCAGAGGGAGTAATTCCTCTGCTTTTTCGATTTCTATCGTCATTTTTTGTTATAATATGAAAAGAACATAAAACGAAAAACGAATTTCAGGAGAAACTAAAATGAGATGTCCAACTTGCCAATATAATGGAACGCGTGTCGTAGATTCAAGACCAGTTGACGACAACAAAGCAATTCGTAGAAGAAGAGAATGCGAAGATTGCGGATTCCGCTTTACAACATTCGAAAAAGTAGAAGAAATGCCTTTAATCGTTGTCAAAAAAGACGGTTCCCGAGAAGAATTTAGCCATGAGAAAGTATTAAGAGGTGTAATTCGAGCGTGTGAAAAACGACCTGTATCGCTCGATGTGCTTGAGGCGGTAGTATTCTCAATTGAGAAAGATTTACGTCGAATCGGTAATTCGGAAGTGAAATCTGAAAATGTGGGCGAAATGGTTATGGACCATTTAGCGGCAATTGATGAAGTCGCATATGTACGATTTGCTTCGGTATATCGTCAATTTAAAGATATCAACGTCTTTATTGATGAATTAAAAGATTTACTAAAGAGAAACCCAGAAGACAAACAGTAAGGACTTGGAGGACGATGTGGTATGCAACTATTATTTAAAGAACTTCAACCAGTCGATAGCTTCATCATCCAAATGCCATACCCACTTGCTGATAGGGATCGTCATCTAGTGACAATGTTGTATAAACCGATTGTAGGTTCAGATGCCATGAGTTTGTACTTTACTTTGTGGTCAGAATCGGAAGCTCAAACGGTTGAAGAATTGACCCATTATTATTTGATGGACGTCTTGAACATGTCGTTGAAAAAAATATTTGATGCTCGCGTTGCTTTGGAAGCAATTGGGTTGATGAAATCGTGGAAAAAAGATAATGAATTAAAACGCACGTTTATATATGAAATACTATCTCCCTTGGATGCTGCTACGTTTTTTAGTGAACCGATACTAGCGACATCTTTATACAGCGTCATTCATGAAAAAGCATATTTACGAATACGGGAACGATTTGTGAAGAAACCCCTGTTGCAGAGCGGTTATGAAAATGTCTCACGAGATCTACAAGACGTCTTTAAAAGTAATCATGATTACACGAAGCTGAGTCACATTTTCACGCCTGAACAACTGGACCAACCGAGTCGACCAAAAAAATTACCTTTATACTCTCTGGATTTCGATTTTGATTTACTGAAATCAGGATTATCAGATGTCATGATTCCTTCAAACGTTCTTACTTTACCGATCAAAGAACTAATTGCGAAAGTGGCTTTTTTATATTCGTTAAATGCCATTGATATGCAAAAAGTATTAATGATGGCTATTGATGATCAAAATCGGATTACAGAAGAACGTTTGAAAAAAACTGCCGCTGATTATTACAAACTATCAATTTCATCAAAACCACCGCGGATTACTCAGAAATTGGAGCAACAATCGGAAGCCGTGCCACAAGAGGGCAAGCCTTCAAAAGATCAAGCATTAATTAAGTATATGGAAGAAACACCGCCTCTTGAAGTATTACGCGATATTTCAAATGGGAATGAGCCTCTTCCAGTAGAAGTTGATTTAGCGAATGAGCTCATTTTTAAATATGGTTTTCCTCCAGCTGTAGTAAATGTCTTATTGCAATTTGTATTAATCAGGGCGAAAAAGAAATTAAATAAAAATTACGTGCATAAAATTGCAGCCCATTGGCAGCGCGAAAATATACAAACTGCAGAGCAAGCTATTGAGATTTCAAGGAAAGAACATGATCAATACATGGAATGGCAAAATGCTGCTAAAACACCAGCAGCACCATATAAGCGGAAAAATGTGCGCGAAGAGAAAGTGCCAGAATGGTTCTTTAAAGCAAAAGAAGAGCGTGACACGAATTCAGTAACAGAGAATACAGTTTCTCCTGAATTAAAAGAACAACGTAGAAAACTTCTTGAAGAATTAGGCATAAAAGAAGGAAAGGTGAATTAGTTTGGAACCTATTAATGAAACTTTAAAACGAGTCATTAAATCTCCGGACTTTTCAACTCGTTATGAGTCAGTTCGAAATGAAATCATAGAAGATCCTAGCGTTCAGAAGTTTATTTCTGAGAACGACCAACAAATTACTAAATCTGTGGTTGATCGAGGACTTATAAAACTCTATGAATTTTCTGGTCAAAAACAGGACTGTCATGACTGTCCTTCTGTTAGGGAATGTAAAAACATGATGAAAGGGTTTATTCCGAAGCTAGTATTAACTCGTGGAATGATTGATTTGGATTATGTTCAATGTTCACAAAAATTAGTGGAGGATAAGCGAAACCTTGTATCAAAAATGATCTCTAGCATGCACATGCCAAAAGATGTCTTAAAGGCACGATTAGAAGATGTGGATTTTGATGAAGATGGACGGATCATTGCAGGTGTCGCTGCCAATAAATTTATTAATGCTATTAGAGAAACTGGTGAGGTACCAGCAAAAGGCTTATATTTATTTGGCAAGTTTGGTGTTGGTAAATCGTATTTGCTGGGTGCAATAGCAAATGAATTAGCTAGTATGCATATCCAAACTGTTTTGGTATATGTCCCAGAGTTTTTAAAAGAAATGAAAAATTCAATACAAGATCAAACCGTTCACGAAAAAGTCGATTATGTGAAAAAAGCACCTGTATTAATGTTAGACGATATTGGTGCTGAAACCATGTCTCCTTGGACTAGAGATGAAATATTAGGAACCATTTTCCATTATCGAATGGCTGAAAATCTTCCTACCTTCATAACCTCTAACCTCGACTTCAAAGAACTTGAAGCCCATTTGGCTACGACAGCTAAAGGGGATCAGGATTCAGTGAAAGCCGGAAGAATCATGGAACGAATTGTTTCTACAACCGTTCCGATCAAGTTAACCGGGAAAAATAGACGAATCAATCAATAAAACGGGTCAATTAAATAAAATAAATATTTTGAGTTTAATTTAAATTAAGAGTTGCATTTAAGTTTATGCAAGCGTAAAATATGCTCATACCAATAATAAAATGCCAAGAAGAGGACAATATTTGTTTGTACGACTTTCTAGAGAGAGAAGCCATGGCTGGAAGCTTCTTAAGTACGACGATCATTTTACCACCTCGGAGCAGCATCAGTGAAATAACAGTAACTGTTGACGGTAACGGCCCGTTAGCCGACTCAAAGCTTCGTCTTCTTAGTCCTGTGACTAATCAGAAGGAAGAAGGGTGGAACCACGAACTCAAACCTCGTCCCTTTCATAGGACGGGGTTTTTTTGCGTTCAATTTTTAACAAAACAACTAAAATGAGCGTTCATAGAGGAGCAAGCATTTGCGGACTTTTCGAACATCATCAAAAAAAGGAGTGTTCAGCATGTCAGAAATGATTTCATTAAAATTTCCAGATGGCGCGATAAAGGAGTTCCCGAAAGGCACAACAACGGAAGACGTTGCAGCTTCAATCAGCCCTGGCCTTCGCAAAAAAGCGTTAGCTGGTCAACTAGATAACCAACTAGTAGATTTGAAAGCACCGCTACAACATGACGGTGCAATTGCGATTGTCACTCCAGGTTCAGCTGAAGCACTAGAAATGTTGCGACATAGTTCAGCGCATGTCTTGGCACAAGCAGTAAAACGACTTTTCAAAGACGTAAAATTAGGTGTAGGTCCGGTAATTGAAAATGGATTCTATTACGATATCGATTCTCCACAACCAATTACAGCTGAAGACTTGCTGTTGATTGAAAAAGAAATGAAAAAAATCATCAACGAGAACATTGAAATCGTGCGTCATGATGTTTCACGTGCGGAAGCATTTGAAAAGTTCAAAGCAATTGATGATGAATATAAACTCGAATTATTGGAGGCCATCCCAGAAGATGAGCAAGTCTCCATATATGAACAAGGTGAGTTCTTCGACCTTTGTCGTGGTGTACATGTACCAACGACTGGGAAATTAAAAGAATTTAAACTATTGAGTATTGCTGGTGCTTACTGGCGTGGAAATAGCGATAATAAAATGCTTCAACGCATTTATGGTACGGCGTTCTTCACTAAAGATGAATTATCCGCACATTTGAAAATGCTTGAAGAAGCAAAAGAGCGCGATCACCGTAAAATCGGGAAAGAACTTAACTTGTTCATGAACTCACAAAAGGTTGGTCAAGGTTTGCCGATGTGGTTGCCTAAAGGAGCAACAATTCGTCGAATCATTGAACGCTATATTGTAGATAAAGAAGTGAAACTAGGATACGATCACGTCTACACTCCAGTAATGGGTAGCGTGGAATTATACAAAACAAGTGGTCACTGGGATCATTATCAAGACGATATGTTCCCGGTAATGAGTATGGATAACGAAGATCTAGTATTGCGTCCAATGAACTGCCCACATCATATGATGATTTACAAAAACGGCATTCATTCATACCGTAACTTACCGATACGTATAGCTGAACTTGGTACAATGCACCGTTATGAAATGTCTGGAGCATTATCAGGACTTCAACGAGTTCGTGGGATGACATTGAACGATGCACACATCTTCGTTCGTCCCGATCAAATTAAAGATGAGTTAAAACGTGTAGTTCAATTAGTTATCGATGTATATAAAGACTTTAACATCAATGATTATTCATATCGTTTGTCTTATCGTGATCCAGCAGATACAGAAAAATATTTTGATGATGACAATATGTGGAACAAAGCACAAAGCATGCTGAAAGAAGCGATGGATGAGCTTGGACTGGATTACTACGAAGCTGATGGGGAAGCCGCGTTCTATGGTCCTAAGTTGGATGTCATGGTCAAAACTGCAATAGGTAAAGAGGAAACATTATCAACTGTTCAACTTGACTTCTTACTGCCAGAAAAATTCGATCTATCGTATATCGGTGAGGATGGGAAACAACATCGCCCAGTCGTTATTCACCGTGGCGTTGTTTCAACGATGGAGCGTTTTGTTGCTTTCTTAATCGAGGAATATAAAGGTGCTTTCCCAACCTGGTTGGCGCCGGTTCAAGTACAAGTTATTCCAGTATCAAATGAAGTTCACTTCGATTACGCAAAAGGAGTCATTGAAAAACTTCAAGCAGCAGGGTTGCGTGTGGAGATGGATGAACGTGAAGAAAAACTCGGATACAAAATTCGAGAGGCACAAATGCAAAAAATCCCTTACATGTTGGTGCTTGGAGATAAAGAACTTGAAAGCGGCTTTGTAAACGTCCGTAAGTATGGGGAACAAAACTCTGCAAGTATTTCATTTGAGGACTTCCTTTCTAGCATTTTACAAGAAATTAGCTAAACTTTGTTGACACAAGAAATTCTATGTGATATTGTTATTTAGGTTAATGAATACAAAGTTTGTGGTATAAGCAGAGGCTGCCCGCTTCTCACCTGATCGACACTAGAAGTCGTTGACAGGTCGGCACACGATTGAACGTAACGTACAGAGTTGTACTTGCATATATCGGCGGGCGGACATCTATTTAAATGTCCGTCCGTTTTTTTATTGGCCCGGAACGGCGTAACTGACTCTATAGGATTTCCTATTCGAGAGATATGCCCAAACCATGTATTCGCGACACTACCTGGAGGTGGATTACTATTAGCAAAGACATGTATGTAAACGATGGCATTCGCGCACGTGAACTACGAATTATTGACCAAAATGGTGAACAATTAGGAGTTAAAACACGTAACGAAGCGCTTGAGATCGCGGCTAACGTTAATTTGGATCTTGTCCTTGTGGCCCCTCAAGCCAAGCCACCAGTCGCACGTATCATGGACTATGGTAAATTCAAGTTTGAGAATCAAAAGAAAGATCGTGAAGTTCGTAAAAATCAAAAGATTATCGTAATGAAAGAGGTTCGTCTGAGCCCTACAATCGATGAGCATGATTTCCAAACGAAGTTACGTAACGCGATTAAATTCCTTGAAAAAGGCGACAAAGTTAAGGCTTCAATTCGTTTTAAAGGCCGTGCAATTACGCATAAAGAAATTGGCCAGCGCGTATTAGATCGCTTTGCTGAAGCTTGTGCTGAAGTATCGACGGTTGAACAAAAACCGAAGATGGAAGGCCGTAGCATGTTCTTGGTTCTTCAACCTAAGAACGAGAAAAAGTAAGATTGACGAACAGTTTAGGAGGAATTCGACATGCCAAAAATGAAAACTCACCGCGGCGCGGCTAAGCGTTTTAAAAAGACTGGTTCTGGAAAAATTAGACGTGCAAGCGCATACCGCAGTCACTTATTCGCTAACAAGTCTACAAAA
Organism: Paenisporosarcina indica; assembly: GCF_001939075.1. Lineage (GTDB taxonomy): Bacteria > Bacillota > Bacilli > Bacillales_A > Planococcaceae > Paenisporosarcina > Paenisporosarcina indica. The sequence continues at coordinate 84,115 of NZ_MPTA01000007.1, read as the reverse complement.
GCAAAACGTAAACTTCGTAAGGGTGGACTAGTTTCTTCAGGAGATTACAAACGTATCAAATCACTAATCGCTTACATGAAATAATACACAAAATTAATCGTTCGAAATAATAGCAGGAGGTAATTATTATGCCACGCGTAAAAAGCACACCAGTAACAAAAAGACGTCGTAAGAAAGTCTTGAAATTAGCTAAAGGTTATTACGGAGCTAAAAAATTATTATATAAAGTAGCAAACCAAGCAGTTATGAAATCAGGTAACTATGCTTACCGTGACCGTCGCAACAAAAAACGTGACTTCCGTAGATTATGGATTACACGTATCAACGCGGCAGCACGCATGAATGGTCTTTCTTATAGCCGTTTAATGCACGGTTTGAAATTAGCTGGTATCGAAGTTAACCGTAAAATGTTAGCTGATCTAGCTGTTACTGATGCAGCTGCATTCACACAATTAGCAGATGCTGCTAAAAAATCAATGAACAACTAGTTTTAAATACACAAAAGACTGATGGATTTTCCGTCAGTCTTTTTTTATACTTAAGCTCTATTATACGATCCTGTTGTTTATTGAATAGTTGCGCTTGCTGCACATGCACTCTCGCGTTTTCTATGCATTCTTTAAAAAAACCTAAACATATAGATAAATGATTAATAGATAAAAACACTATATTGCAAGATCGTATTGGAGGAGGGGAAATATGAGTCCAATTATTATTATTATTATCGGATTTTACATCGTCATGTCAATCATTACTTATTTCATCATGGGACATGACAAAGCTGCAGCACGAGCAGGCAAACGTCGCGTGCCAGAACGGACACTATGGAAATTTGCAATCTTTGGTGGCGGTTTGGGTGCTTATCTCGGAATGATTACATATCGTCATAAAACGAAACACCTCTCTTTCCGAATTGGCTTTACCCTACTAGCCATTGCCCAAATAGCCTTATTGATTTGGGCATATAAAACTTTTGGAAGTGACGTCTGAAAACACCAATTCCGCATGGCTAAAAAAAACCGACACAATTGTTCATTTGTGTCGGTTTTCTTGGTTATTTCATCAATTGTTCGATTGGGTTTTTCCAACTAATGCCGGCATCGGGATAATTTTTCAAAATTTCTTTTTCCATAAATAAGAAGTCGTCACGCGTAAAACCTTGTAACTCCATGGGATCTTTGGACCAAACAAAAATAGAAACAATTTCAAGAGCAGTTTTAGTGGTACCTAGATATTTCTCCCCTTCAAATAGTGCACCTTTGTAAGTAATGAAAAAGTTCTTTCGAACATTTTTTCTATCATCATAAAAATAATAAGAGCTATGCTTACGTGCATCATCAAGTTTGCGTTTCGGATCCATTAAATAAGCAATTCCACGATAGAATAAATAGATGATTAATGCAACAATCAAAAAACGAATCAATATCACAATCATAATGAACCCCCTATGTGCAGACATGTTACTATGGTATACGTGTTAAAAGACACTTGGTTTCAAGATAAATGCTAATATTTAATTATGGGAGGAATTTCAATGAATTTACAAAAACTTTTTATATTGCAAAAATCGCTTGATACATATATACAGGCAGAGAAAAACATATCTCATGATGTGTTTTTGGAGAAAGGACTTGCACTTCTGATTGAACTTGCTGAACTTGCAAATGAAACTCGTTGCTTTAAGTTCTGGAGTGACAAGGGTCCTTCTGAAAAAGACGTCCTATTAGAAGAGTATGTCGACTCTATTCATTTTCTATTATCAGTAGGGATTGAAATGAATTTCAATGATTTAGAAAACTGGCCAGAAAATCATGAGGATGAATCACTCACATTATTGTTCTTACATACACAATCATCCATCAATCAGTTTTTACTAGAACCAACAGACGACAATTATAAAGACATTTGGTCGTGGTATGGAGCTATTGCTACGAACCTTGGATTTACACATAGTGAAGTACTTCAAGCTTACCTCGAGAAGAACGAAAAAAATTATGAGCGACAACGCACTGGTTATTAAAGAATATTTTGAATACTGACAGATTTTACATTATAATAATACTCGAAGAGTATATTTAGGAGGGCGAAATAATGACAAAGCTAGATGCAACACTCACAATGCTGAAAGAATTGACAGATGCAAAAGCAATTCCTGGTAATGAACGTGAGTCTCGAGATGTAATGAGAAAATATATAGAGCCATTTGCTGATCGAATGGATTCAGATAACCTTGGGAGCTTAATCGCAGAAAAAGTAGGCGACGCAAACGGCCCAAAAATCATGGTTGCAGGCCACTTGGATGAAGTTGGATTCATGATTTCACAAATAGATGACAAGGGCTTCTTGAAGTTTCAAACAGTAGGTGGTTGGTGGTCACAAGTAATGTTAGCTCAACGAGTGACAATCGTTACGCGTAAAGGGGATTCAATTACAGGTGTAATTGGTTCAAAACCGCCTCATATCTTATCTCCGGAAGCTCGTAAAAAACCGGTTGATATCAAAGATATGTTTATTGACATCGGTGCGTCTTCGAAAGAAGAGGCGATGGAGTGGGGCGTATTACCAGGAGATATGGTCACACCTTACTTTGAATTTTCTGTCATGAACAACGAGAAATTACTTCTTGCAAAAGCTTGGGATAATCGTATCGGCTGTGCAATCGCTATCGATGTGCTAAAAGGCTTGAAAGGTGAGAGCCACCCGAATATCGTGTACGGGGTAGGTGCAGTGCAAGAAGAGGTTGGCCTACGTGGTGCAAGGACTGCTGCTACAAAAATTAAACCGGATATCGGTTTTGCTGTAGACGTTGGTATTGCAGGAGATACACCCGGAATTACAGCAAAAGAATCAACAAGTAAAATGGGTGCAGGTCCACAAATCGTGTTATTTGATGCATCGATGGTATCACATAAAGGTTTACGTGATCTTGTGGTTGATACTGCAGATGAAAACAACATTCCATATCAGTTTGAAAGCATTCCTGGCGGCGGAACTGATGCTGGGGCAATTCACTTAACTGTTAACGGAGTTCCTTCATTGGCAATTGGAATCGCAACTCGCTACATCCATTCTCATGCAGGAATTTTACATCGTGATGACTATGAAAATACAGTGAAGTTAATTATTGAGGTTATCAAGAAATTGGATCGCGACACGGTAAATAGAATTACATTTGAATAAACGATTTTCCAAAAAGCATCGCTTCGGCGATGCTTTTTTTAATGGCAGAAAACGTATATTATTTATTACTTTTAATGTGCACTTGTTTTTTATATTATGAATATTTATAATAATAATTACATAATTATTAATAGGGGTGATTTTAGTGAAGTTATTAGAATATGTAAATTTAAAAGTAGTTGAAAGTTTAAAAGGGAAAGATTTGCTTACTTGGCTTGATTATTCATCAGAAGAAATTGGTCAATTGTTGGATTTAGCAGTTGACCTGAAGGGCTTAGCCAAAAGTAATGTCTATCCTCCATTACTTGCAGAAAAAACACTTGGACTAATTTTTGAAAAACATTCAACACGTACACGTATTTCATTTGAAGTTGGGATGAATCAATTAGGTGGAAAAGCAATGTATATGCATGCAAGAGATTTGCAAATTGGTCGAGGTGAACCCATTTCAGATACTGGGAAGGTTCTTTCCGGATATTTAGACGGTATTATGATACGCGCGAATTCACATAAAATGGTTGAGGAACTAGCAGACGCAGCCACAATACCTGTAATTAATGGCTTAACCGATCTTTTTCATCCGTGCCAGGCTCTTGCGGATTTATTAACAATCTATGAAGTAAAGGGTCACTTATCAGGGCGAAAATTGGCTTACGTTGGTGATGGCAATAATGTGGCACATTCTCTCATCATTGCTTGTGCACATCTCGGAGTTGACATAACGATTGCTTCGCCAAAAGGGTTTGAAATTAGCAATGCCATTTTAGGTAAAGCGCAAAAAATCGCAACATTAAACGGTTCTATCATTCTAACGACCAATAATCCCATCGAAGCAGTGTCAAACGCTGATGTCATATATACGGATGTATGGACCAGCATGGGCCAGGAAGAAGAAACCGCAGCACGACTAAAGGCATTTGAGGGTTACCAAATAAATGATAATCTCGTAAAACATGCAAAGCCGGACTATTTATTTCTGCATTGTCTACCTGCGCATCGTGAAGAAGAAGTGGCAACATCAATCATTGATGGCCCACACTCAGCTGTGTTTCAACAAGCGGAAAATCGCCTGCACGCACAAAAAGCGATTTTGGCTTCAATCCTTTCATAATTTAAAATTAATCTGGTTTAAAAACTTTGACACAATTTTCCCAACGCATCGCTTCGGTGGTGCTTTTTCTATTCATATTTTTTATGCACAGTTCTATGTGATTACTCTTGAAATCAAACCATTTACAGATATCAAAGCCTTTATTAAACACAGAACAAAGTACTTAAATCATGAAATTTATTAATATTTCTAATCTTCCTAGAGCATTTCTCTATCACTTAATATGTTTAGCTAATTCGAAAGCAAGTCGAGAGTCTTATGTCAAAAGTAAGGCGCTTTTCTTATGCCATGAAAACGTTGATTTTGTCCTAATTGAAATAGACCAAAAAAATAATTATGTTAATTTTAGTTTACTTTATGTTAAGTATAGTATACATTATGTATATAATAATTAACATAAAGGAGTGAACTCAATGCTCCATAACCGAGTCAAAGAACTGCGTGCACGGTTTGGATTTTCACAAGGAGAATTAGGTGAGCGAGTTGGGGTAACGAGACAAACAATTGGTTTTATTGAAAAAGGAGATTTTTCACCGTCGATTACTCTTGCATTAAAATTGGCAAGAGAGTTTGAAGTGAAAGTGGATGAATTATTTTGGTTGGAAGGGGATAAATCACAATGAAAAAAGATTTTCGAGTGCAATACCCATTATGGCAAATGACATTTATTGTATTATTAGGATTTATGATTTTCAGTATTAGTGGTGCTTCAACGGAATTTATTCATAATGATGATGAACTAAGATTTGGAGTAGAATTCCCCCCTTTGGAATCCATATTATTAATTAGTTCAATTTTCTTAACTTTTCTCTTAATCGTCGTTTTTTCATTAAAGCTATCGAAGCATAACAAACAATACCCAACTCAAAAGGTATCAATGTGGCAAATACGTCCCATCGAATACTTAGAACAAGATGAAGGCATGACGCACATTACAAGAAGAGCCGCACAAAAAGTTTACACATTCTTCGTCTGGGCACTTCCATTCATGGCAGTTATTTATATGGTGTTTGAAATCCCAAGATATTGGATGATCTTTGGCATTTTATTATTAGCATTTATACAATATTTGATTTTTTACCTTGAAGTACGTAAACATATTGAGGAGGATGAGGAGTGATGTGGGAATATTTTTTAGTTTTTTTAGGGGCGGCAATCCCATGGTTGGAAATAGCATTAGTCATTCCTATAGGGATTGTTTCTGGATTATCGCCATTCTGGGTAATGGTATTGGCATTTGTGGGAAATATGCTAACCGTTGGGGTATTAATTATCGGGTTCGACAAATTTAAAATTTGGTGGATCAAACGACAAGAAGCTAAAGGAAAAACAAAATCAAAACGATCAGACCGTGCGAAGAAAATATGGAGCAGATATGGTTTACCAGGACTCGCACTGCTAGGACCAATTTTAATCGGTACTCATATAGCAGCATTCATCGGGATGACACTAGGGGCTAGTAAAAAATGGACAACACTATGGATGACGGTAAGCATCGCTCTATGGACTTTAGTATTCGGAATCTTAACAGCACTTGGGTTTGATTTCTTTATTCGCGAAATATAAATTAATGGCTATGCAGCATATAACATAACCTGATTGATACATAAACTCATAGATGTAATATTAGAGACGAAATCCAGTGATTTCGTCTTTTTTTGTCTGAGCTTATGTAAGCAAACTTTAAGAAAGAAAATATGAAACTATTTAATAGAAAATCATTAAAATAATAAGTATTATTTGCTAATGTGATAGAATGGTTTTAATATTTGTCACAAAAAATATCCAATTGTAGGTAACTGGTTATAAGGCTTACCTCAGTTTTTTATATTAACTACAAGCGATTTGGGATATCTTCGAACATCAATGAGAATATTCTACTTTGAAGGAACTGGTGATTGTTATGAAAAAAAATTTACAGAATAATAGAGGGATGACTCTCGTTGAAATTCTTGCAGCACTTGTCATACTTTCGTTAGTGTTAATTGCTTCAATGACTTATTTTACTCAATCTGCAAGATTCACGATGCATAATAAAGAAACACTGACTGAAGTTCAGGTAGCTGAAGCTGTAGTGGCTAAGATAAGGGAAAAAAACTCATTTGAGAATTTGATTGGAATCACTAAAAACAATGTTATTGTTCCTAATGAGAACTTAAAAGGAAATAAACTTCTTAATGGAACTTACAAATATACCTTATCGGGATATAAAGTAACAATTACTTTATCAGACGCTCCGAGCTCAGTAAAAGACTATTTAAGGAAAGTAAATATTTCAGTGATACCAAACGAGCATGTAAAAATGGGTAAAAGTCCGTTCTTGACAGATATGTATTTTGAGGTGTCAACACCATGAGGAATGAACGAGGAATTACACTCATTGAATTACTTGCAGTCCTTGCTATAGTAGGTATTATTGCAGTACTTATTTATTCAACTTTATCTCAAGGTATGAATGCATCAGAGAGAAATACAACAAATCAGCATTTGCAACAAGAGGCAAATGTAATCGTCGAGAAAATAAGGAATCAATATTTATTGAATTCACATCAAGCAGGATTCAGTCCAACAATAACATTGATTATAAGTGGGGATCAATTAAAAATTGAGGGTGGAGAAATCTTGTCTTCTGGGTATGAGTATACATTTACAAATCATGATCAAGGATATCCAAAAAAATTAACTATCAATAGATTAAGTAATCAATTGTTTCAGTTGACAATAAAATCCGGAAAAGCTAGTTATTTCATTGACACTACATTTAGTAAATTATAGTAAGAATAAGGAGCGTGTCCATGCGATATTTAACCAACCAAAGAGGTTACATACTCTTAATTGTTTTGATGGTAGTAATTGTCTTTTCAGTCCTAGGTATCAGTCTTCTGTCGCTAAATCAGGGAGCTGCAAAACAGTTCAACAACAAAGAAGAAAGTGTGCAGGCGAGACATGCTGCCGAGATGGGTGCGCTGCATTTTAAATCTGAGGTTACGAAAGAGTGGACAAAAACCAACTCGGAAATTAATGTGTTAATTAATGATTTTAATAGAAATGCAGTAAAGACTAGCACATTAGTAACAAATATTAATAAGAATATTGCCCAAAAAAATAATGAATTTTGTGATAAAATAAAAAACTTTGGTTTTAATGAACCTCAATTATATCAGTTAAAGCCGTTGAATAATGAAATCTCGTGTAATTCGATTCCGTCCAAAAGAACAGAGTGGAATTTTAAATTAAAAAGTAGTAGTTTATTAGACACTGTAAACACTAAACCTGCATCAGTCATTGCTGAAACTAAGCTGAAGACTTACGAGTATAGTATCACAGTCAATGGTGCTAACGTTGTATCTGATCTTAAACACCCAGATTTACCCTTAGATCTTTCGGGACAAGTAAGTACCATAGATACAAACTTAAAATATTATGCGAATTCCATAAGTGTTAAGGACCTTTCAGTGAGTACTAAAGATGTAATATTCGCTAAGGATTTGTTTGTAACCAATAGCCTTAATATGCAACCCCATTCCTGTATCAGTGTAAAAGGAGATTTCACAGTTCTTAAGTCCGTTAACTTAAAATCAAAAGCTGTAATCTTTATTTATGGAAATGCAAATCTACCATCTTCATTAAATTATCACTCAAATCACGGAGGTATATACGTTGCTGGTAAAGTGTTCATAGACGGCAAATTACAAAATCCAAAGCCTTATTTTGATGAGAATATAAAAGGAACGATTGATGGTTGTGCAGTTCCACCAAATTTTGAAATTCTAAATCCTGAGGAGAAAATTGCGGTACCAGAACTAGTTGTGACATATAATTGATTGGCTTTTAATATATAATATAAAACAAAAAGTCTCCGAAAATCGGAGACTTTTCCTATGCCTGAAACGATTGTTCCAAGTGCTTTAATACGGATTCTTTTTCAGTTTCTGGAGCGGATTGCCACCATTTTTCAAAAAATACACCGAGACCAGGTAGTAGATGTTCTTCGCCGCGCTTGATGGCGTCTTCTACGACGTCACGAATTTGTGTTGCATTGTTGCCGACCATGTTGGCAGTGATTGCATCTCGAATTTGAAAGTTCATAATCTCTCCTCCTCACACTTCATTTTGTCCGCTGCCCTCGCCACTTATACATGAATTTGTTACACTAAAAGAAAAAGGCGGTACATACAAATATGAGACGCATTGAATCTATGCAAAATACCCAAGTTAAACACTGGAAAAAACTTGTTACAGTTCGGAAAGAACGAGATAAAACGGGAGAGTTTTTAGTAGAAGGCTTCCATTTAGTCGAAGAAGCATTGAAAAATCAAGAGACTGTACTGGCACTGGTTGTTCGAGAAGGCATGAATATACCTCAAACATGGAATGTCGACAATATCGAAATCATAGAGATCACAATGGACATTGCAAAAGAAATTGCTGAAACTGAGCACTCTCAAGGGATTTATGCACATTGTAGCCAACCGAAAACGACAATCGACCAGCAGCAATCTTGGAAACGACTTTTATTTGTTGATGCCGTACAAGATCCAGGCAATGTTGGGACAATGATTCGTACAGCCGATGCTGCAGGACTTGATGCCGTAATTTTAGGGAAAGGTTCAGCCGATGCATTTAATCCGAAGACCGTTCGATCTGGTCAAGGCTCTCACTTCCATATCCCTGTAGTACGTGGCGAACTTTCGGAATGGGTGCAAACTTGTAAAGAGCAAAACATTCCGGTTTTTGGCACGTCTCTAGATGAGTCGGTCGTATACAATCATATCGAACCGCAAGAACGATTTGCATTAATTATGGGGAATGAAGGCAGTGGATTATCCCCGGAGTTACTTGTACAAACTGATGTTAACTTGAAGATTCCTTTATTTGGACAAGCTGAATCATTGAATGTCGCTGTTGCAACAGGAATATTATTGTACACTTTGGTACCGATTCAAATTGAATCTTGATGAAAAGATAAAACACACGTATAATAGAAACTAATTTGATATGACTAAAAGCTGTGACCGGGAAGAGTAAATGAAGCCCTTTTATTTAGGAAGTTTGCACCGTGACTGAAAGTGTAAATATAAAAGATTCATCGAAGTTCACCCCGTTAGCTGCCGTCAGGACCAGCATTTGCTGTAAAGATGGGCCGGTGAAGAGCCGTTAATTCAATGAAGTGATTACGTCTGGAAAGTCAGCGTAGTAATCAGGGTGGTACCGCGAAATAGTTCCTCGTCCCTTTTATAGGGGCGGGGTTTTTTTATTTTCGAAAGGAGGATGTACAGATGGAAGCACAATTACAACAATTGAAACAAGAAGCCATTGATCAAGTTCAAAACGCTTCAACCGTGAAAGAATTGCAAGACGTACGTGTTGCTTACTTAGGCAAGAAAGGTCCAATTACGGATTTGTTAAAAGGTATGGGGAAACTTCCTGCTGAAGAACGTCCGAAAATGGGGGCACTGGTCAACGTAGTGCGTGAAGAAGTGACAGCAGTTCTTGATGAGCGTCTAGTTTTATTGGAAGAGGTAGCGATTCAACAACAACTTGCGAATGAATCAATCGACGTGACTTTGCCTGGTCGTCCTGTGAAGACAGGAAATCATCATCCACTAACACGTGTGATTGAAGAAATCGAAGACTTATTCATCAATATGGGCTATCAAATTGCAGAAGGCCCAGAAGTTGAGAAGGATTACTATAACTTTGAAGCATTGAATTTGCCTAAAGGGCATCCTGCTCGTGATATGCAGGATTCATTCTATATTTCTGAGGATATTTTACTACGCACCCATACGTCACCAGTGCAAGCACGCACGATGGAAGCGAAGGGTGGGGAACCGATCAAGATTATTTGTCCTGGTAAAGTGTATCGACGTGATAGTGATGATGCGACACATTCACACCAATTCACACAAATCGAAGGTCTGGTTATTGGCGAAAACATTCGCATGAGTGATCTTAAAGGAACACTTTCTATTTTTGCGAAGAAAATGTTCGGTGATGATCGTGAAATTCGCTTGCGTCCAAGTTTCTTCCCATTCACAGAGCCTTCGGTAGAAATGGATATTTCTTGTTTTAAATGTGGTGGAAGTGGCTGTAACGTGTGTAAGAAAACTGGTTGGATTGAGATTTTAGGTGCTGGTATGGTACATCCGAATGTACTGGAAATGGCAGGCTATGATTCGAAGAAACTGTCTGGATTTGCATTTGGTATGGGTCCAGAGCGCATTGCGATGTTGAAATATGGAGTGGAAGACATTCGTCATTTCTATACAAATGATGTGCGATTTGTTTCGCAATTCCACCGGACTGAAGTGTAAGGAGGAGATCACATGCTCGTTTCAACGAAATGGTTAGCAGATTATATAGATACAAAAGGGATAGCTCCGGCTGATCTTGCAGAAATGATTACTCGTTCAGGAATCGAAGTCGATGCGGTAATCGATCGTTCTCACGGAATGACAAATGTAGTTGTCGGTCACGTCCTTGAACGTGTTAAACATCCTGAAGCAGACAAATTGGCCATTTGCCAAGTAGATGTTGGCGAAGAAGTGACACAAATTATTTGTGGTGCACCAAACGTTGCTGCCGGACAAAAAGTAATTGTTGCTCGTCCAGGTGCAGTTTTACCTGGTGGCATAAAGATTAAAAAAGCGAAACTTCGTGGTGAAGAATCAAACGGCATGATTTGTTCACTTCAAGAACTTGCGATTGAAGGAAAACTTGTACCTAAGGCCTATGCTGAAGGAATCTATGTGCTTCCTGAAGATTCCCAACCTGGTGCAGATGCACTTGAATTATTAGGTTTAAACGATATAGTACTTGAACTTGGTTTGACGCCAAACCGTTCAGATGCCATGAGTATGCTAGGGGTGGCCTACGAAGTAGGTGCCATTATTTCCGAGGAAATGAAGTATCCCGAAGTCAACTATGTGTCATCAAGTGAAGTGGCTGAAAATGTCTTGAAACTTCGTGTAGAAGACATGGATGCAAATCCAATGTACGTTGCAAAAGTAGTGAAAAACGTTGTGATTGGTGAATCACCATTGTGGTTACAACAGCGTTTAATGGCAGCGGGCGTTCGCCCACATAACAACGTAGTAGACGTTACGAACTATGTATTGATGGAATATGGTCAACCGCTTCATGCCTTTGATTATGATCGCTTACAAACGGGTGAAATTGTTGTTCGTACGGCACATGCAGGAGAAAAAATCACGACCTTGGACGATCAAGAACGTGAATTGCAACCCCACCATTTAGTCATTACAAATGGGCAAGAAGCAGTCGCGATTGCTGGTGTCATGGGTGGGGCTAATTCAGAAGTTCATGAAGGCACTACGACGGTTGTAATTGAATCAGCTTATTTCAATTCTGCATCAGTTCGTCAGACTTCAAAAGATCATAACTTACGCAGTGATGCAAGTTCACGATTTGAAAAAGGGGTAGACCCAAATCGAGTAGAAGCTGCAGCAGAACGTGCAGCACAATTGATCGCGGAACTTGCGGGTGGAGAAGTTCTTCATGGCAGCGTAAAAGTGGATGAACTGGATAAATCACAAAAAGAAGTTGTGGTTTCACCAGACTTCATTAACAATCGTTTAGGCATGAAAATCCCACTAGAAGAAATGACATCAATCTTGACTCGATTGAAATTTGATTACGAAGCTGCGAATGGCTTGCTTTATATCAATGCACCAACGCGTCGTCAAGATATTCAAATTGAAGAAGACATTGTGGAAGAAATCGCTCGTATTTATGGCTATGATGAAATTCCAATGACTCTTCCTGTAGGGGAAACAACACAAGGCGGTTTAACTCCTTACCAAGCACAGCGTCGAATTGTACGCAACTACTTGGAAAGCGCAGGCTTGCATCAAGCAATTACCTACTCATTAACTTCTAAAGAACTGGCACAAAGTTTTGCATTGGAATCAGCACCAGTAACTGAATTATTGATGCCAATGAGCGAAGAACGCAGTACACTGCGCCAATCATTGATTCCACACTTATTGGAAGCGGCGACATATAACGTGGCACGTAAAGCTGATTCGGTGACGTTATTTGAAACAGGTTCTGTATTCTTGGGTGAAACAGCTGAAGGACTTCCACATGAAGAAGAGCATGTAGCGGCAGTGATGACAGGCAAATGGCTAGACCATAGCTGGCAAGGTGAGCGCAAAACGGTTGATTTCTTCGTCTTAAAAGGAATTGTAGAAGGTTTAGTTGCTAAACTGGGATTAGATCAATTTGTTACATTTGAACAAGCACAAGTAGATGGTCTACATCCTGGGCGAACAGCAGTGATTAAACTTGCAGGTAAATTTGTTGGGTTCGTTGGTCAACTTCATCCGACAGAGCAAAAGAAACGTGACTTAAAAGAAACATACGTTATGGAACTTAATTTGGCGAAATTAGTGACATTCTCATTGGAACCATTAGTGTATACACCAGTTCCACGATTCCCATCAATCACGCGTGATATTGCATTAGTCGTAGAACGCGGGCAAGCTGCAGGTGCACTGCAACAAATTATCCGCAGTGCGGGTGGCAAGTTATTGAAAGATGTACGCATCTTCGATTTATACGAAGGAGATAAGATGGAACCAGGTCAAAAATCGGTCGCATTCTCTCTAACGTATGAAGATCCAGAACGTACATTAACAGACGAAGAAGTAGTGAAAGCACATTCGAAAGTGTTAAAAGCACTCGAAGAACAAGGGAATGCTCAGCTACGAGGTTAATTTCGTGATTTAAAATAAGAGATAGACGTAAAAAGTGCCAGTCACTTTTGCGTCTATCTCTTTTTTTATGGGAAATTAAGGTGAGCGTTGGCTCAGTTGTAATTTTTAGGACTCACGTTGTAATTATGGAGGTTCACGTAGTAAAAAATGCACATCACGTTGTAAAAAAGAGCATTCACGTAGGAATCGAACGAAAAAAGAAGGCGGTTCTAATTTACAATGTGAACATTGAAACTGCCTTCTCTTATAGATTAATCATTGACTATTCTTTAATACATCCTCAATTTTCTGATTTATATCACCAACCGAAAAACTTTCATTTGCTTCATTCGTTAGTTCATATTTCATTTTCAAGTTCAAAATTCTTTCCACACTTTCATCAATACGATCTTCACTAAGTTCTCCAGTTTTCACTGCATGTTCAATAGAATTAATAACGGAAACAATTTTGGCATAATCATGTGCCACTAAAATAAGGTCGCTACCTGCTTTGATTGATTCGACGGAAGAGCTTGTGATATCAAAGTTGTCCGTGATGGCCTTCATTGTCATATCGTCAGTGATTACCACGCCATTAAAACCAAGTTGTTTTCTCAAAACATCTTTGATAATTGGTTTTGACATCGAAGAGGGAAACTTCGGGTCAAGTTTCGGTAGTAAAATATGTGCAATCATGACAATATCAGCGCCATTAGAAATCGCTTGTTTAAATGGGATTAATTCCATTTGGTTTAACTCCTTGAGACTTTTATCAACAATCGGAAGTTTCAAATGGGAGTCTACTGCTGTATCCCCATGGCCTGGAAAATGTTTGATGACTGATATGACTTGTTGCGATTGAAGTCCTTTCATGGTTTGAATTCCTAATTCACTCACTATGCCAGGGTCATTTCCGTAAGAACGATTGCCGATAATGGGATTGTCAGGATTGCTATTGACATCCAATACAGGAGCAAAATTCAAATTGAAACCGAAAGCATTCAATTCTTGCCCTAAAATCGATCCTAGATTAAATGAATAGGAAGGGTTATTAATCTTGCCAGTTTCTTCATTTGTTGGTAGTTTAGTAATCTCTTTTGGGAGTCTCGATATTCGACCACCTTCCTGATCGATACCGAGGAAGAGAGGCAAGCTATTTTGTTCATTTGTCTTTTTTATTTGATTTAGTAGTTGAAGGGTTTGTTTTGAATTTTTCATATTTGATGCGTAAAATATGATGCCACCAACGTGATAGTCATTAATTAAAGACCGGGTGTTTTTTGTGGCAGTTGTACCAGAAATTCCCGCAACGATCATTTGACCAACTTTTTCTTCTAACGTCATTTCTTCGAGTAATGCGGCTACTGTTTGCTGTGGTTCTATTACATTAGTTACAACCGAAATATGGTGAACTTCGGGATTCGGCTGATCAACGGTAGGTTGATTCAAAATCCATTTTAGTTGATAGGTAGTGTTGATTTGATAAACCAGGATAATTTGATTCGTTGTTTGATCTACAAATGAACGAGTTTCATCTGGGGTACCCATTGTGTTTTTTATTTCATTTAACTGGATGTTATGTAAATGAGGGTGATATGAGCGTACGTCAAAAATTAGATTGTTTTTATGACCTACCGTCACATGGTGTGAGGCGAGGTAGTTTTCGTAAATGCCTTGAGTAGTAGTCGCTGAGTCTTTTGAAAGTCCCCAACTTTTCTGGAGTTCATCAAACTCAGTTTGGCCCGCAATTACAGGGGAGTCGAGTACTTTCCCTTTGTTTGCAAGATAAATAAGTTCTTTGATGAGGTCATCTGATTCGATAATTTCATCCTCCTTATAGGGTTTCTCCATATCAAAAGCGACCTGTGATTGTTCTTCGGCGTTCTCATCACCATTTAAGCGCATCTTATCTTCTAAATACAAAATAACAATTGTAGTCAAAAGAATGATTAAAAGGATAAAGCCTAATTTTTTTAACATTTGATTTACCTCCATAACATGTACAGTGTTCTTATTACTAGTGAAAAAGCATCTATATGATTGACGAGTTTAGTTTGTAAAGCGTTACATCAAATTCGTAATCTTCTTATTAAAAAACAGTAGATCATCATTAGAATCACCAAAAAACACCAGAACAAGTCAATAAAATTGATGGACGCTGGTGTTTGATAAAGTATGGAATTTGCAGCATTAATTATTTCTATTTTTACGAGCAATTTCCATGGCTTTTCCGGTATTTGCGAAATGCCTTTTAGTGATGGATGATAAAAATTCATCCCCTTTATCTACTAAAATCCTCGCTGCAATTGCATCTACTTTCGAGCCCGCCCCTTTAGGGATAGTTAATCCCGCTTTTAAACTAAGTTTATCCATCTCTTCTAAAAACGCCACGCGTGCCAGGATGGAAGCGGCAGCAACTGATACATGAAGTTGTTCAGCTTTCGTTGAGAACAAGACATTTTCACGAATAATTTCTTTTTCTGATTTGATATGATTGTAGTAAATGCCACGTTCAGCAAACTGATCGATTAATATATGGTCGGGTTTTAATGGGGCAATTTTATTTAACACATGTTTGAGTGCTTGATTATGTAACAAAGCTTTTATTTTTCCCTGTGACCATCCTTTTGCTTGCACCGTATTGTATTTTTCATTCCCTAGAATTAAAATGCTGTATGAAAGTGTTGTTTTTAAATCGGGAGCAATTTTCCGCATAAGATCATCGGTTAACATTTTTGAGTCCTTCACACCAAGGAATTGAATGAGTTCGATTTTATCGGATGGGACATAACAAGCAGCGACGGTCATGGGCCCAAAAAAATCTCCGGTGCCTGTTTCATCTGAACCAAGGACAGATTTAAAAGCAAATCCATCAGGCAATAAGTCACCTTTAGTTGAACTTGCCTTTTTTTCAGTGGTGCCTTGTATAGTACCCCAAAGTGAAGCTTCACGCGTTGAACCGCCACCTTGAAACAAAACTTTTCCGGATTTATATGCGGTGATTGAGGTATCTGCAAGTTTTGCAGCAAAAACGACGCCTGGAGCATTTCGCTCTATACGATTTTTTGCATAATGGGACATCACTTTTTTTAATTGTGTAGTAGATAATTGAATTACTTCGTTCGACATGAACACGTTCCTTTCTTTGGCTCCTTATTCACATGTGTATCAGTTTCATGGTATGATACGTAATAGGATTTTAATGAGGGGGGTAGGCTGTGTCAGAGCAACATAAAACTCGTATTTCAGTAGATATATATGGACAAACATATAAAATGGTCGGTTCGGAAACGAGCGGACATATGCGTCTCGTTGCCTCTATGGTTGACGATAAAATGCGAGAAATCCATTCGCACAATCCCTCATTAGACAGTGCGAAGTTGGCTGTATTAACTGCAGTGAACACCATGCACGAATATGTGAATTTAAAAGAACAAGTAGAACAACTAGAAGAAGAAATAAAAAGGTTAAAGGGTTGAACAAATGTTAGATATAATTTTATTACTAGTATTATTAACGGGTTTAATTGTAGGAGCCAAAAGAGGCCTTATTGTCCAATTGATTCATATGACCGGATTTATTATCGCACTCATCGTTGCTTACACTTATTATAAACCACTCGCCGAGAAATTTGTGTTGTGGATTCCATACCCAACAGTCGGTTCGAATACAAGTTTAACTTTTGCAATCGATCGACTTGATTTAGACCAGACATTTTATCAATTAATCGCATTTGCACTGATTTTTTTCGCAGTTAAATTCGCTTTGCAACTCGTAGCTTCAATGTTTGATTTCCTATCTTATTTGCCAATACTAGGATTTTTCAGTAAGATTGCAGGTGCTATTTTAGGATTTATTGAATTTTACATATTGTTGTTCATAGTGATGTATGTAATGGCATTATTACCAATTGCAATTTTCCAAAGTTTAATGGAAAACTCAATTTTAGCAGGTTCGATGCTTGATAATACTCCGTTTTTGTCGGAGACGGTTAAAAAATGGTGGTTTATCTATACTGAATAATGACTTCTCTCTTCCCGAGAGGAGTTTTTTTAGAGATTGGGGGATATTTCATGAACAAAAAAATTATCATTAAAACGTTAGAAAAAATAGCTTTATATATGGAATTAAAGGGTGAAAATCCTTTTAAAGTATCCGCATTTCGAAAAGCAGCTCAAGCACTTGAACTAGATGCCAGAAGTCTTGCAGAAATGGATGATGTCACCAAACTAAAAGGAATTGGAAAAGGTACAGCATCTGTGATCGAAGAGTTAATTGAAACCGGTAATTCTTCAGTACTTCAAGAGCTAGAGGAAACTGTCCCAAGTGGTCTTTTACCTTTATTAAAGCTACCAGGTCTTGGAGGCAAGAAAATAGCGAAATTATATGCAGAGCTAAAAGTCGACTCTAAAGAGTCCTTGATGCAAGCATGTTTGGATGGGAAAGTTCGTGGACTGGCTGGATTTGGGGCAAAAACGGAAGAAAAGCTTCTGAAAGAGCTGACACAATTCGAAGAAAGACCAGAACGTTTACCGATATGGCAACTAGAAACAGCGGTACGATTAATCGAAGAAATCCTGAGTGGAATCGAACAAATAGAGAAATTTGCTGTTGCGGGTAGTTTTCGTCGAATAAAAGAGACAAGTAAAGATCTCGATTTTATTATTGCCACGACAAAAGTCGAAGAAGTTAGAGCACAATTATTAGAAAGATTACCTGTAACAGATACGATTGCAGCAGGCGACACAAAAGTTTCAGTAACCATTGATTTTGAAGAGCTAATCGATGTTGATTTCCGATTAGTCGAACCGGCCGCTTATACGACGGCTCTTCACCATTTTACTGGGTCAAAGGATCATAATGTTAAACTTCGTCAGATCGCGAAATCACAAGGTAAGAAGATAAGTGAATACGGAGTCGAGCAAGAAGATGGAACGAACCAAACTTTTGAATCTGAAGAAGAGTTCTTCGCTCATTTTGGACTACCATATTTTCCGCCAACTGTACGTGAGGATTCACGTGAATTTGATCGCCAGGACGAGCTTACAACACTAATTCAAGGAACTGCAATTAAGTCAGATTTACATATGCACACAACTTGGTCTGATGGTGCGCATTCTTTAAGCGAAATGATCCAAGCATGTATGGATAAAGGGTACACACATATCGCGATAACGGATCACTCACATTACTTACGAGTTGCAAATGGACTTTCAGCTGAGCGATTACGTGAGCAAATCTCTGAAATCCGCAAAATTCAGCAGTTATATCCTACTATTCAACTCCTTGCAGGAACGGAAATGGATATATTGCCAGACGGTTCTTTAGACTTTGATGATGAATTACTGGCACAATTAGACTTTGTTATTGCGTCCATTCATTCAAGCTTCAGTCAATCCCAAGAGAAAATTATGGATCGTTTACTCAGTGCCATGAAAAATCCACATGTCGATATGATCGCACATCCCACGGGTCGTATTATCGGACAACGAGTTGGCTATAATCCAGATGTATCTCAATTAATCAAATGGGCTGCAGAATATGGGAAAATACTTGAATTAAATGCAAACCCGTATCGACTTGATCTAGCAACGGACTATTTAATAGAGGCACAAAACTTAAACGTGCCTATCGCGATCAATACAGATGCACATAGCATCGACCAATTACGCTTTATGGATATCGGGGTAAAATATGCCCAAAAAGCATGGCTGAAGGAAGACCTCATCGTAAATACATGGTCTTATGAAAAGTTGAAAAATTATTTAGAAAATTGATGGGTCGAAAAAGCAGAAACCGTATAGCTTTTGAACTCATAATACTTGAAATGGGAGGTGTTTTGGATGATTACCAAACGTGCATTGAAAACACTTGAATTTGATAAAGTACGCGATCAGGTCGCAAGTTTTTGTACATCTTCACTGGGAAGATCTCATCTAGATTTACTCGAACCATCCATCGATTTCGAGAAAGTTGTTCGTTTGTTGGATGAAACAGATGAAGGGTTATCTTTACTACGTGTACGTGGAAATGTGCCAATGGGTGGCGTTTTTGATGTGCGTGGACACGCCAAACGTGCACAAATTGGCGGGATGTTAAGTCCAATCGAATTAATGGAAATTGCAAGTACCATACGTGCAAGTCGAATTCTACGTCAATTCCTTGAAGCGGTAGAAGAATCCGAAGACATTCAAATTCCATACTTTATTGAACGAAAACAGACACTGCCGATCTTAACCGCACTCGAGCATGAAATTATTGCATGTATTGATGATAACGGGACTGTCTTAGATAGTGCCAGCACTCAACTGCGCAGTATTCGTCAACAATTACGTGCACAGGAAAGTCGGGTTCGTGAAAAACTTGAAAGCTATACACGTGGAAAAAACGCAGCGAAAATGTTATCTGATTCGATCATCACAATTCGAAATGATCGTTTTGTAATCCCGGTGAAACAAGAGTACCGTGGAAATTATGGTGGGATTGTACACGATCAATCATCTTCAGGACAAACTTTATTTATTGAACCAGATGCTGTTGTACAAGCAAACAATGAAATTCGTCGATTGAAAATGAAAGAACAAGAAGAAATTGAACGAATCTTAATTGCATTGTCTCTTGAGGTGCAAGTGGTGGCTCACGATTTATTTTTACTCGTGCAAATTTTAGGTGAAATAGATGTAATCCTGGCAAAAGCTAAATATGGGCAAGCAAATAAATGTACAAAACCAACCGTCAACCAAAATGGTACTATTCGTTTGGTAAAAGCACGTCATCCCCTATTGAATATGGAAGAAGCTGTTGCAAACACCATTGAGTTTGGCGATGACATAACATCCATTGTCATTACCGGGCCCAATACAGGTGGAAAGACCGTTACACTAAAAACAGTAGGTTTGTGTACATTAATGGGACAAGCAGGACTCCCAATCCCGGTATTGGACGGTTCAGAAATTGCCGTTTTCGATCAAGTATTTGCGGATATCGGAGACGAACAATCAATCGAGCAAAGTTTGAGTACATTTTCTTCTCATATGGTAAACATCGTTGACATTTTATCGAAATTTGATGATCGAAGCCTTGTATTATTTGATGAATTAGGAGCGGGAACAGATCCGCAAGAAGGTGCTGCACTTGCAATTTCGATTTTAGATGAAGTTCATGGTCGAGGGGCTCGTGTAATGGCGACAACCCATTATCCTGAGTTGAAAGCATACGGATATAATCGACCTGGAGTTGCGAATGCCAGTGTTGAATTTGATGTGGAAACATTAAGTCCGACATACAAATTATTAATCGGGATTCCTGGTCGTAGTAATGCCTTTGAAATTTCAAGACGACTAGGTTTGCCACAACATATTATTAAGTATGCACAATCATTTACAGGTACCGACCGTCACGAAGTAGAATCAATGATTGCTTCACTTGAAGTGAGTCGCAAACAATCTGAAAAAGATGCGGAACAAGCAAGTGCTTTACGCATTGAATCAGAACGAATCCGCGAAGACCTATCAAGCCAACTGCTAAAGTTGGATGAACAAAAAGAGGCACTCGAACAAAAAGCAAAAGATAAAGCACGTAAAATAATTGATGACGCGAAAAGAGAATCGGAAAGCATCATTGCTGAGCTCAAAAAGATGCAAAAGAATGTCCAGCACATCGTCAAAGATCATGAGTTGATCGATGTTCGCAAGAGACTTGAAAAAGCTACTCCAGAAAATGCCGTGTTGAAGAAACAAAAACAAGTAAATGAACGCCAATTGACTTTGACTAAAGGTGATGAAGTAAAAGTCTTAAGTTATGGTCAAAAAGGAACATTACTAGATAAAGTTTCAGACTCTGAATGGAGTGTTCAAATCGGTATTTTGAAAATGAAAGTCCATGAATCTGATCTGGAATACATGAAACCGGAGAAGCAAAAACAACCGGTTGCAATGACCAATGTAAAAGGCCGCGGTGATGCCTATGTCAAACTAGAGTTAGATTTACGAGGAGAGCGCTATGAAAATGCCGTACTCCGTGCAGAAAAATACATTGACGATGCAGTCTTATCTAACTATCATCAAGTATCCATTATTCACGGGAAAGGGACTGGGGCTCTTAGACAAGGGATTCAACAATTTTTAAAGAATCATTCTCGTGTTAAAAGCTATCGATTTGGAGAAGCCGGTGAGGGTGGTCACGGTGTTACAGTGGTTGAATTAAAATGATTTTGAAACCTTATGCCTTTTCAATCGTACAAGGTAAAAACGTTGAAGGAGCAAGCATATGTTAACTATGGTTTTTTGGGAATCCCCATTAGTTCAATCAGCAGGATATTTTAGTGTCGTGGTTTTGTGCTTGATCATATCGATGGTATTATTTGAAATCGTTACAAAATATAAAAACTGGGAAGAGATTCAAAAAGGGAATGTGGCAGTAGCACTGGCAACTGGAGGGAAAATCTTCGGTGTTTCAAATGTTTTTCGTTATTCCATTGAAAAGCATAATTCTTTGCCTGAAATGATTGGCTGGGGTTTATTCGGTTTTGTCTTACTAATCGTCGCCTATTTCTTATTTGAGTTTTTAACACCGAAATTCAAGATTGATAAAGAAATTGAAAAAGATAATCGTTCCGTTGGGTTTATTTCATTATCGATTTCAGTAGGATTGTCATATGTCATTGGGGCCAGTATTTCTTAGGAGCGGATAACGTTGGAAAAGCTTTCAAAAATTTTGTTAGTTGTTTGCGTAGGTTTTATTGTTGTCGGCATAGTTTATCTATATTTACAATAGGCTATGTTAAAGTTGCTGTTTTAAATATAATACAAGAGTGCATGAGCGGAACATCTGGCAATCAAATGTTCTATAACCAGAATCGTTTAACTACACTATATTATAAGCACGAGCATGCATGGGATGTGAAAAATGTCCCATGTTTTTTCTCTAATAATTGTAAGCGGATTCATTATTCACTATAATAAGGAATAAGAATATTCTAACGATTATAAAAAGGGGGAAAGATAAGTGACAGCAAAACCTTGGTTATCACAATATCCACCAGAAATTCCGCATAATCTTTCATATGAATCGAAACCAGTCCAGGAGTATTTGACCCGAGCTAATCAAGAATACCCAGAAAAAGTTGCCATCCATTTTCTGGGGAGGGATATGACGTATCGTGAACTCTATGAATCTTCATTAAAGTTTGCTAATTATTTACGTTCTCTTGGCATTCAGACAGGAGATCGGGTAGCGATCATGTTGCCAAACTGCCCTCAAAATGTGATTGGTTACTACGGGATCTTATATGCAGGGGGCATTGTAGTTCAAACCAATCCGCTATATACGGAACGTGAAATTGCTTACCAAATGAAGGACTCTGGTGCCAAAGCCATTTTGTCTCTTGATATTTTATATCCCCGCATTTCAAAGGTAGTGAAAGAAACGAGCTTGGAAAATGTCATCATTACTGGTATCAAGGATTATCTGCCTTTCCCGAAAAATTTAGTTTATCCGTTTATCCAAAAGAAACAATATGGGTTCTCAGTCAAAGTTGAACACAGTGGAACAAATCATTTGTTCACGGAAGTATTGAAAATCGGGAAAGCTGAAAAAATAGATGTTCCTTTTGACTTTGAAGAAGACGTAGCCATTTTACAATATACAGGTGGGACGACAGGATTTCCGAAAGGCGTCATGTTGTCACATAAAAACTTAATTGCGAACGCGTCCATGTGTGATGCGTGGTTGTATCAAAGTAAAAAAGGTGAAGGCACGATTTTAGGAATTCTTCCATTCTTCCATGTATATGGGATGACAACTGTTCTTATATTGTCAGTTATGCTTGGAAATCGGATGGTCTTATTGCCTAAGTTTGACGCCGAAACAGCTTTGAAAACCATCGATAAACAAAAGCCGACTTTATTCCCGGGTGCTCCAACAATCTATATTGGGTTATTGAATCATCCTGACATAGCAAAATATGATTTATCATCCATAACTGCATGTTTAAGCGGCTCTGCACCGTTACCTATTGAAGTACAAGAAAAATTTGAAAGAATAACAGGTGGTAAATTAGTAGAAGGCTATGGTCTAACGGAGTCATCACCAGTGACCCATGCCAACTTTGTTTGGGCTAAAAATCGTGTCAAAGGATCAGTTGGTGTTCCTTGGCCTGATACCGATGCAGCCATTTTTCAAGTTGATTCAACTGAACCATTACCAGCAGGTGAAATTGGCGAGATTTGTGTTCGTGGTCCACAAATTATGAAAGGGTATTGGAACCGACCTGATGAAACTGAAAATACACTACGTGATGGCTGGTTATTAACTGGCGATTTAGGTTATATGAATGAAAAGGGTTATTTCTTTGTGGTAGATCGCAAGAAAGATATGATTATCGCAGGCGGATTTAATATATATCCTCGTGAAATTGAAGAAGTACTTTATGAACATCCTGCAATTCAAGAGTGCGTAGTTGCGGGTATTCCTGATCCTTATCGTGGCGAAACAGTAAAAGCGTATATTGTTTTAAAAGAAGGCGAAAATGTATCAGAAGAAGATTTAAATACTTTCTGTAGAGAACATCTGGCAGCATTTAAAGTGCCTAGATTCTATGAGTTTAAAAAAGAGTTACCTAAAACAGCAGTAGGTAAAATTCTTCGTCGTACATTAATAGAAGAAGAAAAAGAAAAGAATAAAGAAGCCATTGCCACTTCGTAACATAACTTGACAATATAAGAGCTGAAGTCTAAGATAAATTTATGAATGAATACTCATTCATAAATTTATCTTTTTTGGTGGTGATATCTATTAAACGAGACAAGCCGAAGTATAAACAAATAATTGACGCGGCGGTTGTGGTGATTGCTGAAAACGGGTATCACCAGGCTCAAGTTGCTAAGATCGCAAAACAAGCAGGCGTCGCTGACGGAACCATCTATCTTTATTTTAAAAATAAAGAAGATATTTTAATTTCCGTCTTTGAAGAAAAAATGGGTCTATTTGTTGAGAATTTAAAAGAAATTATTAATGATGAAATTTCCACATCTGATAAATTACTTAAAATGGTGGAAAATCATTTCCGAGTATTAGCCACAGATCATCATTTAGCCATTGTAACTCAATTAGAATTAAGACAATCAAACAAAGAAATCCGCTTAAGAATCAATGGAGTGTTAAAAGAGTACCTTACTTTACTAGATGATATATTGTTAGAAGGATTAGAAAATGGCGAATTCGATGAATATTTAGATATACGTCTTGCTAGACATATGGTTTTTGGTACAATTGATGAAACGATTACTACTTGGGTCATGAATGAACAAAAGTATGATTTGCTGCAATTGGCACCGAAAGTTCATAAATTACTACTAAGTGGGATGAAAGCATAAGTGAAGGGATGGACGTGTATGGAGTTTTTAAGTTGGACTGTGGAAGACCATGTTGCGAAAGTATCGATTAATCGACCACCAGCAAATGCATTATCACGCGCACTTATTCTCGAAGTCAATGAATTATTGAGTGCTGTTGAACATGATGAGAGCGTTCGTGTCATTGTGTTACACGGAGAAGGACGATTTTTCTCAGCAGGTGCAGATATAAAAGAATTTACGAAAATTAAAACTGGTGAAGAATTTTCTGAGTTGGCTGCAAGCGGACAAGAAATCTTTGAACGAGTGGAAAGATTCTCTAAACCCGTGATTGCTTCCATACATGGTGCTGCACTTGGTGGAGGACTTGAACTCGCAATGAGTTGTCATATTCGGACTGTCTCTGAAAATGCTAAACTAGGGTTGCCAGAATTACAGTTAGGTTTGATTCCAGGTTTTGCGGGGACACAACGCTTACCTCGATTGGTTGGTATGCCTAAAGCAGCAGAAATGTTGCTCACAAGCGAACCAATCAGCGGAGTTGAGGCAGTTCAATGGGGCTTAGCAAACCGTGCCTACACGGAAGATGAATTGTTAGCTAAAACTATGGAACTAGCAACTAAGATTGCTAAGAAGAGTCCAGTTGCCATGAAAGCTGCAATTGAGATGCTACAATTTGTAAAAACTGCTGCTTATGAAGAAGGCGTGAAGGCTGAAGCATTATCTTTTGGAACCGTTTTCGTTTCAGAAGATGCCCAAGAAGGAATTTCTGCTTTCATTGAAAAACGAGAACCAACTTTCAAAGGAAAATAATCACAAGTACTGGGAGGTCTGCAACATGAATATTTATGTGTTGATAAAACGTACATTTGATACGGAAGAAAAAATTGTCGTTTCTGGTGGCAAAATTCAAGAAGACGGTGCTGAATTTATCATAAACCCTTATGATGAATACGCGATTGAAGAAGCAATCCAAGTACGCGACGCACATGGTGGCGAAGTGACTGTATTGACAATGGGTGGAGAAGATGCTGAAAAGCAACTTCGTACAGCTCTCGCAATGGGAGCGGATAAAGCAGTATTAATTAACATTGAAGATGACCTGGATGAATTGGACCAATTTACAGCTGCACAATTATTGGCAGACTACTTAAAAGATAAAAATCCAGACTTAATTTTAGCGGGTAATGTAGCAATCGACGGTGGATCTGGACAAGTTGGACCACGTGTTGCTGACTTATTAGAAATTAATTATGTAACAACAATCACTAAATTAGAAATCAATGGTTCTCAAGTCAACATCGTTCGCGATGTGGAAGGCGATTCCGAAATGATTGAAACGTCATTACCACTTTTAGTTACAGCTCAACAAGGATTAAATGAACCGCGTTATCCGTCTTTACCTGGAATCATGAAAGCGAAAAAGAAACCGCTTGAAGAAGTCGAGTTAGACGATTTAGATATCGATGAAGATGATGTAGTAGCAAAAACGGAGACACTTGAAATTTATTTGCCTCCTAAAAAAGAAGCGGGTCGTGTATTACAAGGCGATCTTTCAAACCAAGTACAAGAATTAGTACAATTACTTCGTACAGAAGCAAAAGTCATTTAATCGAAACTGAAGATTTGTAATTGGAGGGAAACACATCATGACAAAAAAAGTAATCGTATTAGGTGAAGTACGTGAAGGTGCATTACGTAATGTATCTTTTGAAGCGATTGGAGCTGCAAAGAAAATTTCAGTCGGTGGAGAAATTGTAGCGGTTCTTCTAGGAGAATCTATACAATCCCTTGGAGCTGAAATGATCCATTACGGTGCAGACCGTGTGGTAACTGTTGAGCATCCTCATTTAAAATCATATACATCTGACGGCTTCAGCCAAGCATTTATGGCAGTAGTTGAAAGTGAAAAGCCAGATGCGGTTGTCTTCGGACACACAGCATTAGGAAAAGACTTGTCACCTAAAGTAGCAAGTAAGCTAAAATCAGGACTAGTCTCTGATGTAACTGGGATTGAAGGTGAAGGGGATGGAGCAGTATTTATTCGTCCAATCTTCTCTGGTAAAGCGTTTGAGAAAGTGAAAGTCAAAGATGGTATTGTGTTTGTGACTGTACGTCCTAACAACATTGAGCCTTTAGCTCATGATGCAAGTCGTTCTGGAGATGTTTCATCTATCTCTGTAGACATTACGAACCTTCGTACAATCATTAAAGAAGTTGTCCGTAAATCATCTGAAGGTGTAGATCTATCTGAAGCGAAAGTTGTCATTGCTGGTGGTCGTGGCGTGAAGAGTGAAGAAGGCTTTGAGCCATTAAAAGAATTAGCGAAAGTTCTAAATGGTGCTGTTGGTGCCTCTCGTGGTGCGTGTGACGCTGATTACTGTGATTATTCTCTTCAAATCGGACAAACTGGGAAAGTGGTAACACCTGACCTTTATATTGCTGCTGGTATTTCTGGTGCAATCCAACATTTAGCAGGTATGTCGAACTCGAAAATTATCGTTGCGATCAATAAAGATCCTGAAGCAAACATTTTCAAAGTGGCAGATTACGGCATCGTTGGTGATTTGTTTGAAGTCATTCCGATGTTGACTGAAGAATTCAAGAAACTTAAAGCAAACTAACTACAATTAAGCTCCGTAAAGTGAAAACTTGCGGGGCTTTGTTTTTTGAAATTAAAAAATTCGAGATTATCCCGAACCCAGTGTTCAAAATTTTTCTTGTTCTATAGAGGACACTGAAAAAGTTCATCATCCAAGACTGAACTAAGTATTCCCTATAATTCCCGCTTGACGCTTTGTGGATGCCTCCCGCGAGAAGCCAGGCAGAAGATCACTGCCCGTCTTCTCGCTCTGGCTACCACTCGAATGGTGCCTACGCTAGTTCTGAGACAAAGTGAAAAATGCTATTTCTAATAATAAAGGTGTTGTTAGCTAGAAGGCTGATGTTTTGTATAAAGTGAAAGAGTGCATTTGCACCTATCCCAGCTTTTGTGCGACGAGCTTGCGCAGGAGCAAGCCGCAAGAGTGTGAAGAATGAGACCAACAAGTATGTGTTTTCATACTTGTGGGCTCATGTGGAACGTGCGGCCAGTGCAAATGTACGATAAGCAACGGTATAGCTTTGATATTCTATATAAAGAGGCTGTTGATTTGGATAAAAACGGGTATCAAAGGATGGATCATGCTTAATTTGATAAACTTTTTTTGTTGAGCAAAATAGTCGCACCGCTATTTTCACCATGCTATACTACGTTTAGAGTTTGTATTTAAAGGAGGATTTTTTATGGCAATTGTACACGGAACAGATCAAAACTTTTCAAGCGAAACTACAGACGGCTTAGTATTAGTCGATTTTTGGGCACCTTGGTGTGGACCATGTAAAATGATCGCTCCAGTATTAGAAGAACTAGACGCTGATATGAGCGGTAAAGTTAAAATCGTTAAAGTTGATGTAGATGAAAACCAAGAAACTGCTAGCAACTTCGGTATTATGTCAATTCCAACTTTGTTACTTTTCAAAGATGGTCAACAAGTTGATAAAGTAGTAGGCTATAATCCGAAAGAAGCATTAGTTGAATTAATTAACAAACACGCATAAGCTTCCATTCAATTGGGACAATATTAAAAAAACCGGGTACCCTAGGGCGCCCGGTTTTTTCAACAGGTGATGATAAATATGAATGATTTAATACAACAAAAATGCGCGATATTACCGGACCAACCTGGCGTTTATTTGATGAAGGACAGGCAAGGGACGATTATTTATGTTGGGAAAGCCAAAGTGTTGAAAAATCGTGTACGCTCATACTTCACGGGCAGTCATGATGGAAAAACACAACGCCTTGTCAATGAAATCGAGGACTTTGAATACATCGTTACGTCTTCAAATATCGAAGCATTAATTTTAGAATTAACACTAATTAAAAAGCATGACCCCAAATACAACATCATGCTTAAAGATGATAAGACATATCCATATCTTAAGATTACTGGAGAGAAACATCCGAAACTGATTACGACACGAATTGTGAAAAAAGATAAAGGGAAATATTTTGGACCTTATCCGAATGCCTTCGCTGCAAGTGAGACGAAAAAGCTTTTAGATCGTTTATATCCACTGCGCAAATGTTCGACGTTACCGGATCGTGTATGTCTATATTTTCATTTAGGGCAATGTTTAGCTCCTTGTGTTAAACCAATTGAACAAGCTACCTATAGCGAAATCATTGATGAAATCACCAAGTTTTTAAATGGTGGTTACCAACAGGTAAAACAAAGCCTGACCGAAAAAATGTCATCAGCTGCGGAAAACTTGGAATTTGAGCGAGCGAAAGAGTATCGAGATCAAATTACACATATTGAAACCGTCATGGAAAAGCAAAAAATGGCAACGACCGATTTTACCAATCGTGATGTTTTTGGCTACGCCGTTGATAAAGGGTGGATGTGTGTGCAAGTCTTCTTTGTTCGTCAAGGCAAGCTGATTGAACGTGATGTTTCACTTTTCCCGTTATATCAAGATCCTGAAGATGAGTTTTTCACTTTTTTAGGTCAATTTTATGATCAACCACATCATATCAAACCAAAAGAAATCTTATTGCCGCATTCGGCAGATTTAGAATTAGCGAAGCAGTTACTCGAAGTAAATGTAGCGTCACCAAGTCGAGGCAAAAAGAAAGAAATGATCGATTTAGCGACTAAAAATGCTGAAATTGCCATTAACGAAAAGTTTCAACTAATTAATCGTCAAGAACAACGAACAATCGGGGCAGTCGAGGAGCTCGGTGAAGCGATGAACATCGCGCCACCATTAAGAATCGAAGCATTTGATAACTCCCATATTTATGGTGCAGATGCTGTGTCTGCAATGGTGTCGTTTATTGATGGCAAACCAAATCGAAAAGATTACCGTAAATACAAAACAAAAACGGCTGCTCGGCATGATGATTACGGTGCCATGCGAGAAGTAGTTCGCAGACGGTATACGCGAGTGTTGAAAGATGGATTGCCTTTACCAGATTTAATCGTGATAGATGGCGGGAAAGGCCAGATGGAGATTGCTAGAGAAATCATTGAAGATGAACTGGGATTATCCATTCCGATTGCGGGACTTGCCAAGGATGCAAAACACCAAACATCATCCTTGTTATACGGTGATCCGCCACAAATCATCCCGCTTAAACGGACAAGTGAAGGGTTTTATTTACTTCAAAGAATTCAAGACGAAGTGCATCGATTTGCCATTACGTTCCATCGACAACAACGTGGGAAACAAACCGTTGCTTCAGCTTTAGATGGTTTTGAAGGTGTGGGACCAAAGCGGAAAAAAATGTTGTTAAAACACTTCGGTTCTGTTAAACGAATTAAAGAAGCTACCGTCGAAGATTTAAAACAATCAGGACTTCCTTTGCAAATTGCTGAAACGATGGCAGCTTATTTTAAAAATGAATCTTTGTCAAAAGAGTGAGAATATGGTATTGTAAACTCACTGAAATTGAATCACTAAAATGAGTGGACAAATGAGCGCGTATTTCATGCGCTGTTTGGACACTTACTTAATAAGTGGTGATAGAGGCGCGAAAATCATGAGTATCATTCTGGAGGATGAACAGATCCGACGACAGAATGTAAAAGGGAAATTCGCCGAAGTTCGACATTGACTGTTTCTAATGTCGCGCTGGTTTTGCATTGAAAAAATGCAGGATTGTCAGAATCTAATCGATTCTGGAGGGCTATCTCACATGGACGCTTCTTTGGAACGGACATGCTTGGAGACAGCTTTTCACGGATTTCGTGGATAAGCTGTTTTTTTATTAGCTTCTTTGGATCATAAAGGGAGAGTTTACAATGAGTCGTATCGTCATGAAATTTGGTGGGACATCGGTAGGCAGCACCGAACGCATTCGCAATGTTGCCAAACGTATTATGGGAGAAACTGCAAAAGGTCACGAAATTGTTGTAGTTGTCTCTGCTATGGGGAAAACAACCGACGAACTGGTTCGCCTTGCCGAAGATTTGTCGGCTGAGCCGTCAAAACGTGAAATGGATATGTTGTTGTCAACGGGTGAACAAGTGACAATTGCCCTTCTTACAATGGCATTAATACATATGGGACAAGAAGCTGTGTCTTTTACAGGATGGCAAGCTAGAATTGAAACGGAGTCTGTTCACCGTAATGCACGTATTGAATTTATTGATACTTCAAGAATGGAACAAGCATTAAAAGAGGGGAAAGTGGTCGTTGTCGCTGGATTCCAAGGCGTAGATGCTGCCGGTGAAATTACAACTCTTGGTCGTGGTGGATCGGATACAACAGCCGTGGCGATCGGAGCTTCATTACATGCGGATCAATGCGATATTTATACTGATGTTGATGGTGTGTATACATCAGACCCTCGATTTGTGGAGGGAGCTCGTAAACTTCAAGAATTGTCTTACGACGAAATGTTGGAATTGGCGAATTTAGGAGCGGGTGTGTTGCATCCACGGGCTGTTGAGTTTGCTAAAAATTTTGGAATGCCACTTAGTGTTCGTTCGAGTTTAACTGAGGAACCAGGCACCGTATTATTGGAGGAACCAACAATGGAAAAAAACCTAGTCGTGCGCGGTGTCGCATTTGAACCTGAAATTGTCCGTCTGACGATCGGATATAAAGTACCATTTAACGGCTCATTAGCTAAAATTTTCACAACGCTTGCAAAACACCATGTAAACGTAGATATTATTGTACAAAGCATAATGGATGGGACACAACCAAGTGTTTCTTTCTCCATTAAAAAAGTGGATTTTGCCGAGACCATCCAAGTGTTGGAAAGCAATAAAGACGAACTTGGCTACCAATCCTCTAATTTTGAAGTTGGATTATCAAAAGTTTCGATTGTTGGTTCTGGCATGGTTTCTAATCCAGGTGTTGCTGCTCAAATGTTTGATCGTCTTCGCAAGGAAGGAATCCCGGTGAAGATGGTTAGTACATCAGAAATTAAAGTATCAGTTGTTATACCTGAGAGCGATATGATGAAAGCAACAAATGCGCTGCATGATGAATTTAATTTAGCTAGCATTCGAGTATAGATTCGATTCATGATAAAATAAATCTATCATTATCATGAGGGGCAGTGAGTGAAATGAATTGGCATATCGTTGAAGACTTAATCAAAAAAGCACAACGTGATGGAGATTTTGATAATTTAAAAGGGGCAGGGAAACCGTTGCCGCCTGATGAATTTGCTCACTATCCAGATGATATTCGAATGGCAATGCGAATTCTGAAAAATTCAGGACATGATGAAGAAGTCCAATTCGTGAAAGAACAAATGGGCGATTTACAGCAACAAATAAAAAAAGCCACTTCCGAAGAAAAAACAGAGCTCGAGAAGCAATATAACTTTAAACTGACTCAAATGAATCAGATATTATCAAGAAAAGGGATTCAAACTAACAGCACTGCATTTAAACAATACCAAACACAAATTGAAGATAAGTTTAAATGGGATTAAAAAAGCTGGAGACACTTTATGTATTTAATGTGTCTCCAGCTTTTATTTTCTTAGGTTTAAAATTAATCGCACTTTCTGAAGTTGATGTCTGAAAAAAGTGACTCGACTTCTCTAAAGCAGAAATGCCCGACAAATACTCGCATTTTAAGCTAAATTATGAATTTCTAAATCTTTTCTTTCAAATCCCATTTTACATGAAATTGAACATTATTCGTTTTTATGGATTTTTCTTCAAAGCATTCAGTCAAATATCCACTTAGTTTTTGTTGTTGCTGTGCTATGAAACCTGCTTCTAATCGGAAACAACGTTTGGTAATTTGAAGTGAATCGTTTTCTCCTGATAAAACGTAAAACGCTTCATCTTTGTTAAGACGTTCGAGTGTTAATATCCCCCATCCAGCTTCTTGGAAAAATGAAGTGGCCTCATCCATTGTGAACATGGGGAATTTCCGTGCGAGATCTTTTCCTGCCCAATATAGAATATCATCTTCATGTTTACCTAAAATGTTAGAAAGAACATGATCCCGAATTAACTCGTATCCAAAATTTGGTACCGTCTTAATATCTGTTGTTGTCATTTGAATCCCGCTTTCTAACTTATTTCACGTAATACTTTTAAGAATATAACTAGAATTCTAAACAAGATAGAAAAAGTTTGTAAATACGAGGAAATACCTGCATTTTTTGTCGATTCTAGTAGGCTAGCTTGCCTTGACGCTCCCTAATGATGAGAGTACAATAGACATGTCATAATATTGTACCATGATGAGATATGCAGTCAATATTGCTTTCGTTGTAAAACGAAAGTATGTCCTTGCCTGCCTATTTTCAGTATTAAAAGGGGGTAACATTCTTGTCGAGAGATCGTGAATTTTATTTGCGTCGATTACATTCACTTGTTGGAATAATTCCAGTCGGTTTGTTCGTGACGCAGCATTTGGTTGTTAACCATTTCGCAACAAAGGGAGCAGAATCATTTAACACAGCTGTTCACTTTATGGAAAGTTTACCATTCGTCTTATTTTTGGAATGGTTTGTCATTTATCTACCTCTGATGTTCCATGCGTTCTATGGTCTGTACATAGCTTTTACAGCTAAAAACAACCCACAACGTTTTGGTACATTCCGTAACTGGATGTTTGTTTTACAACGAATCACAGGAGTCATTCTTGTCGTGTTTATTGCATGGCATATTTTTGAAACAAGATTCCAAAAAGCAATTGGTGCTGATGAAGTTAACTACGACATGATGGCTGATATATTAGCGAATCCATTAATGTTTGCATTCTACGTGGTTGGTGTTATCTCTGCAACATTCCACTTAGCAAACGGTGTTTGGTCATTCTTAGTAAGCTGGGGTATCACTCAATCACCTAAGTCACAACGTATTTCAACATACGTGACGATTGGGATCTTCTTGGTATTGTCTGTAATCGGTGTTCGAGCACTTCTTGCATTCGTGTAAAAAGTAAATCGATGGCACTTGATTACAATTTAAAAGAGGAGTGAGAAGAATCATGGCAAAAAGCAAATTGATTGTTGTCGGCGGTGGACTAGCTGGTTTAATGGCAACAATGAAAGCAGCAGAAGAAGGTACACAAGTAGAATTATTCTCTTTAGTTCCTGTTAAACGCTCACACTCAGTATGTGCACAGGGCGGAATTAACGGAGCATTAAATACAAAAGGTGAAGGCGATTCACCGGACATCCACTTTGATGATACTGTATACGGTGGGGATTTCTTAGCGAACCAACCACCTGTAAAAGCATTGGCTGAAGCGGCACCTGGTATCATTCGATTATTTGACCGTATGGGTGTTATGTTTAACCGCACACCAGAAGGTTTATTAGATTTCCGTCGTTTTGGCGGAACAATGTACCATCGTACAGCTTTCGCTGGTGCAACGACAGGACAACAATTACTATACGCACTTGATGAACAAGTTAGACGCTATGAAGTTGACGGCCTTGTAACGAAATATGAGGGTTGGGAATTCCTTGGTGCAATCATTGATAACGATGGCGTATGTCGCGGAGTCATGGCACAAAACCTAAAAACAATGGAAATCCGAGCTTTCCGTGGTGACGCTGTCATTATGGCAACTGGTGGTCCTGGGATCATCTTCGGAAAATCTACTAACTCAATTATTAATACAGGATCTGCAGCTTCAATCGTTTATCAACAAGGTGCAGCTTATGCAAACGGCGAATTCATTCAAATTCACCCAACTGCAATCCCTGGAGATGACAAACTTCGTCTGATGTCAGAATCAGCTCGTGGTGAAGGTGGACGTATTTGGACATACAAAGACGGTAAACCTTGGTACTTCCTGGAAGAAAAATATCCAGCTTACGGTAACTTGGTACCACGTGATATCGCTACTCGCGAAATCTTTGACGTATGTGTTAACCAAAAACTTGGTGTTAACGGTGAAAACATGGTGTTCTTGGATCTTTCTCACAAAGACCCGAAAGAATTGGATGTTAAACTTGGTGGAATCATTGAAATATACGAGAAATTCACTGGTGAAGATCCACGTAAACTTCCAATGAAAATCTTCCCAGCGGTGCACTATTCAATGGGTGGACTATGGGTCGACTACGATCAAATGACAACAATCCCTGGTTTATTCGCAGCTGGTGAATGTGATTACTCTCAACATGGTGCAAACCGTCTTGGAGCGAACTCTTTACTTTCTGCTATCTATGGTGGGATGGTTGCAGGTCCAAATGCCGTTAAATATATGGCTGGACTTAAAACACATGCAGAAGATATGCCATCTACAATTTTCGATGAGCACATTGCTGTTGAACAACAAAAATGGGACGAAATCATGTCACTTAACGGGACTGAAAACGCCTACATCTTGCATAAAGAGCTTGGCGAATGGATGACTGACAACGTAACGGTTGTACGTCACAATGACCGTCTAAAGGCGACTGATGATAAAATTCTTGAGCTTCTAGAACGTTTTAACAATATCAACATTAATGACACTCAAAAGTGGTCCAACCAAGGTGCGACCTTCACACGTCAGTTGAAAAACATGTTATACTTAGCGCGCGTAATTACAATTGGTGCATTACAACGTAACGAGAGTCGTGGTGCGCATTACAAGCCAGATTTCCCGGAACGTAATGACGAAGAATTCATGAAAACAACGATGGCTAAATTCGATCCAGCGACTGGTGCGCCAATCATTCATTATGAAGAAATCGATGTTTCATTAATTCCACCACGTAAACGTGACTATTCATCGAAAGGGGATTAATAACATGAACGCAACAGCAACAAAAACCGTCGTTTTTGAGATCCTTCGCCAAGATACAACGGATTCAACACCATATCTTGAAAAGTTTGAACTTGACTATCGTCCAAATATGAACGTGATTTCTGCGTTAATGGAAATTCGACGTAATCCAGTAAACATTGATGGGAAAGCAACAACACCTGTTAACTGGGATATGAACTGTTTGGAAGAAGTATGTGGAGCGTGTTCAATGGTCATCAATGGCCGACCACGTCAATCATGTACAGCTCTTGTCGACAAATTAGAACACCCAATTCGTTTGGAACCAATGAAAACATTCCCAGTTGTCCGCGATCTTATCGTTGACCGCGAGCGCATGTTTGATTCATTGAAAAAAGTGAAAGCTTGGGTTCCAATTGATGGTTCTTATGATCTTGGTGATGGTCCACGTATGCCTGAACGTAAACGTCAATGGGCATATGAGTTATCTAAATGTATGACTTGTGGTGTATGTTTGGAAGCATGTCCAAATGTAAACAGTGGTTCAGACTTCATCGGTCCTGCACCATTATCACAAGTACGTCTTATGAATGCTCACCCAACTGGTGCCATGAATAGAGACGAACGTCTAAACGCAATCATGGGTGAAGGCGGATTAGCTAACTGTGGTAACTCTCAAAACTGTGTAGTCGCATGTCCAAAAGGAATTCCTTTGACAACGTCTATCGCAGCACTTAACCGTGATACAACAGTTCAAATGTTTAAAAACTTCTTCGGAAGCGACCACATGGTTGACTAAGAAGAATCTATATAAAACAGTCCCACGCAATCAATGCGTGGGGCTGTTTTTTTATAAATTTATGAAAATTGGATACTATCCGAACACAGTGTTCAAAGCTTTTCCTACCCTATATAGATAACTGGCCTAAATGAATTCATGTTGTAGCAGTAAAGTGTCCATAGCACCTGGAATTCTAAAAATGTCAGTGAAATGATAAAAGCTCTTAAGGTCATGGTATCAATCAGGCATCCATAGCGACCTGAGAACCTGCATGTGACAGTGATCTTTATCGGTTTTCAAACACAATAAAGGACTCAGCGTCATTTTTCTAGGTTTTTCTAATGGATTACAGTTTTGGGGGATTAAGTTGATCAGGTAAGGGCGAAAGTTGATTAGTTAGAGCGAAAGTTGATTAGGTTGGGGTGAAAGTTGATCAGGTTAGAGCAAAAGTTGATCATGTCCAGCCAAAAGTTACTCTCGTCCCTAACACCCTCAATAATAATTCCACATAAAACTTTTCACTTTTCCTAAAACTTTGCTACAATAATAATAACAATGAATGGTTATTCATTTCCTAAACCAACATTAAAGGGGTCAATAAATATGCGTGCATCTTACATACAAGAACCAATACAATGGGCAAGTGAATTTCGTTTTTTTGTTCCAGTCCAAGTTCGTTTTAGTGATACGGATATGTATGGTCACTTGAACAATACCTATAATTTTTCATATTTTGAGTTTGCCAGAATTGAATACTTTAAACATATTGGTTTAATGAATGATTGGCTCAATCCGGAGGGACACACAATTCCTGTAGTGGCCGATCTTCAGTGTGATTATGTGAAGCAAGTGTTCTTTGATGAAAAGCTTAGAATTCATGTGAAGTCAGCATCTGTGGGCACGTCTTCAGTCGATATTCATTACCATGCGACAAACGAAAAAGGAGATACACTTTTCACGGGGAGAGGCACAATTGTTCAGATAAGCAAAAAGACAGGAAAAGGTTTTCCTTGGTCAGAAGAAGAAAAATCATTATTCTTAGCGAATTAGCCGTCACCGCTCCACCCTTTCTGACATACGTTACTAGGAAGAGTGGATAGGAGGGGCGCATGTTGTCAGAACGGGCACATCATCGTTCATTATTAACAGGACGAGAACGAGAAATTTTTCAATTGTTAGTGCGTGATTATTCAACGAAAGATATTTCTACACAATTGCAAATCAGTGAAAAAACTGTAAGAAATCACATCTCAAATACTATCCAAAAATTAGGTGTATCAGGGCGAGCGCAAGCTATATTAGAACTGCTACGTCTTGGAGAACTAGCTCTAGATTGAGTGGGTCTTGCCATTTTCATTAAAAAACGTCACAATGAATAGACAAGTAACCGTATTCAGGGAGTGTATATAGCACATGACAGAGCAAACACCGCAACATCAACATGATTCAGTACAAGTCGCATTTTTAGAAAAAGAGCTTCGATATATTTCAGGAATCATTAAACAAAAAGGTCGCGAAATCCTAAGTAACTATACGATTACGCCACCACAATTTGTAGCATTACAGTGGTTATTTGAACATGGTGACATGACGATTGGTGACCTATCAACTAAAATGTACTTAGCATTTAGTACAACAACTGATTTAGTCGATCGCATGGAAAAAAATGAATTGGTGTTACGAGTGCGTGACGAGTCGGACCGTCGAGTTGTGCGCATTCATTTATTAAAAGAAGGCGAACGGATTATAGAAGAAGTGATTCAAAAACGCCAAGTATATTTGCAAGATATTCTTTCGGATTTTGATGCACCAGCAGTTCAACAATTATCCGTGTTACTTAAAAAACTTCATGTAGAAATGAAACAGAATTGAGGCGAAACTCGTGAATGCACCAATCGGCGTGATCGATTCAGGTGTAGGCGGCTTAACGGTTGTCAAAGAACTTATGCGACGATTGCCCAATGAACAATTCATCTACATTGGAGATACAGCAAGATGTCCTTATGGTCCGCGATCATCAAATGAAGTGCGGAAATTCACATGGCAATTGGCAGAATCACTTAAAACACATTCTATCAAAATGCTTGTAGTCGCATGCAACACCGCAACAGCTGTCGCACTTGAATCATTACAAAAAAATTGCCCATTCCCGGTCATTGGCGTTATTTTTCCGGGAGCTCGGGCTGCTATTAAAGCAACTAAGAGATCTGAAATCTGTATTTTAGGAACAGCTGGTACGATTAAAAGTGGTGCCTATGAGCGCGCTTTAAAAGCTTTATCAACATCGTGTCAAACTGTATCACTTGCTTGTCCATCATTTGTACCACTTGTAGAGAGTGGCGAATATGAAGGGGATTTCGCTAAAGAAATGGTGGCAAAAACGCTTGAACCATTGCAAAAAGAAGCATTTGATACGCTAATTTTAGGGTGTACGCATTATCCATTATTACAAGAACATATTAAAGAAGTAGTTGGACCGAATGTTACCGTGTTATCTTCTGCTGAAGAAACTGCGGATGATGTTTATGAGACACTAACCTATTTTAATATCCAATGTAATCAAGCAAATGCAATGCCACACTTGTTCTATACAACTGGGTCTATCCCGATGTTTAGAACGATTATTGAAAATTGGCTTGAGATTCCAAGTCCGATCATTGAACAAATAAGTTTTAAATAATACCCGGGATTCCTGTGAAAAGGAATCACCGGGTTTTGATTGGTATCAACCATATATGTTAAAATCAGTGTGCGAACGTATTCGAGGAGGCAATATATTTATGAGAAATGATGGACGAAACACCAAACAACTAAGACCAGTGACAATTGAAACGGATTACTTGGTACACCCAGAAGGCTCAGTACTGATTACGGTCGGGCAAACCAAAGTGATTTGCACCGCTACAATTGAAGACCGTGTTCCACATTTTTTACGTAATCAAGGAAAAGGCTGGATTACTGCTGAATATTCGATGCTACCTAGAGCAACAGGCTCAAGAAATCAGCGTGAAGCGTCTAAAGGGAAAATTGGTGGACGAACAATGGAAATTCAACGTCTAATTGGACGAGCATTACGAGCAGTCGTAAATCTAGAAGCATTAGGTGAACGTACAATTTGGATCGATTGTGACGTAATCCAAGCAGATGGGGGTACACGTACCGCTTCCATAACGGGTGCATTTGTAGCGATGACAATGGCGATTGCGAAACTACAAGACGAAAAGCAACTACCTATTTTTCCAATCACTGATTTCTTAGCAGCGACAAGTGTGGGAATCGACGCAGAATTAGGTGCTATTTTGGACTTGAATTATATTGAGGACTCTTCGGCAAACGTGGATATGAATATTATCCAAACTGGATCGGGACAGTTTGTAGAACTTCAAGGGACTGGAGAAGAAGCTACGTTTACAAGACAGCAATTAAACGAAATGCTCGACCTCGGAGATGAAGGAATACAGCAACTAATTGCCATTCAAAAAGAAGTGCTTGGAAAAACTGCAGACCGTATCGGTATGAAATTAGGTGAATTGTCATGAAACAGGTAATTATTGCAACGAAAAATAAAGGCAAAGCAAAAGACTTTGAAGCGATTTTCAATCCATATGGTTTTGAAGTTTTGACACTTCATGATGTAGCGGATGATATGGACGTTGAAGAGACGGGGACTACGTTTGAGGAAAATGCGATTTTAAAAGCGGAGGCGCTTGCTGAACGATTGCAAACATTTGTGATAGCAGATGATAGCGGATTGGCAATTGACGTTTTAAACGGGGCACCAGGCGTCTATTCAGCACGCTACGCAGGTGAAGAAAAAAGTGATGAAGCGAACATGGAAAAGGTACTAACTGAATTGGCAGACGTGAAAGACAATGAACGAACCGCACGTTTCTGTTGTGCAATCGCCTTAGCAGGACCAAACATGGAAACGAAAACGGCATTCGGAATGTGTGAAGGCGTAATTGCTCGCGAGAAAAAAGGGACAAATGGTTTCGGGTACGATCCAATTTTCTATGTGACTAAACTGGGTAAAATGATGGCCGAGTTGTCACCGGCGGAAAAAGCAGCCATTTCGCACCGAGGTAACGCAATTAAGCAGATTGAAGCAGAATTACCAAAAATGTTGAAATAAGGTGGTTGGCCAATGCGTATATTAGTGATGAGTGACACCCATGGGGAATATAGATGTATAAATCAGGTTCGGCAATACGTCGGCCCAGTAGATGCAATCTTTCATTGCGGGGACAGTGAGCTCGATGCACACCATGAATCACTAAAGGATGCATTTGTTGTGAGTGGCAATTGTGATTGGGATTCCTCATTTCCGAATGATGTCATCACAGAAGTGGCTGGAAGTCGCATTTTCATGGCTCATGGCCATTTGTTTCAAGTGAAGTCAACAATGATGCCGCTGAGTTACCGTGCTCAAGAAGTTACAGCAGATGTTGTATTATTCGGCCACTCGCATTTAATGGGTGCAGAACTCGTCAACGATACACTATTCGTCAATCCCGGTAGTTTGTCCATCCCAAGAGGACGCAAAGAAAAGAGCTACGCCATCATCGAGAAAACAATCGGTGAGTGGCGAGTCACTTTCTTTTCTGAGCAGCATGAGGAACTAGAAAAGTGCATATTTTCTTTTATTAAAAAATAGTGTTGACTTTTACTCCAATTATTTCTATAATAAATCTTGTCCTTCAGTTCTGAAACGAATTGATATACACAAGTCTCAGTAGCTCAGCTGGATAGAGCAACGCCCTTCTAAGGCGTCGGTCGGGGGTTCGAATCCCTCCTGGGACGTAATTAAGACTTTGAGCAACTCAATAAATTCAATGGATTGACGATACTAGGTAATTCTAAAGGTATTCTAACTTTACGAAATTCACCTAAAAAATCGTCCACCAAAATCAACTTCCTAAATTATATTTAGGAGGTTTTTTTGTGACTAAAAAAGTAGGAATATTTGATGTTTCAATTAAAACTGAGATATTGAAAACGAAAAAGGCAGCCCCAAAAGGAATGACTGTGGAAAAAGCATTGTCCTTAATACATCAACAAATGAAATTGAATGGTTTTCGTGAGGGAACTTTAAATGATTACAATTTAATTTTTAACCAATTCGCAGAAGAAGTTCAAATTCAATATTTGGAAGATATTAATGTGAATACGATTTATAAATGGCTTGAAAGCATGAATGTATCGCAATCGACTAAAAGTACTCGTTTAAAGTGCTTGAAAGCCGTTTTAAGCAAGTGTTACAACAATGGTTGGTTATCTTATCAATCAAAATTTTGGTTAACTGTCTAAATTAAACTCTTTAAGAAGGTGAAAAAGGGAACGAAACAAAACGATCTAAATATTTTGCTCTTATTATTGGATATGTCGACTTTTATGGGCTTACGAGATGCCATAGCAATATTAACTCTATTTAAAACTGGAGTTCGTATCAATACATTGGGACACATTAAAGAAAGCAATTTTGATTTTGAAAATAAAATCTTAAATCATGAAGGTTCAATCATGAAAAATCACAATTATCTCAAATTACCTTTAGATGACCAACTCGTTGGATTGTACAAAGTATTAATTGAACAAAACGAAAAAATCCGTTCGCATTACAAACAAGACAATGAATTTTTATTTATAACTGTGAAAGGTGCAACCATATGGGGCAATTGATAATTTTAAAAATTCTTTTTCCAACGTGATTTCTAAATTAGAAAATGAACTTTGGCGAGATTTGTTAAATATTGTATTGAATTAGTATCTTGAAATA
The DNA here is from genome assembly GCF_001939075.1 of Paenisporosarcina indica. Taxonomy (GTDB): domain Bacteria; phylum Bacillota; class Bacilli; order Bacillales_A; family Planococcaceae; genus Paenisporosarcina; species Paenisporosarcina indica. The sequence continues at coordinate 42,444 of NZ_MPTA01000007.1, read as the reverse complement.
AAAGGTAGCCTTATGCTGGAAAATAAAATTATTTCAACTCAGATAGCTTTAGAACAATTAGCATGGACATATCTTGTTAATCAAGAACAGATGATAGACAAAGAGGCATATAAAAAGTTGCGAGCAACGGATATCCTTAGACTTCTTTGTTATCAATTAAAAATACCAAAGGAGATCACGAATGATTATTATGGTGAATTAGTTGAAAAATATAAAAATGATAGCGTATTTAAGTTCGTAGATTACAGAATAATCTTGTGCATCCAGAGAAGAAAAAAGTTTCAACAAATCGGATAAGCATACGAAATTTATCGTTTACTATCATGGTGTTAATTTTCTCGAAAAGGCAATAACAAGAATTTGTGGATTCAAGGAAAAGTTATAGGAGTTGAATGAATAACTTAATGATAGAAGGAGTGAAGAAAATATTTGGTAAAAAGAAGGATTCACGATTAAAAGCATTAGAAAAAATAAAGAAACAAGAAAAAAAGGAAAATGATTTGGTGGATAAAAAATTGAACAATCTTTATAAACGGTTAGTGGAGTTTAAGAAAAACAGGTAATGAATAACCTTTGCTTTAGTTAAACAAACGAATAAAAATCAAATTAAAAAAGAGTTCAGTTAAGGTTAACTGCGCTCTTTTAATTTATATAATCATTTTTTTATATCAAAATTATCTTTGATATACTTCATTTCCTCCGCTGGACTCATAATTCCTGTTGTGATCTCGGGCCGAATGTGAAAAATCATCCTTAACCCAACGATTTAAAATTTCAAAATAAACTGATTCATGCTCAAAATTATCGTCATGTTGATGAACTTCAACTACTTCAAGCAATCTTTCTACACGTTCTTAAACTATACAGTCAGAAATGTTTAACTAGTATTAATGGATTTTTGACTTATTTGTACGAGAACCTACTAATTTTTACATTATTCTGATAAAATATAAAAGTGGAATTATTTACTATTTACTTACCACTTTTCTTTTCACAATAGAAGAATGATTCGACCAGCGATATGGTTTTTTCAAAAGAAACAATTTCACCTAATCAACAACACTATTCAAATGTGTGGAGGTATTGAAATGGAAAGAGTATTAAGCGGTTTGCATCCCGAAAATGTATTCTACTTTTTTGAAGAGATTTCCCGGATTCCGCGTTGTAGCGGGAATGAGCAGGCTATCAGTGACTATCTGGTTGCGTTTGCGAAGGAGCGAAGGCTAAAGGTAAAGCGCGACGCAGCACTCAATGTGGTGATTGACAAACCGGCGTCTCCGGGCTATGAAGACCGTCCAAAGGTCATCCTGCAAGGACATATGGACATGGTTTGTGTAAAGAACCTGGGAGTTGAGCATGACTTTGAAAAAGACCCGATTGAACTAGTGATTGACGGAGAGTTCCTGCGTGCAAACGGAACCTCTCTGGGTGCGGACGATGGCAATGCGATTGCGATCTGTCTTGCAATACTGGATAATGACGAAATTGTACACCCAGCTCTGGAAGTTGTATTTACAACCGGAGAGGAGGTCGGAATGCAGGGAGTCATGGCGATGGACGTAACAATGCTGGACGGCGATTATTGGATTAGTTTGGACTACTCTCAGGATTCCGATGTTCTAGTCTCCAGCGCTGGGAGCAGTAATAATTACTTTACGGTGAAGACGGCAAAAAAAGCAATTGGTCATCCGAAATCAAAAAAAGCACTGTGCATTCGGATTGACTCCCTGACAAGCGGCCATAGCGGAATTGAGATAATCAAGGGGCGTGCAAATGCAAACCGGATTCTCGGTGAGATTCTCAGCAAACTAGAAAACATAGCACCTATTGAGCTTGCTGAGATTTCAGGAGGAACGAAAAATAATGTGATCCCAGCTGCAGCGCAGGCGACAATCTGCTGTGAGACTGAGGTAGCAGAACAGTTAAAACAAGTGACAGAAGACTTGGTGAAGCAGCTGAAACTCGAATACTGTGAAACAGACCCGATAATGAATGTGGAGTGTGTTTTCTGTGAGATGCCAGAATACGCCTATTCGAAGGTTGTGACAAAAACAGTAGTGACACTTCTGAACTTGGTTCCAAATGGGCTCCAAAACTATCTGGATGTTTCACGGACATTCACAAAATCCTCTGCAAATCTGGGTGTGGTATATGAGACAGAACAGGGGGTTGAGATGCAATCTATGACCCGAAGCAACAGTGAATATGAACATGACCAGATTCTGCGCCGTATGGAACAATTGGCGGAACTTTGTGGAGTGGAATATCGCTGCGAAGGGCGGATTCCAGTGTGGGAGTACGATCCGAACTCAAGCTTAGCCAGACAAGTACAGGATATATGGGAAAGGCTACGCGGCACTCGTCCTGAGACTAACATCATCCATGCAGGAGTGGAAACCGGCCTGATTATAGGGAAAATGCGAGAGCAAGGAAGAATGCTTCAGGCTATCAACGTGGGTGTGCGTAACTATGATGTTCATACGCCGAGAGAACGGATGGAGATTACATCACTGGGACGAACTTATGAATTGATTATCGGAATTCTAAAGGAGATACAGTAAAGGTGAAAACCAGAACTATAAGGAGACCTACTATGATGAAGAAGATTAGAATAGGTAGCGGAGCAGGATATGCTGGCGACAGGCTGGAGCCTGCTCTCGTATTACTTGAAAAGGGAAAACTCGACTACATAGGCTTCGAGTGTCTGGCTGAAAGGACCATAGCTATTGCTCAACAGCAGAGGCTTAAGGATCCCGAAAAAGGATACAACGAACTTTTGGAATACAGAATGGAAAAAATACTGCCCCTGGCATACAAGAACAAAGTCAAAGTCATCACGAATATGGGTGCGGCAAATCCCGAAAGTGCTCTTGAAGTCGTGAGAAAAATGGCCGAGGACAAGAACCTTAAGGGAATGAAAATAGCAGCCGTTCTTGGAGATAACATATTTGACAATATAGAAAAGTATTCGGACACCATTGTTTGGGAAACGGGAAAACCGCTCAATGGTCTGGACGGAGAGATAGTGTCTGCCAATGCCTATTTAGGCATGGAAGGCATTGTGAAAGCACTCCAGGAAGGCGCTGACGTTATAATTACCGGAAGAGTTTCAGACCCTGCCTTGTTTCTGGCGCCCCTAGTCTACGAGTTCGGATGGTTCGTTGAAGACTACGATAAGATTGGCAAGGGCATTCTGATAGGACATCTACTTGAATGCGCCAGCCAAGTTACTGGAGGCTATTATGCGGAACCAGGGAAGAAGGATGTTAAAGATCTGTGGAATCTCGGATTTCCTATTGCAGAAGTGGATGAATCTGGTGATGCTGTCATTACGAAGGTTGAAGGAACCGGCGGAACCGTAACCACGTCCACTTGCACCGAACAGCTCCTGTATGAAATTCACAATCCTGAAAAATACTTTACACCGGACTGTGTAGCCGACTTCTCAAAAGTCACAATGGAACAGGTCGGCAAGGATAAGGTTGCCGTAAGTGGTGCAACAGGACGTGAAAAAACGGATACTCTTAAGGCAAGCATAGGATACAAGGATGGCTTCATTGGAGAGGGTGAAATGAGCTATGGAGGACCAGGCTGCCTGGAAAGGGCTAAGCTTGCCGCTGAAATTGTCAGGAAAAGGCTGGAGATGCAGGAGGTTGAAATGGATGAAACCAGAATAGACTTCATTGGAATAAACTCCATATACAGGAACGATTCAAGAGAAATCATTTGCTACCCGGAAGAGGTGCGACTGAGATTCGCAGCAAGAACCAAGGACAGGGAAAGTGCCGTCATGGTTGGGAATGAAGTGGAGACACTGTATACGAACGGCCCCTGCAGTGGAGGCGGTGCTGCAAAATATGTGAAGGAAATAATGTCTGTAGCCTCCATACTCGTTCCAAGGGATGGCATAAAAGCAGAAATCATCTGCAAAGAGGTGCTTTAACATGAAGCTTTGGGAAATAGCTCATTCTCGTACCGGAGACAAGGGAAATATTTCAAACATATCCCTGATTGTATATGACAAGAAGGATTATGAAAAGGTATGCGAAAAGATCACGGCAAATGTGGTTGCAGAATGGTTTAAGAACATCGTAAAGGGAGAGGTAATAAGATATGAACTGCCTCAGCTGGGTGCCATGAATTTTGTAATGCACGACGCTCTTGGCGGTGGCGTGACCAGGTCCCTTGCATTAGACAAGCATGGAAAAAGCCTTAGTTCGTACCTTCTAGACATTGAAATTGAACTTGATTAGAAAAAAAGTGTCTGAATATTAAGATGCTTCTTCATAGTATGCGTACATTGATTGCTGCACAGTACAACACACACTGCATGAAAAGAATGAAACAGTTAATGGTGAAAATCGTCAGTTAGCAAACGGTCTTATAGATTCAAGAACGTATGAGGAATGGAATTCTAAATATGTAATGGAGTAAATTAGATATATATATCTAGGAAAGGTCACTGGCTTTCTAAAGAGCTTTTTATTACGGCATAAAGTAATAATGATAATAGAAGGGTAAAAAGATTTATAATTTTACCTAAAAAACACAAATAATAAAACTAAATACCTAATTGGATATTTACTGGGATATATATTCCATTTATAATAGAGTTGACATGTTAAGAGAAAAACTTTGTTTATCGATTAGACATGTAATTCTATTAGAGAGGGATGAATAAATGAAAAAACTATTATTAATCTTTTTAGTTTTAATGACCTTTTTAGCGAGCTGTGGGAATGAAAGTGACCTTTCAAAAGAAGCAGAAGCAAAGGAAACTGAAAAAGGTAGAACAGAAGCGAAAGAAGACAAACAACATACTTATAAAGAAGGAGATATAGTACTCGGTCAGCCTATTGACTTTACTGTTATGAATTTTCTTACTCCAGAAAGTGTTGCAATTACTATCAATGATATGAAACTAGCAAAGGTATTCCCAATGAGTGAGGAATTAAAGGAAATATACAAAAAAGATAGAAATACATACTTAGATACTCAGGCAAAGTTATTATATGAAATGATTAATTATGATCATGACCATCTGATAATTAATTTGTCTTTCGTAAACAAAACAACAATTGATTTACAACCATTTAATAAAATAAAATTTGTAGTTGAAAATGTTAATGGTATGCAAGTAGAAGTCGATATGCTAATGGAGCAAGAGCAAAAGATTCAAACATTTGAAAATGGAATCTTGTCACCTGAAGGATCAAGCGATGGAGTATTTGTACTTGAGATACCGGAAGGTACAGAGATTGATAAGATGTATATGATGGCTGGTGATGGTAATTCTAGAGATTACTCTGATATCTACTACATTAACCCTGAAGATATTGAAAAAATAGAAGAGTACTCTTCTTCTATGTAATTAAAGGACTTTATGGTCCTTTTTTTGTCTTTAAAAATTGTTTTTTTGCCTTTTGGCATTTGAAGGATACGCAACTAGCAAGCGCTATTAAACTAGCTCTAGCTGGGAAGGACATGATACCGATATCGCAACTGGTCAAATCGTTAAAACACTAATTGAATTAGACAGTAGGCAGACAATAGCAATTAAGTATCAGCCCTCATGGGTTGCGGCGAAGTTTTGCAAGAATAAAATTCAAGCAGGATTCAGCATATTTACTGTAAATGCTTAAATGTGCCATAGTGATATTTCAATATTACAGTAATAAATTGCGATTTATTCAACCGATTTAGATAAAGCTATTGATCGTGGTAATGATTAATAAAGACTAAAAATATTACACGAATAGTATGAAAACTAATTGACTTCCGTGTATTTACGTTTATACTAATTTTAACCATTTATGATTTTTGGAGGAAAAGAAAGTGATTAGAAAAGTTTTAATAAACATGGCATGGGTAATTGCTGTAGTAGGTGTAATATACGCCTTCGTGTGGTCAACTTCCGCAATACCTGTAATACAGGAAGTAGGTGGAGCCGAAATATACGAAGATATAAATGCTACTCTACAAGGAATTGTCGATAATTCTGACGGGGTCATAGCAGAAATGTCATCCGAGCACACAGGTTCTTACTATCAAGTTGATGTATTTATCTTTGATACGGCTTGGACAGGATTTAGTGTCTCTGATAAAGAGTCGTTTGCTACAAAAACAGGGACAGAGGTCCAAGACGCACTCCCGGATTCAACAATTGTTTCATTCTACGAAATGGAAAGTGGCATCCTCGTCGCAGATGGTGACGTATTCGGAGAATATACGGTAATAGACTAAGAGAAAATATTGAAACACTATGAGTAAACAACGAAACGAACTTATATCAGAAATTCCGTATTGAGCAATCGCGAGAGGTATCGAAAGACATTAGAAATAGAGATCTTGCTAAGAAGCTGATAGTAAGAAAACCGCGTCTTTTCCTAACGGAGAAGGCTCTTTTTTTGTTTATTATAACTTTTACAACTGGACAAGCATCATTCGAAAGCAACACACATAATGTGGAAAAAGTTATAGACAAAAGAAAACGGAGGAAAACGACTAGATTTATCGTACCTGATTGCCGTCCAGTTCGATATCCACCTCACCATGGGTATCGAGACGGCAAGAAAGCCAGTTATATCATTTTCGAAGTTTTCACCTCGGCTATCATGATAGGAGTTGCCTTAAAAGCTTACTCAAAAAACAAAGGTATTGGTGAAGAAAAGCTATCCTTTGAGGGTAGCTTTTTCTTGTTACTTTTAATAGTTCGAAAAGTGTACTTTTACGAACTTTTTAATTGTTGATGTATATTCAAAAACTCCTTACAGAAGGGGTTAATTAGCTATAAGTTTATAAGAAAAACCAGTCTTACGGATGAAACAATTAGGTCTAGTTTAAGAGTATGATAATAATAAAAGATACTATATATGGGAATTGCCTATACTGCCTATTCCTATGGTCGTTTCTCCCAAGGTGCAATCGTTCCGATAATATGTTCCGATTTTTCTTCTCGAATGGCTTTTATGACACCATCGGAAATCTCTTCATTTGTCAACCATCGGGACATATCACTTTCTATCTTGAACCCAAGCAGGATTTGATGATAGTGAACATGTATTGGAACTGCCGTTTTGGCTTTGATTTCATGTAAGTTCGAACTACTGCCATTCAAGTGGAATAATTTCCATGGCTGGGAATTAGAAAGGGATTCTGTTAAACATGGAATCACATTTTGTCCGGTTGAATGGATCCAAGCAACTACCAAGTGAATTGGACCATTCTTTTTTTGTATACGATGTAATTGTTCCGCTAATTCTTTGGTATTCGTGTAATCAACTAAGACTGGTGTCATCTGTGCAGGATTTTGTTCTAAGAGCCGTTGCATCTTCTCGGGATACCGACCAATTACAGAAGCGTGATAACCATTTACCGATAACCATACGGAAACGTTGGTCAGCATGCCTGTACCGCCAATGACAAGTGCATGTTTCAATTAAATCATTCCTTTGCTGAGTGAAATGGTGTTCTTCTAAATTGAATTATTTCCTTGTTGAAATGTTAGAAAGGGTGAAATCAATGACTGCTTTACTGGAAGCGTCTAACTGTTTGTTGTTATCTACAGGTCAAAAGAAATTGGAAAGTCTCTGGCGGAACGACCCGTGTTACAAATTCATGTTTTCGCTAAAAGGCTCCATGCAGTACCAAAGCAGACGAAACGATTTTTCATTAACTGAAAATGAGTTCATGGTCTTCAATCCGCATGACGAACATAGACAGATTTCAGTAGAAGACCATAAATTTTTGGTTGAACTGGATTCGGCATTTCTCAACGAGGCGACGGCTGCCATTTCTGTCATTCGGGAGGATCTTTTCTTTGCGCAAACGACACAAAAAAATCCACTCGTTGAGCAATGGGTCCAATTTGTTCAGCAGTATATGCTAATGGAAGGGCAAAATGGAAGCCGGTCTTCTGAAGTGTTCTTAGAGCACAGCTTTGCTCAATTAAGTCTATTGTTGGTCAAGACAACCATTGGGACACATACCTCTAATCTGAATACTCAACCTTTTCGCTCCACCCAGCCGGCACTTGTTCAGGTGATGGAGGCCTTAAAAGATGATTATCAGCATGCCTGGAGTCTAGATGAAATGGCAGCGCTACTAGATATTGGCAAATTTCAATTTGCTCACCTTTTTAAAGAAAGAATTGGCGTTTCACCTTATTCTTGGCTCCAACTATATCGGCTTGTCAGAACTCAGGATTTGCTTTTGCATACCCAACGGTCCATTACGGATATTGCGATTAGCTGCGGGTTTTCTTCCGTTGCCGTTTACAATCAGTTATTTAAACGACTCTACGGATTTTCGCCTAGCTTTTTCCGTAGAAACAATTCGAATCAAATAGAAAACTGAGCAAAAGACCATCATACTGCCGCAGAAAATAAAGAGGGAACTAATCTCGATGAAAGTAGCGAGTGCGCCAAATAGCATCAAGGAAATCACATTAGATCCATAGAGAATGACCGCATTAAAACTGAATGCCCTACCTAGTTTATAGCTTGGAACCAGTGTCTGAATCAAATAAACACGGGTAAGACCGGTGTTTGGCAGTCCGATTGCAACAATCAGCACACCTAGCAAGTAAAGGGGAAGGTTTGTTGCAAATCCCAAGACAAAAATTCCGATTCCCCATACGATAGAGCCACAAAGATAAAGGGCGAAAGTTAATCTTTTCCAGAGAAACGGAATGACCACATTGACAATGATTACACCTGCGCCAAACCATCCCAATAAGAGACTATAAAGTTCTTCGCCCTGACTCGGATAGTTTTTTAGAAGCAGCAAGAGCAATCCGACCTGCCAAACCCAAGTGTTGAAAAAGACCATCAAAAACGTCGCCATAAACAAGGTTTTAATCGTCACTTCTTCTTTTACCCACCGAAAGAAATCAAAAATCGATTGGAAGATTCCTTGATTTTTCTCTACAAGTGCATTATCCTCGTGGATCGGTTGAACCCAATGAATTTTTAAGATGAAAAATGCACTCAAAACATACGTAAGCGCATCAAGCGAGTAAAAATGAATGGTGTTCCCTGAACTCAATAGACCGATACTGAAAACAGGACCGAGCACCTGGACCCCTCTCGTGACAATATCAAGCAGACTATTAACCGTCGTTCGGTCATCCACTGGCGTGACGAGAGGCAAAACAGCCCGGTACGCTGGATTATAAAAACAGCCGAGACTCTGAATTACAAAACTTACGAATAGCAAATGCCAGAAAGCTAAACTCTCTAGTTGATAGATGACAACCAGTGAGAGAATGATCGGAACCCGAATAAGATCAATCCATAACAATAGCCTTTTTTTATTGACACGGTCTGCGATGGCACCGCCAATTAAACCGAATAACAAATAGGGGACGGCCTGTGAAATGGCGATTACTGTGGTAAGGCTAGCCGATTGAGTCAGTTCATAGGATATAAAAAGAAAGGCAAGCCCTGCAAGTACATTGCCTAACTGTGAAATGCCAGCCCCTGCCAAATAATATAAAACGCTTTTATTCTTCAATGCATTTCGATACATCGTAATCACCTCATTTACAGGTTACGCTGTATTTTTTTGCTCATCTATATGAATCTTGCTGTTTTTCATGGCAATATTCAGTAGAGTAATTATTGGAATTGGTTTTAGCCCTTCTATATAGGGAGCAGCCAAAGACCAAATGGATAAATCAAATAACCCAGTAATCTTGTTAATACAAGGTTCCTGGGTTTCTTCCAATTCATATTCAATGTTAAAAATGAAACTCCTTTGTGTTGAATTCGGAGTGTATAGCCGATAATGTGGCGAATCCCACCAAACATTTCTAAACGACAAAAGCTACCACGTAATCATAATTGGTAGCTCCCTCATCACTTACCTCTATACTATTTTCCGTTAGATCCAAAACTCATATGCTGATAGCGTCCTTGAATAATTTGGTTGACGCCATATGAAATTAATCCAACTGCCACTATAGCCAGTAAAAACTGGCCGAATGGTTGGCTTGCTAACTCTGTTAAAGCACCGCCAAGCCCTTTTGATTCATCAGGGTTATGTGTGTATGCTGTGCGGATGAAGAAAAATCCGACCATACTTAGAACAATCCCCCGTGAAATCAGACCTAGTTTACCTGACAATCGTGCAATTTTACGTTCCTTATCATTCATTTCATAGGTTTTGAATTTAGACATGAATTTCTCTTTTACACCACTATAAAGTTCGTAAACGCCATATCCAATAATAATTGCTCCTACTAATCCAACTAACCATACGCCAAATGGCTGTTCCATTAACTTAGCCGAAATCGTTTTCTCCGAATTGCCACCACTAGCGTTCCCTGTGTGACTAGCTAATTTTATTGCACCAAATGCTAAATTCGTATAAATGACTCCACTGATGAAATAACCAGTTCTTTTAATCAGGCCTTTTGTATTAGTTCCTTCATTTTCAGGATCCTTAATCGCTTTAATAAAATCCCATATGATGTAACCGATTAAACTAATTCCGATAATCCATAATGCAACTTCACCAAATCGCATTTCGGCGATTGATTGAAGAGCACCAGATGTCCCAGTCATATCGCCTCCGGGTCCGAATGCTGCTAACGCTGCGAGTACCCCAACCATTCCGTACACGATACCTTTAGCCATATAACCTAAACGACCAAAACGACGCACCCACGGTTTCATTTCTCTCATTTTCTCTTTTGTTGCTGTTTTTGCCGGCGAATTCATATAATGCACACTTCCTCTACAATTCTCTTATTATATGAAGTCCCCGTTTCATCGTAAAAAGAAACAACCATTATTTACAAGCGTGACAATTCACCCAGAAAATAATGTTTCTGAGAAAAATGGAGAAATTCTTTCAATGCTCACTTTGGTTATAGATTAATGAGCCTTTCCTAGCAGAGAGGTTCTTTTTTTTGATTTTTATTGATGCTGCTTTATCTGACACCTTTTCTTTGAAGTCTTCTTTTTTCTTAAATAGAGCATTTAATAATTTCATCTAAAATCTACTTAAAGAAATTATTATGATTAATTCATCTATCCAATATATAACCCTCTAAATACAAACAGTTAATGTGAATTACGCTAGACTTCACAACCAAACATCTTAACTACGACTTATACTAAAATGTTCAAAATGCTTTGACAATAGTAGGATTAAACAAAAAGTTTTGGAAATCTATTAATAATGGAAGACGTTACCACGTAGGAACAATAGTATTTTGCATACTTTCCTTTCGGGTGTGCTATCCTAGGTAATCTAGGAAAGGAGGGGGAACAATGAATAAAAAGCGTATCGAATCTTTGGACTCATTACGGGGTGTTGCAGCATTAATTGTTGTGATTTTTCATTGTTTAACTTCATATGTAATATTCTACAACGCTAATAATCATGTTTTCGAAAATAAAGTTATGGAAGTTATAACACTTTCGCCATTAAAAATAGTATGGGCAGGGAACGAAGCTGTTTTATTATTTTTCGTTTTAAGTGGTTTTGTATTATCTTTACCTGTTTTTAATGGAAAACCTCAATTATATTCAGCTTATATCGTTAAGAGGTTTTTTAGAATTTATATACCATATATAGTCATAATGTTAGTCTCCACATTACTTGCCGTTACTTTTTTTGATTTCAAAGAGAATGCTGGGTTAAGTGAGATTTACGAAAACAGGTGGGATCATCAAGTAACCTTAAAAGCTTTTGTATCTTTTCTGTTCATGATTCCAGAGGATTTATCAAATGTTAATGGTGTAGTTTGGTCTTTGTTCCATGAAATGCGAATTTCTATTGTATTTCCTTTATTCGTTTTAATCATTTATAAATATAAATTTATAAAATCTTTTACACTATCAATGGCTTTAATTATTTTTGGGATAGCGTTTTTCCAAGGTTTGAAAACCCTGACAGACAATGAATTTGTTGAAAGTATCTGGAGTGATTTCACAATGTCCGCCTGGTTTACAGTTTTCTTTGTTTGTGGTTCTATTTTAGCAAAGTACCGTAATCGGGTAGAGTTTATAAACCGAACAAAATGGTGGGTTAAATTAGGTGTGTTTGTTTTCTCATTAATCTTAATTAATTCAAAAGGTTTTTTGATACCGTTGAATCTAAATTTTTGGATGATTGAACAAGGAATCGCACTAATCGGTATTATTATCTTATTTGTAGTAATACTTAATTCGGATTTAGCAGATAAATTATTAACTCGAAAGCCATTACTGTGGTTAGGCAAAGTTTCATATAGCTTATACCTGGTCCATGTACCGGTAATCATGGTTACTACAATACTTTTGAGAAACATAATTACTTTGGAATGGTCTTTTGTTGTCGCGGTGATTCTATCTTTAGTTGTTGCTGAAATCACTTATAAGTGGGTAGAGGCTCCTACAATAAAAATCGGTAAGAGATTATCGGACTTGATAATTAACAGGAAAAGAAAACAAAAAAGTTGAGTAGGTCAACAATGAAAATCATAATAGGACTTATATAGCGAAGTAAAGAAACCCAAATTATATGAAGCAGTTAGTTTTAATGCAATAGGCCGGGGTTTCCTACAGAAACGATTACAGAATTCAGTGTTATTAGCTCGTTAATTAAGAAATATAAATGACACAAAAGTTGTCAAGACATTCCATCTGAGTGCTTCTTGATTATCATAGAAACAAGAAGGAGTAATTCCTTTTTTGTTGAACTTTTAAAGTTGTGTTCATCGATACGGATTTTCAGGGGGCAGAAAAGTGGATAATGAAATAGTATTTTTAGGTGAAAGAATAATAGAGAATAAATTTCACATCGCAAAAAATGTAAACGATAGAAGATTAGCTGAATATACAGAGGATTTAAGAGAGCAGGTAGCTCCCTATGAGAATGAATTAATCAATATTCGTGCTCATTTTATTAGCCTATTTGGAGAAGTACTAAGGGACCAATTAGATGAAGAAAAATCCATTGAAATAATTTCAAATTGGGGTAATGAAACTGGGGAATTGATTTTCAAATCGGGTGCACCACTTGAAGAGGCCTTAAAAGATACGAGATATTATCGTTCATATATTTGGAGAGAAATTAAAAATGAAATAGAGAAAAACAATATGTCAATCGATATAGTGTTTAAAATAGGTTCGATTATTGACCCTTTAATGGATCATGCTGCATATGCCTTTAGCCTAACGTATATTACTCATTTTAAATCTACAATGATAAATGCTAAAACCGCAGTATTGGAATTATCTGTTCCGGTTGTACCTTTAAAAAGAGGCGTAGCCATATTGCCATTAATCGGGAATATTGATACGGAAAGAGCAAAATTATTGATTGAAGAAACTTTAAAAACAGCTAACAGACTACAACTCGAAAAATTAATAATTGACTTATCTGGTGTTTACATTGTAGATACAATGGTAGCTGGTGAGATTTTCAAAGTAATTGATGCTCTCAAGCTACTAGGTGTTGAATCAATCTTGACTGGAATTCGACCAGAAGTTGCTCAGACTATTATTGGTATTGGACTGGATTTCAGCGGGATAAAAATGACAGCAAATGTAGAGCAAGCTCTAGGTGATTTTGTTTGAAAATTTTTTAACATATAAGCGATTAAGAAAGCAGGACTCATTCGAGTTGTGCTTTTTGTTTACCCCAAAAAATGATAGAGATTGAGGAGATATGTAGTATTACGGCATGAGCACGCCAAGAAAGCGAACATCAGACAGCGAACTTATGTGAATGTACAGATATTAATCATTGACGATCCAACAGGAAAAACCGATGACTTTATCTGCAAAATACAAGGGTGAAGATTAAGTTATGAGAATAATTAGAGTCTAACCAGGGCCGCGTAAGTGATGCTATAATAGGGAAATCAGATTAATTGGGAATAACGAGCCTAATTAACAAGAAGCAATTCGAAACTTCTACCTGTGATTAAATTCGGATTCACTATCGGAGGTGTAAATATGAATAAAAAATGGACGATTGAAAATATAAGGGAGTATGTTAAGAAGAATTCAGATTGTGAATTACTTTCTAAAGAGTATGTAGGATACTCGCAAAAACTACTGTTAAAATGTTCATGTGGAAATAATTTTGAAAAAACATTAACTAAATTTAAAACTAGCAATCAGAAAAAATGTCCAAATTGTTCAGAAGTTAGAACATCACGTTGATTTTCAGAGGTTTTGAAAAAGGGGGGGGATATTGCTCTTATTACATGCCCTCTTTAAATTTAGTTTAATAAGTCAAAAGAAACCGCTCATGAACAGTGACTCTTCACGTTCAAGAGCGGTTATTCTTTTGAGGATAATAGAAAGAAAACGATAGGTATTAGCTTTTGCATGAATAAGAAAACGTAAACTGTTTTTACTACTAAAGTAATGTCTCGCAATTTGCAATCTAGCACTTCACTCTTATGATTCGACAAATAATGACTTTATTTGATGAAAAACGACAAAAAGGGTATAAAAGAAGTATAATTCTTTCTTACGTTATGATTGATTGATGAGAGGAGGGAATCCGCTTGTTTGAAACCTTGTTAGTAAATATTTTGTTTTTGATCCTCCCGGTCTTATTTTTTGCGGTCTTTTTTGAGAATCATATAAACATTTTCAATAAATGGTTCATCGTCATCGTTTCCTCGATATCAATGAGTCTTTGCATGCTATACCCAATCCAACTGGAGATTGGGTTTATATTTGATTTACGTTATATCCCTTTTATCATTGTGGCACTTTATGGCGGGCACAAAATGGTGTTCCCATTATATCTCCTATTAAATATTTACCGAATGATAATCGGTGGAGAAGGAACCATGCAATCATTCCTTTTTTCGACAGTTATTTTTATAGCGATTCCATTGTTAAGTAAGACATTCAATAAATCTGCAACAAGGACACGATTGATCATGGGGATCAGTGCAGCAGTGTTTACGATGGGTCTGTATTTAATGGTGCTCAGCTCATTTTTCGATGAATTGACCCACGGGTATTGGTTGCTCGTTTTCTCTGCACTTACAACACACATCATCGTGATCGCCTTGAATTTGTTGATGATGGAAAGAATCCTTTTCAATATCAAAAGTCGTGAAAATTTTCTTCATTCAGAGCGTCTACATGTGATGAGTGAGCTTTCGGCAAGTGTATCGCATGAAATCAGAAACCCACTCACAGTGACCAAAGGATTTATACAAATTGTAAAAGAATCGACTAACATTAACTCGGATGAAAAAATGTATCTAGACTATTCTTTGAATGAACTGGAACGGGCAGAAAACATTTTGAATGACTTTTTGGCATTCGCTAAACCCCAATCAGCGCATATGGTGCATGACACGATGGTAAAAGAAGTGGAGTATGTGAAAAATATATTGATGCCATATGCTCTGATGTATCAAGTTGACATACAGTGTAGGTTCAACAGTTCTCTCAAGATAAGGTACGATAAAAACCAAATGCAGCAGTGTTTAATTAATTTATGCAAAAATGGCATAGAATCGATGAAAGATGTCGGGGGAACTTTACTAATTGAGGGATATGAACAGGATCGAAACATGATGATTTCAATTAAAGACAACGGCATTGGCATGACAAATGATGAGATTTTACAATTAGGCAAGCCGTATTACTCTACGAAAAAAGAGGGTACAGGTTTAGGAATGCTCATGGTATATGGAACCATAAGCAAAGTAAAAGGCGAAATCCGTGTGGAAAGCAAAAAGGGGAAGGGCACCACTTTCTTGATTACCATACCAACTAAAAATAAGTAAACGCATTATCAGTCGCGTCCATTTTTGGTTTTGTGCTACTATTATACGCAAGAGAAAGGCGGAATCCACAATGCGTAAAAAGTACGGAAAACTTCAAACAAAAGAAAACATCATCGTCTTTCCGGGTATGGTGGACAGGCTTATATCTGAAGGACTTAAACATGCTGAAGATTTTCAATATGATTTAGCCGTGGATTCAATTAGACAAGCATTGACCTACATAGAAGCAGATGAACAAACACTGGGTGTCTATGCGTATTCATTGTACGAAGTTCGAGAATATGAAGAAGCTTGCGCCATTTGCGAGGAATTATTAAAACTAGGACCCACTTATTACTTCGAAACGATGGAGCTATATGTGACCGTGTTAATGGAACTCCGTCGTTTTGGAGAGGTCAAAGAAATAGTGGAATCACTGTTGGAAGAAGGGGTTATTCCCCCTGAAAAAATCGAAAATTTCGAACAACTACTAGAATTGAATTCACGAGTCTCAAAACAAAAAGAGCACCTCCCGTTAGAAGATGCTCCGCATAATAATCAAATTGATGCCACGTACTTCCAATTAGAAACTTTTTCACAGTTTTCAGAGGATAAGCAGCAACAATTATTGGTTGAATTGGACGGGGAAGACTTAACATCAATTGAAAATGACCTTGTGACATTAATCGAAGATCAGCTTATCTCACCGATTACCAAATCATTTGCGTTACTCCTGATGGTTCATCAAGGAATTAATCGAACGGTAACAATTGAAAAACTAGGTCATCAAGCTGAAGTTACACCAAATAGTTTGCCAGAACCGTCTCAAAGTTCGAAAGTGGAGGCTGTTTTGCATCTAACTGGTGAAGAGTTAGTGCAAAATCCAACCAAGCTTGAGATGGTCCATGATTTGATCATTCGACACTCATTTGCAACCTATCCATTTGAGTGGTTTTCTTTTAATGAGAAGGAAGTTGCAGAAGCATACATATGTTACGTGGGGGCAATGCTTGGGGAAGACGTGCCGAATGTCGGAGAGTTGAATGACTTAATCGTGAAGATTGATGTGCTTTTTGAAATGCGTGGTTTGTGAAAAAAGTTGAAAGTATGATGAGTTATGCTATACTAGAATGGTTGTCAAAATCATATAGAAACATGATTATAACAAGTGAATTTAATGATGGAGGTTGAATATATGTCAGTAACATGGGAAAAACAAGAGGGTAACACAGGTATTCTAACAGTAGAAGTAGAAGCGGTAAAAGTAAACGAAGGTTTAGACAAAGCTTTCAAAAAAGTTGTAAAAGAAATTAACGTACCAGGTTTCCGTAAAGGGAAAATGCCACGTAAAATGTTTGAACAACGTTTTGGTGCTGAATCTTTATACCAAGATGCTTTAGACTTCATTCTTCCAGATGCATATGCAGCTGCAGTTGATGAAGCTGGAATCGATCCTGTTGATCGCCCGGAAATCGACATCGAAAAAATGGAGCAAGGCGAAAACCTTATCTTCAAAGCTACAGTTACAGTACGTCCTGAAGTAACACTTGGCGACTATAAAGGGATTGAAGTAACTGAACAAGACAAAAATGTAACAGACGAAGAAATTGAAGCACAATTAAAAGATCAACAAACTCGCTTAGCTGAGTTAGTAATCAAAGAAGATGAAGCAATCGTTGATGGTGATACTGCAGTAATCGACTTTGAAGGTTTCTTAGGTGAAGAAGCGTTTGAAGGCGGAGCTGGAGAAGATCACGAACTTGTAATTGGTTCTGGTTCATTCATTCCTGGATTCGAAGAGCAATTAATCGGCTTAAAAGCTGGTGAACAAAAAGATGTGGTAGTAACTTTCCCTGAAGAATACCATGCAGCTGAACTTGCTGGTAAAGAAGCGACTTTCAAAGTAACAGTGAAAGAAGTTAAAGGAAGAGAACTTCCTGAATTAAACGATGATTTCGCTAAAGAAGTTGATAGCGAAGTTGAAAGTATCGATGCACTTCGTACTAAATTAAAAGAGAAAACTGCTGAAGAGAAAAAAGTTGCTTCAGAAACAGCTCTTAAAGATGATTTAGTAGAAAAAGTTGCTGAAAATGCAACAATCGACATTCCACAAGTAATGATCGATTCAGAAGTTGAAAATATGCTTAAAGATTTTGCTCAACGTTTGCAATCACAAGGGATGAACCTTGACCTTTACTACCAATTCTCAGGTCAAGATGAAAAAGCTCTTCGTGCTCAAATGACTGAAGATGCAGGTAAACGTGTGAAAGTTTCATTAACACTTGAAGCGATCGCTGAGGCTGAAGGTCTAACAGCATCTGAAGATGAATTAAATGCAGAAATCGAAAAAATGTCAGCTCAATTCAACATGACTGCTGAGCAAATCCACACAGCACTAGGTGGAACGAATGCATTAGAAAACGATATCCGTATGCAAAAAACAATTGACTTCTTAGTTGAAAACGCTAAAATTTCAAAATAATTTCCATACTAGCTTTATGAAAACAAGGTACGGACATCATATCCGTGCCTTGTTTTCTCTCATACATAGGTAGTAAATTAAGATTAAATCAAAAGATATGAGATACTGGAAAATTGACTTCCGAGTATTCTTCAGACTTATTAGTTGATTCTGTAAGAATAATCTTGTAAGATTGTGGCTTGAATAGGGGTGAATATTTTGTTCAAATTTAATGATGAAAAAGGGAATTTAAAGTGTTCCTTCTGTGGTAAATCCCAAGAACAAGTTCGTAAACTGGTCGCAGGACCCGGTGTATATATTTGTGACGAATGTATTGATTTATGTACAGAAATCGTTGAAGAAGAACTCGGTACAGAAGAAGAAACTGAGTTTAAAGAAGTTCCAAAACCGAAAGAGATTCTTTCGATTCTCGATGATTATGTAATCGGTCAAGAGCGAGCAAAAAAATCACTTGCCGTAGCCGTGTATAACCATTACAAACGAATTAATTCAAATAGTAAAATTGATGATGTCGAATTATCAAAATCAAATATCGTAATTTTGGGACCAACAGGTAGTGGTAAAACGTTACTTGCTCAAACACTTGCACGCATCTTGAACGTGCCATTTGCAATTGCGGATGCAACTTCATTAACAGAAGCTGGATACGTTGGGGAAGATGTTGAAAACATTCTCCTTAAATTAATCCAATCAGCTGATTACGATGTTGAAAAAGCTGAAAAAGGCATTATTTATATCGATGAAATCGATAAAGTTGCACGTAAATCTGAGAATCCATCCATCACACGTGATGTTTCAGGTGAAGGTGTACAACAAGCGCTTCTGAAAATTTTAGAAGGCACTGTTGCAAGCGTTCCTCCACAAGGCGGACGCAAACATCCTCATCAAGAATTCATTCAAATCGATACAACGAACATTTTGTTCATTGTTGGTGGTGCATTTGACGGAATTGACCAAATCATTAAACGTCGTTTAGGGCAAAAAGTGATTGGTTTTGGATCGGATCCTAATAAAAAAGATCCAGATGAGGCTTCATTATTATCTCAATTAATTCCAGAGGATTTATTGAAATTCGGGTTAATTCCAGAGTTTATTGGTCGTTTACCTGTATTGGCAAGCTTGGAACAATTAGATGAGAACGCACTTGTTCAAATCTTGACTGAACCGAAGAATGCTTTAGTGAAACAATATCAAAAAATGATTGAATTGGATGATGTGCAATTAACATTTGAAGATGATGCATTAATTGAAATTGCGAAACTTGCAATCGAGCGTAAAACTGGAGCGCGTGGACTTCGTTCAATTATTGAATCGATTATGTTAGAAGTCATGTATGAATTGCCTTCACGTGAAGATATTAAAGAGTGTGTCATCACAAAAGAATCGGTTACTGAAGAATCTTCACATCCGAAATTGATTTTAGAAGACGGTACCGTTTTAGAACAAAAAGATGAAAAGACTTCAGCGTAAGTTGAGCTGAGAAAGAAAAGCTGGCTTCGGACGTGCGTATGCATACGCACAGATCGGATGTCAGCTTTTTCTTAACTATGTTTGATTTTCGGATAAATCGGACAAAATTGAACGGAGGTGACTTTCCACATGACAAAGGAAACGAAAGAAAAGGTTGTTCCGTTATTACCGTTACGAGGATTATTAGTTTTTCCGACGATGGTGTTACATATTGATGTAGGGCGTGAACGATCTGTTGCAGCATTAGAACAAGCCTTATTGACAGATAGCATCGTCTTTTTAGCGGCACAAAAAGATATGTCAGTAGAACAACCTGTAAAAGAAGATCTTTATCAAGTCGGTACATTGGCGCATATCAACCAGATGGTTAAATTGCCAAATGGAACAATACGTGTATTGGTTGAAGGTGTGGACCGTGCCACTTGGACCAGTTACACAGAAAGTGAAAAGTACGCAACAGTCGCTGTTACAACATCATCAGATGAAACAGAGAAAACACCTGAACATGAAGCCCTAATGCGTATGCTTCTTCAGTACTTTGAGAAATACTCGAAATTATCGAAAAAAGTAACTTCTGAAACATATGACACCGTTTCAGATATTGAAGAACCAGGGCGTTTAGCCGATATGATCGCTTCTTACTTGCCACTGAAAATGACTGCGAAACAAGAAGTATTGGAAATTTTCGATGTTCTTGCTAGGTTGGAGTGGCTAGTCAATCGTTTGCACAATGAACAAGAAGTGATTGATATGGAAAAGAAAATTTCGGAACGTGTCAAAGTAGCGATGGAACGGACACAAAAAGAATTCTACTTGCGTGAACAAATGAAAGCCATTCAAACTGAACTCGGGGATAAAGAAGGGAAGACCGGAGAAATTGCCGATCTTCGCAAAAAAATCGAAGAGTCCGGAATGCCTGAATCGACACTAAAGGTTGCGGAAAAAGAGCTAGATCGTTATGAAAAATTGCCAGCAGCAGCTGCTGAAAGTGGCATTATTCGTAACTATTTAGATTGGCTAGTAGCTCTTCCTTGGACAGAGTCAACGGCAGACCGATTAGATATCAACCATGCAGAGAAAATATTAAATCGTGATCATGATGGTCTTGAAAGCGTGAAAGAACGTGTGCTGGAGTACTTAGCCGTAAGACAACTTACCAATTCTCTTCGCGGTCCAATTTTATGTTTAGCAGGGCCTCCTGGAGTTGGTAAAACATCACTTGCTCGCTCAATTGCCGAATCATTAGGACGTCAGTTTGTACGCATTTCTTTAGGTGGCGTTCGGGATGAATCTGAGATTCGTGGACACCGTCGTACGTATGTAGGTGCAATGCCTGGTCGTATTATTCAAGGAATGAAAAAAGCTGGGAAAATAAACCCTGTTTTCTTATTGGATGAAATCGATAAAATGTCGAATGACTTCCGTGGGGATCCTTCTTCAGCAATGCTGGAAGTATTGGATCCGGAACAAAATCATAATTTTAGCGATCATTACATTGAAGAAACGTATAACTTATCAAACGTGTTGTTTATTGCGACAGCCAACGATCTAAGCTCCATTCCTGGACCACTGCGCGACCGGATGGAAATCATTTCAATTGCGGGCTACACGGAACTTGAAAAGCAATTGATTGCAAAAAATCATTTGCTGCCTAAACAATTAGAAGAACATGGCTTAACTAAATCAACCCTACAACTTCGTGATGATGCAATCTTAGATTTGATTCGCTATTATACACGTGAAGCAGGCGTACGTAGTTTAGAGCGTCAAATTGCTACAATTTGTCGTAAGGCAGCCAAACAAGTCGTTTCGAGTGATAAAAAGCGAATTATCATTACCCCTTCAACTTTGGAAGAACTTATTGGAAAACATAAGTTCCGTTATGGACAAGCAGAAACGGAAAATCAAATTGGGGTAGCAACAGGACTGGCTTATACATCTGTTGGTGGAGACACGCTTCAAATCGAAGTGGCATTATCCCCTGGTAAAGGCAAATTGCTGTTAACCGGTAAACTAGGCGATGTCATGAAAGAATCGGCACAAACTGCTTTATCGTTTGTCCGATCAAAAGCGGATGAATTAGGCTTGGATGTTGATTTCCATGAAACAAATGACATTCATATCCATGTTCCTGAAGGTGCTGTACCAAAAGATGGCCCTTCTGCAGGAATCACGATTGCAACTGCACTCGTTTCAGCCTTGTTGAAACGTCCAATTCGAAGAGAAGTTGGGATGACAGGCGAAATCACATTGCGTGGCCGTGTCTTGCCAATCGGTGGTCTCAAAGAGAAAACATTGAGTGCGCATCGAGCAGGATTGACAACGATCATTTTACCGAAAGACAATGAACGTGATATAGAAGATATACCTGAAAGTGTGCGTGAAGATTTAACGTTCAAACTTGTTTCGCATGCGGATGAAGTGCTAGAAATAGCACTAGAAGGAGGCGGCATGCAATGAAAGTGCATAACGTAGAATTGGTAATAAGTGCGGTCAGACAAGCGCAATATCCGGAAGATGGTTTTCCGGAGTTCGCTCTTGCTGGCCGTTCAAATGTTGGAAAATCTTCATTTATTAATAAAATGATAGGCCGCAAGAGTATGGCGAGGATCTCCTCGAAACCTGGGAAAACACAAACATTGAACTTCTATAAAATTGAAGAAAAACTGTTTTTCGTTGATGTTCCTGGTTATGGGTATGCGAAAGTATCGAAAACTTCTCGTGAAGCATGGAGTAAGATGATCGAGGAATATATCATGAATCGGGACTTACTGAAAGCGGTCATTCAAATCGTGGATTTACGTCATCCACCGAGTGACGACGACTGTATGATGTACGATTTCCTTAAGTATCACCAAATTCCTTGTATCGTGATTGCAACCAAAGCGGATAAAATACCAAAAGGCAAATGGGAAAAACACAAGAAAATGGTACGTGACGAGCTTGATATGGAAGTGCATGATACATTGATTCTGTTTTCATCTGAAACTGGTATGGGATTTGATGCAGCTTGGGCTGAAATCGAACGCCGTATGATTCTTGAATAGAACGGTTAAACTCTCTAAGAAGCTTTATGCTTTTTGGAGAGTTTTTTGTTTTCGAAAAAATTATATGTATATTGTCGGAAAATGGGGTATAGAATTAAACATAAATCTCATATAAAGCTAGCTATTAACAGACAATTTCGCCTACGAGCAAAAGGATTGTCCCTTTTCAAACGATTTGATACACTTACATTATAATTATTATAATGTAACAAAATACTCAGCTTTGATTTCATAGCTTGTTCACATTTGAAACCTTGATTTCAAAATGGCTATGTTATAATTAAGGCATGAAATAGAACGTGAGAGGTGTCATGAAACCATGCATACCATCGTAGTGGGTGTTAATTTTCGCACAGCGCCGGTAGAAATTCGTGAAAAATTATCCTTCATTGAATCCGAATTACCGCAGGCGATGCAAGCACTGCAAGAGCAGAAAAGTATACTAGAAAATGTAATCGTTTCGACATGTAACCGTACCGAGATTTATGCGGTCGTGGATCAATTGCATACCGGACGATATTATATTAAGCAATTCCTGGCTAACTGGTTTAAAATACCGATGGAATCATTTTCATCGTACCTGTTTATTTATGAAATGGACGGGGCTATGGAGCATTTATTCCGAGTAACAGCCGGAATCGATTCAATGGTGCTTGGAGAAACACAAATTCTTGGTCAAGTACGTAAAAGCTTCTTGGAAGGTCAAGAACACAGTACGACAGGGACCGTGTTTAATCAATTGTTTAAACAGTCAATAACATTAGCAAAACGTGCACATGCTGAAACCGCAATCGGAGAAAATGCCGTGTCTGTTTCATATGCAGCCGTTGAACTTGGAAAGAAAATTTTTGGTTCGCTTAAGCAAAAGCATGTTGTCATTTTAGGCGCCGGTAAGATGGGTGAACTTGCAACTAAAAACCTTCACGGCAGTGGAGCGGGTAAAATTACGGTCATTAACCGTACGTTAGAAAAAGCACAAATTCTTGCTGAGAAATTTGACGGACAAGCTAAATCCATGCAAGAACTTCAATGTGCACTACTTGAAGCAGATATCTTAATCAGTTCAACGGGATCTACTGATTTCGTTATTGATTTGGAGTTAATGCAATTTGTTGAACGTTTACGCAAAGGAAAACCATTATTCATGGTCGATATCGCAGTCCCTCGTGATCTAGATCCACGAATCGGCGATATTCCGAATGTATTCTTATATGATATAGATGATTTACAAGGTATTGTAGAAGCAAACTTAGCGGAACGTGAACGTGCTGCAAGTGAAATCATGTTGATGATTGAAGAAGAACTTGTTCAGTTCAAAGAATGGCTCGGTACTTTAGGTGTCGTTCCGGTTATTTCAGCACTTCGTCAAAAAGCAATGCAAATTCAAACTGACACGATGGCTAGTATTGAAAACAAAATGCCAGAACTGACAGATCGTGAACGCAAAATTTTAAATAAACATACAAAATCAATAATCAATCAATTATTGAAAGATCCGATTTTACAAGCGAAAGAACTTGCTGCTTCGCCGAATTCTCAAGCACAACTCCAATTATTCCAACAAATATTTGGAATTGAAGAAGAAGTAGCGCAAGAAAAAGAACGACAAATGATTGCGTTAAAAGAACGCATATCAAAAAGTGAAGAATCAATTAAAGCAATGATTCCTGGCTATTCATATTAATTCAAATGAGGAGGCGTTTTCGTATCTGTATGGTAAACTATACATGCGAAAACGTCTTTTTATTTAAGGGATATGTTATAGATTAGCCAAACTTTTCTATTTTTATCGTACATTTGCGCTTTGTGCACGTTCCGCATGAGCCAACAAGTATGAAAACCACATACTTGTGGGTCTCAAGCAACACGCTCAGCGGGCATGCTCCTGCGCAAGCTCGTCGCAGAAAGACTTTGCAGGCGCAAATGCACTCTTTCGTTTTCATTCTAAATCAATAGCCTTCTATATAAATAGCCACATTATTTATCGATATGGAGCAAAACTACGGAGACTCCCGCGGGAAAGCGGAGTAGTTTTGCGAAATATCATTTAGGTTGGGGGTTAACTCTACAAGTAAAAGGGCAACTTAATGTCGTAAGGAAAAAAGGGGTAAGGTAGTGGCGGATTTAACCATGACAAGGCTGCATGAAGGTATGGTGATCCTCTACGCAATCAGTCTTGTATTTTACTTCATTGATTATTTAGATAAAGATTCAAAAGCACACCGAATTGCATTCTGGATACTAGGAACTGTGTGGTTCTTACAAACAATCTTTCTAGTGCTCTATATTGTTGAAACGAAACGATTTCCAATATTAACACTGTTTGAAGGGATTTATTTCTATGCGTGGTTATTAATTTCGTTATCTATTGTGCTCCACGTAACCTATCGAGTAATGGTGCCAGTGTTTTTCCTTAATGTAATCGGATTTATTTTCATGACCATACATACATTCGCACCTGTACAAATAGAAAAATCCCCTATTGGTGAAGCACTCATTTCCGAGTTGCTATTCATTCATGTGACATTTGCGATATTGTCATATGTTGCTTTCTCGTTATCTTTTGTTTTTTCAACGCTGTACCATATATTGTACCGTTTGTTGAAGAAGAAAAAATGGACAAAACAGTTTGGCAAACTGCCTTCATTAGATCAAACCGAAAAAGGGATGACGGTTTCGATTGTTATAGGTATCCCTTTCTTACTCGTCAGCTTGATTCTTGGACTGCAATGGGCTTATGTATCACTCAATGAATTTTCACTGGTTGATATGAAAATCATTGGTTCATTTATATTGTTATTTGTTTATGGCTATTTATTTTATCGACGCCAAAAGGGGACATTACATGGGACAAGTTATGCATGGGGTCATGTATATGCATTTTTGTTAGTGTTAGTGAACTTCTTTTTAGGGAGCCGTTTATCGGAGTTTCATTTTTGGTATTAAAACTGACATAATTTTAGAGGGGTTGTTATAGTAGTGAGAAAAATTATCGTAGGATCTAGAAGAAGTAAACTAGCATTGACACAAACGAATTGGTTTATTAACCAAATGAAGCAAGCAGGAGCACCATTTGAATTCGAAGTAAAAGAAATTGTAACTAAAGGTGATCAAATTTTGGACGTGCAACTGTCAAAAGTGGGCGGTAAAGGATTGTTCGTAAAAGAAATCGAGCAAGCTTTATACGACAAAGAAATTGATTTTGCAGTTCACAGCATGAAGGACATGCCAGCAGAACTACCTGAAGGACTAGTAATTGGGTGCGTTCCGCCTAGAGAAGATGCACGTGATGCGTTCATTTCGACGAATCATGTGAAATTTATGGATTTACCGGAAGGTGCGGTCGTTGGTACAAGTAGTTTGCGTCGCGGATCACAGTTATTATTACTTCGCCCTGACCTTGAAATTAAATGGATCAGAGGGAATGTTGATTCTCGTTTAGCGAAATTGGAAACAGAAGAATACGATGCAATCATTTTAGCAGCAGCGGGCTTAAAACGCCTCGGTTGGAGCGACGATGTGGTGACGGAATATCTATCAACTGAAGCATGTTTACCAGCAGTAGGCCAAGGTGCTTTAGCGATTGAGTGCCGTGAAGACGATGAAGAATTATTAGCTGAACTTGCTAAAATCACGCATGAAGATACATGGAAAGCTGTGCAAGCAGAACGGGCATTTTTACTTGCAATGGATGGTGGTTGCCAAGTGCCAATCGCAGGATTTGCTACAGTTAATGATGGTAAAGTCGAGTTTGCGGGCCTTGTAACATCTCCAGATGCACAGCAAGTATTTAAAGACATGACTACGAATAGCGATCCAGAAACTGCGGGTAAAGCTGTAGCGAAAATATTGAGTGACCAAGGAGCATACGATTTAATCCAACAAGTTAGAGCCGATTTGAATGTCTAAAGAGTGTGATTTGCGAGGACAAACGATTGTCTTTACAGGTCAACCAAGGACGAATGAAGCGTTGCTGGAAGTGGAACGAATGGGTGGGCGAAGTCAGATTTTCCCACTCATACAAACACATGAAGTAACCACACAAGACGAAACGTTTATCGCTGAACTGCGCTCCTATGATTGGCTTATTTTTACCAGTCAAAATGCAGTGGCTGCCTTTGAACAAAAACTAGTAAGACATAATGTTCGTATAAATCATCTTCCATGTAAGATTGCGGCAGTGGGAAGTAAAACAGCGGAAGCGATACAAAAAGTTGGATTTCGTGTGTCGTTTATGCCGACTATTTATAGTGCGGATGTTTTTATACAACAATTTCCTATGGCCTCTAGCCGTTCGGAGAGATGCTTGTTTATCAAAGGGTCGCTAGCAAAAAAAACAATTAAAGAAGGTCTAGTACAGTCAGTCGATGAATGGACTGTGTATGAAACTTTGCCAGATGTTAAGACTGCGATAGAATTATTACCGTATATAGAACAACATGCCAACAGTATCGTGATCTTTGCTAGTCCATCAGCGGTTGAAGTATATGCACGTGAAATTGCCCCAACAACGGGTTGGAATCGAATTACGACAGCGGCAATCGGTCATGTGACAGCGGCTGCGTTAGAAAAACATGGAGCACCGGTTCATATTCAGCCGAAAACCTATACCTATTTAGCACTCATTAAGAAAATCGCCCAATGGAAGGAAGTCTCAAAACAAATGAAAGAACTTCAATTTAACAGACATCGTCGTTTACGTACCAGCGACACACTTCGTGCCATGGTTCGTGAAACTTATTTACATACAAATGATTTAATTTATCCGATTTTCGTCGCTGAAGGCGAAAATATCAAGAATCCAATTGCCTCCATGCCTGGTGTTTTCCAATTTTCACTGGACCATCTTGGTGCTGAAGTGGATGAAGTCGTGTCGCTAGGTATTCCATCGATCATTTTATTCGGTATTCCACTTGAAAAGGATGCTGAAGGAACACAAGCTTTTCACGATCACGGCATCGTACAAGAAGCAATTCGTTTCGTCAAAGAGCGTCATCCTGATTTAATGGTGATTGCAGATACATGTTTATGTGAATACACAGATCATGGTCACTGTGGAGTGATTGAAAACGGCAAGGTTTTGAACGATCCTACGCTAGATTTATTGTCTCGTACAGCAATAGCTCAAGCAAAAGCCGGCGCAGATATTATCGCACCATCAAACATGATGGACGGATTTGTGGCGGCAATTCGCTACGGATTAGATGAAGCAGGCTTTGCACATATTCCGATAATGTCATACGCAGTTAAATACTCTTCTGCGTATTACGGTCCATTCCGTGATGCAGCGAACAGTGCACCTCAATTTGGCGACCGTAAAACATATCAAATGGATTATGCGAACCGCAATGAAGCAATGCGTGAAGCGGCATCTGATGTTGAAGAAGGCGCAGATTTCTTGATTGTTAAACCAGCACTTTCCTATTTAGACATCGTCCGCGATGTGAAGAATAACTTTGATTTACCGATAGTCGCATACAACGTCAGCGGAGAATATGCCATGGTTAAAGCGGCAGCTCAAAATGGCTGGATTGATGAACAAAAGATTGTACTTGAAACACTTACAAGTATGAAACGTGCAGGTGCAGATTTAATCATGACGTATCACGCGAAAGATGCAGCACGCTGGTTGGAGGAGAAATAATGGGACGTATTTATGAAAAATCAAAACAAGCATTTAGTGAGGCAATTAATTTAATGCCAGGTGGGGTTAATAGCCCAGTTCGTGCGTTTAAATCAGTCGATATGGATCCAATCTTCATGGCGAGTGGGAAAGGTGCAACGATTACGGACATCGATGGCAATGACTACATCGACTATGTATTATCATGGGGTCCCCTTATTTTAGGACATTCTCATCCTGATGTGGTTTCTGCGATTCAAAAAGTGGCGACATCTGGTACTAGCTTTGGTGCACCAACTTTGATTGAAAATGACTTAGCAAAACTTGTGATGGAACGCGTTCCATCAATTGAAATGATCCGAATGGTGTCTTCAGGTACAGAAGCAACGATGAGTGCACTTCGTTTGGCTCGTGGATACACAGGTCGCGATAAAATCTTGAAATTTGAAGGTTGTTACCATGGACATGGAGATAGTCTATTGATTAAGGCTGGATCTGGTGTTGCTACACTTGGTTTACCTGATAGCCCGGGTGTTCCTGAATCGGTAGCGAAAAACACGATTACCGTTGCATATAATGACTTGGAAAGCGTACGTGCGGTTTTTGAACAATATGGGAACGATCTTGCTGCCATTATCGTAGAACCGGTAGCTGGAAATATGGGCGTAGTTCCGCCTAATCCTGGATTCCTTGATGGTCTTCGTGAACTTTGTTCGGAAAACGGAACAGTCCTTATTTTTGATGAAGTCATGACTGGTTTCCGCGTTGGCTACAATTGTGCACAAGGACATTTTGATGTAACACCTGATTTAACTTGCCTTGGCAAAGTAATTGGTGGGGGACTTCCTGTAGGTGCGTACGGTGGGAAACTAGAAATTATGTCTCAAATCGCACCAAGCGGTCCAATCTATCAAGCAGGAACTTTATCAGGTAATCCACTAGCGATGACAGCTGGTTTTGAAACATTATCACGTTTAACGCCAGAAACGTATGACCACTTCAATCGCCTTGCTGATCAATTAGAGGCTGGTTTCCGTGAAGCAGCATCCAAATATCATATCCCGCATACAGTAAACCGTGCAGGATCAATGATTGGATTCTTCTTTACGGATGAGTCTGTGACGAATTATGATGTGGCTAAAACTTCTGATCTACAATTGTTTGCGAAATATTACCGATTGATGGCTGAAGAAGGCATATTCTTGCCACCTTCACAATTTGAAGGCATGTTCTTATCTGCTGCCCATACATCTGAGGATATTGCCAAAACAGTTGCAGCATTCCATAAAGTGTTTGCACAATTATCATAAATCGAAAATCCTGGTACTCGGATGAGTATCAGGATTTTTTTATTGATAAATGGAAAGATTCTTAAATTCTGAAAGAATGAAAATCATGTCGGTCCAAAGTACCCTGGAATCCTTTCAAGTGCCAGTAGTTTAATAATCGAAGTCATATCCCACATCATAATAAATAAAGAAATATGTAGCAGTATGGCGTCCAAAGCGATCTGAATCCCTTCCTATGTCTGTGAAATCTTATGTTCGTGGCGTAACTATTTCCAAAAGTGATAACTTTCCACCTCTTTCATCTGCTATCATAAAACAGAATAGTTTCGCTTTACTAAAGATACATACACTATTAAGAGGTGAGATTTCCTGAACAACAAATTACTCATATTACGAACTTTCATCATAGCTGCAGCGACCGGGTTTTTATTTCAACAAGTGGGCATCTTTTTACCATGGTTACTCGGTCCAATGGCTTCCCTTTTACTATTACGACAATACACAAAAATAGAATTTGAATGGCCAAGACTGTTACAGAGAATTGGCCTAATCTTTCTTGGCATTCAAATCGGATCTGCCTTTACCAAAACATCAGTAGAGCTCATGTGGCAGGATTTCCCGTTAATGATCCTCATGACATTTTCCGTTGTAGGGATTGCCTTATTACTTAGTTATTTATTTATGCGGATGTCAGGTGAAACCACTGCCACGAGTGTCCTTGGTTCTTTACCGGGTGGACTATCACAAATGGTACTGATTAGTGAAGAAATAAAAACAGCCAATTCGACCGTGGTCACCATGATGCAAACTTTCCGTATCTTTGTGGTCGTTACCGTGGTGCCATTTTTTACGGCATTCCTTCCAAAAGGTACACATTTGAAAAACTTATCAATCGATGAATTAACCCAATTTAATATGACCCATTTTCTTGTTTTTGTGATCCTTGGTACATCCTTTTTTATAGGAATGAAAAAGATTCATTTTCCAGTACCTGAACTTATGGCTCCCATTCTTTCGATGGCCATTGTGCAATTCATCACGAATCATCCAGTAGTCGAAGTGCCTTCCATTGTGTTGATTCTTTCACAAATATTTGTCGGTGCTCATTTAGGACTATCACTGGAAAAAGTAAGAGACAAATTAACTTTTCGCTTGTTCGGTGCGATTGTTTTGACGAATTTATTGTTAATCGCATTTTGTATATTCATTACATACATACTGACAATGATTCACCCACAAAATACATTTTTAGATTTCTTTATTAGTGCAGCACCTGGTGGAATTGCAGAAATGTCAATCACAGCAATAGAGACTGGTGCGGACTTGTCCACGGTCACAAGTTTTCATTTATTTAGAATTTTCTTTATTTTGCTTATTGCTGGACCACTATTGACGTATGGAATGAAAAAATGGTTAAAAGCATAATTGTTTCAAGTAGATTCCTTTCAATAATTGAAAGCATAATGGCATGTTCTCTCGCATAAAATCTTTCACATAGCTTTGTGAAGGAGGACAAGAAATGAATCAAGTAAATTGGAATCTTCAAGAAGAATTTTATTTCCCTAAGAGTTTTGGTTTACCATGTAACGCACCTAAGGTAGAAGTAAAGCCGCAAGTTGAATTTCAACAATTAAATGGGGTGTGCAGTTTACATGGTGTTTACCATATCGCGGCGAATGTCGATTTTCAACCAGGTGAACATGAACACCATGGCACTTCTGAATGGACGTCAATTGAGGATTTGGACTTAAATGGAGAAACCGGTTATTTTGAATATGCCGTTCCATTGTTTGTTGAATTGCCACCTACTTATGTCCATGGGAATGTGAAACCAGAAATCCAATTATCAGACGTGAAGTCATCTGTGACGAAAGATAAGACGTTAAAAGTAGAGTGGAATGTCACGTGTTCCTATGAAAAACCTCAACCACCGGAGTCCTCATCAGTTGAAAGCAGCAGTTCATCGTCATCATCAGCAGAAGAGATGATCTTTATTGAGGAATCTCCCGTGGTGGAAGAGGAAAGTACATTGCCATTTTTCTTACGTGATCTAAAAGACAGTTACTCTGTATATGAAGTTAAATAATATTTTTATAAAACAAAAATAAAATGCAGCTCATGATACACAAAAGTAAAAAATCGAATGTTGTTGGGATGAAAATGGTGCGAATTAATTCGAAAACTGTAAGGGGTAATATAATGTCTTTACAATAAAAACGAGTCATCCTTAGCCATGGTGGCAAGAGATAGGGATTGTATCCTCTTCTCATGTAAATTCCTCCTTTCAAAAATACTTGACGACTAGACGTCAAGTCCTATACAATAATCACATCTTAGCAATATAATATGATTTACAACTAAATAAAGATGCATCGATTGGGAAGAGTAAAATGCTGTTGTTTTCCGTAGAGAGGAAACGCTTGGTGAAAGTTTCCGTTAACACACATTTGAATGTCGCCCAGGAGCAGTTTCTGTGAAACTAGAAGTAGCAGAAACCGGTTAAAAGCCGTTATATAAACTTGAGAGCGTGATGATTCTTTTTGGTCATCTGCGAATAAAGGTGGTACCGCGAACAACTCCTTCGTCCTTTTTGTGACGATTGGAGTTTTTTTGTATTCAAAAAATAGGAGGAACTTTTTATGACGGAACAACAACCACAACTTTCGACGAAGTATGATCCTAAAACAATTGAACAAGGACGCTACGAATGGTGGCTCAAAGGTAAGTATTTTGAAGCACAACCGGAAAGCGGGAAAGAACCATACACAATTGTCATCCCACCCCCAAACGTTACAGGTAAACTTCATTTAGGGCATGCTTGGGATACAACGCTCCAAGATATTCTCATTCGCATGAAACGCATGCAAGGATATGATGCACTATGGCTACCTGGTATGGACCATGCAGGGATTGCGACGCAAGCGAAAGTAGAACAAAAACTTCGTGCTGAAGGAACTACACGCTATGATTTAGGGCGTGAAGCATTTGTTCAGGAAACATGGAAATGGAAAGAAGAATACGCCGATCATATTCGTATGCAATGGGCAAAACTTGGATTAGGCCTGGATTATTCTCGTGAGCGATTTACACTTGATGAAGGCTTATCAAATGCAGTAAAAGAAGTATTTGTTAACCTTTATAACAAACAGCTCATTTACCGTGGGGAGCGAATCATTAACTGGGATCCAGCAACAAAAACAGCGTTATCTGATATTGAAGTAATCCATCAAGATATTCAGGGTGCTTTCTATCATATGCAGTACCCTTTAACAGATGGCACAGGTCATATTGAAGTTGCAACGACACGTCCAGAAACCATGCTTGGCGATACGGCTGTTGCCGTTCATCCTGAAGACGAACGTTATATGCATTTAATCGGCAAAACTGTCACGTTACCAATCGTAGGTCGTGAAATTAAAATCGTTGCAGATGATTACGTGGATATGGAGTTTGGTAGTGGAGCGGTTAAGATTACTCCAGCACATGACCCGAATGACTTTGAAATCGGTAATCGTCATAATCTTGAACGTGTGTTAGTGATGAATGAAGACGGAACGATGAATGGCTTGGCAGGTAAGTATGAAGGCATGGATCGTTTCGAATGCCGTAAACAGATCGTTGCTGACCTTCAAGAAGCAGGCGTGTTGTTTAAAATTGAAGAGCATATGCATTCAGTAGGGCATTCTGAACGTAGCGGTGCTGTAGTAGAGCCTTACTTGTCAACTCAATGGTTCGTTAAAATGCAACCACTTGCAGATGAAGCGATTAAATTGCAACAAGGTGAAGGCAAAGTCGAGTTCGTTCCAGAT
The DNA here is from genome assembly GCF_001939075.1 of Paenisporosarcina indica. Classification (GTDB taxonomy): domain Bacteria; phylum Bacillota; class Bacilli; order Bacillales_A; family Planococcaceae; genus Paenisporosarcina; species Paenisporosarcina indica. Next base: position 8,991 of record NZ_MPTA01000007.1, on the reverse strand, counting down.
CGTTTTGAAAACACCTATCTACGATGGATGGAAAATATTCGCGACTGGTGTATTTCACGTCAATTGTGGTGGGGACACCGAATTCCAGCTTGGTATCATAATGAAACAGGCGAAATTTATGTGGGTCACGAAGCACCGGCTGATATCGAAAACTGGAAACAAGATGAAGACGTTCTAGATACATGGTTCTCATCAGCTTTATGGCCGTTTTCAACAATGGGCTGGCCAGACGAATCAAACGAAGAATTCAAACGCTATTACCCAACGAATGCGTTAGTAACAGGGTATGACATTATTGCCTTCTGGGTTTCACGAATGATATTCCAAGGAATTGAATTCACAGGAAAAAGACCTTTTGACGATGTATTGATTCACGGGCTCGTTCGTGCAGAAGATGGACGCAAAATGTCGAAATCTCTTGGCAACGGTATCGACCCAATGGATGTTATCGAAAAATATGGTGCAGATGCACTTCGTTACTTCTTATCGACGGGTTCATCTCCAGGTCAAGATCTACGTTTTTCTATTGAAAAAGTAGAATCTGTCTGGAACTTTGCCAATAAAATTTGGAATGCCTCACGATTTGCCATGATGAATATGGAAGGCATGAAGTTCGAAGACATTGATTTAAGCGGAGAAAAATCAGTTGCGGATGCATGGATTTTAACTCGTTTGAACGAAACGATCGATCAAGTAACAAAACTTGCCGAGAAATATGAGTTTGGTGAAGTGGGCCGTGCTCTTTACAACTTCATCTGGGATGATTTCTGTGACTGGTATATCGAAATGGCGAAACTTCCATTATACGGTGAAGACGAAGAAGCGAAGAAAATGACGCGTTCAGTATTAGCGTATGTTTTAGATAATACGATGCGATTACTTCACCCATTCATGCCCTTTATCACGGAAGAAATTTGGCAAAGCTTACCGCACGAAGGTGAATCGATTACAATAGCTGCATGGCCAACTGTAAACGACTCATTAACAGACAGTGCAAAAGCATCGAACATGAAGCTGCTTTCGGATATTATTCGCTCAGTTCGTACGATTCGTGCGGAAGTTCAAACACCTATGAGCAAAAAAGTACCGTTATATATTTCAGCAAAAGATGGAGAGACGCTAGCTGTTTTAGAAGCAAATGCGATGTATTTAGAGAAATTCTGTAACCCAGAACCTTTGGTGTTGGGTCAAGGAATCGAAGCTCCAGGTCAATCGATGTCAAGTGTCGTATCAGGTGCACAACTGTTCTTGCCATTGGAAGGCTTAATCGATATCGCAGCAGAAACTGCACGATTAGAGAAAGAACTTGAGAAATGGGCAAAAGAAGTGAAACTTGTTCAAGGTAAATTATCAAACGAACGTTTCGTATCAAAAGCACCAGAAGCAGTCGTAGCAGAAGAACGCGCAAAACAACAAGACTATCAAGAAAAATACACCATCGTTGAAAAACGTTTGGCTGAATTAAAGAATCTGTAAAATGAAGGGTGTCCCCAAAATTTGGGACACCTTTTTTGATATATAGAATAAATAAAGGGGTCTCAGTGAAAGTTATAAATGCACCTTAATTTGTGGCTGCGCTTGACCCGTCGAGGTAGTATCTTTAAAGCATAGAAACACCAAACGCTAGTAGAACATTTCCCCTCGATGCATAGCCACAATTGCCCTATAAATTGTGACTCAAATCAGCAATCCACACTCTAGTGGAACGCACGAAACCTAGTCACAAAAATTCTTTTACCAACAAGAAATAATTTCATATCTTTTCTACAAATGAACATGATAAAATTAAGTGAATTCTCAGACGCACTGAGAGTATTTCGTTTTAGGAGTGACCTATGTGTTTACATCAGTTGATAAAGTAATTGAATACATATATTCTATGGATCAGAAAACGGAGCGTAATGGTCGGTTAAGCCGCATCTCTGCGATCTTGGAGGTCCTTGGTAATCCACATGAAGGATTCCGTTCTGTGCACATTGCAGGGTCAAACGGCAAAGGGTCTACCTTGAATGCCCTGAAAGAAATACTAACCGCTGAAGGTCTTCTGGTGGGTAGTTTCATATCACCACACCTTGAAAGAGTAAACGAACGCATTATGATGAATGATGTGATGATTACAGATGAACAATTTATCCAATATATGAATCACATCTACCCATTATTGCAAGAAGGACAAGTTGGCGATGGATCAAATTTCTTTGAGATCTTAACGGTCATCGCGTTTATGTACTACAATGACATGAAGGTTGACATTGCTTTAATTGAAACGGGCATCGGTGGGAAATTTGATTCAACAAATGTCATAACACCACTTTTGTCAATCTTAACTTCAATCGCACTCGACCATACCCACATACTAGGGAATACATTAAAAGAAATTGCAACTGAAAAAGCGGGCATCATAAAAGCTCAAGTCCCCGTCATCAGTGCAGTGAAAGACAAGCAATCCGTCGCTGTAATCGAGGCTAAAGCCAAAGCTGAACAAGCACCGATTTATCAACTGTATAATGAATTCATGATTGAAAACGTGATGCAAGAAGCACACTATCAACGTTTTTCTTACCAATTAAATAATGAAACATTTAATGATTTACAATTGAAAATGATGGGGCATCACCAAGTTGAAAATGCATCACTGGCGATTACTGCTGCATTGTTATTAAATAAATATCATTCTTTCACGATTTCTGAAGAAAGCATTCGTCGAGGGCTTGTCACTTCTAGTTGGGCAGGAAGATTTGAAGAAATCACGCCAAATATCCTTATTGACGGAGCACATAACCCAGCGGGAATGGATGTGCTGTTACAAACGATTGATCAACGCTTCCCGTCGAAAAAAGTGCATGTCGTCTATACGGCAATCAAGGATAAAGACATTGGTTCTGTACTAAAAATGCTGGATGAAATCGCAAGTACATTAACCATCACTGAAATTCATGCGAAGAATGCAGCATTGGGAGAAGACATTGTTAAAGAAAGTCAACATCCTAATAAGAAGCTGATAACTGATTGGCAACAAGCGATCGATTACGCACTGTCATTAGCGGACGATTCTAGCATCGTGTTAGTAACCGGCTCACTCTATTTCATGTCTGAAGCACGACCATATTTGAAGCTAAAAGCTCATTCGGAAGTCGTATAATCAAGACCCTGCCTTTCCTTGGGGAGGTCACTGAAAAAGTCTATTCAATCTAAACAAGCGAGCCTTTCTTCGATAGATGGAGGAAAGGCTCGCTTCTTATTTTTATACACTGTACTTAATTATATGTGATCCATTTGCTTAGCCTCAACAAGCGTAGGCGCCTTTCAAGTGGTAGCCGGCTTCTCGCGAGATGCCTCAAAGCGCTGAAATGTTATTAACTGATACTTAGTCCAGTCTATAAAGGTGAATTTTTTCACTACTCTCTTCTTGAGAGGTTGGGTTCTTTTAATGTAAGGAAAGGGGACATCAAGATGATTCCAAAATTTGAGGACTACAAAAAACGTTTTCAATTAGAAAGTAAGAATGCTATTGAACCAGGTCTTGACTCAATCACTCGGGCATTGGAGAAAGTAGGCAATCCGCATAAGAAGCTACAATTCGTTCACGTAGCGGGTACTAACGGCAAAGGATCAACCATTGCCATGATGAATAGTATGCTGCAAGCACATGACATAAAAACTGCCTGCTTTTACTCCCCTTGTTTTGTGGATGTGCATGACCAAATTCAATTAAATGGACAAAACATCACGAAAGAACAACTGGATCATGTTTGCCAGTTAGCCAAGGCAGCGGGAATAAGTGGCACAGTTACAGACTTTGAGTTATTGACGGTTCTGGCTTTTCTTTCATTTGAACAATTCAATCCGAAGATTGTCTTACTGGAAACGGGAATGGGGGGACGGTTTGATAGTACCAATGTCATAAAGCCGTTAATTTCCGTCATTCCAAGCATTGCAATCGAGCATGAACAATTTTTGGGCAAAACAATCGAAGAAGTTGCTATGCACAAAGCGGGGATTGTTAAGGATGGCATACCTTTAATAATTGGACCATTAGATCAAGTTGCAGAACAGGTGATGGAGATTGAAACAGCTCAACACCGGTCTCCTTTAATGAAAATAAACACGGATTTCTTTTTTGAAAACGGTCACTACAAAGATTTTGCTGGCCATTCATTCTCAAATTTGTCGGTACCTTTTCATGGTCCACACCAACAAAACAATGCGGCACTGGCGATTCTTGCTGTCATTTATTTAGTTGAAAAAATGAATTTGCAGGTTAATGAAGAATTGATTCGAACAGGATTACAAACAGCTTTCATTCCGGGACGTTTTGAAAAGATGACAGATACATTATATTTTGATGGAGCTCATAACCCAGCAAGTGCACAAGCTCTTGTCGATACAATAAGAGGAATATTTCCAGATACACCGATTCACTTTTATGTCGGCATGATTGAAGGGAAAGATGCAGAAAAGATATTGCGGATCTTTGAAGAAATATCTTCTATTTTCACATTTATTGATTTTCCAGATTCACGAAGTATGTCTTCGCAGAAATTGTCGAGGATTAGCAAAGCTGCCGTCAGGAGAATGACTAAAGAACCAGTCAAAGATATTATGGAAACAATTTCAGAAAAACATGTGACAATAGTAACGGGTTCACTGTATCTTTTAGCAAATTTAAGATTAAATACTCATCAAAAGCTAGAAAATAATAAAAACTTAAGAGATGACAAAACTTTCTAACTTTGATACGATTAATTTCATGATAGATAAATTGTACTAGGATTGAAGGGACAGTTCATGGAGATTTCAAACCACGCAAGACGATTGATTTGGGTCATTTGGGCAGTAACTGTTCCTATTGGTCTTTATCTGGTTTATTATTTTGCACCACCTGGTCAAATTAATTGGCCAATGCTTGCTGGCTATGCCGCCTTGGCCATATTAACCACGTACTTCCCATTTAAAGTAGCAGGAATAACGATTTTTTTGGCACAGTGGATTAATCTTGCTATATTTTTGAAATATGGATTATTTGTGGAAATGATGATTATGCAATTCGCCGTTATCCCACTAGCTTTTCAATTAAAGATTACATTCAATGATTTTTACCGAGTGTTTTTTAATTCATTCATGTTCTTTATGGTTTCCATCATCAGCGGAATATCTGTTATACTAATGGGCTTTAAAGTTGGGACAACCGATGTATTTGACATCATTTTATTTGGTTTTATTTATCAAGCGATTAATATGTTTGTAAATCATGTATTGTTATATTCTTATTTACAATTAACGAAACAAGAGCATGAAGGGTTCTTTGGACAAGACACAATATGGGATTTTGCTGGGTTAGTAGTCACCTTCCCATTTGGCATTATGTTGTACTTACTCGATGTACATGTCGGGCCGATTGCCTTTGTTTTACTCGGAGTCCCATTTTTCATGATCTCTTTCTTAGTACGCTTATATAGCAATTCGGAGCGGGTCAATGAAGATTTAAATCAAGCAAGTGAGATTGGACATGAACTGGCCGAGAGATTAAGTGGAAAAGCGATTGTTGACTTATTTTTGTCTAGAATCACGAAAATGCTACCAGTGGATTATGCCTATATTATTGATATCGAAGATGGAGAGCTGCAATTTTTAAAAGCTGTTGAAAACAAAAAAGAAGTCCCTGTTTTTCAAACACATCTAGAAATACTCACGAGCGTTGTTGGGATTGTATATAAAAACGACAATTCAATTCTATTTAGCAGACAAGCGGAGTGGCATAGAAGTAATACGGATTTCTTGCCAGTCGACACCGAAAGTATTATCTCTGTCCCCATCAAGCGTAATCATACACTAGAAGGGATTTTAGTCATTGCCTCACGAAAAAAATATGCCTTTGAAACGCATCAACTTCAAATATTGAGTCTCCTTTGTTCTTACTTTGCCGTTTCTCTTGAAAAAGCAAAATACGTACAAGAAGCCGTATCGAAAAGTGAACGTTGTGGTTTAACGAAACTATACAATTATCGATATTTAGACCAACAACTGGAAATCAAAATGAACGAATTGTTAAATGGTGAACTTCGTCAGCTGTCATTAATCATGATGGATCTTGATCGATTCAAAGGGATTAATGACACCTACGGACACCAAAGCGGAAATGATATTCTGTTCAATCTAGCACGCTTCTTAGAAAAAGAAATTGGGGATCAAGGCATACTAGCCCGATATGGGGGAGAAGAATTTGTCGTGATTTTACCAAACTACTCTAAAAAGGAATCAGTTATTTTAGCAGAATCATTACGTGCTAAAATAGAGTCCACAACTTTCGAAGTGCAATCCGATTTAGGAGACCTGCCACAAATAGAGCACGTCAACATAACCATTAGCATAGGTGTTTCCACTGCTCCGGAAGACTGTGACGACGCCATGGCTCTTATTCGAAATGCGGATCGTGCACTTTATATAGGGGCTAAGCAAAAAGGTAGGAATCGGGTTGCGGAGTATATAAAGTAACATTGAGAAAGTTTGTAATGAGCCTATCTAGCGGGCTCTTTTTTTGTTGATTTATTAATAAATCAAGAAATAGTTTAAATATAATGACAAACCATTAAAAACAGTAGATAATACAGAGTAATTATACAGAAATGAGTAGATTATTATGAAAATAATGGAAAAATATCATACTCAAAGAGGTTTGACGCTTGTAGAAGTACTAGCAGCCCTCGTTATATTAGGAATAGTTTTCATCGGATATATGACCATTTTTCCACAGATGACTTTAACTAATGAAAAGACTGAGACAAAATTGGATACCATGAATTTGGCTAGGGAAGAAATGTCCAAGTTAACAAGCCTAACATATACAGAAACTGATTTAATGAATCTTTCAAATAAATTCATGATTGTGTTGAATGTCAATGATCAAGGGATGCCAGAACCAACTAAACCTTACACTGTTACTATGACAGGAGAAAACACCGAATATAAATCCTATAAAGTTGAAAATAAAAATAGTGATTATACCTTCACGGTAAATGTCTTTAATGTTGAAGAATTAGAGGGAAGTGTTTCGTTATATAAGGTCATTCTGAAAATTTATACAGGGGGGACAACTCCAAATAGTGAAACCTATGGATATCTCAAAGTATCAATTTAAGGTGGCAAAATTCCATGAAATATATTAAAAACGAAAAAGGGATAACTTTAGTAGAGTTGATAGCAGCATTAGCTCTAGTGACAATTGTAGCTATTTTAATTATGACCACCTTATCCATCGGGATTCAACGTTCAGTGATAGAAGGTGAAAAGACGCGAATCCAACAAGAGGCAAATTTAATGGTTTCTAAATTATTGGACATTCATCAAAAGGGAAATTGCTATCAATTGGAGATAACGCCTACCAAAGACTTAGTCGTCATATTTTACAACAATATTACGAAAACCACATGCGGGAGTGAAATTGCAAAGAGTCAGCCAATCAATAGCCAAAACTATAACATTAGAACTACTAATCCTTCCGAAATCTTCAAAATAATTAATCCGCGTTCTAATAATAATGCCATTAGTATCGTGTTATCATTAGATAGTAGAAGTACAATTACTTATGAAATAAATACTACACTATCGAGATATAAAACGAACTGAGGGGATTATCATGAGATACTTAAAAAATAATGAGGGTTATGCTTTGTTATTGGTGCTATTCTTAATTGTAATGTTTGTTAGTGTTTCCGCTGTAATTGCCAGTGCGTCATTCAATCATTCGAAACAAGAAGTTACGGTTGATATTAATAATCAAACTATTGTAGCTGCTGAAATGGGTGTTGATTACTTTAAAATCATCGGTGAAAATCAATATAATAATGTAAAATTCACGCACTATAATAAATTAATAGAAGAGATAAATACTTTATATACATCTGCCAATCCTAAATTCAAGGATCTTAGCGAAACTGAAAAAAATGCAAGATTGAAGCTTATAAAAGACAACTATCTAAACAGAATTGGAACGGAATTAGCAAAATTTTTTACGAACTATAAAAATGAAATCCCTGTTAATCCTAAACTCCACTACGAGATAGTCAACAATTCTACAGAATTACCACTGGATCTACCGACCGATCTACCAAAATATGAAATTGTTGGCAACAAAGTGGTGTTGACTGTAAAGGTTAAAGGCGTCTCAATTAACGAGGAGTCTATATTAACTTATGAGATGAGCATTCCAGAACCTGAACTAATTATTACACCTGTACAATCCAAAGTCACTCCTCCGTGGATACCTCCAAGTTTTGCGGATATGGAAACGACTATCAAGAATCCACCTACAAATTTACCCGCATGTAAGGACTTGATTCCGCTCGATAATAAAATGTGTAAAGGTGATAATAGTCTTAATCTGAAACAATTGAATAATACAACGGTTTACACAAATAACTATGATTATGGAACAGGGAACATAAACTATTCTCTTAAAAAATCAACATTCTATAATAATGGTACATGGAAATTGCATAATGCGATTGGTATGAGCGACGTTACGGTATTTTCTACCGGGAGTGTGACAGTTAAAAATATTGATGCTTCAAGTACCTACTTTCAAATTAAGGGGGATTTTACTGGTGATCAAGTACAATTAAGTAATTCCTCATTTAACATTGTTGGTAATTTTACATCAACGAAACACTTTTATGCTGTGAATACGAATATTTGTGTGAATGGTAACGTAACACTAGAGAAAAAGACTGAGCTTTTGAATACGAAAATATACTATACAGGTAATCTAATACCTTCAAAGTTAGCTGGAACGAATGTAAAAAAAGTAGATGTCACAACTCTTAAAAAAGAGTGTCCTGTAAAAAACCCTAATTACCCTGAAATAACTAATCCGGATATACCACAAAATCCAATTGTTAGCGCCTTTTGGGATGATCCTTATCTAGAAGTGAAATATTAATGTGAATAATATTGATAAATTCATGTATAAGATTACTAATGAAAAAAAGAGTA
>NZ_MPTA01000006.1 GCF_001939075.1 Paenisporosarcina indica | reverse complement strand
AATATAGTAACATTCCGAAGTAGCTCAGTGGTAGAGCAATCGACTGTTAATCGATTGGTCGTAGGTTCGAGTCCTACCTTCGGAGCCATATTGGGGAGCTGTCCGAGTGGCCGAAGGAGCACGATTGGAATTCGTGTAGGCGGGTTAAACTGTCTCAAGGGTTCAAATCCCTTGCTCTCCGCCAGTGATTTTCTTCAAACAATAAATGGCCCCTTGGTCAAGCGGTTAAGACACCGCCCTTTCACGGCGGTAACACGGGTTCGAATCCCGTAGGGGTCACCAAATTGCCAAACGAAGATGGCGATTTGCGACGACGCAGCAATGCGAGGAAGGAGCATTTCCTTCAACGTATGTGAAGTTCGCAATTTGCATATTTGATTAGCAATACATTTTATCTTTACCCAGGAGGATTAGCTCAGCTGGGAGAGCATCTGCCTTACAAGCAGAGGGTCGGCGGTTCGAGCCCGTCATCCTCCACCATTTACATTATTACATTCTTAACTTCCATTAAAGAAGTCCGCGAGGGTGGAGCAAATCGCCAAACGAAGATGGCGATTAACATCGAAGCAGGCGCAGCCGATGCAGATGTCCACTACGCCATAAGCGTAGAAGCAATAATGTCTATAACATAATATTGACGCGGGGTGGAGCAGTGGTAGCTCGTTGGGCTCATAACCCAAAGGTCGCAGGTTCAAATCCTGCCCCCGCAACCAAATGGTCCCGTGGTGTAGCGGTTAACATGTCTGCCTGTCACGCAGAAGATCGCGGGTTCGATTCCCGTCGGGACCGCCATTTTTATTAAAGTATTTAGAATTGGAATAAGCAAAGAAGGTCGAGGAAGCAAAATGAGTGAGTAAAGGAGCGTACTAACGTATGTGACTGAACGAACGAATGAAGCTGACGAAGAGATTCGAATCTTAGTACAATTCAATTGTGGCTCAGTAGCTCAGTCGGTAGAGCAAAGGACTGAAAATCCTTGTGTCGGCGGTTCGATTCCGTCCTGAGCCACCATTATATTTATCCAGCCGGAGTAGCTCAACTGGTAGAGCAACTGACTTGTAATCAGTAGGTTGAGGGTTCAAGTCCTTTCTCCGGCACCAGGCTCATTTGGAGGGGTAGTGAAGTGGCTAAACACGACGGACTGTAAATCCGTTCCTTCGGGTTCGGCGGTTCGAATCCGCCCCCCTCCACCAAATTTAGGGGCATAGTTTAAAGGTAGAACTGAGGTCTCCAAAACCTCCAGTGTGGGTTCAATTCCTACTGCCCCTGCCAATTATAAAATTCATATTGTGGCGGGCGTGGCGAAGTGGTTAACGCATCGGATTGTGATTCCGACACTCGGGGGTTCAATTCCCCTCGTTCGCCCCATTTATTATTCTAAGTGAAAAACAAAATACATACTATTTAATGTGGCGGGCGTGGCGAAGTGGTTAACGCATCGGATTGTGATTCCGACATTCGGGGGTTCAATTCCCCTCGTTCGCCCCATATATACTATTGATGGGGTATAGCCAAGCGGTAAGGCAACGGATTTTGATTCCGTCACGCCCTGGTTCGAATCCAGGTTCCCCAGTTGTTGCGGAAGTAGTTCAGTGGTAGAACACCACCTTGCCAAGGTGGGGGTCGCGAGTTCGAACCTCGTCTTCCGCTCCATTTTGTTTTTGGCGGCATAGCCAAGTGGTAAGGCACAGGTCTGCAACACCTTTACCACCGGTTCAAATCCGGTTGCCGCCTCCATAGATTTTTGTTTCAAAGTCTGCATTTAATAATTTTGCCCGAGTGGTGGAATGGCAGACACGCCGCACTCAAAATGCGGTGCCGTAAGGCGTGCCAGTTCGAGTCTGGCCTCGGGTATCAAATGAAAAAGCAGTATCTACTTTAATGTAGATACTGCTTTTTTTATGTTTTTATTTAAGAGGGCTTTACTTTACTTTTGCGAAGTGAAGGTACGAGGTACTACTCTTTATCATTTTTCTTATCATTATTGATCGGATGATTGGCACCCTTAGTATCGTTGTTTTTTGCCGCTTCATTTTGACCTAGTATGTTTAAATCATTCACGCTAATGTCGTATCCATACCCAATTTCTTCGCGACCTAGTATTTTTTTCTTTTTTTCTATATTTCTGATTTGATTATCCTTCAAATCATATCACCTCCATTAACAATAGCTTGTTCTGAATGGACCTGTTTATTCAGAACAAATTTAAGGTGTTTATCGAATAAATTACAAAAACCGTCTAAGCTAAGTGCTTAGACGGTTTTAAGGGAAAATGGCTTATCAACCTATTGTTCATTATTCCCTATGTAGGGAATAAAATTCAATGAAGTATAAAATACTTACAAAATTCTATGTTGATTCAGAAAGTAGAATAATTTGCTTAAGAATGAATAAAATAATTTAATACATACGAAAATAAAAGCGAAGTACAGATTATCCAAGTCTTGAAAATCCACATGGTGAACATCATCGAAAAATCATACTGGTAAATAAATATTTCCTTAAATATACGGTTAATTCAAAGTAAAGTAGTTAAACCTTAGTAGTAGTAACAGGTACTACATAAAAAATGATTTATACTTTATATTAAGGAGAGGCATTTTTGTACATTTTACCATGGATTATCGTCGCTTTTAATGGATTGGATGGTATTTTAACATATATAGGATTGGTCTCTTTTCAAATGGTCGAAGCCAATCCACTATTGAGTTCATTAGATCCTCTCCACGTATTGTTTATTAAACTATCATTTAGCGCCATTTTAAGTGTTCTCATTACTAAGAAGGCATTTTTGAAATTCGGAAAAAAATTAAAAATGACTTTATGGTTTGCTGTTACGTTATATTCGGGAGTATTAGTTCTTCATCTACTTTGGTTGATTCCTTACATTACGTAGTAATTGAATAATCTTTCCAGGGTCAATCAAAAACAGTATCTTCCATAGGATACTGTTTTTGATTATGTTAATGATTGTCATCCGAAAAGTATGAATAGAAATTTTCATATGGGGAATACAGGAAAGGTAAACATTTATTATTTTGAAAGTACAGTACTAAGGAGATGGAATATGTCAAAAGTAAAATTAGCAGTTATCTATTACAGTTCAACCGGTACTAACTATCAATTGGCTAAATGGGCAGAAGAAGCTGCCAATGATTTCGGGGCTGAAGCAAAAGTCTTGAAAGTCCCAGAGACTGCTCCACAAGCGGCCATAGATTCAAACCCTTCGTGGAAAGCTCATGTTGAAGAGGCGAAAGATGTACCTGAAGTGAAATTAGAGGACTTAGAATGGGCAGATGCTATTATATTCAGTGTTCCAACACGTTTTGGTAACATGCCAGGACAAGTAAAGAATTTCTTGGACACAACTGGCGGTCTTTGGTTTAATGGAAAACTGACAAATAAAGTTGTGAGTGCCATGACTTCGGCCCAAAATGCTCATGGTGGTCAAGAAATTACGACGTTAGCATTGTATACAACGATGTATCATTGGGGTGCAATCGTCGTGGCTCCAGGATATACGGATCCCGTGTTATATTCTGCGGGAGGCAATCCATACGGGACAAGTGTTTCAGTAGGTCAAGATGGAAAAATGGTAGAAGATGTTCAAGGAGCAGTGAAACACCAAGCTAAGCGTACTGTAACGGTTGCTGAGTGGGTGAAGAAAGGCCAGTCTAACTAAATCCATTATAGGAGTGGAAAATAAAAAGGTGACACGTAATCGTGTGTCACCTTTTTATGTATTCCCCACGTAGAAAGTATGCAGCTCAGCGGTATTTGTATATACTTATAATAGAGTTTAAGAGGAACAGGATGAGAAAAATGAATGATGTAGGTACTATACCGAACGATATTTCCGTACAAAATGCAATAAATAGTATTGGGGAAAATATTATTATCGCGGATTCACAGTTTAATATCAGGTGGATGAACAGCAACGCTTCAGCTTTATTATCTGAAATTGCACCTTTGTATCAGCTTGGTAGTAGTCAAGACTTCATTGGTAAGAGTATGGATTTTTTTCATAAAAACCCTGAGCATCAGCAACGCGTGATGAAAAATTCAAGTATCACTCATCGCTCACGAATTACGATTCAGGAACGATTTATTGCGGATATTGTGGTCACACCGATTAGAAAAAATAGTAATGAACTCGAAGGATTCGTAGTCATGTTAATGGATGTGACGACAAAAGCAGAAGAAGAGAAAGCGAAAGAAAAGCTGATTAAGGCTCTTTCAATCCCTATTCTTCATGTGTGGAAAAGTACGATTGCTCTGCCATTAATCGGTGTATATGATACTGAGAGGGCAGATTTGCTCATTTCCTCGGTATTAATAGAGTGTTCATCAAACAGAATTGAATACGTCTTAATAGATTTTAGTGGACTTAGTGATTTGGATCATGAATTACGTTTTCACGTACAAAAGTTATATGACTGTTTAAATTTAATTGGTGCAAAATGTATTTTAGTTGGCATTAAGTCTACGCATGCCATTTCTTTGGGGGCATTTGATCGGGAAATTCAAACCTTTAGTACGACATATGCTGGTTTAGAGGCAATTATAGAAAACCAAAACGGATAAAACCGCTTATTTGATAAGCGGTTTTATCTTTGGTAATACTGAAAATTCCACAAAGACAATTGCTACTTAATCAATAGTAGAATGTTTATGTAGATGATTTAGAACAGTTGTAGAGCAATCCCCACCATTTACTTGAATAAACATATTCCCAGCAGACGCCACAAGTTTTTCAGCTTCTTCATTTGTCATAGATGGTTTTAAAAAGAAGATTTGTAACGCTTCAACAGTTGCTTCATTAACCGCTGTGCCCGTGGAATCAACAAATGGACTACCAAAAGGACCAAGTTCATCTTGAATGACTAATATATCCTTTAAAGTGTTTTCACGGCCATTTAATCCCTTGTAGGAAGTATCGGAACCGCCGAGTGATAACTCGATATTCCCAATTGTATGTGCCAAGTCATATATCCCTACAGGAATCTCATACTGAAGGGAAAAGAAATTATTTAAATCTACACCACTGTTAAATGGTTGTAAATAATTTTGATTTCGAATGCGTCGCATTATGGCTTCCATGGAAGGACGATAGCGACCTGGATCTGAACCAAACTTTTTCCATAGGGCTCTCCACTCTCTAATCCCCGCATAATCAGTTAGTTCTCTATCTTGCAAATCAAAAAATAAGTGTTCTTGAAATAATTGCATACGCCCTTTTAACATTTGAGGAGATTCTGATACGACAAATTTGGTATAATGATTAATGCCGATTTTAATGTTCTCATCGATTTCAAAAATCGAAGGATTTATAGATATATTCATGTTTTCACCTACAGACTAGTTTTCATCAGTTTATCATAAGGAGGGAGAGGATTTCATGAATGTGAATCAGTTTCAACAAGAGTTAATTTCGTATGCGCACTCAATTGGAATCGATAAAATCGGTTTTGCTTCTTCCGATCCTTTCCGTGAGCTGAAGAATCGATTAAAGCGGCAACAAGAACTGGGGTATCAATCCGGTTTTGAGGAGCCTGATCTAGATAAACGAACGAACCCAAGGCTTTTATTAAATGAAGCCGAGAGTATCATTTCTATTGCGATTGCTTACCCTTCACGCATGGAAAACGCCCCACAAGGAAAGAAAGGCTCACGCAGGGGGATTTTCGCTCGTGCGTCTTGGGGGATTGATTATCATACGGTGCTAAGAGACCGCTTATCGAAGTTAGAACAGTTTATTGCAGAACGGATAGTGGATGCAAAAACGCGTTCTATGGTGGACACTGGAGAGCTATCCGATCGTGCTGTAGCGGAACGAGCGGGAATTGGATGGAGTGCAAAGAATTGTTCGGTCATTACGCCTGAATTTGGATCTTACGTCTATCTTGGTGAAATCATCACAAATATCCCATTTGCACCTGATGCCCCGATGGAGGATGAGTGTGGGGATTGTCGCTTGTGTTTAGATGTTTGTCCAACTGGAGCACTGATTGAAGGTGGCCAGTTGAATGCCAAACGATGCATTGCCTTCTTAACACAGACTAAAACATTTTTGCCTGACGAGTTCCGAACGAAAATTGGAAACCGGATCTATGGCTGCGATACGTGCCAAACGGTATGTCCGAAAAATAAAGGCATCTCCAATACCCATCAACTGGACTTCCAACCTGATCCGGAAATAGCCAAACCATTGCTCATACCATTATTGAAAATGAGTAACAAGGAATTCAAGACACGGTTTGGACATGTCTCAGGTTCATGGAGAGGGAAGAAACCCATCCAGCGAAATAGCATCTTAGCACTCGCTCATTTTAAAGAGGAAAGTGCAGTACCGCATTTAATCGATTTACTTCAACATGACACACGTCCAGTGATTCGCGGAACGGCAGCTTGGGCTATTGGTAAAATAGGAACACAAGAGGGAATAGTTGCTCTACGGAAAGTTCTGCAAACAGAAGTGGATTCAGAAGTAATTACTGAGATTCATAAAGGTTTAGCATTCGAAAAAGTAAATTAAGGAAGTGTTATTTTGGCCATTCACGTAGTACTTTACCAACCATTAATCCCAGCAAACACTGGAAACATCGCACGTACTTGTGCAGGAACAGGTACAAAACTTCATTTAATCAGACCTCTTGGTTTTTCGACAGATGATAAAATGTTGAAACGTGCAGGGCTCGATTATTGGGAGCATGTGGACATTCAGTATTACGACTTGTTAGAAGAGTTGTTTGAGAAATACCCTGCAGCGGAGTTTTTCTATATTACGAAACATGGTTCTAAACCCTATACAACTTACAACTACAGTGAACCTGAAAAGGATTACTTCTTCGTTTTCGGGCGGGAAACGACCGGTCTACCTCGTGAATTAATTGATGCAAATCAAGATACCTGCCTGAGAATCCCGATGAATGAACATATACGTTCACTGAATCTATCGAATACGGCAGCTATCTTAATTTATGAAGCACTTCGCCAACAAGAATTTCCAACATTAACATAAAAAAAGGGACTGCTAGTTAGTTACTAGCGGTCCCTTTTACTGTAGCTGTATTATTTCTTTCCAGTTGCGCCTGGTTTGTCATCGTACCCTGCCGTGAAAATCGCAGCAAGGAATGCAACACTGACACCAAGAATAAGAATTAAGCCCATGTATGTTGCCTCCTTAAAAGAGAATTACAATATCATACCTAATTATAGACTACATCATCTCAAAAAGAAATATTCACTTCAACACAAATATGGCGAAAGTCGTTCGCTCGGTCAAAAGATGCTCCAACATCAGCCACGATCACTGGGTTTACATTCACGATAATATCATCGTCAGGAAAGGAGTCATACCTGCGAATAATTCGGTTGTTACATTAGTATTATGTTCTTTTAAGCGAAACATAGTGTGTCTACTTTTAAGAGGAGGGACGAAATAATCAAAATTCCATTTAATATTCTTTTGTAGAAAAAAGTACAATAATTTTCAGAAGAAATATCGTCACGCTCGTAAAAATCTCTATTAATTTGTACAATAGAAGTAGATTGAAGGAAAGGAAGATAAACATGACACTGACTTTGCAATCCACTAAAACACTACATAATGACGTCGAAATGCCCCGTCTTGGGTTAGGCGTTTACAAAATGACAAATTCTGATGAGGCAATTAATGCAATGACAACTGCTTTAAAAGTGGGATATCGAGCAATTGATACCGCCTCGTTGTATGGCAACGAAAAAGAAGTTGGTGAATCCGTCCGCGCTTCTGGCTTAAAACGTGAAGACATTTTTGTGACCACAAAAGTGTGGAACGCTGATCAAGGATACGACCAAACTTTAAGAGCATTTGAAACATCGTTAAAAAACTTGGGTTTCGAATATTTGGATTTATATTTAACACACTGGGCGGTAAAAGAAACATTTACAGAAACATATCGGGCGATTGAACGTTTATATGATGAAAAACTCATACGTGCAACAGGTGTTTCAAATCATCATCAACATCATTTAGAAAAAATATTCGCAAAGGCAAACATAAAACCAATGGTCAATCAAATAGAATTGAGTCCTCGTCTTACACAGCTTGACCTAAGAACCTTCTGTGCAGATAACCAAATAGCCGTGACATCTTGGTCACCACTTGCTCGTGGTGGGTTGTTAGATGAAGTTTCATTAGTACAAATGGGATCAAAATACGGAAAGACCCCAGCACAAGTTATCGTGCGTTGGCATCTACAACATGATTTAACGGTCATTCCTAAGTCAGTCACGCCTGAACGTATTGCTTCAAATGCAGATGTATTTGACTTTGAACTATCGGCTGATGACATGAAACAGATCGATTCATTGAACCTTAACCAACGTACGGGTGCAGATCCAGATAATTTCAACTTTAATTTTTAAATAGAAAAGTGTAAAGCGCCACTTTAGCTCACACCGGCGCTGGAAAGACCCTCGAAAGCCTGCTTTCGCATCACTGCCTAAAGCTGTGGTGTGAGTTGGCGCTTGGAGCTAGATATAACAAATCTTGATTGTAAATTAGACACAAAGAAGTACACTTTCTAATCGTAAAAAAGAGATTCCTCAAGTCATTAATGACTCAGGAATCTCTTTTTGGTATCGCTCATTACATCATTTATAATCTTCCACTACAACCATCTCTTTTGTAATTGGATGGACAAATTGCAATTTTTTCGCTTGTAACGAATAGTTGTCTGCTCTTGTTCTAGAACCATACATTCTGTCACCTGTTACCGGATGGCCGATTGAACTAAAATGAACTCGGATTTGATGCGTACGTCCCGTTTCCAAAATAACATGGACTTTTGTGAAGTTGGCATCTTGACCCACCACCTCGAAATGTGTGATAGCGGTTTGACCAGTAGGAGATACAGCCCGTCGCGCAGAATCATGACGATCTTTCCCGATAGACGTTCGAATAGAGCCGTTTTTTTGTGTCATTTGACCATCTACAATCGCTTCATATACGCGAATGATTTGTTTGTCTTCCAGCATACGGTCTAACATCGATTTGATAAGTGGGTGTTTAGCAATTAAGACTAATCCTTTTGTGCCTTGATCGAGTCGATGGACATGCTCAGCATAGACTCCACCCTGTTTCTTTATATACGCCATCACATGGTTCATGCATGTTCCGGTTTGACCTGGATCATTAGGATGAGTCGCCATATCTGCAGGTTTTGAAACTACAAGTATGTGAGCATCTTCAAAGAGAATTGGAACTTCGCAAGTTTCGGTCGCTTCATATGAAGAAGGTTCGACATTTACTTGGAAGGTAAGTTTTGTTCCAATCGGATAATGGTGTTGCCATACCATAGGTTCACCCTGTTCATTTAAAATGCTTTTAGCCATGCGCATTTCATGCATGATTTTCTTGCCGATTTGAAAATCGTCACGTAGTAGTTCTTCAATGGTAATGTTGTCTTTTTTTAATTCATATTGAAATGTTTTTATCATATGTTGGTTCCTCCAAAAAAGAGACCATGTTCAGGACATGGTCTGCGATATCGTTTATTTTAATACAACTTCATTGAAAAATTCTTCTATATTTTCTTTTGGATAGTTACCATACAAACGTGAAACTTCCTTGCCATTCTCAAAGTGGATGATGGTTGGAGTTCCTTCAATTTTGTAATCTTCCCATCCTTGCTCAAATTCGTATATATTGTATTGTACCAAATCAACATTCATTTCTTCTACGACTGGCATTAAAACAGGTGTCATCGCTTTACAGTGTACACAAATTGGACTGAAAAAGTAAGCTGTAACTGGTTCGCCGCTCTCGATTTCTTCTTTTAAATCATCAGGTAAAATGATATTTTGATAGTTTTTATCGTTCAGTTGATCAATCGTTTCTTGTTGTAAATCATCTGTTCCATACGGGTTGTTCGCTAATTTTTTGTCATTAGACATATTCGTTAAAACAATGAGCAGAATAAAAACAACTACAATTGCTCCACCGATTATTAATAATTTTTTCAACTTATTTTTCCTCCTTCAAGGCACGTAAAATTAAGAAACTTGTTATGGTAATCAGGATAAAGGCGGTAAGTGCTAGAAAGGGAATGGTGATAAAGCCTAGTAAATTAATGTATTCGCCCGTACATGAAACACGGCCACAAGATGGTGCACTCTCAGATAAAAAATCTAGCTTTTGAATGCCATAATGGTAAAGGGAGATCATTCCACCGATAATTGCAAAAGTGGCTGTCGTTACGGCAATTCGTGCATTTTTTTGGATGTAAGCAATTCCTAAAATAATGACGAGAGGATACATGAAGATTCTTTGAATCCAGCATAGTTCACATGGTTCATACCCGCGAATTTCTGAGAAGTAAAGGGAACCCATCGTAGCTGATAAGGCTACCATCCACATAAATAATAGTAGATTCTCAATTTTTTTTGACATAAATCAATCTCCTCTTTTAATATTATCTCAAATCAAATTATAATTCTTAGTTGTTAGCATGTAAAATATTATCAACGAACCAGAAACTCTTATATAATGAAATATGAAGCTTTTGTGAAGGAGAAGATGAAAAGAGTATGTCAGAACAATTCGATTTATCCCAATTTGAAGTAAGTATGGTTATAAGACAAACTACTTTAGATGATATAGAACCGATTCTAGCAATGCAGAGACTATGTTTTCCAGGAATGGATCCATGGAAAGTGGATCAATTACGTAGTCATTTAAGTATTTTCCCTGAGGGGCAGATGGTAGCCGAGCTCGATGGCAGTATCATCGGCTCTTGTTCAAGTTTAATCATCAACTTTGATGAATATGATGATCGTCATTCATGGTCAGATGTGACGGATGCTGGTTACATTACCAATCATAATCCAGATGGCTATAATTTGTATGGAATCGAAGTAATGGTACATCCAGAATATCGACGTATGAAAGTGGGTCAACGTTTATACGAAGCAAGAAAAGAAATTGCACGTCAGTTAAATTTAAAATCCATCATTATTGGTGGACGTATTCCAAATTTCCACAAACATTCAGACGAAATGTTACCCCGTGAATATGTAGATGCCGTATCTAGACATAAAATTTATGATCCAGTGTTAACATTCCAAATCATGAATGGCTTTACGCTAATGCGTATTAACCCAAACTATTTACCAGATGATAAAGCATCTGTCAAATATGCAACTTTGATGGAATGGAACAATGTTGACTATAAACCAATGTCCAAGCGTCATTTCAAGACAAGTTACCCAGTTCGTATTTGCGTCGTCCAATACATGATGCGCGCAATCGAATCGTTTGATGATTTGGCCAACCAATGTGAATATTTTGTTGATGTCGCTTCGGATGCACATTCGGATTTTGTTGTGTTCCCGGAAATTTTCACCACACAGCTAATGTCATTCCTAAATGAACCATCTCCAAGTCGTGCTATTCGAAGGTTAACGGAATTTACACCTCAGTACATTGAACTCTTTACGGACTTAGCAGTGCGATATAACGTAAATATTATTGGTGGTTCACATTTCGTAAAAGAAGATAATGATGAAATATATAACATTGCGTATTTATTCCGCCGCGATGGTTCGATTGAGAAGCAATATAAAATTCATATCACTCCAAATGAACGTAAATGGTGGGGGATTAGTGCGGGGGATTCAGTCCGCGTATTTGATACAGATTGCGGAAAAATTGCCATTCAAATTTGCTACGATATTGAGTTTCCAGAGCTTGGACGTATCGCTACAGATATGGGAGCGAATATTATTTTCACTCCATTCTGTACGGAAGATCGTCAAGGCTATCTCCGAGTAAAATACTGTGCACAAGCACGTGCAATTGAAAATCAGATATATACCGTTATTTCAGGAACCGTGGGGAACTTGCCACAAACTGAAAATATGGATATTCAATATGCACAGTCAGGTATCTATGCACCGTCTGACTTTGAGTTTGCACGTGATGGAATTGTTGGTGAGACGAGTCCAAACTTAGAAATGGTTCTAATAAGCGATGTGGATTTGGAAATTTTACGACGCCAACGACAAGATGGAACAGTGAAACACTTAAAAGACCGTCGTCATGATGTCTATCAAATAGATTATAAAAAAGGATGAAACAATATGCCGTTTCTATAATGAAGAAATCGAGTTGCTTTCAACGCTCTTCATTGCAGAGGCGGCATTGCCGTTTCAAATGGAGGAACATATATGGATTATCAACAAGCTGTAAACAAGTGGTTGGCTTTTGAAACACTTGAGCCTGAATTGAAAGAACAGCTTTCTGAAATGGCTCAAGATGAAAAGCTTTTAGAAGATGCTTTTTATAAAGACTTGGAATTTGGAACGGGTGGCATGCGTGGTGAAATTGGTGCAGGCACGAACCGAATGAATACATATACTGTTCGAAAAGCTTCTCAAGGAGTTGCGGATTACATAAAAGCGGCTGGTCCTCAAGCCATGAATAGAGGAATAGTCATTGCGTATGACAGTCGTAGAAAATCACCTGAATTTACACAAGAAGCTGCAAGCACTTTTGCGAGGAATGGTATTCAAGCTTATGTATATGAAGCACCACGTACAACTCCTCAACTATCATTTAGTGTTAGAGAGCTAGATGCATTCATGGGAATTGTCGTTACTGCTAGCCACAACCCTCCAGAATATAATGGATATAAAGTATACGGTGAAGATGGTGCCCAGCTTAATTTAGAAGCTGCAGAAGCGGTGATTGCGTATGTTCAACAAGTTGGTGATGAACTAGCAGTAGAAGCGGGTAATTACAATGAACTCGTGCAATTAGGCATGATTCAAGTGGTGGGACGTGAATTAGATGAGGCATACCTAGAACTCGTTGAGTCCGTTCAGCATCATCCAAAACTTGCTGGAAAAGAAAATTTAAGCGTAGTCTTCTCTCCACTTCATGGTGCGTCGGGTTCTACCGTCCGTGAATTAATGACTAGAGCCGGCTATACTAATTTTTCTTATGTGGAAGAACAAATGGAACCGAACGGTGAATTTCCAACACTGAAGTCACCAAATCCAGAAGAAACCGGTGCATTTGAACTTGCGATGAAACAAGGAAAAGAAACAGCAGCAGATCTTTTGATAACGGCTGATCCAGATGGAGACCGAGTCGGAGTGGCAGTTAAACAAGGTGACGAATATGTCTTGTTAACTGGGAACCAAACAGGTGCGATATTAATTGAATATTTATTAATACAACTAAAAGAAAAAGGAAATATGCCTGCTAATGGTCGTGTTATTAAAACGATTGTAACATCTGATCTAGGTCGGATAATTGCCGAGTACCACGGAGCATCTACGGAAGACGTCTTAACGGGGTTTAAATTTATTGGTGAAAAAATCAAACAATATAATGAAACAAATGAATATCAATTCCTGTTTGGATATGAAGAAAGCTACGGGTATTTGATTAAGTCATTTGCACGTGATAAAGATGCAATCCAAACAGTTTTAGCAGTTACAGAAGCTGCTGCTTATTATAAATTGCAAGGGAAAACGTTACTAGATGTATTACATGACTTATTTGAACGCCATGGATATTATTTCGAAGGGTTAGTTTCTGTTACCAAAAAAGGGGCAGACGGAGCTCGTTCGATTAAAGCACTGATGAATAATATAAGACAACAACCGTTGTCCGAGATTGCGGGAATTGCCATTTCCTCACAAGAAGATTATTTGGCACAATCACGTACATTTATTGATGGGCGGAAAGATGAGAAACTAATCTTACCTCAAGCAGACGTGTTGAAATACTTATTAGCAGATGGTTCGTGGGTATGTGTGCGTCCAAGCGGAACAGAACCGAAGATTAAGTACTACATTGCTGTAATGGGCCTGACTAAAGAAGAGAGCATGACGAAACTTGAGGACATTAAAACCCAATTCACATCCGCAATGGATATGCGTTTTGAAGCTTAATTCCAAGCCCTTATTAGTGAAGCTTACTAATAGGGGCTTGTTTCTTTCCACCATTCAATACAAAGGAGTATGAGTGCGAAGTGTAGAAGCAGGTAGTAACACATGCTGTATTTCAACAACTTGACTTAAGTGTGAAACGGGTCAACAAAAATTGAGCAAGAAGGGAGAAGTATAAATAAGCTTTTCAGTCAAAAGTATGAACCAATCTTCATGCGAATGCATGAAAACGAATGGTATGATAAAAGGTAATATTAGTATGTGACGGAGGCGACTGCATGCAAACAAATGAACATTCAAACATCGGCTTATTAAAAGAAATAGCAGAATTGTTGAATGAAGAAACTGAAATGACGACAATGCTGCAGGGAGCTTTACGAAAGTTTTTGGCCGGCACACAATTCGAAACAGGGTGGATTTTCTTTATTAGTTCTAAAGGGAAGCACCAATTAATTGTACATGAGAATCTTCCGGAAGCTTTAGAACACGACAGGTGCCGTCATCTTAAAAAAGGTGGTTGTTGGTGTGTTTCTAAATATCGCAATGGAGAACTGAAAAAAGCTACGAATATGATTGAGTGCCAAAGAATTGAAAGTGCCATTAATGCTCAAGTTGGGGACCATGGGGGCATTACGCATCACGCCACAGTTCCGCTACAATCGGGAAAAGAGAATTTTGGGTTATTGAATGTAGCATCTCCCAATACGGTTGCATTTACAAAAGACGAGTTGGCACTGCTTGAATCCGTGGCCTTCCAAATGGGTTCCGCTATTAAACGAATTTTGTTAACAAAACAGGAACAGGAAATGGCACTTGTTCAGGAACGGAATCGGTTAGCACGGGATTTGCATGACTCTGTGAACCAGTTATTATTCTCAGTAACATTGACCGCTAGAGGCGGGAGTGAAATGGCTGAACAAGCAGAAGTGAAGGAAACTTTTCGGGAGATACAACATTTAACTCAAGAAGCACTAAATGAAATGCGTGCACTTATTTGGCAGCTGCGTCCAAAAGGATTGGAAAGTGGCTTAATTGAAGGCATTAAAGGCTATTCCGAAATGCTCGGCTTAACATTAAACGTGAATGTCTCAGGTGTCATCAATTTGCCTTCACGAACAGAAGAAACACTTTTTCGTATCGTACAAGAGGGTTTAAATAACATACGTAAGCATGCAGGCGTTCAAACTGGAGAATTATTTATTACGGTAACATCGAGTGATGTGTTGCTTGTCTTGAAAGATGAAGGATGTGGATTCCAAATCGAATCACATGTTAGTTTACCCTCAATTGGTTTGCAAAGCATGCGAGATCGAGCACGCACTGCTGGAGGATCTGTGGATTGGTCAAGTGAGATTGGAAAAGGCACAGAAATATTAATCCGTTTGCCATACTAAGGAGGAATTTGCATGATTAAAGTGCTAATTGCGGATGATCATCATGTCGTCCGACGCGGCTTACTGTTTTTCTTGAAGACTCAAAAAGATATTCATGTTGTCGGAGAAGCGACGAATGGGAGAGAGGCTGTTGAATTGACTTCAACCCTGAGACCCGATATTGTGTTAATGGATTTAGTTATGCCTGAAATGGATGGCATTCAAGCCACTAAACGCATTAAAGAAAAATTCCCACAAACAGAAGTGTTGATGCTCACGAGTTTTTCAGATCAGGATCATGTCATTCCAGCGATTGAAGCGGGGGCATCGGGTTATCAATTAAAAGATATTGAACCCGATGATTTAGTGGAGTCCATTCGTAAACTCATGCGTGGAGAAAACACAATACATCCTCAAGCGACTTCACAATTGATGAAGATTCGCGAGCCACAAGTTGATCCGCCACATAAGCTATATCCATTAACGCCTAGAGAGCAAGATGTTTTATATGAGCTTACAAAAGGGAAAAGTAATAGAGAAATTGCTTCATCTTTATTTGTCACCGAGAAAACGGTTAAAACACATATATCCAATATTTTTTCAAAATTACACGTTCAAGATCGTACGCAAGCTGCTCTTTATGCTGTGAAGCACGGGTTAACTGAACCAAGCGGAAGATCATGAGTAGTTTAGTTAAAAAGAGAGAAGAGCAGTGAAAGTATTCGTTATTAGTGGAAATCGACCAAAACATGGACGCTCTGCACTTGCAGCCAGATTTATTGAACCTACATTTGGTTTCCATACAAGTGTGAAGGAAATTCCCATGTACATGGCGAAGAAGAACAAGCAACAGATCCGGTTGTAAAATCATTGCGTCAATAAAGAAGAGCTCCTTGTTACAGATTTTTTAGAGCAATTGATGTATCCAAACCATCTGGAAAGAGTTTGTTTATTTCTTCCAACATAGAGCCCCATTTCCTAAGGGAATTGGGGCTCTACTAGTTGATTTTCACTTTTATTTCTTTTTCGCGGGACGCTTGCGTGCGTCTTTCGTAATTTGTTTCCACTTTCCAAGCTCTGCTTTTCGCGCCACAGCATCGGCTTTACGTTCAATATAAGCAAGCTCACGTTTTAATTTTTCATAACTTGCATAACGCTCACGAGTTAATGTACCGTTATCTAGAGCTTCTTGAACAGCACATCCTGGCTGACCATTATGTTGACAATCGTTGAAACGACAGGTATTCGCCAATTGTTCCACATCATTAAATCCGGTGTCTAGACTTTCATTGTTATCCCACATTTGGAATTCACGCATGCCTGGTGTGTCGATGAGTAATCCACCACCGGGCATTCGGAAAAGCTCACGATGAGTCGTTGTATGGCGACCTTTGTCATCATCTTCTCGAATCTCTTTTACGGCCATTACTTCTTCTCCACAAAGTGCATTAGTTAGTGAGGATTTACCAACTCCAGAAGAACCTAGTAAAGCGGCAGTCTTACCTTCGCTCAACATTTCCTGCAGCTCAACAATACCTTCTCCAGTCACACTACTCACCATATGAATTGGCACACCAAAAGCAACGGCTGCTGCTTGTTCTACATAGGTTTGCGGATTGCCACAAAGATCTTTTTTTGTTAATACAATAACCGGATTTGCACCCGAATCCCATGCTGCGATCAAATAGCGTTCGAGTCGACGAACGTTAAAATCCAAGTTTAGCGACATGACTAGAAAGACGATTTCAACGTTAACTGCGACAATTTGCTCAATCGTAGTCAAGCCAGCTGCTTTTCGAGAAAAGATTGATGTTCTAGGCAAGATGGTATGAATGATTCCTTTTTCTTCACCTTGCATTTTTTCGATTGCCACCCAGTCACCAACGGCAGGGTAGTCACGGCGTTCACGAGCTTGATGTTTGAAACTTCCTGAAAGTGAAGCTAACCATTCACCATCATTAGTTACAACACGGTACATATGTTTATGCTCAAGCAAAACACGTCCATAGACGCTAGCTTGTAATTTTTCATTTGTGGATTGATCTTGCCATTTTGATTCCCAAGATTCATTCCAACCGTAATTTTCAACTTTTTTCAATTTGTATTCCTCCTGATTTGTGTATAATAAAAAACCGTGTCTGCGAATAGGCAGCCACGGTTAAATACACATCAAAAGAAACGGTCACTTTTTAGAAAGCACACGTGTGATGAGATACCTGGATCATGCCAATTCGCATTTTTACACTCTCATATAAAGTTGCCATAATACCTCACCTGCTTTCTATTTATTAAATTAACCATACCAAAAGCATATTCAGTTAGTCAACCTTTAATATGAGAAAATTGTCCCTATTCTAAAATTAATTCAATTATTTGTTTATAAATGAATTGACAAAGGGTATTAGTCTTGTTAAGAACGGTTAACAAAAAACTTAATAGGATGGAGGAATAACAATGACAACGAAATCAATTGCTGGACAAAAATGGTGGAAAATTGGTGCGGCAGCATTCCTATCAGTAGGGTTGTTGGCTGCATGTGGTGACGACACTGAAGATGATGTAGATAATGATGTAGAGCAAGAGCTTGAAGAAGAAGATGCCGAAGAATGATAAGCTAGAAAAAAACCGCCCATATGGCGGTTTTTTATTGTTCCAATATAGTTGAATGCTCACGAAGGTGGGGTTCGATGTGGACATGTACCATACAAAATGGTTTGACAATGTGGATTTTTCTTTCTATTTCTTCGGTTATTCGATGGCTTTCTACAACATTTAATATAGGATTCACGGTCACGGTTAAATCTACGAACATTAGATTACCGTGCATGCGACCTTTAAAATCTTCCAAATGTATGACACCTTGTACTTTTCTGACCAGTACAGATAAAGTTTCCATTTCATCTTCATTAAAACCGTCAGTTAGTGTTAATACCGCTTCTTTAAATATATCCAAGGCAGTTTTCATGATTAGGAGACCCACCAGTATAGCAGTAATAGTATCAAGTATGGGTACTCCATAAATTGCAGCCAATATCCCAACAGTTGTCCCAATACTTACCAGGGCATCCGATCGATTGTCATATGCAGCAGCTCGTACAGCTGAACTGTTAATGCGATTCGCTAATCTCAAATTGTATTGATAAACTACGTACATGACAATTGCACTCCCGCCTGCTACTACAGCAGTCAGAATGGACGGAGTTTCATGAACTGGATGGAACAAATTACGTCCTGCATTCATTAATACTTGCAAACCTACAGCCGCCATAATAAATGATGCGACAAGGGATGCAACTGTTTCCGCACGCAGATGGCCATAATGGTGGTTTTCATCCGGTGGTTTTTGGGAAATTCGCAAGCCAATTAACACGGCAATTGAAGCTGCAATATCGGTTGTATTATTAAGTCCATCTGCTTTTAGAGCTTCCGATGTACCTAAATACCCAACCGTCAGCTTTACTGCACTTAATACTAAATATGTACAGATACTAATCCATGCACCTTTTTCCCCTTCACGTAATTGTGTGTACAGTTCCAAATTTTTTCCCTCCTGCAAAACTTTCGACCATGAGAAAACGACTCTCATTAGGAGAGTCGTTTCTTCTTATGATTCCGCTAGTTGGTTTCCTAACTCAGCTACTTCATCTTCAGTTAATTTAATTACTTCCAGATACAGTATGTGATGACCTTCCATATCTTTAATCGTAAATTCGTATCCTTGTTCAATTATTTTTTCGCCTTTGATGAGCTCGAAATGCTTTGTCATAAACCATCCACCAATGGTATCGATATCTTCTTCATCAATATTAATCGCCAGAATGTCATTAACGTTTTCGATTAATATTTTTGCATCGAGGATATAATGGTCATCGGCTAATTTTTGAACATCCGGTATTTCATCATTATCATACTCGTCTCTTATATCCCCGACGATTTCTTCAAGAATATCTTCTATTGTCACAAGTCCGGATGTACCACCATATTCATCCATTAAGACTGCCATATGAATACGTTCACGTTGGATTTTTAGTAACAATTCACCAATAGGAATCGTCTCAATGACACGAATAATAGGTTGCATATAGTCTATTACCGGTCGATCTATATTTGATGCTTCTTTAATATAAGCAGTTAATAAGTTCTTCATGTTTACTAGTCCTATAACATGGTCTTTATCACCATCGGTTATGGGATAGCGTGTATATTGTTCCACATTTACTTGATCGAACACTTCACGAAGTGTTGTATCTTTATCAATGGCACTCATCTCTGTTCGTGGTGCCATAATTTCTTTGGCAATCCGATCGTCGAATTCAAAAATACTGTTTACATATTTATACTCTGACTGATTTATTTCACCGCTTTTTAAACTATCAGATAAAATCATTCGAAGTTCTTCTTCCGAATGGGCCACTTCTGACTCGGATACGGCTTTCAATCCAAAAACACGAACAGCTAAGAAACGAGCAGAACCATTCATACCTCTGATGATTGGATACATAAGTCGATCAAATATAATTAGTGGTTTTGCGACAGCTAATGTAATCTCCTCAGCTCTTTGTATAGCAAATGTCTTCGGTGTTAGTTCTCCCACCACTACATGAACATAAGTCACAAGTGCAAATGCAATGATAAATGAAAGGATTGAAGAAACATTCTCCGGAAGAACAAAATACTCAAATGCTGGGTGTAAAATCCGTTCAATTGTTGGTTCACCTAGCCACCCTAATCCTAATGCAGTAATAGTAATACCCAGCTGACACGCAGACAAAAATTCATCCAAGTTTGATAGGACTTTTTTTGCTGGTATCGCACGTTTATTTCCTTCCGCTATTAATTGATCAATGCGGGTTGTTCTCACTTTTACAATGGCAAACTCACTTGCTACGAAGAATGCTGTAAAAGCGATTAAGACAGCAAATGCTGTCAATCGTATGGCTATGTCCAAAGAATTCCTTTGTTCCAAACCCGAATGAGGGGGAGAACAAAGTGTACACCTCCTGTTTTCTTAAAAATAGTTAATACATATAATAATAAAAGATTTTTAAGCAAATAACAAATAATAATTTTCAACTTCCTTGGTACATCACAGGTAATTCCATATTTGGTTTCCATAGACTACTAAATTTATAAGGAAGTAATTTACAGATGAAAGGAAAAACCACAACCTGTTGAACAAATAGAGTCAAGTTTTTTATACTATTGTGATAATTTCATTTAATCTGTTAGTATTTTACTAATTATCACTGCAGTTTTGGGTGCATTAAGCTTTGCCAAATATGACTAAAAGGGGATAGTACATTGGATACGACAAAACAATTTGCAACAGATATGGATTCGCATGACAAGATGCGTAAATATAAAGTTGAATTTTATTTGTCTGAAAATCAGCTATATATGGACGGGAATTCGCTAGGCCTAATGTCAAAGCGTTCAGAAGCAACTCTGCATAAACTTATTTCAAGTTGGCGTGATAAAGGAATCGATGGATGGACTGAAGGGGAAGAACCTTGGTTTATGTATCCCGAACTATTGAGTGAGCGTGTTGCGAAATTGGTTGGTGCGAACGGTACCGAAGTGATGGTGACAGGATCGATAACGGTCAACATTCATCAAATGCTCTCGACATTGTTTCATCCAACTGTTGAACGATCCGTCATAGTTGTGGACGAATTGAATTTCCCATCGGATATTTATGCAGTCGAAAGTCATTTAAGATTACGTGGTCTCAATCCGGCTGTTTCTTTGCGAAAAGTGAAAAGTAACGATGGCTATACACTTACGTTGCATGCGATTGAAGAAATGTTAACGGAGGATGTAGCAATTTTATTGTTGCCTTCCGTCCTTTACCGTAGCGGGCAATTATTAGATTTAGGTCGAATAACTGAAATGGCACATTCAAAAGGAATCATTGTTGGATTTGATTTAGCGCATTCGGTTGGAGCCGTTCCACATCAGTTACATACAGACAACGTAGATTTTGCGATTTGGTGTCATTATAAGTATATGAATAGTGGTCCTGGTGGAACGGGTGGCTTATATATTCATGAGCGTCACCACCATGAATTGCCTGGACTTGCTGGCTGGTTTGGTTCTAATAAGACCAAACAGTTTGATATGTCCCATGATTTTTCAAAAGCGGACGGAGCGGGTGCTTATCAAATTGGTACACCAAACCTACTCAGTACTGCCCCACTAAGTGGAAGTGTTGAATTATTTGAAGAAGTAGGGATGGAAGCCATACGTTCAAAATCACTTGCTTTGACCAAGTATTTACGAGACTTAGTGCACGCGGAATTGGGTACATATGGGTTTGTTGATGTTACCCCAACGGCTGATGAGGCACGTGGTGGTCATATTGCTTTAGCTCATCCAGAGGCAGCCCGGATCTGTAAAGCTTTAAAAGAGGCGAATGTCATACCTGACTTCCGAACACCTGATATTATTCGACTAGCACCAATCAGTTTCTACTCCAGCTTTGTAGATGTATGGGAAATGGTTCAACGGTTAAAGAAAATCATGGATGAAGATACATTTAAAACATTTTCAAATGAACGTAATGTGGTGGCGTAAATGAAAATCCATGACATTTCAATGATGCTAAATCAAGACGTAGCTGAGTGGCCGGGTGATACAGCCTTTCAATTTCAAGTTAATTGGACGAAAGAACAAAGTGGATCTGTGAATGTTGGACAAATTACTACGAGTACGCACATAGGAACTCATATTGATGCACCGTTCCATTATGATGACCAAGGTGAAAAAGTACATGAACTTCCATTAGAAAATTATATTGTAAGTGCTATTGTGATTGATGTGAGTGGAAATGACGTAATTTCTCGAGAAACTTTGCAAAACGTAATGGTTGGGGAAGCAAAAGCAGTGCTATTCCATACAAGTGCCTGGCAGCAACGTGACGTATTCCCAGAAGAAATTCCAACGTTTGCTGTCGATGTAGTGGAATGGATGGTTGAAAACGAAATTGTGTTATTTGGAGTGGACTTACCTTCTGTAGATGCGATCACAAGTAAGGAATTACCGATTCATCACACATTAGGAAAGTCAGGTCGATACATTTTAGAAGGACTTGTTTTGGATGGAATAAAGGAAGGTTTATACGAATTAATAGCACTTCCTTTAAAAATTGAAGGAGCGGACGGCAGCCCAGTCCGTGCAGTGTTAATTGAAAAGTAGTGAATGAGACCTTGGACAGGAGCCAAGGTCTTTCTTCAAAAGACAAGAAAGCTTAAAATTCGAGACGACTAGAACCCAGTATTCATAGCACTTCCTATCCTAAATCGAGCACGTAAAAGTCCACCATTATCGACTGGAATAAGTAGTATTCCTTTGAATAACGCTCCGGCGTTTTGTGGATGCCTCCCGCGAGAAGCCAGGCAGAAAGTCACTGCCAATCTTCTCGCTCCGGCTACCACTTGAAAGGCGCCTACGCTGGTTATGCCTAGGCATATTGGAACTGTTTAATTCAGTACAGAATCTCTTTATTTGTATGTGCTAATTTACGTTTCCATCTATAAATGCGAGTGGATAATGAGACTTCCTTTAAAATAGCATGATAAGGAAATACTAACGTGACTTATTAACGGAGAATATTATAAATAAAGAAAGCAGTGGGATGTCGAAATTTCATTTTCGACCGATTGACCCGTTAAAGGAAGGCATCGATTCTTTCGTTATCAAAATAGAAATCACTGTTCACATGGAAGAAACAAGGGAGCGACGGACGTACACCCGCCGCAGGATGGTCTGGAAGAAAAGCGTATGGGCGACATGACGAAGTCATTCGCCCATACGCTTTTTAATCACTAGACCATGGTGCAGCAGGAAGGCGTCCACAGCAACCTACAATCCTTCATGATTCAGTGAACCTCTTTTAAAGGGTCGGACGTACTTGCCCGGTTTTTCTTATTTTTTAATCTTTTCATAGGCCAGTAACGCACGTGCGCGACCTGCTTTATGGGGAACTATAGGGCGTGGATACGTTTCACCTAAGACAACTCCAGCTTTTTCTAATGCATCACTAGAGGCTTGATCAGGTTCCATAATGTCCTGATTTGATAGACCCCGAAGCTCTGGAACCCACTTGCGAATATAAACAGCTTCACTATCGAATTTCTTGCTTTGTAAGTACGGATTGAAGATCCGAAAATAGGGAGAAGCGTCGGCACCACTTCCAGAGGTCCATTGCCAGCCGAAAGTGTTGTTGGCGAAATCCGCATCAATGGCTTTGTTCCAAAACCAAGACATTCCTTTTGTGAAATCAATCAATAAGTGTTTGGTTAAATAACTGGCCACGTTCATTCGAACCCGGTTATGCATATAACCTGTCGACAACAATTCACGCATCCCTGCATCAATTAATGGAACACCAGTTTGTCCAAGACACCACTGTTCATAATGTTCCTCGTTATTTAACCAAGGGAATTTAGAAAACTTAGGATTCAGTGGTTTCGAGACAGTATGAGGAAAGTGAATCAACATTTGATAAGCAAACTCACGCCAGATTAATTGCCGAATAAACGCTTCACTCACATCCGGTTGTGTTTTTAAAGTGTAGTGATAAACACTCCGAACCGATAGAGAACCAATCGCTAGGTAAGGGGAAATTCGGGAGGTTCCTGAAATGGCAGGAAAATCACGCGTGATTTTATAGGCAGCCACATCCTCATCGATAAAAGTTTGGATGCGTTCAATGGCAGCATCTTCCCCGGGTGTCCAAATTTCATCCATGCCATGTGTCCAAGGGATAGATGGAACCAATTGTAATGAAGTGATATCGGTTGAAATGCTTTTTATATTCAAATCGCATCCTACAAACAGTGCTTCTCTAATTCTTGGTACAGTTGGAGGGATGGATTTAGTACGGAACTGTTTATAAAATGGAGAGAAAACTTGATAAGGTTCACCATTTCCTTTCACCGATTCCGACGGGGGAAGGAGCATGGTTCCTTCAAATATTCGTACAATCAATCCTTCTCCTACTAATTGTAAGGCAAACTCTTCATCTCGAATGCGTTGTTGGGGATGATGGGATTGGTTGAAGTAAACGGCAGTGATTGCCAATTCTTCTTGAAGTGCTCTGACCGTTTCGGGTAATGGTAGGCGTGAAACAAATAGTTCACCACCAATTTCACGAAATGAAGATTGTAGAGTTTCTAGATTGCGATGAGTCCAATATTTAAAGGCATCGCCTAAATTTTCTTCTAAAACATAAACTGGCAAGATTTTACCATCAAGTACAGCTTGAGATAGGGCAGGGTGGTCATGAAGGCGTAAATCATTTCGTAACAGTACCGCAATTTCCATATCATCACGACTCCTTGTGCGTAATACGAGATTCCTCACTTTTAACTTCTCTATTTCAACCAACAAATATACGTAAGATTAAAAATGCACCCCTATTGAGATAGGAGTGCATTCATCAAGATTATTTAACAACTACCACCGAGCATGGTGATTCTTTGACTAATTTTTCACTAACAGATCCAACGAAAAATTTTTGGAAACCTGATTTTCCGCTGTTTCCAACGAGTATTGCATCGGCATGTTGCTCTGCAGCTAATTCGCATAATGCTTGGACTGGGTGTCCTTCTATTGCGATGATTTGTCCTTCAATATGATGTTTATCAAACTGCATTTGTATAAACTCGGTCATTTGAGTTGCATATTCCCTTGCTAATTGCCTAGGTGAGTTAAGATCAGGATCAACGGATGGAGCAGTTGTCATATCAGCTATAACAGATGTTGCAATTAAAGGTTCACCTGTATAGGCAGGGTCTCCACCAATCACATCCTCATTCACATAAGCCACGACTAATTTGGTATCAAATTGAAGTTTCATCAAGTCAACAGCCCTGTCTAATGCTGCTCGACTGCCTTCCGAACCATCATATCCAACAATGATATTATTAAACATTAGGTGAAATCTCCTCTCTAAGTTAAAAATGTATACGAATTAATAAGAATCCATAACACTGCAAAGAAAATAACTAAATATGCTGTGTATTTGATTGATGTTGCTCCGAGTAATATGCTGCCAATTTATTCTTTATGTCGCACTTCGAAATTCCTTTTTTCTTACATGCTTAATCGCTCCTCAAATTGGATGATTACTTAGTTTTCAAATACCCTTTGGAAAATTAAATAAACGCAATTATTAATTGAATACTAATTTTATTCGAAATGTATTGACAATGGAAAAATTAACATGATAATCTAATAAGGTAAATAAAACTATGAGAAAAGGAGGTACGTGTCATGATTATCCTATTTGAAATTGCGAATAATTCCATAGTTCATCCGTACCTGCCAGTTCATTCTCTTTGACTTAACACACAAAAAGGCACAGGTATGGATACCTGTACTTTTTTTCATGTGCACACGCATCTGGAAACAGTGCGTGTGCTTTTTTGTGTTTATCACTTACCAAATTATGGTTGTTTCAGTATTTACTGTCACATATAAAAACATTGAAAAGGAGTGCTGGCTATGAACTTTCAGCAACAGAAACAAATTCTAATCAAGGAATCTCTAGAAGGTGGCTAGTGTAAGCTCAACCTTTAAGGAAAGAAGGAAATTGACATGTTCTCGGTATTATTTAAATTAAAATGGTTTTTCGCGGAAAACTGGAAACGATACACCCTTGCAATCTCGTTGCTAATGGTTACGAACGTACTAGAAGTGATTCCACCATGGCTACTTGGGGAATCCATTGATGCAATTTATCAACAAACCCTAACTTCAAAATTACTCTATACTTTTATCCTTTCATTGATCGCAGTGATGGTTGTGAATTATTTGAGTAACTTTGTTTGGCAATATCAACTATTTGGTGGAGCGTATGTGATTGAAAAACAATTACGTAGCCGATTAATGAAACAATTTTTACGTATGACGCCGTCGTTTTATGAAAAAAACCGTACGGGGGACTTAATGGCTCGTGCCACTAATGATTTAAAAGCAGTATCAACTACAGCTGGATTCGGAATTTTAACGTTAATTGACTCATCGCTCTACATGCTGACAATTTTAGTGACAATGGGGATTCTGGTTAGTTGGAAATTAACAATTGCTGCGCTATTGCCACTACCGATTTTGGCGATTGTCATGCAGATTCTCGGCAAGCGTATTCATGAGAAGTATATGAAAGCACAAGACGCATTTGGTGATATGAATGATAGTGTCCTAGAGGCAGTTGCAGGCGTACGTGTTATACGAGCGTACGTGCAAGAAAGGGCATCAGAGAGACAATTTGATGACATGACAGAAGATGTTTTCGCGAAAAATATGGAAGTCGAAAAAATCGATGCTTTGTTTAATCCGATTACAAAAGTTCTAACGGGTATTAGTTATATGATTGGCTTAGGATACGGAGCCTATTTGGTGTCAAAAGGTCAAATGACACTCGGTGATTTAGTGGCATTTAACGTTTATCTGGGAATGATTATTTGGCCAATGTTTGCAATTGGAGAATTGATTAACGTCATGCAACGGGGAAGTGCTTCGCTGGATCGTGTACAAGAAACCTTGGATTACGAAGAAGATGTAAAAGATTCCCCAAATCCTGTTGCGGTCTCACAACCAGGTCGAATTCGTTTCAATAACATAAAATTCCAATACCCACAATCTTCATCTGTGAATTTAAGCAATATTAATTTACACTTAGAGCAAGGACAGACGCTTGGGATTGTTGGGAAAACAGGTAGTGGGAAAACCACGCTAATTAAACAGTTGCTCAGAGAATACCCAATAGGCGAAGGGACACTTTCGTTCTCAGATATTCCGATTGAAAATCAAACAAAAGATCAAGTTAGAAATTGGATTGGCTATGTCCCACAAGATCACGTGTTATTCTCACGTACAATAAAAGAAAATATCTTATTTGGTCATCCGAAAGGAACAGATAGGGATATTGAAACGGCCATTCGTTTATCCTATTTCCAAAAAGATTTAGAACTGTTACCTCAAGGATTAGAAACACTCGTTGGAGAAAAAGGAGTCGCCTTATCAGGGGGACAAAAACAACGTATTTCTATTGCACGTGCACTGATTAAAAATCCAGAAATATTAATACTGGATGATTCCTTGTCTGCAGTTGATGCGAAAACGGAAGCCCGTATCATTGAAAATATACAACAAGAAAGAAGCGGAAAAACAACGATTATTACGACTCATCGACTATCCGCCATTCAACATGCTGATTGGATAATTGTACTGGACGATGGAGTAATGATTGAGAAAGGTACACATGAAGAATTGCTTGCAAAAGAGGGCTGGTACAAAGAACAGTTCGACCGCCAGCAAATCGAGGAGGTGACTTCATGAGTACAGGAAAAAGATTATGGCTTTACGCTCTTCATTATAAAAAATTATTAATACTTGGTATGGCACTTCTAACCGTAGCTGTTGCAGCGGATTTAGCAGGTCCACTAATTGCTAAGAAAATCATTGATGAACATATTGCAGGAGCAAGTAATGGCATTGAATTTGAACCGATTATCACATTACTCGGCGTGTTTTTTGCACTTACTGTCGTAGCTGCCATATTCCGATATGGTGAATATTTACTCTTACAAAGAGCGGCAAATCGTGTCATTCAAAAAATGCGAAATGATGTGTATCAACACATTCAAACATTGCCGATCCGCTACTTTGATAATCTGCCTGCAGGTAAAGTGGTCGCTCGCATAACGAATGATACAGAAGCGATTCGGGAATTGTACGTTACGGTATTATCACAGTTTGCAACTAGCGGGATGTACATTACTGGGATTTACGTCGCATTGTTCTTCCTTGATTGGAAAATGGCCGCAATTGCTTTATTCGTCTTACCCATTTTGTTTATTTGGATGATCTTATATCGCAAGTATGCATCAAAATATAATCACATTGTTCGAGCAAAAGTAAGTGATATGAATGCGATGATTAATGAATCGATTCAAGGAATGACTATCATTCAAGCATTCCGTCGAGAAAAACAAATGCAAGAAGAGTTTGAAGTCATGAACCGTGAGCATTACAAATTTCAAAATAAATTGCTGTATCTTGATGCAGGAACATCACACAATTTAGTTGGTGTGCTTCGTACGATTACCTTCGTATTATTTATCTGGTACTTTGGCGGTGCTTCATTAACAGCAACTACCGCAATTTCAGTGGGGGTATTGTATGCGTTTGTGGATTACATCACCCGATTGTTTAACCCTGTATCAGGAATCGTGAATCAGTTGGCCAAACTTGAGCAAGCGCTAGTCGCAGCAGAGCGTGTTTTCCGTTTACTTGACCGAACAGGTGAAGATGTAAACGATGAAAAAATTGCTCGTTACCGAGGAAATGTTCGATTTGAAAAAGTTTGGTTTGCCTATAAAGAAGAAGAGTATGTACTGAAGGACATTTCATTTGAAGCGAGACAAGGGGAGACCGTGGCGCTTGTTGGTCATACGGGATCAGGAAAGAGTTCGATTATGAATTTACTGTTCCGATTCTATGACGTATCAAAAGGTGCTATAACGATAGACGGGATGAATATTCAAGATTTATCGCGACAAACAGTTCGTGACCATATGGGAATTGTGCTACAGGATCCATATCTATTTTCCGGAACCATTGAATCGAATGTAAGTTTAGGGGACGCTAGAATTTCTCGTGAAAAGGTGCAGGCTTCTTTAAATGCAGTTGGTGGGGCTAGGGTACTTAAACATTTACCAAAAGGCATTGATGAACCGGTAATCGAAAAAGGGAGCACACTGTCATCTGGTCAGCGTCAATTAATATCATTTGCACGTGCGTTAGCGTTTGATCCGGCAATTTTGATTTTAGATGAAGCCACTTCAAACATTGACACAGAAACGGAAGAAATCATTCAACATGCGATGGATGTATTGAAAAAAGGACGTACAACATTCATTATTGCACATCGACTTTCTACTATTAAAAATGCAGACCGCATTTTAGTGCTGGATCGTGGTGAAATTGTGGAACAGGGAACACATGATGAATTGGTGGCACTCGGTGGTCGTTATGAACAAATGTATCGCTTGCAATCTGGAGTACCTCTTACCCCTCATGTGGGGTAAAGGGTACTCCCTTTTTTTCTTATTAGTTATGTTAAGACTATTTAGTTGTTTATCATACATTTGCGCAAGCTGCAGGTTCCGCATGAGCCAACAAGAATGAAAAAACCATTCCTAACTTTTCAGACGTCACCACCGAAATGTCCGACTGAGGAGCTGCTTCAGCATCAATAACAAGCATTAAAATCAAAAAAGCGACAGAGTATGAGCTCAGTCGCATTTCTTAATCAATCATATACATGAAAAAGCATCAGTTCATGAATCATTTTCTTTACGATTTCTTCATCGGGTGGTGTAGTACCACTTGTCCACGTAATCGATCCGTCTGGTTGGTATTCACCGCCAAAGCGGGTTTGTTTATAGAAGAAAGAAAAAGTCCAGCCAGGTAATTGTTTATTTTCAAACATGGGTTTAAAGCTAAAATGTTGTAGCATGAAATCTGCTCCTCTCATAGGTGTAGGCACCCCCGCATACGCTAGAAAAAAGGTAAAAAAGGAGTGTCCTATTGTTTAATGAACAACTGAAACAAGCCATTGAAAATGAATATCGAGATTATTACTTCTATAAATCCATGCATACATTAACAGACGATCCATATTGGCAATCATTTATCACGCATATCATGGATGATGAGAAAAGTCATTATGAAATGTTTCAACAACTCTATTATATGCTGACTGGTCAATATGTACAAAATCCCGAAAAAGCGCCACCACCAACAGATCTAAAGCAAGCTGCCAAAGAGTCTCTAGTTGAAGAATTGGAAGCAAAAGAGTTTTACAAAGAATTGCTTTTGACTATTCCAATCCCCCAAGCTTACAATCCTGTGTTCATTGCGATGCATGATGAAATGGAACACGCAATCCGATTCTCAACAATGTATAACGCACTCTAATTAGAACGGTTCACATTTTTAACAAGCTGCTGTAGTCTGTTATAATTGAAGGTAGCTTGAAAGAAAAAGGTGAACAATTTGAATTTAATATGGACGTTGCTTTTCATGGCATTCATTGGCGCACTTATCGGTGGATTTACCAACCATCTGGCAATAAAAATGTTGTTTCGCCCACATGAAGCGAGATACATAGGCAAGTGGCGAGTGCCATTTACCCCGGGACTTATCCCTAAACGTAGAGATGAATTGGCTAAGTCAATGGGACGGACAGTTGTCGAACATTTATTGACACCCGAAACATTTAAACGCCGATTCTTTTCCGTTGAAATGCGTCAAAAGGCACAGTTGTGGATACAAGTACAACTGACAAAACATATATTTGAGACAGAAACAACACTTAAGCAGTGGCTTGAAAGAGTAGGTGTTGAACATATTCCAACACGTGTGGAAGGTAAAATAGATTCACTGATTGATGAACAAATGACATCACTTGAATCTCGATTTGCAATCAAAACAATTCGTGAAATCGCTCCTGAACAATGGCTGAAAAATGCGAATGAACGCGTACCTGAAATCACGGCGCACATGATTGTAAAAGCGGAAACATACTTTGTGTCAGATGAAGGACGTCTAACTGTTAAACGATTAATTGACGACTTTCTCGCCTCTAAAGGGGCATTTGGCAATATGATTAACATGTTTATGGGCGACTCTTCAACCATCGTAAATCGTGTTCAGCCAGAAATCCAAAAATTCTTACATGCTCCAGGTACATCGGAGATGATCTCAAATGCAATTCGAGGTGAATGGGAAAAATTAAAAGATCGTTCTTTAAATGACTTAATTGGCGGATTGGATTTACAACCTATGAAACAAATGATTAAATCTTATGTGAAAAATGAGTTGTCAGTTGAAAAACGACTCGATGTTACGTTACAATCATACTGGCCTAACGGAGCAAAATGGACTGCCGACAACCTGACACCTAAACTTATAGAGTTTGCGTTTAAACAGGGTGAAACAAAGCTTGGAGAATCCATTCAACGTTTACAGCTGGAAGATATTGTGAAAGAACAAGTTGATTCATTCCCGGTGGAACGTCTGGAAGATCTAGTTTTGGGCATATCAAAAAGAGAATTTAAAATGATTACGGTACTTGGTGCGGTGTTGGGTGGATTGATCGGTGTTGTCCAAGGCGGAGTCATGTATGTAATAAATATGATGTAGGGGTGTTAATATGACAGTTAATATTTACGATGATATCAACAAATTAGAGAACACGTTCAGAAAAACAACCGAATATACAGCAGTGCAACAAGCAGTTTTGGATGTGAAATCAGATCCACAGGCGCTTGCTTTATTTAAAAGTTTCCGTGACTTACAGATGACGTTACAAGAAAAGCAAATGCAAGGCATAGAAATTTCAGGTGAAGAGCTCGAGTATGCACAAAAAACTGCACAACTCGCACAAACAAATGAGAAAATCGAAAAAATGCTGCAAGCTGAAATGGCACTAAGTGGGTTAATAGATGAGGTAAACCGAGTTCTTATGAAGCCAGTACAGGCATTATATGAAGGAATGTAAACCAGCCTTGTGCTGGTTTTTCTTTTGAGTAGAAAAATGTCGTAGGTTGAATTTAGAGGGAAGAGAATTTAATATTTAGTAAACTAGACATCTATAATTTTTCATGATATAATATAAAAATCCTTAAATTGTGTTACTTTACTTGAATTAAAACCTCTACTCATTCTGTGAGTGGAGGTTTTTTTGTTTTTATTTATACGTGGTTCCTATAGAAATGAGATCCAAACGAAGATATATTGCAAAATATCCCATTATATACACAAAGAAAAACAGACTCTACAATGTAGAGTCTGTTTGAAATGTTGGAATTATGCTTTTTGAACGTTAGAAGCTTGAGCTCCACGAGCGCCTTGCTCAACGTCGAAAGTTACTTTTTGACCTTCGTCTAAAGATTTAAAACCTTCACTTTGGATAGCTGAGAAATGTACGAATACGTCGTCTCCATTTTCACGCTCGATAAATCCGAATCCTTTTTCTGCATTAAACCATTTTACTGTACCTTGTTCCATAGTTGTTGCCTCCTAGTGTGAAATGTCACACGATGTAATACTATCCCTGCTCAAAGTGATCATTAAGACGATAAGTTTAAACAAATTCAATCCTTCACACCGACAAAAATAATTCTTCTTAAGAATAACACGATATTAGGAGATATGCAAATGAAATGATTAAGTTTATGGAATTTTTTTTGAATGCTATTGAAATACTAGTTTGTGGAATAGTCGTGACCTTGTTATTTAATACAATACCTTTACTGCGTGAGCTTTCACAGAAAGTATTAAATACTTTCCTATTAAGATTGAACAAAAGGAAATGGCGGTTGCAATATATGAAGTTTCACCCGGTAAAACAACTTCATTATTAATAACACCGAAATTAATGAAGAGATGCATTGGATAAAAGAATAGGAATCCATAAAAGCCCCATATTGAAAGTTTATGTCCAAATAGCAATCTTTTTGACAGAACTCTTGTTACTAGTAAATCCTGGTTGCAATCTTTTATTTGACTAAGTAAACCAAGCAAAAATAAAAATAACATCGCAAAGACCCCTAATAAACTTGAAATGGTTTCAATCATAGTTACACTCCCATCAACTTTTTTCTATTTATAAACAAGTCTAAATGTCGCATTTTAATAAAAAACTTCCTATATATTAATTGTAAAGTGTAGCTGATGAAACCACAATTAATATGGTTGAAATTTCCATTGAAAGTTCAAATCATTTAAGTTAATATACGAATATAAGCTGCGTTGTTCGTAACGATATTTAAGTTTTAACCTTTAAGCTGTTATAGGGAGTTTTTTATAGAAACTGGAATGGCAGGCCTTGTTCATTTTATAATCAATGAGGACATACAGGATAGTTTCCGCGAACACCCACTTGGAGAAGTGGTGGTCTAAAACTTTCTTATTTTATTTACGGCAAAGGCGGCTTTTAATTTTAATTTACAGACCGGTTCCCTTAGGGAATTGGTCTTTTTTGTGTTTTTTATGTAGAAATCCATTATCGTGGTTTTGTGTCGAATCCAAGATCAACCTTACATAAAGTGATACAAATAAGCGATGACAATTCCCACATCCGCAAGTACATGACTAATTACTGAGGTAGTGATCGTTGAAAGTTTCACTTTAAAATATCCCCATACTAAACCGACAAGGAAAACAGGTACTGCTGCAATCAAGCTAAATGGCATCGCAAATAATGGAATCAGTGATAATAAATGATACAATGAATAGAAAAATGAAGTAACAACGACGGTTTTAGTTCTTCCTAAGATAGGAATTAAACGCGTATGCATGAACTCTCTCCAGTACCATTCTTCTAGAAACGGATTAAAAAAAATCAATACTAAAATGAATCCCCACATTTGTGATCCAGTAAAACCCCAATCAACTAAAACTTCTGATATTCGCTCAGTTTCAAATAATCGACCTTGTAATATTGACACAGCACTAAAAATCGCGATTAAACAAATAACTCCACTTACAATGCCAATCCAGACGGTTTGTGCAGAAATTCCGTTAGTGAATGAATGAAAAAATGATTCCTTAAGGCAATCCCTTTTGAGGTAACTAATAAAGGGAATAAAAAATAACCACCCATAAAACAATGCGAAGGTAATTGGAATTGATTCATAATAGCTGAGACCGATAAAAATCATAAGAGTTGGACCGAATAAATAAAGTACGTTCTTCATAATGCCTCCTGGAGTGATGGTATGTAAAATTTCATCGTTGCTAAATCAGGAACCATTTAAGTCTCCCCTAATTCTGTATGTACTAATTCTGCCACTACCGCTATCTATTTAATCCCTGGTGAAATTAAAGGATTTCTTATATCA
This sequence comes from Paenisporosarcina indica, assembly GCF_001939075.1. GTDB lineage: Bacteria > Bacillota > Bacilli > Bacillales_A > Planococcaceae > Paenisporosarcina > Paenisporosarcina indica. The sequence goes on along the minus strand of NZ_MPTA01000006.1, from coordinate 201,564 downwards.
ATCTCGAATACTATTATTATGAACGAGTATTCACTAGAAGAGAGAGGTGTCTATTTTGAGATTTGAAACAGTAATAATAGAAAAAAACGGACGGTTAGCAACTTTGACATTGAATCGTCCTCAAAGCATGAATGCAATGAATGCCATGATGATGAAAGAAATAGCCGATGCTTTAGAATGGTTAAACGGTGAAAAGGATATTCAAGTTCTCTTAATTAAAGGGGCAGGACGTCTATTTTCTGCAGGTGGTGATATCAAGGCGATGCTTGATCCAGAAAGTCCAATGGATATTGATGCTGTTATGGGTGATGTTTCTCGACTAGCAAAAGCATTATATTCACTTCCAATGGTGACAATTGCAGCTGTTCACGGTGCTGCTGCTGGGTTAGGTTTTAGTTTGGTATTAGGATGCGACGTGGTTATTGCTGAAGAAAACAGCAAACTTGCGATGAATTTCATTGGAATTGGATTGGTTCCAGATGGAGCAGGGCATTTCTTCTTAAAAGAGCGTGTAGGTATTCCAAAAGCGAAACAGCTTATTTGGTCTGGGAAGGTATTAAATGGACACGAAGCTTTAGCACTTGGACTTATTGACGAAGTGACCGCCGAAGGAAGAGGACTGGAACAAGCAGAAATTACTGCAGCGAAATTCTTAACTTCCCCAATCAAAGCAATGATAGCTACTAAACAAATACTACATACCCAACATGTGCACGAACTTGAACGAGTACTTGCGTTAGAAAGTTCTTCACAATCCGCCATGAGAAAATCTGCGGATCATTTGGAAGGCATTCAAGCATTCGTTGAAAAACGCAAACCAAATTTTAAAGGTGAATAATAAAACAGACTATCAAAGGATGTAATAACTTTGGTAGTCTGTTTTTCCTATACGTGGAATAAAATGAGTTTTCCAGATGTGTTGACTAAACGATGTGTAGTTTTTTCGAAGTTTTTGTTTTCAATCATTTCTGATCCTTTTGCTTTTGCTTCTTCGTCTGATGCAAACTTCCAAGTTTCTTCAATAATTAACTTTCCTGTGGGTTCAAACGCTGTAAATTTATATGGTTTCACACTTATCAACCTCTCTTATACGAATATAAATTCATTATACAAGTTTTCAGACTAAAAAAATAGTTTGTAAAGTGAGCTTGACATTCATCTCGCTAGTAAAGTAAACTTTACGTAAAGCTAACTTTACTAATAAGGGGGGGCTAAGGTGAAGAATTTCGTGAAAGAAAAAAGAATGGAATTCAACCTGACGCAGGATGATCTTTCCGAAAAGTTAGATGTATCGAGACAAACCATTATTTCCTTGGAAAAAGGAAGATACAATCCATCCATCATACTCGCGTTCAAACTTTCAAAATTGTTTAATTGCACCATTGAAGACATATTCATATATGAGGAGGGAGAGGAAAATGAGTGAGAGTTTTGATTATTTATCAGGATTATCAGGTTTCTTAGTTGGCTTTTTCACAATTGCGATCGTCTTTTACTTTGTGAAAAAGAATGGAAAAAAGAAACGACTTTTTGACGAACGATATCACCAAATACACAATAAAGCGCGGTCAATAGCATGGGGAATATCGACGTTATGTATCGCTGGAGCTTGGATTACGGCCATGATTATTGAAGGCGCTGGATTTTCATTTTTCCTGTTAACATTTGTGTATGTTGCGCATATGATTGCGTATGTAATAGGTGGAATAATTGCAGAGAAAAAATTCTAAGGGGTGTAGACATGACATTACAGATTGACAATGTAACTAAAAAGTTTGGGAACTTTACAGCTGTAAAAGATTTGTCCATGACGGTAAAGCAAGGGAGTATGTTTGGTTTTTTAGGAGCAAATGGTGCTGGAAAAACCACTACATTTCGCATGATACTTGGTTTATTGGATGCAACAGAAGGTTCGATTACATGGAATGGCAAACCGATAACGTATGCCAATAGCACCCATATCGGCTACTTACCTGAAGAACGAGGCCTATACCCAAAAATGAAAGTTGAAGATCAACTCATATATTTAGGTCAGCTTCGCGGAATGAAAAAGCATGATGCAAAAATCGCCTCAAATGAATGGCTCGAACGATTTGAAGTTCCGCATTATTCAAGTAAAAAAGTAGAAGAGCTTTCAAAAGGAAATCAACAAAAGATACAAGTAATTGCATCTCTTATACATAAACCATCTCTCATTATTTTGGATGAACCGTTTAGCGGATTAGATCCTGTCAACGTAGAAATATTGAAAAAAGCGATATTGGACGTACAGACGGAAGGAGCTACCATTGTTTTCTCTAGTCATCGTATGGACCATGTAGAAGAATTATGTGAGCAACTTATCATTTTGGACCACGGGCAATCCTTATTGACGGGTTCCTTACGAGAAGTTAAACGATCATTTGGACATCAAAATGTTCGGATGAAAGCAGATTTTGATTTATCATTTTTACAAGAAACAACAGGGGTTACTTCCTACAAACAAACCATTGAGGGGGGCGTTTTCCAGATTGGTGAAGAAAAAGTTGCCCATGAATTACTACGCAATGCGTTGACAAAAGGCGATATCCGATACTTCGCAATAGAAGAACCTTCACTTCAAGATATCTTCATTGAAAAGGTGGGGAAAGAACATGCGTGATTTTTGGACGATATTCAATCAATCATTTTGGACAAAGGCAAAAACGAAATCATTTGTCATTACTACTTTAATTGTTGTAGCCGGAATTTTCTTAATGTCAAACCTTTCAAGCATTATTTCCAAAGTGCAAGATATAGGTGTTTTTGATGGGGGAGCTGATTCTAGCACCATCTATGTTGTAGATCATAGTGGTAGCTTACTAGAGCCTCTACAACAGCAATTAGATGCGTCGGAAAGTGACTTAACTTTGAAATCTTCCACGCATTCAATTGAGGAGTTGAAAGCACAAGTTTCTGAAGAAGAAATTAAGAGTTTTCTTGAACTCTCAGTAAATGAAACTCAAACGATTCATGCAACGTACACATCTGAAAATGCTAGTGAATTTGAAAATCCGATGGCCATTCGTGACGCACTTCAAAATTTGCAAACAAACTTGAAAGCCACTTCATTGGATTTATCGAGTGAGAAGGTCGCACAACTTTTTGCCCCAATAGAATTTAATCAAAAAGCGGTATCTGATTCTTCAAAATCCGAGGAAGAATTGAGCCAAGCGCGTGGATTGGTTTATGTCTTAATCTTCGTTATTTATTTTGCCGTCTTCTATTATTCCAATATGATAGCTATGGAAGTTGCAACTGAAAAATCATCAAGGGTTATGGAAATCATCATCTCCAGTGTTTCTCCGGTGAAACACATGTTTGCGAAAATAGCAGGGGTTGGAACACTCGGTCTATTACAAATCGCATTGTTTGGCGTAGTAGGATTTGTTGCACTAAAAACGAGTTCCTCAGACTTAACCTCTGGCGTTTTTTCATTCTTCGGATTCTCGAATGTTAGTATTAGCACTATGGTGTTCGCAGTGATTTTCTTCTTACTGGGGTACTTTTTATATGCAACATTGGCAGCATTGCTCGGTTCACTTGTAAGTCGAACGGAAGATGTCCAACAATTGCTATTGCCAATGACATTCTTGATCATTATTGCATCATTTATCGCGTTCTCAGGTCTAGGAAATCCTGAAGCGGGGTATGTACAAATCGCTTCTTATATTCCATTCTTCACACCACTCGTCATGTTCTTGCGTGTAGGGATGCTGGAATTACCAATTTGGGAACCAATCTTAGGAGTTGCCATTTTATTAGTTACAATCTTTGTTTTAGGGTGGTTCGGTTCTCGAGTTTATCGCGGAGGCGTATTAATGTATGGGGCTTCCCAATCCTTGAAAGATATTAAAAAAGCGATTCAGTTAGGAAAGAAATAGAATTAAATATTTAACATAAGCCATTCCAAGTACTTAGGGAATGGCTTTTATTTTCCCTTTTCAACAAGTAGCTTAATTCCAGTTCAAATGATAAAATAAGAACAAACATTCGACAAAAGGAGGAGCATCCAATGACTGCCATACGTTTTTTTCATGTAGCCGATTTGCATCTCGATAGCCCGTTTAAAGGAGTAACCTCGATGCCGGATACGCAGTTGAAAGCACTTCGCGATAGCACATTCGAAGCATTCCAAACAATTGTCCAAACAGCTGTTAAAGAAAAGCCCGATTTCATCCTGATTGTCGGTGATATTTATGATGGGGAAGATCGCAGCCTGCGCGCCCAGCATAAATTTCAGCAAGGCATGGAAACATTACATAAACATCAAATTCCGGTCTTTCTTTGCCATGGAAATCATGACCATCTTGGTGGAAAATGGACGCGTTTTCAACTTCCGCCTAATGTACATGTATTTCAATCGAAAACTGAGAAAGTACAGGTGAACATTCGTCAACAGGACGTATACATAACTGGTTTTAGCTATATAGAACGTCATGTCAAAGAATCAATGATGTCCTCCTATGAGGCAGCTTCACAAGCTGATGCATTTCATATCGGAATGCTTCATGGGAGTTTGGCAGGGGACGAGACGCATGCGGTTTACGCTCCTTTTACAAAAGAAGATTTACTAAGCAAAAATTACGATTACTGGGCATTAGGCCATATTCATAAAAGACAAATGCTCCATGCTGAGCCACCAATTGTTTATTCAGGCAACATTCAAAGTCGTCATCGTAATGAAAAAGGGCCAAAAGGTTTTTATGATGTGACGCTCGATAAAAGTGGGGCTCAATTAAATTTTGTACCGACGTCTGCCATCATATACGAACAGATTGAGTGTTCATGTAAAGACATTGTGCATGCAAATGAATGGATAGAAATGGTTGAAGAATCAATCGAACGATTTCGTAGTAAATTTGGAGCTGGAATTCTTGAAATCAAATTAATCGATGTAGATATTAATACCTCAACTATGCTCAATGGTACGACGATAGAGGAATGGGTAGCATTGATACGTGAAACACAAGAAATGAAAGTTCCTACGATTTGGGTTCAATCCATTTCGGTGGATATTCCGGAAACGATAGAATCGGGATCGAGTGGACTGACGGATCAAGTAATCTCTGTAATGAGTGACTGGGATGCTCAAGATTGGAAAGAGATCATAAGCGATGTATATCAACATTCGAGAAGTAGTCGTTTTATGGAGAAACTAACAGTTGAAGAATATGAAGCGATTGAAAGAGATGCACGTGCAATCATTCAAAAGGAACTATTAATAAAGGAGTGAGGAACCCCCTATGCGTATCCAAAAACTCGTAATTTATGGTTTTGGGCAACACGAAGATATCATGATTGAACTGAAAGATGGAATCAATGTATTTTTCGGAAGGAATGAGGCGGGGAAAACAACCATTCAGCAGTTTTTGCTTTCTGTGTTGTTTGGGTTCCCACTCCGCAATCAAGGATTATTACGCTATGAACCAAAAGGAGGCGGCCGTCATGGTGGACAAGTTCACATCGATCATCCTGAATTTGGACGTGTCGTCATTGAACGGGTAAAAGGGAAATCAGCTGGAGACGTGACGGTATTCTTTGAAGACGGCACGCGTGGTGACGAGGAGTCGTTAAAGAAAGTTCTCTTTCACTATGATCGAACCTCTTTTGAAGGCATCTTTTCGTTTTCTATCCATCAATTACAAAACTTTGAAAAAATGACCGAAGAAGAATTAAGCCGAACACTACTTGCCTCGGGTACGACAGGTGTCGAAACATTAACGAAACTTGAACAACGAGCAACAAAAGAAATGAATAACTTATTTAAAAAATCCGGCAAGAACCCGGAAATGAATGTGAAAATAGAAGAAATCCGAAGCCTTGAGCAAACATTGAAAGAGGAACGGTCAAAAATTGATCAATATGAACCCGCTATTGTTCGGATGTCAGAAATTAATCGAAGGCTTGAAGAATTAAAACATCAAGAACACCAATTGAAACAACAAGACGAACAACTGTCAAAGTACCTTCAAGCAAAGCCGTTGCTAGAACAAAAAACTCAACTGATGTTCCAAATAGATGAGATTGTTCAAGAATCGTTCCCAGCTGAAGGAATTCGAAGATATGAATTGTTAAAAGATCGTAGGCAGGAACTAGACATTCAAATGGATCAATTAACTCATGACATCGAACAGTCAGAGAACCTTTTTAAACAAACGTTACCAGTTGAACGAATGAAAGAAATGGAAGACATGCTATCAAAAGAAACTGAATGGCATCACTTGCAACTTCGCAAACAACAGCTTGCAATTGAAATGGATCAATTAAAGAGTGAGATTGATCAGCACGCTCGATTACTTGGGATCAAAAGTGACTTACACTTTGAACAAGTGATATCAATGGATGTGTCACTTCAAAAAGAAGAATATTTTCAACAAATTATGCAGAACATGCAACAAGCGGAAGAGTCCTTGCGTTTTGAAACACAAAGTCGCCATCGATTACAGGCAGAGATTCAAGAACTGCAACGTAACATAGAGCAAGTGCAGAAAACAGCCCCCAGTGAAAGGGAACAACAACAAGTAACGAAACTTCAACAGTTAATTCGGCAAGTGGCAGAGCTAAAGGCTCGACAACAAATAAATCTGAAACCGACTGTACCAAAGACAAATACTTCGTTAGTTATTTTCTGTGTGATATTATTGGCAGCCTTTAGCGGGGCATTTCTTCTTCAAAATTGGTGGATTGCTGCAGGTGGCATTCTTCTGGCAACCTTTATTTATGTTTTGCTTAAAAAAAATAATCAAGTTTCAGAGCGAGCTCCATTGAAAGACTATCAGTCAGAAATTACAGCACTTGAAAACGAGCTAACAACGGTGGAACAATTAGCAGGAAAAGTACGATTGTATAATGATAGAATGTCACTGCTTACACAACAAAAAGATGAAAAAGAACATGTGTTGAAAGTGATTGACCAAAATATGCGACAGACACTACAAAAAGAGGATGAAGCAAAAGAGGCATTTAATGAATTTCTTCAACAGCATGGCTTTGATGAATTGCTTCAAGCAAAACTGTTTCCAGAGCTTCTAAAATGTATTCGTCAAATTCAAGAGTTACAACAAATAAACGTACAAAGATCAAATGAATACAAAGCCGTTATTGAACGAATTCAAAACTGGTTAACAACGATGACCGAAGTAACTGAAGAATCTTTTTCTGAAAACCATGCTTATAACATTTTACGAAACGCATATAGTGAATTAAAAGATCGCTTAAAAGAGATTGGAAACACACAAGAAAAAGTAAAAATATGGAAATCGAAACTTGCTGAAAAGCAAAAACTATATGAGGCTCAATCTAAGAACATTCAAACATTATGGAATGAGGCTAACGTGGAAAACGAAGCGGCCTATTATGCGGCTGACGCAGTCTACAGGAACAAACAATACCTACAGCATGAATTAAATGCGATTAACAGTCAACTCGTCTCTATAGGTGAGATTACGGTACCGGAAACAAAAGAGGAGCCACAACTTGACGAACTTGATTCGCAATTTAATCATATTTTGTCAACACGCAATGAACTATTGGAAGAGAAAGCTACACTTAAACAACAAACAAGTTCATTGTTAAGCGATGAACGATATGGACATACCTTGCAACAATTTGAACAGAAAAAAACTGAACTAGCAGAACTGGCACATAAATGGTCTGTCCATAAAGCAGTGACAGAAGCAATCCGTCAAACCATGCATAACCTAAAAGAAAAACGCCTTCCATATGTCTTAGAAAAAGCTCAACAGTTTTTTAATCATTTAACAAGTGCTCGCTATGAATCACTTGAAGTTAATGAGCAAGGTGTATTTGAAGCTGTACATGTATCTGGTACCCGTTATCATATTGCAGAGCTTAGTCAAGCAACAAAAGAACAGGCTTATATATCCTTGAGGTTTGCGCTAGCAGAATCTCTTGTAGATACAGTCCCGCTGCCGATCTTAATGGATGATCCATTTGTACATTTCGATCGTTTCCGTACGCAACAAATGGTACAATTAATGACGGATTTAGAAAATCAACATCAATTCTTCTACTTTACATGTCATGAAGACATGAAAACGATTTGGCCGCAAGCGAACGTTATTGACGTCGCAACATTGCGAAATGAAAGGAGTGTGCCATCCACATGACAGGCATTACAACATTAGCGGTAGGAGAAGCAGTAGACCACTATTTATTGATTAAACAATCAACTAAAGCTTTTACAACTACAGGGAATCCCTTTATGACACTTATTTTGCAAGATAAAAGTGGCGATATTGAAGCAAAACTATGGGATACCAATGAAGAACATGAAACACTCTATCATGCGGAAGCAATCGTGCGAGTAGGGGGAGAAATTCAACATTATCGTGGCAAAAACCAGTTACGTATAAAGAGTATTCGTCCGATAAAAGACGAGGAAGGTATTTCATTAAGTGACCTTGTGCCGGCTGCTGAAAAGTCAAAAGAAGTGTTATTCGAGGAATTAATGCAATTTTTCTTTGAAATGAAAAATCCACCCATTCAACGAATTACACGACACTTATTGAAAAAACATCAAGAAGCAATCATGACCTATCCAGCAGCAACGAAAAATCACCATGATTATGTGTCCGGATTAATCGATCACGTGGTATCCATGTTAAAACTGGGGAAATCATTATGTGATTTATATCCTTCATTAAATAAAGATTTACTATATGCTGGAATTATTTTGCATGATGTTGGGAAAGTAACTGAACTTTCAGGTCCAGTTGCAACATCATACACAGTTGAAGGGAATTTACTTGGCCATATCACAATTATGGTGAATGAAATTTCGAAAGCGGCGGAAGAACTACAAATCGAGGGAGAAGAAGTTATGCTCCTTCAACATATGGTCCTGTCACATCACGGAAAAGAAGAGTGGGGCAGTCCGAAGAAGCCAATGTTACGTGAAGCCGAAATGCTTCATTATATTGATAATATCGATGCGAAAATGAACATGCTTAACCGGGCGTTAAATAAAACAAACCCGGGTGAATTTACAGAGCGTCTATTCCCACTTGATAATCGATCATTTTATAAACCGACATTTGAGTAAAAGAGCGGAGTATCACTTAAGTTCTGCTCCAATAAAAGTGAAACGGACACGATAAGCTAAAATTGCAACGCTATAATAGACTAGTCTATTCATATGTAAATGAAAAAAAGGCACTTCCGCGATGGAAGTGCCTTTTGCTATTCATTATTTAGCTGAAGTTTCTTCAGTTTTCAAGAATTGATCAATTGCACCTTGTAGTTCTTTATCTTTAATATCAATTTTCGCATCTTGCATTAGTTTAGAAATGCTTGGTAGTAATTCTTTCATTTTAAATGAATCGGTGATAGCTTCTTTATTTTCTTCCAATGTCCCAATATCTGCTGCGTCACGCTTTTCAGTTACTTGGATGATGTGGTAACCGAACTCAGATTTTACTGGAGCACTTATTTCGTTTATTTTTAAAGCTACAGCTGCATCAGAGAATTCTTTTACCATTTTGTCGGATGTAAACCAACCAAGTTCGCCACCTGATTCTGCTGCTCCCGGTTCAGTTGAGTATTCCTTTGCTATTTCAGCAAAATCAGCCCCACCATCAAGCTTAGCTTTTACTTCTTTCGCTGTTTCTTCGTCAGCTACTAAAACGTGGCGTGCATTTAATTCTACCTTCATGTTTTCATATTGTGCTTTAATATCTTCGTCAGATACTTTAATTGCATCTAATGCTTTTTCTTGCAATAAATTCAATCGAATATATTTTTTATAACTTTCTTCTGTTTGACCTTGTGCCTCAAGACCAGCTGCGAAACTTTCGCCTGCTGCTTCTTTTTCTTTATCGAATTGTGCAGTAACTTCCTTGTCTGTTACTTCATATTCATCAGCTAATACTTTTTCAAGGACCAATACTTGTAGGGCTTCTTTACCAACTGACGCTTTCATTTCTTCATAGAGTTCATTTTTTGTAATGTCCCCAGATTTTGAAGTAACAATCACATCTGAATCTTTCGATGCTTTATCACCATTACATGCTGATAAAGCTAATACTGATGCTGCAAGTGTTAATGCTAATACAGATTTTTTCATGGGAAATCTCTCCTAACTGTCTTCTTTATGCCGTAGTTACTATAACATAAACGATGCGAAAACAAAAATGGTTCCCTGCATGCCTACAGAACATGAAAATAAGAGCATACGATAACAAAGAGAAATGGGGTGTGCGAAGTGAGTGGTGAATTCCAGCAACATTCAAGCTTTTCGCTAATCGTTGTATTATTTATTCTTTTAGTTATCGTAGGTGCAGCGTTCCTATGCTAATTTAGAAAGGTCTTGCTGCTCGGGATAGGTTGGCTCTGATCTGACTTTGCCATGTAGGTTAAGATGAAGAGTGCGAATTTATACTCGAAGCGAGAAAAAAGAAAAAGTCCATTTGCCTGCGGTCAGGCGAATGGACTTTTTTATGCGGTTAATAAAATTTCAACATAAAAGGAAACAAGTAAAATCGTTACCAAAACATTAATTGTACGAAATATCTTTGTTTGCTTCTCTTCAGGAATTTCACGTTGTATACATAGTGCATATGTCATTCGATTAATTTGGAACAAATACACAATCGAGAATAGAACTAATATCATGATTATCATGTCTATTCCTCCCCTCTGCCAATCTTCATTAGCATATCAAAACTTTGAGAAAAAGAACAGTAATTCGGCTACATTATTGTAGGAGGAATTAGAATTTCATATCCTGTTTCTGTTTCTTCGATTAATGCTTTCTTAGGTGAACGAGCAAGATTTTTTATATATAGTAAATCAATCAGGCAAAGACCACAATGATAAGCGAGTAACATAGTAAAGTAATGTCCAAAAGCTGGCAGTAAAAAAGCTCCAGCAATCAACATCGTATTAATACAAAGAAAAGGAGTAAGTAAGGCCAATAAAAACCGGTTCTTAGATACTGGTTCTTTTACGCGCATTGATAAAATCGGCATAAACCCGATTTGTTTTTTTATTGAGAAATGAACCTGATGACGATAACGAATCAACGGAACAAAATGCAGACCTTTATGAATTGGATACAATAAAATTAAACTAAGTAAAAAAAGAGCAAATCTATCGTCCGAAAGATGATGATTAATTAGCATTTTAAGCACTACATAGAAAAGAGAAAAGACGGCAAGTACTAGTAATGTAGACAACATGAAAATACGGTCAAGCCCGTATTGCTTCTTTACGTTTATGGTTTTCCAGCAGTGCACGGTATGCATCTCCTAATGTAAAAATAATATACTTGCAGATACATACATTACGAGGTTTCCATGTAAAAAGCAAGGCAATAATTATTACATTTAAGAGAGCGTTTTCAATTATTATCCTTACTCAATAGTATTGGAAAGGACTGGTTTAATATTTCCAATCTTTTCATCAAAGGATTGATCCATATTTTTGAATGAATGCTCAAACATTTCCATGAAGTCTTCCCCGTAAATATTACGAATAATGGCCATTAATTCCATAAAATCAGGGAAACGACCATACAAGTCTTTTAAAGGTAATGAGCCTTCGATAACTGTATGAGGAGAATCATGATAATGCTCAATCATATTGATTAGTAATTGTTCACCTTTTTCGGTAAGTTCTACATATGTATTGCGTTTATCATCATCGCGTTTAGAAAATGACAAAAGATCACGTTCCTCTAATTTCTTCGAAAAGTTAAAGGCAGTAGAAACATGCATCACTCCAAATTTAGCAATATCTGATATGGAAGCACCTTTTAAATGATAAGAAATCCATAATATATGGTGTTCATTAATATTCAACTCATAAGGTTTTAACCATTGCTGCCAATCTTTTTCAACAGCTTTCCAAAGTGCTTTGGATAGCTGGGCAATTCGCTGGCTGTAGAGCATGGCCTCTTTCATTGTATACGTTTGATCTGACATTTATCCACCTTCTTTCTTGAATATTCCTTTTTTATAATTATACCAATAAAGCAAAAATAATCATAGTTTGAATGTTTGAAAAATTATATTTTTAGACATTTTTTTCACAAATGGAATGGGTAGAAACTATAAAAAATGCCCTACAAATAATTGTAGGGCAGGGTAGTGTATTTAATTGATATCGGAAGCAGAATGTTTAGATTGCTTCACTAATGACTTTTCAAGTTCTTCCATTGCCATTAAAATAGAAGCAATTTCATTTTGTAAATTTTCTTGTATTGGTGCAGATTCAGATTGCCATGCTTGGACTGATTCTTTTAATTCCTCAATCGTTTGTGGGATTTCTGTCTTTGCTTCTTTTGATAAGCCCGCGATTGATTGCTTCAAATCGCTAATTTGGAACTTCACTTCAGAAAGTTTCTCTTTCCAATCAGTAGAAACTGTTTTGACATTAGAGCGTAAATCGCTACCTGATTGAGGAGTTGAAAATAAGACAGCTGCTGATCCGGCTATAACACCAGTTACCAAACCAACAAAAAATGTAGATGCCTTCATGATAGACGCACTCCTTTCATATATATGTATACTATTCCTTCATTTCAATTAATTAAAACATGAAGGACGAGCTGTGACAACAAGAAAAGCGGAAAGCGCAACTCTAGTTCGACACCGGCGCTGGAAGAAACGAATTGGAAACATGTTTCCGAATGAGTTGGAGCAATACGAAAATATAAAAAGTGGCCTACCAAGTTGGCAGGCCACATAGGTTTTTAAGATGATGTAAGTGCAGTTTCGAATTTAGAACGCTTCACTAGCTTCGTAACTATTGGGAATATAAAGAAGAAAGCAATTGCGTTCATTGCTACAGCTGGTAGAACAGCCCCAAGAACAAGTCCGCTAAAAGGAATGCCGACATCTACTCTAAATACAAAAATTGCAATGGATAGGAAGGTCACGCCTGATAAGAAAGTGCCTAATCCGGCAAGTATAATGACGATAGGAAGCTTGCTTGTAAATTGCTTTAAAGCAACTACAACTGCAAAAAAGACAAAAGCTGTTACAAATTTATCTACGACGTTTGGAATGAATCCTGCAGGGAAAGTCGAAAACAATCCCGATATCACGCCTGTAGTTAATGCGAGTAAAAAGACATGTGATGCTTTTGGAAACAATATTATGCCAATAAACATCATGGTTAACATAAAGTCTGGTTTAATCCCGCCACTGAATCCCGGAATCATTAAATACAATGCGGCACCTACACCAACTAGTAGGGCCATTAAAACTAAATTTTTCGTATTCATTTGCTAATCTCTCCTCAACTTTTCTCAACTACTTTTTGGCTTCCCCTGGCGTATCCTGTGATCGGCAGCGAGAAACTTAATCATAATCTTACAGACACTGATTGCGGATTGCAAGGTTATTTGTTTAGATTTTCACGAATCTTATCCGCATACTCTTTGAACATTTCATTCGTATATTGTTTTTCCTTGGTTAGCCAAGAAGCTTTAAATCCATCGGTCTGGTCATATCTAGGAATAAAGTGTAAGTGGAAATGAAAAACACTTTGTCCAGCAGGGGCACCATTATTATTTAACAAATTTAATCCTGCAGGGTTGAATGATGCTTTTAAAGCCTCTGCAATTTTTGGTGCAACCGAGAATAATTGCCCAGCTTCTTCTGAAGACATGTCATAGACATTTTCATGATGCTTTTTCGGAATTAATAAAGTATGTCCTTTTGTAAGGGGCATTATATCCATAAAGGCAAACACATGCTCATCCTCATATACTTTAATACTAGGAATTGAACCATCTACAATTTTGCAAAATATACACTCACTCATAGATTTCACGTCCTTTCTCATTATTATGCTCATTTTATCATATATTGAGATGATTCCGTGTAAGGTGTTTATAGAATTATTGCACGTACAAGCTAGTATAAACTTTTTGGATATCGGTATAAGCAAAAGACATCAACTTGCACCATTTTGGGGGGAAGTTGTGTTTTTCTACTGAATGTTTTGATATTATGTAGAGAGAGAAGAGGTGCCCTTGATGAATGTATTGGATGTTAACTCGATAACGGGTGGATACACACGTAAACCTGTTATTCATGATTTATCTTTTTCTGTCGCACCTGGAGAATTAGTCGGTTTAATCGGGCTAAACGGGGCAGGGAAAAGTACAACAATTAAACACATTATCGGATTAATGAACCCAAAAGATGGGGAGATTCGGCTAAACAATGTCACATTTGAAGAAGATATGGACAAGTATCGATCTTCGTTTTCTTATATTCCAGAAACTCCGGTATTGTATGATGAATTAACCTTGAAAGAACATCTAGAACTCACTGCTATGGCCTATGGATTAGATGAAGTCACATTAGCCTCGCGATCTGAATTATTGTTGAAAGAATTCAGAATGGAAAAACGCTTGAATTGGTTTCCATCACATTTTTCAAAAGGTATGCGACAAAAAGTCATGATTATGTGTGCGTTTTTAGTAGATCCAAAACTTTATATTATTGACGAACCATTTGTTGGCTTGGATCCGCTAGGAATTCAATCATTGCTCGATCAAATGAATGAAAAGAAAAAAACGGGATCATCTGTGTTAATGTCGACACATATCTTATCAACTGCTGAACGTTATTGTGACCGCATTTTACTTTTACATAATGGTCGAATTCGTGCACAAGGAACAATGGACGATTTACGTGAGGCATTTAACATGCCACTTGCAACACTAGACGATTTGTATATCGCCATGACAAAGGAGCAAGACCATGAAGAACTTGCATGACGTATGGCGAATACGATTTCTTCATTATGTAAACGAACTCCAAAAGTATTTAAAATATGTGTTCACTGGACACTTGGTCATCGTAATGGTGTTTGTGGCGGGTGCAGCTGGATATCAGTATAGCGAATGGTTGAAAACAGCTCCTAGTGATTTTCCTGGAACTTGGTTGGTGGCTGGCGTTATCGGTATCTTATTGTCGTTCAGTCCTCCTACTACATTGATTCGTGAACCTGATCAAGTGTTTTTACTGCCACTTGAATCAAAGTTAATGGATTATATGAAAAAAGCATTGTCTTGGACGATTTGGTCACAATTGTTTATTGCATTATTACCGTTTATCGTGGCTATCCCTTTGCTCAAGCAAGTGGGGAATGTAGGAAATGTCACTTTAGGTGCGGTATTTATTTTCATTGTGCTCATGAAGTTTTGGAATGTGCATGTTGAATTTGCTTTCAGGTGGGCGAATCTTGGAAAAGGAGTATGGGGTGATCGATTCGTTCGGGCACTTGTTTCAATTGCTGTATTAGCAGCAATCTTTACAATGAATCCAATGTATTGTGCTTTGCTAATTATTCCTGTTGGTTTTTACTCATTCACGTGGAGCCGCCAGAAGAAACGTCAGCCGTTTCCATACGAACATTTTGTGAGACTGGAACAAAATCGCATGTTGCGTTTTTACCGATTTGCTAACTATTTCACAGACGTTCCGCACATTCGAGGTAGTATTAGACGTCGTGCCTGGCTGGATATCGTGTATCGTTTAATACCATATGAGAAAAAAAGTTCTCAAAACTATTTAGTATTTCGGACATTCGTGCGGACGGATGATACCTTTTACTTATGGCTACGGTTAACTGTACTTGCTGCATTAGGAACTGCGTTTATTGGCATTCCGATTGTTGTTATGATTTTTGTTGGTGCATTGGCATTTGCTACCGCATTACAAATCAAACAAGCTCTATCATCTTCGAGTGAGTTTCGTATGGACATGCTCTTCCCAATTGGCAACAGTGCCCGAAGCAAGGCAGTAGTTAAGTTAGTACGCTTTGTCCAAGTTGCTCAGGCACTTATCATTTTAGCAACTTTGTTAGGTGTAGGTGCAGACAGTATGGTTATGTACGTATTGCCGATTGTAGTTGTTGTGGTAAGTGAGATTACGATTAGGTTGAGTAAATAAGCTTTACGCCAAAATGGTCTCATACCCAAGTAGAGTGGGGGTGTGAGACCATTTTTATTATGCTTATCGAAATAGGTATGAATCAATTAAAAAGGAAGTAGTTTGTTGAGAGGTCCGTTTGGTTTTATGATGTCTTGAATATCGAGAATAGGGATTGGAAAGTAGGGAAATCCAGCTACATAAGGTGTTATTTCATACAGTTGAAAATAAATGACGAGTGAGTGGTCGGCCAAATAGAAATCTTGGTTGTTGCTAATTTTGCTGAATGGTTCGAGGAGAAGTGTTTTCCAGTCTTTTATTTTTCCTGCAATGATGGATGATAGTTTGGTTACATAATCACTATTTGGTTTGAACAAATCACTCAGTTCATATAGTTGACCTGATGACACATCAAATGATAATGATTTAATAATGGTCATTCCATGTGCTCCGCCTGTGAACGAGTAGACGCTTAGGGAAAGGCTGAATATACCGCGTTCATTAGTTTTAATTTCAAACTCACCGAGCATTTCTTGAAGGCTCGGTGAGTGAAAACCAAGTTCAACCAAGATTTTATTCAATGTATCCACAATTGCGGCGTTAATTTTTATTTCTGCTTGTTGATTGCCCAAACCTACAACGAAGGGATAATAAACGGTCACTTTCGGTGATTCTTTTTGAAGTATTCTGTACCCTACTGCAACAGGTAAATCCAATTAAACATCCTCTCATAATTGGTATGAACAAATAATTAATCTTTGTCTTCCAATACAGTTACCTCAAAAGTACCAATTCCAATTGATGTTGACAGTTGATTAACAAGTGCTTGTATGTAACTTTCCGCTTTTTTTCGGCTAGTATCAATTCCGTGTAGGACAATTGTTAACTCTTTTTTGTCCATGCTGAAAATGGTGTAACCAAAGCTTCCTGTAGGCTTATAGCCTTCATTTTTCAAAGCTGTGATGAGTTGTTCTTGAAAACCCGTTTCACTCATTTTGTTTGTGACCTGTTCGACTTCTGTGATGTCACGAAGATAAAGGTCTTGGTCTGATTCTTGCGTTAAAGAAGATAATACAAATATGATTATGACAAAACTTATGAATAGACAAAATATCAGCAGAATGACACTGTTGTTTGACCTCTTCACATTGCATCCTCCATTTAGACAGTAGTTCTAAATAATATGCATCATTCAATTAATTATTCAGTATCCGATATAAAACGGGATCAATACATAAGAAAAAGCTACTTCTCCAATGAAAAGTAGCACAAATTACAAATTTAGCTTTTGCTATCTTTTATTTCAACGGTAAATTTATCTTCTCGTTCAGGTGCAAATTCTACGGACCATCTATCAGTCTTTTCATCGTAAGAAATATTACTGATTGGTACACTCCAACCTGAATCTGTACTTGATTGACTAAGTGCAACACGAACGATTTCAGCTTCAGTAAAGTCAGCCGTTTCGGGTTTATACGTTGGAAGTACTTCGACGTACTTGACTCTGCCTTGTCCTGGATAAGATAACGCCATGGGACCAGAAGATTCGACAATGACGCGCTGGCCCACTTCTAATTTCTCATCCGCATTTGGATACGTGTAATTAACGGCAGAATAAAAATCGCTTTCTCCGCCTGTTGATGAGTAATCCGTTGGCATTGCGTTTACAATAAGCATGCCATTTTCTGAAACATTAATTACATATGCTCCATCTTTAGATGGGTTAGTCGTAGTAGGTTCAGTTGGATAAGTGATATCCGATTCGCTAGGTCCAGCAACCATACGACCATCTTGCGTAAATTCTATTTTTCGGTCGGTAAATTGCTTCTGCAGGCTTTCTTGTTGTGCTTCCGTTAAGAAATCATGAGTGATTTCTATGGTTCCTGTGATTGTATCCACAGAGATGCCAGA
This sequence comes from Paenisporosarcina indica, assembly GCF_001939075.1. Classification (GTDB taxonomy): domain Bacteria; phylum Bacillota; class Bacilli; order Bacillales_A; family Planococcaceae; genus Paenisporosarcina; species Paenisporosarcina indica. Next base: position 183,724 of record NZ_MPTA01000006.1, on the reverse strand, counting down.
TGATAGGCGATCTGGATTGGGATGGCTTTTAGCGATAGCATTTACTGCTGCAAATACATTGTCGGTTAAATCATAATTTTCTTTTTCAGTAAAAGCACTTTTGTAGATATAAATATGTTTCGCTAATATTTCTCCAGCGTCTACTTTTTTCTGTAGAGTATCAACATATTGAATTAATCGATCGTCAGGTTCTTTTAATCCAATCCAAAATCCAGATTGTTGAGCACCATCTGCTTGATTTTCAAAAAAGACAACACCTTCAGCTAATAACCCCTCGTGTCCGCCATATACTTCATCAATCGCTTGAAAAGCTGCCTGTGCTTCGATTCCTTGAACACCCATATCTTCTTCTAGTTCAGGTGTTACTTTTCCAAAGAGGCCCTGTGTTAATTCTTCACTTTCTTTCACTTTAGTGAATGCGTCATTTCGAATCTTCGGATTAGTAGTCGTTTGCTTGAGTTCAGCGATTATGTCTCGACCACTCACGACCTTAATCGTTGGCCAATTTGGGTCTTCACTTTTCACTGCGGTGTCACCCGTCAATTTTTGGTCCGTACTAACAGTCGCATCTCCAGTGCCGCATCCGGTTAGCAGCAAGGATATGGCTAGTAAAGATGTATAAAATTTTCGGTTTTTCATTTTGTTGCCTCCTTATGTAATGGGCCATTACAAAATTAGACGTAGAAAATTCTGAATCGTTACAGTGAATTATTGAAGTTTGCCTAATTATAAAAATGTTTGCTCTTTGTAAGAACAACTCCTTAAAACTAAAGCAATTCCCCAAAAAAAGTTTGACAATATTCAATTAAATACAAAGAGTTCATTTGCGCCTGCATGGCCGCAAAAGCGTGAAGAATGAGACCCACAAGTATGTGTACTTCACACTTGTAGGCTCATGCGGACGACTTTTATAAAAAGTTGTAGATAACATCACGACAGTGTGTGCTTACTTCATATATAAAACTTTTAAAAAAACTTAAATCTTTCTTAATTCTAATTACGTCTAAAATAAGTGAGGTGATAAAAGTGCCTGAAGATAAAGAACTCATTAAGGAAATCCTGAATGGTAGTCAAGCAGCAATGGAAGTGTTAACGCGAAAATACTATAAAACTATTTTTTCTTTTGTATACAGAAAAGTAGGAAATAAGGATATAGCGTATGAATTAACTCAAGAAATTTTTATAAAAATCATTCAAAGAATACAATCGTATTCGGGTAAGGGGAATTTTAACAGTTGGTTATTCACTATAGCTATTAATCATTGTAGGGATTACTGGAGGAGCGCTGATTATAAAAGAACCTCCATACAATCTGAGTTACCAGAAACCATTACAAGCGAAAAAAGCAGTGTGTCTTACATATTTGATCGAAAGCAATCGAGAGAACAAGTTAAGTGGGCAATCAATCGTCTACCGGATTATCAGAAGGAAGCTATCATTTTAAAATATTTTCATCAAATGAAGATAAAGGGGATTGCTGAAGTGACTAATACCAATGTGTCAACAGTCAAATCCAGATTGAAACAAGGACTCGGGAAATTAGCCAAACTCTTGGATCGAGGTGAGGAAGATGCGAAACAGAATAATAGATAATTTGGCTGATACCAAGGAATTAGAAGAATTAGAGAAAGAGTTAGGATTTATGTTAGACGAGTATGATGTAGAGTATCCAAGCGAGTCAGAGATGATGAGGACTATTAATGCGATAAGACCTCATGTACCAATTAAATTGAATAAACGGAAAGTTATTTTTGAAAACATCTCTTCGATTATGAAGCATTCCTATCAAGAGGTCTTTAATATTAGCTCGTTATTTTGGGTATTGAATAGCTTATTTCTATTTTTGGGTCTGGTTGCAGTATTTGCAATGGAACAAAGTCCATATGCGATCCTGATGCTCTTTGCTCCTATTCCTACAATTACAGGCTTATTAGAAGTGTTAAAAAGCAGAAATGCGGGAATGGCCGAACTTGAGATGTCATTGAAGTTTAGTTTACAGGAAATCATCTTATCTAAACTGGTGGTTGTAGGTGGTTTTAATTTAATTATTAATATGATATTTACGTTTAGTATTTCTAACTTCTATCAAGAAATCTGGATTTGGAAATTAATGCTTTATTGGATTACACCATTTACTGTTATTACTGCAGTTTCTTTATTAATTGTGAATAGAATTCGAAATTCCTATTCAATAACGGCTGTTCTTGTGAGTTGGATTGGAATTGGGATGCTACTTAACCAGACACAATTTGTTAATAAAATCGATAACATGCCAGCAACGATTTTTATTCTGATTACTGTAAGTGCAGCTGGATTTATTATTTTCCAGATGAAACAAATGTATATAAGGGGTCTAACTTATGAACTTAACCATTAACAATGTTTCTAAAAACTTTAAAAACAAAAAAGCATTAAATTATATAAATTTAGAGTTAACAACTGGAGTTTATGGCATTCTTGGAGCAAATGGGTCCGGAAAAACAACCTTAATGCGAATTCTTGCAAGTGTGATGAAACCAAGCTCTGGCAAAATATTGTTTAATGGAAAAGATATTGCTTTGATGGATCATGAGTACCGTGATTTAATCGGTTATCTTCCACAACATGTGGGGTTATACAAAAATTTCACAGCTGAGAAATTTCTAAAATATATTGCGTCATTAAAAGGATTGTCAAAAAAGGAAGCCAATGAAAAGGTAAATGAAGTGATGAGTTTAGTTGGGCTACTGGATCATCGAAAAGAAAAAGTAGGTAAATTTTCGGGTGGAATGAAGCGAAGAGTAGGGATTGCTCAAGCATTATTAAACAATCCAAAAATATTAATAGTCGATGAACCAACTGCAGGGCTTGATCCAAAGGAAAGAATCAGGTTCAGAAATTTAGTGTCGAAAATTTCAGCAGATAGAATCGTCTTATTATCCACACATATAGTTTCAGATATCGAATTTATTGCAAAAGAAGTTTTAATTTTAAAAGAAGGTCAACTGATAAAGAAAGAGACGCCACAAAAACTCCTTCAAGGAATCGAAAATAAAGTATGGTCAATTTCCGTTGAGGAAAAAGATATTTCTTATTTTCAAGAACACTATCAAGTTGGAAACATTATGCGTGACCAGGACAAATTTGAATTGCGAATAGTAAGTGATTCGAAGCCATATAAAAATGCTGAAAATGTGGTTCCTAATCTTGAAGATTTATATCTATTCTACTTCGAGGAGGTAGCCATATAATGCAACTTTTAAAGTTTGAACTGTACAAGCTTTTCAAACAGAAAATCATTTATATTACTTTTTTTCTACTAATAATATTTTCCACAGGTTTTACTTTTGAAACGACTACTGATTCTGAAAGAGAACTTTATAAACAATGGGAAGGTTCAATAACGGAGGAAACACTACAACAAGCGGAGATTGAAAGCAATAAAATAACAAAGAAAATAGAAGGATTAGAGTTTGGCATACCTTTGTCCGAAAACGAACAAATTAAGTATGGTATATACGAAAACATTGCATTTATTCAAGGTTCTCAAAGGAATCGTGAAGAAAAATTAAAACAACTTGAAAATGAAAACAACTACAACACGAAACTTGAACAAGAAATGATAACAAAAGTTGATAGACCTTATTTTTCTTACAGTAAAGCACCGATGGAAATAATCGATTACGCTAGTTTTTACGCTATTTTTATAACAGGTGCAATGCTTTTAATCGGACTTTCCAGCATTTATACAAACGAAACTAGTTCAGGTACGGATAACTATATTCTGAGTTCAAAAAAGGGAAGAAATTCATTAGCATGGGCAAAAATTACTGCTTCTCTTATTTTTACTGTGATAGTGGTTTTGGCTTGGGAAGTATTTAATATAGGAATTAATTTTATTAAATTTGGTATAGGTGATTGGCAGACACCTATACAAAATATGTTTAAATATTTCTTTTCACCATATGGTTTGAACATGTTTGATTTTCATTTAATTCAATTAAGCACGCACTTATTAGCTGCTTTTTGCTTTGCACTACTGATCATACTCGTTTCCTCCGTTTCTAAAAACTCTTTGATTTCATTCTTGATTAATGGAGTAATTTTCGCGATACCAATTATGTTCGTGGAAACGGTTATGATGCCAAACTGGTTGAGAGATGTATTTAGCTTTTCTTTTATCTATCTCATGAAAGTTGAATTTTTGTTTGAAGGCTTTAAAACAGTAAATCTATTTGGTTTTCCAGTTATATATCCAATTTTAGCTGTTATATGGATGATTGTGATGTCTATAGTTTTTGTTATGTTAACATTACAAGTTATTAAAAATAAGGAAGTTATGATTTAGTGAGGTTCTTATCAGTGGCTTTTCTTCAACTACTTTTGCCCTCAAGTGCCAATATCAATCCAAAAAATATAATGAGAAAAACACTTAGAAAAGTCTGAGTGTTTTTTTATATGCTTTTCCCGCAAGAAAAATTACTGACTAGGTTAAAAACAGAAAAGCACCGCTAAAAGCGATGCTAGTATGATTGTTTATCAATATTTTATTGTTTGCAAAAAATTACGTTATTTCACTTTTTTTTTTCTGTTTTGGGACCAAATTGCTGAACGGGTAATTAAATTGATGTCGAATTATTTATTTTTCTGTTTCTTGATATTCAATTACTGCTGCGCCTAAAGTTTTTGCAGCAATTAACATGGCATTTTCATCGAAATCAAATTTCGGGTGATGGTGGGGGTACACTTCTCCATCTGGCATAGCTCCTGTGAAGAAGAAAGTTCCTGGCACTTTTTCTAAGTAATAGGCAAAGTCTTCGCCACCCATATGTTGTTCGGTTTCGCGAACTTCCTTAATATCAGGTATTTGTTCTGCAACATCTTTTAATAAGAGCGTTTCGGCTTCATGGTTAACAACTGCACTGTAGCCTCGAACATAAACAAATTCATATGAGCAATCATTCGCAAGACAAGTTCCTTCAATCACGCGTTCCAATTCTTTTTCCAATAAATCACGCACTTCCGGATTAAAAGAACGGACTGTTCCAACTAACTTGGCAGAATCTGCAATGACATTAAATGCATTGTTTGCGACAAATGATCCAACAGAAATAACGGCAGATTCAACTGGGTTCACTCGACGAGAAACAATTTGTTGTAGATTTGTTACAACCTGCGCTCCAATTACAATTGCATCTTTTGTTTGATGAGGACTTGCTCCATGACCACCTCGACCTTGGATCGTGACTTCAAAACGGTCAGCCGCTGCCATGACAGGACCTACGCGGTATTCAACCGTGCCCGATGGCGTCAATGACCAAAGGTGAGTTCCGAAAATTGCATCGACACCTTCTAAACACCCAGCTTCAATCATTGGTTTTGCTCCACCTGGTGCATATTCTTCTGCATGTTGATGAATTAATACATATTCACCAGAAAGTTGTTCACGCATCTCAAATAATGTTTTTCCCAGCACCAGTAGAGTGGCTGTATGACCATCATGTCCACAAGCATGCATCACACCCGGAACTGTTGATTTGTATGGTACGTCCTTTTCGTCTTGAATTGGTAAGGCGTCAAAATCCGCTCGTAAGGCCACTGTTTTTCCAGGGAATACCCCTTTAATTCGCGCCACAACACCATTTCCACCAACATTAGCTGTATATTCCACACCTAAATTTGCGTAAAATTCTTGTATGTATTTCGCTGTATTTGTTTCATGAAAAGAAACTTCTGGGTGCATATGTAAATGGCGACGAATGACTTGCATGTCTTCAAATGCTGCATTAAGTTTCTCAAATAATTGATTTTTCATTACTAATTCTCCTCGTATATCGTAGTAGTTTGAATTTTTGTTATTATATCATTTGTATTCACTTCGAAACAATGTAAGTTTAGTAGACCATGAAATCCGTCTTGGGATGGAGACAGAATCTCTCTAGCGAAAGGCGTTTCTTTTTCAAAAACAGATAAAATAAAGCTAGTAGGTTATATGAGATAGGTGGGGAATTTATGAAACGGCTTTTTTAAACCGTGTTTTTTTCGTGGATTAGGAGCAGTTTTACTGCGAGTTTATTTGGAATGCAAATGCAATGATCCATGGGCATACTCACTGTAGTTCTCAAACGAATTATGACCTTAATATAGGAAGAAGATAAACAATACGAAAAAAAAGGTGACATTCCGTTCAATTTCGAACGAAATGTCGCATTATTAATTTAAACACGATAAAATAAAATGTAGTACTCAAGCCAATCTAATATTGGATTAATGATACCTATACCAGACATACCAACCTGTCTCTTTATTTTTTGCTACAAAAATTTGACCTTCAGAATTACTGGCACTAACATCATCCCATTTTGGAAAGTCTATTTGTATTAACCAAGACTTATTCGCCACTTCTTTCCCGCAGAGATTTTTAGCTATTTCATAATAAACATCTACAGTAGTATCATCAACAGTCTTTGGTAAAGGCATAACGGTAGTGACGATCCATTCCTTGTAGTTTTCTCCATACTCGTCTCCTTTGATATAGGTATCAGGTATCAAGAAGTCTAATTCATTTACTAATTCTTCTTGATTGTCGATGGAAGTTTCTACTAAGTCACTTTCCTTTGGACAACTCTTAAGCTTTTTCTCCAGCGTGGCTGAATCAACCTCTGTTTGAACAAACATAAATAATGAAACGAATAAAAATCCAATTATTATTAAGGGAAGAAATGCATTCTTCATAATATCAACTCCTGAAATTATGGTATCCAATTAAATATTATTAATGCTAAATGCATAAAAAAAACCACCAATTAATGGTGGTTAGGATAACAGGATATATGAAGAAAGCTGAATCTTGTTTAATTGGCATCTTCATTTTTTTTGGCTGTTGTATAAGTAGTAACATACGAGGCACTCGAAAAAATATTAGGTCGTTGATCTAATCCCTCATCGGACCCACGTTTCTCATGTGCTTTGTTATACGCTTGTGATGATTGCCAAGCTTCAAATGAACTCGGTCCTGTCCATTCGGTCAAGATAATATAAGTATCGGCCTTAATGGGACGCAATACGCGGATGGCGATAAATCCAGGTTCATTTTCAATCGCACGTGCACGATTGCTGAAACGCTGTTCAAAAATTGGTCGACCTTCATCGGAAACAGGAATGTTATTAAAAACGAAATAGCCTTGCTCGTTTAATTCCCCAGAGGAATCGAGTACTTCGTATTTACGAGGTGTTGAGAAAACAGTCTTTCCGGTAGTTTCATGTAGTAATACCGTATTGCCTTCTCCGTGTAAAACCACCATTTTTTGATCGGCGTGTTTTTCCTTTAAAGAGTTCATGAATTCAGGTGTTCCAGAAGTTAAGTAAATATTCATCAAAATCCCCCCATATCTATACATACAGTATATTATTCCCCAACCAAAAACACTCGAAACAACTCTATGTCAAAAGAGTGTCCCCTAATCAAGACAATTCTATGACATTTGCACCTGAAATCTATACAATAGTGTAGAGAACGTCTATATTTAGAACGAATATAAAAAGAAAAGTGCAGAGTACCAATCTAGCCCAACGTCGGTGCTGGGGGGACCGATGCGAAAACTTTCTTTCGTATGAGGACCAGAAGCTTAGGTGTGAGCTGGTACTCGGAACTAGACATTAACCCAAAAATACGTTTTGTTGAAAGGTAGGAACCAGATATATGAGAAAAATTAATGACACATTTTTGCGTGCAGCAAGAGGCGAGAAAGTGGACTACACTCCAGTATGGTATATGCGTCAAGCAGGACGCTCACAACCGGAATATCGTAAAATTAAAGAAAAATATTCGTTAGAAGAAATTACGCACCAACCTGAACTTTGCGCATATGTCACTCGTTTGCCAGTTGAAAACTACGACGTAGATGCGGCGATTTTATATAAAGATATCGTGACACCGCTTCCCGGTATTGGCGTGGATGTGAAAATCAAAGCTGGCGTAGGTCCAGTTATTTCAAATCCGATTCGTACAGTACAGGATGTAGAGAAACTCGGAGAACTTTCTCCACAAGATCACATTCCATTTGTTCTTGAAACGATTAAAATTTTGACGGAAGAGCAGCTAGATGTACCATTAATTGGTTTCTCAGGCGCACCGTTCACATTAGCAAGCTATATGATTGAAGGCGGTCCTTCAAAAAACTACAATAAAACAAAAGCCTTTATGATATCCGAACCACAAGCTTGGTTTACCTTAATGGACAAGCTAGCGGACATGATTATTGTTTATACTAAAGCACAAGTTGATGCAGGAGCAAAAGCAATCCAAATTTTCGATTCATGGGTCGGTGCTTTGAATATTGAAGATTATCGTATCTTCATCAAACCAGTCATGACACGTATCTTTACAAGTATTCGTGAACTTGGAGTACCAGTGACAACATTTGGTGTTGGAGCAAGTCACTTAGCAAAAGAGTGGCATGACCTACCTGTAGATGTAGTTGGACTAGATTGGCGTTTATCAATTAAAGATGCTCGTGCAATGGGCTTGACGAAGACTCTTCAAGGGAATTTAGATCCTTCCTTGTTGCTAGCGGATTGGTCAGTTATTGAAGAACGTGCGAAAGAAATCGTGGATCAAGGAATTGCACACCAAAATCATATCTTCAACCTAGGTCATGGTGTATTCCCTGAAGTGAACCCGGATGTATTAAAACGTTTGACGACATTTGTACATGAATACAGTCGCGAACAAATGAAACTGAAATCGTAAGCTTACAAACATTTTTATTAAGACTAATGAGGTGAAGAAGTTGTCTAAGATAACAATGGGATTACTCGTTATGGCATATGGCACGCCATATAAAGAAGAAGACATCGAACGTTACTATACGCATATTCGTCATGGTCGTCCACCAAGTGAAGAAGCACTTGAGGACCTACGTAGCCGCTATAAAGCAATCGGCGGAATTTCTCCACTGGCGAAAATTACGCAAGACCAAGCGGAATCTTTACGTGACCGTTTGAATGACGTACAAGATGAAATCGAGTTCAAACTATACATTGGTTTAAAACATATCGAGCCTTTCGTGGAAGATGCCGTGGAGCAAATGCATAAAGATGGAATTACTGAAGCAGTATCTATGGTATTAGCACCTCACTTCTCAACGTTCTCGATTAAATCGTATAACGGACGTGTGCAAGAAACAGCCGATAAACTTGCTGGTTTAAACATCACGTCTATAGAAAGTTGGTACGATGAACCGAAATTCATCCAATATTGGACTGAAAAAGTTCAAGGAACATTCAATGAGATGTCGGCAGAAGAACGTGCAAAGGCTTGTTTAATCGTTTCTGCCCATTCTTTACCTGAAAAGATTATCGCAAATGGTGATCCTTACCCGGATCAATTAAAGGAAACAGCTGATCTGATTGCACAAGCTGCCGGAGTCGAAAACTATGAATTAGGATGGCAAAGTGCCGGTCAGACACCTGAGCCATGGATTGGTCCTGATGTCCAAGATTTAACCAAAGAACTGTTTGAGAAAAAGGGCTATAACTCTTTTGTTTATACACCAGTTGGATTTGTTGCAAACCATCTGGAAGTCTTGTTTGACAATGACTATGAATGTAAAGTCGTCTGTGATGAAATTGGTGCAAACTACTACCGACCTGAAATGCCCAATACACAACCTTTATTTATCGATGCAATGTCTGATGTTGTATTAAAACATTTAGGTAAGAAATAAGGAATCCTAATCCGAAAGTGATGATGAACGTGTCTGGAGAGAAACGAAAAGTAGCGGTTGTTGGAGGCGGGATAACCGGTCTTGCAGCTGCTTTCTATTTACAAAAAGAAGCAAAAGAAAAAGGCTACCCACTCGAAGTATTCTTAATTGAGGCTTCACACCGACTTGGAGGGAAAATCCAGACGGTACGAAAAGATGGGTTTATCATCGAACGTGGTCCTGATTCATTCTTAGAAAGGAAAAAGAGCTTTGGGATATTAGCAGATGACCTAGGAATTAGTGATCAGCTCGTAAGCAATGCTACCGGACAAGCGTACGTCCTCGTAAATGAGGAATTACACCCGATTCCTGGAGGGTCTGTAATGGGGATTCCAACTCAAATATCTCCTTTCATCTCTTCTGGTTTGTTTTCATGGAGTGGGAAAATTCGTGCGGCGGGAGATTTTGTTTTACCAAAATCATCGGCAAAAGGCGATCAATCAGTTGGTCATTTTTTACGGAGACGTTTTGGCGGAGAAGTAGTTGAAAACCTGATTGAACCTTTATTGGCTGGGATTTATTCCGGTGATATTTACAAGTTAAGTTTACAAGCAACTTTTCCACAGTTTTATAAAATGGAACAAGAACATCGAAGTTTGATTGTAGGAACGAAAAAAACAACGCCAAAACCATCTAAAAACAAGCCAAAAGATGGTGTTTTCCGTACCTTTAGAAATGGTTTGGAAACTGTTGTTGAGGCGATAGAAGCTCAGCTAGAACCAGGTACTGTTATGAAAGGTGTTCGTCTAGAACAATTAGAGAGAGTCGGCGAGAAAGTTAACATCCGATTAAATAATGGTTCTGAAATGTTGTTAGATGGACTTATTTTAACAACACCGCATCTCGCGACTCTTCCATTATTTGAAGAGCACGGTTTGTTATCTGGACTTAAAGATATGCCTGCAACATCTGTTGCGACTGTAGCCATGGCTTTCCCTGAAAGTGCCGTAGTACAAGAAAGAGAAGGAACTGGTTTTGTTGTTTCTCGAAACAGTGACTATTCAATAACTGCTTGTACGTGGACGCATCGTAAATGGCCAACTACCACACCAAAAGGTCATGTGTTACTTCGTGGATACGTTGGACGTGCTGGTGATGAATCAGTGGTTGAGTTGTCGGATAGTGAATTAGAAAAAGTGGTTCTAGCAGATCTTCGAAAAACCACTAAAATTGATGGGGATCCTTTATTTACTGTTGTAACCCGCTGGAAAAAAGCTTCACCACAGTATGTGGTTGGCCATAAAGAGCGTATAGCAAAAGTAAAACAAGAAGTTCAACAAGCATTTCCTATGGTGAAAATAGCTGGTAGTTCTTTTGAAGGCTTAGGCTTACCAGACTGTGTAGATCAAGGAAAAGCAGCTGTTGGAGAAATGTTGGAAAATTTGTTTGTGAAATAGAATCTATCGTTTTGTTTTTCAACAATACATTTTGTATTAAAGGACTGGAACCAAGCAAATTTGCTTTCCAGTCCTTTTTCTTTTTTTTCAAGGGTTCGAAAATTATAATTAGTGTATATTTAAAGAAAAAGCGTTAGAGAGTTGGGATCGATAACAATGTTTAAGATTATGAAGTATTTAATTTTCATTATTCTCATTTATGCCTATGATGCCTTGCTTGGATTCATTATTTTTGATCATATTGGTTCTGATGGATTAATGACGATTTTTGTTAGCACAATTATTGCAACCGCCCTTGCAATCATTACAACTTATTACCTTATTAAGTTAATTGATAATCTGTTAGGTATCTAATCAAACGAATAGACTTGAATGGGCATTGGTATGAAAATCTATCCAATTAAAATTTCTACTTGTAAAATAGAAATAAATCAATTATGATAATGACTAAATGACTGTTGTGGTTTTTTGGTCATTCTTCGATTATAAGAGGTGATGTATGAATGGATCGACGACAGGAAATCTTGGAAGCTGCGACGAAATCTTTTTCCTTGTTTGGTTATAAGGCTACGACAATGGACCAAGTTGCAAAAATCGCTAATGTTGGTAAAGGAACAATTTACACGTTTTTTGCGAATAAAGAAGAATTATTTCATGAAATCGTCTTTACGATGATAAAAGAGATGAAGGCTAAAAAAGATGGTGTTATTTCTGAAGAACGAACATTCCAAGAAAATGCTCATCTAGTTTTAATGAAAATGCTAGAATTCCGGGAACATCATGCCTTACTAGCTAAATTAATCTCGGAAGAAAAAGAAATGAAAACTCCTGTTGTACAAGCCGTTTTGGTTCAAGTTGAACAAGAAATCGTGAAATATATTGCTGAAAACATCCAAACAGCTATCGACAAAGATGAAATCAAGCAAGTGGATGTCGAGTTAGTTGCATACCTGATTTTCAAAGCTTATATGGCATTTGCTGTAGATTGGCAGCTAACCCATAATGATTCGTTAACTGAAGAAAAAATTGTAGAAGTTTTTCAAGATACGATTTTTGCAAGTCTCATTAAGTGAGACTCTTTTTTTAAAAAAATATGACCAATTGAACAAATTGGTCAATAAGTTTTAGGAGGAAAAAGAATGTTAAAACAGGAATTAGTTAATATCATCAAAAACCGCAAATTATTAATCCCCATCATCGCAATTTTATTCATCCCAGTATTATATGCTGGAATGTTTTTATGGGCATTTTGGGATCCATATGCACAATTGAGTGATTTACCAGTAGCGATTGTTAATGAAGATACAGGTGCGGAACTAGATGGTCAATATTTAACGGTTGGGAAAGATGTAACGAAAAATTTAGTTGATAGTAAGCAGTTTCATTTTGTAGAAGTTTCTAAAGAAGATGCGCAAAAAGCACTGGAAAAACAAGACTATTACATGGTAATTGAGATACCGTCGAACTTCTCGCAACACGCAACAACACTTCTTGATGAGAATCCTCAAAAGTTAATAATTGACTATAAACCAAACGAAGGATTCAACTTTTTGTCTGCTCAGATTGGTGACACGGCAATGGAACGTATTCGTGCAGAAGTGAATAAGCAAATCGTCGCTAGTTACTCAGAAAAGTTATTTGATTCAATCACAAAAATGGGTGAGGGATATGGCGAAGCGGCAGATGGAGCGGGAGAATTATTTGTAGGTGCCGATAAACTTGCGACAGGTGCAACAGATATAAAGGGCTATTTGGAACAATTAGCGAGCGGCTCTGTAGAAATAGCTGATGGAACTAATGAATTATCAAAAGGCGTAGTAGCAGCACGAGATGGAGCAAATAATTTAACTGTTGGGCTTGGTAAGCTTGTTAATGGTACTTCACAATTGCAACAAGGTGCAGCTCAAACTTCTACAGGGGCACAACAGTTACAATCTGGCGTTTCCACTTATACAGAAAGTGTTACTCAAGTGTCGAACGGTCTTGAACAAGCGAATGTACAAGAGCAACAAATCATCATTGCTTTAAGTCAATTACAAAAAGGTTCTGTGACAGCCAATGAATCTGTAGAACAATTAGCAGGAGGATCTAATCAAGTAACGACAGGTATCGTTACTTTGGCAGAACAAATAGCACCAATTCTGGATTCCTTACCGCAAGAACAGCAAGATGCATTAAAAGGGTCACTTGTGCAACTTCAACAGGGAAGTGAACAAGTGTCTCTAGGATTAGGGACATTACAAGATGGAACTGAAAATTTAAGCAGTGGTCTGTCAGAAACATCAACGGGCATGAATAAATTAGCAACAGGCCACACAACCTTGGCTGATGGCTTAGAAAAAATAACTCAGTCCTCTCAAACTCTAAATGATGGTGCCACAGCAATCGCAACGGGGGCAGGTACATTATCCACCAAGCTAGTCGAATTACAAGAAGGACTTACCAAAAGCTCAACAGGTAGTGATGCACTGTTAAATGGTTTACAACAACTGGTACAAGGTTCAAGCCAATTGAATGAGGGTACTAATAATCTTGCATCTAAGTCTGGGGATTTAGCAGAGGGATCTACGGAACTTGTGGATGGCACTGCATTACTAGCCGAAGGTTCGGCAACTCTACATGATAAGCTAGCTGATGCATCTACTAAAACAAGTGAAGTGAAAACGAATGATAATACGATTGAAATGGCATCTGCTCCAGTAGAAGTGACCAAATCAGAAATTAATCACGTACCAAATTACGGAACAGGTTTTACCCCTTACTTTCTATCCCTTGGCCTATTCGTTGGGGCATTAATGATTTCAATTGTTTTCCCATTTGTCCAGTCAGCTATCCCTCCAACAAGTGGATGGGCATGGGCAACAAGTAAAATGGCTGTGTTAGGAATTGTAGGGATAACTCAAGCATTGATGGCTGTTGCGATTGTACTGTTTGGTTTAGATTTAGAACCGGTTAACCTTGGATGGTTTATTGCGACAGCGATCATTACAAGTTTTACGTACTTATCGATTGTTCAATTGCTAGTTTCTGTTCTTGGCGATAGTGGCCGATTTGTGGCCATATTAATTCTAATTCTTCAGCTCACTACTAGCGCTGGAACATTCCCATTAGAATTGCTTCCAAAATCTTTACAGGTATTTAATCAATGGTTACCGATGACATACTCAGTGCAAGGATTCCGATCGGCTATTTCTACAGCTGATCTCAACATGATTCAATGGAATAATGGGATCTTGCTCACATTCTTTATCGGTACTGCAGTATGCACAGTTACCTATTTCGTATATAAATTTAAACGCCAAGAATCAAACGTAAAAGAAGCATAAAAAAAGCCGTTCAGGAGATGTATCCTGAACGGTTTTCCTGTTTACAATGTATTACAGGATTCACATTTGTTGCCGTAACATTCGTGCTGTTCTTCAATCTTTTCTCCACACTGGGAGCACTGTTTGGCAGGTAGATTTTTGAAAAATTCAATGACGTTTTCTAACATCTGATTAACCTCCTCTTCAAACTGTACTAGTACTGATTGGTTATTTTATATTGTATTATTACAGATGAATTAATGTCAACACAAATGTAGAAAAATCATTTATAGTAAGAGTAGGACAATTAAAGGAGAGATTACCTGTATGTATTTTATCGATAACAAAGGCATCACTGATCCACGAATAAATTTAGCAATAGAGGAATATGCATTAAAAACAATGGACGTTGAGAAGGATTCATTTTTTCTGTTCTATATAAATGAGCCTGCCATTATTATCGGCAAGAACCAAAATACAATTGAAGAAATAGATACGGATTATGTAGATATAAACGGTGTCCATGTTGTGCGCAGACTATCTGGAGGTGGAGCAGTTTACCACGATCATGGAAATCTAAATTACAGTTTCATCACCAAAGACGATGGCGATAGTTTCCGTAACTTCAAAAAGTTCACGCAACCAATTGTGGATGCGTTAAAGGAAATGGGTGTTGATGCAGAACTTTCTGGTCGCAATGATATTTTGGCTGGTGGCCGTAAGATTTCTGGAACTGCACAATTTACAACAAGAGGTCGCATGTATAGTCATGGAACATTGATGTTCAATTCGGAAATTGATGCGGTCGTTTCTGCATTGAAAGTACGTAAAGATAAAATTGAATCTAAAGGTATTAAATCGATTCGTAGTCGTGTTGCCAATATTACGGAGTTTATGGACAAGCCGATGACTATTGAAGAATTTAAGTTAACATTGCTTCATTCTATTTTTGGTGGAAAAGAACATGTTAAAACAATTGAATTAACGGAAGAAGACTGGGCAAATATTAAAGAGTTATCGAAAGAACGTTATGGAAATTGGGATTGGAACTATGGCAAATCACCTGCATTTAACATGTCACATTCTGAACGTTTCCCAACTGGTGGAATCGATGTTCGATTACAAGTAAAGAATGGTGTTATTGAAGATGCTAATATTTATGGGGATTTCTTTGGAGTTGGCGATGTCGCTGACATTGAAAAACTATTAGTAGGTGCTACATACGACAAATCAGCCATTGCTGAGGTACTAGGTGATATCGAACTTACAACGTATTTAGGTGGCATCACAAAAGAACAATTCCTTCAATTAATTTATTGAGCATTCCACGTACCATACTTTCAGAGTCTGACTTCGGTCAGGCTTTTTTTGTGTATATTGCGACGTCTCGTCGAGCAAGAGTGGCACTAAGCACTTATCTTAAGTACAATTAAGAAAAAGAGTGAAGGGGGAGGCTGACATGGTAGCACAACGTATTTTTATTGTCGAAGATGATCCTAAAATTGCCTCGCTACTTGCCGATACATTACGTAAATACCATTACGAAGTACATACGGTACAGGACTTCGATTTAATATTAGAAGAGTTTGAGGAGTTTGATCCGCACTTAATATTGCTGGATATAAATCTACCCTCTTATGATGGATATTACTGGTGTCGGCAGTTCCGTACAAAAACAACTTGCCCAATTTTGTTTATCTCGGCACGGTCTGGTGATATGGACCAAGTGTTTGCTCTTGAAAATGGAGGGGACGACTTTATCACGAAACCTTTCCATTATGAAATCGTGCTAGCGAAAATAAGAAGTCATTTACGACGAACGTACGGAGAATATGCGACAAAACAAGAAGAACGAACAGTAAAATGTGGGAAATTATATTTGTACCTGGAACGAATGGAATTGCACACAGCAACACAAGAGATTCCATTGCAAAAAAGGGAATGCACAATCTTGGAACTGCTCATGAATCAATCGCCCAAAGTGGTAACACGTGAACAATTACTTGAAGAATTATGGGATGATCAAGCATTTGTGGATGAAAACACATTAAACGTCAACATGACACGTGTGCGGAAAAAGTTACAAGATTATGGGATTACTTCAACAATTGAGACAGTGCGCGGAGCGGGATATCGCTTAGTGTTGAGCACTGAGGAATCGTCATGAGTTTCAAGTTGTTTATCAGAGAACACGCAGCCTATGTGATCTTCCAATTCATTATGGTGTTGTTTATTATGCTCCTGTATTGGCTTGATGGCTTCCGAAATATTGATACGGCTGTGTACTCAATCGTTATTAGTACATTACTGATTGTGTCATTTTTATTTGGTCGATATGTTAAAAGATATTCCTACCTCAATAAGATATTGTCGCAACCTAAAGAAATGGAAGCGGCTTTACAGCGTAATGGGAAGTCGCCGGAACAACAACAAGTCGAAGATTATTTACAAAGCCTATATCGCTTATATCAAAATGAAGTACAAACACTGTATGCCAATCAAAAACGTCAATTGCAATTTATGAATCAATGGGTTCATCAAATGAAAACGCCAGTGTCTGTCGCTGAACTCCTTCTGCAAGAAGAAAGCTTTGATAAAAAAAGCATGCAAGAAGAGCTAGATCGTATGAAGCGAGGGCTCGACTCAGTATTAATGAATGCACGCCTTGATACCTTTGAACAAGATATGCAAGTTGAGCTAGTGCATTTAAAATCACTCGTGTCTGAGGTAGTGTCTGATCATAAAAGACTATTTATTACCAATCATGTCTATCCGGTTATAGATATTGAGAGGAAATATATTATTCCAACTGATGCAAAGTGGATGAAATTTGTCATCGGTCAGTTTATTACAAATGCAGTAAAGTATACGTTCGAAGAAGGCAAAAAAGTACAGATCCGGGCAACTTGTCAAGAAGGAGATGTATTGCTATCTGTCCAGGATGAAGGAATTGGCATTCCGAGTACGGATCTTCCACGGGTTATGAAAGCCTTCTTTACCGGCGAAAATGGGCGTAAGTCTGGTGAAAGTACAGGGATGGGATTATATTTAGCCAATGAAATTTGTTATAAGCTCGGACATGAATTAATGATTGAATCGGAAAAAGACAAAGGCACAATCGTTTCGATATTATTTCATAACCCAGAAGTAAAGAGGGGAGGAGTACCAGAAGATGACAATCTTGAAAATGGACGAAGTAACAAAAGTGTACGAGGGGAAAGTCACACATCGAGCGATTAACCAGCTTAATTTTGAAGTGAAAAAGGGCGAGTTTGTTGCTGTGATGGGACCTTCAGGAAGCGGGAAAACTACTCTTTTGAATCTAATATCAACGATCGATTCAGCTACTTCCGGTATGATTACAATTGATGGGCTTAGTCCCGAAGAAATGACGAAAAACGAGCTGGCTCTTTTCAGACGGAGACAGCTCGGTTTTGTCTTCCAAGATTTTAATTTACTACAAATGCTTACAGTAGAAGAAAATCTAGTACTGCCTTTAACGCTTGATGGACTTCCCATTAAAGAAATGAAACGTCGCATCGTGGACTTAGCGAAAAAACTAGGCCTGGAACAAATCCTTGAGAAAAGGCCAAATGAAATTTCGGGTGGGCAAGCACAGAGGACAGCCATTGGGCGAGCATTAATACATCAGCCCGCGATTATTTTGGCCGATGAACCTACAGGTAATCTAGATTCGAAAGCCTCAAGAGATGTTCTGGAATTACTGGTTAAAGTAAACCAGGAACAAAAAACAACCATTTTAATGGTCACACATGATCCGATTGCTGCAAGCTATTGTGACCGTGTCATATTTATTAAAGACGGTGAGTTTTTTAATGAGATTTACAGCGATGAACGTAGGCAAACCTTTTTCCAACGAATCCTAAATGTATTGTCTTTACTTGGAGGCAATGTCAATGACCTTTCGACAATTCGCTTACCGTAATGTAGTACGTAATCGTCGTATTTATGCTGCATTTTTTATGGCGAGTATGTTTTCAGTTATGGTATTTTTTATGTATTCTATGTTGATGTTTCACCCCAAAATTGAAGATGAGTTTTTACGTGAGTTCGCCGTATCAGGAATGATCGTTGCTGAAATAATTTTGTATATATTCACCTTATTTTTTTATTTTATTCGATGAGTGCTTTTTTACAGGCACGTTCGAAAGAGTTTGGATTACTGTTGCAGCTTGGAATGGAAAAGAAGCAACTTAACAAATTGATTTTCCTGGAAACTATGTTAATTGGTGCAGTTTCAATAGCGACGGGAATTCTTTTTGGCTATGCATTCTCTAAATTTTTCTTTATGATTATCAGGGAATTATTGCAGTTGGATAGTTTGCCTCTTTATATATCTTGGAAACCATTCACTTTAACAATGTGTGCATTTTTTAGTCTTTTTGTCATTATTGCGATGACGAGCGTCGTGTTTATTCGAGACCAAAAAATAATTGAACTTATTCGAGGGAATTGGAAAACAGATGAAATGCAAAGTTTTTCAACGGTGAAAGCGGTACTCGGTATTGTCATGCTGCTTTTTGCATATGCCGCTGCTGCTTTTACTACGATGAATGTGGTGAAAGCACTATCCATTATTTTGCCCCCTGTTGCTGCACTGGGGACTTATTTCTTCTTTACTCATAGCGTGATGTTTATTCTTCATCAAATGAGAAAACGTAAATCTTTGTATTGGCACAGATATCGTTTAATTGCCGTTTCAGAAGTCTCGGTAAAACTAAGGGAAAATGCACGTATGTATTTTATCGTGACGATTGTTTCAACCTTTGCCTTCCTATCGGTGGGAACTTTGACTTCTTTGTCTTCTTACACAGGACAGTTTCGGGAATTAAATCCACTAAGCTTAATCTATTCAAGTGAATTAACAAATCCTTATGAATCCGAACATATTTCATTAATTCGAAAAGAATTAGAAGAGCAAGGAATTTCCTATACACTTGTTCCTTTTGTCATTAAGCAACAAACATCTTCATACTCACAATATAAAGTAAACATTTTAAGAGAATCTGATATCAACAGTTTGGCGATTGCACTTGGTTTACCACTTATCAGTTTAGAAGCGGGAGTGGGCATGTTTATTCCGTATTCAGAGGAATCCATAAAATCTCTTGCAAATCGAGAGATACAAACTGTATTAGAAGAAAGTAACATTCCAGTTCAAATCAAAGGTGTCTATCCACAAATGCTCTTTCCTTCAATGGTTATCGGCTCAAATATTATTGTTGTCAGTGATGCTGATTATGAATTAATTTCTGAACCCCTAGAGGGCAGAACAGCGATGACTTCTTCTTTTAACTTTTACGCATTTCATGTTGCTGCATGGGAAAGAACAAAATCAATCGGACTTTCCATTGATACACAAGTGACAAATTCTATCTACAATGAAGATTATACAAATCTTCCTTTTTACTTCGAAAATCCAGGTTTTAATTATTCTATAATTCGTGCGACGTTTTCACTGTTATTATTTACAGGCTTAATGGTGGCTGCAGTATTATTGCTTGCGGCAGGTAGTTTTGTGTACTTTAAATTGTATACGGGACTAGAACGAGATAAGCGTCAATTTGATGTGTTAAAACGTATGGGGTTAACCGATCGAGAATTAATTAAGATTGTAAATCGACAGTTGCTCCCTCAGTTTTTCTTGCCATGGGGTATTGCAATGCTGCATAGTGCATTCTCATTTTTATCACTCCAAGTCATCTGGAGTAATTTGGCTGAGGTATCCATATTAAGCGATATGATTTTAGTGTTAGTTGGATTTACGTTTATTCAAGTCGTTTATTACTTCCTAATTCGATGGCGCTATATTGCACATGTACGAGCATAATCTGCGACGAGTAACCGCAGGAGCATAATCTGCGACGAGTAACCGCAGGAGCATAATCTGCGACGAGTAACCGCAGGAGCATAACAAGAAAAGCGGAAGTGCCGCTCTAGCCTGAGGCTGGTGTTGGAAGGGGCGAAAGGCGAATACTTCGCCTTTCTAATCCCATAAAGGGGCCAGTAAGCCGGCGCTTGGAGCTAGACTTGGTAACGTAGGAACTTTTACGCTTTCTCATTATTTTGAAGACTGGATACTCGTTGTATTGTCAGAACATTTCTTATATAATGAAAGTATTGAATAATGAATGACTATTCATTCAATACAAAGGGGAGAAAAGAAATGAATTTAGTAGCTCGAGTTCATCAAACTGCTATAGAACAACCAACCAAAACCGCGTATTCATTTATGGGAAAAGATACATCTTTTGCAGAATTTGATCAATCCATTTCACGTTTTGCTTCTGCTCTACGTAATTTAGGTGTGGAAAAAGGGGACCATGTTGCATTCTTACTTGGAAATACTCCACACTTCTTAATTTCGTTTTATGCAACGATGCGTTTAGGGGCAACCGCAATTCCAATTAATCCGATTTATACACCAGATGAAATTTCGTATATTCTACAAAATAGCGATGCAAAAGCAGTGATTGCACTTGATTTGTTATTGCCACTTATTGAAAAGGCAGCAGGAGCATTCCCAACAATTACTACATATGTAATCTGTGAATCTTCTCCGGATGTGGGGGAGAAAATAGCAGCTCTACCTGAAATTGTTCAAAGTAAAGTGAAAACGTTTAAACAGTTATTAATGTCTGCTTCGCCTGACGTATTACCTGGAGAAATTAAACCAGATGACAATGCTGTTATTTTATACACATCTGGTACAACAGGACGTCCAAAAGGGGCTATGTTAACGCATGAGAATTTATTCTCAAATGCACGTGATACAGCAGATTACTTAGGATTTAATGGTGACGATAAAGTGATTGCTGCATTACCTGTGTTCCATGTGTTTGCACTTACGGTTGTGGTAAATGCACCATTATTAAAAGGAGCAACTATTTTACTTGCTCCACGTTTTATCCCACAAGATATTTTCAATTTAGCAAAAGAGCAAAAAGCTACAGTCTTTGCTGGGGTTCCGACAATGTATAATTTCTTGTATCAATTTCCACAAGCAAACGTTGACGATTTCTCAACAATTCGTCTAGCGATTTCGGGGGGATCTTCATTACCAGTTGCACTGCTACATAACTTTGAAGATAAGTATAAAGTGCGTATTTCTGAAGGGTACGGTTTGTCAGAAGCTTCACCTGTTACATGCTTTAATCCTTTAGATCGTGATCGCAAGCCTGGCTCCATTGGCACGTCAATTCTAAACGTCGAAAATCGTGTAGTAAATGAGTTAGGCGATGACGTTGGGGTTAATGAAGTTGGTGAGCTAATTGTACGGGGACCAAACGTCATGAAAGGGTACTACAAAATGCCGGAAGAGACTGCTGCAACTATTCGTGATGGCTGGTTGTATACAGGGGACCTGGCAAGAATCGATGAAGAAGGATATATTTATATCGTTGATCGAAAGAAAGACTTGATCATTGTTGGTGGTTTTAATGTTTACCCACGAGAAGTGGAAGAAGTATTATTTGCTCACCCAGGGGTGGTAGAAGCAGCGGTTATTGGTTTGCCAGATATCGATTTTGGAGAAGCCGTTCATGCATATGTCGTAGTAAAAGATGATAGCGTAACACGTGAGGATCTACATGCGTACTGTGCAAAACATTTAGCTAAATACAAGCTTCCTAGACATTTCGAGTATTTAGAAGAATTACCGAAAAACACGACCGGCAAAATATTGCGTCGCTCATTAAAAGAACTTGTTAAATGATTGATGCACATCTATAAAATGAACAAAAAGAAAGGGGGATGAGCAAAGTGACTCAAGTCATTTGCACATCCCTTTTAATTTTAAGTGTTAGAAGGAGCAGCCATCAAACGGAAAACAAAGGCTACCAAGTTCGCTGCCTAGCTATCGATTCTCATGGTGTGTTAAATATGGACTCCGTGTGCACTTGATCAATCAACTGCGTTAATTGTTATGCTTTGTAAATTAGAAAATAGGTCCCGTTTAACCCATATGAATCAATATTTGTCAGGAAATAAAAAGAAAGCCACCCATTAAATAGGGTGGCTTTTCGTTTTATAACTTTCCGATAATCATGGACATGAAATTTTTAGAAAATATATGTCGATAACTTGAGTTTACTGAACATTTTCAACGTAACTAGCGTATTCTATCTATAAATAGAACAAACGGAAAGGGGGATAACATTGATAAATTTGGGAGATATATTTACCACCGTCTTAATACTCTTAATCCCAGTATTTATTATTGGACTACTCATATTACTGTTCCTCTCCATGAAACGGAAAAATCTGAGTAAACAATTAGAAAATACCTCATCGGACGGAGTATCAAAAAAACAGATCAAATAAAAAGCAGAAACGACCGGAGATGACTCAAGTCGTTTCTGCTTTTTATTAGTTGTTTGAAGCTACAAAGTTAACTGGTTCGATGCTTGTGATTCTTGGAAGCATATCTATCGCATGAGATTGAGACGGTTGAGCGAGACTAACCAAAAATGTTGCTACTAGTAAAGCTGCTAATAATTTTTTCTTCATTATAAATCCTCCCAGTAAGTAATAGATTTTATTTTATATGAAAAGCTTATTGCTTTTTGTAAATATAGAGTAGAATTTTTATATTTTCTGATTTCCGAATACTTGTTTCCCAATAATATTGAATACTTATGGACATGATGATAATCCTTTATACTCTCAAAATAATCAATCGCATTTACCATGATATTTTCAAATTCCGAATCCTTTTCATGCAATAACTTGAAAATATTAAAGTGATAGTAATATGACTTGTAATCATCTTCATTAAGGGTAGATATATAAATTAACCCTTTATCTGACCAATGATTTACCATCAATCTATTATTCTGCTTGGAATATTCTTTGGAAATGGTATAAATGGTTAATAGAAAATTTTCTCCACCAATCGAGTTTTTAAGACTTTCTTCATAATATTCAATCGCGTTTTTTGATTCACCTTGAATTGCAGCAAGTGAACCTAAATTGTGATTGATAATCTCATTATACTCGATTAACTTAAAATTCATGACAATTTTCTTTGCCAACAGAAAATTTTCTTCTGCATTTTTAAAATTTAAATTATGTTTATAAGCTATTCCAATGACAATATAGCAATCAATTGCCCTAGCAAAAATCAAATTATCTTTATAATAATTTAAGGATTTTGTGGAATATTCAATCGTGTTTAATAAATGGTTATTCGAAAGATAAGACATGCTAATTGCATGATAGAAATCAGCGAGTTCCCATTCTTCCAAGTGAAAGTTAGATAGTAAATCTAAAGAAATTTCAAAATGGTTTAATGCGACTTTAAAATCTCTAACTAAATAGTAATAGAAGCCACAGTTTTTGTTGAATATAAAGTTTTGTCTTTCATCGAACTTTTCTTTCATTTGCTCCAAAGAATTCATAAGATTTTTCACAGTTTCAACATCTGCTTGTGTAATTAAATATAAGCGAAATAAATAGAGATTATATGTAAAGAAATTCGTTTCATCTTTAAAAAGAAAATTTCTTTCCTTATAAGAAACAAGCTTTTCTTTGATCTCATCTTTATTTCTATCAATAATTGCTTCTTTATAAAGTAAATAAAGGTTGGATAAGAATTCCATTTCCTGTTCAGTAGAAAGATCTTCATAATCTAAATTAAGTCTTTCCAGTAAAAGTTGTAGGACATCTTCACTAGGTATAGTTTGGTTGTTCTCAATTTTACTTAAGTAGGAAGTTGAACAAATCCCTTTGGCAAGGCTTACTTGTTTCATATTCTGTTGTATGCGCGACATTTTGATGAGCAAACCGATATTATTCATATATCCACCTTTTATACTACTTGAGTCATTGAGTAATATCTACTACTTGTAGTTGGGAAACAGTGAGTAAAAAACTGCGATAAAACTGATGTTTTGGAAAAAAGTTTCCCAACTTGATTTTCTTTCTTATTTCATCTTAACGACTTATGATTAGATTGTAACTAGGAAAGCCATCTAGTTACTTTAAATTCTACGTTTATTAAGAATATTTAGCAATTAATAACTTTCAAACTCAGTGAAATTATCAAATTAAAGGGAGCTGGTCAGTATGTTTATTGGCAGAATGTATAAATTGGATCGTTTTGAAGATGATTTAGCAGTTTTGTTAGAATTTCCAAGTGAATCGAACGTATTGGTTGTTCCAACTGATGATCTAACTCTTGATATGAAAGTTGGCGACGTATTGTTAGTGAACATTCAAGAAGAAGGATTTGCAATAAGCAAAGTAAATAATCGTATTGCCTATCAACAAATGAATGAAGAAGCCATTATTTCTTCTCAGAAAATTAACAGTTATTATATCGATTATGAACAAGGTTGTTTAATTTACACTACAGCAAGTTAATATTGCGTTCAAAGACACTGCCGCCAGTGTTTCTGACATATATCGAAAAGCCTGTAACTATTTCCCCCGACCTCGGGAAATAGTTACAGGCTTTTCAAATTTCATAGGTCTTCCCAATGAGAGATATTCTGCTTTTTAAACATATATTCGTTCGATATGGCAAAATATTTGGCAGCGTTTTTATATTTATTATTTTTAAAATAATAATTCCCTAATAACAATGCGTATTTCTGAGTATGGCGATAGTCTTTATTATCTCTAAAGAATTGATAGGCATTTATTACTGCTTTTTCAAATTGATTTGGATCAGATTCTTTTGTCAAATAAACATTAAGGTGATGTGCATATGTTTGAAGTGATGGATTCTGACTTTCATTAATTAATGAAATCCCCATTTCAGCCCACTTGATGACTTGCTCGGCGTTATTTAATTTTGAGTATTCTTTGACCAGAGAATAGATTGGGTATATTTTTTCATCATTATCATCTCTATGCTCAAGACTTTCCATAAAATATTGAATGGCTTCTTGTGACAGTCCTTTTCTAGAGGCAAAGGTACCTATGTTTTGTTTTATAAGTGGGAAATTTTCTTTTAGGTTTAGTTGTGTCGAAATTTTCTGAGCTAGTAATAAATTTTCCATAGCTTCATCTAATTGAAATGAAGCATCTTGAGCGATAGCCAAAACCAAGTAGCATTCAATTGCCCGAGTATTATAGAACCCACCTTTAAAGTACTCTAATGCTCTTTGAATATATTCTATTGAAATAACCCAACGCTGTTGGGTTAAATAACAATGTCCTAACACATAATTAAAATCTGCTTCTTCCCATGGTTCAATATTTATTTTCTTAGAATAAATAATTGCTTTTTCATAAGCCTGAAGGGTTGAATTATAATCCAACAAGAACGAGTAATAACTTCCTACATTCGAGTGAAACAAAAACATTTGGTAGTCATTAAAGTTTCCGGAAAGCTCAGATAATGCCATGATCAACTCACTTGTATCATTTTGAATATCTTGAGCAGCAATGAGCGTTAATCTTAAGACCATTAACTGATAGGTGTAGTAATTTGTAGAATCTATAAAAAGATAGCGTTCAGCATTAATTTCTTTCAATTGTTTGGCTGTAAGTTCGCGATCCTTGTTCATGATCGCATTAAAATAGATTTCTCTTATTTTTTTGAGATAACTTTCATCGTCGATATTATTGTTTTGGATAACAGATAGTTCAAGTCGGTTAAGCAATAAATCGACTACTTCTTGACTGGGCACGATAGAGTTATTCTCTATTTTACTGAGATAGGAAGGTGTACAAATCCCTTGAGCAAGTGATATTTGCTTCATATTCCTTCTAATTCGCTCTAGTTTAATTACGTGTCCAAAATTATTCACAAGCCAGTCTCCTCATTTACGTTAATTTACAAATCTAACCTTAATCCTACTATATGTTGACCAAACTTTAAACAAAAGTTCATTCAAGAAATATATTTCTTGAAATCGTTATTATTAGCATCAGAATGTGAAAACTTTCCCAACTTTTTCGACATTTTTCGACGTTTTTTTCAAGTAGAATAATACTAGAGAAGAAACAAGCGAGAATTTAACTTAGAACAGGGAGGAGTGAAGGAATTGAAGCATGCTGTAATAGTAGTTGATCATATTGCCTTAGGTTTGATAACTTCTGTTAGAAAAATAATATTAGCCAAGCCAATTCATTTTATAGCAATTACTTTTTTCACTATGCTTGTGGTATACGCCACAACTTCCTTACTTCCCATCATAGGTGAATGTGCAGAGATTGTAAAAAGCCATATGAACCTAGATGCCATGCAGTTCTAATTAAAAATCCCCGTTAGCAAATTTCTGCTTACGGGGATTTCATGCTATGTGGAACTATGGTTTTAATATGAATTTAATGCTTTCATCTTCATGATCGTGAAAAGTTTGATATGCTTTACTCGCTTGATCTAACGGTACTTTATGCGTAATTATTTCAGTTGGATCGAATTCACCTTTTGTGATTTTATCAAATAGTAGGGGCATGTAATGAATGACTGGCGCTTGCCCCATTTTCAACGTCACATTTCGTTCGAAGATGTTTCCTAGCGGGAACATGTTATACAACGAGCCATATACCCCGGTCAATTGAATGGTCCCAAATTTACGGACCGAATTCAATCCAATGTCAATCGCACTTAATGTCCCACCTTGAAGTTTCAGTTTTTGTTCCACTTTTTCGATCGCAGACAATTTCCCATCCATCCCTACACAGTCGATGACCACGTCCACACCACCGTTAGTAATTTCCTTGATGTGTGCACCCATGTCATCATATTCATCAAAATTAAAAGCTTCTACATTATTCATTTTAATTGCGTGTTTGAGTCTATAAGGCAGGTGATCCACGGCGATGACGCGTTTTGCCCCTTTCATCCACGCAAATTTTTGAGCCATAAGACCAACTGGACCTGACCCCAATACAGCTACAGTATCTCCAGCTTTCATGCCGGAGCTTTCAACACTCCAATAAGCAGTCGGGAGAACATCTGAAAGGAATAGGAGAGATTCATCTTCTAATTCACATGAAGGAGGAATTACGAATGGCATGAAGTTCCCATATGGAACACGCAAAAATTCCGCTTGACCACCCGCATAGTTTCCGTATCTTTCTGTAAATCCAAAATACCCACCAGTATCTACAGTTGGATTATCATTTGAGTTATCACATTGGCTTTCTAAATCATGATTACAATAGTAGCAATCACCACAAGATACATTGAACGGAAGAACAACTCGATCTCCCTTTTTAACCTTCGTTACTTCAGGACCGACTTCCTCTACAATTCCCATAGGTTCATGGCCAATGACATAATCTTTTTTGGCAGGCAGGGCACCACGATAAATATGGAGATCGGAACCACAAATTGCGGTGGATGTAATGCGGACGATTATATCGTCTTTTTTCTCCAATTTTGCATCTGGAACTTCTTTTACCTTCACATCTTTTGCTCCTTGAAATGTTACTGCCTTCATTAAATCATCCTCCTTGAGTGAAAGTTATGGATATTCAATTATTTAACTACTGTACCCCAATTAGTTATGAGAAAAACCATTAGCTAAAATTCTCAGACGACAAATTACTTACGCTTAAGAGGTTCCACAGCTGGACCTTCTAATACCTCTCCTTTATAGGAGAAGCGTGAACCGTGACAAGGGCAATCCCATGACCGTTCACCATCATTCCAGTGCACGTCACATCCCAAATGTGTACATGTAGGTTTGACTAAGTGGAGTTTTCCATTTTTATCTTTATACGCACCCGTTTTTTGGTTATCCATCATGACGATGCGTCCTTCATCATTGTTTAAATCCTCCACTGAATCGGTTGGCCGATCAAATTTACCGCTCACCAACTCTTTCGCAACATTTGCATTCATTTTTACAAGGTGTTTAATGTCTTCTTTTTTCATTTTTGTTCGAGTTGGTAAAAATAAATCTTTAAATGGATTAAATTTGTTTTGTGCAAGATCAGCAAGTAATAAGCCGGCAGCGGTACCTTTTGTCATACCCCATTTAGAAAAGCCAGTTGCGACAAATACATTTTGTAAGCCCGATGACATTTCACCGATGTAAGGAAGGCGATCAAGTGTTTCATAGTCCTGAGCCGACCAATGAGTGTCAATTGACTCGACGGGGAAATGCTGTTTTGCGAATTGAATTAGTGTTTCATACCGCTCGACAGTAGAATACTCATGAGTGGTGTCATCATGTTGTCCCGTTTTGTGCCCTTCCCCTCCAATAATGATGTAGCTTTCTCCTTTGTCACCTTTCGCAGTTCGAATGGAACGAGAGGTTGTTTCTACATTGATATACATTCCTTTTAGCTCGGTGCTAGGTACTTTTACACATACTGCATATGAACGTTGAGGTGACAAGCGCGAAAAATAGAGTCCGTTTTTATCGTTAAATGGAAAGTGGCTGGTTACTAGAACATTCTTCGCGTAGATTTTTTTCCCTTCAGTTGTTTCTATTAAAATTTCGTCACCTTGTGTTAGAGAGTCTGCCCTCGTGTTTTCGTAAAAAGTCACACCCAATTTCTGCGCTTCCTGAACTAATCTGTTGATATATTTGACAGGATGAAATTGAGCTTGATTTGGTAAAGTTAATGTTTCGCTAACTGGAAACGGGAGTTCATTTTTGGAAGTTGACAATTCACCGGGGATGCCAAGTTTGTCATAAGCCGATTTCTCCGTATGTAATTGTTCAACGCCTTTAGATGTTTGTGCATAGAGAACGGCATGTCGTTCTTCAAAATCACAATCTATGGAAAGTTCGTTTATCCACTTTTTTATCTGTTTGAGAGCTTGTTGATTGGCATCGAAATATTGACGAGCTTGCGTCATCCCAAATGTTTGGATCAACTCATCGTAAATAACGTCGTGCTGTGCAGTTATTTTAGCTGTCGTAAAACCCGTAGTCCCACTGACGATTTTACTGCCCTCAATAACTGTTACACGAACACCTGCTTTAGCGAGAACATATGCGGCGGTAACACCTGAAATCCCGGCCCCGACTATACACACTTCTGTGGTGATGTCCGTATCCATTGATGGAAATGTTTTGTTTGACCGTTTTTTTCTCCAATATGATTTTGTGGTTTTCGGCAATTCAAGTGCACACATAAAATCCCCTCCAGGTTGTTATTTCTTCATTATTACCCTTAATCATGAAAAAGAACCCTATACCTAAATGATTCATAAGGTGAAATTCCCATCAACAAAACGATAAAATGAAAGAATTTCGAACTCCGAATTCATTTTTATCGTGTGTTTATTCGTTTTTCTTGTCTTACTCTTCAACATTATTAATAACAACAAGTAGGGAACCCGAGAAATGGCTGTTTTTACAGATTTTCTCGGGTTCCTAATCTTGTATAGCTTTTAATTTACTTGATTATTTACGTTTCCTTCGAATAAATCGTTCACTTTTTTAAAAACCTGATCAACCATTGCGCCAGCAATCATTACTTGGTCAGTATCCTTTGTTTCCTCTGTTGCAACATTGAATTGAAGTGCCTCAGCATAAGGTGCTGTTCTATTCATAATAAAAGCCGAGGTAACTTCACAACAGATTTCACGAGCTTTTACGGCGTCTAGCTTTCCTGTCACAATGTCATTCATTAAGTTAAGGGCAATGATGTTTGCAGCTTCCATATCACATCGGGACGATACTTCTCCTTTTGTTCTTTCAACAATGACACTTCCATCAAACTTCGCCAGTTCACTGAACATTTCGGGCGGTACCCGGTAATTAATAAAATTCTCGATTACATCGGTATGGGGTTGTGGAAAATCGTGTGGAATTTCATCGCGAAAGACAATCGTTCTTTTCCACGGTCCATTGTTATACCAAATCAATCTACTTTGAATCGCTTCATTTGGAGGTCCGTATTGTTCAATTGTAGAATTTGCAGCTTTCTTTGACATAGCATTCCAATCACTTATAAGCGTTTGAACCGTGTCCATATCTACAATAGTTTCAACGGGTTTTTCCCCACCACCAAATGCTTGTACCTTTAAGTCACTTGCCAATGAAATAGCAGCAGTTTTTACTCTTTCTATTGGTTCCATAGTAAAACCTCCAAATATTTATTGAAACTAAGCTTAATATGTTCATACACCTCGTTAATTAATCATTTTTTAATTCGTTTAACATGTTCTCCCAAAGGTTGGATTAGGGAGGGATAATGCGATGCTAAACCTGACACTACAGCCAGTCACCGATAGTATCAGAAGTAGGTTTTAATCGATGAACGAAAGACGGTTTCCAAGCCCCAATCAAATTTAAAAGAAGAAAGGAAATTCATGCTTAAAATTAAAGGGAAATTCTTACGGGTGTCGAAATAGAAAGAGGAAGGTAACTAAGGAGGAACACATATGACTAGAAAGTTAACAATTGAAGATTTAAGTAAATTGGTATCGGTTACTCAACCAGTTTTGGCACCTAATCAAAAAGAAGCGGTATTCGTACGAACACATATGGATGACAAAGAAAATACATATCAAGCAAATTTGTGGCATGTGGATTTAGAATCAAACGAGGTTACGCAATGGACGCATGGAAAAGAGAAGGTGTCTGCGCCAGCATATTCAGCTGACGGCAAGCAACTGGCATTCCTATCTTCTCGTGATGAGAAAAATCAACTGTATATCCTATCAACAAAAGGTGGGGAATCCCGGAAAATTACAACATTTGATAAAGGGGTTAGCAGCTTTTTGTGGTCGCCCTGTGGCAAGAAAATATGGTTTTCCGCTTCTGTGAAAGATGGGAAAAGTTTCACAGACGAGCCAGATCAAGATGAAAAGAAAAAACCTGAACCTGTAGTAGTCGATAAGATGAAATATAAAATGGATGGTATCGGTTTACTTCCACAAGATACCTTTAAACATATTGGTTTTATTAATCTTGATACGAATGAAGTCACACAGTTTACAGAAGGAAACCATCAATATGGTTTACAAGCTGTCTCACATGATGGGAGAAACATCGTGTTCAGTGTAAATCGTTCCGAGAATCAAGACTTTGAATTCAGTCAGGCATTGTATTTGGCTAACGTAGAATCAAAAGAAGAAACCACGATTATAGAAGAGGATGGCTATTTTGGAGGGGCAGCCTTTTCTGGTGATGATAAGTTACTAGCATTTGTCGGAAGTGAAAGTGCTTATCGGAATGCGACGCATACAGAACTGTACGTGTACGATATAGAAGCTGGATTCCGTCAAATTCTTACGGAAGGTCTTGATGCACCCGTCGGGGATTATGTCGTGGCAGATCACCAACAAGGTGCTAGTGCCCCGGATGTCGTTTGGACAAAGGATAATCATTTATATTTCCAAGTATCCGTCATGGGTGATGTACGTTTATATGCAGCTTCTGTTGAAGGTGAAATGTATCCTGCGACAGGTGAAGATGAACATGTATATGGGTATGATGTGGCGAAGACGGGCGAATTTGCACTACTCACCGTATCGAATCCCACACATATTGGGGAACTATATTTACAGACGATTGCAACAGGTGAACGGAAAGCTTTGACAACATTCAATGAAGAATTTGAAAAAGAAGTAGATCTTGTTCAACCAGATACGATTATCTACAAAGGCGCTAAAAACTGGGACGTGCATGGATGGTTGCTGAAACCTGCAGGATTTGTAGAAGGTGAACAATATCCTTTAATCGTAGATATTCATGGGGGCCCTCATGCGATGTTCGCTAATACTTTCTTCCATGAGATGCAATTACTAGCTGCTCAAGGCTATGGTGTTTTATATGTAAATCCTCGAGGCAGTCATGGCTACAGTCAACAGTTTGTGGATGATGTCCGTGGTGATTATGGTGGCGGAGATTATGAAGATATTATGGCTGGTGTGGATCATGTCATCGCTGAACATTCTTGGATTGATGAAAATCGTTTGGGTGTAACGGGAGGTAGTTATGGTGGATTTATGACGAACTGGATTGTTGGTCATAACAATCGATTTAAGGCTGCAGTTACACAACGTTCGATTTCGAACTGGGTAAGTTTCCTTGGTGTTTCTGATATTGGATACTATTTCAGTGATTGGCAAATTGGAGCGGATATGACGGATGTTGAAAAGTTATGGCAACATTCACCACTTAAGTATGCTAAAAACGTAGAAACACCTCTTCTCATTTTGCATAGTGAAAAAGACTTCCGGTGCCCAATTGAACAAGCTGAGCAACTCTATATTACGTTGAAACAAATGAAGAAAGAGACGAGCTTTGTTCGATTCCCTGATGCTGACCATAACCTGTCGCGTACGGGCCTTCCGAATTTACGTTATGCACGTCTTGAACAGATTACGGGATGGTTTAATCAATATTTATAAGGCGGGAAATTATTGAACGATATAAAGACACAGGTCCGCTTACGACCTTATTTTGAAGATGATTTATATACACTCTGGGAAATGAGCATGAAAGAGGAAAGTCCCGAATGGAAAAAGTGGGACGCACCTTACTTTCCGCATGCACCCAAGACGTTTGAAGAATTTTTGAAGAATAAAGAACGTTATTTACAGGCAAAAGATGTACTGGCAATTGAAGTGAACGATGAGCTTATTGGAATGGTTACGTATTATTGGGAACATGAAACTTCTTTATGGTTAGAGATGGGGATTGTCATATACAAACCGCAGTATTGGAGCGGGGGTTACGGAACTGAGGCATTGACTCAGTGGATCAATCGTTTATTTAAAACGATGCCACTGGTACGGGTTGGTTATACAACTTGGTCTGGTAATGAACGAATGGTCCGAGTCGGCGAGAAACTTGGTATGACCATGGAAGCGCGCATTCGGAAAGTTCGATATTATAATGGACAGTATTACGACTCCATACGCATGGGGATTTTGCGTGAAGAGTGGGAATCCCGATGAAGTGGTCCAAACTGAAGCAGCTAAGTGAATCGAAACTTTGCGAATCATTGAATGGACGCTTACAATTTTATTTAACTGTTCATCGGAAAACGCATGATCAAAAAAGTATTTTGTGGGTTACCTTGGATGGAGTTGAATTATTCAGGTTTTCTGATCTGGGATTTGAAGTGAAATCCAATCAAGTATATGAGAATCTTATTAAAGAAAGAGAAATCAAACCTATCCCATGGCACATGCCGCTATGTGAATTACTTGAATCCGAAGAAGTGAAAAGCCTTCACAGATCAAGTGATGATGCAGAAGAAATTGTGAGAATGCATGGTGTCTATCCTTCTTGGGAAATGAAAAATGCATTGTTCGACTACTTAAATCTACCTTTTGAAGAAGCGAGAGTCCACGAACACATTTTTATTCGCTCGATGACGATTTGGGATAAACGTCTTGGCAAAAGAAGGTTCCGGGAATTACAAATTGAAAAGCTTACAGATTTAGAGCTGATGTTTTATGAGATTCGCTTTCTCTCAGAAGATGCCTCTTTCACGTAATGTGGATGAGGTTTTATAATATAAGGTGAAATTTGAGACTACCAGGAACCAGTGCTCAAAGCTCTTCCTACTCTAAATAGGACACTTAAAAAGTTCATCATTACAAGACTGGATTAAGTATTCCCTTGAATAACGCTGCGGCGCTTTGTGGATGCCTCCCGCGAGAAGCCAGGCAGAAGATCACTGCCAGTCTTCTCGCTCCGGCTACCACTAGAAAGGCGCCTACGCTGGTTCTGCTTAGGAATATAGCAAATGCCTAATTCAGTGCAGTTTATGAAGGAAATACTACAGTGTCATATTAATGTAAAGCATTTGAATAAAGAAAGTAGTGGGAGGTCAAAATTTCATCTTCGACCGATTGATTGTTATAGGAAGGCATCTATTCTTTCGTTACCAAAATTAAAATCACTGTTCATATTGAGGAAACAAGGGAGCGACGGACGTACACCCGCCGCAGGATAGTCTGTAAGAAAAGAGGGTGGGCGAAATGACGAAGTCATTGCCCACCCTTTTTTAAATCAGTAGACCATGAGTGTAGCAGTAAGGCCAAAGCGACCAACAACCTTTTATGATTCAGTGATTACCTCTATAACTAAAGGGCCGGACGCACTTTACCTGTTTTTTCTTGAAAGATAAGAAAGCCTATAATTTCCGTTGTTATTATGTCTAGCTCCAAGCGTCAGCCTGTACCTGAGCTTTAGGCTAGAGTGGCTTTTTGCGCTTTCCTTATGTTAATCACTAGAACTTTTACGGAAAATGTGATATAAATAACTCTGTTAACCTATTACCAAGTAAACAAGTTGGAATAGTATATAATTAAAAGGGGAATTTATTATGGGACGCGAATTCGTAGAAATTTTTGACGAGTGGGCAGAGTCATACGATGCATCTGTTTCTGGAAAAGATCCAGAATATCGTGATGTCTTTGATAGATATGAAGAAATCTTATCTACCGTTACTGAAAAATCTTTTGGTACGGTTGTTGAATTTGGAACAGGAACTGGCAACTTAACGTCGAAATTAATAGATGCGGCATATCATGTAATAGGGTTTGAACCCAATAAAGCGATGCGTAAAGTAACGGCAGAACGATTTCCAAACCTAATATTGCTAGATGGCGATTTATTAGCGTTTGACGCACCTGAAAGTATTGACACGTTTGTTAGTACGTATGTATTTCATCATTTAACAGATGTTGAAAAAGGAAATGCACTGATGAAATATGCCAGTCTCTTATCAAAAGGTGGAAAAGTGGTGTTTGCAGACACGGTTTTTACAACTGAAGAAGCGAAACAAGCACAAATCGATAAAGAACGTTCACGCGGATATCATAACGTAGCTGATGATTTGGAACGTGAATATTACACGACGATTCCCGTTCTAAGCGGTTTATTTGAAGATGCAGGGTTTGAAGTTGAATTTGTCCGAATGAATGATTATGTTTGGTTAATGGATGCGACTAGAAAATAAGGAGTGTTAAACATGAAACAAATGAATGTTGAAAGCTTTAACTTAGATCATACAAAAGTGGTAGCACCATTTGTACGACTTGCTGGGCGTAAACAAGGAATAAAAGGTGACGAAATATTAAAGTATGATATACGTTTTAAACAACCAAATAAAGAACATATGGAAATGCCGGGTCTGCATTCCCTTGAACATTTGATGGCAGAAAATATTCGCAATCATACGGACCATGTAGTAGATATGAGTCCTATGGGATGTCAAACTGGATTTTATTTAGCTGTCATTAACCACGATAACTATGATGAAATTTTAACGGTTTTAGAAAAAACGCTTGATGATGTTCTTCAAGCAACGGAAGTTCCAGCATGTAATGAAGTTCAATGTGGCTGGGCTGCAAGCCATAGTTTAGAAGGCGCAAAAGAAATTGCCCGCGAGATGCTTTCTAAGAAAGATGAATGGCGTACGGTATTTGTAGAGGAAGCATAATGAAAGTTTACGGAAGCGTTCATGAATTGATTGGTAACACACCAGTCGTTGAAATCAACAATATAAATATCCCAAACGACTGCCGTATCTTTGCGAAACTTGAGTTTATGAATCCAGGGGGCAGTGTGAAGGATCGTTTAGGAATATCTTTAATAAAAGATGCAGAAGAATCCGGAAAGCTACAGCCAGGTGGAACAATCATTGAACCAACAGCTGGAAACACGGGCATTGGTGTGGCTTTAGCCGCAATTGGTAAAGGCTACACGGTTAAATTTGTGGTCCCAGAAAAATTCAGTGTGGAAAAACAAACTTTGATGCGTGCTCTTGGTGCGGAAATCATTAACACACCGACTGAGCTAGGTATCAAAGGGGCCATTGAAAAAGCAGTGGAACTTGTAAACGAAACCCCTGGGGCTTTCTCGCCTGCTCAGTTTTCAAATCCTGCTAACCCAGAAACATATGTTCACACATTAGGACCGGAATTATGGCGCGACTTAGATGGTCAAATTGACGTCTTCGTGGCTGGAGCAGGTTCAGGTGGTACATTTATGGGAACGGCAAAGTATTTAATCAGTCAAAAAGCAGATATTAAAACCGTCATTGTAGAACCAGAAGGCTCGATATTGAATGGTGGAGCACCTGGTTCCCACTATACAGAAGGTATAGGCATGGAATTTTTACCTGGTTATATGGATCGAGCATATTTTAATGCGATTCATACGGTTACTGACAAAAACGCCTTTCATCAATTGCGCCAGTTGGCTAAAGAAGAAGGCCTACTGGTTGGAAGTTCTTCTGGCGCGGCATTTTATGCTGCGTTGGAGGAAGCAAAAGTTGCGAAGCCAGGCAGTCATATCGTGACCATTTTTGCAGATTCAAGTGAACGCTATTTAAGTCAAAATGTTTATGAATTATTGAAGGAGGATTAATCGATATGAGACCAAAAACGAAATTAATTCACGCAGGAATCGTCGGGGATGAGACAACTGGAGCTGTGTCCACCCCTATTTACCAAACTAGTACGTATAAACAAGATGCAGTAGGAGATTTCCGTGGTTATGAATATTCACGCACAGGTAACCCGACTCGTCATGCACTTGAAGTATTAATTAGTGATTTAGAAGGTGGTCATGCTGGTTTTGCGTTTGGTTCGGGCATGGCAGCAATTAGTTCAGTTATGATGTTATTCAATGCTGGCGACCACATTGTCATGACGGATGATGTGTACGGTGGTACTTACCGTGTCATGACAAAAGTGTTGAATCGATTTGGTATCGAATCAACGTTTGTAGATTCTTCAAATGCTGCTGAATTTGAAGCGGCCATTCAAAAAAACACGAAAGCCGTATTTATCGAGTCTCCAACGAATCCTTTATTGAAAGTAACGGATATAGCAGAAATCGCAAAATTAGCGAAATCAAAAGGCTTGTTAACGATCGTCGATAATACGTTTATGACACCTTACTTGCAACAACCACTGTCACTGGGTGCTGATATCGTGTTGCATAGTGCAACAAAATACATCGGTGGACATAGTGATGTCGTTGCTGGATTAGTGGTAGTCGCTACTGAAGAGTTAGCGAAAGACTTACATTTCGTGCAAAATTCAGTCGGTGCGATTTTGGGGCCACAAGATTCTTGGTTATTAATTCGCGGATTGAAAACACTAGGTATTCGTATGGAAGAAACGAATGCGAGTGCGAAACGCATTGCTGATTTCTTGGTTGCACATGATCAAGTTGGCAAAGTGTATTATCCTGGTTTAGAAACACATGTTGGCCACGAAATCATGAAAAAACAAACCACTGGATTTGGTGGAATGATTTCATTTGACGTGGGTAGCACTGAAAAAGCGGATCAATTATTAAAAAAATTGAAATACTTTACACTTGCTGAAAGTTTAGGTGCAGTAGAAAGCTTGATTTCGGTTCCTGCGAGAATGACGCACGCGTCAATTCCGGCAGATCGCCGCCAAGAACTCGGTATTTTAGATGGATTGGTGCGAATTTCCGTTGGTATTGAAGATGTAGAAGACTTACTAGAAGACTTAGAACAAGGGTTAGCTAAATAATAATTTCGTTAAGGTCATTCCGCTCACTTGAGGGGAATGACCTTTTTTAATTTCTATATGTAATAATACTGATGTAAGTGAACAGAATAGTTGAAGTGGAAAACTTCAGTAAAACGAATCCTTATTCTTTACATACCCCCACTAGGTACATTACAATGAATGCAATATGAATGTGGAGGCTGAAAGATGGATCATATTGCGGAAGAATTAAATCTACCGGTCTCGGAAACGTCTTGTAGAAAGAGTCATCATCCTGAATCCGTTAAAAAAGACTTAGTTAATCGATTAAACCGTATCGAAGGTCAAATTCGCGGAATTAAGGGTATGGTGGATAAAGATATTTATTGCGATGATATTATTACTCAGCTTTCTGCCACTCAGTCAGCTTTAAACAGTGTAGCCAAAGTGCTTTTACAAGGACATTTAAAGGGTTGCGTTGTAGATCGATTAGCTGAAGGCGATGAAGAAGTGTTAGATGAATTATTAGTTACCATACAAAAATTAATGAGAAAATAAGGAGTGGAATTCATAATGACAAATCAGATTACTCTACAAGTAGAAGGAATGACATGTGGGCATTGTGTAAAATCAGTTGAAAATAGTGTAGGAGCACTTAACGGTGTAGAGAGAGTTCTTGTGGAGTTAAATGATGGAACTGTAGCTGTTGAATTTAATAATGACGTTGATATTCAAAAAATTACAGATACCATTGAAGATCAAGGATACACTGTAAAGGCTTAATCTTAATAGTTAATAGGAATTGCTGCGAATATCGCAGTAATTTTTTTAAATGTTATATACCCCTACAAGGTATCAAAGGAGTGGCTTTTCATGGCTGAAAAAAAGACGGATATAGCGATAACTGGGATGACGTGTGCCGCTTGTGCTAATCGAATCGAAAAAGGGTTGCAACGAATGGATGGCGTCTCTACGGCAACGGTTAATTTCGCTACTGAAAAAGCTAGTGTTTCTTTTAATCAATTGGAAATAAACGTCTCTTCTTTACAAGACAAAATCAGAACACTTGGATATGACGTTATGCAAGACAAAGTGGATTTAAACATAACTGGGATGACGTGTGCTGCATGTTCCACACGAATTGAAAAAGGGCTTAATCGAATGGAGGGTGTACAAGATGCCACAGTCAATTTAGCATTGGAATCAAGTAGTATTTCGTTTGATCCGACTGTTTTGTCTTCGGATGATTTAATCGGAAAAATCCAATCACTGGGGTACCATGCTGAATATAAAAATGAGCAACAGGCTGAAAAAGTGGATCACCGTAAAGTGGAAATTAAAAAGAAGACCCGTTTATTTCTAATCTCGGGACTATTATCTCTGCCACTTTTATGGACCATGGTGGCTCACTTTTCCTTTATTTCCTGGATGTACGTTCCTGAATTTTTAATGAATCCCTTTGTGCAATGGGCTCTTGCTACTCCAGTGCAGTTTTGGATTGGTTGGTCATTCTATAAAGGGGCTTACTTTGCACTTCGTAATAAAAGTGCCAATATGGACGTTCTAGTTGCATTAGGTACATCCGCAGCCTATTTTTACAGTGTCTATTTGGTTTTAACCAATTTAGAGCATATAGCTTCACATAGTGTTGGCCTATACTTTGAAACGAGTGCGGTGTTAATCACCTTAATTATTCTTGGTAAGGTTTTTGAAGCAAGAGCAAAGGGGCGTTCTTCCGATGCCATTAAAAAGCTAATGAAACTTCAACCCAAAATGGCATTTGTTGAGCGAGATGGAATGACACAAGAAATTCCAGTAGATAATGTCCGAATTGGAGACCTCTTGATGATAAAACCAGGCTCATCTATTCCGGTAGATGCCGAAGTTTTGTCAGGAAATTCTGCGGTAGACGAATCGATGTTAACGGGAGAAAGCTTACCGGTAGATAAATCAATCGGTGATGTGGTTTATGCAGCTACTGTTAATGCGAATGGTACATTACGTGTAAAAGCTCGGAATATAGGGAAAGACACCGTACTTTCGAATATCATCCGTGTCGTGGAAGAAGCACAGGGATCAAAAGCACCCATACAAAGATTGGCAGACCAAATATCCGCTATATTCGTACCTATCGTGGTTGGAATCGCTGCACTTACTTTTATTGCCTGGTATTTCATTTTCTCTCCTGGGGATTTTGCAAACGCACTAGAAAGCACAATTGCCGTACTTGTCATTGCTTGTCCATGTGCACTTGGATTAGCGACGCCTACTTCGATTATGGCTGGATCTGGTCGAGCTGCTGAACTGGGAGTGTTGTTTAAAACTGCAGAGTCCATGGAAAACACCAAACACATCGACACAATTGTGTTGGATAAAACAGGGACAATCACGAATGGCCGACCGGAAGTAACTGAGTTTATGGTAGTGGATGGATTTGAACGTGAACGTATCATTTCGCTTGCAGCGGCGGCAGAGAGTCAATCAGAGCATCCTGTTGCGACTGCGGTCACTGCGTATGGCGAGGGAGTTAAAATGACAGCTGAATCATTTGAAGCCATTCCTGGTCATGGAATACGCGCCGTAGTTGATGGGGAAAATCTATTGATTGGGACTCGGAAATTACTGAATGATTCAAAGGTAACTTTTAACGATACTGAAGCCAGTGAATTGGAATCTCAAGGGAAAACGGTTATGTTTATCGCATTAGAAGGTAAATACGCAGGGTTAATCGCCGTTGCGGACACCGTAAAAGACTCTTCAGCAAAAGCTATTGTGGAAATGAAGAAACTAGGACTAAATGTGGTGATGTTAACAGGAGACCAAGAGCGAACTGCACGTGCCATTGCACAGCAAGTGGGGATTGATGAAGTATTTGCCGGTGTGCTTCCTGCTGAAAAAGCAAATATCGTTGCCAAATTGAAAGCCGATGGTCGACGTGTTGCAATGGCTGGCGACGGACTCAATGATGCACCCGCATTAGCTACTGCCGATGTAGGGATGGCGATGAGTACAGGTACGGCAGTTGCTATGGAAGCTGCAGACATTACACTGATGCAAGGCGATTTGATGCGTGCTGTTGATGCCATTCAAATGAGTCGTTTAACAGTACGTAACATTAAACAAAACTTATTTTGGGCATTAGCCTATAATGCGATAGGAATACCGATTGCGGCTGCAGGATTTTTGGCTCCTTGGCTTGCAGGAGCTGCCATGGCATTCAGTTCCGTATCGGTTGTATTAAATGCTCTACGTTTGCAACGAGTGAAATTATTGAAATAGCGAACCTAGTATAATTCGAATTTTGAGGAGGAGCATGATGAGAAAAAAACTAGTAGTGGGATTTGTTACGTTAGTCTCAGCTTTTATATTAACCGCGTGTGGTAATGACAATAAGGAAACGAATTCCCATGAAGATATGGATATGAATTCTAGTTCTGAAGAAAGCATGGATATGAACCATTCAGGCTCAGGTGAAGTTCCTGAAGGTTTGAAAGTGGCAGGAAAACCTACTTATGAAGTTGGGAGCCAAGCGATTATCGAAACAGATCATATGGAAGGCATGAAGGGTGCTGAAGCTACAATTGTAGGTGCCTTCAATACTACAGCCTACGCCATTTCGTTTACTCCGACAACAGGTGGAGATAGAGTGACAAATCATAAGTGGGTCATTCAGGAAGAATTAATAGACGCGGGTGAAGAAACGTTAGAACCTGGCACGGAAGTTACCATAGAGGCAGACCATATGGAAGGGATGAATGGTGTAACTGCTGAAATTGATTCCAGCGAACAAACTACTGTATATATGATTGATTACACTCCGACTACTGGTGGAGAAGAAGTGA
This sequence comes from Paenisporosarcina indica, assembly GCF_001939075.1. Taxonomy (GTDB): domain Bacteria; phylum Bacillota; class Bacilli; order Bacillales_A; family Planococcaceae; genus Paenisporosarcina; species Paenisporosarcina indica. Next base: position 142,063 of record NZ_MPTA01000006.1, on the reverse strand, counting down.
CAAATCATAAATGGGTAACAGAAAGTGAACTGTCAGCTAAATAATAATTACCTCTAACTAGAAGACAAAAAAACAGCTACTCCAGAGTGTTGGCTCTGAAGTAGCTGTTTTCTTATTTCCCTTTAAATACAGGTTTTCTCTTCTCGCCAAAAGCAGTTAAAGCTTCGACGCGATCTTCTGTTGGAATAGTCATTTCATACGCTTTACGTTCAATGTTCAAACCCGTATGTAAATCAGCGTTCATGCCTTGTTTAATGGCAAATTTCGCCTGTTGCAAAGCAATCGGTCCATTTGCGAGCATTAGATCAGCAAATTTCCCTGTTTCTTCTAGCAAACTATCTTGATTTACCACTTTTGTCAGAACTCCATATGCCAAAGCCTCATCCGCTTTCAAGCGACGTGCCGTTAAAATTAATTCCAAGGCTTTTGCTTCACCAATTAAGCGTGGCAATCGTTGTGTTCCACCTGCACCGGGAATGATAGCTAAGCTTGTTTCAGTTAATCCGAGTACAACGTCGTCAGCGGCAATACGGAAATCACAGGCAAGTGCAAGTTCCATCCCACCCCCAAATGCGTAGCCGTTCATCATGGCAATTGTAGGTTGTGGTAAGTTTTCAATGGTTGAAAACACTTCACCAATTTTATAAACGTTGCGACGTACTTTTTGTTCAGTTAATGTTTTACGTTCTTTTAAATCTGCTCCTACGCTGAATGCTTTTCCTGATCCCGCAAAGATGACAACACGGATGTCAGGGTTAATACGAATTGCTTCGGCAACATGTCCAAGTTCGCTTAACATGTCGTAATTGAACGCGTTCATTGAGTCCGGACGGTTTAATGTGACAATTGCTAAATTTCCTTTTTGTTCGTAGTGAATGGTTTCCATGATGAATCCCCCTTGTATGGTTCTTAGTTCAAACGTGTTCCCCTACAAAACATAGCATTTTTTGGACGTTCTTTCCATTCTTCGATTTAATTGTTTCAAACCGTTTGGGGGGCAAAAAAATTTCCTTAAAATTCCCACTTGTATTTTAGGGAAATCAGCATACAATAATATATACGAACAAATGTTCTTTGAGGAGTTGTGAAAATGCCGCTCATTCCAGCCGAAAGTTTACCTTATTTTGAAAAAATGATTTATTTACCGATGGTGTTAACCATTTTAGAGCGTGATCGGGAAATCGTCGAAAAAGGTCCCTTCAAATTGAAGAGACCTTACGTTGCGATTATTGAACAAGCGGTCAAAGAAGCTCAAAGAGAACTGAAAGGCACCAAACTATATTTGCGCCAACACAATATGAAAGTCCTTCGAGGAAATCATGATGACACCTTTACTGAATACGTTTTTTTTCACGGAGGTTATGAAGAACATCGTCGTTACTTAAACGTACGTCTTAGAAACCGCGTGGAGGAGTTACTTGGGGTTTATTTAGCAATGGCGAAACAAATCACTTGAAGGAAGGTTGGAAAGAAATAGAGTCAAAATAAAAAGCCCTTTCGATGAGCAAAGGGCTTAGTTTAAAGGATACGGACTATGTATTATCGATCTGATTTTTGTTGGTTTGGCCTATAAGTAATTTTTGATAGGGAATAGGGATGGTTAATTTTCTCCCGTGTTTTTTGAAAGTGATTCGTAAGGAAATAGGAATGTGCAAATTGTCTGCACATCGTAGAATGAGAAACGTTCACAGGAAGTTCTTGTGAGTTAGTGAAGTGTACTACACATTCATTACGGGCATTAATGGAATAACGGTCAATGGCAGAAAAGGAAACCCATATGTTGCCATCGGATTCTGGAGAAAGGGTGGGAATCATGATTAAAGGAATCCCGAAATCATGTGAGATCATCAGAGGGAGTTTATGTAATCGCCCAATGGACTCGCGAGAAAAAAGTGTCGCATGTTTAAAAGAATTCCCATAAAAAATAAGTGATTTTTTAATAATAGTATTTGGTTTCATTTTAACGATAAATTCGGTATGATTTTCTATTACTCTAGTATACAGTTTGTTCTCAATCCAAATGGGCACTAATGCAATGGTATTAAATGAAACAAAGTATTTAGATGCTGTAGTGATTTTATTATCCATATATTAACATCCCCTTTGATAGATTATAAATTTTATTATAGAGAAATTTTGGAAATTAATCAATTACTACCAGTAAAGTATTTTAAAAAATCAGAAAAAAATAAATTAGATAGAATTTTTAAAAAACATTTGCAACTTCACTGCTTCTTTACTTATAATAGAAAAAAGGCATTCGAGGTGATTGCAATGGATAAGTATTATTCATATGCTGACTTTCTAAAAGCGATGGGGCGAAATCAAACCGTTAGTGAAGCGGAGAAGTTGCTAAACGAGATTTATATGGACTTATTCTTAAACCATGTGCATCGTGAGCAACGGAAAGAACGCTTGCTAGTTTTAATTGATGTCTCGCTCGATCGAAAAGATAAAGTGTCGTTTGTGGAGTACACAAACGAACTAAGTCAGTTGCAGCAAGAAAGCGTATAAACTTTGAATCTATAAGCTCGTGACGAATCCGCTCTTCTCAAAGGGCGGATTTTATTTATGTTCAGATACAAGAAGCCGTTGTCGAGAAAACAATCGCTATGCTCTTTTTGTAATGTCTAGCTCCAAGCGCCAGCTCGCACCTCAGCTTCAGACCCTCATGCGGAAACAAGTTTCCGCATTCGGTTCTTCCAGCACCGGCGTCGAGCTAGAGTGGCGCTTTCCGCTTTTCTTGCAAAAAAACATACGTTCGCTTTTTGTTTGGTTAGAATAGGGGAATATGATAAAGTATGAGTATTGAACATAAACCAAAAAAAATGAGCAACAAGCTATTGACATAGGAGGAATTGTTATCGCACAGTCATTTAATTTACAAGCTCCTTACAAACCGGACGGAGACCAACCGCAAGCGATTCGAGAGTTGGTACAAGGGATCAAAGACGGTCGTAAATACCAAACATTACTTGGGGCAACAGGGACAGGAAAAACGTTTACAGTCTCGAATGTCGTGACGGAAATCAAGCGACCGACATTGGTTATGGCCCATAATAAAACACTTGCGGGACAACTATATAGTGAGTTTAAAGAATTTTTTCCAGATAATGCAGTAGAGTATTTTGTTAGTTTCTACGACTATTATCAACCGGAAGCGTACGTGCCACAAACCGATACGTATATTGAAAAGGATTCCAGTATCAATGAAGAAATTGATAAGTTGCGTCACTCGGCAACGTCGGCTTTATTCGAACGTGAAGATGTATTAATTGTCGCATCTGTTTCATGTATCTATGGTTTAGGGAACCCTGAAGAATACCGGGAAATGGTCCTATCACTTCGGATGGGAATGGAAATTGAACGCAACCAATTACTGCGGCGATTGGTCGACATTCAATATGAACGAAATGATATGAACTTCGTTCGAGGAAAGTTCCGAGTACGTGGAGACGTTGTTGAAATTTTCCCGGCTTCACGTGATGAACGTTGTATCCGTGTTGAATTTTTCGGAGATGAAATTGATCGAATTCGTGAAGTAGATGCATTAACAGGTGAAATTATTGGAGAACGTGAACATGTAGCCATTTTCCCGAATTCCCACTTCGTTACACGTGAAGAAAAATTGCTGAAAGCGATTGAAAACATAGAGATTGAATTAGAGGAACAATTGAAAATCATGCGGTCGGAAAATAAATTATTAGAAGCACAACGTCTCGAACAACGAACACGATATGATTTAGAAATGATGCGCGAGATGGGCTTTTGTTCAGGTATTGAAAACTACTCCCGACATTTAACACTTCGTGAACCAGGAGCCACTCCCTATACATTACTGGATTACTTTCCAGATGATTTTTTAATGGTAATCGATGAAAGCCATGTTACCTTGCCGCAAGTACGCGGAATGTTCAATGGGGACCAAGCACGTAAGAAAGTGTTAGTGGATCATGGATTCCGTTTGCCTTCTGCGATGGATAACCGACCGTTAACATTCCAAGAATTTGAGGGGCATATGGATCAAGCCATCTTCGTCTCGGCGACTCCAGGAGCTTACGAATTGGAACATACACCTGAGATGGTTGAGCAAATCATTCGGCCGACAGGTCTCATAGACCCTACAATTGATGTCCGTCCAATAGAAGGACAAATAGATGATTTAATCGATGAAATCCGTCAACGGACCGAGCGTAATGAACGTGTGCTAGTTACCACTCTAACGAAAAAAATGTCTGAGGATTTAACCGATTACTTAAAAGAAATCGGAATAAAAGTAAACTACTTACACTCAGAAATTAAAACATTGGAACGGATTGAAATTATTCGAGAGCTTCGAATGGGAGTTTATGATGTATTAATTGGCATTAACTTACTTAGAGAAGGTCTTGATATTCCTGAAGTATCGCTCGTAACCATACTAGACGCCGACAAAGAAGGATTTTTACGTTCTGAACGTTCACTCATTCAAACCATGGGAAGAGCAGCCCGAAATGCGAATGGGCATGTCATCATGTATGCAGACCGTATGACGGATTCGATGACGAAAGCAATTGCAGAAACTGAACGACGTCGTAACATTCAAATCGCGTATAACGAAAAACATGGGATTATACCAAAAACGATTCAGAAAAATATTCGCGAAGTTATTCGTGCGTCTCATAATGCAGAAGAAACAACTACTTATATGGAAAAAGTAACAAAAGGGAAGAAATTAACGAAAGATGAAAAAGCGACTTTGTTGTTAACACTAGAAAAAGAAATGAAAGACGCAGCGAAGGCATTAGACTTCGAACGTGCAGCTGAACTACGCGATACCATTTTGGAACTGAAAGCGGAAGGGTGAACCCATTTGAAAAAACAAGAAATTCGCATACAAGGTGCACGAGCACATAATTTAAAAAACGTATCTTTGACAATTCCACGCGATAAACTTGTCGTTATGACAGGTTTGTCGGGCTCGGGTAAGTCTTCACTTGCATTCGATACAATTTATGCAGAAGGACAACGACGCTATGTAGAATCGTTATCTGCATATGCTAGACAGTTTTTAGGACAAATGGACAAGCCTGATGTGGATTCCATAGAAGGATTATCACCTGCGATTTCCATCGATCAAAAGACGACAAGTCGTAACCCCCGTTCCACAGTAGGGACTGTAACCGAGATTTATGATTATTTACGACTGTTATTTGCACGAGTTGGTAAACCGATATGTCCAACACATGGTACCGAAATTAGTTCCCAAACCATTGAACAAATGGTCGATCGATTAATGGAATTCCCAGAACGCACACGGATGCAAATATTGGCTCCAATTGTCTCTGGGCGAAAAGGAACCCATGTCAAAATGCTTGAAGATGTAAAAAAACAAGGGTATGTCCGTGTTCGAGTTGACGGGGATTTAATGGATTTAGACGATGATATTAATTTGGATAAAAATAAAAAGCATGATATTGAAATTGTGATTGACCGTATTGTTATAAAAGAAGATATTGCAGCAAGACTTGCAGATTCATTAGAAGCAGCACTGCGTCTAGCTGATGGGCGTGTGTTAATTGATGTAATGGACCATGAAGTTTTATTATTTAGTGAACATCATGCCTGCCCAATTTGTGGATTCTCGATTGGAGAGCTTGAACCACGTATGTTCTCCTTTAACAGCCCATTTGGTGCGTGTCCTGAATGTGATGGATTGGGGTCAAAGCTTGAAGTTGACCCTGATCTTGTCATCCCGGATTGGTCAAGATCTTTAAATGAAGGAGCGATTGTCCCGTGGGAGCCAACAAGTTCTCAATACTACCCGCAATTATTAGCAGCAGTTTGTAAGCATTATAAAATTGATATGAAAAAACCAGTTGCAAAACTACCTAAAGATCAAATGGATAAAATTCTTCTTGGGTCTGGTTCAGATAAAATTCGATTCCGATATGAAAATGATTTTGGGCAAGTACGAGACAATGACATTTATTTTGAAGGAGTCTTGTCAAATATTGAACGACGCTTCAAAGAAACATCTTCCGATTATATTCGTGAACAAATGGAAAAGTATATGACACAAAAAAATTGTCCGACATGTAAAGGATACCGCTTGAAGCCGGAAACATTAGCAGTCAAAATTGCATCTTTGCATGTTGGTCAAGTAACATCGTTCTCCATTCAAGAGGCCGATGATTTTTTCAAATCACTTGAGCTATCCGAAAAAGACATGCAAATTTCCCGACTCATATTGAGTGAAATTGATGAACGATTAGGTTTCCTAATCAATGTTGGTTTGGATTACTTAACGTTAAGTCGAGCAGCAGGTACATTGTCAGGCGGGGAAGCACAACGCATTCGTTTAGCGACACAAATCGGTTCACAATTAACGGGAGTTTTATATATTTTGGATGAGCCATCGATTGGCTTACATCAACGAGATAACGATCGACTTATTTCAACGCTTAAAAATATGCGAGATATCGGAAATACGTTAATTGTTGTCGAACATGATGAAGACACCATGATGGCTGCTGATTATCTAATAGATGTGGGTCCTGGAGCAGGAGTTCACGGTGGTGAAATCGTCGCCGCAGGAACACCAACACAGGTAATGAATAGTTCGAAATCAATAACAGGTCAGTATTTAAGCGGGAAGAAATTTATTCCACTTCCAAATGAACGCCGAAAACCCGATGGTCGTGTGATTTCCATAAAAGGGGCAACCGAAAATAACCTCAAAAATGTATCTGTTGACATTCCATTGGGGATCTTCACCTCCGTTACAGGTGTTTCAGGTTCAGGTAAAAGTACATTAATTAATGAAATCTTGCATAAATCACTTGCACAAAAGTTGAATCGGGCAAAAGCAAAGCCAGGTCAACACCAAGAAATTACGGGTATCGAACAGTTAGAGAAAGTGATTGATATTGATCAATCACCAATTGGGCGAACACCAAGGTCAAATCCGGCTACCTACACAGGGGTTTTCGATGATATCCGCGATGTGTTTGCATCTACAAATGAAGCGAAAGTACGTGGATACAAAAAAGGCCGTTTCAGTTTCAACGTCAAAGGTGGTCGCTGTGAAGCGTGTCGTGGTGATGGTATCATAAAAATTGAAATGCATTTCTTACCAGATGTATATGTTCCATGTGAAATTTGTCATGGGAAACGCTATAACCGTGAAACACTTGAAGTGAAGTATAAAGGCATGAACATTGCGGATATCTTGAAAATGACAGTTGAAGATGCAGTGAAATTTTTTGAGAACATTCCTAAGATCAATCGTAAAATTCAAACAATTTTAGATGTTGGGTTAGGATATATGGAGTTAGGACAACCGGCCACGACGTTATCGGGTGGTGAAGCACAGCGTGTGAAACTGGCTTCAGAGCTCCACAAACGTTCAAACGGTAAGTCATTCTATATCCTAGATGAGCCGACAACAGGTTTACATGCACATGATATTGCAAGACTGCTGGTCGTTTTACAACGTTTAGTTGAAAACGGGGATACAGTATTGGTAATTGAACATAATTTAGATGTTATTAAAACGTCTGATTATCTGATCGATTTAGGTCCTGAAGGTGGCGACAAGGGTGGAACGATATTAGCAGTAGGTACCCCTGAAGAAATAGCCAAAGTAAAAAAATCATATACAGGTCATTATTTAGCGAAAGTGCTTGAACGAGACCGAGAACGTATGGAGGTTCAACTAACAAAAGCGTCTGCTAAAAGAAAGAAGAAAAAAGAGACAGTTTCTGCAAAATGAAACCTTTTTGATTGTGAACCGTATGTATAAGGGAAGAACAAAGTTCCGCGCAAAGCGGCTTTGAAGGAGGCCAACGATATGCAAGATGAACGTAAACGCATTTTAGATTCCGTTGAAAAAGGGACGATTTCTGCACAAGAGGCATTGATATTGCTTGAGGCATTAGGCAATGGAGAAGTTAAACAAAGTGCAACATCTAGTTCTACACAGAGTCAGCCTACATTAACACCGTTTGAACCGGAAACTAAGCCTACACATACTTATACAGAAACTACAAACAAGAAAATTGATCCTTCTCAAGCAGACGATTTTATGGAAGATATAAAAAATGACTTTTCACAGTTTGGTGAGCGTTTCATGCAATTTATGCAATCAGCAGTAGGCAAAATGAAATCATTTGATTTGGATATGCCATTCGGTGAACCGATTCAATTCCATCATACCTTTACAAAAGATGGGGTAGATTTTAGTGATATTTCTGCAGATCTTACAAATGGGAAAATTGAAATTTATCCTTCACAAGACAATCAAGTAAGAGTTGAGTGTCATGTGAAAGTATATCGTTCGACATCAGAAGAAGAAGCTAAGAAAGAGTTCTTTGATAAATTTGTATTTGTCATAGACCAACAAAGATTAAGGATAATTAGTGATTTAAAGACAACTTCCGTAAATGTTGTTCTATATGTACCAAAACAAGTTTACAATTCTATGTCCATTCGATTATTTAATGGAGCATTTACTGGAAATCATTTAGAGGTAGATCGTCTAAAAGTTAAAACCTCGAACGGTAAAATTGAACTGAAAGATGTGCAATTTGAAGATGGTGATATCCAAGCTGCGAATGGTGCCATACATGTAAACGATGTAAAAGGAAATAAAATTGATGCAGAAACAATGAATGGACGTATTTACATCGACGGTCATTTGAAAGAAATCAATGCACATTCGGTTAATGGTCATGTTGTGTTAACGACGAAAAATCAACAAGCTCGTAAAATTGAAGGTCGTGCGGTTGCTGGAGCTGTAGAAATATACGTTCCCTCAAATGTTCCGCTTCAAGGAGAAGTAACATCGAACTTTGGTAAAATGGATGTGGCACTACCTGATGTAACGCGTATGAACGAGCAAGATCACTTCTTGCAAAAAAGCATTCGATTTACAAAAGATATCGCTGACTCCGTGGCAGCTCCTTTGTATGTAAGAGGCGAAGCAAAAACGGGATCCGTATTAGTGAGATACACAACGGCTGATTAATCAATGCAATATGATTGAACCAACATAAGTGAAAAATCCCCGAATCGATGTACTAACCGATTTGGGGATTTTTCATATGTTAAGCTATGTTTATTTAATGAATGGATTTACTTAAGCGAACTCAACAAACCAAAGTAAATTGCTTGGGCACATTGCAGTTGATAGTTAGTACTTTTCAATAAATTTGCTTCCTTTTTATTTGTCATGAATCCACATTCGACTAAAACGGCAGGCATTTTCGTTTCCAAAAGCACTGCAAAGTCTGCCTTTTTAACTCCTCTGCTTTTCCCACCTGTTCGAAGGATCAATGCTTGCTGAATACAAATTGCTATTTTTATGGAAGTATCACTAGCTTGCAAACTTGTATAGGTTTCAATGCCATGTGCATCATTCCAAGTAGTTCCATACGCATTGGCATGTATCGAAACAAAAGCATCAACTTTTTCTCTGTTTGCGAGCAAAACCCTCTCAGAAAGTGATACATCACGTGTGTTGTCATGTGAAAAAATAGTCGTGAATCCATCAGCTAATAAAAGCTTCTTGAGCCGAATAGCAACGCCTTCATTGAACATAAATTCTCGCAATGTACCATCCGGTGATCTTTTACCAGCGGTATTGGGTCCATGACCTGCATCAATCATAATTTTCATCCTAATCATCCCTCCTAAGCATCACATAGAAAAAAAGAAAAGGAAAAGCGACAACCTCGTGAGAAAATCTTTCTTTTCTTCCTTAGTGTCCAGCTCCAAGTGCCAGCTCGCGGGCCCCTTCATGGGGTCAGAAAGGCGAGGTTTTGTATTCGCCTTTCATCCTTCCAGCGCCGGAGTCGAGCTAGATTGGCACTTTGCGCATTTCTTTTTGCGTGCTAAAATGAAAGGCATAGCAAATAATTCGATTTTCGAAGGAAGCGAGTGGTTCTATGGTGTCAGTAACAGCAAAAGATGTAATGGAAATGTTCAATTTAAAATTGATCAGTGGTCAAGAAGGAATTGGACGTCATATAGCGGTCAGTGATATTTCACGTCCAGGTTTAGAAATGGCTGGCTATTTTACACACTACCCAGCAAACCGAGTGCAATTACTGGGTAAAACGGAACTATCTTTCTTCGATATGTTACTTCCACATGAACGAAAAGAACGCATGAAAAAATTATGTACAGCGGATACACCTGTAGTCATTGTTTCGCATGGCGTGAAAGTACCGGAAGAATTGAGAATTGCGTCTAATGAGGAACATGTTCCTGTAATGAGCACAAATATGGCAACCACTCGTTTTTCTAGTTTACTGACCAACTTTCTTGAGAGTAAACTGGCACCAACTACGGCTGTGCATGGCGTGCTCGTGGACATTTATGGGGTTGGGGTATTAATCACAGGGAAAAGTGGGGTTGGTAAGAGTGAGACCGCGCTGGATCTTGTGAAAAGAGGTCATCGATTAGTGGCGGACGATTGCGTGGAAATTAGACAAGAAGCCGAAAATACGCTGATTGGAAACGCACCGAAACTCATCGAGCACTTACTCGAAATCCGAGGTCTTGGCATAATTGATATCATGACCTTGTTTGGGGCAAGTGCAATCAGAAGTTTCAAGCGAATTTCACTAGTAATCGAATTGGAAATTTGGGATGCTGGCAAAACGTATGATCGTCTTGGCCTGGAAGAAGAAAAAATGAAAATCATTGATACAGAGTTAACCAAGTTAACAATTCCAGTTCGACCTGGTCGAAATCTTTCCGTTATTTTAGAGGTGGCGTCCATGAACTATAGGTTAAAACGAATGGGTGTGAATGCCGCGGAGGAATTTTCAAATCGTTTAAATGATGTCATTAGTCAAAATGGAGACGCTACATATTAAAAGTGGGAAGTATGGAAGGGGTATACGATATGAGTTTTTTGCTAGGAGCTATAGATCCAATCGCGATTTCTATTGGACCAATTGATGTTCGATGGTACGGGGTCATTATCGCATTTGGGATCGTACTGGCGTTTATTGTCGCACAACGTGAAATGGTAAAACGAGGATTTCATCCGGAATTTTTAACTGATTTATTAATTTGGGCTGTACCACTCGCCATACTAGGAGCACGTCTATATTATGTTTTCTCTGAATGGGATCGTTACGCTGGAAGTCCTGGTAGAATCCTTCAAGTATGGGAAGGCGGACTGGCCATACATGGGGCATTAATCGCTTCATTTATTACAGCTTATGTATTTACAAGAAAACGAAAAGTATCATTTTTAAAAGTGGCAGATGTAGTAGCACCTAGTCTATTGATTGGGCAAACGATCGGACGCTGGGGTAACTTTATGAACCAAGAAGCACATGGAGGTCCGGTATCTCGGGCTTTTTTAGAAAATATGTTTTTACCAGACTGGATTATTAATCAAATGAGAATCGATGGGACTTATTATCATCCTACGTTTTTATATGAATCGGTGTGGAATTTTACAGGTGTAATTATCTTAATCTTGTTGCGTCGTGTGAATTTGATTCGTGGAGAAATGTTGATGTTTTACATCATTTGGTATTCATTTGGAAGATTCTTTATAGAAAGCATGCGCACGGACAGTTTGTATTTATTTGGTGAAGTTCGTACAGCTCAAGTCGTATCGGTTATCGGTATCGTAGTGGCAGTCAGTGTGATTGTTTATCGCCGCGTGAAAACTAAAGATCCTGTGCGTTATTTAGACGCATAAGGAAGGAAGTGGTGGATATGACTATTTTAAAAAATGGATTCTTTGCTGGTCTGAAAACTACATGGACCTTAAGTAAATTTATTTTTCCGATTACTGTGCTCATCGTTATATTACAATATACGCCAGTTTTGCCGTGGATTATTGATTTAGTTTCACCGGTTATGGGGATATTTGGTCTGAGAGGAGACGCGGCCATTCCGTTAGTATTAGGGAATGCCCTCAATCTGTATGCCGGAATTGCCGGAATTCTATCATTAGAATTGACGGTAAAAGAAGTCTTTATCATCGCAGTCATGTTGTCGTTTTCACACAATATTTTTATCGAAACGACCGTTGCCTTAAAAGTTGGCGTTAAATTATGGGTTGTCTTACTTGTTCGTTTCGGGCTAGCTGCCATCTCTGCCATTGTCATTAATCTTGTCTGGTCGGGTGGTTCAGAGATCGCTCAATACGGGATGGCTCCAAAAGCAGCCGCAATACCAGAAGGATGGTTGGAAATCACTTTACTGGGTCTTCAAAAAGCAAGCTTTGGTGTCTTACAACTTGCGATGATTGTCATCCCGCTTATGATTATTATCCAATATTTGAAAGACAAACTGTACTTGCAAAAATTTTCACAAAAAATCGCACCCTTTACAAAAGTATTAGGGATTGCACCGAATGCCTCGATGACGCTAGTTTCGGGGTTGGTAATCGGCTTAGCAATTGGGGCGGGGGTCATGATTCAAGCCGTACAAGAGGATGGTGTCAGCAAAAAAGATGCAACACTGGTCTTTATCTTCTTAGTAGCCTGTCACGCAGTAGTAGAAGATACCCTTATTTTTATCCCACTCGGAATCCCAATCTGGCCATTATTATTATTAAGGCTCGGAATCGCCTTCGTATTAACGATTATTATAGCTGCAATTTGGAGACGGACTGAACAAACGAAAAGGAAGGAATTGCTCGCACAATGAAAACAGAACCTATTACTACACTACTTTTCGATTTTGATGGAACGTTGCTGGATACAAATGAGCTCATCATCCAAACTTTTTTAAGTGTTTTAGGAAAACGCTATCCAGGGCGTTTTACTAGAGAGGATGCACTGCATTTTATAGGTCCATCTCTGAAGCAAACATTTGATAGTATAGATGAGACTTTGACGGAAGAGTTGATCCTTGAATATCGTGCTTTTAATATGGAAATGCATGATCAAATGGCAGTTGAATTTGATGGTGTAACAGAAACTCTTCGAATACTTAAAGCACGCGGAATCAAAATGGCGATTGTTTCAACGAAAAGACAAGATGTTATTCAACAAGGTTTGAAGTTGATGGGCATCGAGGGTATTTTCGAAATTGTCATTGCACTTGATGATGTAACCAATCCAAAACCAGATCCAGAACCGATTCTACTTGCATTAAAACGTTTGGGATCTAGCAAAGAAGAATCGCTTATGATTGGTGATAATTCACATGATATAGAAGGTGGTCAGAATGCGGGAGTTCGCACAGCAGGCGTAGCATGGAGTGCGAAAGGTGAAACATTTTTGGCCACATTTAATCCGGATTATATGTTGCAACATGTATCTGAACTTCTTGAAATTGTGGATGGTTATCATTCATGAGAAAAACAGAGCGGTATCCTGTAGAAGGGGCAAATTCGTTGTGGCATATATACAAGACCGTGCCGTTTTGGAAAGTCATGAAGAATTTTGTCGTAATTCAACTCGGCAGATATAGCCCATCATTACCGTTTAAGAACTTTTTGTACAGCCGTTTCTTACATATGAACATTGGTGAAGCAACATCCTTCGCACTAATGGTCATGCCCGATGTGATGTTTCCAGAAAGAATTACAATTGGCAAAAATTCAATTATCGGCTACAACACCACACTTTTAGCACATGAATATTTAATAAATGAATACCGAATTGGGGACGTCGTGATTGGCGACCGAGTGTTAATCGGTGCAAACTCCACGATTTTACCGGGAGTTCATATTGGGGACGAAGCAATTGTATCAGCTGCAACTCTCGTACATAAAGATGTCCCAGCAGGAAGTTTCGTTGGAGGAAACCCGATGAAAATCATATACACAGCTGAAGAAATGGCAAAACGTCGTCTGAATCAATAAAAAACGAACTCACGAAGTGACTCACTTCGTGAGTTTTTTTATAAAAAAGTATAAAATTTGGGACTCTCCCACGAACCCAGTGTTCTAAGCTAGTCCTACCCTATATAGAAGTCACTGAAAATTTCACCAGTATAGACTGAACTAAGTATTCCCTATAATTCACGCTTCGGCGCTTTGTGGATGCGTCCCGCGAGAAGCCAGGCAGAAAAATCACTCAGTAAAGTGTTTACAGATAACTAACGAGTCTTCCTGGGATGTTATTGAAGATGATGTGATAGTAGTACTACAAAAAAGGCATGAGAGTAAAACTTAATTCTCTGTGGTATAATAGGAAGATACTGAAAAGGGACATCGTGTGTTCCTTTTTATTTTTTCGGAGGCATTAATTGGAGAAAAAACACATAAAACAAGCAAATACTAATATCGTCTCTTTTGTACCAACAGGCGAATATTATTATCAAAAAGCAGTGAAAGCTCTTAATCGGGAGCAGTTTGACAAGGCAAATAAATATTTGAGACGTGCAGCGGAACTGAGTCCAGATGATCCGCTTATTTTAATGCAGTACGCCATTGTGGAAATGGAAGAAGAAAAATACGACCATGCACTTGAATTATTGCATAGTGCACATAGTCTTGATCCAAATGAAACAGAAGTTATCTTTTTCTTAGCTGAAGTCAATGCACATCTTGGGTTTTTAGCAGATGCGCGAAAATTCGCGAAAAAGTATGTAGAACTAGATATAAGTGGTGTATATGCAGAAGAAGCGATGGAAATCATTGATTTCTCTGAACAAGAAGATTGGCCACTGTTTGAATCAAGTGATATTGGCAGTGAAATTTTGACGATTCAAGAAAAAGCACGACGCATGATGGAAGAAGGAAACTTTGAAAAAGCCATCGAAGTGTTGGAAACGTTAGTGGAAGAAAACCCGGATTTTTGGGCTGCCTATAATAACCTAGCATTAGCTTATTTCTATATCGGAGAAGTAGATCAATCAAAAGCTTTATTGTATCAAGTGCTAGAAAATAATACGGGCAATCTGCATGCCTTATGTAATTTAGCCGTTGTTCATTATTATGAAAAAAATGAGAAAGAACTGGAATATTTAATAAAACTATTGAGCAAAATCCAACCTTATATGTTGGAACATCGCTATAAATTAGGTGCCACTTTTGCTTTAGTGGGGCACTATGAAGATGCATATAAGTGGTTGCGTTCATTGCAAAAACGAGGCTATGAAGGCGACCCAGGGTTTTATTTTTGGTTATCTCATTCTGCTTATTTTTCGGGTCATGAACAAGTTGCACGTCAGACATGGAAATTATTGATTCAAATTGCTCCAGATAAAGATGGACTTGAACCATGGGCTGGTCAAAAGGAAGGCATTTCGTTAAGTGGCATGGAGCATAATCGTGACTTTATCGTTGAAAAACTTGAAAATGCGTATCGTAGTGAGCGTATGTTTGGTTTATTCTTACTTGGAAAGACGGCTCATAAACAAGAAATATTAGCTCATCCTGAATGGGTAAATGTTGAAACGTATTCAATCATGGAAAAATGGTTACTTGCTCATTCACTTGGACACGAATTCGAAACGATACATTTAGAGGAACGTTCTTTTATGCGAGCAGTTGATGCAACGGAAGAATTGTATGAGAAAAATCATCCTGTAACGATTGATGAGTCTTCTTTATATCAAATGTGGTTTGTTTTGATGGAACGAGCAATTGATAAAGGGTATGTATTTAAGAATCCGAAAGCACTCGCAGCTGCGGCAGACTTTATGTACCAATCATCTCGTTCTCGAGGAATTACTAAAAAAGCATTGTCAGAGCAGTATAAAATTACAACGCCAACAATCACAAAGTATATAAATGAACTTATGCAATTTTTGCCGTTATTTGACGCGTAAGCATAAAAGTTGTATGGATTGCACGAATCTTATACGATTTGTGAGAGAACAATGAGTGTAGGAGGTTTTTTACAATGACTGAAGAAAAAATTTATGATGTTGTGATTATCGGTGCAGGACCTGCTGGAATGACAGCTGCTGTTTATACATCTCGTGGAAATTTATCTACTTTAATGATTGAACGTGGAATTCCGGGTGGCCAAATGGCGAATACCGAAGAAGTGGAAAACTACCCTGGATTCGAACATATTTTAGGGCCAGAGCTTTCGACTAAAATGTTCGATCATGCAAAAAAATTCGGTGCTGAATACGCATACGGTGACGTGCAAGAAATCACGGATGGTGAAGCGTTTAAGACAATAAAAGCTGGTGGGAAAGAATATAAAACACGAGCAATTATCATAACAACTGGTGCCGAATACAAAAAAATGGGCATTCCAGGTGAAACTGAACTGGGTGGACGTGGAGTTAGTTATTGTGCAGTATGTGACGGAGCATTCTTTAAGAACAAAGAATTGGTTGTCGTTGGAGGCGGAGACTCGGCAGTTGAAGAGGGTGTGTACTTAACACGTTTCGCAAGCAAAGTGACCATCGTACATCGTCGCGAAGAGTTGCGAGCTCAAAAAATACTACAAGAACGCGCATTTGCCAATGAAAAAATTGAATTCATCTGGAATCATACAGTTAAAGAAATCAATGCTGAAAATGGCAAAGTGGGAAGCGTAACATTGTCATCAACTGTTGATGACACTGAACGTGAATTTAATGCAGATGGTGTATTTATTTACATCGGCATGCTTCCGTTAACAAAACCATTTGCAAACTTAGGCATATTGAATGAAAATGGCTATGTTTTAACAAATGAGCAAATGGAAACAAAGGTCCCAGGAATTTTTGCAGCAGGTGACGTACGTGAAAAAACATTACGTCAAATTGTAACAGCCACAGGTGATGGAAGTATTGCAGCACAAGCTGCTCAGCACTACATTGAAGAATTACATGAAAAATTAGGAGTCAAAGCTTAATTTTAATCTTTCTTTAATCCATCTGTAACACCATTGCAATAATGATGATGTATATTAAAGATAGTAAATTGACCCCCTTTTTTATAGCAATATTTTGACAGGCTGTTGCGCGATGAAAATCGACGTAGCAGCCTTTTTTTGTAGACTATGTTAAAAAACTTGCTGATGGCATTTAAGAATGAGAGCGCATTGCCGCAAGAGCACAGCTTTTCTGCGACGAGCTTGCGCAGGGGCATGAAGAATGTGACCCACTAGTATGTGCTCTTCTTACATGTTGGCTCACCTGGAGCCAGCGGTAGCGCAAATGCGCGATAAAGAAACAGAGTGTATAAACCCTTATTTGATTAATAACTATTTAGAATTTAAGAAGGCAATTTCTTTGCAAACAACGTTTAGTCTTATGAGTGTGATATTGCTACACTTTTTTTGATATGCTGACCTTCTAAGTTGTATAATAGACCTAGTGAGTTTACATGGATGTGGAGTGTAGAATGTGCAACGTATAGCAAACTTAATCGTATTAAAAGATAATCAAGTCCTTTTGTTGAAGAAACCACGTAGAGATTGGTATGTAGCACCTGGTGGAAAAATGGAGCCGGGTGAGTCTATTTATCAAGCAGCCATTCGTGAATTTTCCGAAGAAACAAATACAACGCCGATCAATCCTCATTTAAAAGGTGTTTATACCATGGTTGTTCTTGACGAAGAACAAGTAAAGAATGAGTGGATGCTATTTACGTTTGTCGCCCATGATTTAGAAGGAATTCCCTTTGACATAACAACTGAAGGTGTCTTAGAATGGCACCCAGTGGAATCTTTGGTCCATTTGCCAATGGCAGAAGGCGATCGCACAAATTTGCAATATGCAGTCACAGGTAGTGGAGTTCAATATGGGACATTTGT
The DNA here is from genome assembly GCF_001939075.1 of Paenisporosarcina indica. Lineage (GTDB taxonomy): Bacteria > Bacillota > Bacilli > Bacillales_A > Planococcaceae > Paenisporosarcina > Paenisporosarcina indica. Next base: position 124,400 of record NZ_MPTA01000006.1, on the reverse strand, counting down.
ATACACCTCAGATTTTGAGTTAATTAAAGAAGAAATCCAAGTGTCATATGAGGGAGAGAAACAATGATGGAAACACAAAGAACTCAAGATTCGGAATTTGTTATTATTACCGGCATGTCAGGAGCTGGGAAAACAGTAGCCATTCAAAGTTTCGAGGATCTCGGGTTTTTCTGTATCGATAACTTGCCGCCTGCTCTATTAATGACGTTTTTAAAGTTGATGAGAGAGTCGGGAAAAAATATGAACCGAATTGCCGCAGTTATGGATATGCGCGGTGGCGATTTATTTGATTCTTTGATTGGTGCTCTAGACGATCTGGGCAAAAAAAGTGACGTTTCACCAAAGATTTTGTTTTTAGAAGCAGACGACGAAACACTTGTAAGACGTTACAAAGAAACACGTCGTTCTCATCCTTTAGCACCTGCGGGTCTGCCATTGGAAGGGATTGCAAAAGAACGACTGCTGCTATCAGAGCTAAAAGGAAGAGCACAGTTCATCTACAATACCTCTAAATACAAACCAAAAGAACTACGAGAAAAAATCCAGGAAGAGTTTTCTCAAATAGGCAATTCTACTTTTACGGTCAATGTAATGTCATTTGGATATAAACATGGTCTGCCGATTGATGCCGATTTAGTATTTGATGTAAGGTTCTTGCCGAATCCTTATTATATAGAAGAATTACGTCCTAAGACGGGATTGGATTCTGATGTTTCTGGATATGTATTAAAATGGTCTGAAACTCAGGTGTTACTTGAAAAATTGACTGATTTACTGACATATATGATACCTCAGTATAAACGCGAAGGAAAACGACAACTTGTCATCGCATTCGGATGTACAGGTGGTCAACATCGTTCTGTTACCTTAACGGAATACTTCGCGAAACTGTTTAAAGTAGATTATCAAACTGTAATTACGCACAGAGATATTAATCATAGAAAGGGTTGATGGAATGGCACGTTCCAAACGCCGTAAGCGAATCGTCATAATCGGCGGGGGAACGGGTTTATCCACATTACTTCGAGGGTTAAAGAAATTCCCTATTGACATTACTGCAATTGTTACGGTTGCGGATGATGGTGGAAGCTCTGGTAGACTTCGAGATGATTACGATATTCCCCCACCGGGAGATATAAGAAAAGTAATGGCAGCATTATCGGATGTGGAGCCATTAGTAGAAGAAATGTTCCAATATCGTTTTAGTCAATCAGAAGATTTAGCAGGACATTCACTAGGAAACTTAATGTTAACTGCATTGACCGACATAACGGGAGACTTTTCCCATGCAATTCGTGAAATGAGTCGCGTACTAAATGTACATGGCACGATTCTGCCCGCTGCCAATCAACGGATTACGCTACATGCAGAGCTGGAAGATGGAACGATTGTGACAGGAGAATCCAAAATCCCCACCTATAAACAACGAATTCAGCGTGTATTTTTGACACCAAATGATGTTGAACCACTACCTGATACAATTAAAGCCATTCAAAAAGCCGATTTACTCGTATTTGGACCTGGAAGTTTATATACTAGTATATTACCGAATTTATTAGTTCAGGGCATTCAAAAAGCGATTCTTCAGTCAAAAGCACCAAACGTATATATATGTAATCTAATGACACAAGCTGGAGAAACTCATAACTATTCTGCGGCTGATCATGTTCGAGCACTAATGGTACATATGGGAGCTCCCTTTATTCATACTATTTTACTTAATACAGACGAGGTGCCTTTGTCCGTTCAAAAAATCTATGAACAAGAACAATCAAGGCCGGTAAGTTATGATGAATCTCAATTAAAAAAATTAGGAATAACAGTGGTCAAAAAAGATATCGCGACCATCCAAGATGGAGCGATTAGACATGAAGCAACAAAAGTTGCGGAGTGGCTTGTCCATTATGCGGAGGATAGGGAAGAAGCAATTAAGCAACAGTCTATCTAACATTCGCTCGAAAGGGGGAAACTTCTATGTCATTTGCATCGGAAACCAAAAAAGAAATGACGCAATCTGACATAATACCTTGTTGTGCGAAAGCAGAATTGTCGGCACTCATTCGAATGAATGGTGCACTTTCATTTGCCAATCGGAGTTTAAGTTTAGACGTTCAAACAGAAAATGCAGCAATTGCCAGACGTTTATATACTTTAATGAAACATTTGTATCCATACCAAGTGGAATTATTGGTACGTAAAAAGATGCGTTTAAAGAAAAATAATGTATATATATGTCGCGTACGTGACGGAGCAAAAGCTTTGCTGGAAGACTTGAAAATCATCTCAGAGGATTTTCAATTTAATCGTACGATTTCATCTGAGTTGGTCAAGAAGAAGTGTTGCAAGCGTGCCTATTTACGAGGGGCATTTTTAGCTGGAGGATCTGTCAATAATCCAGAGACTTCAGCTTATCATTTAGAAATTTATTCTTTATATAAAGATCACAGTGAGGCACTCGTAGACCTAATGAATGGATTTGGGTTAAATGCAAAAACGATTGAACGCAAAAAAGGGTTCGTGTCGTATTTGAAAGAGGCTGAAAAGATTTCGGATTTCTTAAGCATTAGCGGTGCTCATTATGCACTTTTGAAATTTGAAGACGTCAGAATCGTTCGGGATATGAGAAATAGCGTAAATCGACTCGTGAATTGTGAAACTGCAAATTTAAATAAAACAATCGGTGCAGCCGTGCGGCAAGTTGAAAATATTCGATTTATTGATAATGCAATTGGGATTGATCAATTACCTGAAAAACTGCGAGAAGTCGCACGTCTGCGCGTTGAATATCAAGACGTGACATTAAAAGAGCTAGGCGAAATGGTATCGGCAGGCACTGTTAGTAAATCGGGTATTAATCATCGATTGCGTAAACTAGATGAAATCGCTGATGGACTCCGCGGTGGCGTGGCTTATGATAAAGTTAAAAGATAGTTGTGAGAATGGTCCATTTCAGCTAACATAAGTAACAATACAAGTACGGAATGAGCTTAGGGGGCATAAAAGAATGGTGGAACAACAAGTAAAAGTAGAATTAAAATCAGGCTTGCAAGCACGACAAGCTGCTCTGTTTGTACAAGATGCAAATCGTTACCAAGCAGATGTGTATCTTCAAAAAGATGAGAAAAAAGTAAACGCGAAAAGTATCATGGGAATCATGAGCTTAGCTATTAGTAAAGGTTCTACAGTTATTATTAGTGCAGATGGATCCGATGAGGAACAAGCCGTAGCTGGCTTAATCGCAATGATTCAAAAAGAAGAATAGATAAAAAAATCCCTTCGACTTCCAGGAGGGCACTGAAAAAGTGCACCATTATAGACTGGAATAAGTATTCCCTATTCGGCTATCTCTTGAAATGCGTCTGGGAATAGTGATACCATCTAATACAGTAGATTGTGTACAAATAACAAACGAGCCTTCCCGCGATTTTGTCGAGGGAAGGCTCGTTTGTTTAGAATGAAAGAACTTTTTCAGAGTGCTAACTCCCAGTTGAAGGTTTTTCATTCATAAATGCAACAAATACAGCAACTGCTGTTTTTTCTGCATTGATTGCGTTTTGCACCGAAAAGAATGAAGCGTGATTCGATAATCGAATGTTTTCATATACTAAATTGAAAAATAAAAAGGACTTGGGCAAATTTTGGTATTACCAAAATTTCTAACCTCCAGTCCTTTATTATCCTATATTTGATGCCCTCGGCGAGAATCGAACTCACATCTAAAGCTTCGGAGGCTCACGTGCTATCCATTGCACCACGAGGGCGAGCGACTTCCCTATTATACAAAGTTAATGAAAACAATTCAACTAAAGTTTTTTGTGCAAAATATTTGACCTTCCTTGACCAACTTGTATATGATAAGGGAACAGCTGAGAAATTTATTGTAAAACTCAGGATGTACGAAAATCAATTTATGTTTGAAGGAGGCAATTTCAGTGAATTTAATTCCTACAGTTATTGAACAAACAAGCCGTGGAGAACGTGCTTATGACATCTACTCTCGATTATTAAAAGACCGAATAATTCTGCTTGGAAGTGCTATTGACGACAATGTAGCTAACTCAATCGTGGCACAATTACTTTTCCTAGAAGCTGAAGATCCAGAGAAAGACATTTCAATTTATATCAACAGCCCAGGCGGAAGTATCACTGCCGGTATGGCAATCTATGACACAATGCAATTTATTAAACCAGATGTACAAACAATTTGTATTGGTATGGCAGCTTCAATGGGTTCATTTTTACTTACAGCAGGAACGAAAGGTAAACGTTATTCTTTACCGAATGCTGAAGTTATGATTCACCAACCACTGGGTGGCGCACAAGGGCAAGCGACTGAAATTGAAATCGCTGCGAAACGTATTCTATTCTTACGTGAAAAATTAAATGGTATATTAGCAGAACGTACGGGTCAACCTATTGAAGTAATTGAGAAAGACACAGATCGCGATAACTTTATGACGGCAGAGCGTGCGAAAGAATACGGTTTAATCGATCATATTATGACTCGCAATGATTTTAAAAAAGCATAACATTAGACTACAGTGACTAGATAAGTCACTGTAGTTTTTTTTGATCAAAAAATACCCATGTTTTAATCATCTATAAAGAAGGTAGATATTGACTATACTATTCAAGAGGTGAAGAAGATGAAAAAGGGTTTAGGTCCGATTCTAATCGTTGTAATTATTATTGTCGTACTAGCACTTATGTTAATTCCTAGTTACAACGGATTTGTTAACGGTGAAGAAAACGTAGATGAAGCATATGCGCAAGTAGAGAACCAATTGCAACGACGACTGGATTTGATTCCAAATTTAGTTGAAACCGTAAAAGGCTTTGCGAAACAAGAAAAAGATGTGATAGCAAGTGTCACGGAAGCTCGATCACGTTTAGCTGGTGCAGGTTCACCAGAAGACCAGGCACAGGCAAATGATGAATTATCAGGTGCATTAAGTAGATTATTAGTTGTTGTAGAAAATTATCCAGACTTGAAATCTGATGCCAACTTCCGTCAATTGATGGATGAGTTAGCAGGGACTGAAAATCGTTTATCTATAGCACGACAAGATTACAATAAAGTAGTTGCGGATTTTAATCGAAAAGTAAAACGTTTTCCTGGCGTCATGATAGCAGGTATTTTTGGTTTTGATGAAAAAGAATATTTTAAAGCAGATGCAGCCGCACAAGATGCACCTAAAGTAGACTTCGGAGGAGATGGGGAGTAATGAAAAAAGCCACGCTCTTCATGGGAATGGCGCTCCTCTTCCTATTGACGCTTGCTCCTATGATTCAAGCTGCAACCATTCCTAAACCTGTAGGTGACATTTACACGCAAGACTTTGCGGGCTTGTTAAATAATGAGCAAAAAACAGAAATTAATCAAATGGCTGCGCGTTTAGATGATGCGACAGGTGCACAAATCGCGGTACTTACAGTCAACTCACTGGATGGTACGGATATTCAAAGTTTTGCGAATCAAGCCTTCCGTGAGTATAAACTAGGAAATGCAGAGAAAAACAATGGCGTCTTACTGGTAATTGATATCGAATCTAGGAAGCTGTGGGTTGAAGTAGGCTATGGACTTGAAGGTGCTTTACCAGATGGGAAAGTGGGACGTATTTTAGATGAATACACGATTCCTTATGCATCAAAAGATCAATTTGATTTAGCCATTCTAAATACGATGAAGGTCTTTTACCAGGAAATCTCAACTGAATATGGTTGGGAAGGGGAAGCAGTAACACCAGTTATGTCTGACCAAGGTGGTGGCGGTGGTTCCACATCAATCATCACAATCATCATCATATTGTTCGTCGTTTTCACGATTTTTAAAAATCGTGGCGGTGGTGGTGGCATGGGTCCAGGATCACGAAGAAGACGTGGTGTTTTTCCAATGATGGGGTCGGGATCATTCGGTGGAGGATTTGGCGGCGGTGGCGGTGGTTTCCGCGGAGGAGGCGGTGGCTCTTCTGGTGGAGGTGGGGCCGGCCGTAGCTTTTAATCATTAAAATCGAGTGGTTAATCAATCACTCGATTTTTTTGGATATTAGAATTCATACCCTACCCTTCTCACTAGAAAAGCTGTCCCTTATAATAGAACAAAGGTACGAAAGGAATGTTTTATTTTGAGAGTCCAATTTTATTCACGACCGAACTGTCCATTATGTGAAGAAGCTAGTTTAATGCTGCGAATGGTAGAGGAAGATGTGCCACTGGAAATCGAAACTATTAATATAGAAGATGATGATACCATTCACGAAAAATATATGCTTCGAATTCCTGTCATTATTAGTGAAGGTAAAGTGATTCAAGAAGGCCGTATCGATTATCCAACTTTGATAGAGGCGTTTAGTTCCTGAACTTCTAGTTTAATATACAAATATCAAGCGAGCCTTTATTCGATTTTATCGAGCAAAGGCTCGCTTGTTTAGATTGAAAGGATTTTTTCAGTGACCTACTTGTTTTGAGGGATATTTTGTGGAGTAAATTGGATGAACAGGTAGAAACGGGTTTCGAACGGGTAGAAAGTGCTGATGAACAGGTAGAAGGATCTCGCGAACGGGGAGAAATCAAAATGAACGGAAATAAAACAAACAGCCAAGTTTCTTTAACAGTAGCGTAGCGGAAAACAAAACTAATTGGTCCCCTCACACTGTGTTGAAGCAGACTGGACTAAGTATTCCCTAAACTTCACACCTTTTCTATTGCACTTTTTTTGAAAAGAGCGTATATTAAAAGTAGAAGTGGGACATAATTTAAAAGAGTGGGACAAAAAATGCCCAACCTTTTTTAGAGGGAGAATGCGATGGAAGAATTATTAGGAGCACAACAAAAAATGTTACCTGAAATGACTTCGCTTCTTCAAAAAAGATATCGAATATTAATGACGATTTACTTATCTTCTGGGATTGGACGCCGAGCACTTGGAGAACTTGTTCACTTAACAGAACGAGAAACAAGAAGAGAATCCGACATTTTACGAGCACAAGGATTAATTAATGTGCTCACGGGTGGAATGAAAATAACACAAGATGGAAAAAATGTCTTAGAAACTTTAAAAGATTTAGTACATGAATGGTCAGGATTAACTGACATGGAAAGAAAACTTGAAAAAGCCTTTCACTTGACTCGAGTGATTATCGTTCCGGGTGACAGTGAAAGTGAAAGCTATGCAAAATCATTACTAGGTTCTGAAGCGGCTAAACAATTGGATAGCCTTTCAAATGAAAAAGATATTATTGCGGTAACAGGTGGAAGTACGATTGCGTCCATCACCAATCATTTATCTGTTCATCTTAAACCTAAGAATTTAGTTTTCATTGCTGCACGAGGTGGTATAGGAAATAATGCGGAATTGCAGGCAAATAACATTTCCTCATCTTTTGCCACACAAGCGAGTGGGACTTCACGAACTTTGTACCTGCCAGATCATTTAAGTGAAGCTGCGTACACGGCAATGATTAAAGAACCGATCATAAAAGAAATGATGGATTTGTACGATAAAACAAATATCGTTATTCATGGGATCGGCGATGCCAAAGAAATGGCAAGACGCCGTAACTCAAGCGACGAAGAATTTAACAAAGTGATTGAATCAAAAGCCGTAGGTGAAGCCTTTGGGTATTACTTTAACGAGCAAGGCGAAGCGGTTCATCGCATTCGGACGGTAGGAATTCAATTAAAGCAACTTAAACATGTTACACATTTGATCGCAGTTGCTGGTGGTGAGTCTAAAGCATCTGCTATATTGTCTTATTTAAAACATGCACCTAAGCAAACGGTCTTTATTACTGATGAAGGTGCTGCAACAAAATTAACTCAACTATTAGATAGTGATAACTAGGAGGAAATAAAAATGACTTTAAAAATAGCGATTAATGGATTTGGACGTATTGGACGTAAAGTATTCCGTGAAGCATTACAACATGGTGAGGTAGAAGTAGTAGCAATCAACGATTTAACAGATGCTGCTATGTTGGCTCATTTATTGAAATATGATTCAGTACATGGTATTTTCGATGCTGAAATTTCTTCAGAAGAAAATGACTTAATCGTAAATGGCAATAGAGTACGCGTATATGCAGAAAAAGACCCTTCAGTATTACCTTGGAAAAAGCTTGAAATTGATATCGTTATTGAATCAACAGGGATTTTCCGCGACAACGAATCTGCAGGAAAACACATAGAAGCCGGTGCGAAAAAAGTAATTGTTTCTTCACCAGGTAAAAGTGGAATGCCAACATTTGTTATGGGTGTAAATCATGAAACGTATAACGCTGAAACAGATCATGTCGTATCAAATGCTTCATGTACAACAAACTGTCTAGCTCCTGTAGCAAAAGTACTTCATGATAGCTTTGGCATTAAACGTGGAATGATGACAACCATCCATTCATACACAAATGACCAACGTATTCTAGACTTACCACATGAAGACTACCGTCGTGCACGTGCAGCAACTGAATCGATGATTCCAACGACTACAGGTGCAGCAGCGGCAGTTTCTAAAGTACTTCCTGAGTTAAAAGGTAAACTAGATGGTATGGCAGTTCGAGTACCTACTCCGAACGTATCACTTGTTGATTTAGTTGCAGAATTTGAAAAAGATGCAACAGTTGAAGAAGTAAATGCAGCACTTAAAGCAGCTTCTGAAAACGAATTAAAAGGGTATTTACAATATAACGAACTACCACTTGTTTCTCGCGACTATAACGGAAACACGGCTTCATCAATTGTTGATGGTCTTTCTACAATGGTGCTTGAAGGCAATATGGTTAAAGTTCTAGCATGGTATGACAACGAATCAGGCTACTCTGCACGTTGTATCGACCTAGCTTTACACATGTACAAAAAAGGTCTTTAAATAATAGCGAATCTTAAATACAACCTCTATAATAGAGTTGGGTAAAAGGAACGGAGGAACCCTCCGTTCCTTATTTTTTCATACTGAAGGAGGATTTCTTCATGAATCAGAAACAGTCAATGCAACAAATAGATGTAGCAGGTAAACGAGTATTTTGCCGCGTGGATTTCAACGTGCCAATGGAAGATGGGAAAATCACAGATGATACACGAATTCGTGCAGCACTTCCGACGATCAAGCAATTAGTCGAAAATGGTGCAAAAGTGATATTGGCAAGCCACATGGGACGACCTAAAGGAGAAGTTCACGAAGACATGCGTTTAACTGCTGTGGGTGAACATTTGAGTACATTATTACATAAACCTGTTCAAAAACTAGACGAATCAATTGGCGAGTCAGTTGAACAAGCAATCGCTGGAATGGGAGAAGGGGACATTGTGTTATTGGAAAATGTCCGTTTCCATAAAGGCGAAGAAAAGAATGATCCTGAATTAGCAAAACAGTTTGCAAAACTTGCAGATGTATATGTAAATGATGCTTTTGGTGCTGCACATCGTGCACATGCTTCAACAGCGGGGATTGCCAACCATATTCCTGCAGTATCCGGTTTATTAATGGAAAAAGAACTGAATGTATTAGGGAAAGCATTATCTGATCCAGATCGACCATTTACAGCGATTATTGGTGGTGCAAAAGTAAAAGATAAGATCGGTGTCATCGATCATTTGCTAGACAAAGTAGATAATCTGATCATCGGTGGAGGCTTGTCTTATACATTTGCCAAGGCTCAAGGTCACGGAATCGGACAGTCATTGGTCGAGGAAGATAAAATCGACTTGGCCAAATCATTCATTGAAAAAGCAAAAGAAAAAGGCGTGAATCTTTTGCTTCCGATTGATGTGATTGTGGCAAGCGAGTTTTCACAAGATGCTGAAACAAAAGTGGTCGACATTGACGGAATTCCTTCTGACTGGATGGGGCTTGATATTGGACCGAAAACAACTGAACTCTATGCAGATGTGATTAAAAACTCTAAATTGATTATTTGGAATGGACCAATGGGTGTATTCGAAATGGCTCCATTTGCGAATGGTACAAAAGGCGTTGCAAATGCAATGGCATCTACAAAAGCATATACGGTTATTGGTGGCGGGGATTCGGCGGCAGCTGTTGAAAAATTCGAAGTTGCGGACCAAATGGATCACATCTCTACGGGTGGCGGTGCATCCCTTGAATTTATGGAAGGCAAAGACTTGCCTGGGGTTACTGCTCTAAACGATCAAAACTAAGGAGGAATTCGCATGCGTAAACCAATTATTGCAGGTAACTGGAAAATGTATAAAACATTGTCTGAAGCGAAACAATTTGCAGAAGAAGTGAAAGGTTTAGCACCGGATCCTGTGAAATTAGATACTGTCATTTGTGCTCCAGCATTATTTCTAGACCAATTAGCACAAGTCGTAAAAGACTCCCCGGTGTATGTGGGAGCTCAAACCATGCACTCTGAATCTGAAGGTGCTTTTACAGGTGAAGTAAGTCCGGTTCAACTCGCTGATTTAGGCGTTGATTTCGTCATTTTAGGTCACTCTGAACGTCGTGAATATTTCAATGAAACAGACGAAGCAGTTAACAAGAAAGTGCACGCTGCATTCGACCATTATTTAATTCCAATTATTTGTGTTGGTGAAACGCTTGAGGAACGTGAAGCGGGGAACACGACTTCTAAAGTGGAAGGGCAAGTAGAAAAAGCACTTGCTGATTTGACTGCAGACCAAGTGAAACGAGCAGTCATTGCATATGAACCAATTTGGGCGATCGGTACAGGTAAAACGGCAACATCCGAGGATGCAAATGAGGTCTGTGGGGCAATTCGTGCAAAAGTGGAATCATTGTTTGGCCAAAACGTAGCTGAGGCGGTTCGCGTTCAGTACGGTGGCTCTGTCAAACCAGAGAATATTGAAGAATTGTTAACCATGGAACATATTGATGGAGCACTAGTTGGTGGTGCAAGTTTACAACCAGCATCGTTCTTGAAATTATTGGAGGCGGGTGCAAATGCTTAAATCGCCAGTTGCACTTATTATTTTAGATGGTCTCGCATTAAGAAACGAAGTTTTTGGTAACGCGGTAGCACAAGCAAACAAACCCAATTTCGATCGATACTGGAACCAATTTCCTCATGCTTCACTTATCGCTTCAGGTGAAGAAGTTGGATTGCCACCAGGCCAAATGGGGAATTCAGAAGTGGGTCATTTAAATATTGGTGCAGGACGCATTGTCTATCAAAATTTAACACGTATCCATAAATCAATCCGTGAAGAAGATTTCTTTATAAACAAAGCGTTTTTGGAAGCGATTGCTCATGTGAAAACGAATGGTTCAAAGTTGCATCTAATGGGCTTGCTATCCGATGGAGGAGTACATTCACATTACTTGCATCTGTTCGCATTATTGCAATTGGCAAAAGCGCATGGTGTTGAAGACGTATTTGTGCATGGTTTCTTGGATGGCCGTGATGTTGGACAGAAAACTGCAATTGAGTTCATTGAGGAAACAGAACTGCAGATGAATGAAATCGGAGTAGGCACGTTTGCGTCGATAAGTGGTCGTTATTATGCAATGGATCGTGATCGACGTTGGGAAAGAGTAGAACAAACGTATCGAGCACTTGTTGATGGGGTTGGCGGAACGGCATCTTCTGCTGTAGCAGGAGTTCAGGCTTCCTATGAACGAGGGGTCACAGATGAATTTGTTCTGCCGTTTACGATTGGGGAAAACGGACAACCTGTTGCCACAATCGATTCTAATGATGCTGTCATTTTCTTTAACTTTAGACCAGACCGTGCAATTCAATTGTCGACTGTCTTTACAAATGCAAATTGTGAGGCCTTTCCACTTAGTCCAAAGCATCCGAACAACTTGAAGTTTGTTACATTTACCACTTATAGTGATGAAGTAATAGCAACGGTTGCATATGAAAGCGATAATTTAGTTAATACAATTGGGGAAGTGTTAGCTGCAAATGGCAAGACCCAATTGCGCATTGCCGAAACAGAAAAATTTCCACATGTGACATTTTTCATGAGTGGGGGCAGGGAAGATCACTTCCCGGGAGAAGAACGTATTCTGATCAATTCTCCAAAGGTCGCCACCTATGATCTCCAACCTGAAATGAGTGCTTATGATGTAACAGAAGCGTTACTTGATGCTATTCGAGCAGATCGCTTTGATGGGATTATCTTGAATTTTGCCAACCCAGACATGGTGGGGCATAGCGGGATGCTAGAACCAACCATTCGTGCCATTGAAGTTGTGGACGAATGTCTCGGCCGCATTGTCGAAGCACTCGTAGAGAAAGGTGGAGCGGCCATCATTACCGCTGATCACGGAAACTCGGATGAAGTTGTTACCGTAACGGGTGAGCCAATGACAGCACATACAACGAACCCAGTTCCAGTTATCGTCACAAAAAAAGGAATTTCTTTGCGGGACAACGGGATCTTAGCAGATTTAGCACCAACCATGTTACACTTGTTAGGAATTATGCAACCACCTGAAATGACAGGTAAAACACTACTGAAAGCTGAGGAGATATAAACATGCCAATTATTACACACGTACAAGCTCGTGAAGTATTAGATTCTCGCGGGAATCCAACAGTTGAAGTCGAAGTATTCACAGAAAGCGGCGCATTTGGCCGTGCAATCGTACCTTCTGGTGCTTCCACTGGTGAATATGAAGCAGTAGAGCTTCGTGATGGTGACAAAGGCCGTTACCTTGGTAAAGGTGTGTTAAAAGCTGTAGAAAATGTAAATGACATTTTAGCTGAAGAACTTGAAGAAAATTTCTCTGTACTAGATCAAGTGTCCATTGATAAAGCGATGATTGAGCTTGATGGCACTGAAAACAAAAGCAAACTTGGTGCAAATGCAATACTAGGTGTCTCAATTGCTGTTGCACATGCAGCTGCAGACTACTTAGACATTCCCTTATATCAATACTTAGGTGGATTTAACGCGAAACAATTACCAGTTCCAATGATGAATATATTAAATGGTGGCGCTCATGCCGATAACAATGTGGATATCCAAGAGTTTATGGTAATGCCAGTTGGTGCAGAATCATTCCGTCATGCACTACGTATGGGAGCAGAAATTTTCCATAGTTTAAAATCAGTGTTAAAAGAAAAAGGTTTGAATACTGCTGTTGGAGATGAGGGTGGTTTCGCTCCAAACCTAGCATCCAATGAAGAAGCAATCACTACGATCCTGACAGCGATTGAAAATGCTGGATACAAACCAGGAGAAGAAGTTTTGATTGCAATGGACGTTGCTTCATCTGAGTTCTACAATAAAGAAGCTGGCAACTACAATTTAGCTGGTGAAGGAATCGTGAAATCATCAGAAGAAATGGTGAATTGGTATGTAGAGCTTTGCGATAAATACCCAATCGTTTCAATTGAAGATGGTTTAGATGAAAATGACTGGGCAGGTCACAAATTATTGACAGAACGCCTAGGTGATCGAGTTCAATTAGTTGGAGACGATCTATTCGTTACGAACACAACGAAACTTTCTAGAGGGATTGAAGAAGGCATTGCAAACTCAATCTTAATCAAAATAAATCAAATCGGTACATTAACAGAAACGTTTGACGCGATTGAAATGGCGAAACGTGCTGGTTATACAACTGTTATTTCTCATCGCTCTGGTGAATCTGAAGATGTAACAATCGCAGATATCGCAGTTGCTACAAATGCGGGACAAATCAAAACTGGTGCACCATCACGTTCTGACCGCGTAGCCAAATACAACCAATTGCTTCGTATTGAAGATCAACTTTACGATTCAGCTCAATACTTAGGATTAAAAACATTCTATAACTTAAAGAAATAAATAACATGAAAGCCGCCCCAATAATTGTGGGCGGCTTTTATTTTTCGCAAGTGTATAGGAGATTTCGGTGGAGGAATGATAGATATCTGTACAAGAGAATGAGATATTTGGACAATGAGCAAACATTTCTAAACAAGCGACACGCACATCCAATAAGGAATAAATTTGTATGGATTTGCCAAAATTCTGGCTGTGTCATATTTTGTTTCAAGTTATCAATCTTCTTTGCGTCTAAATATTCGTTAAATTATCAAATTTTCTGATAGAATACCTAATCTATTTCTATCAGCTTATTGTACTTACGTCTATTATTTGGTAAAATAATGAGTGTTGTGATGTTTCTGATCGGGAGGTGGAACAAATGCATGCGTTGTTATTGACTTTATTGGTCATCGTTTCGCTAGCATTAATCGTTGTTGTGTTGTTACAATCAGGGAAAAGTGCAGGTTTATCAGGTGCCATCTCTGGTGGAGCTGAGCAACTTTTCGGCAAGCAAAAAGCAAGAGGAATGGATCTTGTATTGCACCGTATAACGATTGTATTAGCCGTATTATTTTTTATTTTGGCAATTGCCGTAACGAAATTATAATCAACATAAAACGAGCCGCCTGACCGACTGAATTGGTTAGGCGTTTTCTTATTACTTGAAAATTTAAAATTACAAGCTGTATCCTTATATATGGATAGCTTTTGTCTAGCTCCAAGCGCCAGTCCATACCTAAGCTTCAGGCCATTCATACGAAAGCAGGCTTTCAATTCGGTCCTTCTTGCGCAGGTTCCGGACCAAGACGGCGCTTTGCGCTTTTCTTATTAAATGGAGGTATTTTGAATGCGAATCAATCAACCCAAACCGTTCTTTTTTGAAGCGGGTAAACGAGCCGTATTGTTACTTCATGGATTTACAGGGAACTCTTCAGATGTACGGATGCTAGGTCGTTTCTTAGAAAAAAACGGCTATACCTCATTGGCACCTCATTATAAAGGCCATGGCGTACCACCTGAAGAACTAATACATACTGGACCATCAGATTGGTGGAAAGACGTAATGCGTGGCTATGATCAATTAAAAGCAGCCGGTTACGAAGAAATTGCTGTTGCAGGATTGTCATTAGGAGGTGTCTTCTCTCTTAAGTTAGGGTATACAGTACCTGTCAAAGGAATTGTAACGATGTGTGCACCGATGTCGATGAAAACAACGGAAATCATGTATGAAGGCGTCTTGAAATACGCACGAGATTATAAACGATATGAAGGAAAAGATGCAATACGTATCGAAGAAGAAGTAGTAGAACTTCAAAAACAATCGATGGAATCTTTACCCGAATTGCGTAATTTGGTGTACGATGTCCGAAAACATATCGATCACGTATATGCACCTCTATTCGTTGTCCAAGGACGTAAAGATGAGGTCATTGACATTGATTCAGCTACCATCATTCACGATGATGTGGAATCATTTGAAAAACAAATTAAATGGTATGAGAAATCAGGTCACGTCATTACGCTTGATCAAGAAAAAGAACAGCTACACGAAGACATATTAGAATTTTTACAGTCATTGGAGTGGCAGGTGTAAAAACTGCCATTCTCGCACACGCTGTTAGAAGGAGGGATGTAAGATGGAACAATCTTTAGAAGAACAATTAATAGCACTTTTACGAAAAGAAGATTATAAACCAATGACTGTTCAAGAATTAGAATCGCAACTCGAACTGGAATACTCTGAAGAGTTTAAGGAATTAGTCAAGACTCTTACTCGATTAGAAACACAGGGTGTTGTCATTCGATCTAGATCGAACCGTTATGGACTACCTCAACAAATGAACTTATTACGTGGTAAATTCATCGGGCATCCTAGAGGTTTTGGATTTGTCTCACCAGAGGAAGATGGAATGGACGATATTTTCATTCCCCCAACAGAAATTAATGGAGCCATGAATGGCGATACAGTACTTGTACGTGTTTCTAGTTCAAGTTCGGGCGATCGACGAGAAGGTGCAATTACCAAAATTACCGAACGTGGAATTACAAAAGTAGTCGGCCAATTTCAAGATAATAAAGGGTTTGGATTTGTCCTTCCAGACGATAAAAAAATCTCAATGGATATTTTTATTGCGAAAGAAGATACACTTGGTGCCATTGATGGTCATAAAGTAGTTGTTGAAATTACAGGATGGCCAGAAGGACGTAAATCAGCCACTGGTATGGTTACGCAAATTCTTGGTCACAAAAATGACCCAGGCGTCGATATCTTGTCGATTATCCATAAACATGGCATTGAAACTGAATTTCCGAAAGCTGTTTTAGATCAAGCGAATGCTGTACCTGATGCAATTTTAGAATCAGATTTAGAAGGACGCCGTGATCTCCGGGACGAAGTAATTGTAACGATTGATGGTGCAGATGCAAAAGACTTGGATGATGCGGTAACAGTGACAAAGAATCCTGATGGTACGTACAAACTCGGTGTCCACATAGCGGACGTTAGTTATTATGTTACACAAGACTCTCCATTAGACACAGAAGCGTATGAACGAGCTACAAGTGTGTATTTAACTGACCGAGTGATTCCAATGATTCCTCATCGTCTATCTAACGGAATTTGTTCATTAAACCCACATGTGGACCGATTAACATTGTCATGTGAAATGGTGATTGACGGTTCGGGGAAAGTAGTGTCACACGAAATTTTCCAAAGCGTTATCAAAACAACCGAGCGTATGACATACAATGATGTCTATAAGATTGTGGAAGAAAAAGATGAAGAAACAATTGAACGTTATCGCGACTTAGTACCAATGTTTGAATTGATGGCTGAACTTGCAGGTGTTTTACGACAAAAACGTGCAGACCGTGGAGCTATTGACTTTGACTTTAAAGAATCGAAAATTCTTGTTAATGACGAAGGATGGCCTACTGATGTTGTTATTCGTGAACGAACAATAGCTGAACGCTTAATCGAAGAATTCATGCTTGCTGCAAATGAAACCGTTGCAGAACATTTCCACTGGATGGATGTACCGTTCATTTACCGTATTCACGAAGATCCAAAACCAGAAAAACTTCAACGTTTCTTTGAGTTCATTACGAATTTTGGGATTGTCGTTAAAGGATCCGGGAATGAAATACACCCACGTGCCCTGCAGGAAATTGTAGAATCAATTGAAGGATTACCTGAAGAACCAGTGATCTCTACGATGATGTTACGTTCGATGCAACAAGCGAAATACTATGCAGAGAGTTTGGGGCATTTTGGCTTATCAACTGAGTACTATACACATTTCACATCTCCGATTCGTAGGTATCCAGATTTAATCGTTCATCGATTAATTCGCACATACTTAATTAATGGTGATGTTTCGCAACCAACTGTCGCTCATTGGGGTGCTGTAATGGATGAGATTGCAGACCATACATCTGGACGTGAACGTCGTGCGGTTGATGCAGAACGCGATACAGAATCCTTGAAAAAGGCACAGTATATGGTGGACAAAATTGGTGAAGAGTTTGATGGCATTGTCAGCTCAGTTACAAACTTTGGGATGTTTATTGAACTTGAGAATACAATTGAAGGACTCGTTCATGTCAGTAACATGACAGATGATTATTATCGTTTTGATGACCGTCAAATGATGATGATCGGTGAGAGAGCGGGTAAACAATACCGAATTGGGGACGAAGTAACAGTTCGTGTTACCTCAGTAAAACCTGAAGAATCGGCGATTGACTTTGAAATTGTGGGTATGGTGAAATCCTTCAATCGACCAGCTCGTAAAGAAACGCCTAAAGTGATTCATGCGAAACGAAAAGAAGGAGCAGGCAAACGTACAACAGATAAATCAAATCCTGGTCCTAAAAAAGGCGTTAATCAAAAGAAAAAGTTTTATGAAGATATTGCAAAAAAACAAAAAAGTAGTCGTAAGCGGAAGAAAAAGTAAGTGAAAAGAGCGGCGAGTAGCTGCTCTTTTCTAAACAGCGAGGTGTAGTCAATTGCCAAAAGGTGAAGGAAAAGTAGTTGCGCAAAATAAAAAAGCGAACCACGATTATTTTATTGAAGAAACGATTGAAGCGGGAATTGTCCTACAAGGGACCGAAGTAAAATCGATTCGAAAAGGAAAAGTTCAATTAAAAGACGCTTTCGTACGGATTCGTAATAATGAAGCGTGGATTTCCAATATGCATATCAGTCCATATGAACAAGGAAATCGTTTTAATCATGAACCGCTACGGTCACGTAAATTATTGCTTCATAAAAAACAAATCAATGAGTTAATCGGACTTTCTAAACAAGACGGATTCTCAATCATCCCACTTAAAATGTACTTAAAAGATGGATTTGCAAAAGTGTTGATCGGTTTGGGTAAAGGGAAGAAGAATTACGATAAACGCGATGATTTGAGGAAAAAAGAAGCAAAACGTGACATCGAACGTGCGTTCAAATCACGAAATCAAGATTAGACCTTGAAGTTTGACCAATTTTGTCTTATAATAAGAATACAGCTTTGCCAGCTTCACATGTAGTTCACCCGAACTTCCTATAAGTGTTTGTTCAAGAAGCAGCAATTTAAATTTTGCTGACAACCTTTTTGATCAACCTTAATTAAGGGGACGTTACGGATTCGACAGGGATGGTCTGAGCTTAAGTTGCGCGTCGGAGGGATCGGCTCCGTATCAACGTCATTTTATAATAACTGGCAAAAACCAAAACCTAGCATTCGCAGCGTAAGCTGACGATGTTGCTTGTCTTGACCATCACCCATGTGGTCCTGTACGAGCTCACTTTTAGTGGGATACGATCGTCGGTGCCACTTGAGCCGCCGGTAAGAGATTTTCAAGTTAGCGCACAAGACGCCCGCTTGTCGGCATAATGCTGCGCGAAACCTTAATAGGCAAGATACACGCGTAGAAGCTTAAGTGTTGGAGTTTCTGGACGCGGGTTCGATTCCCGCCGTCTCCATATTTTTACTGCTTTTAAATGCAGTCATAACAACGGTTAATAACACAAACTAGGGGGAAACTCCCTAACGAATTTGCATCGATTGACCTTCTAATTTATTTAAATTAGGAGGTTTTTTGTATGTGCAGAAAACACGGTTTTTTTACGATCAATCAGAAGAAGTTAACATGGAAGTGAAAAGAAGCGGGACAACTATTCCGCAAGCATTAGGAACAATTTATCAGCAAATGCGATTCGCAGGAAACCGAATCAGAACAATTGAAAGCTACGACTATATTTTTAATCAGTTCGTACAGTTCAATAAACTGGAATATGTAGAGGATATTACAACTGATAGCATTTACGAGTACTTAGGTTCATTAGAAGTCGCTCAACAGACGAAATTAATACGTCTAAAATCGATTAAAGCTGTATTAAGTAAATTTCATAATAGCGGTTGGATGAAACAAAAATTCTGGAGTACCATTAACATCAAAATTGATAAGCAAATTAAAAAGGTGCTAAAGTAAATGATATTGAAAAGCTAATTGAACTTATTTACCAAAACACTTTCATCGGCTTTCGAGATACAGTAGCTATTCTGACAATGTATAAGACTGGCATTCGTATCCAAACATTAGGCGAGTTGAAAGAGAGACATATTGATTATGAAAATCCTTCCATAAACCTAGACGGTTCTATATTGAAGAATCATAAGTTCTTAAAACTGCAAATTGTTCGAAGCTACTACAATACGGAGAATACAAATATCATCATTACTCAGAACGGCTTACCGATTAATAATAGTAAAACGTCTAATAATGCTATTTCCAAACAACTAAATAAATATTCGAAACGATTCGGCTTGGAAAACATCAATGCACATGCAATACGAAGAGGGTATGCTAAGAAGTTACTAGATGCGGGAGCAAGCATTGCAATTATCTCAAAAGCACTCGGTTACTCTGACTTAGGTGTTACGACACAATACTTAGATTTAGATGTGAAAGAGGTAGCAACTAGTTTGAGGGATTACCAATGATGAAAAAAATTGAAATATCAATTCAAGATTATGTAGGTTTAATAGGAGCATTATCATATAGTATTGCAGTTGCTAAATCAGAACATGATAATAAACGAGTAGAAAAATTTCGAGAGTTACTTTATAAAATCTAAATAAAATAATTTACATCAAGGGAGTGAATTTTGATAAATCACTCGAAGGAGGTTCTGTTAAAAGGATCCTCCTTTTTTGTGTTGAAGTGGAAGAATGAACATGGGATTGAAAATTCACCACACTGTTACAAAGATTAATAAAATCCGTCTTTTATATTGTCTGTAACAAATAGATACATAACGTTCCTAGCGCTTTGAATTCGGAGAGTTAACTTTAGAGTTATCAGCTTTACAACGATAATATAGTTGGGCAATTTTGTTAATTAAAGGGTTTTTCATTTTTATGTCGAATATTATATTGTTCTGCATAAATAGGAGGAATAGATGAAAGAAATAACCATGTTACAAAAGCAGACGTATACTTACATAGTTAAGCTTTAAGACCGTATGATTAATTTGTTGAAATTAGCTTTTTGAGAGGATATTGATAAATATGAGAGTTTTTCTGAGTTGGTCAGGTAATCTTAGTCACGAAGTAGCAGTAGCATTCCGTGATTGGTTACCAATTGTAATCCAGTCCGTAACAACATATGTTTCATCAGAAGACATAGATAAGGGGGCAAGATGGAGTAACGATATTGCAAAAGAATTAGAGACATGTTCTTATGGGATTATCTGTGTAACAAAAGAAAACATAGCAGCACCATGGGTGAATTTTGAAGCAGGTGCATTATCTAAGTTTGTAGATGAAGGTTATGTTTCTCCATTCTTACTTAATCTAAAAAAATCTGAAGTAAAGGGTCCTTTACTTCAATTTCAAGCTACAGCATATGACAAAGAGGATGTAAGAAAATTATTATATAGCATTAATAAAGCTTGTGGAGAAGAGGGCTTAGAGGTATCTCGACTAGACACTACTTTTGATTTAATATGGGATAATCTCAAAGGTAAATTAGATGAAATAAATAAAAAGTATCCAAATATTGAAATTAAAGAAGAGGTTCTAGTGAAAGAAAGCCCAAATGAAGATATTATGGAACAAGTTCTTGATTTGACTAGGTCACAACAAAAACTATTAAATTCGCCAAGAGAATTAATTCCTGCAGATTATTTAAAGGAGCAAATCACTGATGTATTAATATCCTTGTCTCCTTTATTAACTTCAAATAATGAAATTGAAGAGGTGAAAAGAAGGTTATCAAGAATAAATCAAAATTTACGAGGTTATCAAGAAGAATATAAACTTTTATCTGGAAAAATAGAAAGAATAGAAGAACCAGAAATAATGAGTGAGCTTGTTAATTTAACAGCTAAGCATGAAGGTTTTTTTTATGAGACAATGACTCGTCTAGAAGAAATACAATTCTTTACTTCACGAATACTAGACAATTTATTATCAAATAATAGTGAAATAGTATTATCCGAGATTCGTACTAATAAGAAAGGAATACCTCGCCAAAATAGTAGGAGTAGGCTACTCGAAGAGCAACTACATTCACGAAATAGTATAGATAACTTTTAGGTTTGTTATAAATTTAAACGAAGGGAACGAAATCTCTCTGTTTTGTCTTCTTTCTCCTGTACTTACTAAAGTGATCTAGAAAAATGAAGATTACAATTAACGACGTGTCTAAAATAGTCTGATATAAAAAATCAGTGAACAAACTCACTGGTTTTTTTCATTGAAAAACAGTTTAAATCTCTAGTAGTATAGTGTCTATTGTTAATCCTACCGTTTATGTAAACGAAAAATTGGTTTAGTAATGGAGCTTCTATTCATACACCAACTCTAAAGTGTATGATGAGTGGTGAAAATGAAGGGTATATTTTTACCAAGTAAAATGATGGTAATGTGAATTTTGTATTTCAAGGTCTTGGTTGCGTAAGAGATTGATACTAAACCAGCACATGTGGTATGGAGATTTATTGATTTATATAGAAGACCATCTAGCGAAAAGACTGTATTGAATTTAAAGATTTAGTGCTGCAAGGTTAAGGATCCATGTGTATTGCTTTTGTTTAAGATTAAAATGTTGAAATCTAACTTAGAAAGAGCTTAGTAAACTTTTTTCATGATCTAATTTTAAAAATAGAGTTAAGAGTATATAGTTTTCTAAAATTAGTGTACAGATGGATATAGATATACTAAATAATGGAGGTGCAATCTTGTTTAAAGGGTATAATTTAGATTTATCTATGTCAGAAAAACAGTCTTTTTTTGGCATAAGTGATGAAGAAATTGAAGATTATGAGAATGAGCTAAAGAATCTAAAAAGTATATTAAAAAACAAAGTGAACGATAAAATCTTATTACCAAGAGGGGAGGACGGTAAAATAGATGGTTCAAAACTTATTAATGATTGGTTCCCTGGTTATAAATCGGATGTATTTATTTCTCACTCTCATAATGATGCTAGAACAGCGAAGAGACTTGCTGTTTGGCTGAATAAAAACTTCGGACTAACAGTGTTTATTGATTCAATAGTATGGGGAAGTGCCAATGCATTATTAAAAGAGATTGATAATGAATATAGTGTTTTAAGTAGAAAAGCTGGGAATACTACTTATAATTATCAAATAAGAAACTATACTACTAGCCATGTTCATATGATGTTGTCAACGGCTTTGAATGATATTATCGATCAAACGGAATGTTTAATATTTCTAAATACACCTGAGTCATTAAGTGTTAATGAAGCAAAAGATAAAAAAACTAATTCCCCATGGATTTACAATGAATTAAAAACGGCTTCTATCGTTAGAAAAATCCACCCAAGAAGATTGGCGATTGAGGAGATTATTGAAAAACGATTTAGTGTATTGAATGAGCAGAAGCAAAATAGTTTAGACATATTGTATCCTGTTGATGGTCAGCTATCTGAGCTTGAGAGCTTAGACGCAGAGAAACTACAGGAGTGGTTAAATAGCTATAATACAAGCTCGAATAAAGAAATTCATGGGCTAGATGTTTTATATTTTGGTAAGGAATTATTTAATATGAGGAGATATTTGGCGAAATGACAATTAAGATTAAATTTTTTGACAAAAGAATTATAGAACAATTTCTAAAAATTGTTGGTGGAGTTAGTGCTGCTCTGTCTTTGATATTAATTTTTTGTGAGTTACCTGATGATTGGAAAATAAAAAGTGGAGTTATTTTTATTATCATTCTGTGTTTAATATACTTTGGAATTTGGATTTATGCTAATAAGTTAGCTGAAACTAATATAAGTATTGGTGGAACTACTGTCCATATAAAAAAAGGAGATATTTTTAGCCAAGAGGGGCTAAAAGTCATACCTTTTAACGAATATTTCGACACTATTGTTGATGATAAGATTATTGCAGAAACCTCTCTTAATGGAAAGTACATTATGAATATTTTTACAGATGTCAATGAGTTATCTAAAAGAATAAAAGAAGATGAAGTATTAAACATGTCTGAAAATATACTTTGCGAAAATGTTCCTAGAAAAGGTGGAGCAACAAAGTATAAATTAGGAAGCTCGATTGTAATAGATGACTATGTATTGACTGCATTTTCTAAATTTAATGACAAAAATGAAGCTGAGTTAACGATGACGGAGTATATAAATTTTCTTCTACAATTTTGGAATGAGATTAATAGAGTTTATGCACAAAAAAGCGTAACCGTACCAGTCTTTGGGTCTGGAATAACAAGGTTTAAAGGTGGATTTAATAACATTGAAATTGGTGAATTACTGAATATAATGCTTTGGACATTTAGGATTAGTGAGACTAGGTTTAAATATCCAGCAAAATTAACTATAGTTATTTATGAAGATTTATTTGATCAAATTAATTTATTTAGCTTACAGGGAGATATAGACTAATGGCGTATAGAAATGGAACATATGTAGCGTTTGATGGACAAGGTACAACAGACCCAACAAAAAGTGATATCAAATATTATGGACTGCTTCAAAAATGGAATCAAAGTAGAAGCAATACTTTGACCTTTAGTGACAGTCACAAGAAAACATATCAAGTGCAAGATACAAGTACCAAGGTAACTTTGCAAAATAGGTTACTTGAACGAATGAAAAGTTCGAAAAATATGCTTCTGATAATCTCAAAAGATACAGCTTGGGATAGGGGGTTACTTAATTTTGAAATTGAGAAAGCTGTCGATGTATACGACTTACCAATAATTATTGCTTATACTGGATATGATAGTATAACTGCGCCAACGCAGTTAAGCAATTTGTGGCCTAAAGCTTTAGCCTCTAGGGTAAGCCATGGATCGGCTAAATGTATACACATTCCTTTTAGAGAAAAAGCTATAATGGCAGCTATATCACAATTTAGTATCCATAGTACAGGGGATAATATTCTAGCTAGCTCATATACTACATATACATCCGACACATACAGAAACTGGGGTTATATGTAATATATTTTTTATACACGCGTAGAAGCTTAAGTGTTAGAGTTTCTGGACGCGGGTTCGATTTCCGCCGTCTCCATACTTAGAAATCACAGGATTTCAAATAGTACCCAAATCCTTTCATATCAAGGATTTGGGTGTTTTTTTATTTCATTGAGTTTCAACTGGTCGTAGTCAGCCAGAGTCAGAACCGTAGTCGAACTCGAAATCAGATATTTAGGTACTTTTCGAACTTCTGTATACCCTTAGCCTTCTGAGTAACGTGCGTGTAAATATCCATCGTTCGAAAGAGGTGTTCTTCATAACGGACATATCAACTAATGAGAACGGATTTGTTTCAAAGTAACCACGTTTGATTGCAAAATTCATCACTTCATTTAGCTGCATAGGCTTTTACAATCCGATATTTTTTCAATTTTTTAGACCAAGTATCAACTTGTCCTTGGCATACATCGATAATCATTTACTCAATCTTGTTCTGACCGATTTCAGGAAGAAAATGATTACGGAAGAGACCTGCTGTTTTAGTAAACGTACTTTCTTCAACTTTTCTTGGTACGTTTCAGCTTGTGATCTGCCAAAAGTGCCTTTTGATATTTCAAATTTCATACGTGCTAAAGCTAGTTCGGCTCCCTTTAGAGTTTTAAAGCCACGTCTTGTAGTACCGTTGTTCTTTACCAGTTAAAGGATCAACCCGGTACCAAGGTTTATTATTCGTTATTTAGCAAACGGGTGCTTTACTTCAAGAAGAGGTAAAGTCTTTTTTCTTATTGAACTAAGATGCATGTTAGCTGTACAAGTAATAAATTTAATGGTTTAAAGTTATAGGGCATTTCTTTGAATGAGGAATACTTTTTATTTTTGCTTAAAACAAATACCTACAATAAAAATGTTATCCAAAATAATAAAAATTTATTGTAAAACAATAAAATTTTTAAAAAGTCATTCACACACGCATGGGAAGAAAATCCTGATTCTCAGGTTCTTGGTGTTTGGTACGAAAGATTGCATTTCAAGGAGGCGGCAAATACAGTAAGATTTTCCTTGCTTCAAAAGGGTTTCATATTCATGGGCATTTTAGCCATACTGGTCGGGATATGCACCAGGATCATTTACCATTTTGTCAAACAGGAAGCAATTGCTCCAATTAACCTGGCTTTTGGTATAATTCCCTTTATTGCTGCCTATTTTGTTTACAATAATACTCCGAAAAAAAGTGTTATTTATTCCCTTGCAGTGTTGTTCCTAATTTCCGGCTTTTATCTTAATATGCTGCCATTAAATTATAAAGACAGTATTATCCTTGCTTATTTACACCTTCCCATATTCTTATGGGTATTGGTAGGGCTTGCATTTACAGGAAATGAATATTCAAAAGGCAGCACAAGATTAGCCTATATTAAATTTAATCTGGAATATTGTATTCTTTACGCCAGCATGGCAGTTAGCGGAATGGTACTAGCAGCATTGACCATGCAGTTATTTAGCTTTGTTGGCTTGGATATAGAAGACTTCTATTTTAGTAATGTCGTTTTATTTGGTGCTGCCGCTCTCGCTATTGTGGCTGCATACCTGGTATCAATGAATCTTAAACATGCTAAGAATATTACACCATATATAGCTAAAATTTTTAGTCCTCTTGTCCTGGTCACATTGTTGGTCTATCTTATAACGGTTATATGGGTCGGGAAAAATCCATTCTTGGACCGTAATTTCCTAATAGCCTTCAACGGAATACTCCTTGGTGTATTGGCCGTTACCATATTTTCCATTATCGAGAGCGACTCAGACGAGAAAAAGAACATTTCAGATTATATGAATTTTGCCTTAATTGTTCTTGCCCTTATCATTGACAGTGTTGCTTTGTCAGCTATCGTGTTCAGACTTTCATCTTATGGGATTACGCCTAATAGACTTGCTGTTTTAGGAGTAAACATTCTTATCTGGGCAAATCTTATTTGGATTATGCTCTCCTACATTCGTTTTCTACAAAACAAATCCGGACCTTCAACTATTCAAGATGCCGTTACTAAGTATTTGCCGGTCTACGGACTTTGGGCAGCTTTCGTTATATTTACATTTCCTATAATTTTTAATTAGAGATTTCTATGTATAAGACAAATCAAAAAAGTAGGGTGGAACGTGACTAGCTTCCAACCTACTTTCTTTCATTAGTACACGACAATTCCTGTAAGACAATGTTCACATTTCTTGTAGGTGCCACATGCGCTTCACTACCTTTCAGTTTTTTTATCGTCAGTACCGTCCTTGTCGACACTGTAGATACTGACAGGCTTTACGAGGCAACATTACCACTCACGCCAGTTATATAATAATGGCGTCAGTTTTTTGACATGCAAGATTAGCACATGCTATGTGTCGCATGCACTTTCTGTTTTCTAGAAGCTTGGTGTTTTACTTTTGTCGAGAGATTTCCGTAAGAACTGTCCTGAGTGGTCGTGCTTCGTTTGGATCTTGTGTTGGAATTCTTACCCCACTTGTCGTTACGGTTTTCTGTTACACAAAATGATTTTATATTCGCTGTCCGTCTCTTCACGAAAGAGTAACCCAGAATAGATAGGAAAATACCAATCATCAAGAGGATTCCAATGTATACAGACATCATCGTTGGAATTAAGAATGCGCCTAAAATGATTGTGGATCTCGCAATAAAGTCGGCTCCAGAGAATGACAGATTAAAAAATGCCGAGTAGGATCCTCTTTTATCAGCTGGCATCATATTCGCTTTTTCACCATACCGAATAGGTGAATAAATAAGTTCACCGATCGTCGCGATGAAACCAAAGATAACAAGCGTATACCATGAATTTGCTGAAGTAATAGTTACTTAACCGATGCCAGAAATAATGAGTCCAATTAGTGAAGGTTACCAGGTTCTCATTGAATTTTGAATTAGTTTAGAACCTGGTACTCGCGTCGGTAGAGGTGGTCTCTTGGTTTGAGTGATTATAACAGTAAAAGAACGAATTCCAAATGAAGGAATTGCGTTCTTTTTTTGAAGGTAAATTAGGTCATAATGTTGAATTAGATTAATTATGTTCAAATTCTAAAGGAGGTATAGTATTGAATGCAGCAGACATATGGGAAAGTTTATTTGCAGAAAGTTTGGAAAAACCAATAGAACTAAAAACAAAAACAGGTCTTAATTTTAAACTGGTAACCAATGGCAAGATTTTGACTGTATATGAATCAGAAATAGTGCCATCTAGTAAATTAAAAAGCCCTCGTCCTATATACAAAGATAATTTTATAAAAGTTTACGCTTACTACGAAAGATGGCTGGCTGGTGAAAAGGGGATAAGCAAAGAAATTACTGCAATTACAGGTAACTCTGTTTATATAATGGCAGCAATTAGCTATCAAACAAATCAACGATAAATATTAAATGAAATAGAAGTTATCTAACAAGCTGTTACATTAATTATTCAAATAAGAAAAGGCTACAGGAGGTAGAGGTACGTAATGAATCAAGAACTTTTAGAAAAGAAATTAAGATCAATAGGAAAAGAAATTTTTGTTGAGTATTTTGAAGAATTTAGGGATTTAAATGTTGATAGGGAAGAATTAGCAAAAAAGCTCCTAAAAGATAATCCAAAGGCCATATCCTTAGACGCTCAAAAAACAAGAATTTCTAATGCCAGGAAAATATTTGAGTTAAAGATGGAAATAGAGGCTCTAGATAATATTGTGAAATCTGATAGATTAAAAGATATAATTCGAGGGAAGGCAAAGAGAACTGCAAACACTTTTATAGATGGATAGCTGAATTTGTGGGGCTAATCATCAATTACGTAGTAAAAAATGTTTTACAGCAAGAGAGATCATTAGTTGTAGTGTTGTAGTGAAGGTACCATGTACTCATTGAATTCTGAATTGTTTTAGAACCTGGCACTCAACACTAAGGAAATCTATATTAAAATCCGAATTCCTTCAGGATTGTTTGTTTTCATATAGCAATTAAATTAAAATATATGGAGGATGCTATGAAAAAAATTGTTTATTTTGATGAAGGCTCTGTTACAGATATTTTATTAGTAGAACATGGTGGAGAAATTCAGTCCATTGATGAAGATAAGGGGACAGTTACATTAAAAGGAAATGCTGGGGTTACAGCGGAAGCAGGTGCTGGTACGGGTTTTTTAAACGTTATTAAAGCTGCATTTAATGTGAATGTGGGTGCTAGTATCGAAGCCAATAAGGATTCATTAGTTACTAAAACTTTAACTAACACAATTCTATCAGACTTTCTAGACATAAAACAAAGGCTTATTAGTGAAGTAAAAATTACAGTTTTGAAAAACTATAAAGTATACGCTCTTAAGAATTCTTTTGCTTTTATGAAAATGTATGCTCCATATTTAAAAATATTTAGGGAAGATACGGCAGTAGTGGAGGGGCTACAAGATTTTAATTTTAGAGAAGTTGATGAGATTTTAACTGCTGCTAAGGGATACTATGAATTAATAGGTATCTTAGATAATAAAAAAATTGTACTAAGATTTAATATTCAACAATTTAAAAATGCTTATATGCTAACGGATATACCTAAAATGGATTTGACTTATTATGTAATTGAAGTAGGCACATGTAAAGAAAATGATTTGCTGATGGAGCATGAACTTGCTGGAAATGATGATGTTCCTTCCCAAGAAATCAATATTGATGAACTAATGGGTATTGAAGACGAAGAAGATATATCAAACTTAAAATTAAAAGTATATGATGTTATTTTAGCTGGAATAGGTGAATGATATGAAGGTGAAAGTGTATTATGGACCACATTCATATTTTGATTCATACCTGCCTAAAAATGAATTGAAATTAACATTATTGGAGTTTATAAAGCAATATGATGGTTTGACAAAAGGAATAATAAAGCAAGAAGATATTAATTCCTATGATTTTTTTGCTGTCACTTCGGATGAATATGGTGGTACAACTGATGCGTTCATTGAGATGATGCTCCTAGTAATATTAAATTATCAAGAGATATTCGAGTACGATGAGATATATTTACATAACCCTCCGTCAAAGGTATATTCACAACTAAGCAAGTATGAAGATTTCGAAATAGAAGAGTTTAATTATATATATCCTAAAGTATCAAGAGAAGTACTACGGGTAATAAAAGTTAATTATGATGAGAAAATTTTGGGACAGAAGAATGCAAAAAAAGAAATTTTACAAGCATTATATAGTTTAGTAAATAACAATAAAGGTAAACCAAAGGTAATAATGTTATATGGACCACCAGGTATAGGAAAAACCGAAACAGCACAATTCATCAATGAAATTTTAACTAAACAAGGGGCTTTGTTTAGAAAGCAATTTTCTATGTTTCACAACCATAGCTTCTTCGAATATATTTTTGGGGACCGGAGCAACTCATTCGCTAAAGATTTAATGGACAGAGAATCAAATGTTGTATTATTAGATGAATTCGATAAATGCAATAGCTTGTTTTTTAGTGCATTTTATCAACTATTCGATGAGGGGTTTTATGAAGATAAATATTATAAAGTCAATATGAAAGATTCTATTATTATTTGCACATCTAATTATGCTTCTGAAGATGAAATAAAAAACAATTTAGGAGAAGCAATATTTTCTCGTTTCGACGCTTTTGTAGAATTTCATTTGTTGAGTGAAGAAGTAAAGCGTATTATTATCGATAGAATCTATGAGGAAGAATTGAAATTTTATGTTGAAGAAGATAAACAACTTGTCCTAAACTTTATTTTCAATGGGAAAAATATCCCTGAGTTATTAAAAACACGTTCAAAAAATCTGAGTAATGTCCGTGAAATTAGAAGATATGTAAAGAAAATGATAGCTAATCCGATAATCGAAAATTTATAATTCCTGTATTTTTCCGCAAGCGTTTTAGGAACATCTAGATTTTGAAGGTGCAGTGTCACGACTACCTTCCTTCCCAGTGCAGAGTATCAGGTTCCAATATTAAAACTTGCCCGCCCCCCGCAACGTTTTTTTATTTAACGTAGTCAAAAGCGTTGTCATTCGACTCCCGCAGTCTCCATATTTATATGACTGGTTAATGCAGTCTTATCATGTGAAATAAAGCATAAAATTTCCGTTTGAAAACTTTATGCTTTATTTTTTTTTTTAGGGAATTTTGCTTTAATAAAGGATTTCTACACAAATAACAATAGAGTAACATCATCAAACCTTGCAAACCCTACTTGGTAACATTTGCAGTTGGAATTTTCAATACTTCGCAACTATTCATTGTGTTGTCACTCCCCGGCAGTTTATTTTGACTCAATAGAATGGAGTTTGATTACTTAATAAACATCTTCATTAGTGTTATGCCCCTGTGTTAAAAACAATCATGTTAATTTGAACTAACGTGAATGTTTATATTTTCATGATTGTTTCGGACACAGGGGCATGTCACTAACGAAACGTTGCTCATAAAGTACGGATAACCGACCGTGCAGAAATCTGTGAAGATTTTAAATCTGTGTATCGGGCAGATGATCACGAATTGGGTAAAAAGCACTTGGAGATTTTGTGAAGTAGTGGAAAACAGCTTATCCCAAAGTGACAAAGTCATTGATGGATAACCCTTATATATTAACGTTCTACAGCTCTCCATTATCAATTTGGCGCAGTATTTATTCAACCAATTTAATCGAATCCTTTAACAAACAAATTAAGAAATACAGTAAACGAAAAGAGCAATTTCCAAACGAAGAATCCCTTGAAAGAATTCTTGTTTCTCAGTTTGAAATATACAATCAAAAATTCTCTACTCGATGTCATTTAGGTTGTGATCAAGCTTGAGCAGAACTGGCAGCCATGTTCAAAGAAAAGTAAGAGATAGGTGCACCTACAAGAAAAGTTTTTCTTTATTTACACAAACTTCTTGACGCTCCCTATGCAAGGTTAGCAAGACACTAATAAGGTTTACTTCAGTAAAATAAGGTATATTATATTTGTTGAATAGATTCTCTTTAAAGACAAGAAAAGTAGGTGGACAAAGTGGGGAAATTTGAATTGGATACCAAAGGTCAGGTAGCTGTGGCAAAGTATCATGAAAAACACAAGCCTGCCAAATTTGATAAAAAGAAGCAACTTGAAAAAATACGTGCGGAGTATTTGAAAAAGAAGCAAAAACAAACAGATAAATAATATGAATGAAAACATAGGAAGACTAAAATCTCCCTGTGTTTTTCTTATTCAAAGTTCTTTTTTCAATTGAGGACAAGAATTACATGAATTGAATGGTATATCCTGTTTTGAGAAACAACTAGAAACTCAATTGTATCAAGGTTGAAATTGGTGGTGTCTTATGTATGAAAACTCTAACAATGGAATAGTCATAATTGAGACGTTCCCGGGGACGTAAAATCTTAACAATGGACGGTGAAAAAGATGAATGTGGAAGCACTGAAAAGTGAAAGGGTAGCGGATTTTATCTCATACTGCAAAAAACATAAACAAGAGGTCGATGATTCCTTTCTATACGATGAAGACTTGAAAGACTTCGTGCCCAATGTTGATAATCCGACGTACATAATAAGCAACCAACATGGGGAGATCATTGCGGCGGCATCTCTTATTATCGAAGATTACTTCCGACGAGGAAGTAAGGCGCGTTTCAGAATTTTCCATTCTGAACTCGAGGAGATTGCTTGTTACGACATGCTGATGAAGCAAATTCTGAAGCATACTGGTGGACTTGATAAGGTTTTTCTCTTTGTCCAATTGACTAATGGAGCATTGAAAAAATTCATGGAAGAGTTGAATTTCACAGTGGAGCGGTATACATTCGTGGTAGTAAGGGAGGAAATGGATGTGCCTCCTTACACTTTGCCAGAGGGCTATGAAATAATGACGTTCAGGCAGGGAATGGATGAGAGAACTTGGTGTGAAGTCAGAAATGCCGGGTTTGCGAAATTGCTGGGAAGTGAAACGCCTCTTATACAGGCAGACGTGGAGAGGATGCTTTCGAGTGAAGAGCACATAGAAGAAGGCATGCTGATTCTGTACGAGAAGGAACGACCAGTTGGGGTCGTAAGAGGTTCACAAGAAGACGATTTTGAAAGTACCCCAATCATGAATTTCGGCCCTCTTGCCATCATTCCCGAATACGAGGGAAAAGGCTTGGGCCGTATTCTCTTGAGAGCATCTCTTCATTTTGCCAAGAAAAAAAACTATGCCAAGACGATACTTTCGGTAAATGGCGAAAATGAACGTGCGAAAGCACTTTATCTCCAGGAAGGCTTCAAGCAAGTCGAAGGGGTCATATGCTATGAATACCATTTGTAGTCTTGATTGAAAAGCCGTTCCCGCAACCAAACGTTGCCGGGACGGCTTTTTTAGTGTTCGGTCCCTGTGTAAAAAACAATCATGTTTATTTGAACAAACGTGATTGTTTGGATTTTGATAATTGTATCTCCACAGGGGAATGTCACTAAAATGATTTAATTTTAATGAGGAAAGTAGCTTTACATTTAATTATTAGAATGGAAAGCTTTCATAACTAGTTCGCGCTTTTTATCTTTATCAGATTTTGCATATTTACTTTGACTATAACTTTTTAGATACACTTGCTGGTTTTCGACAACTTGGTTTCTTTTTTCTTCCGTTGCTAAGTTAGTTAAATGCGTCTCTTCTTCAAGTTGTCTTTCTAAAGCTATTTTTGCTTGTGAAAAATATTCAAGGTACTTTGATTGATTATTATTTTCAATGTCTAGGTCCGCTAGGCTAAGATTTTCATCGTTTATTTTAAATGCTTGAGAGAACGATAATTTATAAGGTGTCGCGAAGAAGTGTGCTTTTGGTGGAAATGTGTTCGGATGCTCTAAAATGTGAAAAGCTTCAATGGAAATAGCTTCATTAGCCGGCGTAATATACATTAGGCTTTTGACATTTAAGTCTGTTTTAGGTAATTTTAGTACCGCCTGTAGGACCTCTAATTCCCCTAGTTGCATTAAAAAATGTTGCCAATGAGTATCCGCTTTTTGGCTTGTTAACGCTTGGAGCTCAGTTTTCCAGAGAACGAGCGATTTGCCGTCAATATCAATGCCTAAATGGTTTCGTTCTATGAAAAATATAGGTTCATAACCTAATGATGCATAATAAGTTTTTTGATTTTGAATGGATTTTGCAAAGGCTTGATCAGTTGATGATGTAATGTTTGTGACAACTGTAATAGCGTACTTATTATCATGAATTTTCAAAGTGATGTCAGGGATATTCTTGGAAAATTCCGGGTTCAAGTATCCAGGAGTGACTTTAACGTGTGAGTATACTTTTACTAATACATTTAATTCATCGTTCATCAAAGCAACTATGTGTGGTTGTCGTTTTGTATCGTTCTTCTTTTGTTTTTCATATTTGCTATAACGTGCTTCACTTTGTTTAGATGCCTCACAACTTTCTCCGTGCAAATGTGAAAAGAAATTCCCTAAAATTTCTCCGCTTTTTACATACAATTGCGCTTTGCAATAAGGGCAGGTAAATGTACCTTTTTTTGCTATTTGTTTATGATTTTCCACTTCAGCTTCAGAAAGGTTCTGCGGTATGACATAGATTTTTTCGTCATTTGTGTGCCATGATTCTCTCAAATTGAAACCTCCTATTGAATGTTATTTAAAGATAATACGAATATAGGATGAATTGGTTTCAAATAAACACAAAAGAGGATTATTTGTTATTTTGTTGAACATTAATGAATAATAACATTCTCAGTTTAAGAGGATTTATATGAGAAAGGAAGGACGATATTTAGAGTAT
This sequence comes from Paenisporosarcina indica, assembly GCF_001939075.1. Taxonomy (GTDB): domain Bacteria; phylum Bacillota; class Bacilli; order Bacillales_A; family Planococcaceae; genus Paenisporosarcina; species Paenisporosarcina indica. The sequence continues at coordinate 90,399 of NZ_MPTA01000006.1, read as the reverse complement.
TTGACTCGATCATAATACTTGAATTTGAAGAGCATTCATTTTGAAACAAGAATGTACGATTTATATAGAATGATTTAGTGTTCGGCCACTGTGTCAAAAACAATCATGTTTATTATAACTAACGTAAATGTTTATATATTCATGATTGTTTCGGACACAGGGGTATGTTTCCTAATGCTGCAGATAGTTTGGGGGATGAAATAGTTAGGATTGCTAATAATCCTCTATATAACAATACAGATTTGAGAGGGATTTTGAGGCAACGTAAATAAAATGATTGGGAAATATATAATGGTAAAATGTCATATCAATTGCAGGATATGCTGTTATCAAATGAATGGGGAATTAGCGGGAGTTAATATGACTTTCTTAGCTAATGTTATTGCTGAGGAACTTAATATACCTACTCATAATGCTATAGAGAATATGAATCAGCTAAGTGATGCTAATCTGTCTGAAAATGACATGTTACAAATAAAGAAAAACTTATTTGATGCTAAGCGTGAATATTTAAGTGGCTTAGCTGGCCAATTTTTTGTGGGGAGCGTTTCGGTTTTAGGAATATACCAGTTGATTAGTGGAGATAAGTTATTTATCAGATGTTGAGAACTTATCAAAAAACAGGCAGAGGAACGGGTTATTATCCCATAATAATAGTTGTTATTAAATAAAAAATAGTTTGTATGTGAGTTAAATATACTGCCCCAAATGGGTTCTAGACGCAGCAACTCTACTGTAGCGACAATGTTCTTAACAACAGAAGCAGTAGCAGACCTACCTGAGAAAAACCCAATGGGCGGTATGGCGGCATGATGTAATAAGCCGCTTTAACCCTTGATATGTATGGGTTTGTATGTAAGGTGAAAGTGAAATGCTATCATTTTGCTAACGTAGAGGATTATAATCGAGGCTTCTCATTAGTTGTGGAAACTCTTGGGAAGCTTCTTTTTTCATTTTTTTGTCACGTGGAGATAGACATTCTTGGTGATTTCATCATCTGAATGACCAAGTCTATCCATAGTTTTTTCCAGTGCTACACCGGCCACTGCAAGAAGCGATGTATGTGTATGTCGTAAAGAGTGTTGGGTTAATTAGAGATTTAAGTATGCAAGAGCAAGCAGTCTAGCCATTCTTAGTTGAACCGTTTTGAAGATGATAGGATATCCGTGTTGTCGCATAAATAATAAAATCTTCGTTTTCCTTTAATCCGAGTGATTCAAGATGCCTTTTTGCTGCAGAAATTTGTAGATCCAGATTTTGTGCAGCAGAACCACACGGCAATAAATAATAATTAAATGTTTTAGCTGCATGTGACAGTTCTTTCTCATAAATTATTTTCTACTAATCAGTAAAGCTCGTAGTCTGTAATCAAATCATCTTTTGCTACATGATCCAATAAGATTTTTTCAATAAATCTTTTAAACCATAGTTCAGATTCAGATGATTGAGTAACTGACTATTACTACTCGATATTAGTTCCCTCCAGTATTATTTTTGTATTCATCTTTATCAATCGTTTCAGCTTTCGCTTTTTTGGTGATGTGAGTATATACGTCTAAAGTTGTTTTTACATCTTTATGACCTAAACTGAATTGATCTTCTTTAATAGTTGCTCCAGCATCAAATGAAAGGGAACAATGCGTATACGTTTTATTTGGCTCATGTAAGTCGTTATTTGTATTTGGGAATACAAGCGGATTTTGTTATATGGTATTAAAGCCAAGCTGGAGATCCTTTTTAGCTTGTTCTTTCTTCCAATCCTTTAATAGCTGTATCGTTGTGACATCCATTTTCATTGTACGAGGAAGTCTTTTCTTCGTCAGCAGGATAGTAAAATAATACTCAAAGAATACTTTTTATCGTGGGAGAATATATACAGAATAGGAATCTAGATATTTACTTTTTGGTGAAGGGAGAATTTCATGAGTAATTTAGTAAATGACAATCTGTATGAAACGAGAAATAACTTAGTAAAGGAGATTACTTCCTTAAGTTATTCTCAATTCAATGATAGGCTGGGTATGAATATGTGGAGTATAGCACAAGTTTGTCATCACTTAGTTTTAGTGGAACAGGCAACAATGAAGGCTATTGCATGGGGATTAAAAAAGGTTGATAATACTCAAACAGAACGTAAAAACGTTCATCTTTTGTTGAATCGAACGAAAAAATTTAAAGCTCCCGAAATCGTTGAACCAGATGTAGAACCATATGAAGTTCAGTCAATCATTGATTTGTTAGAAAATTCGAGAAAAAAATCCCTGACTTTCCTTAGTACAATAGAGGATAAATCTATATTGGTGGAAAAATCATTTAAGCATCCTGCCTTAGGTGAATTACCACTTGACCAATGGATTGAACAGATATATTTGCATGAACAGCGACACATAGAACAAATAAAGGAGATAAAATTACTTTTAGATGCGAGGCACTAAACTTATGCTTATCAACTGATTCCTGTTTAAGTAAAGGGGAAAAAGTAACTTTAACGTTGTGAAGAAAAATACTTAAACTAATGGGCGCTTTAGTTGAAGATTATGGGTTGCTTAGGCAACTCTTTTTTCATATTGAACCCTTCCAAAAGGTTTTTGGAGGGCTATTTGTCATGCGCAAAATTGTATAACATACGGCTAATTAGAAATTTCGAGAAGAGGTTTAGTTAAACAAGACCATCATTTCGATGATCTTTCTAATGTACAGAACATCAAATAGATTTCGGCGAGCCGGTATGAATTGTTACTCATAAACTAACGCAGCAGCTTAGTTAAGAAGGAATAATTCTCAGTAATCTAGAACCTATTAAGTTAGTAGTATTAAAATAACTATCTAAAGGATGATTTTTATGAAAATTAAATATCCCTCATCTCTGAAGCTAAACAGTTGTATAGGTGTAACTGCACCATCAAGTGGAGTTGAAGAATCATTACATATACTTGTGGATGAAGCAAGGCTACAAGTAGAAGATAAGGGATTTAAAGTCCTAATCGGGGAAACTGTGCTCACACAAGACAAAGGGAGAAGTGCCTCTAAAGAAAAAAGAGCAGAAGAATTAATGGCTTTTTTTCAAGATGATCGTATCAGTGTCATAATGCCCCCTTGGGGAGGTAGTTTTGCAATGGAAATCCTACCAATTATAGATTGGAATAAACTAAAAGAATCGAAACCGAAATGGATGTTAGGTTATTCAGATATCAGTACATTAAATTTTGCATACACAACAATAACGGGTCATGCTTCTGCTCATGGAGTAAATTTCACTGAACTATCAGCTCCTGAGTGGGATGAGCTATCAAGTAAATGGATAGAAGTGCTTAGTTGTTGTGAAAATGAAGAAATTACACAATATTCATCTGAAAAATATCAATCTAGTTGGGATAAAGTGTACTCAAATCCTGCCAAAGGATTTTATCTCGATTCACAAACAGAATGGAAAACTTTAAACAATGAAGATGAAGTGACATTTTCGGGGAGATTGATAGGAGGATGTGTAAGTACTTTACAAGTATTGGTGGGGACTCCATTCGATAATGTTAATAATTTTGTTAATCAATACTGTCATGATGAAGGGGTCATTTGGTATCTTGAATCTGTCGGAATGGATGCCGCAAAAATTTATAGGGCATTATGGCAAATGCAAGAAAATAATTGGTTTGTAAATATTAAAGGCGTGCTATTCGGACGGGCAAGTGGATATAAAGATATCGGTGATTTTACACTAACCGATGCCTTGAAGGTTATTTTTGAAAGATTTAATATTCCTGTTATTCTAGATGCTGATGTGGGTCATACACCGCCACAAAATATTTTGGTGAATGGTGCGTATACGACAGTTAAATATATTAAAGGTAAGGGTTCAGTTACCATGAAATTTATATAGTTCTAAAAATGAAAATAGATGGTTTTTAAAATGAAATTTAGCGATACGTAATACTAACAGATATGCACCCTCTCTTATCAGCTGGCAACATATTCGCTTATGCAGCATACCGAATAGGAGAATAAATAAGTTCACCGATCGTCGCGATGAAACCAAAGATAACAAGCACATACCATGAAATTGCAGAAGTAATAGTTACATAAGTGATTCGATAAATAGTGAGTCCAATTAGTGAAGGGTACCAGGTTCTCATTGAATTCTAAATTATTTTAGAACCTGGTTCTCGCGTCGGTATTGCGAGGTGGTCTCTTGGTTTGAGTGATTATAACAGTAAAAGAACGAATTCCAAATGAAGGAATTGCGTTCTTTTTTTGAAGGTAAATTAGGTCATAATGTTGAATTAGATTAATTATGATCAAATTCTAAAGGAGGTATAGAATGAATGCAGCAGATATATGGGAAAGTTTATTAGCAGAAAGTTTAGAAAAACCAATAGAACTAAAAACAAAAACAGGTCTTAATTTTAAACTGGTAACCAATGGCAAGATTTTGACTGTATATGAATCAGAAATAGTGCCTTCTAGTAAATTAAAAAGCCCTCGTCCTATATACAAAGATAATTTTATAAAAGTTTGCGCTTACTACGAAAGATGGATGGCTGGTGAAAAGGGGATAAGCAAAGAAATTACTGCAATTACAGGTAACTCTGTTTATATAATGGCAGCAATTAGCTATCAAACAAATCATCGATCAATATTAAATGAAATATTAGTAATCTAACAAGCTGTTACATTAATTATTCAAATAAGAAAAGGTTACAGGAGGTAGAGGTACGTAATGAATCAAGAACTTTTAGAAAAGAAATTAAGGTCAATTGGTAAAGAAATTTTTGTTGAGTATTTTGAAGAATTTAGGAATGTAACTAATGATAGTGGAGAACTGGCAAATAAACTCCTAAAAGAGAATCCAAATGCCAATTCCTTAGATGCACAAAAAACAAGAATTTCTAATGCGAGGAAAATATTTGAGTTCAAGATGGAAAAAGTAGCTCTAGATAATATTATAAAATCTGGTAGATTAAAAGATGATATTCGAGAGAAGGCAAAGATAATAGCAAATACTATTATAGATGTATAGCTGAATTTGTGGGGCTAATCATCGATTACGTCGTAAAAAATGTTTTACAGCAAGATATATCATTAGTTGTAGTGTTGTAGTGAAAGGTATCAGGATCTCATTGAATTCGGAATTATTTTAGAACCTGGTACTCGCAATTTTGGAGAACCGTAAGACTTCTAACAAAGAATCCCCGCTATTATACTGTTACCGAATAGTACATTTTTAAAAGCCGTCATAAACAGGCGTAAAATCCTTTTGTTAAGCGATGTAATCGTGGTATTCCAAGAAATTGTTTAGGCGAAGTAATTAGAGCATTGGAGTGGGAGTGAGTTTGCAATGGCAAAAGAAAGCTATAGTGCTGACGTATTAGTGATAGGTTCTGGTGCTGCTGGAATGATGGCTGCAAGGGCAGCCTCTGATGAAGGTGCAAGTGTCATTATTGCAGATAAGAGCTTGATTGGACGTGGCGGTGCAACAATAATTGCACAGATGACTGTTGCGGTAGCACTTGGTGAAGCTGAAGATGATGATGTGGACATTCACTTCAACGATACAATGGAAGGAAGTCGAGGGCTTGCATATCCTGAAATTGTAAGAACGGTTGTTGACAGAGGTCCAGAGGTTATTAATGAAGTCGAAGGATATGGAGTCCGCTTTGCTAGGGCGGAGAACGGGAAGCGCTCACAGGTTGTATCCCCTGGACATTCTAAAAAACGGTGTGTCTATGTTGATATTTTAAATACTGGCGTTGCAACTTCAAATGGTCTGCGAAAGGCAATTTGGAAAGACAAACGAATTAGCCGTATCAAAAATGTGATGATTACAAGATTGGTGAAACATGAAGGAAAAGTTGTAGGTGCTGTAGGTTTTTCAATGGAGGACATGGTTCCTGTTAGCATTACAGCTTCACAGGTCATCCTTGCTACAGGTGGACTGACAGAATTATATGAACGAAACAGTGCGTCCGCAAACATGACCGGAGACGGCTTTTTACTTGCGGTTGAGGCAGGGAGCGAATTATATGATATGGAAATGGTCCAATTTTTTCCCATTGCACACCTTTTTCCACCACTTGTAGGAATTGATCCAATTATGTGGGATCCTTTTCGCTATAAACTAGGCGGGCGCCTATTAAATGGGAATCAAGAGGAATTCATGGATGCATATGCCGGTGAAGAGGCAGGGAAATATACCGCTACAAGGGACATGACGAGCTTTGCCATCTTTAAAGAAGTGGAAGCGGGACGAGGGACCCCTCATGGTGGAGCGTATCTTGACTTCCGTATGGTTCCAGAAGAAAAACTTCGTGAAGGCTTTGGTCCTGTTATCGATATTCTTTTATCACAAGGTGTTGACCTTACTAAGGATTTAGTTGAAGTTGCACCTATGGCTCATTTCATGCTAGGTGGTGTCTATGTGGATAAAAATATGAAGACATCCATTGAGGGTTTGTTAGCATGTGGTGAACTAATCCACGGCATGCATGGTGCAAATCGATTGTCTGGTAATGCGATTACGGAGGCTCTTGTTACTGGAAGGGTTGCTGGAGAAACAGCAGCAAGAACAAAGAAAGAGATTTATCCTGATATTGTTGCAAGAGAGCTAGACGTAGAATGGCAGAAACTTCAACATTTTTGGTATCCTCGTGAAGTTTCTAATGATGAAGAATCTACACTTACCTTACGGAAGAAACTTCAACAGGTGATGTGGAAAGGTGCTGGCCCTCTTCGAAAAAAAGAGGACCTAGAGAAAGCTCTGGATGAGATGAAAAAGCTACAGGAAGAAAATAGGGAAGTGGCCCTAGCAAAACAAGACAAATACTCCCTTTCTGTTGTTGAAAAGATTGAAAACTATAATATGTCCATTATTAGTGAAGCGATTATAAGAGGTGCACTTGAGAGAAAAGAATCAAGGGGTGCCCATGTAAGATTAGATTATCCTGAAATGCATAAAGATGTTTACGGAATAAGTTTCAATTTAAATGATAGCGGTGAATGGACACTTAAGAAAAGAGATATGACAACAAAGTAAAGGATTAAGAAAAGGAGTGAAACGGATGTCGCCTATAAAGTTAAACATTGTCAGAGGAGATGAAGCAAAGGGGAGGAATTTCATTGAATATGAAATTCCTTACTCTGAAGGTATTAGTTTGCTAGATGCTATTTTTTGGATTCGGGAACATGTCGATTCTTCTCTTTCAGTACGTTATTCATGCAGATCCGCGAATGCGTGTAAAGAATGTATGGCAATGGTAGACGGCAAAGTTCAGTATTTATGTAGTATAAGAGCTAGTGATGGACAAAAAGTATCGATAGAACCGCTTAAATCACGACAGTGGGTAAAAGATTTAACAACGGTAATGGAATAGGCAGTGATATAAATGAACTTGCTCCCTTAGGATAAAGTAATCCTGAATACATTAATATAGATTTGAAGACACCTCTAAACTGTGATTAGGGGTGTTTGCTGTATCAAAATTAGAGTTCTGAGGGATGGGATTATAAATTGCTCTCTCTACTTAGGTTCTACTCTTATTCCACTAGTAATAAATTAAACTACTAACTTTCTAGATTCTTCCGATGCCTTCAACTTGCCAACTATGAATCAAGCTATCTATAATTACTTATAATTCAGAAAAGTTTGGAAGTGTGATGATGGATATAACCTTTTCACCACTTGGTGATGAAGCAATTGTGATTGAAGTTGGGTACGAAATTACAAAAGAAGCAACAAACCTAGTTCGATCAATCATGAGACAACTAGAGGAAGCTGCAATTGATACGATTGTCGAAGTAATTCCAGCATTTACAACGGTGACTGTTTTCTATGAGGTTACTGCACAATTTAAGTTTAAAGACATTAAGAACTTACTTGAAAAGATGTTAGTTGAGATAACAGAGTCGGATACAGTAGCACAACGCACGATAGAGATTCCAGTTTACTATGGCGGAGAATATGGACCGGATTTGGAATTTGTAGCATTACATAATAAGTTAACCGTGGAACAAGTAATTGAACTTCATTCTAACGGTACATACGAAGTAAATATGATCGGCTTTGCGCCAGGGTTTCCTTTTATAGGTGGAATGGCTGAAAGTATTGCCACTCCTCGTAGGTCCACTCCAAGGCTTCGGATTCCTGAACGTACTGTTGGGATTGCGGGTATGCAGACAGGAGTCTACCCAATTGAAACTCCGGGGGGCTGGCAATTGATTGGTCGTACGCCAATGGACCTTTTTCTCCCAAATGAAGAGATTCCAAGTTTACTACAAGCAGGAGATCGTATTGTTTTTAAACCTATATCTAAAGCAGAGTATGACCAGTGGGAGGGGGAGTAACATGATATGGATTGAGAAAGGTGGGCTGCAAACAACTATCCAAGACCTTGGAAGAAGAGGTTTTCAAAAATATGGAGTGATTGCAAGTGGTGTCATGGATCCTTATGCACATCGTCTTGCCAATATCTTAGTCGACAATAAAGAGACCGATCCCACGATTGAGATAACGTTAATGGGCCCACATATAACGTTTCAAAATGATTGTTTATTTGCACTAACTGGTGGCGATTTATCCCCTTCAATAGACGGACTCCCGATTAAAATGTGGCGTCCTATAGTAGTGAAAAAAGGGAGTAAGCTTACTTTCGGAAAGCCTGTTTCAGGATGCCGTACCTATTTAGCGGTTGCTGGAGGATTTATTGTGTCTGAAGTGATGGGTAGTAAATCGACTTATTTACGTGCGGGAATTGGTGGATTTGAAGGACGAGCTCTACAAAAAGGAGACGTTGTTCAGGTTGGTGAATGTTCACAGTACGTAAAAGGTAATATGAAGCATTTATCTAAGAATGAAAATAAGGGTTCTTTTATTCAAATGGAATGGACGTTAATGGCCAAAGCAATTCCGACTTATAGACCGGAAACCAGTGTGCGAATTATTGATGGGAGACAAGCACATTTATTCAACGAGAAAAGTAAGGACGTATTCTTTAATCATGCTTTCCAAGCTTCTTCGGATTCTGATCGGATGGGGTATCGAATGAAAGGACCGCAACTTGCATTAAAGGAGCCAAAAGAATTGTTATCAGAAGCAGTGTCTTTTGGTTCAATTCAAGTACCGCCAGATGGACAACCCATTATATTAATGGCAGACCGACAAACGACAGGTGGTTACCCGAAGATTGGACAAGTTGCAACAGTTGACTTGCAAAAGATGAGTCAATTAAAACCTGGAGAATATCTACGATTTGAACGCATTTCACTGGAAGAAGCACAACATGAATTAATGAAGGAAAGGAAATTGATTGAGCAATTAAAGCAATCAATTTCCCTGAAATTTAAGGAGGGGATTTGAATGAAATATCAAGTTGATTTGAACTGCGATATGGGCGAGAGTTTTGGTGCTTATAAGATGGGGAATGATGAAGAAATTTTAGATTTTGTGACGTCTGCGAATATAGCATGTGGTTTTCATGCTGGCGATCCTGCAACGATGCGAAAAACGGTCAAACTTGCTTTGGATAAAGATGTTGGAATTGGCGCGCATCCAGGATTTCAAGACTTAACAGGCTTTGGGAGAAGAAATATTATCATTACTCCGCAAGAGGCTTATGAAATTGTTGTGTACCAAATTGGGGCATTGTATGGATTTGTAAAAGCTGAAGGTGGCGTAATGCAACATGTAAAACCACACGGTGCACTCTTTAACATGGCTGCAACTGACCCTGCTTTATCAGAAGCAATTGCAGAAGCTATATATGCGGTGAATCCCGAATTAGTTCTATTTGGATTATCAGGTAGTGAGATTGTGAAAGCAGGTGCAAAGATTGGTTTACGTACAGCGAATGAGGTGTTCTCTGATCGCACGTATCAAACTGATGGAACGCTAACCAGTCGAAAAGAGAAGAATGCTTTAATAACACAAACCGATACTGCCATTCAACAAGTTGTTCGAATGGTTAAAGAAGGGAAGGTTATTAGCACCGCTGGAACTGAAGTTTTAATAGTAGCAGACACTGTATGTATTCACGGGGATGGCATTCACGCGCTTGATTTTGCTCGACGTATTTCTGAAACTTTGAAAACTTCTGAAGTCAATGTAAGAAAGATTTCAGCGTTCAAATAAGAAATAAAGGAGAATACACATGAAAAAGGTAAAGATGAAGAATACAAATCGTAGTGTATTACTGGGTGCTGCTTTCTTAATGGCGACATCTGCAATTGGGCCAGGTTTCTTGACGCAAACAACCGTTTTCACAGAGTCACTTCTTGCAAGTTTTGGATTCGTAATACTAATTTCAATTATTATTGATATCGGTGCTCAAATAAACATTTGGCGAATTATTGCCGTTTCTGAAAAACGTGCCCAAGATATAGCAAATGATTTATTGCCAGGTCTGGGTTATTTTCTAGCGTTTTTGGTTGTTATAGGTGGTCTAGCCTTTAACATCGGAAATATTGCAGGAGCTGGACTAGGGACAAATGTTTTGTTTGGGATCTCTGCAGAATTAGGAGCGATTCTCAGTGGTATCCTTGCAATTGGTATTTTTATAGTTCGTGAAGCAGGCAAAGCGATGGACAAGTTCGCGCAAGTGTTAGGTTTTGTTATGATTGGTTTAACGTTGTACGTGATGTTTACGGCAACGCCTCCGTACGGGGAGGCGGTTATAAAAACCTTTGTACCCGATAATATTAGTATTTTAGCAATTGTTACTTTGGTGGGCGGAACAGTTGGAGGTTATATCACATTTGCTGGTGGTCACCGTTTAATTGACGCAGGGATAAAAGGAAAAGAGGCATTACCCGAGGTAACACGTAGTTCAATATTCGGGATAGGAATTGCTTCTGTTATGCGAATTATTCTATTTCTAGCTGTGTTAGGTGTTGTCTCTCAAGGGTTAAAGTTGGACCCTTCAAATCCACCAGCCTCTGTTTTCCAACTAGCCGCTGGTAATATTGGCTATAAGATATTCGGAATCGTTATGTGGGCAGCAGCAATTACGTCAGTAGTTGGAGCAGCCTACACATCCGTTTCATTTATTCGTACCTTTCACCCTTGGTTAGAGAAGCATCATAAAAAAATAATCATTGGGTTTATTGCAGTTTCAACTTTAGTATTTGTCTTTATCGGTCGACCAGTCCTTATTCTTATTCTAGTTGGATCACTAAATGGTCTTATTTTACCAATTGCACTAGGGGTTATGTTAGTAGCAGCTTATAAAATTAAAATTGTTGGAGATTATAAACATCCATTATGGCTGACAATTTTTGGAGCAATCATTGTTATTACAATGGCGATAATGGGCGTTTACTCATTAATGAATGGAATTCCTCAATTGTTTAAATAGAAAGGAGTCCAGGAAGCAAGGGGACGGTTCTCTTGCTTCCTCCTTCCTATGTGTTAAAAGTATGTTGTGAATTATCCCTAGACTGTACTAGTAAAAGTGGTAATGGTCAAAAATTGGGATTTTTTGTTTCGATGAATATAAACGCTGAAAACCCATAACCCGAGTCTGGTGTCTACTTTTTATATAAAAAAGTTTTTGATAAATTTGGCCAATATGTCCCTTCGTTTTTAATAGGATGTACCGTAACGCTTGTTGACTGACCTATAATTTCATCTTGCAACGTACAATGATAGTAAACCATCCAATTTAGACGAATCAATGGGGTTAAGAAACAATAAATCTAGGCACAAGCCCAAAAGAAAAAGCCCCTCAATCGATTTCTCGATCATCAGAACTCCTCCATTTCCACCCCTAGCTATCTGAAGCTACATTATAAGAATCATTCACGTTAGAACCTGGTACCCAAAATTCTATTTTGTCCTCCCTTACAAATGGGAACAGCGATACGAGTTTCACTAAAAAAGAAGCAAAAGAACCGTCCCCTGTTTTATTCATTGCTGCCGCCAAATAGCCTTTATATTTTTTATTGGCATTGAGCTTTTCAAAAATAACCCAGAATAGATAAGGAAAATACCAATCATCAAGAGGATTCCAATGTATACAGACATCATCGTTGGAATTAAGAATGCGCCTATAATGATTGTGGATCTCGCAATCAAGTCGGCTCCAGAGAATGACAGATTAGAAAATGCCGAGTAGGACCCTCTTTTATCGGCTGGCATCATATTCGCTTCTTCAGCATTTCGAATAGGAGAGTAAATTAGTTCACCGATCGTCGCGATGAAACCAAAGATAACAAGCATATACCATGAATTTGCAGAAGTAATCGTTACATAACCGATTCCATAAATAATGAGTCCAATTAGCAACATTTTTTGTTTGCTGAATCGATTAGTAAATTTAGTAATAAAAAATGTGAAGAACACTACGAGTAACATATTTTCGATATTTAGAATACTTAACATACGTACTCCACCTAATTCAAAATCACCAATAGTTACGGACTTAAATGTTTCTGCAAGTCGAACACCTATATAGCTATTTAAAGAAAACTCCGCAGCAAAAATGAACATTGACCCTACAACCACCTTGACGAATGGTCGATCTTGAAAAGCCACTTTATAATTTTGAATTAAATCTATTACCACATTTTGGTGCTGCTTTTCTAAACGAGTTGTATGTTCATCTATCAGCCAAATGTGATAAGCAATTGGGAGAGTCACAGATGTGATTGTCAGTAGGATGAATAACTCAATTTGATGATTCACGTATAACAAGCCACCCAATGCAGCACCAATAGCCATGGATAAATTCACTAGCCAATATTCAATGGCATAAACAGCCTTCCGATTCTCCGGGGTAGTGGAATCAATAATAATGGCATGCATTGCAGGTCGTCCCAAACTACTTGTCATGACAAACGCTACATAAGCAGTGGCAAACAGCCAAATTACATTATTTATAGGAAATAAGCTAATGGTCATCAATAAAAACATCACTGCACTTAAAGAAGCGGTTGTTACTAATACACTCTTTCGTGGGAATCGATCGGATATATACCCACCAATTAGATTTATAAAAAAACTAATGATTACCGTGAATACCAAAAACAGTCCAGCCCATACCTTACTCATTTCTTGAGCAAAGAATAATGCCATAAATGGCATCACTGCAGAAGATACAGCTCGATTAAAAAAAGAAGTTATTAAACGGACCTTAATATTTTGTGGATAGTCTTTCCAATTCATGTTGCATACCTCCTCTGTCTTTTGTATATTAAACTAGACTCGAGTACCTAAAAATAGACAATTTATTTATATATGTCCACTTATGTCAGAGGAGGTTAAAATGGATTATTATCTTTTAACATTATGGAACTCTGTATCGTCAGGCAACATAAAAAAAGAGGAAATAGCAGAAGTCCTTCATCTAAGTCCAAAACAGACAACACGTTACATACAAAAATGGAGCACTCAAGGTTGGCTAACCTTCACACCTGGTAAAGGACGTGGAAATGTTTCGAAACTACAATGGATAAAAGATGTAGAAGAAATATTTGAAGAACAGCTGCTGAAGATGATTGAGGATGAACCTGTCGAAACAAGTAGTAAGTATCTTTTATTCGACTGGTCAAAAGATAGCAAACTTCGTTTAATGAATAAGTTTCGATCAAAACTAGGGTATTTTCAAAGTGCAAATGAGATAGACAAATTAATTATCCCAAGACGCTATCCTTTATTAACCATGCACCCGTTAAAAGCAGCAGAGGTACATAGCGCAAATATGGTTGCGAATGTCTTTAATCGATTGGTCGCAGTTGATGAACGGGGATTGATTTATCCAGAACTGGCACATAGTTGGGATGAATGCCCCACAAGTCTTAGACTTTATATAAAAAAAGATGTTAAATTTCATGACGGCTCGATTTTAGTTGCAGAAGATGTGGTTGAATGTTTAGAGAAACTTCGAAGGGATGTTCATTTTCAGGATCTGTGGGAACCTGTAAAGGAAATAAAGGTTGTTGCTCCTTTAATACTTGATATTTATTTCCCAAAGGGTTGTAACTATTGTCTGCAAATGCTGGGCACTTTGAATGCAAGCATTTACAAAGAAAGTAAAGATCAAGTGTTTGGGACTGGCGCCTTTTATGCTGAAAATAACCATGATTTAAAGACAACCTTATTTGCTTTTAAAGATTATTTTCAAGAAAGACCATTACTCGATGAAGTGGAATTTGTGCAAGTGCCTAAAGATTTTGATATCGTTTACCGCTCTTCAACACAAGAAGTTGGAAAAGATACAGTTGAAGTTGAAAGTGATTCAGGGTTTGGAGTCGTTATTATGAATACTTTCCGCAAGTCTGACATTCAACGAAAAGAAGTGAGAGATTACATACATCACATTATTTCAAAGCATCGACATAATATTACACGTGTACACCCTCGTGCATTTCCAAACAATAAAAGTTGTCTTATTGGTCAAAATCAAGGCTATACAGTTCCAAAAGTGAAGTACCCTGATTTCACTGGAACTCTCATTATGAAGCTCGTAAATTACACGGAACAAACAACCCATTGGCTGAAAGAAATATTTGATGCTGAGGGTGTTCCCGTGGAAATTAAATGGGTTTCATTTGAAGATACTGTAACCAATAGTGAAGAGAACCAACAAGTGGACCTATTTATTCATGGGGAAGTTTTCGAAATGAATCAAGACTTTTCCTTTTATCAATTTTTGAAAAATGGATATTCTCCACTAGCCAAAATTATAAAAACAGATCACATCTTGACTAATTATCTGAATGAGTATGCCCATACGCCATTTCATGAATGGACAGCTTTAAATTTAAAAGTAGAAAAAGTTTTATTGGAATCATCAATTATGATTCCGCTCTATTACGAAAAACGCCAAATCCCATTTTCAGTAGATTTGATGAACATCAGTATTAAGCATTTTGGCTATGTCGACTTTTCTAAGTTGTGGGTTAGACCACAGTTAGAATAAAGAATGACGATATAAACAGTATGAATAATAGCCTCAAAACAAGAATCCATTAACTGGGGAGGCTTTAATTATCTTTTCTACACTGTAAATTCAGAAAATATAGAGGTAATGGGGGAAATTATTTCCATTAAATCGTAAAATTTCCTAAGATAAAAAAATACCAAAAAGGACTAATAAAAAATCCAGTTTGAATGCCAAATATTATGATGTTAGTGCTGGTGAAAGATTCTTTTCTAAGACATCATGGAGTTGATCTAAGAGGACTAACGCAAAAAGGTTGAATATCCAGCCAAAGCAGTAGGCTAAACGAGGGAATTGGTCTGTTTTCGAACGAGTTACTAATGAGATATGAAACCAAATTAAACGGCAGAAACTTAGAGAACATATATTAAGCGATGATCAAATGTGAATCATAGCTTTTTTCGATAATTCTAATTTCGCTTTAATCCTACATCAACTATTACATAAGAATGTATCGTCCAGGTTAATGAACATCGAAAAATGATCAGAGTTTTATTACACGCAATTGAATCAAAATGATATATTTATGATCCACTAGTATCGTGTTCAGAAAAGGACGAGTTTTGTTACACATTGCAACTCAAAAATAAGTCTAATGATGAAATATGTGGAGTTTCAAAATAGACTTTGGCAAATTAAGGGTAACATCTTTTCTCAAGGTTCACTTTGAGTAGAGACCTGAAGTGAAATACGGAAAAAAGTTCTACGAACATTATTAGTGACTAAATATAAGTAATTTAAACCAGTTAGAAAAAGCCTCGGCAAGAGAGAAAAGCCAACGCTTAATACAAAAAGACCCTCTACTCCTGTAGTTGAGTCTTAGAAATATTGTTTCTTCATTACCCTCCTCTATAAACATTGATGTATCAACGTTTACAATCACTTCGTGATGTGAGGGGGATTTTTTTTTTGCAATTATTGGAAACGTAGATTTGAATATATAGTTTTTATTACCAACTGGAGAGTACGCCGCTAAAACTAATGGAAATCATTAGCTTTTCTTTGCCATTATGAGATGCACAATGGTCCTCCGAGAAACTTATGAGACGGATTTTAACTGACAAAAAAGGCTGCTCTATGATGAGGGATAGCTACCTTCGTTTATGATTATTATGAAAAGGTAGGAGCAGGGAATTCATCAATTCTCATACGAAGTAAACTGTATGGTTTTTCCCGCAGGTCTCTTCCATAATGAAATCTCGCCTGCCGATGTAATTGATTCACAATGACATATAAGTATTGATCGGGGCCAATCGAAAAAGTATCCGGCCATAAAATTCTCGGGTCATGTGCGATGGTTTCCATTGTGCCATTCGGCAATATCTTCCGGATACTATTGTTTTCATAGTCTCCCGCATAAACAGTTCCTTTTGCGCCGGTGATCATGCCATCAGACGCACCTTTTTCCCCCCAATACTGCACATAATGGGATAAATTCATGTCCTGTATCCTTGTGTCTCTTAGGGCTTCTGTTGAGATCGAGAACAGCTGACGGCTGGTTAGTGGAGCATAAAATAAAACCTTTCCATCAGGAGAAATCGCTAAACTATCGGAAGCCAATCTAAATGGGAAAGTCGAGCCATCCGGGTTTCGATTCATCAAAATTTCACCTTCTACTTTCGGTAAAAAATAGGGATCAGGTGAAGTTGATATTGCCCCATTTAACCGTCTAAACGCGTTCCCGTTTTCTAAATCTACGACGATAATGCCCCCTGGCCCTCTGGAAGAAGAATCCGTTATATATGCATAACCTGCTTTTCCAACCCGGAAATCCAATCGGACATCATTCAAATAAGTTGTTGGTAAGACAACGTCTTCTGTAAAGGTATATACTCTCCTTATTGTATTCGTGCTTAAATCAACAGCAACTAATTTTGCTCCCCCTTGAATAGGTTCAGAAAAATTTGGTGCTCCTGTATCCAGTACCCAAAGTGTTCCTCTTCCATCAGCAACGATACTTTGGACACTGACGAAAGACATCGTAATATTCTCGGTATTAACCAAATTAGTTTCTAAACTGGGATAAGGCTGCAATTCACCCTCAACAATTTCCGCCACAGTAAATTGAACGTCGTCTCCCCATTTTGGAAAGCAAACAAAAATACGACCGATTTCGGAAACGCTGACACCTGTAGGCATAGCCCCATAAAAAGCATGCACCAGTTCAAACTGCCCAAAATATTTTTCCATAGGTAACATAGGTTGCATGATATCCTCCTCATCAAATCCGAACGTATATCCCCTATATATGATGAAACTTTTTTTTAGTGCCTGGTTCTTGATAAATTTTTCATCGTGTTGGATGCTGTGGGTTTAATTGTTTCTTCCACAGGTACCTGTTTCTCCCGACTGAAGATACCGATTTAAGAAATTCATGAAAAATACCATAATGATCGGCAACATGAAATTGTTCCCGGGTGAAACGAATAGAAAAGGGATGTTTGATCGAACACCAGATGAACAATAACTTAGGAGGTTGTCTAGATGAAGGCAGTAACGTATCAAGGCACCAAGAATGTTGAAGTCAAAGTAGTTCCAAATCCTCGGATTGAAAAACCAGATGACATGATTATTAAAGTAACAAGCACAGCGATTTGTGGATCTGATTTGCATTTGATCCATGGAATGATTCCTAATTTGCAAGAGGATTATGTAATCGGGCATGAACCAATGGGGATTGTAGAAGAGGTCGGACCCGGTGTTACAAAGGTGAAAAAGGGAGACAGAGTCATTATTCCTTTTAATATTGCCTGCGGTGAATGTGTCTATTGTATAAACCATCTTGGGAGCCAATGTGATAATTCCAATGATAATGGAGAAATAGGAGCTTATTTCGGCTACTCAGGTACTGCCGGCGGCTACCCTGGTGGACAAGCCGAATATTTACGAGTGCCTTTTGCTAATTTCACCCATTTTAAAATTTCTGAAACATGTGAAGAACCTGATGAAAAATTAAATCGCCGATGCCATGACTACTGGTTACTGGAGTGTGGACAATGCGGGTGTTAAAAACGGCTACTGTAATCGTTCTTGGCTGCGGTCCAGTCGGCCTTTTTGCTCAAAAGTTTTGTTGGCTAAAAGGGGCAAAGTGAGTAATAGCTGTTGATTTTATTGATTACCGCTTACAGCATGCCAAACGTACAAACAACGTAGAAACCGTAAATATTGAGCAATACGAAAATGTCGGAATGCATCTTTTGGAAATGACTAAGGGTGGAGCTGACGTGGTCATTGACGCAGTGGGCATGGATGGGAAAATGAGCGATTGAGAGTTCCTTGCAAGCGGATTAAAGCTTCACGGTGTAACCATGAGTGCATTTGTCATTGCTTCCCAAGCGGTTAGAAAAGGTGGAACAATTCAAGTTACTGGTGGGAGGAAGGTATAACGGTTTCCCACTAGGGGATATTTTCCAGCGCAATGTGAATATTCGCTCAGGGCAAGCTCCGGTTATCCACTATATGCCATATATGTTCGAGTTAGTTTCTACAGGTAAAATCGATCCAAGTGATGTAGTAAGTCATGTACTTCCATTGAGTGAAGCTAAACGAGGCTATGAAATCTTTGACAGAAGGACGGATAATTGTATAAAGGTCGTTCTGAAAACCTAAATAAAGGAGGTTTGTATAGTGGATTACGCATTACATGAAGTACTTGAAGTACAAGAAATGACCGCATTTAAAACCCTTTGTTTAACTAAGTCCAAAACAATGAAAGGCTATGTATCAGATGAAGAACTAAAAAATATTTTGCAACAAGACGTTGATACTTCCACTAGACAATTACAGGAGTTTGCTTCCATCCTATCTAAAGCAAAGCCTAATTAGGAGATGAAAGAACATGAATCCGATAATTAAAAATATAACTGGCATGGATGCTCTGACTGACCAAGTTGTAGCAATGGATTTACTGAATTCAGCTAAAAGTGGCGTCAGAAATTATGCCATGGCCGTTACTGAGTCAGGAACACCAGAGATTAAAGCTATCCTTACTCAACATTTAGAGGAATCTCTTAATATGCATGAAATAATATCAAATTATATGATGGAAAAAGGCTGGTATCATGCATGGGATCTTGACAAGCAAACCGAATTAAGTCTACAAAATATTGAAACCGCAATAAACTTGCCCACTCTATAGAATATACGTCAATTAGACCAAATGACTTCAAAACAGGAAACTAAATGACGAATTATCGGTAGCAGCAATAGACAAAATGTATATAACAAAAAACCCAGCAATCCTGTTAATACAAGGTTGCTGGATTTCCTCAATTTATATGTAATATAAAGCTTAAAATGGATATGGGTTTTTCTTCTGAAGTTACAGATTTCTTTGAGTATCAAAGCGCTGAAGGATAACCTAGTGCCATAAAGAAACTATTTTACTTCCATATGTAAATCACCAGTTTTAGCTAATCCTTTATTTTTTAACAAGCGATAAACAGTAACTGAAATTATCGCGGGTACAATTACTCCTAATACAAGATACATCACAAGAAAGCCTACACCTTGGTTTGCCAAGATATTTAATGGAGCAATAAAAGAATTAAGTCCAAGTCCAGCTAATGTATAGGGAACTTGAAAGTCGAAAAATAAGATAGCGATTGGTGCACAAATGATTGAAGCAAGAAATGGACCTACGATGAGTCGTGGGTTTTTTACGATATTAGGAACTTGTACTTTTGGTGTTAGGAATGATTGTGCAATATTTGCACCAAGATCATTTTGTTTAAAGGACATAGCTGTCCAACCAGCAAACTGAGCTGTACATCCGATTAATGCCGCTGCACTAGAAACAGGATCAAGTTGTAAGGCAATCGCAATTGCTGCAGAGGATGCAGGAGACATAAGGAAAATGCTCCAAACAAGAGCTATAACAATTGAGCCGATAAGTGGTGAACCTGATACAGAGTTGGTAATAAAACTACTTAACTGTTGTAAAAGTGGAGTTGTTACTGCTGCTAAAGCTACACCTGCAACCCCTCCGACAAATATAGCTGCAAAAGGGATAGCTAACATATCTAGTTTTGTTTTACCTGCAATACGTTTCCCAACCCAAACAGCAATGACTGCAGCTAATACAGCACTAATTGGTTGTCCTGTGGTAAGTACCCAAAAACCATCTGCATGAAGCGATAAAGCATTTGCACCAATTGTACTAGAGGCCATTGCACTGAAAATAACCAGTGTATTCCCACCTAATTGATAGGCAATACCAGCACCGATTGCAGGAGCTAGCATTAGTTGTGCTGACTTCCCAATAGTTGTAAAACCTTCCCAACCAGTAAATGTTCCAAAAGTTTCGATTAGAAGCCCGATACCTAATGTTACTAATACAGCGTTTGCAAGCCCTTGTGATCCTTTATACATTCGATCAATTAAATATTGTTTCGTTGACGCTTTCATTATTTAACTCCTCCTAATATATCGCATAAAATATATTTCTAATTTAGATAAAATAAAAAGCTCTCCAATAGGATGAGCGCTGAATCTTTATTGATTATAGTTAGATAGGTTGTCTAATCTATTAGTGCTAGACATACAAAGTATATATCGGAGGCGACTAATGAATTGCTATTATACTAATATAACTATCGCAATAATGTCAATACATATTTTTTTCTGAAATTAAGAGAATTCTCTTTGAAAGTAGATTCCGAACTGAGAGACAGAAGCCTTTCCAGGAATTCTTCGTTTGGAAATTGATATTTGCGCTTGGTTACTACATTGGCTCCCTGTAGGTTTGTTCGCTGAAGTGGTGGTATGATAGTGGGAACGGGTAAGTTTGGATATTTACGTGATTACGTGAAGAAGAATTCTGATAGTGAATTATTATCTACTGAATATCATGGATTCTCGCAAAAACTGCAGTTAAAAAGTTTATGCGGAAATCATTTTGAAAAAACTTTAACAAAATTTAAAGGATGCAATCAGAAAAAAGGTCCTAATTGTTCAGAAATTAGAACATCATGTTGAATTTTCCGATGGTACTAAAAAAGTCGCCAAATTCTGATAATCAGAGGTTGAGCGCCTTTTTGTATATTAGAATAAAGATTAATAGAAAATTAGTTATTATTGGGTTAAGAATGGTCATGAATCATAAAAAAGGGGAATGATACAACATGATTAGATTAATTAAAAAGACCAGTAATAAAATATCTTATTGGCAAGTTTGGAAAGTGGAAAAGAATTTACACATACTTTCTGGCACTGTAGGGGTTAGTGGTAACGAGGAAGAAATACCCCTGACTTTATTTGCAAGCTCAAAAAAAGTAATGAAAAAATTAGCTGAAGAGAAGGTTTATCAGGGCTATGAATATGTTGATGAAAAGTCGATGATTAAAGTAGTTGTGCAATACCGTTATGAAGATGAAGAGCAATTCGAAGAGACGGAGGAAAAGAGTTTTCTTGTAGAAGACTTATTAGATGATGCTTTGTTCTCGACAGGAATTGGGGAGCTTTATGGTTCAGAAATTGGTGATGGTGCTGGGACCACCTCTTGCCTTGTACTAGATGTTGAAATAGCATTGGAAACTATCAAGAAAGTACTATCCCAACACAATTTATTACAGGGTGTTGAATTAGCCTATTTAAATGAAGACGGTGTATATGTTTCCCTTTATCCTGAAGGTGCTGATTTTGTGCTTGTATAATTTATAAAAACAATAGACGAAGCAGGGGCAGTCTAATAAGTTCCTAAAATGAAACAGGTGAAGAAAAACGAGTCGTTTTTCTCCACCTGTTTTTATGTTTTCACTTGTTTTCCTTGAAAGTAGCTGGCGGATGTCTGCTACTTTCAAGAGGTTGTGGGATAATGCCACCATCCCAAACTCTGTGTGGATCTTATCGAGGCCCCGCAGTAAAATATTTGCGGAACGACTGATTACCCTTGAGGAGACCAAAAACACTTTCTACGTCAATTTTACGTTGCGCGTAGATGCGTGATTTTGTTTCACATTCAAGGGCTGCTTTTGCCTTTGCTTTCATTACTTCAAATAGCGAATGCATCATGTTTTTTTTATAGCTAGGTTGTATATACCCGTTGATTATTAAACACTTTATAGATTGTAGTGGAAGGCGGCGACTCCTGCGGGATCAGCGGGACAGGTGAGACCCCTCAGGAAACGAGTTGTGGAAATGAATTTTGCACAACTCGTTTGCGACGAAGCTAGCGCAGCGATGCAGGAGCACATGTTTTTAAGTGACGAGGAGGCTCACCGCCCGCCCCGCGGAACGCGTCCGCCTGTTTCTGCATCGATACGCTAGCTTCGAAACATGAAAGTACGTTGGAACGGAAATCCTCATATTAATATAACGGAGAAATATTAATATAAAGAGAGCTGCCCTAAAAGTCATTTTCTATGACTTTTGGGACAGCCCCTGCTTTAATTATCTATTCGTAATGACGTAGCAAGATTCTTATTTAGATTACTCCGAAACGATAACGAACATGTTGGGTACCAAAATAAACACATACTCTCCTCTTACTGTTCGGAAGTTTCCTGAACTGCTGCCTGATTCATTCGCTGTTTCTTAGACTTTCTAAAATAAAGCAATTCATAGATACATGGAATCACAATCAGAGTAAGCAGGGTTGCCATGGCTAACCCACCAATAACAACAACTGCGAGACTTTGTGATACTAAACTACCTGTTTCAGCTTTTTTCATTAGTAATGGAAGCATCGCACAAATGGTTGCAATCGCAGTCATGAAGATTGGTCTCATTCTTGTTGCTGTTGCTTCTACAAGCGCATCACGAATAATCATTTTTTGTTCATTTTGTTTTACTCGGTCTAAAAGTACAATTGCATTTGTTACGACGATCCCAATGAGCATTAATGCTCCTAGAAGTGCTGTGATATCAACTGAGATTCGGCTGATGACGATTCCTAAAATGGCGCCAATCGCAGCAAGTGGCAGAGAGCAAAGAATGGCAATTGGTGCTCTGATCGACTTAAATGTGATGACCATAATTAAAAATACAATCCCAATTGAAACAAGCATAATGAGAAATAAATCTGTAAAATCATCCGCTTGTTGGCTACTTGATCCACCGACTAGAACCTCAACATTATCTGGAAGTTTCATGCCTTCATTGTCATTTTTATCGCCGAAAATCTCTAGATTTATTGAGCTCGAGATTTCAGATAGCTTTGCAGGATCGACGGATGCTGTGACCCGAAGGTAAGCTTCTCCATTTTTATGAAACTGGTTTGTTGATAGCTCTTCACTTTGTAAGGTAGCCATGGACGATACTGGTACAAGGCCGCTATCGGTCATGACTGGTATATTCCCTATGTCTTCAGGTGATTCCGTGTCCAGGAGAGGTTCCAGGAATACGGTTTTTTGCTTGTCATTTAAACTAATCGTTCCAATTGGTGTCTTATTTAACATCACACCCAACTGCTGTGCGATTTGTTCAGTATTTCCTTTTGTTGGATCTACAACGAGGGAGTGTACAGTTTTCTTTTCGTCTTGATTGGTGGATACTTCCTCCACACCCTCAATGGTCTGAACTTTTTCTTTAATATTGTTTGCCACTTCTTCAAGCTCTGCCAAATTTTCACCGACTACATCAATGGTGATATTCGCACCTGCTCCCCCCATCATAAAGGAGGCTGTCGTAACTTCTAAAAGGGCATCAGGATATTGATTCTTTTTCTTTTCCATTTCTTTCACTATAAGGTCTGTATCATTTTTGTCATCTAATAAAATACTGAAAGATGCTTCTGTCGGTGATCCCACATAGCCGTATTGAGCGCTCTCAGCTGGAGAACCTACCTGTGAAAACACATATTTCACTTCATCCATATCTCGGATTGATGTTTCAAGTTCAATTGTCTTTTCCTTTACTTCTTCCATTGGCGTATCATTCGGGTAACTCAGCGTGGCCGAGACATAGTCAGCAGAGGAGCTGTCAACTGCACCTTTTGGAATGGCAAAGTATGTGCCGATGGATCCGATGAAAAGGAAGATGGAAATCGAGAAGACGATCCATTTATGGTTTAGGGACCATGTAACTATTTTTGGGAAACGAACAGCTGGTTTATGTTCGGGAATTTTCGCATTCTTCAATAACCCCGCACTCATTAACGGAACAACAGTCAACGCAACAATCAAAGAAGCGAGCAAGGAATAGGTTACGGTTAAAGCGAATGGTAAAAGGAATTCTTGAAGTCCTCCATTCAATAAACTCATTGGTAAGAAAACGGCTACAGTCGTTAATGTAGAAGCAGTAATCGCAACACCAACTTGCTTAGTTGCGTCAATTATCATTTGGACTGAGAACTTCTCTGTTTGCATTTTACGGAAAATATTTTCGATTACAACAATACTGTCATCAACTAGTCGCCCAACTGCAACAGCAACACCGCCAAGTGTTAATATATTCAATGTCACGCCAGACCATGATAGTAGGAATAGTGTGAAGCAAAGGGATAAAGGGATTGATACAATGGTAATAAAAGTAGAACGAATATTTCGTAGGAAGATCATGATTATAATTGTTGCAAATAGTGCACCAAGAAGAACTTCTTTTATCATAGTATGAACGGAATTTTGAACCATATCAGCAGTGGATATAAAAATAACTGATTCCTGGTGATCATACTTTTCATTGATTTCCTTTGTTACTTTTTCAATTTCTTTGCTAATCGTCACGGCATTGGATTGACTGTCCTTTGTGATGCTAATTTCTAAACTATCCTTACCATTGAATCGGCTAATGAAATTTTCTTCTCTTGTTTCTTCAATTGTTGCAATTTCGCCTAACGTTACACTTGGCGCTACAATTAAACCTTTTAGTTTTTCAAGGCTTGTTAAATCTCCGATTACTTTAATATTGCTTGTTTTTCCGTCAATCATCTTTTCTCCGACAGCTACAGCAGTGTTTTGACCATTTAGAATACCCAAAATCGCTTGAAGAGAAATTTGATTTTCAGCCAATTTTTCATCATCTATATGGACGGAAATGACGGAATCTGTAATCCCATATACATCTACACTGGAGACGCCTTTGATTTCTTGATAGAGTGATTGAAGCTCTTCACGAGCAAAATCCATATTTTCTGTAGTCAACCCGTCGTCAAAGGTGACGGCAAGGTTAGCAATTGGAATCATAGAAGTATTAAGCTGTGAGATTGTTGGCTTGGAAATAAACTGAGGCAAAGCCACACTGCTTAATGCATCTTGTACATCCTGTTTGGCTTGCTTCATATCATATCCTGCCTCGAAGAACAGGTCTACTTTGGAAAAGCCATCTCCAGTGGTAGAATAAACAGATGTTTTTCCGTTCATTCCTGTAACGGCTCTTTCAATCGGAATGGTTACTTCTGATTCCATTGTCTTGGAGTCAGTTCCATGGCCCATGGAAATAATGGTTACTTGCGGATTATCCGCTGAGGGTAAAAATTCCATCGGCAGTCTAAAATAGCTGACAACACCCATAGCTAAAATTAAAATAGTCAATACAGCGACAGCAGCCCTGTTATCAAAAGCCCACTTGGTAAATCTCGACACAGATATTCTCCTCCTAAAAATTACTGATTTATTCCCAAATAAAATCCTATCATGAATACAAAACGATAAATCAGACTATTGTTAAACTATAAAAATTTTACAATAATTTAATACAAACGATGTGCTCCTTTCCTCCCATAGCTTCAGTTGTATCTTCATTGTAAAAAATAGGAGTCAATTCCACATTGATCCTTAGAATTATTTTTTTCTAAGACTTAAGACTTAGAAGATAATGGAAATCGGAAATTGGCAACATATACGCACAGAAGCTTAAGTGTTGGAGTTTCTGAACGTGTGTTAGATTCCCTCCGTCTACATAAAACCAAATGTGAAAACATTTCGTTTTATGGTTTTTATTTGTCTAATATAAAATTTTTACATAGTTCTATATTAGTCGGACAAAATACAAAAAAGAATCAATGGAGGGTATTTAGATGAGTAAAAAAACGTCACTAGTAGTAGCATTATCAGCACTTCTTCTCGTCGGTTGTGGAGATGAGGAAGCAAATCGTGCTAATAACCCACCTGCGGAGGAAACTCAGGATGAAACTCAAGTACCTGGTCCGAAAGATAACGAAAATGAAGGTGTGAGTGAAGACAGTGAAGTGAAGCCAGGTCAGAAAGAAAATGAAATAATCGGTGATGATGAATTTGATATGCCAGATACACAAGAAAAAAAGGAAACAGATCTAAATAAGTAACATCCATTAATGGGTTGAAAAATATACACAAAAACACGTCTTTCGAGAAACTTCGAGCGACGTGTTTTTGTGTTGTATGTAATTTTAGTTCTGTACGAGTGGGGTGAATGAATATAATCACTAAGAACTGGTACAGTTCATATTCTGAAAAACGTTAAATGAAAATCATTAGTATGCATCTGGACGGATCAGCCATTTGGTCAAAAGGTGTGTGGTTTATTTTCAATAGAATAGGTAACTTTATTTCCTCGATGTGGCAATTTACAAAGGAGGTTTAATGGTTTAAATGAAACAAACTTTGAAACTACAAAATGCATTTCATTTGTTTAAAAGAAAGAAAAAATTGATCATTTTGGTTACCTTCTTTATGACATTTATTGGAGGGTTCACAAGTTTTGCGATTCCACTAAGTTACGAAGCCAAAGCTGATGTGATTGTCAAATTGGCCAAAGAGGAATCGGTGATGAATGTCGAGGGAGAAAAAGACTTACTTCTGACAGAGACCTATAAACATTTAACAAATAATGATGGCGTATTAAGCAAAGTCAATGTTGCTTTGAATACAACGTATAAAAAGGAAGAGTTAAAAAGGAAAGTAAAAGTAGAGTCTAAGTTAAGTCCTCAAACAATCACCATTATTGCAAAGGATAAATCACCAGATCATGCGATAAAATTGGCTAATACATTGGCAATTGTTTTTCAAGACGAATCCAAGACATCAAAAAAGGTAGATAATGTGTTAATCATCAGTGACGCTACTGTTGAAGATGAAAAACCAATAACCCCTCTAACTGTTTTGTTTTTTGCATTTTCTGCTCTTGTGGGCTGCTTGCTAAGCTATGTCATTGTCCTGATTCAACAATCGTTTTTAACAATATTAGATTCACCAGAAAAAGCCGAAAAGATATTAAAGTTGCCGGTTCTTGGTGTTCTGCCCTTTAGTGATGGATTACTGATTAATGAACTTCCTGCCAATCATGTATTTTTAGAAGCATTTCAATCAATTCAAAAGAACTTAACGGATGACCTGTTAAAGAAACAGGCAAAAACGTTATTGGTAAGTAGTGCCGAATCGGGTGATGGTAAGTTATTTGTCAGCACCAATTTAAGTGTGGCATTTGCCATGGATCACAAAAAGACCGTGTATGTGGACGTCGACTTATGCCGAGCAACTGAGCATCGACTTTTTGAATACTCCAATCAAATAGGTGTCACATCTTACGTCTTGGACTTATGCAGTGTAAATGACATCATCCAACCGACAAAGGTACCAAACTTATTCTTTATTAGTGCTGGACCCGTCCAAACAAATCCTTCAGAACTGCTATCCACGGAGAACTTTGTACAGTTGCTGGAAGAATTGCGGCAATTATTTGATGTAATCATAGTGGATACCCATCCTTTAACTTTTGCTGAAACGTTGAAAGTAACGAATTTGGTAGATGGGTGCATATATGTAGTAAATGCTGAAACTTCAAGAGTTGAAAAAACAATCCATGCGATTGAAAAGTTAAAAATAGTCCAAGCTCCTTTGCTGGGCGTTATCATAAACAAATCAAAAGATTCACCACGTTCGAAGAAGTAGAAGTGGCTAGCTTTCTAGTAAGAAAATCTTAAAAAGATGGAAGGTGACCTATATTAAACTTGATAAAATTCGAACTATAGAAGAATTGCGAAAGTACAAAGAAAACTGGGATCAAATATTGGAGAGTAATCAAAATACAAATCCATTTATAGAGTTTGAGTGGATTGTGCACTGGTGGTTGCATCTGGGCAAAGATAAAAATATTGAGATACTTGTTGTAGAAGACAATGACAAATGGATTGGTTTCTTTCCGTTTCAGTTTACAAACAAATGGAATTCAACTCTTGTAGAATTCGTGGCAAGAGATGAAGCTGACTATATGGATGTAATTGTTTACGACAAAGATAAGAAAGCAGCCATACCTTTTATCCTGAATTATCTCATTACATCCATTCCAAATGTTGTCTTTAATCTCCATGGCTTGTTATCTAGCAGTAAAACAACCACAAATATAATGGGTTATTTAAAAAGCAGAGATTATCCAACCACTATTTTTTCAAGCGTCACACCGTATATTCATATTGAATCAATTGATTTGAATGATTATATGAAGCCAAGAAAAAAGCTGCATGGATTAAATAGAAGAGAAAAAAGAATTCAGTTGATCGGTGATCTAACAACGGCATCTGTCGACCCCAGTGATATGGAAACTGTTTTCTCGTTGCATGATAAGCATTGGAAACAGAAACTTGATACTAGTAAATTTAAGAATCAGGCACACAAAGATTTTTACCATGCATTGCTATCGGTCAAGGATCGACCAATAGAAGTAAAAGTAGATGCACTATTTTTAAACGATCAAATGATTGCATTTACATATGGTTTTATGTGCCGCGGCAGATATGTGTCTTTTATCATCGGTCACGACGATGATTACAATTTGTATAGTCCAGGTCGTATATTAATGAATAAGTTAATTGAACACAGTAGAAAACACGGCATTAAGATTTTTGATCTGAGTGTTGGCGATGATCCATATAAATTGGATTGGAACACAGGGCTAGATACAGTAAATAATATTCTTTTTTCTTCGAATGAATGGCCTGCTAAACTTCTGGTTCAACTGATTAAGAGTAGAGGATATGTTCGAACCGTTTTGAATAAGAATCATAACATGGTGCTGTTCAAGCGTCAGATTCTAGGGAGAACATCTCATTTGTTGCGGCATGTAAAGGATATGAATTGGCTAAAGAGCTTAACTAACCTACGCGGTTTTCTCTTTTCGAATAAGTCACTAGATGTATATCACCAATGTAAAGGCAATTCAGCGATAGGAGATTTTCAATTGATGACACATGAAGAAATTATGAAAGAAGAAAAAGAATTTCATCATGTAAATAAAAAGTTTTATAGTGGATTTCTGCCTTATCGAGCTGCCGATGCATCTATTTTTTGGGTGAATGCTAGAGCCATTCGTTTGGACGAGGTTGATTATCTTCAAACACTACCGAAACAAAGTTTTTTTGTGAATGAATGGCAAGTTCACCAACTACCTGAAATATGTTCTTTTTTACGTCACGAACATCAGGTAAGAGATATTTATATTTCAACAACGAAACGAGATGAATCACTCACCAAGCATTTATCCTATTTAGGTTTTACCAAAGTGAATTGCATATCGAAAATAAGCATGTTCAACAAAGCAATTACAAGCATTACCAGTAGAAGCAGTTAAGTATGAATGTTGGAGGTCAACTATTGAAAGCAGTTTCAGTATATATCCCAAAAAATCGTTTAGGTAATATCATTTTAAGAATCCGTAATTTAAAGAGAAAATATCAACGAAGGTAAAGAAGAGTCCATAATCTAAAACTTGTGAATGACTGACCTGCCTACTACGATAATGTAGTAGGTTTTTTTTATTGAGTTGAACTTTTTGGGGAGTTACATGTCTAATGTATAACAGAGATTAAAAGAGGTGGTATTTTGGGGGATTTAGAAATCATTAAAAAGGCGATTGACGGTGACGATGAGGCCTTTATTACAATTATGAAGGAACATAAAGATACTTTATATCGAACCGCACTCGCTTTTTTGAAAAATGAACACGATGCCATCGAGGCTGTTCAGGAAATCACATATCGTGCATACAAAAAGATTCATACTTTAAAAGAGCCGAATTATATTAAAACTTGGTTAACACGAATTATGATGAACTATTGCCAAGATCAAATCAAGAAAAACAAGCGAATAGTGATTGATGAAAGACTAAGTGATTCGCTTGTAACGAATGATCGTTCTCAACTTGAAATAACAGAAGCACTTTCCACACTCTCAGATGCGGAACAGCAATTAATTCACTTAAAGTACTTCCAGGACGTAAAGATTAAAGACATAGCGATTTTAGAGAATATTCCTGAAGGTACCGTCAAATCTAGACTGCACAAAATCATGAAGACCTTGAGACAGTATTTCAATGAGAAAGGAGAAGTGGATCATGTTTGAAAATGAGGAAGAGAAATTAAATGAATTACGAAAGCATTTAGAACATGTGGACATTCCTCAGGGTGAGCTGGAAGGAGCCATCTTGCAAGGTTTGGAGAGAGCAAAACGTGAAAAACAGATGAGAAGAACGAAACGGAAACGTGGATTTTGGATATTGGCCATTTCTGCACTCGTACTGATTACATTGGTTACATCGATTCGCGTATCTCCGGCCATTGCTAATGCAGTCGCTTCATTTCCGGGAATGGAAAAGTTGGTTTCACTCATTCATGACGATAAAGGATTCAATGCTGCCATCGAAAATGACTATTATCAAGAAATCGCGAAGAGCCAAACACAAAATGGCATTACATTGACAATCGACGGCGTAGTTTCGGACCATCAACAAATGCTCATCTTTTATTCGATAGAACATGATGGGACAAAAGGCGAAGTGAGACCTCAAGCACCGAGGATATACGGGGAGAATAAAAAGAAACTGCCAGGGGCATCGATGTCATTAAATGCGAAACCAAATGATTATCAACATTCCAACTACTCGTCTCGCCTTGAAATTTCGTTTGAAGAGCCGATTCAAGAAGAAAAATTTGAGCTGATGATGCCATTCGAAAATGATGAAGAAGCTTTTGAATTTGAAATTCCATTTGAAATAACTAGAAAGAATGATTCTGTAAAAACAATTATAGTAAATGAAACCGTAACAATTGAAGGTCAAAAAATCACAGTAAGTGATGTTAATATCACACCACTTCGCGTGGCAATCCATATAGAAAAAGATCCAAAAAATTCAATGAGAATCTTTAACTTTGAAGATTTGGCTCTACAGAATGAAAAAGGAGAAGAGTGGAGCTCGGCAACATATGGGTTTAATTCAAGTATTTTAAGCGATGATGAAGAAATTATCTACTTGCAAAGTAATTATTTTGATCAACCAAAGAGACTAACACTTACGTTTAGTAAACTACAAGCAATGCCAAAAGATGAGGCATTTATTACGATTGATACAGACAAGAAAATCATCTTAAATCAGCCACATGAAAACTATTTTTCTTTCCAAAATGTATTAAATGGAAGAGTGGGATTGGGATCTAATGTACCAGAAGATTTTCATTTTGAACTATTTAGCCGATTTGTGGATCATAATGGAAAAGAATCGTATATACAGGAATGGAGTCATAATGGCGGTAAAGAACTTATAATGAAACTCCCTACAGAATCATATGAGAATCCGTTAACACTCCCATTTAGTTTTTATCCAAGATGGATCGAAGGAAGAGTGGAAATCGACTTAACTGAATAAAGCAATGGCCTATCCAAGTGGGATAGGCCATTGCTTTTATTGAATCGTTGTCCAATCATCCCTTGTGATCGAAAACATGAAAGCATCATGGTTCCTACCACCTTGATATAAATAATTTCGCAGCAATCCTTCTTTTTTAAAACCCGCTTTTATCAACAGTTTCCAAGAAGGTACATTATCAGGGAAGGTTAGCGCACCAACACGAGAAAATTCCAAGTCATCAAAACAGTATTGCAAAACGGTATGAAGTGCTTCTGTTACATAGCCATTTCCCCAATAATCAGGGTGTAAATCATAGCCGACTTCACATTTTTTGCTCCACAACTGCAGGTTATTTAAGCCAATTGTTCCAGCTAATTCACCCGTTTCTTTTAATTGAATTCCCCATCGCATGGAACGCTTTTCAGTAAAACCATTGTTCATATTGTCAATCACTTTTTCAGCCTGTTCCACTGTTTTCAATGGATCCATCCCATAATAACGGGTGACGTCTTCACGTGAAAACTGATTGAAGAGTTGGAGAGAATGGGATTGATTTAATTGTATTAGTTGAAGTCTTTCTGTATCAAAAATAGGAAATGTCATGCTTTAACCTCCATTATACTTTATTTCTACTTATCTACTGCAAGATCCAAGTCCCATCTTTCTTCCAATAATGTAGTGCCCGTCCATTCATCATTTGGTTTTTCTTCAGTTAAAGTAAAGTTGTATTTACTATACAGGTGGCGAGCAACCTCGAGTATGTTAACAGTCCATAAGAAAACATGTTGGTAATTTTGTTCTGCACAAAAATTGAGGGCAGTTTCCATTAGTTTCTTCCCGATGCCTCTTCCATGGAATTCTTCGTCCAAAACAAACCATCTGAGCTGAGCTTCTGTATCAGTTGATTTAGTAATCGCAATCGAACCAACCACTTTACCATTTACTTCAGCCACCCATAGTTCGCCGCCATCGTTGTCAATCATAAACTCTGTCAAACCCTTCATTACGTAGTACTCAAACATTGGTCCAAAGCCATATGTTTTGTCATAGAGTGTTCCGTGGAGATGCCCTACATAGCCGAGATCTCCCGCTTCAAAAGGTCGGATTGTCACTTCTGATAGGTGGGGAGTATCTATTTTAGTATCTCTACTAAAATAGATATAATCAACGGGTATTCCATCTAAATCAAATTGGCGTAAGAAAGATGTCACTTGACCACGGTGATAGGATGAATGGTTGATGAAAGTGAAGAACATCTCTTCACGTGTATTTGAAAATGGGTGTCCCTTCATATTGGTAAAGTGTAAAGTTTCTTTCCACGCTGCTTTTGTAAGTGTCTCTAAATAGGCTTCCATATCTGTATGTAACCTGGCAAATGCCTCTTTTGTGGACAGTACAGAACGTACATCGAAATCAACCAAGTCAGGTTTTTCGATTCCTTTCAGTCTCTTAAACCATAAATCGTCAACTGTGATGACATGTCCATATGTTTCGCTGATTGTCTTAAAGGAATTCTTTGCTTCTTGATGAAAAAGTGAACGATCTTTTGAACCTACATGATTTAATAACTTTTGCGTTGCCCACTTATGATAATGAAACATCGATTGCCACTCCATGAAACTCCTCCTCAAGATTATAGATGTGAATATTCCCTATATTAACACTTTATTAAGATAGCAGACTATCACTGTAACTTGTTATAATTTTACATATTTTAATTGTTCTTCTATCCACTCCAATTTATACTCAATACAAAGGGGTGTTCGGAATGGTTTTATTAACAGGTGAAAGCTTAAACGTTGAACAAATGCGGGCTATTTTATATCAAAATGAAGAAGTTGAGTTAGATAACCAAGCATTATCTCGAGTACAAAAAAGTCGAGAAGCAGTCGAGAGAATTGTAAGAGAAGGACGTACTGTTTATGGCATTAATACGGGATTTGGTAAATTTAGCGACGTCAGTATTAACGAAAAAGATGTCCATGCACTACAGCTTCATTTAATTCGTTCCCATGCATGTGGGATTGGCGAACCATTTGAAGAACGAGTGTCTCGTGCAATGGTCGTTTTGCGATTAAATGCTTTATTAAAAGGTTTCTCAGGAATTCGGGTAGAAGTATTGGAACGTTTGGCTTATATGGTTAATCATTCGATTCATCCAGTCATACCTTCACAAGGATCACTAGGAGCATCAGGCGATTTAGCTCCTCTATCACATTTGGCATTGGTTTTAGTCGGTGAAGGGTTGGTTTGGAATGAAGGAGACCACCAACCAGCAGGCGAACTTTGGGAATCACGAGGTATGCAGCCACTTGTATTGGAAGCGAAGGAAGGGCTAGCCCTTATCAACGGAACGCAAGCGATGACAGCTCAGGGAGTTCTCAATTGGTTGGAAGCTGAGACTCTTGCTTATCAAAGCGAATGGATTGCTGCGATGACGATGGAATCACTTCACGGTATTACGGATGCTTTTCACCCGGCAGTTCATCAAGCACGTGGATACGTGGAGCAGGTAGACGTAGCAAAACGTATGCTTGCGTGGTTAGAAGGTAGCCAGCTTGTAACTTCACAAGGGGAGAAACGAGTTCAAGATGCTTATTCGCTTCGATGTATTCCACAAATTCATGGGGCTAGTTGGCAAGTACTTGGCTATGTAAAAGAAAAATTAGAAATTGAAATGAATGCGGCAACGGATAATCCGCTAATTTTTGATGATGGGGAAGTCATCATATCAGGTGGTAACTTTCATGGTCAGCCGATTGCGTTTGCGATGGATTTCTTAAAGATAGCTGTAGCTGAGCTAGCGAATGTTTCAGAGCGTCGAATTGAAAGGTTGGTGAATCCTCAATTGAACGAAGGACTGCCACCATTTTTAAGTCCACAACCTGGACTTCAATCAGGGGCTATGATATTGCAATATGCAGCGGCAAGTTTAGTATCAGAAAACAAGACGTTGGCACATCCTGCATCAGTGGATTCTATTCCATCGTCGGCGAATCAAGAGGATCATGTGAGTATGGGAACAATCGGTGCACGTCATGCAGGAAACATCATTCAAAATGCACGCCGTGTTTTAGCCATTGAAGCTTTTTGTGCACTTCAAGGAACTGAATACCGAGGAAAAGAAAACATGTCGCCATCACTTCAAGATAAATGGGAAGAATTCAGGGCATTCACACCATCAATGGTTGAAGATCGAATTTTCAGCATAGACATTGAGCGTATTAGTGCTTACTTAAAGAACGAAACATACTTTGCTACCTATTCAAAAAAATTAACAATGTCAGTAAATTAAAAGAAGGCAGTCCCCTACATTGGGGGACTGCCTTTTCTATACACAATTCTAAGGAGTGTCGGAATATGTGTGTTTTCCATAGTATAGGAAGTGTTGAATCGGGAATTTACTTTCCACCTAACTTCATTTGCCACGATGTTTATTTTATATCAAGATATAATAGGTTTGCCTTCAAATTATTCAAAAATCCCATTTCTAATTATCGTGAAGTCTATTTTTACATTCACTTTCATTTCTTTATACATCTCATGCCATTTTTCATGCGTTAGGTTGGAATTTCTAACAGAGCTTCTGTATACTTCGCCGAAGCCGAAAACATCCGAATCAACTTCCTGACAGTAGGCAATTACTCTTGATATCTCACGGGTTAAATTCTTTTTTATCGCTTTTTCAAGAGCCGCAATTTGTTTTGGATCCCCTGTATTTATGTCTGACTTTATTTCCAATAATCTTGCATTCATTTTAATGTGTAAGTCGAATTCCGGTGTTTTTTGATTGATTAGCTTTACATCTCTGACCGTTCGAACGGTATCGAATACTAAAGGAATTCCGTCGGGAGAGTTTTTCATTAACGAAGATGTTAAATCATCTTTTGTAAGAACCGTTTCAAGCATTCCAGATTGAAAATTATTTCTAACAAGTTTTAAATAAAAACTATCGTTAACCGAAAGTTTACCTACCATTTTGTCCCTTTTGAATAGGGCGACGTCAGTTATGGCTATCACTTCTTTGTCTCTTTTTAAAATAGGCATAGACATGTCCATACCTATGGAATCATAATCATGTGCTACCTCATGAAGAGTGGATGAAATCAAGTGCTCATTCGTAATGTTTTGTTCTACCAACTTAAATATATGTTGACCAATATCCTCAATATTTTCATATTTGTATTCAAGTAATGGCTGCGTTCGACCCTCAACAACGGCCATAAAAAGACTATTACTAACAGCAGGATTTTCCAAAAGTGTTTCAGTGTAATAACGAAGTCCATCTTTAGCTACATCATCTCCGAACAAGACGATCCTCATTTGACCGATCTGTATCTTTTTAGATGATCTAAGATTGGCTTTTATACGTGTACCTTTACTAGTTTTGTCTTTCGTAGTAATAATCTCCACTCTACTCTGAAATTCGGGACTTACTTGTCGAATGATCGCGGTAGTGTCCACCATCTCGTCATCACCCAAGTCATAGCCTACCAAAGTGGTTACACCGATTCTTTCTAGGATTTTTGTTTCCGCACATCCCACTAGGCTTACAAAGAGCAATATAATTATGATAAAGTATCTTAATTTTTTCATTCTTTTTGCTCCTTTTGTGATGTGAGTTTCTTTTTCAATGCGGCGACTACATACAGAAAAATGGGATAAACAAAAACAATATAAAAGGCAACTTTGCCAAATTGAGTGTTAATCATATTTATTTGGGTACGTGTTTGAATAACAATAGTGAAAATGAAGATGATAATTGAAAAAATCCAAACGAATTTTTTCGCACTTATTTTTACTAAGCGTATGGTTCCTCTATAAGCAGCCCATATGTATAGACAAAGATTAGGTATAATAATCAACATCCAGAAGTTTATTGCAATAAATTCAAATCGTTCAATAAATGGGAATCGGACAATACTAAATAAAGTTAAAGTTGCCCATATGGTTCTTGCGAGTTCACCTTCGCTATAATAGGCAAGCGAAACCAAAATTATGGCTAAGTAAATTACTGTAGTAGCTAGCAAACCTAAATGAACGTGCTTTTTAACGTTTTCCTTATCCTTTACGAAAGGATAAATGACATTAAGGATTTCAAAACCAATAATTGTAAAAGTCATGGATTGTGCACCTTTTAAAATCGAGATAATATCGCTCTCCAAAATTGGATAAAAACTTGACGATGACGAAAACTCGAGCGGAAATATTAATAATGGGTAGAGCCAAAAAGAAAAAACAACACTAAAAAACGCAATTCCGACAATCACCCGTAGACCGGAGAGAAAGGCATACATCACAATTAACAGCAAAGTAGCTGAAAGGAACCAGGGATTTAAGTTGGGGAAAACCCATGCATTTATTACTTCCATATAGTTTCGCAAAACAGCGAAAAATGCGGTTGAGCAGTATAGAATATAAATCCCATTCAAAAAATTCCCAATCCATTTACCAAATACATCTTGGTGAATCCCATATAAATCATTTGAATCGTACATCTCTAACGTTTTAATCATGAAGATAACGATGATATGTGAGACGATGCCTATAAGAAGTACCGAAATCCAAGCATCGTGTTTTGCATCATGATACACAAAGCGCTGAAAGCCATGTATTCCAACTCCAACTTGACTGCTATGAATCACAAAAAAAAGGAGAAAAGCATTTATCGTATCTTTCGGGCTAAGTTGCAGTGGATTTTTCATTCATATCACCTTCAGTTCAACTTTTTTCAGGATTTACTGGTTCAGGATTGGATTTTTCATCATCTACTGGTCTTGAACTTGTGGGTCTTTTAGATGTATAGGAAAAGGGCGCTCTGATAATACTATCACGCCAATCTTTCAGTCGAGGTGGATAAAAAGGTGCCGTGTACGGAGTACCCAAACTGGATTGACGTAATAGATGAATGAGTATAAAACAAAATGCAAGCATAATGCCATAAAAGCCCCAAAAGCCCGCCAATATGATAATGGGAAATCTAATAATACGAATAACATTCCCCATCATATAACTTGGTGATGTAAAGGACGCCAATGCACTTAAAGCGATAATAATAATTAAGATATTACTCGTAATTCCTGCTTGTACGGCTGCTGTTCCAATTACGATACCGCCTACAATACCAATGGTTTGTCCGATTTTTGTAGGCAATCTTGCTCCAGCTTCTCTAAGTAACTCGATAATAAATTCTAAAAGTAAGGCTTCAAATACTGGAGGGAAAGGAACTAAAGCTCTAGACTCACTTAGTGGAACTAAGAAAGCTTGTGGAATAACTTCGTAATGAAATGTCAATGCCGCCACGTATAAAGGCGTTAAATAAACGGATAAAAAGATTGCACTAAATCTTAATATCCGAAGAAATGATGCAATTTGCCATCTGAGATTTTGATCTTCTCTACTTTGGAAGAATTCAATAAATGATTGCGGGCAAATGATTGCCATGGAACTACCATCTACAAGAACTCCCAATTTGCCGTTCATTAATCCATCACAAAATTTATCAGTTCTTTCTGTAAGAAGCATTTGTGGGAAAATTGAAAGAGAGTTGTCATCAATCATTTCAGCCAGAGCGGCACTATCTATTATGGCATCGATATCAATGCTGTTAATCCTTTGTCGTAGGGTATTAACCATCTCCTCCGAGGCGATACCTTTCATGAATAATAGTGAAACTGATGTATTCGTTCGTTTCCCTATCTTGGTTTTTTCAATACAAAGATCAGGATTCATGATGTACCTACGTACTAACGATACATTTGTTGAAAGACTTTCATTGAATCCAACTTGTGAGCCAATTACTTGGGATTCATTTTCTGGTGCTGACAAACTGCGTGTTTCTCTAGTGGCGATATTTGCCAATACAACTTGAGAATAACCATCAATATGAATGATTACCGTTCCAGTCATCATTGAAGACAAAGCATCATCCAGTAGATTAGATATATTTAACAAGGGAATAGATAGTAAAGACTTCATAAGTTCCGGTGATTCACTCGGTTTTTTGTACAAATCATTTAGGATATGATCATTTAATGTCCGTTCATCCACGAGATTTTCTATAAAAATGAGCGTGAGATTGGGAGGAATCGACTTGACAATTAAGTCTGATGGGTTATGAGTAGCATCTTTAATCGCCTGAATAAAAGAATTCGTTGCTGAAGGAATCATATTTTCTTTCGGTTCATTTCCATCCCTATCACTCTCAACTTTTGATTGTTTCTTTGATAAAGATAGTTTGAATTTATTTTTAAACATGATATTCCCCCTTTCTTACTTTGTTATAAGAATTGGCTTTAGGGGGATATTCTATACTCGATTTCAGAGATATATTCTAAACTTTCCATTTTGCAAAAGTAGGAACTCCCATATTATTTACTTTGAACCTGCTATACTAATTGAAGGAATTTCTGAAGCGATGATTAACATTAGGAAACATTAGCATTCATACTGAATTTCCTAGACATAAAGCATAAACTTTCCACAGTAACGAAATAGTAGTAGGATTTGTATCAAAAAAGGTTGATAATGAAGGGAAACTTACAGTTAAAAAGACTGTCAAATTTTTTGGAAATGTCACTCGGAAATGTACTTTATGAATTGAAGTGAAAAACCGTGAGGAAAAGAGGAGAAAAAATGAAATCAATGGAGAAACCACATATTTTATTAGTAGATGGAATGGCTTTGTTATTCCGTTCATTCTTTGCTACATCTGTGTTTGGCCAATATTTCCGAAATGAACAAGGGACCCCAACAAATGGCGTACAAGGCTTCGCACGTCACGTCTTAACAGCAAAACAAATGATGCAACCAACTCATATGGCAATTTGTTGGGATATGGGGAGTCAAACATTTCGCAATGATCTTTTTGACGGCTACAAATCAAATCGTCCTGCACCACCAGAAGAGATGATTCCACAATTTGATATGGCGAAAGATATATCAAAAATGCTGGGTTGGCAAAACTTTGGGGAAGTTGGCATGGAAGCAGATGATTTAATCGGTTCGATGGCATGCAAATGGCAAAATGAAGCCAACATTACAATCGTAAGTGGGGATAAAGATTTATTGCAACTATTAACCCCAACTACAAATATCGCTTTCACGAAAAAAGGATTTGCAATTTACGATGATTATACATATGAACGATTTATCGAGGAATATCAAATTGAGCCATCTGTTTTTGCTGACGTTAAAGCATTTATGGGCGACTCAAGTGATGGCTATCCAGGCGTAAAAGGGATTGGACCAAAAAGTGCATTGCAATTAATTCAAAAATACGGTTCAGTAGAAGGGGTCATCGATTCTTTGCATGAATTAAAACCAGGGCAACAAAAGAAAATTCAAGAAAATCTCGACATGTTACGTCTGTCAAAAAAACTTGCCACCATACATTGTGAAATGGACTTACCAATCGAGCTGAATCAGTTATTAATCCCAACCTATAATCAAGATCATTTACACCAACTTGACCAAGCGGGGTTTGGGATTACAAGTAGACATGCACGTTCATTGTATTTAATTTGACAAATTTGGGAGGTATTCCATGAATTTAAATTCACAACTCATCCATATGAAGAATTGTATATTACAACAATCACATGATCTTGCACGAATCATTACGAATGAGCAAAATTCTCGTTATCCAGAATTAAATAGGATTGAAATAGACCTACATCCAATGAGAATTGAACTTGTCGAACTTTATGGGGCTTGTTTAGAAATGTCTGAAGAACAACGCGTGGTGGGTTTAAGAGAATGGGGAGAGAAGGCAGGGGCTCATACAGCAAAAATGCACCAAGTGACGATTGACATGATGCTACGTGAAGTTCCACATTATCGTAATACTATAGGCAGTCTAATAAAATACGAAGCACAAAAGCTGGAACTAAATACCAATGAACTATACGATATCATTGATGTGTTAGACCGTTCTATCAACGATCTCGTTTATTTCTTCAGTGTTCCCTTCGTACGTTACGATAAAGAACAATTGGCTCTAACTCAACAAATGGTGTTGGAATTGTCCGTACCAGTTGTCTCGATCAATAACGATATTGCTGTGTTGCCGCTGGTTGGTACAATGAATGAAGTACGCTCACGAGTATTGCATGAGCGTGCTTTGATTGAAGCGTCCCGATTGAAAATCAAACATTTGATTATTGATTTATCCGGCGTACAGATCATTGATACATTTGTTGCTCAACAACTATTTCATTTATTAGATTCATTAGCTCTTCTTGGTGTAAAAGGCACCGTAAGTGGGATTTCTCCGATTATCGCTCAAACTCTCGTTCAACTTGGATTAGATTTTGGAAAAGTCGGTAGTTACTCAACTTTAAAGCGTGCACTTTCAGTTATTCAATCATCTTAGAATATGGATACATTTTTACAAATGTTAAAATATCCTGATTCTGCTTATATGAGACATGTCGAATGCGACTTTCACGATTTCTTCCACCATTGTCATGGAGAATCAGTGTTAAGTCGTTTTCATTTTCTTCAAAACCGATCATTGGAACCCAGTGATAGGCAAATTCGTAAGTGCCAAACCAGTGAAATGTAAAGTAGCGATCAAATTTACACGCAACTGGACGTCCTTCAATCAGTTCAGATTTTGCTTCTTCTAGAGAACATGTGTTTATTTCCCAAGAAGAACCGAGGAGTTTACCCAAGTTATGTTTTAATCTCCATGTAAATAATCCGATTCGAGTAGTTTGCAGTAACCGATACAATTGATTCACATCATAAGTGGAAGAGTTCGGCATCCAGTACCGTAAAATGGTTAAAGCTGTTACGGGACCACAAGCAGAATTCTGATAGTGGGTCTTTATAGATTCATCATATTGAGATAATCCTTTAACTTTCAATTGCACACGCATGATTTCATCTCCTGGTAATTCGTAATAGATCCATCATCGGAACGTAGGCTGTTTTTAGCATTGATGAAGAAAAAGAGTTTTCCCTCCTGTATTAACAGTAAGGAAAAACTCTTTTCATTTCAAATATTATAGGTAAAGATTCACGTCCACATTTGAACCTTCGGCAAGTTTCTGGCCTAGAGTCTCATCTGCACGATACAAATTGGCTATTACACGGCCAACGATATCACGATTTTCAATACTAGAGAATTGATCTAACAAGTTTTTAATAAGAGCCTGTTTTGTAGATTCATCATAAGTTCTATAAATTTCTCCAGCTTGACCAAAGTTATTTGTTTTCTCAATTGCGTTTTTACCGGCAACCCCATAGATAGGTTGATCGGCTTCTTTATACTCTGGTGCTTCTTTTGGTTCTGAGTCGAAACTATTAGGCTCGTAATTCACACGAGACGTTTGCTGTTTGAATGGCATAGCACCGTCACGTTGATTATTGGCAAACGGACATTGTGGCGCATTGATTGGTAATTGTAGATAGTTTGCTCCTATGCGGTATCGTTGTGTATCTGAGTAAGAGAATAGACGACCTTGTAACATTTTATCTTCAGAAGGTAGGAAACCTGGCACAAGAACGCCTGGGTTAAATCCAACTGATTCTGTTTCAGCAAAGAAATTATCTACGTTACGATTTAAGGTCATTGTTCCAACTAATTCATATGGGAAATCTTTTTCTAACCAATCCTTTGTAGCATCCAATGGATCAAAGTCGTAATTATCCATGTCTTCTGGTTTTAATGTTTGCACATATAAATCCCACTCTGGAAACTCCCCGCGTTCAATTGCTTCATACAAGTCACGAGTCGCGTGGCTGAAGTCCTTCGCTTGCTGAGCGGCAGCTTCTTCAATTGATAGGTTTTTAACGCCTTGCTTCGGTACCCAACGAAGTTTAATGTATGTAGTTTTGCCTTCCTCCGAAATCCACTTAAATGAATGTACAGAAGAACCACGTATATGACGGTAATCTTGTGGAATGCCTTCATCTGTGAATAAATGCATGACCATATTAGTTGACTCAGGTGATAATCCAAAGAAATCAAAAAGACGTGCAGAATCTTGTAAATTGGTACGTGGATCTGGTTTTAATGAATGAATAACATCCGGGAATTTAATGGCATCACGGATAAAGAATACT
Organism: Paenisporosarcina indica; assembly: GCF_001939075.1. Taxonomy (GTDB): domain Bacteria; phylum Bacillota; class Bacilli; order Bacillales_A; family Planococcaceae; genus Paenisporosarcina; species Paenisporosarcina indica. The sequence continues at coordinate 47,872 of NZ_MPTA01000006.1, read as the reverse complement.
GGCAAATTATTACCAACGAAATCATAGTTGCCTTCTTCTGTATAGAATTTAACTGAGAATCCACGTGGATCACGTGCGGTTTCAGGAGAATGTAGACCATGAATTACTGTTGAAAAACGAGTGAATACTGGTGTTTCTTGCCCTTCATTTTGAAGGAATGCCGCACTTGTATATTTTTTCATACTGTTTTTAACAACGAATGTACCGTGTGCCGCTGCACCGCGAGCATGAACAACACGTTCTGGAACACGTTCACGGTCAAAATGAGCTAATTTCTCAATTAGTTGATAATCCTCCATTAGTGTGGGTCCACGTCGACCAGCCGTGCGTGAATTTTGATTGTCTCCGATTGGAACACCTTGGTTTGTTGTTAACTTCTTCATTATACCGACTCCTTATTAATAGTTATTATAAAAAAGAACTAATTCCAATGTAAAGTATATTAAACTAATTATCAAGTAATAAGAAACAGGTATTTATAGACTAGGATGAATAGCTAGTTTACAGACGATTCAGAAATTCTTATACTTACCTAAATTAGGGGGAATGAAGATGATCCGTTTACTTACTCAAAAGGACATAAAACAAGCAACAGAAATTGTAGCTATGGCGTATCCAGGAATGAACATTTCACAAGCAACGCAACAAGCAGAATTTGCAGAACGGCTGACGACGGAACAAGTAACAGATAATGATTTACGCTATTATGGATTTTTTGATGAAGAAAATAAATTAGTAGGTTTGTATCGATTACATGACTTCCTAGGAAATATAAACGGAAAAATGGTTCGGCAATTTGGAATTGGAATGGTTGCGGTTCATTTATTTCATAAAAAAGAACGGATCGCTTTTCATTTATTACAACATTTTCATGAACTTGCACAAAATGAACAGGTATCGCTTGTTTCTTTGTATCCATTTAACACTGGGTTCTATCGGAAAATGGGCTATGGCTATGGACCAACAAGATACCAATACAAATTAAAACCAACTAGTTTTCCGAGTGGTGGAGATAAACACCGTGTGAAGTTGTTATCGCCTGCAATCGAAGAAGAGATTGTTCAGCTATACAATGAATATGCGGCAACTCATCATGGAATGATTAAACGGACGTGGAATGAAAGAAATCTCATCAAGAAAAAAGCGTCTTATTATGCTGGTGTTTATGAAGAAGACAAATTAGTTGGGGCTATTGCATATATTTTACAACCGGTTAAGGATAGCCATTTCCTACATCATGAGTTAGTTGTATTCGAATGGTTTTGGATAAAGCCGAGTGCCTTCTTAGCTATTAGTGCTTGGCTGAATTCTCAACAAGATCAAGTAGAACGAGTGATTATTCGAACACAAGATGAAGCTTTTATGTACCAGTTGGAAGATCCAAGGAATGATAGCAATCGTATGATTCCAAGTGTTTATCATGAAGTGGCCCAGGTTGGTACCGGCTTAATGTACCGTTTGATTTCAGTGGAGGAATTTGTAAAACAGTCGAATTTCAGTTCGAATGTTCGACCAGACAAATTTGTAAGCATGAGCATTTTTGTTGAGGATTCATTTTCACAGGAGATCCAAGGTGGATACAAATTGACATGTAAAAATAATATATGGGAAGTGGAACCTTCAGTAATTACACAGACATTAGCCGATTTGAGCATTTCAATAAACGACCTAAGCTCTTGGTGGATGGGGTGTATAAGCCTTGAACAATTGATTAAATACGGTAAAGTCGAATTAAATGATGGCTCAGCAAGAGATTTAGATAGCTGGTTCAAGCCAAATATGAAACCGATTTGTTTCACATCATTTTAAGGGGAGCATCCAAGTAGAATGAAAAATAACTTCTGACAAAGACCTCTTAATAAAAAACAACCAGCTCATCACGCAAGAGTGTGAAGAGACTGGTTGTTTTCTTTTAATAAACGTTGGAGCGCCATGCGGAAATTGACATATGTTTCAAGTTCTACATGTATTCCTGCATGAACTATTTCTCTGACAATCCTGGGATTAAATCCGACATAGATTGAACGAATGCCCATCAATTTAAGCGAATTATTAAGGTGAGATAATTCACATGCTAAATCATCGTAATCAAAAGAGACAACATCCTCAACCGTTACCCCTGTAAAATCAAATACTGCGTGTTCAATGTCACGATGACTTTCTGCATATTTAAGTGTTTTTTCTTGTATCATTTTAAGCCGTTCCTTAAACATATAACCTGCGATTGGAATCATGATGGTCTGGGGTACGATTGAAGCAATAATAGGTGCGGACATTTGATTAATGATATTTTCATAGTATTTTACTTTGTCTTTTAATTCTTGCAAGTTTAACTCGTTATGCATATTCCACCTCATGACGGTATTCTTTTCAGAGAGTATAACATAAGCGATGGTGTTTCAAAAGTTCGTGGATAAACAAAAGAGCAGACGCGAGGTCTACCCTTTTTGGCTTTGTAAAAATTCAGTTACCTGTTCTGGGGATTTAGCATTTGCACTATGCAAATGTGCCTTTTTTGTGTTTTCTTGATATATTAACAGGCTTGGGATACCCATGACATCATATTTTTCGGCTATTTCTGGAAGTTCATCACGATTTACTTCATACCATTGATATTGGTTATACTCTTCAATAATAGGATCGATGAACATATCCATTCTTGTGCAATCCGGACACCATCCTGCAGTGAATTTTACGATAACTTCTGTATCAGATGAAATAATTTCATTAAATTGTTCAGCTGTTGTAATTGCTTTCATTTCTGCTCCTCCTTGCTATCTATAGGAACAGTTTACACCGTTTCACTTCAGACGGAAAGCAATTTGTTTCTTATTGTAGCTGTTGCTTATATCCTTCGAATTGTTGGACAGTTTGTTGAATTTCTTGTGATGTGGTGGGTGTTAGGACATACCAACCATGTTTGAAATTCAAGTCATAAAAGCTACGTTGCTGTTTTGATGTATCACGTAATTGAGAGAAAATTAGTTGATATAGTGCGTCATGGCTGGCTTCTTGTAGTGCGATTTGATAAGAATGACATAAAGACTTTTCCGTAGAAAGGGCATCATTCAAAATATCCCGATCGTTTAGATCTGCTGTTTCTGCAAAAGGAGTTTGTGGATTCTTAATGGTCTGTTCACTCATGAAACAGGACCTCCTTCACTTTGCTGTAATGTTTTTAGTAATTCATTAAAGTGTTTAGCGTGCATTTGAGCAGCAGTTTCAAACTCTTTCTTTAAATCAGGTAAATGGCAGTTCTGAGCAGACCAGTTCATTTTTTTGGCAGCTAATAAATTCCATGACATCATATCCTTAAAATAAAGAAAGTCTTTTGTCGAAACCATTTTAGGTGGCTCTGGATACATAAGTTGCTGTTCATTTGCTTGAGAAAATAAGCCCATAGTGAATATCCTCCTTTTCGGTCATAGGCTATGTTAAATCATACTGAGGATATTCCGCAAAACTGCTCCACTTTCCGCGGACGGGCGCCGAGCTATTCCGCAGGAAAGATATTGGTCGAAGATAGTTCGGCCAATGTCTTTGCGACGAAGCAGCGTAGCGGTGCAGGAGCAGGCTTTTACTTCGCAGTTTTGCTCCATATCTATTAATAGGTGAAAATCAACAATGAAATTTAACATAGCTTAGTCATAGGTAGTAGTGTGAGAAAATTTTCATGAATTATACATGAATTGAAGGGATGATCTGCCTATGAAAGAATTAATTTTCATCAACTTAGACTTCAATTCATAAGATGGTTTAAGCATAAAAAACATCCGATTTCCGCAGAGTGAATCACTGTGAAATTAGGGCATTTGATTATCATTTAAATATTGCGAAAAAAGAGAAAATGGTCTACACTGAATGTCATAGAGTTGGTGTCTATTTTTTTAATTAAAAAATGAATGAGTGTTCATTCAAATTGAGAAAGGGGCTTTATACATGACTTATCAAATTAAAAAAGCCGCAGTTCTGGGATCAGGTGTCATGGGTTCAGGTATTGCAGCCCACTTAGCAAATATCGGAATTCCAACACTATTACTTGATATGGTGCCACGAGATTTATCTGAAGAAAACAAAACTAATCCGATAGCTCGAAATCAAGTCGCACAAGGATCTTTAGAAAAATTACTTAAGCAAAAGCCTGCACCCCTTGCGTCAAAGAAAAATCTTGCATTATTAACAGCTGGAAACTTTGAAGATGACTTAGGCAAACTAAAAGATGTAGATTGGATTATCGAAGTCATAGTTGAGAATCTTGACATTAAAAAAGGGCTTTACGAAAAAATTGATGCGGTGCGCAAGCCAGGAACAATCATCAGTTCAAATACATCTGGAATAAGTATTAATGCGATGGTTGAGGGACGTTCAGAGGATTTTCAAAAACACTTTTTGGGCACTCATTTCTTCAATCCACCACGTTATTTGAAACTGTTAGAAGTGATTCCTGCACAAACGACACTTCCTGCTGTTGTTGAGTTCATGCGAACATTTGGTGAAGATCGCCTTGGTAAAGGTGTGGTGATTGCAAAAGACACGCCAAACTTTATTGCAAACCGAATCGGAACATATGGACTCTTGGTAACTCTTCGAGAAATGATAGCAAAGGGATATTCAATTGGCGAAGTAGATTCGGTTACAGGTCCTGTAATTGGTCGTCCAAAATCTGCAACTTTCCGTACGCTTGATGTGGTTGGTCTAGATACGTTCGGACATGTGGCGAAAAATGTCTATGACCAAACTTCTGGTGATGAGCAAAAAGTGTTTGAACTCCCAACATTGATTAAGAGAATGCTAGACAACGGATGGTTTGGTGCGAAGTCAGGTCAAGGATTCTTCATGAAGAAAGGGAAAGAAATACTTGAATTAAACTTTGAAACAATGGAATACGAACCAGTGAAAAAATTGAAAACGCCTTCACTTGAAATGGCAAAACAACAAAAAGGTCTAGCTGCAAAAGTGAAAACATTAACATTTGCGAAAGACCGTACAGGTGAATTATTATGGAGCATTTTGGCACCGACACTTGTGTATTCTGCGAAACTGCACGGTGAGATTGCAGACGATATCGTCGCAATTGACAATGCGATGAAGTGGGGGTTCGGATGGGCACAAGGTCCGTTTGAAGTTTGGGATGCATTAGGAGTGAAAAAATCGGTCGAAAAAATGAAAGCGGAAGGCTTGGAAGTTCCGGATTTCGTACAAAGCTTACTTGAACAAGGATTTGATTCCTTCTATAAAGAAGAAAATGGAGATACGTATTTCTTTAATGGTCACGAATATGCGCTTGTCCCAACCAATGAAAAAGTGATCAATCTGAAACAATATAAAAAGAAACATGGCGTAATCAAGAAAAACTCGGGTGCTAGTTTAATAGATTTAGGAGATGGCATTGCACTACTTGAGTTCCATTCACAAGCCAATGCGATTGGACTCGATATTATACAAATGATTAACTTCGCAGTCGATGAAGTGGAGAAAAACTATAAAGGACTTGTCATCGGAAACCAAGGGAAAAACTTCTGTGTAGGAGCGAATCTTGGCATGATCTTGATGGAAGCCCAAGATGACAATATTTTCGAACTTGATTTCACTGTTCGAGCATTCCAAAATGCCATGATGAAAATAAAATATAGCTCAAAACCAGTTGTTGCAGCACCATTTGGTATGGCTCTTGGTGGAGGGGCAGAAGTTTGTCTTCCAGCAGCTCACATTCAAGCTTCTCATGAAACCTATATGGGTTTAGTAGAAGCGGGAGTAGGGCTCATCCCTGGTGGTGGGGGAAACAAAGAATTATATATGAAGCATTTAAAAGGTTTGCCTAACGGTGTTCATGTGGATTATCAATTTGTGGCTAACAAAGTGTTTGAAACCATCGCAATGGCGAAAGTATCAACATCAGGTGAAGAAGCACGCGAAAATAACTTCCTGAATTTCGCAGATGGCATCAGTGTAAATGCCGATCATTTAATCTACGATGCTAAACAAGCTGCCTTAGCATTATATGAAAATAACTACAAAGCTCCATTACGTGAAAAGGTTCCAGTAACTGGCGATTCAGGTTATGCCACGCTTTTACTTGGAGCGGAAGGCATGTTCTTATCAGGTTTCATTAGTGAGCATGATTTGAATATCGCGAAGAAACTTGCTTATGTATTGTCTGGAGGTAAAGTTCCATACGGCACACTTGTTGATGAACAATATTTGCTCGATTTAGAGCGCGAAGCATTTTTAAGCTTAGTAGCTCAGCCAAAATCCCAAGCAAGAATGCAACACATGTTAGTGAAAGGAAAGCCGCTGCGTAACTAGGTTGCACGCGGCAAATAAGGAGGAGAACTTATGCGCGAAGCAGTAATTGTAGCAGGTGCCAGAACGCCTGTAGGGAAAGCGAAAAAAGGCTCCCTTGCAACAGTCCGACCAGATGATTTTGGTGCATTAGTTGTAAAAGAAACGTTAAAACGTGCCGGCGGATATGATGGACCGATTGACGATTTCATCTTAGGATGTGCGATGCCTGAAGCGGAGCAAGGGATGAACGTAGCGCGAAACATTGGGGCACTTGCCGGTCTGCCAGATACAACACCGGCAATTACCATTAACCGATTCTGTTCATCCGGTCTTCAATCCATTGCCTTTGCAGCAGAACGCATCATGCTAGGCCACGCAGAAGCAATCATTGCAGGTGGTGTTGAATCGATGAGTATGGTGCCAATGATGGGGAATACAATACGACCGAATGCAACACTTGCTGAAACAGCACCCCAATACTATATGGGGATGGGACACACAGCTGAACAAGTTGCGACGAAGTACGGAATCACACGTGAAGAGCAAGATGCCTTTGCAGTTCGTTCACATGAACTCGCAGCTGCAGCTATTGCATCTGGAAAATACAAGGATGAAATTGTACCAGTAGAAGTACTGAAGCGATATATCGACGAAAATAACAAACCGCAAGAAAAGAAATTCATGTTTGAAATGGATGAAGGCGTTCGAGTTGGAACAAGTATAGAGACGCTCGCAAAACTTCGTCCAGTATTTAATGTGCGTGGAACTGTTACAGCTGGAAATGCATCTCAGACATCAGATGGTGCGGGTGCTGTATTAGTAATGGACCGTGAAGTGGCTGAATCGCAAGGTTTAAAACCGATGGCGAAATTCCTGTCATTTGCTGTTGGAGGAGTACCACCTGAGATTATGGGGATTGGTCCAATTGTCGCCGTACCAAAAGCTTTAAAAATTGCTGGTCTTTCAATAAAAGACATTGATTTGTGGGAAATAAATGAAGCATTTGCTTCTCAATCAATTCAAGTAGTACGTCACTTAGGAATAGATATAAATAAAGTAAATGTTAATGGTGGGGCGATTGCTCTTGGTCATCCACTGGGGGCAACAGGTTCAATTTTAAGTCTGAAAATGATTCATGAATTAAAACGTCAAGGTAAGCAATTCGGTGTTGTTACGATGTGTATTGGTGGTGGAATGGGTGCAGCCGGCGTATTCGAGATTCTTTAAAAAATAGGAGGAAACACTATGACAAACAAAACTGTAGACATGATTAAAGGTGGAAGTTTTTTACTTGAAGATATTTCACTAGATCGCGTCTTCACACCAGAAGATTTTACTGACGAACATAAAATGATTGCGAAAACAACGGAAGACTTCGTTGCAAGTGAAGTTGCCCCAGTACTTGAAAAACTAGAAAACCATGAATTTGAGCATTCTGTGAAACTACTGAAATCGGCAGGCGATTTGGGTTTACTCGGTGTAGATGTTCCAGAAAAATACGGTGGCCTTGCTTTAGATAAGATTTCTTCCGCATTAATTGCTGAAAAAATGTCTCGTGCTGGAGGTTTCTCGATTACACACGGTGCGCATGTAGGGATTGGTTCATTACCAATCGTTCTTTTTGGAAATGAAGAGCAAAAGCAAACGTACCTACCTAAACTTGCAACAGGTGAATTAATTGCGGCATACGCATTAACAGAGCCAGGTTCGGGATCAGATGCTTTAGGTGCTAAAACAACTGCTAAATTAAATGCAGAAGGAACTCACTATGTTTTAAATGGTGAAAAACAATGGATCACGAATGCAGGATTTGCAGATGTATTTGTAGTGTATGCGAAGATTAATGGAGAACAGTTTTCTGCCTTCATTGTAGAGCGTGAATTTGCTGGGGTATCAGTTGGCGCGGAAGAAAAGAAAATGGGGATTAAATCTTCTTCTACACGTACATTAATCCTTCAAGAAGCTCAAGTACCTGTAGAAAACCTACTTGGAGAAGCTGGTCGCGGTCATGTTATAGCCTTTAACATATTAAATATTGGTCGTTACAAATTGGGGGTAGGTACAGTAGGTGGCTCTAAACGTGCATTTGAGTTAGCCGTAACCTATACAAACCAACGTCAACAATTTAAGACACCTATTTCTTCTTTCAACTTAACAAAAGAAAAGTTAGCTACGATGGCATCTAAACTCTATGCTTCAGAGAGTTTAATTTATCGCACTGTTGGTTACTTTGAAGATCGCATGAGTCAATTAAGTGTGGAAGAGCAAACAGACGGAAAAGCCATTGCAGCTTCTATCGCAGAATATGCGATAGAATGCTCAATAAATAAAGTTTTCGGTACAGAAGTGTTGGATTATATTGCTGATGAAGCAGTTCAATTACACGGTGGTTACGGCTTCATGCAAGAGTATGAAGTAGAACGTATTTACCGTGATTCACGCATTAACCGTATTTTTGAAGGCACGAACGAAATTAATCGTCTTCTGATTCCAGGGACTTTCTTGCGCAAAGCTATGAAAGGCGAGCTTCCACTTCTTCAAAAGGCTCAAGCTCTTCAAGAAGAATTATTAATGATGATGCCTGAAGAAATCGAAGATACACCTTTAGCACAAGAGAAATACTTGGTACAAAATGCGAAGAAAATCGCTTTACTTGCTGCAGGTCTTGCGGCTCAACGTTACGGTACCAAGCTTGAGACAGAGCAAGAAGTACTGGTAAACATTGCAGATATCGTTAACAACTTATTTGCAATGGAATCAGCGGTTCTTCGTACGGAAAAAGCGATTCACAGAGATGGTGTTGAAAAAGCGAACCAAAAACTTTTGTATACACAAATCTTCTGTCAAGAAGCTTTCGAGTGTATTGAAAAAGATGCGAAAGAAACATTAATTGCTGCCGTTGAAGGTGATAACTTACGAATGATGCTTTCAGCACTGCGTAAATTAACACGTTCAACCCCTTACAATATCATTGCGAAAAAACGTGATGCTTCGGTTAAATTAATCAATGCTGAAAAATTTGTCGTATAACTAGGAAATCCGAACGCTTCTATATAGAAGCGTTCGGATTTTTTTACACAGATCTTGTGAGATAGTGTTTGGGGTTTTTTTGCATTTTTAATAAGAATCAAAGTTTATAAGAAACCCATTGCTTGTGTTATATATTTCGATTAATTGTAAAAGATAATTCATATAGATTTTAGTCAGGTGAAGGAAACACAAATTGGCTGCACATCAAATGAAACGAAGATCTGCAGAAATAGCTTGTATTAGGACTTGCTAAACGAATGATACGATGTCAAATTGTATGCATCGTTTCAATTGTGATTTTTACTCATAGGTAGATAGGGAGACATACAGCGAAGACTCCCTCGGATAGCGAAACAGTTTTGCGGAATATCAACAGTAGGATTTATCATAGCCTTTTGTTAAAATGGTTCTTATCAAGGAGGTTGAAAAATGACAGTTACATATTATGGATACCCGAATTGTGGGACATGTCGAAAAGCAAAAGCATGGTTAGATGAGCAAGGAGTTATATATCATGATGTGCATATCGTAGAATCCCCCCCTTCGAAAGAAGAATTAAAAAAGATAGTGGAAACTAGTGGCCTCCCATTGAAGAAGTTTTTCAACACGAGTGGGTTGAAATATCGAGAACTACAATTAAAGGATAAAATTCCAACTATGGCAGAAGACGAACAGTTTGAACTCCTATCTTCTGAGGGCATGTTAATAAAGAGACCGATTGTAACTGATGGCACAAAAGTTACTCTAGGTTATAAGGAATCCGAATTTGAAGAGAAGTGGATTAACTAAGTTTCCGTTCTTGTTTTTAGCATGAAATTATGTCAAACTGAGATTGAATAGAATACATATTTGGAGGGGTTTTAATGAGCACACCAAAAGATTTACGCTACTCTGAAGAACACGAGTGGGTTAAACTAGAAGATGGAAAAGCACGCATCGGAATTACACATTTCGCTCAATCTGAGCTTGGTGATATCGTTTTCGTAGAGCTTCCACAAGTTGGCGACGATATTAAAACGAACGAACCATTTGGAAGTGTAGAATCTGTTAAAACAGTTTCTGAACTATACGCGCCGATCAGTGGGAAAGTTGTTGAAGTGAACAGTGGATTAGAAGACAGCCCAGAATTCGTAAATGAATCTCCATATGAAAACGCATGGATGATTGTTGTCGAGCCAACGGATGTTTCGGAATTAGATTCATTAATGACGGCTGAGCAATACGAAGAAATGACTCAAGAATAATTTCGTTTGTTAAACGCCGACATTTGTTCGGCGTTTTTTGCATATGTCAAGTAGAAGTCTCTCAAATTCAGGAGTGAATCGTCATGCTTGAAGGTAAAGTCTTACTTGTAGAAGGACGTTCGGACAAACAACGAATCATGCGACTTCTTGCAGAACCAATTGAAATTATTTGTACGAACGGAACTGTCAGTCCCACCCGTTTAGAAGAGATTCTTGCTCCATATGATCATCTGGAGATTTATGTATTTGTTGACGCGGATAAATCTGGAGAGAAGTTACGTGCACTTATTAAACGCGAATTTCCCGAAGCATTTCATTTATATACAGATCCAACATATCGGGAAGTCGCGACAACCCCATTAAAATTCCTCGCGACAATCTTACTTGGAGCAAATATTGATGTGAAATCAGAATTTATTTAATAAAAGGATGAAAACAGTGAAAGAATGGACGCGTCAAGAGTGGGAAAATCAATCCAAAAATACAGTGGTTACAGCTTATTATTTATATGCCCCAATGTGTGGAACGTGCCAAGTGGCATCAAAGATGTTAGAAGTAGTGGAAGAGCTGTTGCCCAACATCCAGATGGGTCAAGCAAATTTAAACTATGTAGCAGATTTAGCCATCGACCATGAAATTGAGAGTGTACCATGTTTATTAATTACTGAAAATGGTGAAATAAGTGAAAAAATTTATGCATTTCACTCAGTTCCTTATTTGTATAATCATTTGAAAAAAAGTATTTGACGTTCACTTTTTATCATGTTACATTATCATTCGTAACTAAAAACTTAATATCGTTGCTCTTATAAAGAGAGGCTGAGGGAAGTGCCCTATGATGCCCGGCAACCGTCACATTTGTGAAATGGTGCCAAATCACTCAAAGTATTTACTTTGAAAGATGAGAGATCGGTCTAACGTATATTTTTGTGCGCTTATGTCCCTTCTGCTGATCTGCAGGAGGGGCTTTTTATTTGAAAAGAGTAGAGGTGAAGTGGAAATGATCCAATTACAAAACTTATCAAAAACGTTCGTGACAGGGAATGGCAAACTTGTTGCGGTTGATGACGTCAATATTACTGTTGATACAGGTGAGATTTTTGGCATTATCGGCTATAGTGGTGCTGGTAAAAGTACATTAATTCGATTATTGAATGGTTTAGAAAAACCAACTTCGGGCAGTGTGACTGTTAATGGCCAACAAATATCGTCAAGCTCGGGGCAAGCCCTTCGGAGTGCTAGACAAAAAGTGAGCATGATCTTCCAACATTTCAATTTACTGTGGTCTAGAACAGTAGAAGATAATATAGCGTTCCCACTTGAAATTGCTGGTATTAGCAAATCAAAACGCACGGAACGAGTAAAAGAATTAATCGAGCTTGTTGGATTAAAAGGAAAAGAAAAAGCATATCCTTCACAATTATCAGGTGGACAAAAGCAACGTGTGGGAATTGCGCGTGCATTAGCAAATAATCCAGAGGTATTACTTTGTGATGAAGCGACTTCTGCTTTGGATCCAGAAACAACCGATGCCATTTTAGAATTACTTGTTGATATTAATAAACGTTTAGGACTAACCATTGTATTAATTACACACGAAATGCATGTCATTCGAAAAATTTGTCACCGTGTCGCTGTAATGGAAGCAGGGAAAGTGGTAGAAATGGGTAGCGTGCTTGACATCTTCCAGAAACCACAGCAAGACATAACAAAACGTTTTGTTGCACAAATTAACGGACCAGAAGAAGCAAATCAAACGATTGCTCATCTTGTAGAACAATATCCTTCAGGAAAACTAGTAAAACTTGTGTTTGTTGGCGATCGAACTGAACAACCAATACTTTCAAGATTAATCAAACAATATCAAGTGGAAGTAAACATTGTACAAGGGAATATTGCTCAAACTCAAAACGGGGCTTATGGAACGTTGTATTTACAAATTGAAGGTGAGTCATTAGCTATTGAGAAAGCCATTCAGTATTTACATGGGCAAGACGTTCAAACGGAGGTGATCTCACATGCTTGAAAAACTTCTACCGAATGTCGATTGGATTAACATGTGGGAAGCAGCATTAGAAACTCTTTATATGACTGCATTGGCTACTGGTTTTACTTTCATAATCGGATTAGCACTGGGAATTACATTGTTTTTGACAAGCCCACGCCAATTATGGGCAAATAAGCTGGTCAACTGGTTAACAGGTGCCTTCGTCAATATCTTTCGATCGATTCCTTTTATCATATTAATCATTTTGTTAATTCCATTTACCAAGCTTTTACTGGGATCCATTCGCGGTCCAGACGCAGCATTGCCGGCATTAATAATTGGTGCTGCACCGTTCTATGCAAGAATGGTTTTAATTGCACTGCGTGAAATTGATAAAGGAGTAATTGAAGCTGCCCGCTCGATGGGTGCTAAGACCTCAACAATTATTTGGAAAGTTTTATTGCCAGAGTCATTGCCGGCCTTATTGTCAGGTCTTACTGTCACGGCAGTTGCACTCGTTGGCTATACCGCAATGGCTGGAATAATCGGTGCCGGTGGATTGGGAACATTAGCATTTCAGGATGGCTTCCAACGTAGTCGAGAAGATGTAACACTTGTGGCTACAATTATCATCTTAATCATCGTCTTTATCATCCAATGGGTGGGAGACTCAATTACTTCAAAAGCAGATAAACGTTAATTTGGTGCTGTCGAATGTAAATTCGTACACATATAAAAGCAAAAAGGGAGAGTAAAATTATGAAGAAATTTGTAGCAGGAATTTTATTGACAGTAAGTGCAATCACTCTAGCAGCATGTGGTGGCGATAAAGAGTCTTCGGGTGGAGACAACAAAGAATTAGTTGTAGGAGCATCAAACGGTGTTCATACCGAAGTTTTAGAAAAAGTACAACCTATACTTGAAGAACAAGGGATCGACCTAGTTATCGAAACGTACCAAGACTATGTTTTACCTAACCAAGATTTAGAATCTGGTGAATTGGATGCCAACTATTTTCAACATATACCATACCTAGAATCACAAATTGCTGATCATGGCTATGATTTTGTCAATGCTGGTGGAATTCATATTGAACCAATCGGTGTGTACTCTAAAAAATATAAATCATTGGATGAACTTCCAGATGGGGCAACAATCTTAATCAGTAATTCAGTGGCCGATCACGGTCGTGTTCTTTCAATTTTAGAAGCTGAAGGTTTAATTAAATTAGCTGAAGGAATCGATAAAACAAAAGCTGAAGTAAAAGATATCGTCGACAACCCGAAAAACTTAGTATTTGATGCAGAGTACGAAGCAGCACTCCTTGTTCAAATGTATGAAAATGAAGAAGGCGACGCTGTGTTGATTAACTCAAACTATGCAATCGATGCTGACATCAACCCATTGGAAGATTCAATTGCAATTGAAAAAACGGATTCGCCATATGTAAATATCATTGCAGTTCAAGCTGGTAATGAAGACAATAAAGAAGTTAAAGCATTAGTTGAAGCATTAACATCAAAAGAAATTCAAGATTTCATTTTAGAAAAATGGGGCGGCTCTGTCGTACCAGTTAAATAATAGCCTTATCCAGACGTCGGGGTTCCCCGGCGTCTTTTGTAATTAGAATATAATTTCAGACTCCCGCGAATCTAGTATTTTGTGGATGTCTCCCACAATTTTTAATATTCTCAATGTAAAGCCCAAAGATGGTGAGTGGTATTAGGGCATCTATTTTCTGTATTTTGTATAATGGTGCAGTATTCAGACTTTCATAGCTACCTGTTAACCTGGATTTGTCAGTGAACATTATCACTTTTCAATCACGAATGTTAGCATAATCGTCAGTCGATTTACAGGTAATCACAACTAGTAACTTTTCACATTGGAATCTCAATTTTCTTGCAGTTGCGACTATTCGAAACCGTCTTTACATCGCATTTTGGCTATGTTAGGCTTGCAAAGAAAATAAGTTCACATTCAAAGGAGATTCAAAATGAAAAAATTATTATTCCTAATCGCTTCACTTTCTTTAGTACTGGCTGCTTGTTCATCAGACAAAGAAGAAGCCACTGACACAAAAACAACTGGAGCTACTTCTACTGAAGAAAAAGCTAATCCAGCTGCAGATATGATGAACTTTTATTTATCAATTTCACAATCAATTAACGAAGTTGATGCTGATTTAAATGCTTTTGATAATGCACAAGCAAAAGATTCTCTTCCTGAAGGTGCTGAGCTTCAAACAATGAGAGAAAATGCTAAAAATGCTGCTGTTAATGCATCTGCTAAAGTTGAATCACTTGAAATTCCTGCAGGCTTAACAGAACAGCAAGATGCTATTGAAGGTGCTTTAGCAAAAATTCAAGAAGCATATACAATGAAATCAGAAGCACTAGCCGCTGAAGGTGAAGTTGTAGTAGATGAAGCGAATGCTAAATTCCAAGAAGCTGATACTGAATTAAATGCAGTACTTGAAGAAGTTGGTTTAGTGGGTTCAAGCATTTACAACGAAGTTTCACTATAAGAAAGTGTTTGTCCGTATTTGCCGAGTACACTGAAAAAGTCTATAAAATAAAGTTTTACTTAAGCGATCATTCTTCGACTAATCGAGGAATGATCGCTTGTTTTTTATTGCGCTGTACCTGAATTTGATGTGAACCATATACCTAGGCAGAACCAGCGTAAGCGCATTTCAAATGGTAGCCATAGCGAGTAGTCTGGCACTAATTTATTCATGCTTCTCGACGTCGGCATCCACAAATCGCAGAAGTGTTATTATAGGGATTACTCAGTCCTGTTTATAATGATGAACTTTATCCGGGGCCAATTTTCCACGCACGAACTTTTTTGTTTAGAACATTTCCATCTGGGTATACATATACATGTGAAGGATAACAACTTGTAAATTGAGTTGAAAATTTGAAAGGAATGATTCATTATCCAAGCACTATATTTCAACTACACTGAACAAATGGACCACGCATTTAGAAGTTCACACGGTGTGGGATTCGTCGATTATCAAAATAATCCTGACGTTCGATTGCAAGTGGAAATGAAAAGAGAGCGTGATTATGAAGCAGGCCAACAAGCATCAGCTCAATTAGATAGACTGGCACACCGCGATTCATAAAGTGAAAATTTGTAAAGTCAATGAACCTAGTTCATTGACTTTTTTGTTTAAAAAGAGAGTGAAATACATTCTCAATTAGGATATCAGTATTGAAAATGAAATGAATAGACTTTGAGACTTCGAGAAGGCACACTACTATTAGCCGATTTCAATGGTATTGGACTTTTATTCTATATAGATTGAACCGTTTAAAAGATTTGCATGGGCTCATTATTTCAGTTAAGATTAGAATGATAATAAATTAAGAATGGCTTTTTCATTCATTTATACACTTGGAGGTAGTAAAATGTCCACTTTAGTTATTCAAGATCTTCATGTTGCCATTGATGGCAAGGAGATTCTTAAAGGTCTAAACCTTACAATTAACACGAACGAAATTCATGCGATTATGGGACCTAATGGTACTGGTAAATCGACATTAGCATCTGCAATTATGGGTCACCCTAAATACGAAGTTACTTCTGGATCTGTCACTTTAGATGGGGAAAATGTTCTTGAGATGGAAGTTAATGAACGTGCACAAGCAGGTCTTTTCCTGGCTATGCAATATCCAAGTGAAATAAATGGCGTTACAAATGCAGACTTCTTACGTTCTGCAATTAACTCACGTCGAGAAGAAGGCGATGAAATTTCAATCATGAAATTTATTCGTGAGCTCGATTCGAAAATGGAATACCTTGAAATGGATCAAGATATGGCACAACGTTATTTAAATGAAGGTTTCTCAGGTGGGGAAAAGAAACGCAATGAAATTCTTCAATTAATGATGCTTCAACCTAAATTTGCGATTCTTGATGAGATTGACTCTGGTCTAGATATCGATGCTCTTAAAGTTGTTTCAAAAGGAATTAACCAAATGCGTGGAGAAGGTTTTGGTTGTTTGATCATTACCCATTACCAACGCTTACTTAACTACATTACGCCAGATCATGTACATGTGATGATGCAAGGCCGCGTAGTTAAAACAGGTGGTCCTGAACTTGCGCACAAATTAGAAGCACAAGGTTATGACTGGATTAAAGATGAATTAGGAATTGAAGATGAAACTGTAGGCCAAGAAGCGTAAGGAAAGGAGATATACACATGACGGTTGAAACGAAATTGGCATTAACCGAACAAGATGTACGCTCCTATTCAACTGCGAAACAAGAACCTTCTTGGTTTGCTGAATATCGTGTACAAGCTTTACAGGCGGCAGAGAATCTGCCATTGCCAACACCAGACAAAACAAAAATTGATAAGTGGAATTTCACGGATTTCCCAGTTCATGCAGTGGAAAGTGACACGTTTGCATCACTTGCTGATTTACCAGAAGAAGTGAAAGCCATTGTTACAGACAATCAAAAAAATATTTATATTCAACGCAATAATACACCTGCTTATTTACAAGTTTCTGACGAGTTAACCGCACAAGGTGTTATTTTTACCGATATATTCACGGCGGTACGCGAACACAGTCAGCTAGTCCAAAAGTATTTCATGACGAACGGTGTCAAAACGGATGAGCATAAACTTGCCAGTTTAAACGCAGCATTATTAAATGGCGGTGTCTTTTTATACGTTCCTAAGAATGTAGAAGTAGTTGAGCCTTTGCAAGTAGTTTTCTTACATGATAACGCTCAAGCTTCTCTGTTTAACCATACAATTGTTGTAGCTGATGCGAATAGCTCAGTAACTTATGTAGAAAACTATCTATCAACAGTTACTGACGCAGTTGGAATTGTTAATATTATTTCTGAAGTATTTGCTGAAGACAATGCACGTGTAACATACGGAGCTGTGGATGTTTTAGCACAAGGAATCACTACCTATGTCAATCGTCGCGGAGTTGCAAATCGTAACTCACGTATTGAGTGGGCGCTGGGCTTAATGAATGATGGAGATACCATTTCTGAAAACGTTACTCATTTAGTTGGTGACGGTTCTTATGGGGATACAAAAATGGTGGTTGTTGGTCGTGGAAAACAAAAACAAAACTTTACAACCAAAATTATTCACTGGGGTAAACACTCAGAAGGCTATATCCTTAAACATGGTGTAATGAAAGATGAAGCTTCTTCCATCTTTAACGGAATCGGTAAAATCGAGTACGGTGCTACAAAAGCAAACGCGGAACAAGAGTCACGCGTGTTAATGTTGAATGAAAAAGCACGTGGTGACGCAAACCCTATTTTATTGATTGATGAAGATGATGTTACAGCTGGACACGCAGCCTCTGTTGGACGCGTTGATCCACTTCAACTTTACTACTTGATGAGTCGTGGTATTTCTAAACAAGATGCAGAACGATTAGTTATTCATGGGTTCCTTGCACCAGTTGTAAATGTATTGCCAATTGAAGGCGTTAAAAAGCAGCTGACGGAGGTTATTGAAAGGAAAGTGCGCTAATGATTAATAATGAAATTAAAAGCTATTTTCCAATTTTGAATCAAGAAGTAAACGGGCATCCACTCGTTTATCTTGATAGTGCAGCAACTTCTCAAAAACCAATTCAAGTCATAGAAGCTATATCCAACTATTACCGTTTTGATAATTCAAATGTTCACCGTGGTGTGCACACACTTGGGAACCGTGCGACTGAAAGTTATGAAGGGGCACGCGAAAAAGTGCGTAACTTTATTTCGGCGAAGTCTACACAAGAAATTATTTTTATGCGTGGAACTACGACTGCAATTAATACGGTGGCACAAAGCTATGGTAGTGCAAATGTCCAAGAGGGCGATGAAATCGTCATCACATACATGGAGCATCATTCGAATATTATTCCTTGGCAGCAACTAGCGAAACAAAAAGGTGCAGTTTTAAAATACGTGGACCTTGAAGAGGATGGAACATTATCCTTGGAAAAAGTTCGTGAGACCATTACAGAACGCACTAAAATTGTGTCAATTATGTATGTGTCAAATGTCCTTGGAACAATGAATCCCATAAAAGAAATTGCGCAAATTGCACATGAAAATGGAGCAATTATGGTAGTAGACGGTGCACAAGCGGCACCTCATTTACGTATCGACGTTCAAGATTTAGACTGTGATTTCTTAGCGTTTTCTGGTCATAAAATGTGCGGACCTACTGGAATTGGCGTGTTATATGGCAAGAAAGAGTTGCTTGAGCAAATGGAACCTGTTGAATTTGGTGGCGAAATGATCGACTTTGTTGGGTTGTTTGACTCAACTTGGAAAGAGCTTCCATGGAAGTTCGAAGGTGGGACGCCGATTATCGCAGGTGCTGTCGGCTTAGCGGCAGCAATTGATTTCTTAGAAGAGATTGGTCTCGATGAAATAGAGAAACATGAACATGAACTGGCATCTTATGCTATGGATCGTATGTCCACTATCAAAGGATTATCCATATTTGGACCTAAAGATCCTGGCGAAAGAGCAGGAATAGTCACGTTTAACTTAGACGATGTCCATCCGCATGATGTTGCGACGGTGCTAGATATGAACGGAATTGCCGTACGTGCCGGACATCATTGTGCACAACCTCTTATGAAGTGGTTGCAAGTAACAGCAACTGCACGTGCCAGTTTTTATCTATACAACTCGGTTGATGATATCGATCGATTAGTAGCTGGACTTAACACGGCGAAGGAGTATTTCAACGATGTCTTTTAATAATTTAGATCAACTTTATAGAACTGTGATCATGGACCATTACAAAAAACCTCGTAACAAAGGGTCACTTGAAGATGGTAGTGTCACAATTGATATGAATAATCCTACATGCGGTGACCGTATTCATTTAACATTGCAAGTTACTGATGGAATCGTAGAGAATGCAAAATTTGATGGAGAAGGCTGTTCGATTTCTATGGCCTCAGCATCCATGATGACGCAAGCTGTAAAAGGCAAGCCTGTGGATGAAGCATTGAAACTGTCAACGATTTTCTCAGATATCATGCTTGGTAAAGAATATGATGATTCTATTGACTTGGGTGATATCGAAGCTTTAGCAGGAGTTGCCAAATTCCCAGCACGTATCAAGTGTGCGACACTTGCTTGGAAAGCCATGGAAAAGGGCGTACAAAACGAATCACATTCGTAATAGAACGGAGGAAAGATGATGGCTAAAAAAATGCCTGAAATCGGCGATTACAAATATGGTTTCCACGATAAAGACGTATCTATTTTCCGTTCAAAACGTGGACTAACACGTGAAATCGTTGAAACAATTTCTAGTATGAAAGAAGAACCTCAATGGATGTTGGATTACCGTCTAAAATCTTTAGAGTTATTTTATGCAAAACCAATGCCACAATGGGGTGGCGATTTAAATTCACTGAACTTTGATGAGATTACTTATTATGTAAAACCATCTGAAGCATCACAAACATCTTGGGATGAAGTACCTGAGGAAATTAAACGAACGTTTGATAAATTAGGTATTCCCGAAGCAGAGCAAAAATATTTGGCAGGAGTATCTGCTCAATATGAATCTGAAGTTGTTTATCACAACATGAAGCAAGAACTTGAAGATCAAGGGATCGTCTTTAAAGATACTGGATCAGCTTTACGTGAAAACGAAGAACTTTTCAAAAAACACTGGGGTACAGTAATTCCAAACACAGATAACAAGTTCGCTGCATTAAACTCGGCTGTATGGTCAGGTGGATCTTTCATCTATGTCCCACCGGGCATTAAAGTAGAATCCCCACTGCAAGCGTACTTCCGAATTAACTCTGAAAACATGGGTCAATTCGAGCGCACGTTAATCATCGTTGATGAAGGTGCGTCAGTTCACTATGTTGAAGGATGTACAGCTCCTGTTTACACAACAAACTCACTACACAGTGCAGTTGTTGAAATCATTATTAAAAAAGATGCATATTGCCGCTATACAACAATTCAAAACTGGGCTAACAATGTGTATAACCTAGTGACGAAACGTGCTGTATGTGACGCAAATGCAACGATGGAATGGATTGATGGTAACATCGGTTCTAAATTGACGATGAAGTACCCAGCTGTCATCTTAAAAGGCGAAGGTTCTCGTGGTATGACATTATCAATTGCACTTGCAGGTAAAGGGCAACACCAAGATGCTGGCGCTAAAATGATTCACTTAGCTCCAAATACGTCATCAACGATTATTTCGAAATCTATTTCGAAACAAGGTGGTAAAGTAACGTACCGCGGTGTCGTTCGTTTTGGTCCTAAAGCGTCAGGTGCACGTTCAAATATCGAATGTGATACATTGATCATGGATAACTTATCTACTTCAGATACCATTCCTTACAACGAAATCTTGAATGATAATGTCTCTTTAGAACATGAAGCGAAAGTTTCAAAAGTGTCTGAAGAACAATTATTCTACTTGATGAGTCGAGGGATTACGCAAGAAGAAGCAACTGAAATGATCGTAATGGGCTTCATTGAGCCATTCACAAAAGAATTACCGATGGAATATGCAGTTGAGATGAACCGTTTGATTAAATTCGAAATGGAAGGCTCAATCGGCTAACATTTGATATCTCAACATGCAGACACTAGATGAATAAAAAATGTCTCTGGAATCGATATGATTCTGGAGGCATTTTTTTGACAGTAAGATTCTTGATTAGGAGAAATAGCGTTAATTCATCAAGTTAGAGTTAAAGTTGATCAAGTAATATCAAAAGTTGATCATAAAACATAGTAAGGCAACAAAACCCAGTCGCATTAAATTAAATATTTTTATAGTTAGACCTATGCTAATACGAGTGGCTATTTATTTTATTTATGAAAATTATGGTATGATAATGAAAAAATGGAGTGTGATAATGGATGATTCTTGTTGGCCTAACTGGATGGGGAGACCATCCTGATATTTATAGCACACAATCAAAAAGCACTGAAAAGTTAATTGATTATAGCTCCCATTTTCCGGTTGTCGAACTCGATGCAGCATTTTATGCCATACAACCAGCACGAAATATGCGGAAGTGGGTTAGTGAAACTCCTGATAATTTTCAATTTATAGTAAAAGCCTATCAAGGAATTACAGGTCATCATCGTGGGGAATTGCCTTTTGAATCAACTGAGGAAATGTTTGCCTTATATAGAGAATCTTTAGAACCTTTAATTCAGGCAAAGAAACTTGGGATGGTATTAGTCCAATTCCCACCGTGGTTTGATTGCCAAAAAAAACATATTTCTTACATAAATGAAGTGAAAGACCAGCTTAAAGAATTACCCCTTACGATTGAGTTTCGCCATCAGTCGTGGTACTACTCGGAATACAGGGAGAAAACGCTCGATTTTTTAAAGAATAACAACTGGATACATTCTGTATGTGACGAACCTCAGGCTGGGGAAGGGAGTATCCCGCTTGTTCCCATCGTAACGAGGGAAGATCATGTTTTGCTCAGACTGCATGGTCGCAATGTTCATGGATGGAAAAATCCTGGAAATGACCAAAAATGGAGGGAAGTCCGTTATTTATACGATTACAATTTGGCGGAGTTGACTGAAATAGCAGATGTGGTGAGATTGCTTGAAGGGCAAGCCGAACATGTAACGGTATTGTTCAACAACAATTCGGGTGGACACGCAGCCAATAATGCCAAGCAATTTATGCGATTGTTGGATCTTGAATATGAAGGGCTTGCGCCTAAACAGCTAGATATATTTGAAGGAGAATGGTAATGGAGTATGTATTATTAGCACTCATCGGATTGTTTTCCGGTGTTGTCGGTGCCTTGGTGGGACTTGGCGGAGGTATCATTCTGGTTCCTGCTACCTTGTTTTTAGGTGGTTCTCTAGGCTTAATTCCAGGGATTACGCCACAGAATGTAGTAGGATTATCTGTAATCATGATGATTTTTACAGGTTTGGCTTCGACGATGACCTATATGAAATCAAAAACGGTAGATTATCGTAGCGGGCTGATTTTTTTTGTGGGGAGCATACCTGGCACCATTTTGGGAGCTTGGGTCAATAAAGGATTGGACTTGCCATCGTTTAATTTGTATTTTGGGATTTTATTGATCATACTGTCGACTTTGCTTCTGATTCGGAAGTATTTAAAACCAGTACAATGGTTTGTGAATAACGGCAAGAAAAAAACATTTACGGATCCTCATGGAACAAATCATGTGTATGGATATCCAGTTTGGTTTGCACTGTTACTTACTTTTGGTGTCGGTTTTGCTTCTGGATTGTTTGGTATTGGTGGAGGATCGATTATTGTTCCTGCCATGATATTGTTGTTCTTATTTCCTCCACATGTTGCCGTTGGTACATCGATGTTTATGGTATTCCTTTCGTCAATTGTCAATTCAGCTAGCCATATCTCGCTTGGAAACGTGCCTTGGTTCTACACGATTCCAGTCGTACCTGCTGCTTTTATCGGAGCAAAGATTGGGGCATCCTTAAATCAACGAATAAAATCGGAAACATTAGTATTTGCGTTACGTATTATCTTATTATTACTCGGTATTCGTTCGATTGTAGCGGGACTGATGGGGTAAGGAGTTGGTCTAATGATTGAAACCATCCATTTTTATCATACAAATGACTTACACAGTCACTTTCAACATTGGCCACGAATTCATGAACTCGTGACAAGTCGGAAAAAATGGCATCATGAAGAAGGCGAATCAAGCTTTACGCTGGATCTTGGTGATCATATTGATCGATCACATATTTTTACAGAGGGAACATTAGGTAAAGGCAATGTTGAACTCTTAAATAAAGCTCAATATGATGTTGCAACAATTGGTAACAATGAAGGAATTACGCTTTCACATAGTGAGTTAGAAAATCTTTATAGCGATGCTCAATTTGATGTAGTTGTTGGAAACTTGAGGTATGAG
The DNA here is from genome assembly GCF_001939075.1 of Paenisporosarcina indica. GTDB lineage: Bacteria > Bacillota > Bacilli > Bacillales_A > Planococcaceae > Paenisporosarcina > Paenisporosarcina indica. The sequence continues at coordinate 24,398 of NZ_MPTA01000006.1, read as the reverse complement.
AATGGTGAACTACCGAAATGGTTGATGCCAACTACTATATTAACAACCCTTAATGGAACAAAAATTGGTGTAACGGCTCTAACAGCCGAATTCACCCATTTTTATCACCAGTTAGGCTGGCAAGTAACGAACGCATTTGAGGCATTAAAACATCAAGTAGATGTATTGAAATCTCAAACTGATATGCTGATCTGCTTGTCCCACTTAGGAATTAACGCTGATGAAACAATCGCTGAACAATTTCCCGACATTGATGTCATATTTGGTGCACATACACATCATATTTTACACGAAGGGAAAGTGGTCAATAATTCACTTTTAGCGGCAGCCGGTAAATTTGGATATTTTGTTGGTCATGTTACGGTTGATTTTAATTTAGACTCGAAAAAACTCGAGAAAAAACAGGCACTTTTATATGATACAAATGAGCTCAAGCAATGCCCTAACGAAAAGCAATTTCTTGATGAATTAGTTAATGTTGGGAAAGAAAACTTGTTGGAAACAGCTTTTTATCAACCGGTATCACTCCAAAAGGAATGGTTCAAAGAATCAGCTTTGTCTACCTTTTTCGGAGAAGCAATCACTACATTTTGCGAAGCGGATTGTGCATTATTTAATGCAGGCATATTTTTATCGGATTTAAAAGCGGAGGAAGTTTCCCATTTTGATATTCATAAAATGATGCCACATCCAATTAATCCATGTGTCATTGAACTTACTGGAGCACAATTAGTTGAGATTTATCAGTTATCATTAAATGAAAGCTGGCCAAATCTCGAGATTAAAGGATTAGGTTTTCGTGGTGTTGTAATGGGTAAAATGATCACACATCAATTTAACGTAGTGGATAAAGTATTATTCATTCAAAATAAACGCATAGAACCTGCAGAGATTGTACGTTTAGCCACGCTCGATATGTTCACTTTTGGTTATTTTTACCCATTACTTAAAGAGTTGCCAAAGACTTATTTTATGCCTGATTTTATTCGAGACGTAGTGATTAATTATGGTCAAAAACAACAGCAAGTTTTGGAATAATATGAACCTCCTCGTAGTACCATGACGTAGGAGGCTTTTTTGTGCGCTTACGTAAAACACCTAAAAGATCGCTTTATCGTAGAGGTAAGAATATAATTCCATTTTTATTTATTGTTGTTGTAATTTCAGTTGCGTTGATGTTTTATCTCGTCAATGTTAGATTGACACCGATTTATATGGATTATGCCGAGATCCAGTCAAATAAAATAGCGTCCCTTGTTATTAGCAAAGCAATTAACTCTAGAACATTAGATATAATGGACATTAATGAAATCATTGTGGAAGTACCATCGGATAAGCCTAACATGATGACGCAGAAAATTAATACAGAAATCATCACCCGGGTACAGGCGGAAACAGTAGCTTTGGTGCAAACCCATCTGGAACAAGCTGAAGAAGGAAACTTGGAAAATTTACCTTATTTAGATGACATAGAGTATGACCCAACAGCAATGGAAGATAACGGGGGAATCGTCTTTTTTGTCCCACTTGGTCAAGCGACGAATATTCCTCTCCTTGGTAACTTAGGCCCTAAAATACCAATACGCTTTCACGTCATTGGAAATGTACAATCGAACATCATTCGTGAGATTAAGGAATTTGGGATTAATAGTGCAATGGTGGATATCAGTATCATGATTAAAGTCAACGTACAAGTGATTGTTCCACTTGCTACAAAAACCACTACAATTGAGCAGAAAATTCCAGTAGCAATGGGAATAATTTCTGGTCAAGTTCCTCAAATTTATACGAAAGGTGATGGTGGAGCTCAACCTTCCATAGAAGTTCCAATCCAACCACCAGAAACTCCAACTCTAAATCCACCAGAGTAAATATAATGAGTTAGAGTGGGTGTAGAAGTAACGAGAACCGACGGATTCCTTTATCTGTGGTACGAAGGAAAAACAACAAAAAGCAAAAAGCATTAGAGGAAAAGCGTCTCGTTTAGAGGCGTTTTTCTATGTTTTTATTGTCCATCTTCTCTAATTGGAATCGGGCTTTTAAAGCCTTTAACTCGATTATGTATCTGCATCTAGGAGGTTTTGATGGTTGTGAGAGTTGGTCAAATATGGTACATTGACAACAGTGAATAAATTATCAAAATGGTCCGTAAAGAAGGGGTCGATACGTATGACGACACAGCAAACTCATATTCGTAAACCTGACTGGCTTAAGATAAAATTGAACACGAATGATAATTACAAAGATCTAAAAAAACTCATGCGTGAAAATAACTTACATACAGTTTGTGAAGAAGCAAAATGTCCTAATATTCATGAGTGTTGGGGAACTCGCCGTACAGCTACCTTTATGATACTAGGGGCAATTTGTACACGAGCTTGTCGTTTCTGTGCAGTTAAAACGGGTCTTCCTAATGAACTCGATTTAGCAGAACCTGAACGTGTAGCGGACTCTGTTATCTTGATGAACTTAAAACATGTGGTCGTTACAGCAGTTGCTCGTGATGATTTAAAAGACGGTGGAGCAGCCGTGTTTGCTGAAACCATTCGAGCGATTCGTCGTAAAAATCCTTTCACAACGATTGAAGTTCTGCCTTCAGATATGGGTGGAATTGAAGAGAATTTAAAAATGTTAATGGATGGAAAGCCTGATATATTAAATCATAACATCGAAACAGTTCGACGTTTAACACCGAGAGTTCGAGCTCGTGCAAAATATGACCGTTCGCTCGAATTTTTACGCCGATCTAAAGAAATGCAACCGGAAATCCCAACTAAATCATCATTGATGGTTGGACTTGGGGAAACAACGGAAGAAATAATTGAAGTCATGGATGATTTAAGAGCTAACCATGTTGATATCATGACAATTGGACAATACTTACAACCTTCCAAAAAACATTTGACTGTACAAAAATATTACTCGCCACTGGAATTTGGAGAACTTCGTAAAATTGCCATGTCAAAAGGATTTTCACATTGTGAAGCAGGACCACTGGTACGAAGTAGCTATCATGCAGACGAACAAGTGAACGCAGCTGCTAAAGAAAAACATCGTCTTGGAGACGAGCAACTAGCTCTCACAACAAACTGATGGAGTGTGAGTAAAACATGATAACAATCGATCGATGGGATTATGAGATAATTAAAGATTATCGTGAAGCGTTTAAAGAAGAAGCGTTTCAAGAACGATATAGTGAAATATTAAATAAGTATGACTATATCCTTGGAGACTGGGGTTATGGACAGCTTCGATTAAAAGGTTTTTTCGATGATAAAAACCAAAAAGCAACGTACGATACAAAAGTTAGTACCTTACAAGATTATTTATACGAGCATTGTAACTTTGGGTGTGCCCATTTTATCTTAAAAAAATTCGGCCCAGCAAAACCCGCTGAAGTGTTAGTTGAAACGGCAGAAATTCCAATTGAAGAAACCCTCGATTTAGATACCCAATCTTAATCGAGGGTTTTTTATATTTAAACATAATGAAATTCGAGACATCTAAATTTATTCCATAAAGCAGTTCTCCTTCCACGTCTGGCATTTATGGTACTATAGGATGGAAAAGACCAACAACTAAGAAGATATAAAGCGAGGGACTTCACATGTATTTTGTTGACCGCAAAAAAGTTAATACGACACTATCTTATATGACGGAAATTGTTCAAGTGCTTGAAGAAACACCTGATATCACTTCCAATAACATCAGCAAATTGGCCTTGGAACGAATCGCGCAAAACGTTATCGAATCCATAATTGATGTAGGGAATACGATGATCGATGGATTTATCATGCGCGACCCTGGTAGCTACGATGACATCATCGACATTTTAACTGATGAAAAAGTGATTTCTCAAGAAATGGATGCACCTTTGAAAGAAGTGATTTTATTAAGGAAAACATTGGTACGTGATTTTATTAATGTAAATCATAATGAGATAGCCGAGACTCTTATTGCGAACTTGAGCGTTTTAAAACAGTTTTCGGATCAAGTTGAACACTACTTAACTCACGAACTCGGACCAGTCTCAGCTTTCATACCTGAGGACAAAGCATGAAAACATACAAAGCGTATTGTCTTGATTTAGATGGTACCGTGTATCGTGGAACCGAACCAATCCTCGAGACCGTCCATTTTATTGATCAATTACAAAAAAGCGACATTGAACCTTTTTATGTAACAAATAATGCTTCTCAAACTCCGGATCAAGTAATGGAGAAACTAATAGGTTTCGGGATTAATCCGAAACGGAGTCATATTATGACTTCCGCAATGGCTGCTGCGAAATATATAGCACTGCATTATCCACATGCAGCAGTTTCAATGATTGGAGAACGTGGACTGCACGATGCGTTATTGGAAAATGGCTTAGAAGTTGTCTCGTCATCAAATGAGGTATTTGTCATGGGTATTGATCGTGGTATTTCCTATGAAAAACTAGCCCAAGCTTGTTTAGATGTTCGAAGTGGTGCGGTGTTTATTTCAACAAATAGTGATCGTGCATTTCCAAATGAAAGGGGACTGATGCCAGGTAACGGTGCTTTTACAGCACTTGTTCAAACCTCAACAGGCATTGATCCCATATATATTGGAAAACCTCAAGGACATATGCTGAATATGATTCAGCTTGAACATAATTTTTCAAAAGAAGAAATGGTAATGATTGGAGACAATTATGATACAGATATTTTAGCAGGCATTGAATTTGGAATCGATACGGTTCATGTAAACACAGGTGTAACAACAACTGCTGAAATTCATTTGAAAAAAATTCCTCCCACTATGATGCTTGAAAACTTACTTGAATGGGTATAACAAAAGGAGCTGCATATATGCAGCTCCTTTTCTTTAAAATAGTGGATTTTCTTCTATATATTCGTAAATCTTTTTCGTAAGTTCATCTGGGGAGTCGGCTTGAACTACATCGCCATTTACGATTGCGAAAAAAGATTCTGCACATTTTGTGCAATAACTTAAACAACCATATTCTAGAACGTCTAAATTCGGATCGCGTTCTAATTCTTCAAACGTTTTTTGTGATCCATTTGCCAAGTTACTGACACAAAATTCAACCATAGGATTCACGTTCTTCACCTCGCTACATCGACATGCTACTCTTTTTTTTTCGTACGTCAATTCAGTTGTCTTATTGTGAAACATCTCACAATGATTTATACTAACTACGTAGAGGTAGACTGTATATAACATGCTTGTTTAAAAAGCTCAATTTAGCAACTTGCTTGTCGGTTAATTGGATTTTTTGAACAGCCTTAAGGGAGATTTTTATGAAAAATTTAGTATTGCTCGGAGGCGGATACGGCAATATGCGCGTATTGCTTCGTTTATTGCCGAATAATTTACCAGATGACGTCCAAATTACGTTAATCGATCGTACACCTTTTCATAGTTTGAAAACTGAATTTTATGCTCTTGCAGCAGGTACGGTTCCTGATCAGGAGGTACGTGTAGCTTATCCAGAACATGAACGTTTAAAAATGGTTTATGGTGAAATTGTAGAAATTAACCGTGAAGAAAAAGTGGTTGTGTTATCAGATGATAGGAAAATTCCTTTCGATGATGTAGTCATTGGATTAGGTTGTGAAGATAAGTATCACGGTGTACCAGGAGCTGATGAGTTTACCTATAGCATTCAAACCATCGGACGATCTCGAGAAACCTTTAACATACTTTGTGGATTACCATCGAATTCGATTGTTGGAATTGTCGGAGCTGGACTTAGTGGGATTGAACTTGCAAGTGAACTTCGTGAATCACGTCCCGATTTACGGATTAAATTATTTGACAGAAGTCCACGTATATTGCGTGATTTCCCTGAACGTTTAAGTAATTTTGTGAAAAAGTGGTTTGATACGCACAACGTTGAAGTGGTAAGTAACTCAAACATTACAAAAGTAGAGCCAAAGGTTTTGTATAACCATGAAGAGACGATTGATGTAGATGCTGTTGTTTGGACTGCGGGAATACAGCCAGTTGCACCCGTGCGTAACTTGGGTGGCGAAACAGACTCAACTGGACGCGTTATTTTGAGTAAGTATCATCACTTACCAGAAGATCAACATGTTTATGTAGTGGGTGACTGTGCTGCACTGCCTTTCGCACCTAGTGCTTATGTAGCGGAAGAACAAGCTGAACAAATTGTACAAGTGCTTCAAGCTAAATGGAAAGGCAAAGAATTACCTGAAACGATGCCTGAAATTAAGTTGAAAGGATTTGTTGGTTCTTTAGGGAAAAAACAAGGCTTTGCCTTTTTAGCGGATCGAACAGTTACGGGACGTATTGCCCGTTTATTAAAATCCGGTATATTATGGATGTACAAATGGCATAACGGTTGATGAATAAAAGAAGACCTAGAAGTGAAAAATAGCTTCTAGGTCTTCTTTTTATGATGGATCACTTTCAATCACGCGTTTTTCAAGTTCAGTGAATACAGGCTTTAACTGGATATAGCCTTCACCAACGACTTCGCCATCGATTAAGACGAGAGGATAAAAGAACTCATCATCCAATACACGATTGGCTAATGCCTGTTGTCGCTCATTATCAATTGGCTTTTGAATATCGATATAAGAAATATTGTAAGTTAGACTTGGGTACTTGCGGTCAATTGCAGCTTGTAGCCATTCGTATGTATCCTTAGAGCTGGGTGCATTCACACAACTTGCACATACTATATCAGAACCGAAGATTTCAATTGAAAGTATTTTATTGTCCATGATTATTATTCCCCTTTAGTATTAACTGATGGATTTTTTCATCTCTTCACATTATAATGATTATAAGGAAAGGAGTCGAAATAAATGACTGATACATTAATGAACGAGCAAGTTCAAGAAGTACTAGATAAATTACGTCCATTCTTACTACGAGATGGTGGAGACTGCGAGCTTGTTGATATCGAAGATGGCATTGTTAAACTTCGTCTTCTTGGCGCATGCGGGAGTTGCCCAAGTTCCACTATTACATTAAAAGCTGGTATTGAACGTGCACTTTTGGAAGAAGTACCAGGTGTTGTTGAAGTTGAACAAGTATTTTAATGTTTGAAGGCTAAGACCGCGACCACAGTCGCAACGCCTTCACGATCCACTTTGGGTGGGGCAAAGCATAAGAGCCTAGGCTTTAAACTAGAAAATTAGTAACTAGGAGCCTTTTCGGGCTTCTTTTTTTATATAGACTCATTTACATTATACCGAATAAGGTTTTCAAATAGGGGATTGTTTTCGAGTTGAAGTTCTGGAAAGTTCAGGAGTAAACTTGATATCATATCAGAAAGAAGGATGGTGTAACCATGACACAAGTTGTTGAATTATCTGAAGCTGCAGCTTACCAAGTGAAAGAAATGATGACTCACAATGAAGAAGAAGGCTCTTTTTTACGTGTAGCCGTTCATGGTGGAGGGTGTAGTGGTCTATCTTACGGGATGGGCTTCGAACATGAGAAAAAAGATTCTGATACAATTTTAGAACAGCACGGGTTAACAATTCTTGTATCAAATGATGACAAAGCAATAATAAATGGAACGGTTATAGATTATAAACAATCTTTAATGGGTGGCGGATTTACAATTGAAAATCCAAATGCAATCGCTTCATGTGGTTGTGGATCTTCATTTAGAACCTCAACAAAAACAGGCACTCCGGAAAATTGTTAACATAGGGCTGACTAAACTTTCCTCCTCGGTAGATAATGTTTTTACATTACTATTAGAGGAGGTTTTTGATTGGCAATGAACAATCGAAATCTACGTATGTTAAGAAAAGCAAATCGCCTATATTTAACTGTTTCCTTAACTAGTATTGAGATTGAATATTAACAAAAGAGTGAATTTGCGCCTGCATGACCACCCGCAGGAGCGTGAAGAATGAGACTAACAAGTATGCGGTTTTCATTGTTGTTGGCTCATGCGCAAATGTACGATGAAAATAGATAATTTGATATTACTTAATGTTTAATATAGGAAAAAGTTAATTGTTTCGTACTAGTAAACTAAATTCTTATTCTGTAAATTCAAACCTTTAACACTAGACAAGATTGTATTGAAATCAAAACTTAAAAGAGCTATTATTAGAGATAGTACGTTTGTCGAAATTTAGACAAATAAACTTTGGACGTTAAGATTTATGAAGTATGAAAATACTTCTTTTTTCTTTGACTAATGCAATATGCATATAAAACTTGTAAAAGGTGGTTTCGATCTTCGTGAAAAGACCGACAATTTTAGTATTAGGAGCCGGATATGGCGGCTTGGCAACAGTAGTTAACTTACAAAAAAATATTGGCACTGACGTTGCTGATATTACTTTAATTAACCAAAATAATTATCATTATGAATCTACATGGTTGCATGAGGCATCAGCTGGAACTCTACGTCCGGATCAAGTACGCTATGAGATTGCAGATGTAATTAAAGCTGACAAAGTAAAATTTGTTAAAGCATCTGTAGAAGGTATCGACATTGCTTCAAAGAAAGTTACAACTGATAATGGTGAATTTACTTATGACTACTTAGTAATTGGTCTTGGATTCGAAGGCGAAACTTTCGGCATTCCAGGTCTAGATAAATATGCGCTTTCCATTGCGAATGTAAAAGCGGCTCGTCAAATCCGTGAACATATTGAATATCAATTTGCAACATGGTCAATGGATGAAGTCAAAGACGATAGCCGTTTAACAATCGTCGTTGGTGGTGCTGGATTCACTGGTATCGAATTCTTAGGTGAATTAGGAAACCGTGTTCCTGAACTTTGTAAAGAATTTGATGTACCAAAAGATAAAGTAAGCATTATTTGTGTAGAAGCGTCTCCAATGGTATTACCTGGTTTCGATCCAGAATTGGTGGAATACGCTGTAGGACACTTACAAGCAAAAGGAATCGAATTTTCAGTTGGAACTCCAGTAGTGGAAGCGACACCTGAAGGCGTGAAAATTAAAAAAGGTGAAGACGAGTTTGAATTCATCAAAGCTGGAACTGTTGTCTGGGCTGCAGGAGTTCGCGGAAATCGTTTGATTGAACAATCAGGCATTGAAAATATGCGTGCTCGCGTTAAAGTCGATAAAGATATGCGTGCTCCTGGCCATAACGATGTATTTATCGTAGGTGACTGTGCGTTAATGATCAATGAAGAAATTAACCGTCCTTACCCACCAACTGCACAAATTGCTATGCAACAAGGTGTTACAGTGGCGAAAAACATTATCTCTTTAATTAACGGATCAGCAACTGAAGAATTCGTACCTGATTTAAAAGGTAGTGTATGTTCACTTGGCGAGCATGACGCAATCGGTGTTGTTTTCGGTAAAAAAATTACGGGAACAAAAGCATCATTCATGAAAAAAGTAATCGATAACCGCTCTCTTTACATGATCGGTGGTCCGTCATTAGTCGTGAAAAAAGGTAAATTTAACTTACTATAATAAGTAGTTTGGAAAATTTAATAAGAATCAATATATGTCTCCCATCTGGAATTTCCAGATGGGTTTTTTTAATAGCAGGATGATGGTCGTGACGAACAAGGACCGCAGTAAAGTGGCTAGGAGAATCTGGGTGGCCGTTAATCATTAGGTGAATAGGCTTGTTGAAGACACGCTACGGTGGTTTAAGACGGAAAATGGTCATTAGCCCCCCAGCAGAGTATGTGAATCAAAGGAAACAGTGCAGCAGATAAGTGCTAGAAGAGACAGGAATACAGTCACCTGTGTAAGGAGTAATGGTTTTTCGTACAGGTGTCGTTCAGAACGACATAAGTGACAACATGGTGATTTTTATTTGGGACCCACAACCAACGAACTAGTCATTACCGCACAATTGACAGAAATATACGATGCACATCGGTTTAAGTCCGAATTGATTGAGCCAGAAACCAGATACCTTTGTTAAGATTCATGAACTAGCCAAAAATACGTTAGTTCAGGGCCATCAAGTAATCGAAAGTATTCACCAGGAGTTTTCTTTGGTTACAAGAGTGATAAAATGCTTTTTAAAAGAATGAGCTATCCTTAGATAATCAAAGAATAAATGAGATAAAGTCCAATGTACTCGTTTACATTGGGTATTTAAATGGTTTACAGAATATTTAGTCTATGATATATTATCTGAAAATTAAGAAATAAAAGGAGACGGTTCAGATGAACACGACTAAAAAAGAGGATAAAACTAATCAATGCCCGTATTGCAAAGGAAATGGTTATTTCCAATTACGTCTTGGTGGATCAGAAACATGCACATGCTGTTCAGGATCAGGCAGAAAATAAACTTCGATAATGTTTCGTAAAGGTGATAAAGCCGACGAGGGGCGTTATTAATTGTTACATATAGTTGAACAACGTACATGTCCATTGAAAGGACCTTATCAATCATGTAAACTGTTGAAAGGAAGCATGGAGGGAATCATTCAATGGACGGAAATTTTTCGCTTGTACAATTAATGTTATCAGTATTAATATTTTTAGTTATGTTTTTCGGAATCGGCTTTTTGCTCAACATGTTACTACGCATGACTTGGTTAATGGCACTTGTCTATCCAATCGTTGTAATCTTGATTATTGATGATATCGAGTTTTTTGATTATTTCACATCACCAGTGTTTGCATTTCAAGCACTCGGAGATAAATTAGTGTCACTTCATATAGCAGACATTCTGATACTATCAAGTGGGTTACTCGGAGCAATTATTTCAGGAATTGTTATTAAACTGTTACGTAAAAATGGTTATCAAATGTTTTAACTAAAAAGCAGTAAAGCTCTTATTTGAGCTTTACTGCTTTTTTATACAATTTCATTTAACAACTTCCAAATTTGACGCTAATTCCTTTACCTGTCTGATTCATTTGTATCTACTCTTTTAGGTAAAGTCTTGATGAAACCATCTAGTTTTTTTATATTAATATTAGTGGCACTTTGGAGTCCCTCTTCGAATCCACCTTTAGAACTTGTTTCCACGATGATTTTTTTAATAATACCAATTCCATAGTCATTGATTAAGAAATGGATAGCTTTTTCAGATTGCAAATAAACATCATATTGAATGTCCGTTCGGTACTTGTTCCATTGTTCATTAGTAGTCAATTCATTAAATGACACAATTTTAGGTCCTAGCTCTAATACAAATCCACTTTCACCATCAGAGCCAATATATTCTGCTACTCCTTCTGAGAACCATAGAGGGAAATCTTCATTTATCAATCCGATTTCAGATATTTTCTGTGTAAATACATAATGGGTATATTCATGCATTATATTTGATTTGTAGTTCCAAACAAGAGGCGGTATATCCTCAATAATCCCTTCTTTATTTTCGGGAAGTACACCAAACAAATTGTTAATGGGAGAATTAATCCCGATAGCATAATCTAGACCTGAAAAAGATTCAATTTCACTTTTACTACTAAAGATAATTAAATCATAGGGTTGAGTATAACTAGAGCCAAACAAAGAATTATTCAATTCCATTGCACGTGCCAATGAATCTTTTGTTGCTGGCAATAGTTTTGAATCTGAATCTGAATAATAAATCGATAAATGTTTAAATTCTATTTTTTTTCGGTCTTTTATTAAATCTTCTTTCTCTTTTGTGACTATTTTTCCAAAAATAAAAGAAGTAATATTTTCTTTAAATTTAGTGGCAGTCACACTTGCAACTAGCAATAATGTGATTAGAAGTAAAACGATGTAAAATAATTTTTTTAACAAAATTATATCAACTCATTCCAATAATTAAACATAGCCTTAGACAATAAAGACGTAAATAACAATAGAAATCAAGATCCCAGTAATGGCACCCATAAATACTTCACTCGGTTTATGTCCAAGTAATGTTTTTAATTCCTCAATTTTTTCTTCCTCTTTCTTATGTGCCCAATCCTTGGATTGATTTACGAAAGTTTGAAAATCACTTCGCATTTGATTGATCATGACTGCCTGTTGTCCTGCTTGGAAACGAACACCAGTTGCATCAAACATGACGATTACTGCAAAAATAGCTGAAACTGCAAAGAGAGGTGAGCCTAGACCTGTTTCAAATGCAACTGCAGTTGTGACGGCAGTGACTGCAGCTGAGTGTGAACTTGGCATTCCACCCGTGGAAGTCATCAATTTCCAATCTAAATTTCTTGTTACTAAATATGTTATTGGAACTTTGATGAATTGGGCCAATATAATTCCTAAAAGTGCAGCGATGAGTGGAATATTCGTTAAAAGGTCCATAAACAGCGCATCCTTTCTATTTCCATATTGTATAGACAATTATATCACAACACAAAAGTGTGATTATTGACAATTCGAAATCCGAATAATAATAGTTTATAATTAGACTTGTATGTATAGATATGGAGGGGTTTTTTGTGAATGTTGAAGTAACTGGAGTGCAATTCAATGAAATTCAAGCTGAAGTTTTAATTGTGGGAACTTACAAGCACCCGGAGAACACGACAAATTGGTCAGAATTCGTTTCTTTTTACGGTTCATCGTTAGAAAAGTGGTTGAAAGCTGGAGATGTTTCAACAGATCGTAAGAAACTAACGAAGTTGCCGACCCTAAAAGAGGGGAAACTTCAACGAGTTTTCTTCGTGGGACTTGGCAATCGTAAAACATTAACACAAGACGAGTTACGAGATATTTTTGGAACTGTAGGAAAAGAACTTGTCGCTTCCAAAACTACGAACGTTTCGATTTGGTTAGATTCATTCACCAATGAAGAAATTGAGATTGAGGATGCAACTTATTTAGCGGCAGAAGGCATCGGCTTAGGACTATATCAAGTTCAAAACTATAAAACATCTTCAAATACTACTGATTACTATCTCGATTTAGTGGAGTTAGTGACAAATTCAGATGAACAAGAAATCTTGTCTTACTTTGAAATTGGACAAGTGTATTCAGAAGCAGTTAACGAAGCACGTACTCTCGTAAACATGCCACCAAACGTGTTAACTGCGACAAAAATGGCTGAGTACGCAAAAGAATTAGCAGAGACTTATGACTTTGAATATGAAGAATTAGGAAAAGCTGAAATGGAAGAACTCGGAATGGGTGCAATCTTAGCTGTAAATCAAGGTTCTACAGAAGAACCGAAATTAATGGTTTTGAAATACCGTGCAAATGACGAATGGAACGATGTAGTAGGTCTTGTTGGCAAAGGAATCACATATGACACGGGTGGATATTCTATTAAGACAAAAGAAGGTATGGTCGGAATGAAGGGCGATATGGGTGGTGCTGCTGCAGTTCTAGGTGCCATGCGAATTATTGGTGAAACACGTCCGAATAAAAACGTGATCGCTGTTATTGCTTCAACAGACAATATGATTTCGGGAAATGCTTTTAAACCTGATGATGTCATTACTTCGTACAGTGGCAAAACAATTGAAATTTTAAATACAGATGCAGAAGGTCGTTTGGTCTTGGCAGACTCTGTGAGTTATGCGAAGCAACAAGGTGCTAATTATATAGTTGATATAGCAACCTTAACAGGGGGAGTTATTGTCGCACTTGGCAAGGACAAAACCGGTGCACTTTCAAATGATGATGCTTTCTTTGAACTATTTAAAGAAGCAACTGCTGAAACGGGAGAGTTTGTATGGCGTATGCCATTAACGGAAAGTGATAAAAAACGAATCCGTAAGAGTGATGTAGCTGATTTAAACAATTCACCTGGGCGTGATGGGCACATGATCTTTGGAGGAGGTTTTGTTGGTGAATTCGTAGAGAATACTCCTTGGATTCACTTAGACATCGCAGGAACTTCCGATGCAAGTGCAGCATATGATTTAGGACCCAAAGGTGGCACAGGAGCAATGGTGCGATCATTGGCTACACTAGTAGAACGAATGAGCCTTGAAGATAGCGAAGAGTAAAACAATCATTCAAATCGATAGGGACCGGTATGATTTGTGAAACGGTCGGTTTTTCAAATTTAAAGGCTAGAAAAACTAAGTAGGCATTATGCATATGTCGCTCCTTCTTTTTTTCATACGTTATGATGAAGAGGAGGAGAGATATGAATAATCGTTTTGGAAGAGGTTTTGGAAGAGGATTTGGTGGAGGATTCGGCAGAGGATTTGGTGGCGGATTTGGCAGTCCTTTTATTGGTGGAGTACTGGGTGGTTTATTAGGGTCTTCATTGTATGGTGGGTATGGCTATAGTCAACCGTATCCATATTATTATCCACCGTATCCATACTATCCATACTATCCATACTATCCATACGGCTACTAAGTATAAAAATAAATGAAAAACGCTTATGCTTTTACCTTATCGGTAGAGCGCATAAGCGTTTTAATTTATTTTATTGTTTATTAAATTGTTTTTTTCGTTCTTCTACAACGGGTGCAAGTTCATCCACTACCGATTTATCCCACAACTTCACACCAGATAGATAGGATGCACGTCCGATTACGTGACCACCTATAGGACCCGTGATAAACAAGAATATTATCCCGAGAAGAATACGTGAATTTAGATGCCCTTCAATCAACCAAAAATGAAGAAAGACCCCGATCAATATAAACATAACACCAAGCGTTGCGCTTTTTGATGCCGCATGAGTACGCGTATAAATATCGGGCAATCGAATTAATCCAACTGCAGTCACGAGCGTGAAAATGACACCAAATACAATGGTTGCAACAATGAGAATGTTAGCTAGGATTGTTATCACGTTGGATAATCTCTCCCTTCTCTAAGAATTTAGAGAAAGCTACAGTACCAATAAAGGCTAAAATCGCTAACAATAAAATAATATCTAAGAAAAAGATTGTGTCTGCCAAAATGGAAATGACACCAATCATTGATATTAATGCAACACCTAATGCATCAAGTGCCACTACACGGTCCGGAGTAGATGGGCCTTTTACAAGTCTGTAAATGAAAGCAACCATCGATAAGCTAATCAGTATCAGGACTACCCAAAAGAAAATCATCATGAGCGGCTCACCTCCAAAATAGCTTTCTCAAATGTATCCCTAATGGAATTGATGGCATCATCCGAATCCTCATAATTGATGGCATGGATGTAAAGAGTCTTCGAATCCTCGGATACATCAAGCACTAAAGTACCTGGCGTCAATGTGATTAGGCTTGACAACAAGGTGATCTGCCATTCTTTTTCAAGAGATGTAGGAAGCGCGAAAATGGCTGGTTTAATAGGCATTTTAGGTTGAATAATCAATAACAACACCTGAATATTTGCCATAAATAGTTCCTTGAAAAACAACACCACCAATTTAATGACAGCCCAAACACGGCTCATATAGAATCTTCCTGGAATAAAGCGTTGCATAATCCAAAGCATAATCAGCCCCAGTATGAATCCAACGATGAAAGTCGAAGCGGTGAATGATACCGATATGAACATCCACACAACAGCAATAAAGAAATTTAACAAAAGTTGAAAAGCCATGATCAAGCACCCCCTAAAACGGCTTTAATGTATGTAGAAGGATTATACAGCACTTCTGCTGCGTCACTCATATAAGGTACAAGCCACTCAGAACCAACGCCGTAAATTACGCTGAATCCAACTAAAATAGCTGCTGGTGTAAAGAGATTACGATATTGTATTGAATCCAATTTAATAACTTGTACAGGCTCTCCCCAAAACGCATAGATAAAGATGCGCATGACAGAAAGTAAGACAACTAAGCTTGACGCTAATATAAAGATACTGCCCCAAAGATTACCCGCTTCAAATCCACCTTGTACAATCAATAGTTTTCCGACGAATCCACTTAGCGGAGGAATACCTGCCAATCCAAATGCAGCAATCAAGTAAGTCCACCCAAGCATCGGATAGGTCTTAATTAGTCCACCCATTTTACGTAAATTAGATGTACCTGTAATGGCTATGATTACGCCTATTAGAAGGAAGAGGGCTCCCTTAATGAGAATATCGTGAATCAAATAAAAAACAGAACCCATTAACGCGGTTTCAGTCATTTGTGAAGCTCCAAATAAAATAACTCCTACCGCAATGATAATATTGTAAATGATGATTTTCTTAACATCGAAATATGCTAATGCTCCGATACACCCCGCAACAATCGTTAAGATGGATAGTACCATCAACAATTCATGAGTGAAGCCTTGATCGAGTGTAAAAAACAAGGTGTACGTACGCATTATCGCATACACCCCGACTTTTGTAAGTAAAGCTCCAAATAACGCTAATACAGGAATAGGCGGAGCCGCATAAGAACTTGGTAACCAGAAAAATAGCGGGAATATCGCACCTTTTAAACCGAATACGACTAAGAATAAAACCGCGATGACCGTTATGATTCCTGGCTGATCAATTTGTGCTATTTTCACTGAGATATCGGCCATGTTTAACGTTCCAACAACTGAATACAAGTAGGCAACCGTAATAACAAACAATGCGGATGAAATAACGTTTACTAATATGTACTTAATTGATTCTCGCAATTGGACTTTTTCTCCACCAAGGACGATTAATAAATAGGAAGACATTAATAGCACTTCGAAAAATACAAACATATTAAAAATATCACCTGTCGTAAATGCACCATTCACCCCTGTAAGCATAAATAAAATACCGGGATAATAGAAAAATGATTCACGCTCTTTACCAATGGACGAAAAACTGTACCAAACCACAAAAATCGCAATGATTGTGGATGATAAAACGAGAAGTACGGAAAGCATATCAGAAACCATCGATATACCAAATGGTGCTGGCCAACTACCTAATGTAATTGCCTGAATACCATCCGATTTTACTTTTAGCATTAATATAATCGTGAAAACAGCAGTTAAAGCTAGTGCAACAATTGATATGGTTCGCTGTAGAAATAATTTCTTGGGAAATAACAGCAGTATCATGGCAAAGAAGAATGGAAGTAAGATGGGGAACAAAAGCAAATTAATCATGATCTTCAGTTCCTCTCATTAAATTCATATTATCGGTTTCAAGCTCTTGGTATGAGCGGTACGCAAGCACCAAGAAAAATGCGGTCACGCCAAAACTAATGACAATCGCGGTTAAGATTAATGCTTGAGGTAACGGATCAGCATAATCTGTAACGCCTGGAGCTACAACAGGAGGTGAAGAACCCCCTAGTCCACCCATTGTTAATATCAACAAATGCGCACCGTGACTTAAAAGACCTGTACCAATAATGATTCGAAGCAAACTTTTGGACAACATGAGGTAAACTGCTGCCATGAATAAAAACCCAATAACAAAACACATTACTATTTCCATTATTCGTCCTCTCCAATCGATTGAATAATGGTCATCGTGACACCAACGACAACGAGGTAAACTCCTGCATCAAACAAAGCGGCGGTATGTAATGACTGTTTGCCAAGAAGTGGGAGCGTGAAGTATTCAAATGCATGTGTGAAGAAAGGAACATTAAAAAAGATGGACCCTGCTGCTGTACCCAGTGCTATTAGTAAACCAATTGCTACCATGACGGTGTAATTGATTGGTAACATGGTAGACACTGTTTTTAAGTCAAATGCCAGCAACAGTAGGACGATTCCGCTGGATGTAAGTAATCCTCCAACAAACCCTCCACCAGGTGCATAGTGTCCAGCAAAGAAAATATGAATCGAAAAGAGAATAATGATAAAGAATATGACTTTTGTTGTCGTTTGCAAAATCACATCATTTGTTTTCATTTCGATTCACCTCTTTCTTTTTCGATAATCGAAGTTTGATCATCCCAATAATGCCAAGTGAAGCAAGGGCTAATACCGTAATTTCAAATAATGTATCAAATCCACGGTAGTCAACTAAGATAACGTTTACAATATTACCTCCGCCTGCTTCAGAATAGACGGTATCTTCATAATATGAAGAAATTGATCGTACCAGTTTATTTGAGTGTGCAGATAGTGCAACAATCGTTACCATTGCTCCAACACCAAAAGCAACTAATGCATTTCCTAAACGGAATTTCATTCGATTCTCGTGTCGATTTAATTTTGGCAAATGATAGAATGCCAACAAGAATAGGGCAACGGATACCGTTTCGATGACTAATTGAGTCAATGCCAAATCAGGTGCATTGAATATGACAAAGAATAAAGCTACTGAATAACCAACAGACCCTAAAGCAATGATTGAAGTCAACCTCGACTTAGCTGTTAACACGGTGATTGTTCCCGCGACTAATACCAACACGATAACCAGTTCGTAAAGGTGAATCGGTGCAAGCATCGCAAAACTGATATCAAACGCATCTTTAATAAATACCGTACTAATTGTTAACACAACAATCGCTGTAAACATATAGATTAAATATGAACGCATATAACCGGTCATATACAAACTAGAAAAACGATGAGTGCCTGTTTCACTTAAATCCATCAACTTGTCATAAATTCGATTCAATGAGAACCATTTAGGAATCTTCTCAAACATAGGTTGCCATTTAGACAAGGTCCAATATAACAAGAAACCAATGACGATAATTCCGATTGTCATCCAAAGTTCAGGACTAGCCCAACCGTGCCACGCGGAGACATGTATATCAATCTCTTCAGGCGAACTATATAGATAGGGTTGAATAGCAGCTACTGCAGGTTTAATCAATATATCTGCAATTATATTTGGAATAAAGAAGATCGCAACGACTAGCAAACCTAAAATTGCTGGTGAAATTAACATTCCAAATGGTGCCTCGTGTGCTTTTTTCGGTAAAAAATCAGGTTTATATGTACCTGTAAATGTACGGAATACAAAGTAGAAACTATACACAAATGTGAACACACTAGCAATCCATGCAATAATCGGGAATAAAATCCCCCAAGTGTCGAATGCAAAGAAGTCAAAATCGGGTATGGATAACATACCAGTTAAGAACATTTCCTTACTTAGGAAACCATTGAAAGGAGGAAGTCCTGCCATTGAGAAACTGCCAATCATAGCAATGGTAAACGTAATCGGCATAATACTCATCAAACCACCAAGTTTACGAATATCACGAGTTCCTGTTTCATGGTCGATAATTCCAGCAATCATAAATAGACAACCTTTGAACGTTGCATGATTGACAAGGTGGAAGATTGCTGCGAATGCTGCGTATTTGAAAATTGAGTTATCCTCAATCCCTGTATGGAACGATATTGCACCTGCGCCAAGCAGAGACATGATTAATCCCAATTGACTTACTGTAGAAAATGCTAAGATTCCTTTTAAATCGGTCTGTTTTAATGCAAAGAAGGATCCCCAGAACAAAGTGAGCAACCCGATTCCAGTAACAAGCCAAATCCACCATTCGGAACTGGCGAAAATCGGGGTGAAACGAGCAACTAAATAAAGACCTGCTTTAACCATTGTAGCTGAGTGTAGGTATGCACTAACTGGAGTTGGTGCTTCCATGGCATCTGGTAGCCAGATGTAGAACGGGAATTGAGCAGATTTTGTAAATGCTCCAAGTAAAACTAATATTAATGACCATACAAACCACTCGTGATTAGCTAATTCAGGCGCAATAGCGATTAATTCACGAATCGAATACGTATCACCCATAATCGACAGGAGTACAAATCCACCAAGCATCATTAATCCACCGAACACGGTGATCATCATCGATTTTAGTGCACCGAAGCGGGAACGATCTCGCTTATACCAATAACCAATCAGCAAGAAAGAAGAAATCGAAGTTAACTCCCAAAAGAAATATAAACTGATTAAATGATCAGATTGTACCACTCCAAGCATCGCAGTCATAAACAACATGAGATACACATAAAAATTATGTAATTGTTCGCGTGTCTTGTCCAAGTAATAAATGGAGTAAAGTACAACAAGAGCTCCAATTCCTGTGATGAGAAGAGAGAATAACAAACTCAATCCATCTATGTATGAAACAAAAGATATGTTCAATGAGGGAATCCATTCAAATGAAGATGTAACCGATTCACCATGTTGAACATTAGACAATAATGTCGTGTATAAGCCGAACAAAACGACAGGTATTACGAGGACAAACCAACCAGTATGAATGCCGCAAACCTTTTTGTATAAAAAAGGGATCAGGAGTGCAGCAATCATCGGGATGAAAATAAAATAAACAAATGACAAGTTAATCCTCCTTTTTTTGAAAAATTACATTTTCATATTCACAACTCGATTATAACTCAGAATTAGTTCGCTTGCATTGGATTCTCTCTATAGTATTGGGCGTTGACGCATAACTTTGGCTGTCTTGATAAATAGGAAGAGTTCACAATTATTTAGTGGATATTTTATGAAAAACAATGTTAAAAAGCGTTTCTCAATATCGAGAAACGCTTTTTACTATGGATAATTAAGCTTGTTGGTGTGCTTCTTCATTTAGCAACACACGTTCAAAATCTTGTTCAGGCATTTTTCGTGTCAGTAGTAGAACTATAAATGCTACTAAAAATAATCCGCCAGTAACAAAGAACACTGAAGAAATACCGATAAATCCACTGATTATTCCACCGAACATTGGTCCAATGATATTACCAAAGAAACGGAAACTTGTATTATAGCCCATCATTTCTCCTTGAATTTCAATTGGAGACTCACGTCTAACTAATGCTGTCGTAATTGGGATTAATCCTCCAACAGCAATCCCGAATAGTAAGCGTAGTATCATTAATTGCCACAGTTCTGTAACGAAGGCTTGTGGGATAATAAATATAAAAGCTAGAATGAGCAAAATAGTTAAGATTTTTTCATAGCCAACAGAATCTCCGAGTTGCCCCCATTTACGAGCAAACAACAAATTTCCGATTCCCGCAGCGCTAAACGTCACACCCGCTAGCAATGCAACTTGCGAGGAATCCGTCAAACCTGCCACATAGAGTGAAAGCAGTGGTTGTATGCTGAAATTACCTATCTGGATGAGAGCGGTGATAATCATTACATTAAATACTAATCGATGATGAAATATCCCCATAATAACCGTTTTTCGAGAGTATACATGTGCAAACTTTGACGGTGCTTTTTTTGTTTCCTTTATGCCGATTAACACTAAAAGAGCAGCGATTGCGATGACAACGGATGTTATGACAAAGGTATATTGGAAACCGAATGAGTCGGCAAGAAAACCACCGAACACTGGTCCAAAAAGGGAACCGGACACACTCCCCATTTGAAGAGTCCCTAAAGTCTTACCAGCCACTTCTTTGGCTGTTTGCGAACTGATAAAAGCGAGAGAGGTTGGAATAAATCCTGTTACAATTCCCATAAACAATCTAAGAATGAAAAATCCTTCAACTGAATGGACATATCCCATAAGTAAAATACTTATGGATATTCCGAGCCCAGTTATTATTAAAATTGGTTTATACCCAAAACGGTCTGCAACACGTCCCCAAACCGGTGACATTAAAAATGCAGATACAAAGGTGATACCAAATACAAGTCCTGACCATTTCTGCACATAAGAGTCTGAAAAATCACCCATTGTGTCAATATAAAGTGACAAGAAAGGCATGATCATCGTTATCGTTCCTGCAACTAAAAAGTTCGAAATCCACATTATCGTGAAATTTCTCTTTTGTATCTTCAAATATATCCCTACTTTCATTCCTTAACCATAAATTGCATCAATCAATTCTTTATTATAAAACATTTCGCTTTCCGAAGGAAGTGAGATGACTTAATTACTGAAATTAAAGTCGTATTATGATAGACTATTTGAGGGTGAAATGATCATGGAAAAACGAGGAAGTCTGTTACTAATTAGCCTGCTGATCTTGTTAGCAGGATGTGGCGAGAATAAGAGTGTCGAGCCAGAAAAGGTTGAAAAACCTGTCGAAGAAACGCAACAACAAACTACAACTACAACTGAGGGAGAGAGTCCTATGTATCCACAATTATCAAAAGAAGTTGCAGCAAATGAAGCTTTAGTCGTAATGAACACAACTATGGGTGCTATCAAAATTAAATTATTCCCAGAAATCGCACCTAAAACAGTAGAAAACTTTATCACTCATGCAGAAAACGGTTATTATGACGGTATTATTTTCCACCGTATCATTCAAGATTTCATGATTCAAGGTGGCGACCCAACAGGAACTGGTATGGGTGGAGAAAGTATTTATGGAGCGACATTCGCTGATGAATTTTCTGATAAAGCATTCAATTTGAATGGTGCATTATCGATGGCAAATGCTGGCCCAGGAACAAACGGTAGCCAATTCTTTATCGTTCAAAAAAGCGATATGGATTCAAGCATGTTAAGCCAAATGAAAAAAGCTGGATACCCTGAAGAAATCGTTGAAGCCTATTCAACAAATGGTGGTACTCCTTGGTTAGACAACCGTCATACAGTTTTTGGACAAGTTATTGAAGGTATGGACGTAGTCAATGCAATGGCTGTAGTTAAAAAAGGTGCAAACGATAAACCAGTTGAAGATATTAAAATCGAGTCAATCGAAGTTCTTCAAAAATAAGTTAGGAAGTGTCCCACATGAAAGTTTGGATTCTCAACTTTCTGTACTTTCCAGAAGATAAGTCTGCTTACATTCCAGCAGCAATAGAATTTCTTATATTCGCTGTCATATGTATTCTTGTTTTTCGTTGGATTTTAAAAAAGTCTAAGAAACAAGAAGAACAGACAAAAGAATTAGAAAAACGCATATTAAATGAACGAGATATAGAACAGCAAAAAAAGCAAAAATAAAAGAAAAGAAAAGGCTTAGCCGAGTTCCATCGGTTAAGCCTTTTTCTTATGTTAATGCGTGAATAAACCGTTGAACCCCATCTTCAAGTGTTGCACGGGGACAAGCTACGTTCATGCGCAAATAACCTGTACCTAACTCACCATATTTCGACCCTGGTTCTAATGCCAATTTGCCCTTGGTTAATAGGGACTTCATAATGGATTCTTCAGATAAACCTGTTGCTCGATAATCGATCCATAACAAGTAAGTTCCTTGGGGTTTGTAGATCTTTATGTTCGGGATTGCTTTAGTAATTTTTTCAATGGCATAGTCCATATGCGATGAGAGAACTTTCATCAAGTCGTCTAACCAAGGAGCCCCATGTTCATAGGCGGCATTTAATGCAGCAGCAGCAAATGCGCTTAATTCCATTTGTCCATGTGAAAGTGCATTTTCTTTTAGTTTTTCACGTTTTTCAGGATCAGTGGCAATCATTACGGCTGCTTGTACTCCTGCTAAATTAAATGTTTTGGTTGGTGCGACACACGTGATAATACGGTCTGCTTCGGCTCCAGCTAGCAAAGCAAGAGGGATATGTTTAAATTCAGGAAACACTAGATCACCATGAATTTCATCTGATAAAATCAGTGTGTCATATTTTGTGCACAATCTAATAATTTCTTGTAACGTTTTTCTTGGCCAAACTGTTCCTCCAGGGTTGTGGGGGTTACAAAAAATAAACAACTTAATCCCTTGTTTTAATTGATTTTCAAAAGAAGTAAAGTCTAGTTTATAAACACCATTGTCTTCTAATAGCTTATTTTCAACTATTTGGCGACCTTGTTTTTCAGGGACAGAGAAGAAAGGTGGGTAAACTGGCGTATTTATTAATACTCGGTCGCTTTTCTGTGTAAACGTCTCAATCACTGTTGCAATTGCTGGGACCACACCATGATGAAATAACATCCAGTCATTTTGTGTTTGCCAACCGTGTCGATTCAGCAACCATGTTTGCACTGCGGTTTTACATCCTTCACACATATAGGAGTAGCCAAAGATGGGATGATCGATTCGTTCGTGTAATGCATCAATCACAGCTCTAGGGGCGGCAAAATCCATATCCGCGACCCACATTGGCAAAATATCAGAAGCATCTTCAATTTCATATATCATCTCCATTAAGTCCCACTTAACTGAGCGAGTTTTACGTCGATTGATTACTTGTTCAAACGAATTCAAAGCCATTCCTACTTTCCTTTTTTATTAATATGTTATCATAGCAAGTATTAAAGAAAAGTAAAATAGGTGAAAATAGATGGAAAACATTGAAATGAATCGGAAAGCTGTTCGATTACTTCAAACGTGGGATCCTTTCAATATGGGATCAGAAGCGTATGATACGGAAACAGCTGACGTGGTGGCAGCCCTACAAGGGATTGACCATCCCACTGAACTCGCAAAACGCATACAAGAAGTTTATGAGCATTCGTACGAACTTTGGATTCCTATTGAACAATGCGTACAAATTGCCTATAAATTAATTGCAATAAAATATGAAGCCAAGTGTATAGTTTGAGCTTAAGCTTTCCCTTTATATACATGGGAGAGCTTTTTTAATATATATAAAGTGTAAAATTTATGGCTACCATAAACCTAGTGTTCCAGCACTTGCTCCCACTTGAGCGGTGGCTCACTTACACTTTTGAAGGGTGACGTCTGAAAAATGGCGTTTGACGTCTGAAAAACCCATAAAAAAAAGCTTCACCGTTTAAA
>NZ_MPTA01000005.1 GCF_001939075.1 Paenisporosarcina indica | reverse complement strand
ATTGTTTGTCGCTTGTATTGGCGACTCACTTATAATAACAAAATTCGACAAACGTGTCAATAGAATTGCAAAGAAAACATTATTGTTTATGGGGATTATGATATGCAACTCATACAAATAAAGTGATTCTCCTACATATAGTAGTTATGTTTCTCAATGGATCTACTTTTCTTCTATATATTGAACTCGTACATTTTGTCTTATAAATTCTTTTTATTACATATATCCGTTATCCGTACAAAATGTCATTTTGTATTCTTAAGACCTTCTATTCGTTTTTCATACTACCCAGCTAACTTATGTAAGCGTAGTATGAAAATTAGAAAGGGGAGTACAAATGCGCGAAAAATTCTCGTTTCATCCAGTTGTTTGGGCTTTATTAATAGGAACTGTATTTGCACGGGGAGCTAGTTATATGGCACTCCCATTCCTTGCATTATATTTATCAAACTCTCATGAAATTCATCCGATCTGGATAGGGATTACAATCGGGTTATCTCCATTGATGGGAACAATCGGTGGGTTTATAGGAGGGTACATCTCGGACCGTTATGGTCGTGAAAAAGTAATGCTTATTACCGTATTCGTATGGGGACTCGTTTACTTTGGGTTTTCACAAGCTTCTCATATCGGTATTTTTATGGCACTAAATGCATTAAATGGCCTCTGTCGCTCGTTTTTTGAACCATCTTCACAAGCCTTAATGGCGGATTTAACTTCTAAAGATAAAAGAAAGCGAGTATTTTCCTTACGCTATATGGCAATTAATCTTGGTGCCTCTGTTGGCCCAATTCTCGGAGTGTATGTTGCACAGTTTTCATCCACACTTCCATTTCTCTTCACGGGCATTATGTATATCATTTATGGCATAACTCTAGCAGTCATGTTCAATCGATTTTCCACCACAAATACGTCACCTATCCTCAAGCAATCTATGGTAGATGCATTAATCATTGCTTGGAAAGACAAAACATTACTCGTATTTATCATTGGCGGAATCTTAGTCAACGTTGGATATTCACAAGTAGATTCTAACTTACCTCAATATATACAAAACTCTTTTTCAAATGGGGTAGTTCTTTTTGCAAAACTCATTGCTCTTAATGCCATTCTGGTAATCATATTACAAATCCCTTTAAGTTTGGTTTCTGAAAAATGGCCTGTTCTGCGTGTGATGATTTTGGGTAGTGTGTTGTTTGCCATTGGATTTGCAAGCTTTGGCTATGCCACTACTATGGTAGGGATGATGGTTGCAATGGGGATTGTTACGATTGGTGAAATATTTATCTTTCCTTCGACTAGTGTCTTTATTGACCAAATAGCACCTGAGGATCGGAAAGGAACTTACTTTGGAGCTGGACAGTTCCGTTCGATAGGAAATTTCACTGGCCCTATTCCTGGTGGATGGTTACTCCAGGACTATGGTGGCAAACTCTTATTCTCTGTAATCGGGGTTGTTATTTTATGCAGTATTTTGTTCTATGCTACGGGGGCTCGCAACATACAAAAACAGGTCTAAGGCACTTTCGCACCTTAGACCTGTTTTTTATTCTTCAGATGTTTCCGGGTCAGTTGTTTGTACGCTCTCGCTTACATCAGTAGTTGATTCATCTCCATCAACTTCTACAGCTTCAGAACTTTCTTCGCCTTCTTCATCAAATTCTTCTTCTTCTACTTCTTTTTCAACTTTAGCAACCGTTGCCACAAATTCATCTTCACCTAAACGAATTAAGCGAACGCCTTGTGTACTACGACCCGTGATTGAAATACTGTCAACAGCCATACGTATTAACATCCCATTAATGGTAATGAGCATTAAATCTTCCGAGCCATCAACAGCTTTCACTGCCGACAATGGACCTGTTTTATCTGTAATCTGACTTGTTTTAATACCTACGCCTCCACGAGACTGTAAGCGATACTCTTCTTCATTTGTACGTTTTCCATATCCATTCTCGGTGACAACAAGAACTTCTTGACCAGGTTCCAGAATTTCCATACCGACAACATAATCGTCGTCACGTAAGCGAATTCCTCGAACTCCTGACGCTGTACGACCCATTGAACGAATATCTGTTTCTTCAAAACGTACAAGCATTCCTTTACGTGTACCAATGATGATATGTTTTTTACCATCTGTTAATTTAACAGAGATCAATTCATCGTCTTCTCTTAAAGAGATAGAGATTAATCCATTTGCTCGAATATTGGCAAATCCGCTAACTGGTGTACGTTTCGTTACCCCTAGACGAGTTGTAAACATAAAATAGGAATCGGCTTCAAACGATGCCATACGAATCATTGCTGTTACATTTTCCTCTTTATCAATGCCTAGTAAGTTTACGATTGGTAACCCTTTTGCTGTACGACCATATTCAGGAATTTCATATCCTTTTGCTCGATATACTTTTCCTTTGTTTGTAAAGAACAGAATCGTGTCATGTGTGGACGTGTATAGTAAATGTTCAACGAAATCATTCTCATTCGTGCCCATTCCTTGAACGCCTCGTCCTCCACGTTTTTGACTGCGATACGTATTCACCGGTAAACGTTTTATATACCCATTATGAGTTAATGTCAAAACAGAATTTTCACGTGGAATTAAGTCTTCATCTTCCATCATTTCAGCACCACCTGCCGTAATTTCCGTACGACGATTATCGCTGAAACGCTCTTTAATCTCATGTAACTCTTCACGAATAATTTGTACCACTTTCATTTCATCCGCTAGAATTGCACGAAGTTCTGCCATGAGAAGTAGTAACTCTTGATATTCAGCCTCAATTTTATCACGCTCTAAACCGGTTAAACGTTGCAAACGCATATCTAGAATGGCTTGGGCTTGGCGT
The DNA here is from genome assembly GCF_001939075.1 of Paenisporosarcina indica. Lineage (GTDB taxonomy): Bacteria > Bacillota > Bacilli > Bacillales_A > Planococcaceae > Paenisporosarcina > Paenisporosarcina indica. Next base: position 244,322 of record NZ_MPTA01000005.1, on the reverse strand, counting down.
TCTGATAAGTTGAATTGCTCGATTAATCCTAGTTTTGCTTCTTCACCTGTTTGGGAACGACGAATTAATGCAATGATTTCATCGATATGGTCCAGTGCAATACGAAGTCCTTCTAAAATATGTGCACGATCTTCTGCTTTTGTTAAATCAAACTGCGTGCGACGTTTAATAACGACTTTTTGGTGCTCTAAGTAATGATATAAAATCTCTTTTAAGCCTAGTACTTTCGGCTGTCCATCGACAAGAGCTAGCATGTTTACACCAAAGCTTGATTGAAGAGCTGTTTGTTTGTACAAATTGTTAAGTAAAACATTTGCATTTGCATCTTTACGAACTTCGATAACGACGCGCATACCGTCACGGTCTGACTCATCACGAAGATCCGTAATTCCGTCAATCTTCTTATCACGTACAAACTCCGCTATTTTTTCAATAAGACGGGCTTTATTCACCTGGAATGGTAATTCATGAATTAAGATAACTTCTTTTCCATTCGGTTTTTGTTCAATTTCCACTTTTCCTCGAATGATAATAGAACCACGGCCAGTTTCATAAGCACGTCGAATTCCACTTCTCCCCATGATAATACCACCCGTAGGGAAGTCAGGACCTGGAATGATTTCCATCAATTCTTCAGTCGTAATGGCTGGGTTTTCAGCAATTGCCAGAACTCCATCAATTGTTTCACCCAAGTGATGTGGTGGAATATTTGTTGCCATCCCTACCGCAATCCCTGAAGTACCGTTCACTAATAAATTTGGAAAACGGCTTGGAAGAACAACAGGTTCTTGTTCTTGGCCATCATAGTTATCTTTGAAATCAATTGTGTTTTTATTAATATCACGCAATAATTCCATTGCTATTTTTGACATACGTGATTCGGTATAACGCATGGCTGCGGCAGAATCACCATCTACTGAACCAAAGTTCCCGTGGCCATCAACTAACATGTGACGATAACTCCAGTGTTGTGCCATACGTACCATTGCATCATAGATGGAACTATCACCATGTGGATGGTACTTACCCATTGCATCACCAACAATACGAGCTGATTTCTTATGTGGTTTATCAGCTGTGTTCCCCATACCTTGCATTGCATATAAAATACGACGATGAACAGGTTTCAACCCATCACGTACGTCTGGAAGTGCTCGTGAAACAATGACACTCATTGCATAGTCAAGGAAAGATGTTTTGATTTCCGTACTAATGTTAATCCCTTTAACGCCATTGTTAGGTATTTCCGACATGCAGATGACCTCCCTTCGTTTGACTCTTTATATATCTAAGTTTTTCACGTAAATTGCATTTTCTTCGATGAATAGACGACGTGGTTCTACTTCATCACCCATTAAACGTTCGAAAGTTTCATCTGCGTCAATCGCATCTTCTAAGTTTACTTGTAATAGTGTACGAACTGAGGGATCCATCGTTGTCTCCCATAATTGTGTTGCATCCATTTCGCCTAGACCTTTGTAACGTTGAATACCTGGTTTCGGATGTTTAGGAAGTTTCTCAAGAATTTCTTGTAGTTGTTTATCAGAATAACAATATTCAACATGTTTACCTTGTTTAATCTGGAATAATGGAGGCTGAGCAATATATACATAACCCGCTTCAATCAACGGACGCATAAAACGGAAAAAGAAAGTTAATAGTAACGTACGAATATGTGCACCATCAACGTCCGCATCTGTCATAATAACGACTTTATGATAACGAGCTTTTTCAAGTGTGAATTCTCCGCCAATACCAGTACCTAAAGCCGTAATCATTGAACGAATTTCGGCATTACCTAAAATACGATCTAGACGCGCTTTTTCAACATTTAATATTTTTCCCCGAAGTGGAAGAATTGCTTGGAAATGACGGTCACGGCCAGATTTTGCAGAACCACCTGCCGAGTCACCTTCAACAATGTATAATTCACTTTCTGCAGGAACACGTGATGAACAGTCCGCTAATTTACCTGGTAAACTAGAAACTTCCAACACTGATTTACGTCGAGTAAATTCACGTGCTTTCTTCGCAGCTACACGTGCACGAGCAGCCATTAAGCCTTTTTCTAAAACTTTTCGGGCAACAGTTGGGTTCTCAAGCATAAATCGGTCAAAGGATTCAGAGAACAATGAATTCGTAATCGTACTTACTTCTGAGTTCCCTAACTTTGTTTTCGTTTGTCCTTCAAATTGAGGATCTGGATGCTTAATGGATACGATTGCCGTTAATCCTTCTCTCACATCATCACCAGTTAAATTAGCATCCGCATCTTTTAATAAACTATTTTTGCGTCCGTAATCATTGATAACACGAGTTAAGGCCGTTTTAAATCCTGACTCATGTGTACCACCTTCATAGGTATTGATATTATTAGCAAACGATAGAATGTTTGTCGCATATCCACTGTTATATTGCATGGCAATTTCAATCGAAATGCCATCTTTTTCACCTTCAACGAAAATTGGTTCTTCATGAATTGGCTCTTTTGATTTATTCAAATTTTCTACATAGGATTTAATACCACCCTCAAAGTGATACGTTTTCGTACGTAGTACTTCTTCACGTTCATCTCTAATCGTAATGTTTAAGCCACGATTTAAGTAAGCAAGTTCACGTAAACGATGAGATAAAATATCATATTCGTAAACAGTCGTTTCTGTAAAAATCATAGGATCTGCTTTAAATCGAATGGTTGATCCATTTTCGTCTGTTTCACCAATCACATTTAACTCTTCGGTTACAGCTCCACGTTCAAATTTAATGTAATGGATTTTGCCATCGCGTTTTACATAAACTTCAGTTACTTCCGAAAGAGCATTTACTACAGAAGCACCTACACCATGTAGACCACCTGATACTTTATAGCCTCCACCGCCGAATTTACCACCGGCATGAAGAACAGTCATAATAACTTCAACTGCAGGACGTCCCATTTTCTCTTGGTTTCCTACAGGAATTCCACGACCGTTGTCATCTACTTTTATCCAATTATCCTTTTCAATTGTGACTACAATTTCGTCACAGTATCCAGCTAATGCTTCATCGATTGCGTTATCTACGATTTCCCAAACAAGATGGTGAAGCCCTTTTGAACTTGTCGAACCAATGTACATACCTGGACGTTTGCGTACCGCTTCTAAACCTTCTAATACTTGTATTTGATCAGCATCATAAGATGTTTGCAGTTCTTTTTCTTCCATCGCCATTAAGCTCACCTACTCTTTCCCACTACTATCTTCTCGCTATTAATAAAAAAGACCATTTTAAAAATTAATTTTCTTCATAATGTTCTGCGGACTCAGAGGGGATGCATACGTTAAAAAAGGAGTGACAACCAGAGACTTCACACGATGCCTTTCTGTCAAAAGTCGTGTACGTGAATTTTTCAACCACGCGTCCTGTATCGTCTCATCCTTTATCTCACGAAAATCTAGTATCGTGAGGATTTCGCTGTATTTGACGACAATTGATTTGCCGATCACCACATACAAAACACTCACGCTCCCTCATCAACATGTCCTTGCTTCACATTAAATATTGCTGCTTGTGTAATTGTTTCATGATCAATGCCAACCACATTGGTGGTGGTCACGAATGTTTGAACTTCGCCTTGAATAGTATTTAATAAGTGAGATTGTCTGTAGTCATCGAGTTCAGACAATACGTCGTCTAATAACAACACAGGCGACTCTCCCACTTCTTGTTTGATTAATTCGATTTCTGCAAGTTTAAGTGACAATGCCGTTGTCCGTTGTTGACCTTGTGAACCGTAAGTTTGCACATCATAGCCATTTACAAAAAACTGCAAATCATCGCGATGTGGGCCGGTTAACGTCACGCCTCTTGCTAATTCTTGTGCTTTACCGGCTTGCATCTTTTGTCGTAAGTGGTCAGCCATTTGCTCAAATGTTGCATGTTGTTCAAGTCCACTGACAGGGTTATAGCGAACTTCTAATTTTTCAAGTCCTCGTGAAATTCCAAAATGAATGGGTTCAGCCCATTTTTGAAGAAGTTCCATAAATTGAAATCTCTTACGAATAACACTGACAGCTGCTTGAATATATTGATCTGTATAAACATCAAACATCACATCGTTAAGAGAAGATTTACCTTGATGCATTTTCAATAAATGATTTCGTTGTTTTAATAGTTTCTGAAATGTTAGCAAATCGTGTAAATAAATTGGGGATATTTGACCAATTTCCATGTCCAAAAAACGTCTTCGAACTTGAGGACTGCCTTTTACAAGATTCAAATCTTCTGGGGCAAACATCACCACATTTAATTGCCCGATATAATCGCTTAACCGTTTCTGTTCCAAATGATTCACACGTGCTTTTTTCCCTTTTTTGGATATGGTTAATTCTAGAGGTAAACGTCCGTACTTCTTTTGAACATCACTTTTTATTTTACCATATTCTTCAGACCAACGTATCAAATCTTTATCATTTGAAGTCCGATGAGATTTTGCCATTGAAAGTACGTAGATAGATTCCATAATATTTGTTTTCCCTTGAGCATTTTCGCCTATAAGGACATTGATCGTTGGGGAAAAGTTTAACGATAGAGATTCATAATTTCTGTAATTCGTTAATTCAAGCCGTTCTATGTGCATCTTATTGTCCGCTCAATGGATCCACAATTCGAATTTCCTCAAGTCCAGGAATATTAACAAAATCTCCGTGTCGAAGTTTACGCCCACGTCTTTGATCAACTTGACCATTTATTAATACTTCATTTTCAGATAAAAACCATTTTGCCATTCCACCAGAGCTAATTACATCTGTCATTTTTAGTACTTGTCCTAGTGTCACGTATTCTGTTCCAATTTCAAGTTCTTTCAAGTTAATTACATCCTTCGCTTTTAGTCTATCCCTTCATTTTACTCCATTTTCGTCAAGAAGTAAAAAAGGATAGCCCAGTTAAGGACTATCCTTGGAAAATTAAATTTTTAATACGTTCGAACTGGCAAAATTAATTGTAGAATTGCGTCGTCATGAACAGACTTTAAAATGAATGGGCGCATTGCACCTGTAAATTGAACTTTAACATCTTGGCCATCTACAGCTTTTAATGCATCCATCATATATTTTGCACTGAACGAAATTTTCAATTCTTCGCCTTCAATTGACGTTGCTTGAATTTCTTCTTCTACTTTTCCTACTTCAGGTGAGCTAGATGAAATTTCAACGACATTGCCATCTAAAGAAGAGAAACGAACAATGTTATTGCGTTCTTCACGTGCTAATAAAGACGCACGATCAATTGCTTGGAGTAAGGCTTTTCCGTTGACGGTTACTGTCGTTTTATATTCAGTTGGAATTAAACGAGAAGTATCTGGGTAATTGCCTTCGAGTAAACGAGAGTAGAATAACACATCGGAAGTTTTGAATAATACTTGTTGTTGTGTCATCACGATATGAACAGGCTCTGAAGAGTCCCCGATAATTTTGCTTAATTCGTTTAAGCTCTTCCCAGGAATAACTACGCTATATTCTCCTTCAGGTAATTGCTCTAGTTTTAATTTACGACGTGCTAGACGATGACTATCCGTAGCTACACAAACTAGTTCTCCATTTTTCACTTCCCAATGAACACCTGTTAAGACTGGGCGACTTTCAGAAGTCGAAACAGCAAATACAGTTTCTCGAACAACGGATTTTAATAAGTCAGCAGGAAGAACGAAATGTCGATCATCTTCAATTTCTGGAAGTAATGGATATTCAGTTGCATCTTGTCCAATCAAATGGAACTCAGACTTACCTGAGCGAATATGTGTTTGATATTGATTACTTACTTCAATTTCTACATCATTCGTTGGCAACTTACGCACGATTTCATTAAACATACGAGCTTGAACCACAATAGATCCTTCTTCGATAACACGAATTACTTGTTCACCATCTTCTTCTGCTTTGATGAAAGTTTGAATCGTAATATCAGAATCACTACCCGTTAAGTGTAACCCATCTTCTGTAACCTCTAATTTTATTCCTGTCAGAATTGGAATCGTTGTTTTCGAACTAACTGCTTTCATTACATCATTTAGTCCAACTAATAATCGATCACGCATGATTTCAAATTTCATCATTTTTAACCTCGCTTATATATTATTAATGTTTTAAAAGATTAATAGACTTAGTAGTAGGGGCTGTGAATATGTTGATAAGTCCATTTTTGTGAATAGAATCAGCTTATCCACATGTAGATAAGCTGTGTATCAACCAGTCTGCACAGAGTGGGGTTATCCACAGCGTTAAGACTTCCCTAATGAACTTTTAATCTGTTTTAAATCTTGTTGAAGAGCTTGATCTTCTTTTAAAAGAGTTGAAATTTTTTCGTGCGCATGAATAACAGTTGTGTGATCCCTGCCACCAAATTCTTCCCCGATTTTAGGCAATGAAAAATTTGTTAACTCACGAGACAAATACATAGCAATTTGTCTTGGAAATGCGATTGATTTCGTACGTTTTTTCGCACTAAAGTCCTCTAAACGCATGTGAAAGTGCTCGCCTACTGCTTTTTGAATATCTAAAATCGTGATGATTCGAGGTTTTGCATTTGGCATGATATCTTTCAGTGCTTCAGCAGCCAACTCCGTATTCATGTCCTTATTTACTAAAGAAGAATAAGCAACAACGCGGATTAAGGCACCTTCTAGCTCACGAATATTAGAATCAATTTGATTGGCAATGTACGCCATCACTTCATTGGGGATATCCAAGCCATCAGCTTTTGCTTTTTTACGCAAAATGGCAATACGAGTCTCTAAATCTGGTGGAGTGATGTCTGTAATCAATCCCCATTCGAAACGAGATCGCAAGCGGTCTTCTAAAGTAGGAATTTCTTTTGGGGGTCTATCACTGGAAATCACAATTTGCTTGGATTCCTCATGCAAAGTATTGAAAGTATGGAAAAACTCTTCTTGTGTTTGTTCTTTTCCTGCTAAAAATTGAATATCATCTATTAATAGAACATCAACACTGCGGTACTTATTACGGAATTCAACAGTTTTATTATCACGAATCGAGTTAATGAATTCATTAGTGAATTTTTCAGATGATAGATAGACAACTTTTGCATTCGGGTTGTGTTCTTGTACGTAGTGTCCAATTGCATGCATTAAATGGGTTTTTCCTAGCCCTACTCCCCCATAGATAAACAAGGGATTATAGGCTTTTGCCGGAGCTTCTGCTACTGCGAGTGATGCTGCATGTGCAAAACGATTACCCGAGCCGATTACATACGTATCAAATGTATATTTTGAATTTAACATGCCACGAGAATACTCAGGTTGATCATCGTTTTTTACGGCAATGATTGGTTTTGGAAGCGTGAAATCTTCCATACTTTGATCTTTAGGAACAACAAATCTAATCGATAAGCCTTCTCCAGTCAATTCCGTCAATATACCGGCAATTAAATGGACATAATGCGTATCTAGCCAATCACGTGCAAATGAGTTTGGTGCAGCAATTGTCACGGTATCCCCTTGGTAGGTCAACATTTTTGTTGATTTGAGCCACGTTTCAAAGCTAGGTTTTGAGATCTTTTGCTCCACTTGAGCAAGAACGCTTGACCATAGTTCTTCTAAATGTTCCACAACGTACCTCCTTCTGAAAAAATTTTTATCGACGTTCTTACACTTCTATATGTATAGTCATACACAAAACCACAAGCTGTGGATAAAGTTTAATAAGAGCCTTGGGATAAACTATCCACATATTATCAACAGTTGTGGATAACAATGAATAGTCGTTTTTGTTTTTGAAGAGTAAAACACAAACATCGTATCAAAAATAAGCAGAAATTACAAGAGTTCTAAATGGTTATCCACAAAATGCATAAACATGCACAGTGCCTTTGTCCACAGGCAGTTAGTTTGTGAAAAAGATGTAGATAAGGGGTGTGGATAAAAAATACTTGAAATTTATTATCCACAATGCATTAAACAAGAAGATTCGTAATTGTGGACAACTAATTACATATAAATTTTTCGAGTAGGACAAGCATATTTCAAATACATATTGACTTTTAGGGGGAAAACTATATATAATATCGAAGACTGTCTGTAAGATAAATCGACTTTCAATTTTTCAGGAGGTGTCACATAGATGAAACGCACATACCAACCAAATAAACGTAAACATAGTAAAGTTCACGGATTCCGCGCACGCATGAGCACAAAAAACGGCCGTCGCGTACTAGCAGCACGTCGCGCTAAAGGAAGAAAAGTATTATCAGCTTAAGTCCACTGATCCGCATCAGTGGTCTTTTTTTTCTTTATCTATAGGAAATGAATGATCAGGTGGATTAACATTAACGCAGGCGAGAGTCGGGGAAAGATATACAATCTTTCTAAAATGCGTGAAGGTGGAGCAGGTAAAACATGAATAAACGTCAACGCGTCAAGAAAAATGCAGAATTTCAAAAAATATTTAAACACGGTAAATCCTTTGCGAATCGACAATTTGTTGTATACCTTTTACCAAAAGAGGGACAAGAGGAGTTTCGCATCGGTTTATCTGTAAGTAAAAAAGTCGGAAACGCAGTCGTCCGAAACCAAATCAAACGTTTTATTAGACAATCTTTCTTGGAAATGAAAGATGAAGTCAACCAAAAGATGGATTATGTCATTATCGCCCGAAAACAGGCGGCCAGTTTAGATTTTCATGAATCAAAGAAAAGTTTGCAGCATGTACTAAAAGTTGCGAAAATGCTTCAAAAGAACAAGTAAGAAAACAACCAGCATTGTATATATAGAAGAAATGGAATATTTTTTTAGGGGGAAGAAGGGTGAATAAACGCTTTCTTATCATCCTCATGCTTGTTACTGTCACATTATTACTTAGTGGATGTACAGAATACAATCAACCGATATATGAGGACAGTAAAGGATTTTGGAATGAATTTATTGTTTGGCCTCTTGTTTCATTTATTACATTGTTTAAGGAATTACTCGGTACTTATGGGTTAGGGATCGTCATGGTGACGATTATTATCCGTTTAGCAATTCTTCCATTAATGATTAAGCAAACTAAAAGTTCGAAAAAAATGCAAGAAGTACAACCTGAACTTGCTTTACTTAAGAAAAAATACAGTTCTAAAGATGCTCAAACTCAACAAAAGTATCAACAAGAAATGATGGCGTTATTTAAAAGCAAAGGCGTAAATCCTGCTGCGGGTTGTTTACCAGTAGTGATTCAAATGCCAATCTTAATTGGTTTTTACCATGCAATCAGTCGTATGAATTCAACTGAAGAAATTAACTTAGGTAGTTTATTGTGGTTCAACTTAGCAGAACCTAGTATTATTCTTGCAATCTTGGCAGGTATCATGCAGTTCTTGGTACTTCGTACAGGACCAGCGATGGACAATCCTCAAATGAGAATCATGATGTATTTCATGCCGGTTATGATCGTTGGATTCGGTATATTCTTGCCATCCGCATTAACACTTTATTGGGTTATCGGAAATATCATTTCACTTATTCAAAATTTGGTCATTTACAAACCATGGGAAAAACGCAAACTTCAACCTGCTAAAACAGGAGGGGCTAAAAAGTGAATCAGATTACGCAAACGGGTACTACATCTGAAGAAGCGATATCTGTAGCGTTAGCAAAACTGGCTACGACAAGAGATCAAGTAACCATCAATGTAATAAGTGAAGGTAAAAAAGGTTTTCTAGGTTTTGGATCGAAACTTGCTGAAGTGCAAGTTATTGTAAATGAAAAGCCGCCTGTAGAGCATTTGGACGAAGTCATACTTGCTGAATCTAATGATGCACCAGCTGAAGAAATCGTAATCCCCTTGGAAGAAGAAAACGTTATAAAAGCAACGGAATCTACCCAAGAGCAGGCTGTCGATGAAACAAAAACGTATATTAAACTAATTGCAAAAGAAATGAAAATTGATGATTTAACGATTCATACGGAGAAAAGCGGTAAATATGTCACGCTTCGTTTGGAAAGTAAAAAAGCTGCTTTGTTAATTGGGAAACGTGGTCAAACATTAAATGCATTGCAACAACTTTCTCAACTAGTTGCAAACAAATATGCGAACCATTTTTTGATGATAAAACTCGATGTAGAGAATTACCGCGAGCGTCGTCAAGAATCACTTGAACAATTAGCAGAACGTATGGCAGATAAAGCAATTCGTACAGGGAAAAAGGTTGAATTTGAACCAATGCCTTCTTATGAAAGAAAAGTGATACACAATGCTCTTACTCATCGTCTAGACATTGAAACTGTATCCATTGGAACAGACCCAAATCGTTACCTGGTAATCGAGCCTTTAAAGTAAAGAAGAGCGCAAAGTACCACTCTAGATCGATGACGTTGGAAAGACCGAATCGAAGTTGCGAGCTGGTGCTTGGAGCTAGACATTGTAAAGAACAACGGATCTTGACGTCACTTGACGAAGAGATCCGTTTTCTTGTGGATAAAAATGTCGATTCCAGCTTTCGAAATTAGTAATTTTGTGCTAATATTGTATGTTAGATAATCATGACAATTTTTAGTTATCCACATGTGGATAATGATGGAACAGGAGGTGGACGAATATGGAGTTCGATACTATTGCTGCGATATCCACACCTATGGGTGAAGGGGCAATTGCAATCGTCAGATTAAGTGGACCACAAGCAATTTCGATAGCAAACCAAATTTTTCGTTCGCCTGGAGAAAAGTCATTACATGAACAACTGTCACACACGATCCATTATGGACATTTAATAGAGCCGAATACAGGCGATGTAGTAGAAGAAGTCATGCTGTCTTTAATGAAGGGTCCGAAAACCTTTACAAGGGAAGACGTAGTCGAAATAAATTGTCATGGGGGAATTGTTACCGTAAACCGAGTACTTCAACTTGTACTCATTAATGGGGCTAGACTCGCAGAACCGGGAGAATTTACAAAACGAGCATTTTTAAATGGTCGGATTGATTTATCTCAAGCAGAGGCTGTCATGGACTTAATTCGTGCGAAGACTGATAAAGCAATGAATGTGGCACTTGGGCAAATGGAAGGTAAATTATCACGACTAATAGCTAGCTTGCGACAAGCTTTACTAGAAACATTGGCTCAAGTCGAAGTGAACATCGATTATCCAGAATATGATGACGTAGAAGAAATGACGTTACCTATGATCATTGAGAAATCCACTTGGGTGAAGCAAGAAATTGAAGGGTTATTGAAAACCTCATCACAGGGAAAAATTTTAAGAGAAGGTTTATCTACGGTTATTGTAGGGCGACCTAATGTAGGAAAATCATCTTTATTAAATAGTTTAGTGCAAGAAAATAAAGCAATTGTGACCGATGTAGCAGGGACCACACGTGATATCATTGAAGAATATGTCAATGTCAGAGGCGTACCATTAAAACTTGTCGATACTGCGGGTATTCGTGAAACAGAAGACATTGTGGAACGAATAGGGGTTGAACGCTCCAGACAGGTGCTTAAGCAAGCTGATTTAATTCTTTTAGTCCTAAACCAAGCAGACGAGCTGACACTTGAAGACGAGCGTTTATTTGAAGCAATTGACGGAATGGATTATATTGTCGTTCTGAATAAAACCGACTTAGAGAAAAAAATCGATAGTCAGCGTGTTGAAGAACTGGCGGGAAATCGAAAAATTGTCACCACTTCTTTAGTGAAAGAAGAAGGTGTCAATCAATTAGAAGAAGCAATTGCCTCGTTATTTTTTGAAGGATCTCTTGATAGTGGCGATATTACCTATGTATCAAACGCACGCCATATTGCTTTATTACATCAAGCAAAACGGACCATTGAAGATGCAATCGATGCGGCACATGCTGCAGTACCAATAGATATGATACAAATTGATGTAACACGCACGTGGGAAATACTTGGTGAGATTACAGGAGATACAGTAGAAGAAAGTCTACTTGATCAGTTATTCTCACAATTTTGTCTAGGGAAATAGAAGGAATGAAGGCTAAGTTCGCGACTTCGTGTTGCACCTGTGATTACTCGTCGCAAAATGAACTTTCAACGCCTTCATGACCCACATACTGTGGACCAAAGCGCCACTCAAGCTCGACATCGGCGCTGGACAATAAAGAAAAGCAAAAACACTATTCAAACTTTATAAATTCGAAGCAGCATTTGAATTTAAATAAATAATAGAAGAAACGAAAGGGATGAACGAACATGCAGAAATTTGAAGCGGGCTCGTTCGATGTGATAGTAATTGGAGCAGGGCATGCAGGTGCTGAAGCAGCACTAGCAGCAGCGGGTATGGGAGCAAAGACCCTGGTTCTCACAATTAATCTAGATATGATTGCATTTATGCCATGTAATCCATCTATCGGCGGCCCAGCTAAAGGAATTGTCGTACGTGAAATTGACGCTTTAGGTGGTGCAATGGGGAAAGTAATCGACAAAACACATATACAAATGAGAATGTTGAATACAGGTAAAGGTCCAGCAGTACGTGCGTTACGAGCACAAGCGGATAAAGTACTCTATCAAGCAGAAATGAAACGGTTGATGGAAGAGCAAGATAATTTATCAATACATCAAGCCATGGTAGAAGAATTAGTTATTGAAGACAATGAGATAAAAGGTGTAATCACTCAGGTGGGTGCCATTTACCGTGCCAAAACTGTCATTGTAACAACTGGAACCTTTTTACGAGGGGAAATCATTATTGGTGACTTGAAATATTCAAGTGGTCCAAATAACCAACAACCCTCATTGAAATTGGCAGATAATCTGCGTGAATTAGGTTTTGACTTAGTTCGTTTCAAAACAGGAACACCTCCACGCGTAAATAGTAAAACAATTGATTATAGTAAAACTGAAATTCAACCTGGTGACGAAGTACCACGAGCATTCAGTTATGAAACCACAGAATTTATCACGGATCAAATGCCATGTTGGTTAACTTATACAAATGAACGTACGCATTCAATCATCGATGAAAATTTACATTTGTCACCAATGTATTCAGGTATGATAAAAGGAACGGGTCCACGTTATTGCCCATCCATTGAAGATAAAGTGGTCCGATTTAACGATAAACCACGTCACCAAATCTTCTTGGAGCCAGAAGGTCGTAATACACGTGAAGTTTACGTGCAAGGACTATCAACAAGTTTGCCAGAACATGTCCAACGCAAACTACTAGAAAGCATTCCAGGTCTAGAAAAGGCTGAAATGATGAGAGCTGGTTATGCAATAGAGTATGATGCTATGGTTCCAACGCAATTATGGCCAACATTAGAAACGAAAAAAATTCACAATTTATATACAGCTGGCCAAATTAACGGAACATCTGGGTATGAAGAGGCGGCTGGTCAAGGATTAATGGCAGGTATGAATGCTGCTGCTCGCGCACTAAATAAAGAAGAAATCATTTTAAGTCGTTCTGATGCATATATTGGCGTCTTAATTGATGACTTAGTAACAAAAGGTACCAACGAACCATATCGATTATTGACATCCCGTGCAGAATATCGTTTATTACTTCGTCATGATAATGCGGATTTGAGATTAACGGAAATTGGCTTCAAAGCAGGATTAATCTCTGCAGAACGATTTGAGCTTTTTGAAGTGAAAAAGAAATTAATCGAAGATGAAATTGTTCGTCTCCGTAAAACAATCATTAAACCTAATGAGGAAACGCAAAATGTGGTTCATTCAAAAGGCGGAACTGCATTGAAAGATGGAATTAAAGGACAAGATTTATTAAAACGTCCGGAAATGAGCTATGAAGATATTGAAAAATTATCACCTTCACCATTTGAATTAACGGATGAAATGAAAGAGCAAATTGAAATCCAAGTTAAATATGAAGGTTATATTGAAAAATCACTTCAACAAGTAGAAAAATTAAAGAAAATGGAAGATAAAAAAATTCCTGATCTAATTGACTATGATGCAATCTCAGGCATTGCAACTGAAGCGAAACAAAAAATGAAGCAAGTTAGACCTTTATCAATCGCACAAGCATCTAGAATTTCAGGTGTTAACCCAGCTGACATTTCGATCTTACTGGTGTATATTGAACAAGGTAGAATAGCAAAAATATCCGGATAAGTATAAAAGTGGCTACACGCTAATTTGAGCAAGTAGCCACTCTTCATATATGGAAGGGGTCCAATATGAATCAAGATCAATTTATTGAAGCTCTTAAAGAAAAAGGGATTCTTTTAACATTAGACCAGCTTCAACAATTCAATAAATATTTTGAATTGCTTGTCGAATGGAATGAAAAAATGAATTTAACTGCAATAACGGATCAGCCATCCGTCTACTTAAAACACTTCTATGATTCCATAAGCATGGCATTTTACGTTAATTTTTCAAAAGGTCAATCAATTTGTGATGTCGGCGCTGGAGCAGGATTCCCAAGCATTCCATTAAAAATCTGTTTTCCTCAATTACAAGTAACGATTGTGGATTCATTAAATAAACGCATTCAATTTTTAACACATTTAAGTGAACAACTGGGACTTTCCAATGTTCAATTCGTACATGCCAGAGCAGAAGAATTTGGACAAAGTGCAAAATATAGAGAACAGTATGACATTGTGACAGCAAGAGCAGTGGCAAGACTATCTGTACTTTCTGAGCTTTGCGTTCCATTAGTAAAAAAAGGTGGACAGTTTGTAGCAATGAAAGCTGCGGCGGCACAAGATGAGCTAAGTGATGCAAAAAGGGCTTTAACAACCTTGGGCGCAGAAAAAACAAAAGAATTTACTTTTACGCTTCCAATTGAAAATAGTGAAAGATCTTTGTTTGTTTTTAATAAAGTGAAAACAACACCAAAAAAATATCCAAGAAAACCTGGAGTCCCAAACAAGACCCCATTGTAAATGTTTGTTCCACGTGAAACATTAATAAAGGATTGACGAGATTTGTCGCGAATAAGTATAAGTAGTGAGTTTCTTAAAGGTGGTGCCTAAGGGATGAAAAGTCCTTTTTCACGTTTTTTTGGGAGTGGCGAAAAAGAAATAGCGGCTACAAAGCAAACAGCCGAACAATATGAAGAAGTATTAAAAATCCCGTTACAATCAATTGTTCCGAATCGCTTTCAACCTCGGACTGTATTTGATGAGTCTAAAATAGAAGAATTGGCTCGTACAATTCACACGCATGGCGTTATTCAACCGATCGTTGTTAGAAAAATGGATGATGGCAAATACGAAATAATTGCTGGAGAACGACGTTTCCGTGCGATGACAAAACTCGAATGGAAAGATGTTCCTGCAATTGTTCGTGATTTAAGCGACAAAGAAACTGCCTCCATTGCATTGATTGAAAACCTTCAGCGTGAAGAATTAACTGCAATTGAAGAAGCATTAGCTTATCAAAAGTTATTAGAACTTCACGAATTAACGCAAGAAGCACTTGCGCAGCGATTAGGAAAAGGACAATCAACTGTTGCAAATAAATTGAGGCTTCTCAAACTGCCACAAATAATACAAGATAGTATTTTAAAGCGTGAAATATCCGAGCGCCATGCTCGTGCTTTGATGCCAATAAAAGATGAAAAAAACAAATCGCTTTATTTCACGAAGTTGTGACGCAACAATATAATGTAAAACAACTTGAGAAGAAAGTCGATGAAATATTAAATCCACCTGTTGTTGAGGGGAAAAAAGAAAAACCAAAAAGAAAAGCAGTTAGTCGTGATGTTAGAATCGCACTGAACACTCTTAGGCAGTCCTTTGCAATGGTAGCAAAGACGGGGATTAAGATGGAAACAGAAGAAGAAGATCTCGAGGATTTCTATCAAATAACTGTAAAAATTCCAAAAAAGAAATAATAATATTAAAAAACCATGAACTCTTGCTCAGAAATTGACAAGAGTTTTTTGTTTTGTAACCAGAATATTACCCTATTTCAATCAATTTTTTGTTAGAATGAATGAAATGGCGAAAATACCACTCTATCTCTATCTAAAGGAGAAAGAAAGAAGTGGAAGGTTATCAGAACTGATTTTAGGAAAGCTGGTGCAAGCATGGGTAGAATTATTGCGATCGCCAATCAAAAAGGCGGCGTAGGTAAGACAACAACATCGGTAAGTTTAAGTGCCTGTCTTGCATATCTCGGTAAAAAAGTATTACTGATGGATATAGATCCACAAGGGAATGCAACGAGTGGTGTTGGGGTCAATAAGGGTGAAGTTCAACAGTGTATTTATGACGTATTAATAGATGACGTAGATGTTAAGAAAGTAATAGTAGAAACTAAAGTAGAGAATTTAGACGTAATTCCTGCAACTATCTCATTAGCGGGAGCAGAAATTGAACTTGTTTCAACAATTTCCCGTGAAGTACGGCTAAAACGTGCACTTCAAGACGTAAAAGAAGAATATGATTACATAATAATAGATTGTCCACCTTCATTGGGATTACTAACGATTAATGCATTGACAGCTTCGGATGCAATATTAATTCCTGTACAATGCGAATACTACGCTTTGGAAGGTCTTAGTCAATTGTTAAGCACTATCCGTTTAGTCCAAAAGCATTTAAATAACCAATTAGTGATTGATGGAGTACTGTTAACAATGTTTGATGCGCGTACGAACTTAGGCATTCAAGTAATCGAAGAAGTGAAAAAATACTTCCAAGATAAAGTTTATAAAACTATCATTCCACGGAATGTACGACTTAGTGAGGCACCAAGTCATGGGGAACCAATCATTATTTATGATCCCAAGTCTCGAGGGGCTGAAGTATATCTAGATTTAGCAAGGGAAGTGATTCGTAATGTCTAAAGGATTAGGTAAAGGAATCAATGCTTTATTTCCAGGTGAATCAATTAACCAAATGGAATCAGTAGAAAAAATTTCTGTGAAAGATATTAAAGTAAATCCATTTCAACCACGTAAAATTTTTGATGAAGTAGCCCTTTCAGAACTTACCGAGTCCATAAAAGAACATGGAGTTCTACAACCAGTGATTTTAAGAAGAAAAGGGAAATTATTTGAAATTGTAGTAGGGGAACGTCGTTTTCGTGCGACAAAAGCCGCGGGATTAAAAGAGATTCCGGCTGTTATCCGTGAGCTATCAGATCAACAAATGATGGAAATTGCCATTCTTGAAAACTTACAACGGGAAGATTTAACACCAATTGAAGAAGCTGATGCTTACCAAAATCTAATGGAAAATCTCAGTCTAACACAAGAACAATTAGCATTTCGTTTAGGGAAAAGCAGACCGCATATTGCCAATCATATTCGTCTATTATCTTTACCAGAAGTGGTTAGAGAACACGTATCATCAGACAAAATATCAATGGGACATGGTCGTGCTTTACTCGGTTTAAAACAAAAGAAGCTCATTCCTACTATTGCTGAAAAAGTAATGAAAGAAAATTTAAATGTTCGTCAGCTGGAGTCGCTTGTACAAAGAATGAATGAAGATGTTTCACGTGAAACATCGACAACTCCTAAAAAAGATATTTTTATTAAAGAAAAAGAATCTCAACTTCGTGATTATTTTGGTACAACGGTATCCATAAAGAAAACAAAGAATAAAGGGAAAATTGAAATTGAGTTTTTCTCTGAAGATGATTTAGAAAGAATATTAGAATTATTAGAAAATTGAAACTGCCTATTCCCTTAACAAAATTAAGGGGATAGGTTCTGTTTTTAAATGAAATGAGGAGTTTTATATGGTGTTATTTGGCACTTTAATTAACGCACTTCTCATTATTGTGGGAACAATCATCGGAAGATTGTTGAAAAATATCCCTGAAAATATGAAGCAAACAGTCATGTATGCAATAGGACTGGCCGTAACAGTAATCGGTCTTCAAATGGGATTTGAAAGTGGTCAGTTTTTAATTGTCATTATTAGTTTAGTGTTAGGTGCTGTTATAGGAGAGTGGATTGATTTAGATCATCAATTAAATCGATTTGGACAATGGTTAGAATCAAAAGTTGGTAAGAATAAAAAAGGTGAAAACATCAGTATCTCGCAAGGTTTTGTATCGGCGACATTAATATTTGTAATTGGTTCAATGGCGGTCATTGGTTCCCTTGATAGTGGATTACGCAATGACCACGATTTGCTCATTGTAAAAGGGTTAATAGATGGATTCACATCTATTATATTAGCAACCACATTGGGAATCGGTGTTTTATTATCTGCTGTTCCGGTCGTATTGTATCAAGGGACGATAGCACTTTTTGCTACTCAAATTAGTCGTGTAATTCCAGAGGAGGCACTGGCACTCTTTATCCAAGAGATGACAGCAACTGGTGGAATTATGATTGTTGCTATTGGTTTAAATATGATTGGTTTGACTAAAATAAGAGTAGCCAATTTATTACCAGGAATTCTCGTGGTAGCGATCGTCGTTGCTATTGCGTATCAATTTGAATTGGTGTCTTTGCCAAGCTAGGAATAGTGCCCGTGATAATACCTTCCCCATATCGTAAGGAAGTTGAAGTCGAGTGTTTTGTAAAGTGCTATATTCTTGATAGCCACCTACATTTACAATTCCTTTGATTGATAAATCACCAACAGGTGGCAATTCTTTCTTTACTGCTTTCCCCGGGAAAAGTGGACCTTTTTCAATGACAATATGGCCAATCTTGTTGATTTTCCCTAAACATGCATCGATGGCAATAATATAGGGCTTTAAGGTCCTACCATGGAGTGACTCGACAGTTTGTTGTAAATTTAATGCATGTAAGGGTTGCTGCAAAGTGCCAATTACTTCATAAGGGAATGTGGGATGTTCTTTCAGCCAGGTACCGACTAGAGGTCCTAATGCATCACCGGTAGAGCGATCAGTTCCGATGCAACAAAAAACAAGGTTTTTGTGATCAAACGGTATTGCTTGAAGAAATAACGAGCTTAAACGCCAAGCTACACCTGAATCTTGATAAGAAAAATCCTCTGTATGTAGATAAGAAGAATATGCAATCATATGGAAAATCACTCTCTTTTTTTTCGTAGTATATGTTACAAAAATGAGCTTTATTCACAAAGGAGACAGTTCGATTGGATTATAAAAAAGTGTTAAAGAAGATTGAAGACTTCTTCTTGGACGAAGAAAGATGGATAGAGTACGGACTCGTCTTAATTGAAATAATTTTCATTATATTATTGGCTATGATTGCTGTGAAAATCGGTAAAATAGTCATTCGAAAAGTATTTCAAGTGCGGATGAAGACACCACTTCGTTATTCTGAACGAAGACAGAATACATTGTTTAAACTATTAGAGAATATCATCTCCTATGTTGTTTACTTTGCAGCAATTTTAGCAGTACTATCAGCATTCTCTATTAATGTCGCAGGTTTGATTGCGGGAGCCGGAGTATTGGGATTAGCGATTGGATTTGGTGCACAAAACCTAGTCCGAGATGTTATTACGGGATTCTTTATCATTTTTGAGGACCAATTTTCTGTTGGCGATTATGTGCGAATTGGAGCCTCAGAAGGGACAGTTCAAGAAATCGGGCTTCGTACTACGAAGTTAAAAGGGATGAATGGTGAAATTCACGTTTTTCCAAATGGAACCATTATTGAAGTGGTAAACTTTTCAATAAATAATTCAATTGCCATTGTCGATGTGAGCGTCGCATATGAAACTGATATTCCGAAAACAGAAGAACTAATTAAAGAGTTTTTAACACGTCTTCCAGATCAATATGAACAGTTAGTGAAAGAGCCCGAATTACTCGGTGTTCAAAACTTAGCCGCCTCTGAAGTTGTGATGAGAATAACCGCTGAAACGAAACCAATGCAACATTTTTCTATTGCACGTATCATTCGTCGAGACTTGAAAATATATATGGATGAGCATGGCATCGAAATACCATATCCGAAAATGGTGATGTACCAGAAAAAGACAGGTTCTGTCGATGCTGGCATCGGAGATCCCGCGAAGAATGGTGATAAGGAGAAAAACATATGAATGTAAAAACTTTCGATCTTGGTGACGTTGTTGAAATGAAAAAACAACACCCTTGTGGGACAAATGAGTGGAAAATCATTCGAATAGGTGCGGATGTCCGAATTAAATGTGTAGGCTGCCAGCATAGTGTAATGATCCCTCGCAGAGAGTTTGAAAAGAAAATGAAAAAAGTGTTAGTGAAAGCACAACCGGCCTCAGAAGAATAGACAATGTTCTTACAAAAATCTATAATAGATAGGTTGCAAGTAGTGCATAAATTGCCATTTGAGCCAGAACTGGATAGTAGATAAGTAAAAGCCCGTGTTTAGATATAGAAAAAAGAGTTATGAAAGGTTGGGACACCACATGGCATTAACAGCCGGAATCGTCGGATTACCAAACGTTGGGAAATCCACATTATTCAATGCAATTACAAAAGCAGGTGCGGAAGCTGCAAACTACCCATTCTGTACGATTGATCCAAACGTTGGAATTGTAGAAGTTCCAGATGAACGACTGATAAAATTAACAGAACTTGTTGTTCCAAAGAAAACGGTTCCTACAGCTTTTGAGTTTACGGATATTGCTGGAATCGTAAAAGGTGCCAGTAAAGGTGAAGGACTTGGAAATAAGTTCTTAGCTCATATTCGAGAAGTAGATGCAATCTGCCAAGTGGTACGTTGTTTTGCTGATGAAAATGTTACGCATGTATCAGGGAAAGTTGACCCAATCTCAGATATTGAAGTAATCAACTTAGAGCTTATTTTAGCCGACCTAGAAAGCGTTGAAAAACGTTTGCAACGTGTTGGTAAAATGGCGAAACAAAAAGACAAAGATGCAATGGTTGAAGAACCTGTGTTAGTGAAACTTCGTGATGCTTTTGAGGAAGAAAAACCAGCTCGTTCAGTAGAGTTTACAGAAGAAGAATTAAGAGTAGCTAAAGGTCTTCATTTACTAACAATTAAACCAATGCTATACGTAGCGAATGTTGCAGAAGACGAAATTGCCAATGCTGAAGAAAATGAATACGTGCAAAAAGTGCGTGAATTCGCTCAAGCAGACAACGCACAAGTCATCATAGTCTGTGCAAAAATTGAAGAAGAAATGGCTGAACTTGATGATGAAGAGAAAGCAATGTTCATTGAAGAATTAGGCATTCAAGAATCTGGTTTAGATCAATTAGTAAAAGCTTCTTATCAATTACTCGGACTTGCTACTTACTTTACAGCAGGTGTGCAAGAAGTTCGTGCTTGGACTTTCCGTAAAGGAATGAAAGCACCACAATGTGCTGGCGTCATCCATACTGATTTTGAACGCGGCTTTATCCGTGCAGAAACTGTGTCATACGATGACTTAGTTGCAAACGGTTCAATGTCTGCAGCAAAAGAAGCTGGTAAAGTTCGTTTGGAAGGTAAAGAATACATCGTGCAAGATGGCGACGTAATGTTATTCCGTTTTAACGTATAAGATTTTCGGATTAGTCGATTTGTCTCGACTAATCCGTTTTTTGCATAATCGTGCAACTCAATTATATGAACGTTGCACCATTATGCAAAAATGTATGACACTGCTGCTGGTCCCCCAATTGAACTAGCTTGATGGGATTGGATTCGGTGAAGTTTATGAAATAGATGAACATACGTGGCAAGTACTTGATGTGTTGGAAGGCTATACTGGCAACCCAGTCTGAACCCATGAAATAAAGCTGATTCCAGATTAATGGAATCAGCTTTATTTGTTAATAAGCTATTTTAAAGAGTAAAAAACGAGCACATGCGGCTAGAGTAAATGTACGAAAAACAATAGGGTAGGTTATCATAACTATGTGATAATAAAATGTAAAATTTATTGTTCGAAAATATATAACTTGGGTAGTTCTGGATCATCCTTAATCCAGGCGGAATCATTCACTTTACGAAGTTCTTTGATCATGGCGAAATCTCCTGCAGCACCGGCTATTAACCAAGCACCTAACAAAGCAAGAAGGGGACTATTGATTGCAATTGCTATGACAGCGGGCAAAACACCGGTAACCCAAAAGGGCAAAATCAAAACTTTTCTCATTGCCTTGTTTTGTACTGCCTCACTTGTTGTCGCGTAAGCAATTCCTAATTTCAAATTGAAGCCGTACTCAAGTGAGCTCCATGGAACTCTTGCAAACGTAACAAAGCCAATTAGATGTGCGGCTTCATGCAAAACAATTAAGACGATGTAGCCAGCAATAAACAGAAGTAGACCAATCCATGACAAATCAAATGAGAAATCTTGATGAACAAGACTATTCAGTAATAAGAGCAACACACTAAAACCGATCGTCCAAATCAAACTGGTCTTTCCGACTTGTTGTAAATCTAGTTCAATAATCTTGGTGGGTGTTTGCAGATCATTCAATTTTTTCACCTCTTGGATATAGTATAGCGAATAACTGAAGTGTGTACATGCGATTATAGGTTGCACCTTTATTCCATTCATGCTACAATCAGTTGATGTGAGTAATGAACGTTACTTACTCCTTGCCTTCTGTAAACAGATAGGCCTAAGTCCATAAGGAGGTGCAAAAAGATGAAAAAGTATGAATTATTGTACATTATTCGACCAACAATTGAAGATGATGCGAAAAAAGCATTAGTAGCTCGTTTCGACGAAATTTTAACTTCAAATGGTGCTGAAATTATCGAGTCTAAAGAGTGGGGCAAACGCCGCTTAGCTTATGAGATCAATGACTTCCGCGAAGGTTTCTACCAAATCGTGAAAGCAACAGCTGATTCTAGAGCAATCGATGAGTACATCCGTCTTGCTAACATCAACGAAGATATCATTCGTTATGTAGCTGTAAATATCGAAGGTAAATAAGAATTTATCATCAAATATACTTGAAAAAATTTGCAAACGATGGGAGGTTGTATTCTGATGATTAACCGAGTCGTATTAGTCGGAAGACTTACAAAAGATCCGGAGCTTCGTTATACACCGAGCGGGGTTGCGATGGCACGTTTTACACTTGCTGTAAACCGTACATTTTCAAACCAACAAGGTGAAAAAGAAGCGGATTTTATTAACTGTACTGTTTGGCGTAAACAAGCTGAAAACACAGCAAATTTCTTGAAAAAAGGAAGTTTGGCAGGTGTGGAAGGTCGTATTCAAACAGGGAGCTATGAAGGTCAAGACGGAAAGCGTGTTTACACGACAGACGTAGTAGCTGATAGCGTTCAGTTCCTTGAACCACGTAATAGTTCTGGTGGTGGAGATCGTCCACAACAAGGACAACCTTATGGTGGCGGTTCGAACCCGAACCAAAACAATCAATATCCATCTTATCAACAGAATCAATCACCAAATCAGCAAAACTATACACGTGTAGATGAAGATCCATTCTCTAGTGGTAGTGGTCCAATCGAAGTTTCAGACGACGATCTTCCTTTCTGATAAGAATAGGAAACACTTGCTAGTTAGCGAATGCTTGATTTACACACCCAAATAAAACAATTCCAAGGAGGCGAAACGACATGGCACCACGTCGCGGAGGCAAAAGACGCAAAAAGGTTTGCTATTTTACGTCTAACAATATTACGCATATCGACTATAAAGATGTTGATTTGCTTAAAAAGTTCGTATCTGAGCGCGGAAAAATTCTTCCACGTCGAGTTACAGGAACAAGCGCGAAATATCAACGTAAATTAACTTCAGCAATCAAATTATCACGTATCATGGCATTACTTCCATTCTCTACTGAAGAGAGATAAGAAATGTACATGAATGCTTAAAAGACCGGGAAACCGGTCTTTTTTTGCTGTCTAAATCTTTAACCTTTTCATCTTTTGTTGCATCTTGTTCAACATGTTACAATAGTAAAGTAAAGTGGCGACTAGTTTGATTGATGGTGAGTGTGGCCGATAGAATGATTCGCAACGGAATTTGCAGTATGTTGTTGTTTATCTCCCAATGCATGGGCTATAACAATAGGTTGCGGAATTAATGTTTTAGATAGGAATGATTTTGAATGCCGAATGAACAAACGAAACAGCTAACGTTCGGTGCAATGATGATTGCGCTTTTTTCAATCTTGTTGGCTGTTTCTTTTTATGTGCCCGTTCTTAACCTCATAACCTCATTTTTTATCGCCTTACCTATAGCTTGGTATAGTGCAAAGTTTGAACGAAAAGCATCAATTTTTGTAACGATCATCAGTATTGGGATGTCGTTTTTTATTGGCGGATTGCTTGCCGTTCCTTTAGGGATGATTCATGCACCACTAGGTTTTGTTATTGGTGATGCGATTCGTACGAAGAAAAGCAAGCTTTTCTTGTTAATGTCAACGGGGCTGACATTGCTCATATCGATGATGATTCAATATGTTATTGCTGTTATTACGTTCGAATTTAACCCCGTGAAAGAATTAATAACAATGGCAACAGAATTTTATAATCAAATGGGCGCGGCAATGGAAACTTTCAATAGTTTGCCGAAAGATTACTACAAGCAAGTATCCGATGCGATATTTCTGCTTGAAATCGTCATCCCATCTCTGGTAATTGTAGCTATATTCATCATTAGTTGGATGTTCATTAACATTCTTTTACCGGTCTTGAAAAAACTTGGGCTAGTAGTACCGAAGTATCCAGCATATCGTAATATGAGATTACCGAAATCAGTTTTATGGTATTACCTCATTGTTCAGGTCGTGACATTATTTATTGATTTGGATCAAGGGACTTTTGCTTTTATGGTTTTTGTTAACGCTGCTTTCATACTTCGTTTCTTACTGTTTTTACAGGGGATTTCACTCATTCATTTTTTTATACATAAAAAAGGATGGCCGAAGTGGGCTACGATACTAGCAAGTATCTTAGCTTTTGTACTACAACCATATACGGTATTATTAGGAATCATTGATTTAGGTTTCAATATTCGCGCGTTTCTCAAAGACAAAACCAAAAAATAGGGAGTTGGGGAGATGTCAGCATTCTTTAGAAAAAGACCGATTCGTGCTCCTTTATTTTTTCTATCATTACTCGGCCTAATAAGTGCTCTTTTACTCTTTTCCTGGCATATATGGGTGGGGGTAATCGTAGCCCTTCTTTTTATTATAACCTTGGTTATTGGCTGGCAAATGGAGAAACGTTTATATGACGAGACAGAAAAACATATTGAAACATTGTCTTATCGTATGAAGCGGGTAGGGGAAGAAGCATTGCTCGAAATGCCAATTGGAATTCTATTAGTGAATGAACATTGGACGATTGAGTGGGCAAACCCTTACATGACAAAAGAACTCGAATTTGATTCGCTAATTGGAGAAGATTTATTTTCATTGTCAGATGAATTCCATACACTTGTAAGACAGCAAGATAGTAAAGAGCAAACAATCAGCTTGTCTGATAAGAAATATAAAGTATTTTATAAACAAGAAGAAAAGCTGCTTTATTTCTTTGATATTACGGAGCAAACTGAGATTGAAACCCTGTATTATGCAGATCGAAGTGTTATTGGTGTCATGTTTATTGATAACTATGATGAACTTGCACAAGGGATGGACGATCAAACACGTAGCCAATTAAATAGTATAGTCACATCTCTCGTAAATAATTGGGGAGCAGGATATGGAATTTATGTGAAACGAATTTCATCAGATCGTTTTTTGGCAGTACTAAATGAATCGATTTTACTTGAACTTGAAAAAACGAAGTTTGCCATTTTGGATGATATTCGAGAAACTACATCTAAACTAAACTTAGCCTTAACATTAAGTATTGGCGTAGGGGCAGGTTCGTCATCATTAGTTGAACTTGGCCAACTTGCACAGTCTAGTCTGGATTTAGCATTAGGACGCGGTGGCGACCAAGTAGCGATAAAACAGCCAAGCGGCAAAGTGAAATTTTATGGTGGTAAAACGAACCCAGTTGAAAAACGTACAAGAGTTAGGGCTCGTGTCATTTCACATGCCTTGCGTGACTTAATTCAAGATAGTGATCAAGTATTTGTAATGGGACACCAACTACCGGATATGGACGCAATTGGAGCAGCAGTAGGTGTCCGAAAAATGGCAGAAATGAATCAAATAAATGGCTATGTTGTCGTTAATTTCGATGAACTTGATCAAAGTGTGACACGCTTAATGGATGAGATAAAAAGTAAGCCATTATTATTTGAACGTTTTATTTCTCCTGAAGAAGCCTTATCAAAACTAACAGACCGTACCTTACTCGTGGTTGTGGATACACATAAACCAAGCATGGTAATTGACGAAAAGCTGTTAAATCGGGCTGAAAAAATAGTCGTCATTGATCATCATCGTCGTGGTGAAGAATTCATTTCTAATACGATGTTAGTTTACATGGAGCCATATGCTTCATCGACAGCGGAACTTGTGACAGAACTACTTGAATACCAACCGAAACATGATAAAATAACGATGCTTGAAGCGACTGCGATGCTTGCAGGAATTATTGTAGATACAAAAAGCTTTACTCTTCGAACAGGAGCACGAACGTTTGAAGCCGCCTCGTATTTACGAACAAACGGAGCAGACACCGTGTTAGTTCAACGTTTACTAAAAGAAGACATTGCAACCTATGTAGAACGTTCTAAAATTATTCAAACGGTTGAATTTCTCCGAGAAGGTATTGCCATAGCGCACGGGGAAGAAATGAATCCTTATGACCAAGTACTCATTGCACAAACTGCAGATATTTTACTGACAATGAAAGGCGTTTCGGCATCGTTTGTTGTGGCCAAAAAAAATAATGGAGATGTGGGTATTAGTGCTCGATCTCTTGGTGAAATCAACGTCCAATTAATCATGGAAAGACTTGGAGGTGGCGGTCACTTAACGAACGCTGCTTGTCAGATTCAAAATGGCATGATTGATATAGCAATAGAACAACTAAAATTAGCAATCATTGAAATTGTCGAAGGAGGCCAACCAACATGAAAGTAATCTTCTTAAAAGATGTTAAAGGCAAAGGAAAAAAAGGTGAAATTAAAAATGTGGCAGATGGATATGCACATAACTTTTTATTGAAAAATAACTTAGCAACTGAGGCGAACCAAGCAACTATTAGTGCGTTAGATGGTCAAAAACGTAAAGAAGATAAACACGCTGAACAAGTTCATGAAGATGCGAAAAAGTTAAAAGAAAAGTTGGAGAAAATTACAGTAGAATTAAAAGCTAAATCAGGAGAAGGTGGCCGTTTATTCGGTTCCATTACGACAAAGCAAGTAGCAGAACAACTACAAAAAACAACAGGTATCAAAATCGATAAACGTAAAATGGAACTGGAAGATGCAATTCGTGGACTTGGCTATACAGACATTCCAGTTAAATTGCATCATGAAGTTACTGCAACATTGAAAGTACATGTAACACAAGAAAAGTAAGGAGAGAGCTAAATGAGCGATAGGATTCCCCCTCATAACCAAGAAGCAGAGCAGTCCGTTATTGGGGCTATCTTTTTAGAACCACAAGCGCTCATTACGGCTGCTGAAATACTCCAATACGAAGACTTTTACCGAGTTGCCCATCAAAAAATATTCCAGACAATGAACCGACTAAGCGATCAAGGAAAACCAATTGATGTTGTAACCGTAACTGAAGAGTTAGCATCAAAGAAAGAACTTGAAGACGTCGGGGGTCTTTCGTATTTAACAGAAATAGCAAATTCAGTACCTACCGCAGCAAACATTGCACACTATGCCCGAATCGTTGAAGAAAAGGCGTTATTACGTCGTTTAATTCGCGTGGCTACAAACATTGTGGAAGACGGCTTTACGCGTGAAGACGAAGTAGAGGCCTTATTGGCTGAAGCTGAAAAGAAAATGATGGAAGTCTCCAGTCGGAAAAATGCCGGTGATTTCAGACACATTAAAGATGTACTTGTGCAAACGTATGATAATATTGAACTTCTTCATACGCGTAAAGGTGATATAACAGGGGTTCCAACTGGGTTCAGAGATTTGGACAAAATTACAGCTGGTTTTCAACGCAATGATCTAATTATTGTTGCAGCCCGTCCTTCTGTAGGTAAAACAGCGTTTGCACTAAACGTTGCACAAAACGTGGCAACCAAAACAGAAGAAAACGTAGCCATCTTTAGTTTAGAGATGGGTGCTGAGCAGTTAGTCATGCGTATGCTATGTGCAGAAGGCAATATCGATGCACAAGTTTTACGTACGGGTGCATTAACGGCCGAAGATTGGCGCAAACTAACAATGGCAATGGGTAGTTTATCTAACGCAGGTATTTTTATCGACGATACACCAGGTATTCGAATTAATGAAATTCGATCAAAATGCCGTCGCTTAAAACAAGAGTATGGTTTGGGTATGATCATGATTGATTACTTACAGTTAATTGTAGGAAGCTCGAACGGGAAAGAAAACCGTCAGCAAGAGGTATCTGAAATATCCCGTTCTTTAAAGTCTCTTGCTCGTGAACTTCAAGTACCCGTTATCGCCTTGTCTCAGCTTTCACGTGGCGTAGAACAACGTCAGGACAAGCGTCCAATGATGTCCGATTTACGTGAATCAGGAAGTATTGAGCAAGATGCGGATATCGTATCGTTCTTATATCGTGAAGATTACTACGATAAAGAAACTGAAAATCAAAACATGATTGAAATTATCATAGCAAAACAACGTAATGGCCCTACAGGAACTGTAACTCTTGCATTCGTAAAAGAATTCAATAAGTTCGTGAATATTGACTGGAGCCAACACACACCCCCAACACCAGATTACTAGAAAAAACGGAAAGCACCACTCTAGTCCGTCTCCGACGCTGGAAGGACCGATTCGAAAGATTGCTTTCGAATGAGATCCTAAAGCTTAGGTGCGGACTGGCGCTTGGAACTGGACAAAGAAAAGCGGAGAAACCCGCGATAGCTCGGCGAAAAATAAAACACGAACAATAAATGTCTGAATACATTTTATGTTCGTGTTTTTTGTGGTTTTCAGTTGACTAGAGGGATGTTGGTTGATACAATAATACTGTTTGATTCAGGACGCGTGAGAGCGTCTGACGGAGGTGCTGATTATGACATCAGTTGTAGTAGTAGGAACACAATGGGGAGACGAAGGTAAAGGGAAAATTACCGACTTCCTATCTGAACACTCAGAAGTAATTGCTCGTTACCAAGGTGGAAACAATGCAGGACATACGATTATTTTCGGTGGAGAAACGTACAAGCTTCACTTAATCCCTTCAGGCATTTTTTATAAAGATAAAATTTCAGTGATTGGTAATGGGATGGTTGTCGATCCAAAAGCATTAGTGCAAGAGTTAAAAGGTTTACATGACCGTGGGGTAACGACTGAAAACTTACGTATTTCAAATCGTGCACATGTCATTTTACCTTACCACTTGAAGCAAGACGAAGTGGAAGAAACTCGTCGTGGAGCAAACAAAATCGGGACAACCGGTAAAGGGATCGGCCCCGCATACATGGATAAAGCGGCACGCGTAGGAATTCGTATGGCAGACTTACTTGATAAGCAAGTATTTGAAGAAAAACTTCGTCAAAACTTAGATGAAAAAAACCGTCTTTTTGAAAAGTTTTATGAAACAGAAGGTTTTACTGTAGAAGAAATCTTTGAAGAATACTACGGTTATGGCCAAGAAATTGCGAAGTATGTAACGGATACTTCAAAAGTATTGAACGATGCTTTAGATGAAGGTCGTCGCGTGTTATTTGAAGGTGCACAAGGTGTAATGCTTGATATAGACCAAGGTACGTATCCATTTGTTACTTCTTCTAACCCTGTAGCGGGTGGCGTAACTATCGGAGCGGGCGTAGGTCCAACAAAAATTAGCCATGTGGTGGGTGTATGTAAAGCGTATACGTCACGTGTAGGGGATGGTCCTTTCCCAACAGAACTGTTTGATGAAGTTGGAAATCAAATTCGTGAAGTAGGGAAAGAATATGGTACAACAACTGGCCGTCCACGTCGTATCGGTTGGTTTGACAGTGTAGTTGTTCGTCATGCTCGCCGCGTAAGTGGATTAACAGATTTGACAGTTAACTCGATCGACGTATTAACTGGTTTGGAAACAGTCAAAATTTGTACGGCTTATTCTTACAAAGGCGAACTAATCACAGAGTACCCTGCAAATTTACGTATGTTAGCAGACTGTGCACCGGTGTATGAAGAGCTTCCAGGTTGGAGTGAAGATGTGACGTCTTGTAAGTCACTTGATGAATTACCTGAAAACGCAAGACACTATTTAGAGCGCATTTCACAATTGACAGGCGTTCCAATATCAATTTTCTCAGTAGGACCAGATCGTAACCAAACAAACATCGTCACAAGTGTGTGGCGTAAATAATACACAAGAGCGGGAAAAGGAAACTTTTCCTGCTCTTTTTCATGCGTATGACCAATCTTACACGTGAAACTTGAAAAGCTTCACAAAACCTTTTCGAAAGTATGCAACTAAGTATTTGCTCAGTCTAGTTGCATGATGATTGTTTTTACAAAAATCCCAGCAAAGCGAAGAGTGCAGCCTTGTTCCTACTATCAATTATGAAAAAAGGTTCTCTTCCGTAGTGGAAGAGAACCTTTTTTATAATTAATGAATATTTTTTTTCTTAAAACGACCACCACGGACTTCTGCGATATTTCCAATTGCGATGAATGCTTGTGTATCGATGTCTTCGGCGATTGCCTTCAATTTTGCCTCTTCCAAGCGAGTGATAATGGTGAAAATAATTTTTTTACTATCACCTGTATAGGCACCCTCACCATGTAAGAATGTAACACCTCGGCCAAGTCGATCCATAATGGCTTCTCCAATTTCATCTACATGATCACTGATAATATATACCGATTTCGATTCATCCAATCCTTGAATGACGATATCGATGGTTTTATACGCGATGAAGTATGCTAGAACGGAATACATCGCCTGCTCCCAAGTAAAAACGAATCCTGCAGCAGTAAAAATGATTAAGTTAAAGAACATTATAATTTCGCCTACTGAGAAGGCTGATTTGCTACTAAAAAGGATAGCTAAAATTTCTGTTCCATCTAAGGAACCGCCATAACGGATAACAAGTCCAACTCCTGTGCCTAAAACAATCCCACCAAATACAGTAGCAAGAAGAATATCATCGGTAAAACGTTCTACTGGATGTAACAAGTATGTAGTAATAGAAAGTACGGTAATTCCTAATGCAGTTGACAAGGCGAAGGTTTTGCCGATTTGTTTGTATCCGATAAAAAAGAAAGGAATGTTCAAGATGAAAATGAAAAGCCCTAGTTCTAGATTTGTTAAATGAGACAAAATAATGGAAATCCCTACGATCCCACCATCTAATAAATGATTTGGAACAAGAAACAATTCAATACCCATGCCCATAAAAATAGCACCAATGATAATCATTAATGTTCTTTTTGCAACCACGATTTTGGAAGTCTTGCGATGGGCAGCTCGAAGTTTCTTTAATTCTTCTAATTTTTCTTGTTCATTCAACACGCTCTAGACCTCTTTTCACAATATATTCTATAATTTTACCGTATTTTTTTGAATTTCGATAGATTAATATCAAGTTGTATGACAATTATGACAAAATAAATGTTAAAACCACGAAAAAGAGGGATAAAGATATAAAGTATTTGCAGAATTCTGCAATGGAATAAGAAAATAGTCATTTAAAAAATACAAAATAAAACAGTTAATTGAAATTCATGGAATGAATGAGTCATTTTCTTTACATTGAACGGGATGTTAACCAATGAATAAAAGAGGTGTGGTAAATTAAAGGGGCGTGATTTTTTACTTAAATAGAACATTCGATTTTTGGAATGAAATTATGGAAGGGGCTTTATCATGAATTTGAAATGGAATGCTGGCAATCGGGAGATGATTTCGTCAGACCAGAAGATAAACCGCAAATCAAATCTAATGAAAAAAGCAGCCGTTATAATAATGCTGGCTTCTAGCATCACATTTAATATTGGATTTGCAAAAGATAATGAGAGTGGTCAATTGCAGAAAATTTTTCACATATATGCAAGCGGTGAATATGTAGGGGCTGTATCGGAAGAAAAAGCTATTAATGGATTGGTTGAACAGATAATTACAGAGACAAGCTCCCAATACGATGCTCTTAGTCTGAAAGACGGTACCAACCTATCAATTATCTCTGAACAAGTTTTTAATTCAAACACGAATGATACAGAAACATTAGACAAGTTGGAAAAGCTAATAACAGTTGAAGCAGATGCATTTGCATTGTCTGTCAATGACGAGATTGCCGTCTACGTCAAAGACTTAGAATCGTACCATGAAGTTGTGCGCAAACTTAAACTTCAATCAGTACCTGAAAATGAGTTCATCGATTGGGAAACTCGCAATGATGCTACTGATTCTTTACCACCATTAAAGAGCAATGAAACACGAATTTTAGATATCTCCATTAAAGAATCCATATCTGGTGTAACACAACAAGTGAAACCAGAAAGTATCGTGACGATAGATCAAGCAGTAGATTTTCTTCAAAAAGGTACATTAGAAGAGAAAATATATACCGTGCAAGCAGGTGACGTCTTTGGAAGAATTGCGGCGAATCACCAATTATCATCCACGGAGTTATCGAAGTTAAATACAGGTGTTAATGAAAATAGTGTTTTACGAATTGGTCAAGAGTTGAATGTAACAGCTTTAAAACCATTAGTGAATGTTGAAGTGGTTCGCGAGAAAAAGGTTACTGAAGAAATCCCATTTAATCAAGAAGTTCGTGAATCAGATGATATGTTAAAAGGTGATTCAAAGGTGATTCAAAAAGGAATCATCGGCGAAAAAGAAATGACATACATAATTAAAGAACAAAACGGGAATCGCGTTGGAAAGACTGTTAAAGAAGAAAAAGTGATTAAAGAAACGAAAAATAACATTGTCATAAAAGGAACAAAAGTAATTTCTTCTCGTGGTTCTGGTAAACTCTCATGGCCTGCAGAAGGTGGATATGTTTCGAGTAACATGGGTCATCGGTGGGGAAGATTCCACAGCGGAATTGATATTGCTCGTCCAAGCGGCTATACAATTAAAGCGGCAGATAACGGGACTGTGACGTTTGCGGGTCATGATGGCACATACGGTAATAAAGTAGTGGTAAATCATAATAATGGCTATCAGACGGTATATGGACATTTGTCATCCATTAGTGTAAGTAAAGGACAAACTGTACCAGTTGGAACAAAGTTAGGTGTAATGGGCTCAACCGGAAGGTCAACAGGAACGCATTTACATTTTGAAGTCCTTCGCAATGGTGAAAATCTTAATCCTTTAAAATTTTTAAGATAATGAATAAACAGCGATGGTCAATTCATTGGAATTGGCCATTTTTTTATATCCACATGAATTTTTGCAAAATGCCAAGTTGAAATATGATGTATGGTTTTATTTCCGAGAATTTTGTCGAATATTGCCCGGGAAATATTTAGTATATTCTACTCTTCTGGCCGATAGATGCGAAACACGGTAAACCGTGATAGAGTAAGATATATAAATTGATTAATTCATGTTCAAATAGATAGAAGGCAAGAGGAAGGATGACAAATAATGAGTAAGACAATATTAGTAGTAGATGACGAAAAACCGATTGCAGATATACTACAATTCAACTTAAAGAAAGAAGGATATAACGTTGTTTGTGCTTATGATGGAGACGAGGCTTTAGCAAAAGTAGAAGAAATCAAGCCAGACTTAATGTTATTAGATATTATGCTACCAAACCGAGATGGAATGGAAGTTTGCAGAGAGATTCGTAAAAAATATGATTTTCCTATCATTATGTTAACAGCAAAGGACTCTGAAATTGATAAAGTTCTTGGTTTAGAGCTAGGTGCAGATGATTATGTAACAAAACCATTTAGTACCCGCGAATTGATTGCCCGAGTGAAGGCTAATATGCGTCGTCATCAAACGGTACAATCTGAAGACGCAGAGGATGTTTCAAACGACATAACGGTAGGTTCTTTAATTATTCAACCTGACGCCTATTTAGTTCTGAAACGTGAAGAAACAATAGAATTAACACACCGAGAGTTTGAATTGCTGCATTACTTAGGTAAACATATAGGTCAAGTAATGACACGAGAACATTTATTACAAACGGTATGGGGCTATGATTATTTTGGGGACGTCCGTACTGTCGACGTAACCATCCGTCGCCTTCGTGAAAAAATTGAGGATAACCCAAGTCACCCTGCATGGATTGTGACACGTCGTGGCGTAGGGTATTATTTGCGTAATCCTGAACAGGAGTAGAAAAAATGCAAAAGGTCGGCTTTTTTAAATCAATTCACGTCAAGATCGTCTTGATTTACATTTTGCTCATTTTATTAGCCATGCAAATTATTGGACTATATTTTGCCCGCGAATTAGAACAAACTCTAAAAGAGAGCTTTACCACATCTATTAAAGAACGAGTAAATTTAGTTGAATATAGTGTGCGTGAAGAACTCATAAAACCACGTGGTGAAGAAGATCCCACCGTAGAGCAAAGTTTAAGAACAGTACTATATAGCATTAGATCAGTAGATATCAATGAGATACGAGTGATAGATACGAATTTCCGTATATTAGCCACATCTGAAACAAATAATCAATCGATCGTCGGGCAACGTTCAACAAATGATTTGGTCAAGCAATCAATCTCTTCTGAAACACCTTTTGATACCATTTCTCTAGACCGACAAAGTGGAGATCGAATCTGGGTGCTTTCCTCACCTATTATGGATAAAGGCAAAATACTGGGCACGATTTATTTAGAATCCAATATTGAATCAGTGTTTAAGCAAATGAATGAAATTAACCGAATTCTAGCCGGGGGGACAGCACTGTCCCTTGTAATTACTGTGATATTAGGAGCTTTAATTGCACAAACGATAACTCGTCCAATCTCTGATATGCGTAGACAAGCACAATCCATGGCTAAAGGGAACTTCTCTCGTAAAGTTCGTGTTTACGGAAATGATGAGATTGGGCAACTTGCAATTGCTTTTAATCATTTAACCAATCGACTTCAAGAAGCACAATCAACAACAGAAGGTGAACGACGTAAATTAGCTTCCGTTCTTTCGAATATGACGGATGGTGTTATTGCGACAGATCGTAAAGGGCGAATCATTTTAATAAATGACCCAGCACTCAGACTTTTGAGGGTTCCGAGTGAAATGGTGATACACCGGCCGATTTCCTCAGTTCTTGGGATTGATTTGCAATTTGCATTTGAAGACTTAATTCATATGAAAGATTCTATTAATCTGGACTTTAGTACACCAGACCGTCCATACATTTTACGTGCGAATTTCTCTGTTATTCAAAAAGAAACCGGATTCGTGAACGGGCTAATCACAGTTTTACATGATAATACGGAGCAAGAGAAAATTGATATGGAACGACGGGAGTTTGTAGCAAATGTTTCACATGAACTACGTACCCCTTTAACTACGATGCGTAGTTATTTAGAAGCTTTAGCAGATGGTGCGTGGCAAGACCAAGATTTGGCTCCATCTTTTTTAAATGTCACTCAAACAGAAACCGAACGCATGATACGTTTAGTAAATGATTTATTACAGTTATCTAAAATGGATAGTCGTAGCTATGATTTGAATAGAGAGTTTGTCGAGTTCAATAAATTCTTTAATCGCATCATAGACCGTTTTGAAATGTCGAAATCTCAACAAGTACATTTCCAACGTTTGCTACCGGATGCACAATTCTTTGTTGAAATTGACACGGACAAGTTAACACAAGTCATCGATAACATTATTTCGAATGCTTTAAAATATTCGCCAGATGGTGGAAATATTCGCTTCGGCATTATTGTTCAAGGTGGATTTTTAAAAGTTATGGTTTCTGATGATGGGATGGGAATTCCAAAAGAAAATGTAGAACGAATTTTTGATCGTTTCTATCGCGTGGACAGAGCACGTGCAAGGTCAATGGGTGGCTCAGGACTTGGGCTTGCTATTGCTCGGGAAATGATTGAAGCACATGGCGGAGCTATATGGGCAGAAAGTGAAGAAGGTCATGGTACGACTGTATTCTTTACATTGCCATTTGAGTTAGACGAGGCAGGTGAATGGGATTGAAATATATTGAGCATATCAAATCCGTTTTTCTTACACTTCTTGTGATTTTGAGTGTGACTTTAACATTTACGATTTGGACATATGCCCCTGTCCATGAAACCATGAAACCGGCAGAGGTAGTAAATATATCAATCGCTGATAGTAAACGAGTAGATGATGTAATTAAACCGTATAAAATGATTGCGAGTTCAGAAAATGATATGACAGGATCGATGTCACCAAAGGACTTAGATCGAGTGATTAATGTCATGAAGGGGTGGAGAATTCGAGACTTCGCTTTGGTGAAAAATAATGTAAGTGATACTGAAATAAATGAATTGATTGGAAAAAAGAATCACTATACACTCTTTTTCCCGGATGATGTGCCATTTCCTGTTTTCGATATCATTTTACCGTTTTCTATGACCAATATACCTGAAGGTGGATTCAATCGCTTAATTGTTGATTGGAATCGTTCTGAAAACGGACAGTTGAAATTATTTTTTGTCAGCTCAAAAACCAATACATTATATACAGCCGTAGCTGGTGATATTGACAATGATTTATTCAAGAAAAAAATAGTAGCATCGATCAACAAGTTTACTAAATTCACAGAAGTTAAGCGTAACAAAAAGCTGTCACTATATGTTTCTGAACAAGATGTGGAGAGTATACGGTATACGTATTACTTGAAAGAAATTGAACCAAACCGATTCAAAGAAGCATTGTTTAATGATCCAAGCATTGTTCGCCAAAGTCTAGTAGGTTCAACAAGTGAAGAATTCTCGGATGATAAATCGTTAATGACGGTTAATCTATCCGACCGTACTTTAAAATTCGTTAATCCTTCCACTGAAACTTTTGTACCAGCAATTCCTTCAAAGCTAGTTTTTGATAGCTTAGACTATGTGAATGAACATGGTGGATGGACGGATGAATTTCGTTTTTCAGGATTAAATGAATCGAACCAGCAAATTGATTACCAACTATATTTACTAGGACAACCTGTCTTCAGTGATGAAACATCAACAAAAATCACGGTATATTGGGGTGATCCTAATATCTATCGTTATTTACGTCCGTACTATACTATTGATCTTTCTGTACCGTTTGATTCCGTGATGTCTAGGTTACCTTCTGGGGAAAAAGCAACCCTTGTCATGAAAACGGTAAAAGAAATTGACTTTAATAATGTGGATGAACTAACTATTGGCTATTATTTAACGCGTGACACTGCTCAAAATTTATTAATATTAGAACCATCTTGGTTTTACTTATCCAATAATCAGTGGTCACGTCTATCGCCTGAGATGTTAGGAGGTGGAAAGATTGGATTGGAATAAAACCAAAACAATTTTCATCATCGTATTCTCAATATTAAACGTCTTCTTATATTTTCTTTATTCAAATCGTTATAATGAACATCAGGAAGTCGAAGCGTTAAGTGAAACAACAATAGAAGAGCGTTTGCAGGCTGATAATATTCATATTAAAAGTACCCCAGAAGATACGATTAAAGAATCATACGTTTCCGGAAAGATTCGGTTTTATTCTCCTGAAGAGATGAAACCACTAGATAATCAAACACTTGAAGTTGTTGACAGGACTCAACTAATCTCTACTTTTAAAGAACCGATAGCTCTTGGAAGTATGGAGGACTCTGTTCGTCTCACTGAATTTGTCAGAACCCACATCTTGGATGGTACATCGTATGAATTATTTGATATTGATGAAGAGTCTAATAAGGCCACCTTCTTCCAGACAATCAATAACCGACCGATTTTCTTTAATCAAAATGCAAAACTCATTATTTATTGGAATGAAGATAATAAAGTCGTTCGTTATGAACAAACAGCACTTGAAAAACTTGAGAATGATTTTGAGCAGTCCGAAAATTTACTGTCAGACAAGCGCGCTGTGGAAGTGTTATATCAACGAAATATAATAAAGCCCAATTCTACCATTACATCGATTAGCTTAGGATATTCCACACTAGTGCAATTAACAGAAACACA
Organism: Paenisporosarcina indica; assembly: GCF_001939075.1. Classification (GTDB taxonomy): domain Bacteria; phylum Bacillota; class Bacilli; order Bacillales_A; family Planococcaceae; genus Paenisporosarcina; species Paenisporosarcina indica. Next base: position 206,339 of record NZ_MPTA01000005.1, on the reverse strand, counting down.
AGTGTTTGCACCAACTTGGAGAGTTCGTGTAGAATTACAAGATGGTTCAGAGGCAGAGCATTTTATCAATGCAGTAGAAGGTAAAATTATCGAGTTCAATAAAGAACCAGAGGAAATTGAGATAGAATAAGGAGTTTTCGTCATGCGTTTTAGTGTTTTAGCAAGCGGCAGTAGCGGAAATGCCATTTACGTTGAAACTGAAGGCCATTCATTTTTAGTAGATGCTGGACTGAGTGGACGTAAAATGGAGGAATTGTTCGCCTCTGTTGACCGCAGTATGAAAAACTTAAGCGGGATATTGGTTACGCATGAACATAGCGATCACATAAAAGGGCTTGGTGTACTTGCCCGTAAATATAAAGTTCCCATATATGCCAATGCGAAAACATGGATGGCCATGGAACATCTAGTTGGAAATATTCCAATAGAACAACGATTTCATTTTGATATGGAGTCAGTGAAGACATTTGGTTCACTGGATATTCAATCATTCGCTGTGTCCCATGATGCTGCCGATCCAATGTTTTACGTTTTCCATGAGAATGGCCGCAAACTGGTATTAATCACAGATACAGGCTACGTCAGTGATCGTATGAAGGGTTATATCAAAGGTGGAGATTCGTTTGTCTTTGAAAGTAACCACGATGTGGGAATGTTGCAAATGGGGCGCTATCCCTGGTCAATCAAGCGTCGTATTTTAAGTGACGTAGGGCATGTGTCTAATGAAGATGCAGCTATAGCGATGAGCGAGGTAGTGGAACAGAAACCGACACGTATTTATCTTTCACATTTAAGTAAAGATAATAACATGAAAGACCTAGCACGGATGAGTGTTACGCAAACACTGGAATCATGTGGGATCATAACAGGTGAATTCTTAAATTTATATGATACCGATGCGAATAAATCAACTGAACTAGTTACAGTCTAAACCTCACACCCAGTGAGGTTTTTTCTTTTAGGGAGATATTTTGGAGCTGAGCTAAAGCTCAGTTGTAAAAACGGAGGGCGACGTAGGAATTTTCCACAATGTCGTATGTAAATTAAGCATCGACGTAGGAAAAATCACAGTTCATGCAGGAATTGTGATGGTTCTCCCTTTTTGAGCAAGTTTTAAATCCATTTTCATCTAATTTTAATGTTAACCGGGTAAAGTAAAGATAACGAATAACAGAGAGGGAGATCTGAATGGGATACTATGATCAACAACCACCAGAAGGACCAACGCGAGTTGTGAAGAAAGGCAGCAAAGGAGGTTACTTTTTTAGCGGATTGATCGGTGTCATGATTGGTGCATTGATCGTCTGGCTCATGTTACCTTCACTAGTAGGAATTATGCCAGGAAATATTGAGTCAAGCAACAATGATAGTGGCACATTATCTACATCCACCAAACAATTAACTGCAGACATTACTACGGATGTTACCGGAGCTGTTGAAAAAGCAGCGAATGCAGTTGTCGGTATAACCAATATTCAATCCTCATCTACTTTTTTAAGTCCATCAAGAGACGGCCAAGAAGCTGGAACAGGATCTGGTGTTATTTATAAAAAATCTGGTGACAAAGCATATGTTGTCACAAATAACCACGTCATTGAAGGCGCTAATCAAATTGAAGTGACACTGGCAGACGGCACAAAAATAGAAGCAAAATTGTTAGGTACAGATATTTGGACTGATTTAGCGGTTCTTGAAATGGATGCTTCAAAAGTTTCTACCGTAATAGAGTTTGGCAATTCGGATTCATTGAAACAAGGGGAAACAGTCATTGCCATTGGGAACCCACTGGGATTAGATTTTTCTGGCTCCGTTACAACCGGAGTTGTTTCCGGTAAAGACCGTGCAATTCCAGTCGATTTAAATGGAGACAATCAAGTCGATTGGCAAGCTGAAGTATTGCAAACAGATGCTGCTATAAACCCTGGGAATAGTGGTGGGGCATTGGTGAATTTAGCCGGACAATTAATTGGGATTAACTCAATGAAAATCTCACAAGAAACCGTGGAAGGAATTGGACTTGCCATCCCAGTAAACTCAGCAATTCCAATTATCGAAGATTTAGAGGAGTATGGGGAAGTAAAACGTCCTGCGATGGGGGTGACACTAGTAGACGTTACAAATGTTTCTGCTTACCATCAACGAGATACACTTCGCTTACCTGAAGAAGTGACAACAGGAGTAGTAATAGATCAAGTAGTAAAAGATTCTCCAGCAGGCATTGCGGAATTAAAACAATACGATGTGGTCGTTGAGATGGATGGAGAAAAAATTGAAAATATGATCGACTTACGAAAACACCTTTACAACGAAAAAGAGGTTGGGGATAACTTGAAACTGAAAGTTTATCGTCAAGGTCAACTGATGGAAGTTAACTTAAAATTAACCGATGATTCCGCCCTCTAAGATCTGTGAATAAAAAAGATGTATGAAAACGCTTGTGGATAACTAAAATTACTACACAAAAGATTTACACAGCGAGTAGGAAGTGCAAAGCCGCACCTTTCCTACTCGCTTTTTGTTTGTTAAAATAGATTGTGGATAAAGTAGTGTGAATTGTGTATAACTTAGTGAATTATTTGAAAATCGAAAGGGGGAGAAAAAATGAAGGTGAAATGCTGTCAAACCCATATAGATCATGCACTTGACATGTTTGTTGCAAAGCAAAATACGTTTCCAATATTGACAGAACTTTCAGATGGAGAAAAGTTATCCACAAAGTGCGAGTACTGTGAAGAGCTTGCAATATATTTAGTAGCGAATGAATGAGAACATACCATATGTAGTTTTGGCTTGTGGATATGTGTATAAGTTCTGTGGATAGCGTGTTTGTAAACAAATTGTAAAGGTGGATAACCTGTGAATATCTCAATCATCTCGGTTGGCAAGTTAAAAGAAAAGTATTTGAAATTGGGCATTGAAGAATATACAAAACGATTGGGAAGTTATGCAAAAATAGATTTAGTTGAAGTAGCTGACGAAAAAGCACCGGAAAACTTGAGCGATGCCGACATGGAAATCGTCAAGAAAAAAGAAGGAGATCGCATACTAGCCAAAATTGGACCGGACACATATGTGATTGCTTTAGCGATTAACGGAAAAATGAAATCTTCGGAGCAACTAGCTGCAGATCTCCAATCGCTCATGACATATGGCCGCAGCAAAATCGCTTTTGTCATTGGCGGATCGCTTGGCTTACACGATGAAGTAATTAAGCGTGCGGACGAAGAACTGTCTTTTTCAAAAATGACATTGCCTCACCAACTGATGAAACTGGTGTTGGTTGAGCAGGTGTATCGGGCGTTTCGCATTATTAAGGGTGAACCGTACCATAAGTAAATGAGATATTTAAAACAAGCCGTTCAGTTTAAAAACTGAACGGCTTGTTTAAACTTAGGATATTTAATTTATTGGGATTATTTGAAAGAACCTTCAAATAAAATTTCTTCTAATGGGCGACGACCTGATGGTGTTTCGCGTTGTTGTAATTCGGGAGAAAGCATTTCTTTTTCGCCTTTGTAACCAATCGCGATTGCTAATTGTACATCGAAGTTTTCAGGAATATTTAATGCTTCCTTCGCCACATCTTTGTAAATACCGCTCATTGGGTGAGTGATTAAGCCTTCTTTAGCTGCTTGTAATGACAGGAATCCCCAAGCTGCGCCCGCGTCAAATTCATTTGATCCTTTTGTATTATCAGAAACTAGTATTGCTAATACTGGTGCATTTTTAGCCCATACTAAGTTTCCTTCCATTAAGATTGGATGGAATTTTTCAAGGTCAGCTTCTGTTTTAGCAACGATGAAGCGCCAAGGTTGGTTGTTACCTGAAGAAGGCGCCCAACGAGCTGCTTCGAATAGTCTATTTAATACGTCGTCAGCTACTGGTTTGTCAGCATAAGAACGTGGAGACCAACGATTTAAAAATAAGTCTGCAATTTCGTGTTCAGCTGTACGGTAATCTTTTGCTTGCAATGTCATAATAAAATCCTCCTAATTGTATCAAACTCCATTGTTTATTTTAAATTATTTAAACAAGTTTGCAAGTAACTCTACTTACGAAACGTAAGCGTGTGATTTGTTCGGAAGGTAGGTTCAGGAATTTACTCAAATTCAAGTTGAAAATAAATAACTTCCGTATAAATAGAAACTAAATACTTTTCTTGTCAGCATTTATACTGCATCAGCAATTATAATAAACGATTTAGATATTATATAAATTTGATGCAAATATGATAGAACACCAAAAGCAATCAAATTTATTTAACTCTTTGAATAAAAAAATAGAAATCTTAATCTTATCTATAAAAAATATAACCGCACTTACAGCAGTAACGGTGAACCTTACCATAAGTAACTGAGGTTTTTTTAATATAGTAATAGTAGAGGGACATCAAAAAGGATACAGAAGTGACGTGTGAGTTGTCGGCGATTGCAAAGTGGAAAAAGAAACAAATCACATTTATATATAGTATGGATATATAATCCAATTCAATGGTTGTCCTGCATGCACTTGAGAATAATCCATGGGGAACTTTTGCAGTGGGAATCACAATTCCAATCGCGATGGGAGTTGAATTATTTTATAAAAAAACCGGCAATCTAAAGTTGGCGTCGACAGTCGGATTCATTCTTTAGATGATCGGTGTGTTTTTGGGACCCACGATACAGGAAACAGCTCTTGGTAAATTTTTAACGTTTGAATCACAGACCCTTGCTATCATTCTTCCTATTTATGCGTTTTTTGCAGCAGCTTTGCCGGTCTGGCTTTTACTTGCACCACGTGATTATTTAAGCAGCTTCGTGAAAATCGGTGTATTTATCGCGTTAATAATTGGCGTATTTATAATAAATCCTGCCATAGAAATGCCTGCCCTAACAGAATTCGTCAACGGTGGCGGCCCGATCTTGGCGGGACCGGTTTGGCCTTTCATTTCGATCACGATTGCCTGTGGAGCTATTTCCGGTTTCCATGCATTCGTAGCATCGGGAACCACGCCAAAAATGCTGGATCGCTGGAGCGACATAAAAGTGGTTGGCTTCGGTGGGATGTTTGTTGAATGTTTAGTCGCAATCATGGCATTAATCGCAGCAACAGCTCTGCAACCTGCGGATTATTTCGCAATAAATTCTACTCCTGAAGTGTTCGAGACACTCGGGATGAATGTGGTCCATTTGCCTGAGCTAAGTGAAGAAATTGGCCTTGACCTAGAAGGGCGGACAGGAGGGGCAGTAACACTCTTTCAAGTTATAGGAAAGAGAATTATTGAAGAATGAAACGATTATTCTGTAGTAATTCTCTTTTTTTGAACAACAATACAATATGGGTTTTCTGCGCTTTGAAATCCTTTCAAACAAATCATTTGATTCCAGATGGGTAACCAATTAGTATATAGATATCACGAATTACCGATTTGATATTTTACTTCTGATAATTCATTTTACTCACTTTTCCAATGTGAATAGTGTTAATCGATAAAGAAAGGGGCATGTTAGTTGAAACAGGAATTAGAACGAATAGATGATGAACATGCAGTTGAAATTTTCAAGGCTTTGTCGAACCAAACTAGGGTAAATATTATTCAAATGCTCAAAGATCCCGACAGTAATTTCTCAGCACAAGCACATGTCATTAAAGATGAAGGTTTTGAAGGTGGAGTTTGTGTAAGTGATATCCAGAGCAAAACCGGGATCTCTCAGTCCACGACATCCCAGTATTTATCGATTCTTCTGCAAAGCGGACTAGTTGAAATGAAACGAATTGGACAATGGACGTATTATCGCCGTAATGAGAAAACGATCAAACAGTTTGAAAAATACATTGGCATGAATATATAACCCTTAAGTAAGGAGGATTGCAGTGAGTTTATTTAATCACAGTGCTTTCAACAAAATGTACCAAAGGGACAAAATGACACTTGGTTTCTCCATTCCCACAGCGAAAATGTCGAAAAACCCAGTAATGGAGAACCAGTTGGAGCTTGCACGTAAAATAGAAGACCATGGTTTTGCGGCTTTATGGCTTCGTGATGTTACAATCCAGAATTTGAATATAGATGATAATGGACAAATGTATGATCTTTGGATTTATTTGACGTATCTTGCAGCACATACAAAGCATATTGCATTAGGGACATCAAGTGTTGTCCTTCCACTACGCCACCCTGTTCGAGTTGCGAAGGAGGCCACATCGATTGACCAGTTGTTTCCAGAACGCCTGATTATGGGAGTTGCATCGGGAGACCGGGAAAAGGATTTCATCGCTCTCGGAGTAGCAAAACAAGATGGAGGACCATTATTTAAAGAAAACTACGCATTCCTCGAGCGCCTGTTAAAAGAGGATCGTCCCACAATCCATAGTGATTTTGGTGTGATGGATGGGACTGATATGAGAATGATACCAAAACCTGTTTCTTCGATTCCAACCATGGTGACGGGATTCAGCAAACAGTCCATCGAATGGATTGCCGAGCATGGAGATGGTTGGATTCAATATCCAAGAGGCATCGGTCAGCAAATGAAGTTAATAAATGATTACCGTGAGTTGACGGAAATTCACGCTCCCGGGGTATTTAAACCATTCTCTCAAACTTTATTCATCGACTTATCGGAAAATCCCGATGCATTACCTATTCCCATTCCATTAGGCTATCATGTCGGCCGCAACAAATTGGTGGAATTGCTTTATCAATTTCAATTCATCGGCGTCAATCATTTGTCGTTTGTATTGTATTTTTCAAAACGTCCAGCAGAGGAAGTAATTCAGGAACTTGGAGAGTTTGTTTTACCTTACTTCCCAACTCATGAACTTGCTGATGAATAATAAAGGGAATACGAAAGGTAGATGACTTATGACAAACTTAGCAAATACACCACTTTCTGTACTTGATCCCTCACCTATTATTGAGGGAGGGTCAGCAGAACTTTCTCTCCTTAATACGCTTGATTTAGCAAAGAAAGCAGAACAGTGGGGCTATAAAAGGTTTTGGCTTGCAGAACATCATAATTGGGTGGGAATGGCCAGTTCTGCTTCGCCAGTCGTGATTGGAAGAGTAGCCTCGGTCACAGAAAAAATTCGTGTTGGCTCAGGAGCTTTACTGCTTTCCCATTATTCTCCTCTTTCTGTGGCTGAGCAATTTGGGACATTGGAAACATTCTTTCCGGGCCGGATTGATTTAGGATTGGGACGAGCTCCTGGTACAGATCAATTTACTGCGAGTGTGTTGCGGCAACGAATAGCCGGAGAACCCGAATTTGCAGAACGCCTACAGGAGATTATTGCATACCTTTATGGTTCAGGAACAACAACAAGCAATGGTGCAGTTAGTTTCCATGCAATTCCTGGTGAGAAAACAGAAGTGCCAATCTGGCTGTTAGGGTCTGGCCTTTACAGTGCGAAATTGGCTGGATTGTTGGGACTTCCTTTTTCTTTCGCAGGCCACTTTGCCCCAGGCAACATGATGGAAGCAATAAACGTATATCGAGAGAGTTTCCGTCCGTCCGAGTTTTTGCAAAGCCCATATGTACTTTTAGCTGTCCAAGTAGTAGCGGCTGACGATGACCGAGAAGCACAAAGGCTTGCTACATCGATGTATCAGAAGTTTCTTTTATTAACACAAGGAAAACCAGCTCCAATCCAGCCTCCTGTTGAAAATATGGACAAGCTATGGAATGCAAAGGAACGCAAGTCTGTGGAAGAACAGCTTTTTACTTCCATCATTGGGGACCCAATCGGTATAAAACAGCAATTACAAGAGCTAATCTTGAAAACAGGAGCAAACGAAATCATGGCTCATACAGAGATTTTTGACCATGCGGCTCGATTACGCTCATATGAAATTTTGGCACAAGCTGCTAAAAAGTAATCATAGAGCATGTCCGCAGTCAGTGGTTGTAATGGATTGAATCTGAAAAGGGTATTTTTAAACATTTTTTTGAAATAATAATACAAGTCCTTTATTTAATACAATTATAGAAAGAAGATGAATATATGTCTGCACATACAAAACAGTTGAAGGAAATTCCGTTCTCGGTTCTTGATCTTTCACCGATAGTAGTCGGAAGTACTCCGGCTGATTCTTTTCGCAATACATTGGAACTCGCACAGCTTGCTGAAAAACTGGGTTACAACCGTTATTGGCTGGCTGAACATCACAATATGCCGTTTATCGCCAGCTCTGCCACTTCTGTAGTTATTGCCCATGTCGCTGCTGGTACATCTAAAATCCGGTTAGGTTCAGGTGGAATCATGTTGCCGAATCACGCACCACTTGTCATCGCTGAACAGTTCGGCACTCTTGAATCTTTATATCCCGGTCGAATTGACCTTGGTCTAGGGCGGGCACCTGGTACTGATCAGCGGACTGCTCGTGCGTTAAGACGGGACTTGAGAAGTACAGGAGATGACTTCCCCGAGCAATTAGCTGAACTCCGTGGTTACTTTGATCCTTCCTTGGCACAAGGAAACCCTATTAAAGCAGTTCCGGGTGAAGGTTTGAATATTCCAATATGGTTGTTGGGTTCAAGCGGTTACAGTGCCCAGTTGGCTGGAGAACTTGGTTTGCCATTCGCTTTTGCCAGCCATTTCTCACCGCTTAACACGCTAGGTGCACTGGAATTATATCGCAATGCGTTTAAGCCTTCGAATGTTCTGGATAAGCCGTATGCGATGGTAGGATTAAATGTGATTGCAGCAGAAACGGATCAAGAGGCACAGCGTCTTGCCACTACATTGCAACAGCAGTTTTTGAATTTGATGCGTGGTAACGACGTGCCATTGCAACCACCAGTAGACGACATTACAGAATTGGCAAGCAGCTACGAATTAAATGCTCTCCAGCAACAATTAGGCTCATCGATCGTTGGTAGCCAACAAACGGTAAAAGAAAAGCTGAAGACATTTCTGGAGGAAAGCCAGGCTGATGAAATCATGGCAATTGCCCAGGTTTTTGATCACAAGGCTCGACTCCGTTCTTATGAAATTCTGGCAGAGATCACACAAAACCAAAGTTAAAAAGGACGATAATAATAAAGGAACCTCCTTGGGGGGATTTCCTTAAGAATTTGACAAAATGACCTGGAATCTTAAGATTCCAGGTCATTTTGTGTACATTTTGATTAGCTAAAAACGCATATGAGTCACGGTGAACCATACCGTAATAAAATTAGGTTTTCAATAAATAGATGATATGAAAACTCTTATATAATTATTTCAGTAAGATATTAAGATATTAATCCCATATAATTCTTATACCGAACTGTAATATACAAAATGGTTAATAAAATTATATATTGCAGCTTTATTTATTGGTTCCTCAAAATTAAGTGGATTTATCAAAATTAAACTCGATTGATTCAAGTGTTTATGCAGTTATTGGTTTAAATCGTAGTCTGATTGAAAATCTTCCTTATGTAAAAGAGAATCAAATGAGGGTCCCTTTATTCAATAATATTCATTTCTAAGAGTTGTTAGGAAAAACTCATTTAGATACAGTACGGTGAACCATATCATAAGTAAAAAAATGTTTTTATAAGCTGTATAATATGAAAAACACATATTTATATAATTTGATTTTTCAACCAGATTCAATTGAGAGTATCTTACTCATCTAAAAAGTCAGATCTACTTAGATACTCTCCAGCAACAATTAGGCTCATCGATTATTGGGAGCAAACAAACGGTGAAAGAAAAGACGCAGACATTTTTAGAGGAAAGCCAGGCGGATGTGATGAAATCATGGTCATTTCCCAAGTTTACGTTATGAGTTATTCGATAGGAAAAATTAAAGGTTTTGCCTTTTTGAATTTGCATCCGTCAAAGAATCGATATTAATAATGTATTTTATTTTAATGTCCATCTTCTCAAACATTTCAATCCATTTTTTTTCTTCCATTGGTTTTGAGAATGGTCTTTTTGTTTGTACGCCAAGCTGTAATGGATCCACTTTCAATTCTTGCATCTTTTTAACTAGTTCATGTGTTTGTTTTTCAAGATGGGTTTCGATATTTTTTTTCATATTTTCTAACTCCTTTGGGTCAAATAATTGCTTCTCTCCCCGGTATTCCTCAATTCTAGTGTCTATATTCACGGTATAGGTCATTGTAGAATAGCTGCTATCGATATCTACTATTATTTTAGATCTAACATGACCCAGTACAACTTCAAATTTTGGAATAGGTAAAACTTCTAAGTAGTGATCGTTGTTTATCAGCTGGAAGATACGATCATCTAAAGATGAAATAGTTTCAACTAGCTTGTCATCTTGAAACAAGGCTGTACCTTCATAGCTGACCCCATCCTCTTGTATTTTGAATACAGGCAAGAAAGGATCTGAATAAGGAGTATAGAGCAAATTTTTAAATTCATGAAGATTAACGACAGTTAATTCTCCTTGGTTTTTTTCCTCATAATGCTTCAGCATTCGGTAAAACGAGTAATCAAAGTTTTCATCTTTGTCCAATTGACTTTCCAAGTATTCTTCAAAATTTCCTTTTACGATAACTAAATAGATTCTCAAAGAAATATCCGGATCAGTCAATAATACATTTATAATGGACATAATCCCGTCTTTTCCAAGTTCCTCACTAATTACCAGCATCCGCATTTGTCCGGATTTAATTTCCTGGTAGAAGTTTAAGTTGTACTTCTGTACTCCCTCCTTTAATAAGCTGACTTCTTGCGACATAACAATCTTTTTTTCTTTACTTAGAGGAGGCAAAATTGTACTGATTTTTAATTTCCCTTTATCCCCCTTACTAATTGACAAAAAGGTAATGGGAGAAATTTCTTCAATAAGGTTATTTTTGGTAAAATGGGCACAACCAGATAACCAAAAAGTCATAAAAAGGAGTATCAATCTTTTAAATATCTTTTTATGTAGACGCATGTTTTTTAACCCCCTTTTTTTTCATTACTAAAACAATAATAAGTGGAACAAGAAAATAGCTTATGCTTCCAGCTATAATTTGAAGATTAAGTAAAAAGTTCTGCTTCTCCCAAGACTTCCAAAATAATTCATTCACAAGAACCATTCCGATAAAAATAAGGAATACACTGAATAACAAACCTTTTCCACTGGACGGCTTGCTCATTTTACCAAAAGCTATTTTAGATGCTCCATAAAACAATAGTAGAAATAGAGAAACTGCAAAAACTAGGTTAAATAATTCAAAGGAAAGCATGACCATATCAATTCGTTCAAACACTGGGTTTTGAAAATAACGGGCCATATTAATAATTGGATATTTACTTTTACTTAAATAATTGGAACCGAAATAAAGTAGGGAAGCTATAAATAGGAATACATACTCTACAACGGTGAGAGCGTTACCGTAAGACAAATAGCGAAAGGTTTTATTGTTTGTTTTAAGCCATGGTCCCAAAAATACCAGAAATTCCGGACCAGAATAGGAAGACAAAATTAAAAAAAAGGCTTTCCAATTTTCTACTTTCCAATCCATTGGAATAAGTGGATACAAATCACTGAGTTGAGCTATTGGAGGAAAGAAGAAAAAAACGAAAAATGTGATCATCCAAAATGTACAGAAAAAAGAAATCAACACAAAACGAATGGTATGTTCAACGCCCTTACTTGCGACATAACAACAGAACAAGAAAATAAAAAAGACAAGAAAATTTGTATCTGTTGATGGAAACATAAATGTTTGAATAATTTCGCTGAATCCTAACGTTATGACGGAAAGTTTAAGTAGAATAAAGAACAACCCGATGAAAGAGAGAAATCGTACCAATTTTTCTCCAAACAATTGGACAAATCCGTTATATCCATTGCTAGATAAACGGGTTAATAGCCACTTCGATAAAAGAAGAAGGTTTAGTTGGGATAATATCCCGACAGCTATAAGCACCCAAATCATATATGGATTGATCAAGATACTTGGCATAATCAGAAAAAAGTATAGCATTTGGAGGCGATTTACCAACAACATGGCATAGAGCCCATTATAGGTTTCATTCTTTTTAAATAATTGGTGGGTTTCCATCAAGTCATCTCCTAGTTTTATATCTCTTCAGTTTTAGAGGTTTAAGATGCTCTGGACGCTCCATCATTTTGACTAATGGCCCTCGAATGAATAAGTCAATCCAATCCTTTCTAAAGAAAGGGGAAACTGGTGAAAAATAGGGTTGCTTGATTGAAGACAAACTATTAAGATGGGCTAAAATAGCAATGATTCCTAGTGCAATCCCAATTATCCCAAGTAAAGAAGAAAAAATAAGAAGCATCAATTGAATTAATGAATTTGCTTTTGTCATAAGGTAGTTGGGAATAAGAAAGGAAGCTATCGTCGAGATCCCGACCATGACAATTAATACGTTGCTAGCGAATCCAGCCTCAACAGCCGCTTGACCAATCACAATTCCCCCAATAACCCCAAGTGTTTGACCTGTTTTTGTAGGCATCCTTAAACTTGCTTCTTTTATGATTTCAATAAAAATTAACATGATAAATGCTTCCCAAAAAGGAGTGAAAGGAAGCTTGCTCCTTGAGTCGACCAAGACCAGAAGTGTTTGTATAGGAATCATTTGATAGTGATGAGTTGTCAATGCCACATAGAAAGGAATCAATGTGACTGACAGAATAAAACTGACATATCGGATGATGCGCAAAAAACTGGCAACTACCCATCGATTAATATAGTCCTCGGGTGATTGGAACAAATGGAAAAAAGTAATGGGTGCAACAAGAGCAAATGGTGTATTGTCTACCAGAAGGGTGATTTTTCCTAATTCCAGAGAATAAGTAACTACATCAGGCCGGTCAGTTTGCTGAAACTGAGGAAAAATACTGTTTTGATGTTCCTCCAGGAATGCCGCAACTTGAGAGGAGTCAAAGAAGAGATCAAAATTAATTTCAGAAATCTTCTCTTTGACTGTTGAAACAAAATCTGGATTAGTCAGCCCCTCTATGTACATTAAAACAACACTTGTCTCACTCAAAGAACCTACAGTAAACTTCTCTGCTTTCAGTTCATGTATGGGGAGTCGTCTTCGAATAAGCGTAATATTTTGTTCTACTTGTTCACTAAAGCTGTCTTTTGCTCCGAACAGGATGGTTTCTGTTTCGGAAGATTCAATGGCACGTCCAATAGGATTTTTTAATGGCACAGCTAACCAAAGGTTTTGCGAAGAATCAAATAACAAAATGGACCCTGAAAACAACTGTTTTTTTGCCTCTATAAAAGTAGGAATGGGAATAATTGAGGAATTCACAATGCAATCTTGAATAGACGGTTTGGAACAACTAGTTAAAGGTTTTATAATGCTTTCATTTAATTTTTCTTGGTCAATGAGAGTTCGTATGTAAACAAGATGAATTTTTCGAATATCGGAAATGTCAATTTCCACAAATTCTGCATCATCCATTTGAACGAGGATTTTTTTCAGAGCTTCTATCGATAATTCTGATTCAGCTATTGATTGAGTAACAAGCTTACTTTCAATTTGTTTTTTTTCCAAAACATGTACATCCACCCCTCTTATCGAGAAAAAACATTTCTAGTCGTACTTAAAAATTCCATATTCATACACATTGTTAGCAAGTTATTTTTAAAATATACAAAACACGAAGAGGTGCATAACGACCCAAGAGGAACAAAGGCAATCCATAAAAGATAGGCTTTCTTCATCTTAAAGATAGTTATAATAAAGAAGTGTAAAAAAGCTAAACTGTAGCTTTGGATGCTCTTTTTTGTCCAAAACACGAATCTTACTAGCCAGGGAGTTAAAATTAGAAATGAATAATAAAGATATAGCAGAGATTCGAAAACAATTTAAGTTGGATAACGATTTACTGAAAATCGCTGACATTTATACCGTTTAAATCAAGCAGGAAAGCAGTGAGATCTTTCATGAGGAGAGCCACTCCTTTTCTTTGCTAGACCGGGAGCAGCAAGAGCTGTTCCTTGCCAACTTTAAAAAGGTTTTAGGTGGGAAACTGGATGTGAAGCTGTTTGAGGTGAAGTTTCAGCGTCAAGCAGAGGGGCAAACGGACCATACTCAACGACTTTTGCATGAGGGGCTTCATACAGACGATATAGGTGAATGGAAAGCAGCTATGCAACGTATCGCCTTGAAGATGGTTCAACTTTGGATTCTGTAGAGGTTGCACGTGTGCTGAAGGCGAGCGGCGTAAAAGATGTGAGTACGGAAAAAGTGGAAAGGGCCTTTCAGCAGGTGGTTGAAGACAAAAACTATGAAATGAAAGCAAGTCATATCGTGCCAAGTTACGCGTCCAAGTCAATCAAAATCAGCACGAAAGTAGCGAATATTGCGATCAGCCCTAAAGACTTGAGATATGTCAAACAGGTCAATTACAATGGAAAACGCTGTCTATTGATCGAGGTGGAAGAAGACACAATGATTGAAGGATTTAAGCTACTTCCGGAAGAGCTGTTGGAGTAGGAGAAAGATAGGGGATCCTTCAGCCAGCTATCTAAAATGGAAAAGAGAATAAACCTCATTTGGCCTTGCTACGGTGAACCGTATCATAAGTAAGTGAAAAATCATCTAATATATGCTTCATCTGGGAATCTTCGACTATTATTAAAAAGTGTGTTTTCTGCTACAAATGATTTTAAAATAGGTTTAAAAACAAATCTAGTAAATGAAACAATTAAAAACTTCTATCGTAATGATATTTGGTCTGAGCATACGAAAATAGCTGATTTATATAAAAATATTAAGCCCTTAGTTAATTGGGGTAGAGACTTTATAGAAGATGTTGTAGTACCAGATACAATATTGAAAAATAGTGATTTGGCATTAAAAGAAGATAGCCGCCAAACCTCTTTTTGTGTTTATTGGAATATTCAGGAACAGTGATACTTCATACACAAGGAACAAAAGCAGTGTATGATCGATATTTATTAAATATAGGTATAATGGCATCTCAAGAATCAAACCCGTCTGATTTACTAGTTAATATAATGCCTAATTTATCTGTGAAATTATATACAGATTATGGAATGAACTCTAAATACAATTGAACAAGTTTTATCAGGTTCAGAATCTGATTTAATGAAGTTCCCAAATGTTGGAGAAAAAAGGTCAAGAAAAATATGGAATAGCGCTTATAATTCTATAATTGAATATGTGTCGGGATAATACAATATGAGGTTACAATTAAAAATTTGTACCTTATAAGGGAAATCAAAGAGACATTAGTTTTGTTAAGAAGTTAATAATAGATATTAATAAAATACATTCGCTAAAAGGGTTTAGTGAAATCGACTGGGCTCTTTTTGTTTACAAGAATAAATGAAAAATGAAAATGGATGTTAATTTGGTTCTACAGAACCTTTCCATAGGTTTTAATACATAAAATCTTTAATTTCAGAACATTTCTATTTAATGCTATTATTTAAAAAAGGAGTGATAATTTTGGAGTTAAAAGATGCTATTTACGGACACAGATCCATAAGAGAATATGAGGATCGGGAAATCAGTCCAGAACTGCTGGAAGAAATTTTAGACGCGGGCATTCGTGCTTCTTCAAGCGGTAATATGCAAACTTATTCGATTGTCGTTACAAAAGACAAAGAACTTAAAGAAAAATTATACATTGCACACATGGAACAATCGATGGTAGTTGATGCTCCAGTGCTCGTAACATTTTGCGCTGACTTTAACAGAATGAGAAAATGGCTGGCTCTCAATGATGCGCCAGTACATTTCGATAATTTTATGAGCCTGATGATAGGCGCCATTGATGCAACTTTAGCGGCGCAGAATTGTGCTTTGGCAGCAGAGAATGCGGGACTAGGCATTTGTTATATGGGCTCAACGCTTGCGAATTGTGATCAAATTGGCGAACTCTTGAACTTACCGGAAAATGTCGTGCCAATTGTAGGCTTTTCTTTAGGATATCCTGCAGAAAACCCTGCTCCGCGAGATCGGTTGCCGATGCGTGGAATTGTTCACTACGACCAGTACCGTGATTATTCAGAAGAAAAAATTCTGGAAATCTATAAAGATAGAAATGAAAAGGGATGGAACCGCTATATGGAAGTTCCTAGATTAAAGGAAATGACGGAACAGTTAGGATTAAAAAATCTTGCGCAAATCTATTCAGTGGCCAAATATACGAAGGAATCTCATCTTGAATTTTCCCAAACAGTGCTGAACTACTTGGAGAAGCAAAATTTCATGAATAATGAATGATGCTTTCTCGATTCCTAAGAATGGAAAGATATGAACTTAAATGAGTACAATAAAAACCTCATATAAATATATCTCGGTGAACCGTACCATAAGTAAATGAGGTTTTTCTACCAAAAATATTAATAGGCCTATTCAAGATTGATCCCTCTTGAATAGGCTTTCTTTTGAGCTACAAATAATTCAATATTTCCGATAGACGAATTATTAAATCATAATAAACATAAATATAGTTACAATTTAATAAAAGTTGCATGGCTCAAAGAATTAGGAAGAGCGGCATATTATTATAATGATTTAAGCAGAAGAAATTTTATTAAAGGTGAAAAGAAAAATGCAGAAAAAACTGCACTTAAATTTTCTGGAGGAGCTAATTTCGTGACAGAGAATAGGTATGCTTGATTTTGTGAAAAACTTGAAACACCCACAAATGTTGTTAGAACATCGTTTGTGGGTGTTTTTTTGTGTGATAGAGAAGAGGTTGGTATCTCAAAATTGACGTATTTGTCGAAAATTCTTGATTCCAGTTTATCATTTACATCAAAGATCCTAAATGGAGCAGGAACCTATTTACTTATGTCGAAAACGTTTGTGAAAGGATTTGGTGTTGAATGATGCAAAATCAGGTGGGGTTTGGTATGGTCTTTTGAAACTACAGGAACAAGAGAATCGTAATAAATCATAACTGAAACCTTTTTCAATAATAACAATTTAAGGAGAAACGATTTATGGATGAAAAAGAATTAGCATTACTAAAGGAAATTACAGATATTCAAGGAACATCTGGAAATGAAGATGCCGTACGAAATTACTTAAAAGAAAAATTCTCAACTGTTGCAGATAAGATTGAAACTGATGGGATGGGTTCTTTAATGGCAACGTTGGGAACAGAAGGCCCTAAGATTTTAGCAGCAGGCCATATGGATGAAGTCGGTTTTATGGTTCGAGCCATTACAAAGGATGGTTTTATTAAATTCTCAAGATGCGGTTTCTTCTTTGTGACGGGTGTCTTATCGCAGCATTTTACCATTCTTACTGATACTTCCGCTGTACCTGCTATTTGCTCGTTAGGCCCAATGCAGTTTAATGAAAAATATCCGGATATTGAAAATTTAGTTATGGATGTGGGTTGTACAAGTGATCAAGAAGTCAAGGAATTAGGGATTCAGATTGGGGATTTTATTGTTCCTGAAGGCAATTTCAAAACACTGGGCAAGGACAATAAATATCTTGTCAATAAAGCCTGGGACAATCGAATTGGCTGTGCTGTATCCTTACGAGTCATGGAAAACCTGAAAAGAGAAGGACATGAAAATATCTTTATTGGCGGCGGATCCACTCAGGAAGAAGTGGGCTGCAGAGGTGCTATAACGTTAGGAAAGATGTCACAGGCAGAAATTGGGTTTTCCATCGATGTAGGAACGGCCGATGATATTCATGGCATGCCAAAGGAAGGGATTTCCTTAGGTAAAGGTCCTGAATTATGTGTGATGGATTCCTCTACCATCTCCAATCGGAAATTATTGAAATTTGTGATTAAAGTAGCGGATGAATGTGGCATTCCATATCAAGTTTCGATTATGAAACATGGTGGAACAGACGCTTCAAAATTCCAGAGTGCCAATTATGGGATGCCGGTATTATTAGTCAATGTACCATCCCGTTATGCACATACCCCTACTTCCATGATTCATTATGATGATTATGTCCAAACAGTCAATTTAATGACCGAGGTTATTAAACGATTAGATCGAAAGACAGTGGAGGAAATTAGAAGGTTCTAATATTCAAGTCTGGCAGGAAACGATGAGGATTATGCAGGCGTGTACAGGGATCAGCAAGTTTTTATTTTCTGGTAATGTCCAACCCCCGCCGCCACCGTTAACAATCCAAGAGCAATTGGATACTTTAATTAATTTCTTCGAGGGGCAAGAATGCGAAGGTTGTAACTAACTAACGCGGCAGGTTAGTTGAATAAAGTTAAAGAGATGGCATTAATGCAGGCTTTTTTTCATACAGTAGTCTGGGGGTGAAAAAATGGCGAGAGTTAAGTACAGGGATAAAGACGTTGACCTAATAGCTAGGATGATAAGAGCGGAAGCCGAAGGTGAAGGAAGACAAGGAATGTTGTATGTTGCCAATGTAATTGTCAATCGTGCATTAGCGGATTGCTTGGACTTTAGAGATGTAAGAACAATTGAACAAGTCATCTTTCAGATACAAGGCGGTAATTACTCTTTCGAAGCTGTCCAAAAAGGTAATTTGTTCTACCAAGGAGCGAGAGAATCTGAAAGAAGATTAGCAAAACAAGTGTTGGATTATTGGAGAGGACATCCAGCGAAATATGCACTGTGGTATTTCAATCCATATGCTCCATGCCCTCCGACTTGGTATGGTCAACCATTTACTGGCCAATATAAAGATCACTGTTTTTATGAACCAGCACCCGAGACATGCGAAAGTGTATATAGAGGCTAGGTTCTATAAGAGCTGTAAATAGCCTTAGGATTTTATGGGAATTTTATCTTTTTGGTGCTAAGAATACACATTTTTAATAATAGATACTAGAAGTCAATTATATTTAACTATTGTAAAAAAGTAAGTTTAAAAAATGCGCTTGGAGAAATACTTCCATGCGCATTTTTTATTATGAAATTCACCAAAAACGTTTGTTGATGAAGTAAATTTGAAAACTCTCGCCGATGTATATGATGAAATCGATCATATGTTAGTGGTGGAAGAAGAGAGTGAGGACGAAGAAGGGAGTACTCCTACTTTGGCTATAGAGGTTGCACATGTGCAGAAGGCGTAAAAGATGTGAGTACTGAAAAAGTGGAAAGGGCCGTTCAGCAGGTGGTTGAAGACAAAAACTATGAAATGAAAGCAAGCGCCATATCGTTCCGAGTTACGCGTCCAAGTCCATTAAAATCAGCACGAAAGTAGCAAATATTGCGATTAGCCCTCAAGACTTGAGATATGTCAAACAGGTCAATTACAATGGCAAACGCTGTCTATTAATCGAGGTGGAAGAAGACACGATGATTGAAGGATTTAAGCTACTTCCGGAAGAGCTGTTGGAGTAAGAGAGACAGGTTATATTACTAACTTTACAGAGCTATATCCATGACTCTATATTACATCCAGCTATTTAAATAGTGCAAAGCATTATGAAAACACTTTGAATCGAGCACCAAGACCAGTTGTGTTGGATGTTAGTGATGGGGAGGGGGAGTAGGAAACCCTAATAAATTTCTTGTACCAGGTGGATGAACGTTCATAGTAAAAAAACACGACACCACTTAAGAAACATGAAAGTGGTGTCGATAAATATATTGCACCGGATGCACAAACATAAGAGTCATTTTATCATTTCCCAATATACTCAAATGAATAAATATGAGTTTTCGTTAAAGCAATTACTTCTTCGATAAATTCCTCTTGAGATTCTTCGAAACCACTGTTAATCCAATTCAGAATAAGTCCGTAAAAACCATAGGCAGTATAACGTTTAAAATAATCCATGTTTACTGGGATGTTATTGATCGTTTGGAAATTGAATTGTACTTGGTAAATTTTTAAGATAGTTTGAGGGAATTTTGTATGCAATCCTGGCAAGGTATCATCATATTTAATCAGTTCAAAAAAATTCCGATTCTCATATATGTAAGAAATGATATTAAAAGATGGTGTATTTAGCTTTGTTGTAAATAATTTTTGACCAGGCACATATGGTTTTCCTACCGAATCTTCTAATCCTTGAAGCATCGAATCGAATAAGTCTTCAGCCAATTGAATTTTATCTTGATAATGCACATAAAATGTACTGCGATTATAAGCGGCTTGATTTACAATATCCTTTATAGAAACAGCATGGTAACCATCTCTTTTTATAAGTTCAATTAGTGCTAGCTTAAAATGTTCTTTTGTTCGATTTTGTCGTTTAGATGATATATTTTGCTGATTTCCCATGAACATCCCTCCATGTTAAAAGACAAAACCTTCTAAAGTGTCTATTACTTGCACATTTTATAATAATCTAATGGTTGTTGAATCTGACCGAAATGTTTAAGTTTAATTGTGAACAAAGTAGCACATACTATAATTTGGACTATGAATCTTAACTAAAATATTCTATTGCTTCTTAATAATTATACAGGGGGAATATAAAATGGGTAAATTACAAAATAAAGTAGCTATAATTACTGGTGGAGCATCAGGTATTGGGGCAGCAACAGCAAAATTATTTGTTTCAGAAGGTGCTAAAGTAGTACTTGTAGATTTAAATGAAGAAAAAGGAAAAGCTTTTGAAGCAGAACTGAAAGCGCTTAACGCCGAAGCATTATTCGTTAAAGCGAATATTACAAGTGAAGAAGATGTAGCGAATATCTTTAAACAAACAATTGAAGCTTTCGGCAAAGTGGACGTTGTGTTCAACAATGCAGGTATTGGTCGCGTTCACCCTTCTCATGAGTTAGAATACTCTGAATGGCGCAACACAGTCAATGTTGACTTAGATGGCGTATTCTTAGTAGCGCGTGAAGCAATCCGTGAAATGTTAAAAGCGGGCGGGGGTACAATCGTGAACACTGCTTCTATGTATGGTTGGGTTGGTTCACCTGGATCGGCAGCTTATAATGCAGCAAAAGGCGGCGTAATTAATTTAACACGCTCACTTGCACTTGAATATGCAGATCAAAATATTCGCGTTAACTCACTATGCCCAGGCTTCATCGACACACCAATTATTCCAGAAGAGAGTAAACAAGTATTAGCTTCGATGACTCCGATGAAACGTCTAGGACGATCAGAAGAAATGGCTAAAGCAGTATTATTCATGGCGAGTGATGATTCTTCATTCATGACTGGAAATAGCTTAACTGTTGACGGTGGTTATACAGCTCAATAAGCGTTATATGTTTTGCAGCAGCTGCATAAACAAAAATTATACGCAAAATGAAACCGCACTTACATTCGTTACGGAGAACCGTATCACAACTAAATGAGGTTTTTAAAAGAACCAGCTAGAACGTTGATGTTACAACGATCTAGCTGGTTCTTTATTTTATGTGTAAGTGCTCTTTTTTCCAATCACGATATTGCCACCATTCTGAAAATAATCCACCGAAAATCGCTAATGTAGCAGTGACAATAATCCAAAACAATAATTTTAATTGATAATACTCTTAATTCCTTTGTATTATCCAGTGTGGTAATGAGCTTACTTATTAAGTTTTATATCTATTAAAGTTTCGGTTGCTTTTAAGTAAGTAGTTTTACAAGAAATGTTTTCTTCTTTGAGGAAAGAGAATTCGTCGCCATCTGCTGTCAGATTTAAACCGTTTATATGCACATTATAGTAGCTTGGGTGAGAGCCGCGTCCACTACTACTTTCCTCAAAATAAGCAATTTCACAAATACCTTCTGTAGTATGAAAATCACCTGTTTTAAAACTAATAATATCTATTATTCCTGTTGCGAATAGATATATGGCACATAATCCGAAAAAAACGCTGACAATCATAACTAAATAAAAATCTTTATGTTTCCTACTTTTCGTTAGGAAGTGTACGATAATCAAAATTAAAATAATTAAAACAATGCCTGAAAAAATTGTTGCTGAATAGATTTCTTTCAATATAAAAACTCCTCTCATATTACTTTACAATATATATAGTGGAGTTCAAACAAGTTTTAATAACCGCACTTATACATGTTGCGGTGAACCGTACCGTAAGTAAACGAGGTTTTTTAAAAAACTAATTTCTAAATAATTTATCTATAATAATGAACAAAAGGTATGTGAAATTACTTATTTTCCATACTTTTTTTAATAGAAGGTATTTCCTTGATATATGTCGTATCATTATATAATGAAAACATAAATTTAAATTAATATCGATTCACAGAAGGACTCAGAAACTATTATAAATGTAAAAAATACTGTATTCCAACCATCCTTTAAGGAGGACCTCATGGGTTTTAAAGATGAATTTAAACGTGAAATGCGTAACGCAATAAAAGACGTAGAAAAAGAAGTACATAAAACGTGGAAGATTGATTATAAAGGGCATTGTATTGAAATTATAAATCAGATAAAAGAAGAGCTACTTATCATTGATGGTATAACGGTTGATAGGAATAAACGAAAATATTTATTTTCGCATATTCTTCCGTATTCGAAATTATCAGGGATACTTGAACTACAAGATGGTACAAAGCACAAGGTCTCCGTTAAACTTGGTGGTTATGTACGCTTTAATTGTATTGTAAAAATCGATAATGAAACGTTTTTAGATGATTCACTGAAGTTGGACTTTCTTCCGTGGGTACATAAAGAAAAAATTGTTCCCTTTATTCAACGACAAGTTCAAATACACAACAAAATAGTAGATGATCGTTTACCAGATGAAGAATATTTGTTTGATGAAAATCATCCACGAATGGCTGCAGGTTTATCCGATAACTTTGCAGATGACACACCTACTCCATTTTATGTGAAAAAACTACTGAAGCTTTTTGAAGAACAACTAAATCATCCTACGACCAAAACAAGAAAAGCCACATACGAAAAAATTATTTTTGATAATATCGCTAGCTACGGTGATGAATTCATTGAACGATTCCAGCAATCTCAATTGGACGAATCCCTTGTACAACAAGAGGCATTATGGCTTCTTGAGCATGCAGCACATAGAGAGGTTGTGAAATTTTCAATCATCGTACTTGGTTTTACAAATTGCGAAAAATATAAAGAGTTATTATTCACATTAGGTATGCATGAAGAATTTACATCATATGTAATATTTGCATTGAAAAATGGCACAATTCAAGCAAACAACCAAATTTGGCGACTCGCTCAGTCCGTCCATGGTTGGGGTAAAATTTCGGCTGTTGAACAACTGGAAGCACGGACGCCAGAAATAAAACAATGGTTACTGACAGAAGGCTGCAGAAATATAATTATGAATGAATATTTAGCCTATACGTGTGCCATATATGGAGAACTTGACGTAGCTCTATACGAAGAAACGATATCAAAAGAGCTATATGATGGAGCAGGTCTTATCATCCAAGCTCTATTAAATGAGAGTGCTCCCCAGGGCATCGAAGATTATTCGTATGCAAGCGTAGTTCTTTCGCGCTTTATTTACCATGCACGTATGCACTGTGAAGCACTTGAAGATTTTTATCTACTAATGAAAATAAGTGAATTTATAAATGCTGATAAAGAAATTTGGGAAGAACGATTTAATGTCCAATGGAAACAACATGAGTACACTTCTATTCAGCTAGCGATTCAACCATTTATTAATGATCCTAAATGGCAACAGCTTGCAATGGATGCACTACAACAAGATCATAATTCTACAGCACTTGAAATCGCTCGCTTTTATCATTTAGACGTCACTCAGAATGTATTTGATTTGCTAGAGAAATATCCCACAAACAGTGAATTATATTTAGCCGTTATGGATACAAATAATCGTCAGCATATTAAAGACCTCTGCGCATTTGCAGAAACTCATTTATCGTTATCTAGTCTTTCAAATGATGAACTAGTTTGTCTGCAATGCATTGTTCAAGATTTATATGAACAAGAAGGAGTAGGACTAGCATTGATTCAAGCTGCTCTTAAATCAGAAAATGGGAATTTACAGTACCACGCACTAAGTGTACTAAAAGGATGGTCGCCATCTTTTTCCCAACAACCTACCATCCAAGAAACCATTAAAAACATCGCAACTAGGACAAAAGATAAAGAAGACCGTCAGCTAGCAAAACTCTTATTAAAGAAATAAGTAAAGATTTTATCTCTTTATCTAGAAAATACTTAGATGATTCATCATTTCTCTAAGATAAATTGATAAACCTCACTTAGCTCCATCACGGTGAACCGTACCATAAATAGATGCGGTTTTAAATATAATAATCCCCTATAGAGTAGACAAGTAAAGAATCGTCTACTCTATAGGGGACATTTTTTCAGCAAGCTTATTTTTCAATCTCAAATAAATGAAACTTCAAGCCAAAAGGATCTGCTACTAATACGCTTTTTTCATGATAGTCTTTTGTTATTATGCAGCCGTGTTCTACTAATTTGTCTCTTGCATGCTGGAAATCCTTAACTGCAAATTCAAAGAAGACATTTTCGCTTTTGGAGTCTTCAATAAATAAATGGTTTCCTCCCACTGAAAACTTCGTTTCCTTCTCAAAGCTTCTTTCAAGTTTCATCCCTAATATATTTTCGTAGAAGTTAATTGCTTTATCATAGTCTTTTACTTGTACTGCTATGTTATTGGTTATATGAAAAAGTGATTGAGAATTGTATCTTTTCTTAGGATGAAAATCTTCCGATCCAGAGGGGAGTAAATCAAATAAGTGCCAAACGACGTTGTAATCATCCCTTGGTCCTAGGGGAGCTTTTGCATGATGATAAATGTTACCTTCTACGTCTTTTCTAAATGTAGAAACCCCCGGCATATAATATCCATCTTTTTCAAAACCGAGATCTTGTTTAAATGTGGTACCTTTAGTAGAAACCATAAGGAACTTCCAACCTCTTGACGCTGCAAAATCTTCTTGTACTTCTGGAGTATCAGGAGAAGAAAGGACAAAGGCTGCTTTCTGGATTAAATGTTCGTAAATTCCGTTAAAGCCGTCAGCCCACATCGTGCAATACGAACAGCTATGCCCCATATTATGAATTAATATAAGTTCATCTTTTTCCTGAAAGAGATCATGTAAACTTACTTCTTCTCTATCTGACGTGACAAATTGATAGTTTTCAACTTTCTGTTCAGGTACAGATTTTCTTAATTGAACAAGCTGTTTCTTTTTCTCCAGGATTTCTTGCTCGAGCTGTTCAATCTCATAATGAATATCCTCGCTAGACACAGTAAATCACTCCGATTCAATCTTATTTGATTCTATATATATTCTTCAGTATTAGTTGCATTTCCTTCTGGCAGTCCACTGACAACGACAAACTATAGCAATAACTATTTCACGAAACCGAGTCAAGACATAGGGGTTTGTGCATTATTAGGAGCTTGTGGAAAGACTTCTCACTATTCACAAGCGGGTAAATAGCTTATAGTTATCAAATAATAGTAGAGATCTTAGTCTACAAATAATTTACGATATGATAAAATTAGTATAGATACAGAAAAGGTGTGTGACTAGTTAGCGCATTGCTTTGGCGTAACGACTAAGCGACAGCGCTTACATTCTTTCTGCAAATATAGGGAGTAAGGGAAGGATAATATGAGCAACCGAGAAACTAAAACAGACGTGATCTTAATAGGTGCCGGAATCATGAGTGCTACTTTAGGAACAATGCTAAAAGAATTAAAGCCGGACTGGGAAATTAAAGTGTTTGAGAAGCTCGGCAAAGCAGGAGAGGAAAGCTCTAACGAATGGAATAATGCAGGAACAGGGCATGCTGCACTTTGCGAGCTTAACTACACTTCCGAAAAACCAGATGGCTCTATTGATATAAGCAAAGCGATTAATATTAATGAACAGTTCCAACTTTCAATGCAGTTTTGGTCTTATCTTGTAAACCACAAGCTAATCAATAATCCACAGGACTTTATCATGCCATTGCCTCATATGAGTATGGTTCAAGGGGAAGAAAATGTTTCGTTTTTGAAGAAACGCTTTGAAGCGATGTCAAATAACCCCCTTTTCCAAGGAATGGAATTTTCCGAGGATCCAGCAAAATTGATGGAATGGATTCCACTTATTATGGAAAATCGTCCAGGAAATGAAGCGATCGCGGCAACCAAAATTGACTCTGGAACGGATGTTAACTTCGGCGCTTTAACTCGCATGTTACTTGAGCACTTAAAGACTCAAAACGTTGATATTAATTACAACCACAGTGTTGAAAATATTAATCGTACGAGCGATGGCAAGTGGGAAGTGAAAGTGAAGAATAATGCTGAAGGTATACTTGAACACCATACGGCAAAATTCGTCTTTGTCGGAGGCGGGGGCGGAAGCCTGCATTTACTGCAAAAGTCCGGTATTCCTGAAGGAAAACATATTGGTGGATTCCCGGTAAGTGGACTATTCTTAGTGTGTAACAATCCGGAAGTTGTAGAGAAGCATCATGCAAAAGTATATGGTAAAGCAAAAGTTGGTGCGCCACCAATGTCTGTTCCACATTTGGATACAAGATTTATTGATAATAAAAAATCGTTGCTATTCGGACCGTTTGCTGGCTTCTCACCGAAGTTTTTAAAGACCGGATCCATGTTCGATTTAGTGACTTCCGTAAAACCGGATAATCTTATAACGATGTTGTCTGCAGGGGCAAAAGAGATGTCATTAACAAAATATTTGATACAGCAAGTGATGTTGTCAAAAGAAAAACGTATTGACGAATTACGAGAGTTTATCCCAAACGCAAAACTTGAGGATTGGGATACAGTGGTAGCAGGTCAACGTGTGCAAGTGATCAAAGATACTGAGGCCGGTGGTAAAGGAACGCTTCAATTTGGTACGGAGGTTGTTACTGCGGCTGATGGTTCAATCGCTGCTTTACTAGGCGCTTCACCAGGTGCTTCTACCGCTGTTCACGTAATGCTTCAAATCATGAATAAATGTTTCCCAGAACATATAAAAGAATGGGAACCAAAAATTAAAGAAATGATTCCTACTTATGGCTTGTCACTTATGGAAAATCCTGAGCTACTCCACGAAATGCACGCTTCAACAAAAGAGACGCTTGGTCTAAGTGAAAAGAGCTAGTGCATAGTCGTAGTTAAGTTGTAGGGTTTAGAAACAAAGGTCTTTAATGAAAATATTTACTTATAGAATTGAGTAAGTAATAGAGTATTATAAAAAAAAACTAGAATCTTTAATCTATTTTTAGATTGAAGATTCTTTTTTAAAATCGTGAATTGATACCTCGTTTTGTAAGGGCAAGGTAACCTTTCAAAATGTAGTAATTAAAAACTAAAAATTAATCAATAAAAGAAGGAGAATGCTTGATATACGAAGCGTTCTCCCTTTTTTGAGTTTTATAAATGTTTATAAGAAACTAGTTGTATTGTTGCCCACCTTTTAATTAATTACTTAAAATAAGGAACTTTTTTCAGCGCAACACAAGCAGGAATGGCTACAATGATCCCGACAACGTTTTGAACGATGTTTCCAGGAATAGAGGCCATAGGTGCAATCCAGTTGCCATATATAATCCCTTCACACAAGTAATAAACCGCTAACATCACAGGCACTGAAAGAATCATAGCCATTAGATTGAAAACAACACTGCGGCCATTGCGGCCATTCGACCAAGCAATTTTCCCTACTACGTATCCCTGTAGACCGCGAGCCACAATGGTGAAAGGTGCCCATAACGTATAACTCATCATTAAGTCGAATAACCCCATCCCAACAGCTCCAGCAATTGCAGCTTTCTTAGGTCCAAATAAGAGAGAGGTGATGAAGAGCATAGCTGTTCCAAGATGAACTAAACCGCCGTTTGCCGTAATTGGCAGTTTAATATTTAATAAGAGAGTAGCAACAAATACGAGTGCAATTAACATGGATGTCAGAATTAAATTAAAAGTTTGCGTACGTGAGCTTGAATAACTTTGTGTGTTTTGCATAATTTTTAAACCTTCCTTGCTTTTCGAATTCACTGATAACAGTAACAAAGGACTGGACTATTTAAAAGTATCAGTTTAGTACAAAATGTAGGGGTCAGTTTACGAAAAAACAGTAAAAATTATGTTGAATCTTGAAGTGAAAAATTCAAATTACTTTTTTGGTTCACTTACTTTTACTTGTAGTTACTGTTTTTTTTAGACGACATGACAGTATAAATGAAAAGTTATAATGCCATGAGAAATAAATCTATACATAAATAAAACAGGTACATATTTGATTCCTTATATAAAGAAATTTTTAATAAAGACGGACTTAAAATAAGTTTAGTGCGTCAAAAAGTAGGTAAACCTATTATCATAATGTACAATAAGGAAATGTTTTGCAGTTGGTTGCAAAATGGGAATTTTAGATGTTTTGGTTTATTCCTAAAATGGGTATTTAAAGAAATGGAAAACCAAATTTAGTGATTAAATGTCAGTCTTTTTGACTGACATTTTTATTTTGTGGATTATTTACATATAAGGAGTTGATAAAAAATGAATCAAAGCAAATGGGAAGCAAGATATTATCTAACTTCTTTTTTCTTATCCTTGTACCTTTTATTTTCAATAGCTGTAAGCTACATGTCTTTTCCAGAGAGTTTTAAAGAATTAAATGAAAAAATAACAGTGGGAATTTTAGTGTTTTTTATTATTGAATTAACGGTTCTTTTCTTTATCTCAAAGAATAAGAAGCGGTTTATTAAGGAGAACTGGATTGCTATTTCCGCAATAGTTGTATCTCTACCTTTTATTTTGTTTTTAAATGTTTTTGCAGAACTTGGGTTAGTTGTAGCTGTTCATTTAATGAAAGCAGCTAAAGTTTTAAAAGGTGTTAGGATTCTCAAAATTGCAAAAGGAATAAAAGTATTAAAAAGTATAAAATTAGGTAAAAAATCAGTTAAAAGTATTAAGAAAAATAATAAGGAGAATCAAGTTGGAGATTGATTAACCTGCAAAAGATAATTAAAGATACTGAGCACATTATTGCATCAGCCGCTGCTGTAAGAATCATTACAAAAGACGAACTCGTAAAGGAAGGCTACCAGGAATTTCTTAGATTGTTCAAGCAATAAGATCATCCAAATAATTTGGTCATAAAAAATCAGCTCTATTGTTATTTGTCCATAACAATAGAGCTGATTTTCGTTTCTGTATGTACTGTAAGAAATCCGTTTTCATGTAATAGGGATTCGAATATATATAGAAATCTTCCCCTAACTCTTCAATTTTGCCGTGGACATTTGGATAGGATGCCTCATTCGGAGCCACAATAGTCTTATTGGGCAAAATTTTCATAAACAGCAATGATGAAATGGAGGAACATCCCTTGAAAGAACTATTTACCGCAACAGTTACGGCAATCGGTGGACGCGAAGGACGCATCAAATCGGAAGATGGCGTACTGGACATTGCTTTGGCAATGCCGGGTGTCAAAGAAGGCACAACGAATCCTGAACAGCTTTTTGCAGCAGGCTATGCGGCTTGTTTCGACTCCGCACTGAATTTGGTCGCTCGCCAGGAAAAAATCAAGCACGGGGGATCTGAAGTCACAGCCCATGTTACGTTGAACCAAAGTACCGATGGCTATTCGCTTTCCGTCAAATTGGATATTTTGGTCCGTGATGTAGAGAAGGAAGTTGCCCAGAATCTTGTAGAAGCTGCACATAAAGTATGCCCATATTCACGTGCTATACAAGGAAACATTAACGTAGATGTGGAAGGCCGCATTGCGTAGTACTTAAATTTATTTAATCCGATTCTTGTCAAATAATTGTAATATAAACAGATCCCGCTTTGAATTCAGGGGCAGGGTCTGTTTTTCTGCGGTTAGCTATTTTTGTGTCACTGCGAAAAAAAATAAGAAAAAGAAGGATTATAGTATTAACCAAAATAAGTCTTAGTTTCTATACTTATAAAACTAAAATATCAAAACTTTTTAAAAAATTTATATAATTTGGGTTGACAGGTAAATATTAGAGTACTATAGTAATTTGTAGCCGAACATAACTTAATAACTTTTCTTATCTAGAGAGGTGGAGGGACATGGCCCTTTGAAACCTCGGCAACAGGTTCTATCGTAGAATACTGTGCTACTTCCATCAGGTGTAAATCTGACAGATAAGAAGAGCTTAATCGATAGAATTATGATAAAGCCTCTTCTTATTTATGGGAAGAGGCTTTTTTTATGTACATATAGAAATATTTTGAAAACTGAATAACAATCTTATCCAGAGAGGTGGAGGGACATGGCCCTTTGATACCTCGGCAGCAGGTTCTTAAACAGAACACTGTGCCAATTCCATCAGAATTAATTCTGAACAGATAAGATAAGTTTATGGTTAAATCTGCCCCTCAACTTATCTTTGTTGAGGGGTTTTCGGTATTTAGGGAGGTAAATGCAAAAAACACGTCTACTAAGCCTGGTATTCAGATGTGATTAATGAGTTATTTTTGAGAAATGGAGACATTAAAATGTACATAGTCAAACGCTTGTTTACGATGATTGTTACCTTGTGGATCATTGCTACTTTAACTTTTATGATGATGCATTTTATCCCGGGAGATCCTTTTGCGAGTGACGCGAAAATGCTGCCGGAGGAAATCCTGGAAAATATGCGAGCTAAATATAATTTGGATAAGCCTTTGGCGGAACAATATTTTCTGTATTTGAAAGACTTGGCCCAATTAGATCTCGGACCGTCGATCCAATCAAAAACAAGGGATGTAAATACGCTGATTGCAGAGGGTTTTGGTCCATCAGCTTTGCTGGGAATCCAATCTCTTTTAATGGCAATTATTTTGGGCATAGGGTTGGGAGTCGTTGCGGCTTTGAACCATAACCGAGTGCTCGATTATTTATCGATGTTTATCGCAATTATCGGGATTTCGATTCCAAGTTTTATCTTGGCTCCGTTGTTAATCAAATATTTTGGGGTTGAGTGGGGCATATTTCCGGTGGCGTCGTGGGGAACATGGCAGCACACCATCATGCCTTCCTTTGCTTTGGCTTTGGGCCCATTGGCAATCATTGCGAGATTTGTCCGGACCAGCATGCTTGAAGTCTATAACCAAAACTATATCAAAACTGCTGAAGCAAAGGGGCTTTCAACATTTTCTGTTGTTGTGAATCACGGAATCAGGAACGCCCTCATACCGGTCATATCCTTTATCGGTCCGTTATTTGCAGCCGTCATTACAGGAACGTTTGTCATCGAAAAGATCTTTGCGATTCCTGGGATTGGAAAGTACTTTGTAGACAGTATTTTCAATCGCGATTATCCGGTTATACTCGGGACTACAATTTTTTACAGCACCATCTTGATCATTACCTTATTTATCATCGATCTAGCTTATCGATTCGTCGATCCTAGAATTAAAATTACAAGCAGAGGTGAATGAAGTGACAAATTCTTTACCGGAAACGGATGCTTTATTTCGGCCTGCAAATCCTGCTCATTTTGAAAATAAGCAAATCTCACGGCCAAGCTTGAGCTTTTGGCAGGATGCTGTATTAAAAATAGTGAAAAACAAAATGGCTGTCATCGGTTTTGTATTACTGACTGCCATTATTGTGCTGTCCATTATCGGTCCTTATTTGGTGCCATATAGCCAGAGCGAACAGTCATTGACGGAAGGAAATCTTCCTTTGTCCAGTGATCACTGGTTCGGGACAGACGATCTCGGCCGTGATATGTGGGCAAGAATATGGGCCGGAGCCAGGATTTCCTTAATCATCGGAATTGCTTCTGCGCTTATTGATCTTGTAATTGGCATCACAGTCGGCGGTGTATCAGGATATATGGCGGGAAGAGGAAAGACGGGGGACCGAATTGACAGTTTCTTGATGAGAATTGTCGAAGTTCTATATGGCATTCCGTATCTATTAGTAGTCATTCTGCTTATGGTCATTATGGAACCAGGTTTGGTCACCATGATTATTGCCCTATCCATAACAGGTTGGGTGGGTATGGCAAGAATTGTGAGAGGCCAAATACTTCAGCTAAAACAGCAAGAGTTTGTTTTAGCCGCTGAAAAGCTTGGGACTTCCCATGGCAAGATCATTATCAAACACCTACTGCCGAATATGATGGGAATCATTATCGTGACATTGACATTTACGATTCCCCAAGCCATTTTTGCAGAATCCTTTTTAAGTTTTCTCGGACTTGGAGTACAGGCACCCACGGCAAGCTGGGGAACCATGGCAAATGATGCTCTTGGCACCATTTTAAGTGGGCACTGGTGGAGATTATTCTTTCCGGCTCTCATGATTTCATTGACCATGTTTGCCTTCAATGCTTTCGGGGATGGCTTACAAGATGCTTTGGATCCGAGATCGAAAAATTAAGGAGGTTAGGTCTTATGAGTCGGTTACTAGAAGTGAATGATCTGAAAGTGTCTTTTCGAACATATGGAGGAGAAATCCAGGCGGTACGGGGAGTTTCTTTTTACATTGACGAAGGGGAGACCTTGGCGATTGTCGGGGAAAGCGGATGCGGGAAGAGTGTGACGGCGCAGGCTGTTATGGGAATGGTTCCAGTTCCCCATGGAAAAGTGAAGAATGGGCAAATCCTTTTTGGGGACAGGGATATTACCAAGCTTTCCAAAAAGAAACTGCAACAAATACGTGGATCTGAAATCGGGATGATTTTTCAAGATCCGATGACATCTTTGAACCCAACGATGAAAATAGGCACCCAGATCCGCGAGGGCATATTGAAACATCAAAAGTTATCAAAGAATGAAGCGAAAGAAAAAGCGCTTGAACTCCTGAGACTAGTCGGGATTTCGGATGTGGAAAAGAGGTATTCACAGTATCCGCATGAATTCAGTGGAGGAATGCGACAACGTGTAGTCATCGCGATCGCACTTGCCTGTGACCCAAAACTTATTATTGCAGATGAACCAACAACAGCGCTTGACGTAACCATTCAGGCACAAATTTTGGACCTGTTGAAAGATATCCAGAAAAAACGAAATTCATCAATCATATTGATTACACATGACCTGGGTGTAGTGGCAGAAGTTGCAGATCGTGTCGCAGTCATGTATGCAGGAGTGGTTGTGGAGAGTGGCACAGTCGATGAAATTTTCGAAAATCCTAAACATCCTTATACATTAGGACTCCTTAAATCAGTCCCAAACCTGGATTCTCCCGACAAAGAAAGACTCATTCCTATCGACGGATCACCTCCGGATTTATTCGCACCACCAACAGGATGTCCTTTTGCTGCCAGATGTCCTTTTGCGATGGAGGTATGTGTAATGCATATGCCAGATAAAGAAACGTTTTCAGATCATCATTATGCTAAGTGTTGGTTGAATGACAACCGTGCCATAAAAGTTGAAGAGATGATTACAGCAGGGAGTGAACAGCTTGTCTGAGAATGTATTGGAAATCCACGACGTGAAAAAACACTTCAACGTGGGGAATAAACAGGTCGTCAAATCGGTCGACGGTATTTCCTTTTCAATAAAAAAGGGAGAAACCCTTGGCATTGTTGGGGAAAGTGGAAGTGGAAAATCCACGATAGGCAGAACAATTGTCGGTCTGTATGAAGCAACTGCCGGAAAGGTGGTATTTGAAGGAAAGGAAATTTCGCAGCTGGATCGAAAAGAGAAGCGTGAATTTAACCGTAAGATGCAAATGATTTTCCAGGATCCCCACGCTTCCCTCAATCCACGGATGAGGGTTGGAGAAATTATAGCGGAAGGCATTGATGCATACGGCCTTGCAAAAGGAAAAGCAAAACAGGAAAGAGTGTTTCAGTTACTGGAAAGGGTAGGTCTGCATCCAGACCATGCCACGCGTTTTCCTCATGAATTCAGTGGAGGACAGAGGCAAAGAATCGGAATCGCAAGGGCACTTGCGGTACAGCCATCCTTTATTGTAGCGGATGAACCCATTTCCGCCCTTGATGTTTCGATCCAGGCACAGGTAGTGAATTTACTGGAGGATCTACAGAAGGAAGAGGATTTGACCTATTTGTTCATCGCGCATGATTTGGCAATGGTGAAACACATCAGTGACCGGATTGGGGTGATGTATTTAGGGAAAATGATGGAATTGGCGGAGAGCCAAACTCTTTTCCAAGAACCCCTACATCCTTACACAAATGCACTACTTTCCGCCATTCCCGTATCAGCACCTAAACTCAGAGGGACTCGTGAAAGAATAGTTCTTGGGGGAGACCCTCCGAGTCCAATAAACCCTCCCAGTGGCTGCCCATTCAGAACCAGATGTCCTTCTACAATGGAGCGCTGTGCTGTAGTCATGCCAGAATGGAAAGAAGTAAAAAAAGATCATTGGGTAGCGTGTCATTTGTATTAACAAAAAATTAGAGAATGAATCGGAGGAAAGATCGTGAAAAAAATATCGTTAGCTTTTATCGCAATCATGTTATTGGCAGTTACGGCATTAGCCGGGTGTAACAATGAAGACTCAGCTTCTTCAGAAGGAAAGTCGAAAAAAGATGTTGAACAAGTAATCACGGCAAACTTAGGGGGAGAGCCCTATACGTTGGACCCGGCATTTGCATCTGATACAACTTCCTTTTGGGTCATCAACCATCTATATCAAGGATTATATGCTTATGATGAGGATGGAGAGATTGTGGATGGTGCAGCAAATAAAGTGGATGTATCTGAAGATGGAAAGACCTATACATTTACAATCCGGGATGGTGTTGCCTGGTCCAATGGCGACTCACTTACAGCAAAAGACTTTGAATACTCATGGAAACGAGTTTTGAATCCAGAAACAGCTGCTTATGATCCTTCACAATTTTATTATATTAAAGGGGCGGAGGAGTACAACACAGGTAAAGGCGCTGTAGAAAATGTAGCAATTACAGCTAAAGATGATCAAACGCTTGTTGTTGAATTGAATAACCCCGTGAAATTTTTCCCTAAAGTAGTTTTGGGAGAAGGTTTCTTGCCAGTTAACCAGAAGGTTGTTGAAGCTGATGAAGATTGGGCGGCTGAAGCAGCAGGAATTGTTACAAATGGGGCATATACAGTGTCAGAATGGAAGCATAACGAACAATTGACCATTCAAAAAAGCGAGAGTTTTTGGAACGCAGATCAGATTACAATGGATACTGTAAATTTCAAAATGATCGCTGATGCAACAACTGAATACCAGATGTATAAAGCAGGCGAACTTGATCTAGTGGCGGCATTGCCTGCAGAGACAGTTGAACAAGAGAAAAGTAATGAAGAATACAAGAATTTCCCATCCTTTAGTATATATACATATACATTTAATGTTGAGGAAGAACCATTCACTAATGCAAAAATCAGAAGAGCCTTATCATTTGCGATCGATAGAGAAGCCCTTACAGAAAATATCCTAAAAGGTGGAGAAAAACCTGCATATGGCTACGTCGCTTACGGTGTTGAATCTCCATCAGGCAAAGATTTTAGAGATGAAGCCCCTGAATACTTTAAGTTCGATTCCGAAAAAGCAAAGGAATTATTGGAAGAAGGGTTGAAAGAAGAGGGCTGGGACAAGCTTCCGGAATTTACGTTGAAATATAACTCAGAAGGCAATCATAAGAAAATTGCCGAGGTCTTGCAGGAAATGTTCAAACAAAATCTTGATTTAGATGTGAAGATTGAAAATCAGGAATGGAAAACATATATCGATACGTTCAAGCAAAAAAACTTCCAGTTAGCGCGCATGGGCTGGAGCGGAGACTTCCTGGATCCATACCCAGTATTAAACTTGTATACTTCAAAAAGCTCAAGTAACTTTACAAACTGGAGTAATAGTAAATTTGATGATCTGATAGCAGAATCACTAGTTGAGCAGGACGAAAACAAGCGATTTGAATTATTACATGAAGCAGAAACAGTATTAATGGAAGAAATGCCGATTATTCCTATCCTATTCCAAGCTCAAAATACGCTTATAAGCAAAAAAATCGAAGGAATTCGTCTGGATGTTTTGTCAAAACCAGATCTTCGATTTGCGGAGAAGGTATCGGAATAACTAAAGGAGAAAGATAAATGGTAAAACGATACTTTTACTCTGCCGGTTCTGTCATGATCGTGGTGATTTTCCTGGTACTTATCCGCGAGATCCAGATTGTTTCTGAAGCAGATTTGAATAAGCTGTTCCTGGTTGGAATTTTTTCCTTACTGGTCGGTGCATGTATGTACGTCCTGAATACGGGGTTTCTCAATCTATTTTTTCAAGGATTTAAATCATTGGGAAGTATGACAATCAAAAAACCGGCTTCAATGAAAGAAGTGGATGATCTGATTGAAGCAGATCATATTTTTAAAGAGTGGAAAAACAAGTTTTCATCACACTTGATGACGTATTCACTCGGTATGGGAACAGGACTACTCCTGTTGTCGACAGTATGGTCGTTGAATTTATAACGATAATTTTACTTTTTGGGTTTAATGGCTAATAATCATAATGAAAACGGACTCGCCCATTGCGGTGAGTCCGTTTTTTTTCCTAAAATTACCTTGCCAGTATTTAAGTGAATCGATTAGTAAGCCAAATGGACGTGATTATTGGCATCGCTTCTAGTGGAAGTACTCCATTCGTTCTTGGAGCACTAGAAAGAGCTAATGAAAAAACATTCCTACTGTAGGAATTTCATGTAATGTAGGTTTAGAAGTATCTCTGCTATCTAAATACCCAATTGATAATTCCAGTTGGTCCAGAAGTGGTAACGGGTTCAACACGCTTAAAAGCGGGAACAGCTCAAAAAATGGTGTTAAATATGATCTCTACAGCAAGCATGATTAAACTAGTGTGGTGACAGTGGCAACTGAAGAAGAGAATGGATTGGATTTCATTCGCCATTTAAAACAATCAGGAATCGTCGCTTCGATCGGCCATTCAAATGCGACATATGAAGAGGTAGACAGTGCCATTGAAGCTGGGGAATCACATGTCACACACTTGTTTAACGGGATGACAGGTCTACATCATCGCGAACCTGGGGTCGTCTGTGCCGCATTGGTCCAGGAAGAGTTGAAAGTCGAGATCATAGTAGACGGCATTCATGTCCGACCAGAAATCGTTAACCATACGTATAAAAGCAAGACAAGTGATGCAATTATTCTAATTACTGATTCAATGAGAGCCAAATGTCTGAAAGCAGGTATGTATGACCTTGGTGGACAAAAAGTTCGTGTATCTAGTGATAGAGCTACTTTACAAGATGGTACATTAGCAGGAAGTATTCTCAAAATGGGGAGGGCTCTACAAAACTTTCAGACGTTTACGGGATGCGGCTTAGAAGATTTAATCAAAATGACATCTATAAATCCGGCATTGAGTCTAAACATTTTCGATCGAAAAGGAAGTGTGAAAGAAGGCAAAGACGCAGACTTCGTTTTACTAACCACAACTTAGATGTAATGAAGACTTTATTGCTTTGGAAAACTGGCATTTAATCGAGGTGACAATCATTGAAAATAATTGCTGTTAATGATTACGCGGGACTCTTCGGGTGAATCAAAAGCCACGGCTGTAAAGGAATTATTACTAGGTGAATTGGATGTGAGTTTTCCTGCATCAGCACTAAAATCCCACAATCGTGTAACCATAATTGCTGACGGTCTGGCATTACAAGAAGGGAGGTAAATTAAAGAGTTAAAATTATATGAGTCTACTGATTGCAGTCAAGAGATAAGACCATTGTTAGGTGATGGTACTAATGATAGATCTTCTTATGTCATGAAATTTAGCGTATAAAGTTAAATTTTTTATGGCAATACTTACCTGTTACAGTTGTATTTCAACCTTGTTACCAGACTTTTTATACAGAAACGTTGTATCTCAAGTGATTTTGAATTTTTCGTTTCAAGTGTAATGAGTTTGTAAAAATCCTTCCATATATTTAGTGGTGAATTACTCAGTAAAACACTTTACCATGAATGTAACTAACAGGAAGGATTGATTCGATGTTTAAAAAAGTAGGTAAAGTCACGATTGCTTCAGTTATATCTATATCTTTATTATTTCCAATTAGCGCTATGGCGGATGGTTCATATAAAGTAGTTTCAGGAGATTCCCTTTGGAAAATAGCAGTGAAAACACAAACGGGAGTTCAGGAATTAATAGAATCAAATCCACAGCTCGCTAATCCAAATCTTATCTACCCTGGACAAACGATTAATGTTCCTACAAAAGAACAAGCCGGTGTAGAGCAAGAAGTGACCAAACTCGTAAATATTGAAAGAGCAAATGCTGGACTCCCAGCTTTGAAGAATGATTGGGAGCTTGCAAGAGTGGCAGAGTTTAAGTCTCAAGATATGCGTGATAAAAATTATTTCAATCACACAAGTCCAACGTATGGTTCACCGTTTACAATGATGAAAAACTTTGGCATAACTTACAAATCGGCTGGAGAAAACATCGCTAGTGGTCAAAAGACTGCAGCTGAGGTAGTGAAGGCATGGATGAATAGCGAAGGTCATAGAGCGAATATCCTTAGCAAAAACTTTACGCATATTGGAGTAGGCTATGTAAAGGACGGCAATTACTGGACACAAATGTTTATTCAAAAATAAAAGCATTTTACTGGGGAAAATAAGAAAGCACATCAATGTAAAAAGTTGATGTGCTTTTTTGAGTAGTTTGCGCTGATAAAATCGGTTTTAATATGGAAACTATTTAATCAATTGCCCTTTTCATAATAAAACTCATATGTCTGCCGCTTTGTTTATCTTGACGATATGAGAAACCATCCGGGCTTACAAACGTACAAGTCTGATCAATCGCAATTTGCTCAGTTGGGATACCGGCCAACTCACATTGTTTTTTCACAGTAAGCTGATTGTCGATGTGATATTTGTGGGTGTGCTCATTGAAATACATAAAATCGTCCGCATAGCCAAGGTCTTTGAATTTCAAATAAACATCTTCATCGACTTCAAATTTTGCCTGACTCAGTGATGCACCGATTTGTACATGTACATCGCTTAAATTACACTGTTCAAATTGTTTTAAATGCTCAAAGAGTTTCAAGGAAATTTCTTTGATTGTTCCTTGCCATCCGGAATGAATCACACCAGTGAGGCCATTCGCTTCGTTGTAAAAAGTCACAGGGACACAGTCGGCAGTAAAGCTGCATAATAACAGATTCGGTTCATACGTATACAAGGCGTCTGTATCCGCAATAGCAGAATCCGTTCGAATCGCACCTCGCCCTTTGTCATCCAGTGTTACCCGATGGAAATTCGAGCTATGTGTTTGATTGGCACAAACGAAATGATCTAGTCCGCAATTTAAGAAAATAGCCAATTTTTCACGATTTTCAACTATATCTTTAGGGTTTTCACAGGCATGTAGAGCCATGTTGTTGAATTCAAGTTCAGCATCATCTTTCATTGTCATCCCTGCAATGAATTTCTCATTGTTTACGTATATGTTTGTTTTCATCTCATCACCTGGTTTCAATAATATATTTTAAACGTCTTGTTTTCTTAAGCTTATTCAGGATAAGAAATTCTCTCTGCTTCGTCACTTAAGTGCATGAAACGTAATTGTTCTATAAGGTATACTTTAACCTCTTTTTGGTCGAAAATTAATCCTTTTGATAGAGCGTCACGTAAGAAAACTAATTTTGTTGCGAAGGATGAATGCACAAAAAAATATTTTACTTCTATAATTTGAAGGTCATGTTCCTCGTTAAATTTGAACAAGTCTTTATTGTTTATTTCCTTTTCGTTAACCCTATTATTTACTACTCCAATCCCATCTTCAGTAGATAAAACAATCTCATTTTCTCGTTCTTGTTTTACTCCCCGCAAATAGTCATATAAAGATTCAATGGGTTCAAGTTGAAACGTTTCGCAGAAAATATCTCTCACCTTATTTTCTTCTCCAATAATCATTTCAATTGTTGATAGCTCTGGATATTCTTGTAGCAATTGTTCAAATTCCTTTTTACTTGTATTAATATCAACCAATTCAAGAGCAACTGGTGAAAAGCACATTATTCTCATAAAATCGTAAATATTCCTGGCAACAATTTTTACGGGGGCATCAAAGTCCATTGGAGAGACACGAACAATATAAGCATTGTCTAAATCTTTTACTTGTCCAAAATCAGTAAGAAAACCATAATGAATACCGTCTACACCAGGTCTAGCAAAAGAGATTACATCAAGTGGTGTGTTTAAGTAACGGGAATCGAGGCCGTCGTATGAAAAGTATAGACCTAATAGATCTCCATAATCTAATAGTCCTTGTTTGTTGAGTTGTGCTTGTAAATCAATGACTTTAACTAGTTTTTCAGGAATAAAATACTTTCCATAATTCAATTTTAACATTTCGTTATTCTCCTTTTGGAAACCAGTTACAATTAGCGGTGAAAATAGTAGTAGGCATAACCAAAAGTTACGGTATCTCACAAAGTGCGCTTTCAATTATTATTTTGACTATTAAATAAACAGTAATAAGAAGTTAGATGATAGTCAACTGTGGTTATCTAACTTCCCAAGTCGCAAAGACCACATTCAAATTATGTAGTAGATTTTGTTGCGATTATGATTTCTATTGATAAATAAATTAAGAGATTATAGATATGAGAATAATATGGTAATATATTGTTAGTAACTTGTGCCTAATACAAAAGATGTTGAATTAGGTAGGGTAAACCAATTGAGTAGGACTATTGGTTAAATAAAAAATTCATAGTATAAGTAAATGGAGTTCCAATTATTAAAGGAGAGAAAAATATGTTGACGCTTAAAAATATGTTAGGACCAACGTTTATTGGGTCATTTCTTTTACTTGCAGGTTGCGGTGAATTAGAAGAGACGACAAAAAATACAGTGAATGATTTGGAAGATGTCGTACAAAGCGAACTGACAAAAGACGAACCCCATGTTCTAACTGTAAAAGACGGGTCACTAGATGATTATCCCGACATTACAATAGATGAAGCTTTCAATGCGTTCTTTTCGTCGCCAACGTGGGAATATTTTTTATCGGAAGAGGATGAGGATATCGTCGAGTTTACGGGAGGTTTCATGTATGAAGATGTGGATGCAGAAGCAACAATTCAGTTTCAGCTTCATGAAGACGACAGATTTGAAATTGTTTATACCGCATTTAATGACCTGCCACAAAATGAATTCTATTCCAACGGACTACTAATCTCTATATTTGAAGGGGAGGATCTTGAAAATCCTGAATCATCGAATTATGAGGTAGCTGTTGCTTCAGAGATAGGCACTCCTTTCCAAATCGGAGCTACACTGGATGAATTAACTAGCTATTATGGGGACCCCTCATATGATGATTACTATATGGGAGGCAGATTAGTCGTCTTTAATGATGAAGATGGGTATTTTTTTGATGAAGAAACAGAAATAGTTTATGGATTTATGATTAGCAACCCAGATATCGATATTTTGGGTACTTATATAGGGATGACACCGGAGGAGATAAGTGCAATCCTTTCAGATCCCGTGGACTCTTATTTCGATGATATTGAAGGTCAAGATTATGTAAACATCTATTATCATGAAAACTATAATATCAGTTATTCTTCCGAAGAAGAGAATGGACCAACTTCATCTGTTATTATAATGAGTGAAGAGTAGAATTAAAAGACAGACTTCATTTTCAGAAGTCTGTCTTTCTTATATTTAAAATAACTCGGGTGCATATTTAATAAAATAATAAAGTACATAAAGCCAACTAAAACAGCCATGTATGATGGCCCATCCGATTGATTGATATGCGGTGTACGAGATAATCATAGAAAGGCAAGTTCCAAAACCTATTCCTGTCTTAATGGCACCGGCAGTTTTTCGTTCCTTTGTAGGGTTTATCGGTATTCCCACCTTCCATTTTCATTGAAATCCTAAACCAGTGAGACATCACCATGTTATGACA
Organism: Paenisporosarcina indica; assembly: GCF_001939075.1. GTDB lineage: Bacteria > Bacillota > Bacilli > Bacillales_A > Planococcaceae > Paenisporosarcina > Paenisporosarcina indica. Next base: position 164,630 of record NZ_MPTA01000005.1, on the reverse strand, counting down.
AATTTTTCGGAACTATTCCAAATGGATTAACAACCTCAAAAAAAAGATGACAGAATACTCGAAGAAAAAGACAGAAAATTGAAACTTAATAAAAATCCATTCCGTCTAAAAGGGTAGATACGCAAGACAGGAGTGAGTTTATGATTAGTTTAAGAAAGATGGTCGTAATGATCTTAGGGGCTGCACTATTAACGCTAACAGCATGCAATGAAAAAACGAGTGAAGCAACGGACCATAAGGACGAGATTCATGAAGAGCCATTGGAACAAGTGCAAGAAGAGGAACAAAAAGAAGAGGAACAAGTGCATGAAGAACAACCGATAGACCAAGGGGAACCGACAGAAGGGATGCCACCGACTTCACTGGAAGCGGCTACAACAGTTATGAGGATTCTCAAGAATGGCGATATGAGCAATCTTGCAGCATGGGCACATCCGGATAAGGGAATTCGGTTTTCGCCCTACGCTTATGTCGATCAAGAGAAAGATCTTGTGTTCTTAAGGGAAGAGCTGGAGGTATTAATGGAAAATTCAACTGTATATGAGTGGCGTACCTTTCCCGGTTCGGGCGATTTAATCGAGTTGACCTATGCGGATTACCATAAAAAATTCGTTTACGATGCAGATTTCTTTAAAGACGCAAAAATCTCGCTGAACGAGGTTCAGGGGGAGAGTACCACGACAAATAATTTGAACAAAGTTTATCCGAAGGCTACTTACGATTTTGTTGAATATTATATCGACGGTATCGATCCATCATTTGAAGGGATGGATTGGCGCAGTCTGCGACTTGTATTTGAGAAAATAGAACATGATCATATATTGGTGGGCATCATCCACGACCAATGGACGCCTTAAGTTGTTGTTCCAAAAATCAGTTGAAATAGCAAAAAGGAATGTTTCGTCTCGAACGATTCATTCCTTTTTTGCTACCTCTTTGCATGGTTATTTTAACCGACAAATATAGGGAAACGACTGGAGTTAACACGTATTAAAAAGATTTGATATTGCCCTTTTTACATGTGGTATATTAAGTATGGAATAATTTATTTTTTCAATCATACTTCAAATAAAAAGGAGTTTTTCTTCTTGAAAACAAGAATTTGGTTTAATAGATGGTTTTCCACAGCCTACCATCTAATAGAAAGTATTAAAAATAATGCGGATGGATTGGAATTTGAAATTTATGGGACACACCCCAATAAAGATACAGTCTATTTCCAGGTATGCGACTATTCTCAAACTGAGCCTGTATTAGAAAGTGAAGAATACATAGAGTTCTGCATTGATTTTTGTAAGAAGCATCGTATTAATGTCTTTATTCCCTATCACTACGCAGTGGAAATTTCTGGTGCCATTGAAAGGTTTCAAGAAGTGGGTACGAAGGTACTCGTAAGTGAGAATAACGAGTTAATGCAAACTATTTCTCATAAAGGAAAACTATACGATTCCCTGATAGATAGTGAGTTAAAAGATCTTTTACCAGAATACAGTGTCGTGGAAACAGCAGAACAGTTTAAAAAAGCGTATGACAGAATCAGCCAAAACGGCAAAAGAGTATGTATGAAACCGGCAGAGGGCAGAGGAGGAGAAGGTTTTAGAGTATTAAGAGAAAGTGATGGGACGCTGGACGAATTATTTGGTCATATCTCACACAAAATATCTTTTAGAGAAGTACATAAAACTTTGTCCGAAGTCCCTCGTTTCAATGAGTTAATGGTAATGGAATATCTTCCTCAATACGAATACAGCATTGACTGTCTTTCATATAATGGACAATTACTTGCTGCAGTTCCAAGAAAAAAAGTGGCGGGTAGAGTAAGAGAGTTAGAACATCATGCTGAGTTAATCAAAATTGCACATACAGTAAATGATATATATAAGATTCCTTATGTTTATAACATTCAAGTGAAATTTACAGATGGCGTTCCTAAACTGTTAGAAATTAATCCGCGTATGTCAGGTGGTCTGCATATTTCTTGCCTGTCAGGTATTAATTTCCCATATTTAGCAGTGAAACTACTATTAACAGGGGAAGCAGAAGTTCCTGCGCCGAAGTTTGATATTGTAGCTACATCAATCGAAGCAACTGTTGTTATTTCAAGTTAAGTTAAACGATTCCGTTGTTCTCGTACATTAGCGCTAACCGGTACACATAAGCTAATACCTCAAATCGCAGTGAAATAGCCCATTCATAGCCCCAAACGAAAAAGTGACCGATGAGGGTCACTTTTTCTTTGTAAATAAGGATTAAAAAACATCCGTTAGTTCAGTGTCTGAATGGATAGAAACTAACACAACAGCTTTGTCATCACCAATATTTTTAACAAAATGGGGTACACTCGCGTTCCAACTGAAAGAATCGCCCTCTTCAATGATCATTGAGTCTTCTCCTTGTTCAGCGAGGATCTTGCCCTCCAGCACGAGATGACTTTCTTCTCCTTCATGGGCATTAACTTCACCCATTGAAGCACCAGGAGGAAATTCAACCAACATCATTCTTAATCCACCCTTGGACGCCAAATGTTCTATTTTCAAATTGTTAAAAGTAGAGTTGGTTCTTTCGTTCTTTTTTACCACTCGCATGTGCTGTTTCTTTTCTAACAACAAATAGGGTAACGGAACCCCAAGAAAGATTGAAATCGTTTGCAAAGTATTAATAGATGGAGAGGTGTTGTTGTTTTCCACGTTGCTGATAAATCCCTTTGAAAGCCCAGTGCCTTCACACATTTGAGCGATGGTGATTTTTTTTCTGTTTCGTATCGAACGAATTTTCGATCCTATTTCCAATTTATTCACCTCAAATGTTTCCTAATAAACAACATAATTCTATCTTAGCAAATAAAATATTGACAATCTACCGCGAATGTAGTTAATGTATAGATAACAAATATTTGTATAAAGAAACTTTCGTCGGATAAGTTAATTTTTTTTGCTTATTAGTATTCTTATACGAATTTTTTATTTCTATTTGTATAATAAATCGGATTTAATTAGGCTATAGGTAGGATAAAGAGGGTAGTCTAGGAATAAATCAAAATTTTGTAGAGAGGAAGATGAAAATTGAATTCACCAATGATTTATGAAATTCGTCGACCAAAACAAATCGATCCAACAAAAACCTATCCAGCACTTTTCGTCATGCATGGTATGGGTAGTGATGAACAAAACATGCTTTCCATGGTAAATGGATTGGAGGAGCAGTTTTACATCTTTAGTATTCGTGGCCACTTGGAACAGCCTCCCGGTTTTACTTTCTTTACCATTGAAGGCTATGGGAAACCGCACCGAGCAGTTTTTGATTATGCCGTTAATAAAATCACGGACTTTATCGATTACGCTACTGGAAAATACCCTTTAGACGTAAGTCAATTATATTTACTTGGCTTCAGTCAGGGTGCAATTCTCTCAATGACACTTGGTTTGACACTAGGGAGCAGAATTAAGGGAATTATAGCCCTAAGTGGATATATTCCTATGTTCGTTAAGGAAGAATACGACGTAAAACCTGTCAATCATATGTCATTATTTATTTCTCATGGGGAAATGGATCAGGTTTTGCCGTATGAATGGGGAGTTGCAAATAATGAGTATTTTCATGAGTTGGGTGCAAACGTGACATTTAAAACCTATCAAGAAGGACATACTGTGTCGTTGCAAAACTTCCATGATTACACGAAATGGTTACTCGATTCATTAGAAAAATAAAGATAGCAGTTTCGAAAATTGATTGATAAGAAGTATTAAAACATCTAGAAATATAAAAAATAGTTCATAAAGAGAAATGATTTGGAGGAAATGAAATGTTGAAAAAATTTGAGGCAGGTACGTTGATATTAAGAGTAATATTGGGAATTAGTTTCTTTATACACGGTTTGGCCAAATACCAGGACGGAATCGGTCAAACTGTTGGATGGTTTGAAAGCATTGGACTAACTGGTTCTTTGGCATATGTTGTGGCCACTTTGGAATTGGTTGGAGGAATCGCATTGGTTCTTGGTTTAGGTACTAGAATTGTATCTCTATTATTCTCACTCTTGCTAATCGGAGCTATCGTAAAAGTGAAGTTTGTACTTGGCTTCCTTGGTAATGGGCAAATGGCGGGATATGAGTTGGATTTGGCATTCTTGGCCATTGCTGTATTTCTTGCAATCAATGGCAGCAGAATGTTTGCCCTTGATCAAATGATTTTAAACGCGCGAACAAATAAAGGTGAAAATAACTAAGCTGTATGTACTGTGGTGCCAATGTTTAATACCTAAACATGTATAGAGGGAGGAAAGATGATGCCGATTATCCAAATCACCCTACTTGAGGGGAGAGAGCCAGAAACAGTGGAACAGTGTATTCGAGATGTAGCAAATACTGTTCACAAATCATTGGGCGCCCCTTTATCCACAATTCGTGTTTACGTAAATGAAGTACCTAGTAATTATTATGCAGTGGGAAATAAACTAAAAAGCGAGTTGTAGGAAACACTTTACTAGAGAACCACAGAAGCAATTTTGCTAAATATTCGATAATTAGGATTAGGACTAGTCAATAAGATTAGTCCTTTTTATGTTTTCTGATAGTTAATGGACAAAAGAGAAAGTGAAATAGTGCAATATCTTTGGTGATTCAAAAAGTATAAATCACATTTATTACCAATAAATTGGTTAATTATCAATCTAAAATAACTAATCATGTGGAAATTTATTATACGTATGAAAAAAACAACGCAAAAAGAATTATGAGTAATGGGTGAATTAGGTGAAAAGTAGGGAGAAATGAATTGTGTTATTATGATAGTGTTAAAATTATGATAGTGTTAAAATTAGGATATACAAATAAAATTATGGAAACAATTATAAACCATAAATTGGTAAAATAACAAGTGGAAATGGAGAATGTCTGAATGGTAAAGCAACAAACAAGATACTCTCGTCTAGCACATATTACAAAATTAATAAATACACAACTCGAATTGAGAGAAGTTCTACAGCAGGTAACAACAGCGATATCTGAAGAAATCGTTCAATGTGACTCTGTAGGCATCTATTTACCCCAAAAAGACGGGAGATTTAGAGGATACGTTGGGAAGCCAGAGGTCATTAATGGAATGACATTGGACATGCATGTCATTGAAACGGAGTTTGATTTACTCGCAAAAGAAGTGATAGAAACACAAAAAACGATCTATATACCAGATACTTCAAAAGATAATCGTCCGGATCCGCGAGCGGTAGAGGGCTTTCAAATTAAGTCTTTATTAGCTCTTCCTATTTCTTATGAGGAAGAGTTATTCGGCCTTGTTTTTTTGTTTGATTATGGAATTCCGATGAACTTAACAGAGGATGAAATCCAGACCGTGGGTGCTTATGTGAACATGGCCGGTGTTGCAATTCGAAATGCGACAAATTTAACGAATAAGGAGAATCTTATAGCTGAAAAGCAATTGTTATTAGATCTTACCCGAGAATTATCCATGTGTTCTTCGATGCAAGAGGTATTGGATAAATGCTATTTTTACGTTGGGAAAGTGTTGGATAATTCTAATATTGGAGTGCACCTACTTGACCCTTTGGCAGAGAAAAGAATTAAACCAGCAAGTTTAAGCAGAGATAGTGATTGGACAGAGGAAGACTGGATGAACACACATAAAAATTCGCATATCGACCAGACGAATGATCCAGTATTCAAAGAAGTTGTTCGGACCAAGAAACCTTTACTCATTCCAAATGTCTTTGAAGATGAAAGACCGAATCATGAATTATGTCGGAGTTTCGGGATGAAAGGGATGTTTATGCTACCGCTAGTTGCCATGGGTGAGGTTTTAGGAGCATTGGCGATTGTTGAACTTGAGAAAGATAGCCTTTATTTTGAGGAGTCAGATATCCAGTTAGCGCAGTCAATTGCAGATGCAACCGCTTCTACGCTTTCAAATTTATTATATATGGACAAACAAGAGGTCATTATAGAAAAGAGAACTTCAGAAATTAGAGAAAAAAATATTGAGCTTGAAAGAGTAGTTTTGGAATTAGAGAATACAAGCCGCGAAAAGGAATTAATTCTGAACTCAGCAGGAGAAGGGATTTTTGGTTTAGATCTAGATGGGAAAATCACATTTTGTAATCCAGCTAGTGAATCCATGTTGGGCTATGAAAAAGGAGAACTAATAGGGAAGTCATATACCATCATTTTTGAAAGAAATAGATCGAATAGTGATCAATCGAGTACTTCTAAGGGAAACCAAAAGTTTATCAAGAAGGATAAGTCCTGCCTAGCTGCGGAATACGTCATCTCTTTAATAAAAGATGGAGACTCAATCCTGGGAGAGGTAGTTACCTTTAATGATATAACTGAACGGAAAAAACTGGAGGAAGAGATCAAATATCTTGCTTACTTTGACAGTTTAACAGAGTTGCCAAATCGTGTTTTGTTAAACGAAAGACTAAATCAAGAATTAAAAGATGCAAAAACTAAAGAACAAAAGATTGCCGTTCTGTACTTGGATTTAGATCGTTTTAAATTGATTAATGATAGTTTAGGACATAGCTTTGGGGACCTTTTATTACGGGATGTTGCAAAACGCTTAAGAGCTAGTGTTCCAAAAGAAGCCATTGTATCGCGGCAAGGTGGAGATGAATTCACCATCATTCTATCCAATGTTAAAAGTGAAAAAGATATTTTGGACGTCATTGAACAGGTAACAAATTCGTTTTCTAAGCCATTTAATTTAAAAGAAAACGAAGTATATATTAAAACGAGCATTGGGATAAGTCTATTTCCCGAGGATGGCGACACCACCGAAGATTTAATTAAAAATGCTGATGCTGCGATGTACAAATCCAAGGAAAAATCCGGTACCTATTTCCATTTCTTCAAAAGTGAGATGAATAATAGAACACTGGACAGTATTAAGTTGGAGAATGCTTTATATAAAGCTTTAGATAACGATGAGCTAGTCATCTATTATCAGCCTCAAATAGATAGTAAAACGAATTCGATTATTGGAGCAGAGGCTTTGCTGAGATGGAACCATCCGACTGAAGGCATGATCTCACCTGCCGATTTTATCCCGATTGCTGAAGACACCGGATTGATTGTGCCGATCGGAAGATGGGTTCTTATAAATGCCTGTAAGCAATTAAAGGAATGGCATACACAAGGACATTCATACATGAGTATGTCTGTGAATCTAGCGAGTCGTCAGTTTGAAGAAGATAATTTGTTTGCAATGATCAAAAAGATTTTAGAGGAGCTAAATTTAGCTCCTGAATGTTTGCATATCGAACTAACTGAAAATCAGATCATCAAAAATACAGATATCACGATCAAAAAAATGAAGCAGCTGAAAGGGCTCGGTGTAAAAATCGCCATTGATGATTTTGGAACTGGTTACTCTTCATTAGGTTACTTAAAGAATTTCCCTATAGATGCATTAAAGATTGATAAATCGTTTATTCAAGACATCGGAAAAGATGATGACAATGCTGCCATTACGAATACAATCATCAATTTAGCTCAAAACTTGAATCTTAACCTAGTGGCTGAAGGTGTTGAGACAATAGAACAATTGAATTTCCTGGTATCTAAAGGCTGCCATATCATGCAAGGTTTTTACTTTAGTAAACCTATGAAAGCTGAGGATCTTACTAAGAAATACTTATAGGAATACTAGCAAGGTCAAATAAATAATAGTGGGGGATTTTTATGAAAGCAGTACGTTCGGTATTAGAATATTTAAGAGGTATTGGAGTAGAACATATCTTTGGTATACCAGCAGGTTCCGTGAATGCATTTTTTAATGAACTTTATGATATGCCTGAAATTACACCAATTGTAACGAAGCATGAAGGAGCTGCAGGGTATATGGCTACTTCTTATGCAAAATACTCGAAACAGTTGAGTGTGTGTATAGGAAGCAGCGGACCAGGTGGAACCAACTTGGTGACTGGTGCAGCGAATGCAATGCGTGAACATCTGCCTGTGCTGTTCTTGACAGGTGCTGTTCCTGTGAACACCATGGGATTGAATGCATCTCAGGAATTGGACGCTGATCCTATTTTCAAATCAGTCACTAAATACAGTGTGACCGTTACAGACGCAAAAGATTTACTTAATGAAATCGTCAAAGCTACTGAAATAGCACTTTCTGGAGTGCCGGGCCCGGTTCACGTGGCAATGCCAATCGATGTTCAACACGGATTTGTGGAAAATACGGTTATACCGGATTTAACTAAAAGAGAAGATTGTGTTCCTGACCTTGAACAGATTAAAAAAGTAGCTAAAGAAATAGTAGATAGAAAAACCGGTTATATCTTTATCGGGCAAGGAGTCAGAAACTCTGTTGAACAGGTAATTGAGTTGGCGGAAATGTTGGAGTGGCCAATGCTAGTGACTCCTGTGGCAAAAGGACTTATTCGTGACGATCATCCACTCCTGGCTGGGGTTTTCGGTTTCGCGGGCAATGACTATGCCTCAAATTTAATTAACCAAGGTGACGTTCAGACATTATTAGTCATCGGTTCGAGCTTAGGTGAAACTGCAACGAATAATTATAATGCAAACCTTACTAAAGACCGTTTTACCATTCAAATGGACTTTGATCCATCGGTGTTTAATAGAAAATATGAGATTGATCTACCGGTTTTAGGAGATATACAATTAAGTCTTATGTATTTGATAGAGGAGTTAAAATCCCTGGGAATATCGCGAAAAAATGTGAATCGTATTGAAAAAACAAATGACATTGAGAATAACAAAGAGTATAACACTAGAAATGTACTGGCGAAGTTACAGGAATATCTTCCGCCATCTACTAGATATTCAATTGATATTGGTGAGTATATGGCCTATGTCATTCACCATATGACCGTTCTAGAAACTGATACATTCGACATTAATGTACATTTTGGCGCGATGGGTAGCGGTATTGGATCTGCAATCGGTTCAAAACTTGCTGAGCCACAACGTCCTTCAGTAGCTATAACAGGTGACGGAAGCTTTTTCATGCATGGAATGGAAATTTTGACGGCGAAGGAATATAACTTGCCTGTATTGTTTGTTGTGATGAATAACGCACGCTTGGGAATGGTCTATCAGGGTCATGCCTTACAGTATCATCGCACACATGCATCATTCGAACAGGAACCAATCAATATCTCTGCAATGGCAACAGCCATGAATATTCCAAGTTTTAGAGTGGATAGCATGGAAGATCTGGACCAAGCCGTGATTGATCGCTTAACCAATTTAAATGGTCCAGCAATTTTAGAGGTGGCTTTAGTTGATAATAACGTGCCTCCAATGGGAGATCGTGTTAAATTCCTATCATCTTTTGGGAAGTAAAAGCATGGACATAAGGAGGTATTTATCATCTTGGAGTTTAAGCCTGATTCAATTAAGCAAGAAATAAAAAAAACATTGCAACAAGAACTAGTAATACAAGTCTCTGATAGCGAGTTAAATCAGCAAATTGAAGCAATGACAAAAATAGAACTAATGGACAAATACCTCAGCTCCCATGAAGAAAAAATCACTAGCTCTGAGATATGTAAAGCCGTGTATCAAATTTTCGGAATAGATTTGGATGTTGTGGTTGTTTTAGATAAAGGGATAAAAGAGTTAGTACAAGTTTCCCCGTTAACTAATTTTGACAACTCTTTAACATCAAATTCTAGAGTTGCAATAGATTTGCACCTAAAGCGGTCAGGAAATGATCTGACCGGTGGGGAAGTTCGTGCGATGTTAAATCGAGTTTTTGGAATTAATTTAGATGGAATCGCTGCATTGGAAAACAAACGAATTTCATTATTTTCAAAGGGACAGTGGGTTGTTCAGAATGATAAAGATTTATTTATTGTTCATACAGGTACTGATGATCTCGATGTGAAAGTATTGCCAACTGATTACTTTTATGAGCTCACCGGTTTAGATGAATTGCCAGATCAATTACAACAGGCTCTGATACATCTTGGGTTTCACTACGATGAAAAGATAGGGTCTTATTACTTTTGTGATGTCAATGGTCATGCAATCGCAGACAAATTCAAGGGGCAAACATTAGGTGCAATAAGGGAAATAATAGAAAAAAATTACTTGCATATGTGAAAACATGTCCCCAAACCCCCACTTCTCACTGTAGTGAAAAGTGGGGGTTCTGTTTAGTGGATAAGATTTTGCTTTTGAGAACTGTTTGTTAATAAGAGGGAATTTCTATAAGTATTGCAAACCACAATCTATAAACTGTTGAAATCATATCGTTTTTTTGAATGTGCAATTGATCCGTTTCACAAGAAAAGCGCGGAGAAGGGTTTGTCAATACGAGGAGACTATGACAGTATATAAGCATATAAGTAACATCCTATAAGTTTTTCTGAATTTAATGCTGAAAATAAATATGGGAATTACCATTGATGAGTGGAGGAAATAAAATTATGCCAGCTTTGCCAAATTGCCCGAAATGTAACTCCGAATATACGTACGAGGATGGAAATCACTTGGTTTGCCCGGAATGTGCACATGAGTGGTCTCTGGAAAAAGAGAGCGGAACTGTTGAAGACAAAAAGGTCGTCAAAGATGCCAATGGAAATGTCTTGAACGATGGGGATTCTGTAACAGTGATTAAGGACCTAAAAGTAAAAGGAAGTTCATCGGTATTGAAAATTGGCACAAAGGTAAAAAGCATACGTTTAGTTGACGGGGACCATGATATTGATTGTAAGATTGATGGTTTTGGTGCGATGAAATTAAAATCCGAATTTGTTAAAAAAGGATAAATACAGTCATAATGCAATTTGGAGGTAGGATATAGATGAAGGAACTAATTCGAAAAAAACTAAAAGAAATTGAAGAGGAATTTCAAGTGAAGATCCTGTATGCAGTGGAGTCCGGCAGTCGAGCGTGGGGTTTTCCTTCTAAAGACAGTGATTTTGATGTTCGATTCATTTATATCCACCAATCGAATTGGTATCTGTCCATCGATCCGCAAGGAATTGGATCCAAACGAGATGTGATTGAAATGCCCATTAACGATTTACTGGATATAAGCGGATGGGAAATAACGAAAGCATTACGACTCTTTAGAAAAAGCAATCCGCCTCTTCTGGAATGGATGAAAAGCACGACTATTTATTATCAAAAGTATTCGTTTATCAATCATTTGCGGGCTTTAGAGTCGGAGGTATTCTACCCGAACGCTAGCTTGTATCACTACTTGAACATGGCAAAAAACAATTACCGTAAGTATTTGCAAGGACCCGAAGTGAAAACCAAGAAATACTTCTATGTCCTTCGGCCGGTATTGGCTTGTAAATGGATTGAGGAAAATAACTCGGTGCCTCCAATTGATTTTGTTGAATTGGTGCACGCTACGGTTCCAAATGGGAAACTAAAAAGTGACATTGAGCATCTTTTAAAAAGAAAGATGGCAGGCGATGAATTAGATCTTGAACCAAGGATTCAAATAATCAATGAATTCTTAGACAGCGAAATGATTCGTTTGGAAGCTTACATTAAAACGATTTCAGTAGACGTTGAAGATCCTACGAAAAAACTGGATGAATTATTTAGAGATACATTGACCGAAGTGTGGGAATGAGAAAGCATAAGACAATAGATGCCTTCCACTCCTCTATCAAGGACTGACTGGAGATTTTCAAGGAGGAAAAGCGCTGGCAAGGTTTACCCCGATTGACGAGGGAGAAACTTGGTGGATTCTGATCATGTGATTGATGTATAAGCAAATTATTAACAGCAAAAGAAATAAAGTTGCGCCATCGAATTACAGAAATTTAATAAGTTGAGAACCCTACGATAAAATTTGATGAAACACTTCGGATGGTTGTTCCTTTTAGGCTTATATACAAAAAAGAAATGGCACGCGTCATTTTCGCGTGCCATCTCTTTTGTTATTTAATTGATTCGTGCATTTCAACGGAATTCTTTTGGTGTTGTAATGCTGGTTTATGCATCAGGTGGAGATTCAATTTTTTTCTTAATACTCTTTTTCGTAATAGGTTCTTGCCACTTAAATACCTTGTTTAACAAATTGAATACCTTACTAGATTCTTTTGTTAAGAAAGGTCCTAAGATCGCAAGAATTAATACATATAAAGCTGAAAAAGGTTTTAAAACAGGTGATAGTTGTGCGGCAATTCCAAGATTTGCAACGATAATGGTAAATTCCCCACGAGCCATAATTGTAAGACCGATATTTGAGGAAGCCTTGTGAGAGAGACCAGCATTTCTACCGGCAATCATACCAGCGATTACATTGGATAATACAGTCAAGATAACTGCGCCTAGAGAAATCCAAATTGCATCACCTAAAGTTCGAGGGTCAATACTTAGTCCAAAACTAAAGAAGAAAATGGCGCCAAAAAAGTCGCGGTAAGGAACAACAAGTTTTTCAATACGTTCGCTGTGAACGGTCTCAGATAGCATTAAACCGAATAATAGTGCACCAATTGCCTCTGCTACATGGATAGTTTCTGAAAATCCAGCAATAAAGAACAAACCGGCAAACACAACAATAATAAAAACTTCGTTCGATTTAATATTCAAAAACCTATTTAGGTATTTAGTACCTACTCGAGCAATGACGAAAAACAATAACATATAACCAATTGAAATTAAGACTGAAATCACTGTAGATAATGTTGAGGAATTGTCACTAAGAAGTAAGCCAGACATGACTGAAAGGAATACGGCAAGAAAAATATCGTCGAACAAAATGATTCCTAGTATAAGTTCAGTTTCCTTGTTACCCGTTCTTCTCAAGTCCACCAATACTTTTGCCACAATGGCACTAGAAGAAACAGAGACCATTCCAGCAATAATGAGAGCTTCATAAAACCCGAGACCAACTAGAAAACCATAACCCAATCCTAAAATAAAGTTCATGGCCACATAAACTGTGCCACCATAGACAATGTTTTTCCCGGATTTAATTAATTTATCGACTGAGAATTCCAACCCTAAATAAAAGAGAAGAAAGAGTACACCGATCCTCCCTAGGAAGGTAATAATTTCTGCACTGTCAATAAAACGTAAATCGATAAATCCTAGATCGGGTGCATGAGGTCCCACTACCATTCCTAGGATAATGAGGAATGGAATAATAGATAATTTAAATTTCCCTGCAAAATAAGCGGCAAATGCTACTATGAGAAGTGCCGTACCTACTTCAAATATTAAATGATCCATCTAATCTCAATCCCTCCCTTTTGCCAGGAGATCTTGGTAAATCCGCTTCACGTCTTTTCTTGCGCCTGATAAAATAATAGTATCGCCCGGCACTAACCGAGAATCAGGACCTGGAGCAAGTAGATTTTCAGTTTCTTTTTTAATAATTGCAATAATCGTTATATTGTAGTTATTTCGAACGTCATATTCACCAATCGTCTTATTAGCAATTGGAGATTTCACATCAATTTTATGCCACTCGATAATTAAATCATTAATGGCTAGATTAATGGATTCCAATGTCTTAGGCTGATATACCATTCCGCCCATAATAGATGCGAATTGACGAGCTTCTTGATCGGTAAAAGTAACACCAGAGATGCTTTCTTCATCATCATTATCATCATAATGATAAACCTCACGATTTCCGTCATCATGAATAATTATGACAATTCTATCGTTATTAGCCGTTATTGTTTCAAACTTTCTGCCGATTCCAGGCAATTCACACTCATTGATATTCATTAAAATTAATCCGCCTCTCTATAGTGAATAAATCATTTAACTCATTTGTAAAAATAGTCCAATAAGAAAACATTAATTAAGTAAAATTCCCTTTTTACTGATTCGCATTGGGTTTCTAATCATCTTATCTAAAAAAGTATAAAGTAAATGAGTTTTGTTACTATGTTCATTATACAAGAGTTTTTGGTTAATTTCCTTTCATAACCCTTATGTTATTGATAATAAATGCATCATGCATCGTAGTGTATCTTAGTTTCGTATTTATATACATCCCCAAAAAAGGAGTGTTAAATCTAACTTTGCAGTTGTTCTTTTATTTTTCCGTAATAAATATTGTAAGGAGATTTTTAGTGTGTTTTTGGGGAATATGTATTCCTCTCTATTAATATACAAAATATGTTTGAAATTTACCCTAATCTAATTCATTATTAACAATAGACAGTCTTTTAGTGATCAGTTGATACAAGATTGCGTAGAAGAAATACATTCTATGAAGGAAGTAGCTTATGCCGGAAGAAAACATAACGCGCATCAATTTAGATGGGAAAGAACTCATACTAATTGGAACTGCACATGTGTCAAGACAAAGTGCGGAACAAGTAAAAGAAGTAATTGAAAGAGAGAAACCGGATTCAGTTTGTATTGAATTGGATGCACAAAGATATCAGGCAGTAATGGATAGCAACAAGTGGAAAGAGACGGATATTTTCAAAGTTATAAAAGATAAGAAAGCGACGTTGCTTTTGATGAATTTGGCCATCTCTTCATTCCAAAATCGTTTAGCAAAACAATTTGACATCAAGCCTGGTCAGGAAATGATTCAAGGGATTGAATCGGCAAAAGAAACAGGTGCTGAACTGGTATTAGCGGATCGCAATATACAAATTACCTTTTCTCGAATTTGGCATAATCTCGGGCTGATGGGGAAGGCACAACTTCTTAATTCAGTTTTCTTCAGTATTTTTAGCAAAGAAACGATTTCTGAAGAAGATCTTGAACAAATGAAAGAACAGGATACGCTTAATGCAGTGCTTGCTGAATTCACGGAATCTTTCCCAAAGTTAAAGAAACCATTAATTGATGAACGAGATCAATATCTAGCCCAAAAAATCAAAGAAGCACCAGGAGACAAGGTTGTTGCGGTGCTTGGTGCAGCCCATGTGCCGGGAATTACAAAAGAAATTCATAAGGAACATGATCTAGAAGCCTTGTCACAAACACCGCCTAAATCTATCGTACCTAAGATCATTGGTTGGGCGATTCCTTTGCTTATTGTGGCAATCATTGCCTGGACGTTCATCGCTAACCCTTCTGCAGGATTAGATCAAGCGTTAAGTTGGGTTCTATGGACAGGAAGCCTTGCAGCAATTGGTGCAGCAGTTGCATTAGGCCATCCCTTGGCTATTCTGTCGGCCTTTGTTGCGGCCCCGTTCACAGCGTTGCATCCCCTTATAGCCGCTGGTTGGGTTTCAGGGATTGTGCAGGCATATATCCGTCGACCAAACATCGGTGACTTCGAAAAGCTTTCAGAAGATGTGTTTTCTATAAAAGGTTTTTGGCATAATAAAGTGACACGCGTTTTACTAGTTGTTGTCCTCACTAACTTAGGAGGATCTTTAGGAACCTTTATAGGTGGAGCAGACGTAATAAGAGTATTCTTTAATAATTTGTGATTCCTAAAACGAAAAGGGTGATTTCTGTATTGCACAGGAATCGTCTTTTTTATTTTTCAAATTAATGTAAATACAGGGTCAATAAAAACTGGACTTTAACATGGCCATTAACTGAATGGACCTTCTAAGAAGCCAACCTTATATTTGACATTTCCTGATAGCCTTTTATTAACTTAAATCAAAAAAACATAACAATCGCTTAGTTGGGCAAACTTTTAATAAAGATAAGTTGCTGAGGTGATGAAATATGTTAATTGAAAAGTCCTCCAAGTGGAAGGAAGGCTTCATAGAACGATTAGAAGAACGTGAACCATGGGATAATTGGACACTATACAATATGAGTTATGATGTGGTAAAAACAAACTTGATTACAGACTTCACTGGACTGCAATCTCCTAAATATCTACCTAACCTGACGCCTCTTCGCCATCAATTGGAAGTTGCGGAAACGGTCATTGAAAGAATGAATGGCAAAGCGATTCTTGCAGACGAAGTGGGGCTTGGGAAAACCATTGAAGCGGGACTGATCTTGAAAGAATACTTAATCAGAGGTCTTGTAAAAAAAGCATTAATATTGGCCCCGGCGTCCCTTATTAATCAATGGATTGATGAATTGAACCATAAATTTTATATCCCGGCAATTCCTTATAAAAAAAATTATAACTTGGACAATTACAGTGTAGTGGTCATGAGTATGGATACGGCCAAGAAAAGCCCACATAAAGAAGTTATCTATGCACAAGATTATGACATGATTATTATTGATGAAGCTCACAAATTAAAAAACCATAAAACTAAAAACTATGAGTTTGTTCAAAGTTTAAAGAAAAAGTTTTGTTTGTTATTAACCGCGACGCCAATTCAAAATGATGTGTTCGAATTGTTTTATCTTATTTCCTTACTAAAACCAGGACACCTTGGAAATTATGAAACATTTCAATCCTCTTTCTCCGCTAATAAACTTACGTGGGAACATGATGACTATTTAAAAGAATTGGTAAATCAAGTGATGGTACGAAATAGAAGGAAGGATACTGGAATTGAATGGACACATCGACGTGTGCAAACGATTCCGATTCAGTTCACAAAAGAGGAAAAAGAAGTATACGACTTGATAGTAGGTCTTAAAAATGTGTCATCTGTATTTTCAAGTGCGTTTAGTATGATTACTCTACAGAAGGAAATGTGCAGCAGCAAAGAAGCCACGTATTTGACCTTAAATAAAATGCGTCAACAATGTGTTGATCCGGAAGAGATTGATTACGTTGAAGGAATGATTCAAAAGTTGATGGCCTTGGAAGTAAACACGAAAGCAGAAAAAGCATATGAACTTATTTCTAAAGCAAATGATAAGGTCATTATTTTTACTGAATACCGTGCAAGTCAAGCCTATTTACAGTGGTTTTTAGGTTCAAAAGGCATCACAAGTGTTCTTTTCAATGGGAAATTTAAGAAGAGTAAACGAGATTGGATGAAACAGCTATTTAAGGATCAAGCCCAAGTACTAATAGCGACAGAATCAGGCGGAGAAGGAATTAACCTTCAATTTTGTCACCATGTGATTAACTATGATCTCCCTTGGAACCCCATGAAGTTAGAACAACGAATTGGGCGTGTCCATCGTTTGGGGCAGGAACATGACGTTCATATTTACAACCTAGCAATCGAAGGCACGATTGAAGACCATATATTGGACTTGCTCCATGCGAAAATTGATGTCTTTGAAAAAGCAGTGGGTAATTTAGATGACATTTTATCAACGTTTAAAGAATCCATGTAGGTTAAAAGTGGTAAGACATTCAGAGGAGGATGTATATGTACCCACAACAAATTCATAGTTATTTACACAATTTTTTTGATGAAAACAATTGTCACATTGTAAAAAACCATGACCACTACATGACGGTTCAATTAACGATTGAAATGGATAAGAAAATAATGGACCGTCCCTATTACTGGAAATACCTAGAAAATACAAATGGCGTCCCGAATCCAGCTCAATTAACGTTCATCACTGATCAAAATAAACTTATCGAAAATATAAAAGGGGAAGTCGTCCATTTTGGTTCCCCTCGACTCAATCAGTTGTTTCGAGCAACAAAAGATCTAGGTGCATTTGTCCATATGTATGAGCAAGTGGGCAATCAAATACAAACAAAAACCATTTTAACCCCGTGGCTAGGAGTGAATTATAAAGTATCTTATTACAGCGATCAAACGAAAGAAATGCTCTATTCTTTAGGCATAAACTTAATAACAGGGCATCTTGTGGATGGCTTTCAAGAACGGGTAAGAACTTTTGATTTAGATCCGGAAATGTCAGAGGATGCATTTGGTTTAACGTTTATCATCAAGCCTCTTCGTGCCTTAGAACGATTGGATTTGGCAATTGAAAAAATCATAAATGAAGATGACCATACATGGGCAGAGGAAGCAAAAATCAGATGGCAGAAGGATCGAGAAGTATTAGAACACTTCTATGAAGGAGTAGAAGATAAGCCAGAATGTTACGACATGGAGAAGAGAGCATTGGATGAACAATATGAATCCAGAATTAATATTGAAATCATCAATGGTGGACTATTTTATTTAAAAACGTCTATTAATTAATGATTGGTATAACAAAAAAGCTTGGGAGTATCCTAAGGGGTTCTCTTCAGAGGTGCAAAACTTTAAAATACAAGATAAATGGACTATCAATTCGCATATGAATTGGCAGTCCATTTCTTATTGATATATAAACATTCTTGCTCTAATACCTCCATTTTCAGTTATATATTTAGTAGCCTATTTGGTCGCACAACACCGAAAGTTGTAATACAACTAAACATACAGCTAAATAATTTGCTAAAAGCACCTCCATGAATAAATTTCTTTTCTCGTTAATGGAGCAGTTATACAAAATAAAAAGCAAACTAATTAATTCTTTACCAATCATTTTAAATGGTGTACTCTAATTTTAGAATGACCGTTCTAAAATGTTATTAAGGAAATTGCTCATTAAGGAGAAGGAAGTAAAATGTCTAGAATTAGGGAATTTGATGAGAAAGTCGTCCTTAGAAAAGCGATGGAACTCTTCTGGAAGCAAGGTTATGAAAAAACATCAATGCAAGATTTGGTTGATTATATGGGTATTCATCGTAGAAGTATATATGATACATTTGGGGATAAACGCTCACTGTTCTTAGCTTCTTTAAATTACTATGAAACGTTTGTTATCGAAACATTTACTGGAATTATCAGTAACTCTACAACAGTAAAGAAAGCAGTCCGGGATGTTTTTAATTATGTTATACAATCAGCTGAATTAGACGTCTATCCAACAGGCTGCCTATCAGTAAATGCTGCTGTAGAGCTATCCTTACTAGACCAAGATATTAAACATATAGTGACAAAAATGTTTAAAGATACTGAGGTTATGTTCGAGCAAATGCTTGAAGAAGGTCGAAAAAAAGGCGAGTTGAATGAAGAGCTAAATCCTCAAATTACTGCCCAATTTCTACATAATAACCTTGTTGGTTTAAGGGTTATGGTTAAAACAAACTATTCAAAAGAGGAATTAGAAAGTATCCTTGATTTAATGTTGAAAGTGTTAGATTAGCACTTTCTTTTTTCTTTATTAATTCTAGAACGGTCGTTCTTAAAATGTTAATGTGATAAAACAAAATTAAAAATAAGGAGAATTCATATGTCAAACTTCACAATACCGACAGAATCAACATTTATAGAGGCGAATGGTACTCGTTTTGCTTACAGAAAATTTGGGGCTGAAACAGGTACACCTGTTGTTTTCTTAGTGCATTTTAGAGGGACAATGGAAAATTGGGACCCGAATATGGTTGCTCCAATCGCGAAAGAACGACCAGTCATTCTTTTTGATAATAAAGGTGTGGGGGAAACAAATGGGCAAACACCAGAAACTATTAGTGAAATGGCTCAGGATGCCGCAACGTTCATTAAAGCACTGGATTTAAAAAAAGTTGATCTTTTAGGATTTTCAATCGGTGGAATGGTTGCACAAGAATTAGCATTACAAGAAGGAGATCTTATTCGTCGAATTATAATTGCTGGTTCTTCTCCAGAAGCAGGGGTAAACCCAGAACCAGTGATTTTTGAAAGAATGAAACGTCATGGAGGAAATGTAGACAATGCCATAGATGATTTCATGTTCTTCTTCTACAAATCAACTGAAACAAGTAAATCTGCTGGGATGGATTCTCTGCAACGAATTATGAGTCAGAAACAATTTGAAAGTTCAGATCAAGTTCAAGCTGCTCAACTAAACGCTGTTGCAAAATGGGCACAACCGAAGCCTGATCAAGATCATGACTGGTTGAAAAATATCCCTCACCCAGCACTTGTGACGAATGGCATCGAAGATCTGATGGTACCAACAAAAAATAGTTTTATCTTATCTGAGAAGTTACCAAATGCCCAATTGATCATTTATCCCGATTCTGGTCACGGACACTTATTCCAATTCCCAGAGTTATTTGCTGAGAATGTGAATTCATTTTTAGATGCCACATCACTATAAAATTTATAATAAGTAAACAAAAAAGGAGCAAGTACGTATTGGGAATTTCAACTTAAAGAATAGAATAGGTATGGCACCTATGACCAGAAGTCGTGCCTTAGTAGATGGGACACCGAGTGACTTAGCGGTTGAATATTACGGTCAACGAGCATCAGTTGGTTTAATTATCAGTGAAGGTACTCAACCTTCTGACGACGGTCAAGGCTATACAAACACACCGGGTATATATACTAAAGCTCACATTGATGGTTGGAAGAAAATCACTTCAAAAGTTCATAGTGAAGGCGTTAAACTGTTTATTCAACTGATGCACGTCGGACGAGTCTCTCATCCTGACAACACACCACATCACCGTCAAGCTGTTGCACCATCAGCTATTGCACCGAATGTGGAAATCTTCACGGCAGAAGGAATGAAGGAAATTCCTACACCGAGAGAGTTAACAGAAGGAGAAATTAAAGAAGTCATTAATGAATTTCGTTTAGCAGCACGCTCAGCCATTGAAGCTGGAGCAGATGGTGTTGAAATTCATGGTGCTAACGGTTACCTTATTCAACAGTTCTTAAGCGAAAATGCTAATCACCGTCAAGATGCATATGGTGGTTCTATTGAAAACCGTTCGAGATTTGCGATTGAGGTAGCTAAAGCAGTAGTTGAAGAAATAGGTGCAGAACGGACAGGTATTCGTTTTTCCCCACAAGGAACATTGAACGGGATAGAAGAAGGGGAAACAAATATTGATATGTATCGTTATTTAATTGCGGAGTTAGATAAGCTTAATCTTGCCTATCTTCATGTCATGCACTTTGGAAATGAACCATTAGTACAGGAAATTCGCGAATTATGGTCGCAAGCTCTTCTTATTAACCGACCAGGACGACCTTTAGAGCATTTAGGAGTGGACGTAGATAGTGAAGTGGCTGATGTTGTTACCGTAGGAACTTGGTTAATCTCAAACCCTGATTTGGTGGAACGTTTAAAAGTTAGCGCACCATTGAACGAACCTGACCGAAATACAATGTATGCTGGCGGTGCGGAAGGATATATCGATTATCCTTCCATGAAACAATAACTGGCATATAAACAGCAGGAACAATTAATGAAACTTTCCCATATCTATTCAAGTCTTGGGGGAATTTCATAATGTTTGCGTTAAAAGAGAATGATGAAGTTTCAGGATATCTTGTTTTACAATAAAATCCGGAATTCACTAGTAATTGATGTAGAGAGGAAGGCGTTTTGGCGTGAGAGCATTTGTAATAAAAGGATATAAAAAAGATCCTACTTTTATTGAACGACCAATGCCCAAAATAAGAGATAATGAGGTTTTAGTGGAAGTACATGCAGCGAGTATAAACCCCCTTGATACAAAAATACGTAAGGGCGAATTAAAACTTTTGTTGAAATACGACATGCCTTTAACGTTAGGTAGCGATTTTAGTGGAACCATTATCGAAGTTGGTAAAGGGGTAACCAACTTCAATGTCGGTGATGAAGTTTACGGTCGTCCTCGTTCAGAAAAGATGGGTACATTTACAGAATATCTATCTGTTCATGAAGCAGATATTGCTTTAAAACCTAAAAACCTTAGTTTTGAAGAATCAGCTTCTATCCCATTAGTTGGATTAACTTCATACCAAGCTCTTCATGATATATTGAGTGTGAAAAACGGTCAAAAAGTTCTCATTCATGCTGGCTCAGGCGGCGTAGGAACTTTTGCTATACAACTAGCAAAAGAAATGGGAGCGTATGTTGCAACGACTTCTAGCGAAGGAATTGAGTTAACCAAATCACTTGGAGCAGATAAAATCATTAATTATAAATCTGTGAATTTCGAAGACGTCATAAAAGATTATGACGCAGTAATTGATAGTGTTGGAGGTGAAACATTAGAGAAGTCATTTTTGACAGTAAAAAAAGGGGGGAAAATTGTTTCTATCGCTGGAACTCCGAATGGTCGTTTCGCAAAAGAAATGGGACTTGGTCTAATTAAGAAAACAATTCTCTCATTAGTCAGTTCAAAAATAACTGGATTGGAAAAAAAGTATGATATAAAATACACCTTTCTTTTTATGAAACATAGCGGGCAACAGTTAGAAATTTTATCAGAACTTTTAGAAGCAGGAACAGTGAAACCAACAATTGACCGAGTGTTTCCTTTTGAAGAAGCTAAACATGCGTTAGCGTATACAGAGACAGGTAAAGCTAAAGGAAAAGTAATACTTAAATTAAGGTAATACTGAATGTCTGTTTGAGCACTAGCACAACAAGAAAGATACCTTACTAATAGAAATTTTCTTCAACTAACGGGTGCTTTAGTTTAATAAGAAAAAGACTTACTAAAAATTAGAACCAGAAAAAACACTGGAAAATAATCAGTTTTTTTTGTATTACTTTCTGTCAGAAAATCACAAAAAAGCACCACTAAAAGCGATGCTGATATCATTTCGTTTTATATTGCTGTTTGGGAGTCGATTTCGTGTTTTGCACCTCTAAAGAGAACTCCTTGGGAGCATTTTTGTTGGTTTATAGGACTCTAGGGATGAAGTCTTTTTGGAATTTGCTTGACACCAGACTGAATTATGATTAAAATCGCTAATGGCTCAGCTGTTTATCAGTCAGAGCGGGTGGGAGAGGGCGAATTTAATAGAAGGTTGAATTATGTTTAATTGGATTGACCGATTTTTCGGTATTGAAGTGAACGGAACCACAGCAAAACGGGAAGTAACAGCGGGGGTAATTGGATTTTTCACGGTGGTTTATATCATCGCGGTGAATGCATTGATCCTGTCTGAAGCAGGAATGCCAATCGAAGCAGCGATTGTTGCAACGATTGTCGCTTCAGTTTTCGGATGTCTGTTGATGGGCTTCTGGGGGAATGTGCCGATCCTGCTCGTGCCAGGCATGGGGATTAACGCATTGTTTTCTTACACGATGGTCCAGTCAATGGGTCTTACTTGGCAGGAAGCATTGGCAGTTGTTTTTGTCTCTGGAGTCATATTTGTAATTGTTGCCTTTACGCGTTTTTCTAAATTGATTAGTGCAGCGGTACCGCACTCTTTGAAAGAAGCAATTACGGTCGGACTTGGTCTGTTTCTAATGTTGATTGGTTTGGAAAAAGGCGGGATTGTTGAGAGAGGTACGAGTTCAATTCTTGCACTTGGCTCTTTAGGTGAAGCACAGGTATTGGCAACAGTCTTAACGTTTTTAGTTGCTATTATCTTATTTATCCGCAATGTTCCAGGGAACTTTCTCATTACGATTGTAGTAGGAACCATCATCGCCACATCTTTCGGATTAATTGATTTTAGTCAGGCGGGTAATGCTTCTTTTACAGCTGCTGAAGCATTTGGTGTGTTTGGTGCACTATCGTTTGGGAATATTTTTTCGATGACGTTTTGGATTGCCGTGTTCTCGCTGACAATGGTTCTTGTCTTCGAAAACATCGGTCTCGTTCATGGCCAAGTGTCATTTATCAATCGCCCAGATCGCTTTAGTCGTGCGTTTCAGGCGAACTCGATCTCTGTGATGGCATCTGGTATTTTTGGTACGAGTCCAACGGTGGCTGCTGTTGAGAGTAGTGCTGGTATGGCAGCAGGTGGACGGACTGGACTGACAACTGTAGTTGCAGGTCTATTGTTTCTTGTATCCGCGTTCTTTATTCCTTTCATCAGTCTAATCCCGGGCAGTGCGATTGCTCCAATCCTCATGATTATCGGTGGTTTAATGTTGCAGAACATTAAACATCTCGACATGAAAGACATGAGCGAGAGTTTTCCTGCACTCTTCATCATTGCGATGATTCCGTTCACGTATAGTATTTCGGATGGTATTGCCATTGGCTTTATTTTATATCCAATCTTAAAAGTTGCGATTGGAAAATGGAAAGAAGTCTCACCAACGCTTTACGTAATCGCAGGATTATTCCTGATGAATTTCGTATTTCAAGTTGTTGGGTAAAAATAATGGAGTAAGTAAAAGCACACTCGCGAAAGCGGTGTGCTTTTTGTTTTATTATTCGCATGATATTTTAGGAAATACAGTCCAAATTCGACATTCATATATGTTATAATTGCCTTACTAGTAAGTTAATGGAAAGAGGGGTGGAACTAATGGATATTCAGCAATCATTAGAATCAATTAATTATTGGGCCGTTTTAGTAGCAGCATTATCTGCTTTCGTCATTGGAGGTCTTTGGTATTCGGTATTATTTGCAAAGTCTTGGATGGTGGAAAATGGATTCGATGAAGAGAAATTAAAGAATAGTAATATTGGAATGATTTTTGGTGGATCTTTTATCTTTTCATTGATTATATCTTTTATACTCGTGTTATTTTTAGGACCAGAAAGAGATGCAGCGATAGGTGTTACGGCTGGGTTCATGGCAGGATTTTTTTGGGTTGCATCAGCAATGGGCATTACTTACTTGTTTGAAAGAAAATCAGTTAAATTGTTTTTAATCAATGCAGGATACCATGTCATTACATTTACAATCATGGGCTTGATATTAGGTGCTTGGAAATAGGAAAAGAGAGTTACAAGTTTCATAACGGAAATTTAGTTATATATTATACATGGAACCAATAACAAGAGTTGATAAATCGATCTCTTGTTTTTTTATTCGTATTATTACCAGTCAAATTACTTAATTAATTCAAGTTCTCCATACCTTTTCCTTTCACTTTTTGCATTTTGTGCAAGGTGTGTGCAGTTCCCCATTCATGCATAGCTACTAAAATTGGTTCCAAACTTCTTCCATATTCCGTCATGGAATACTCTACCTTTGGTGGTACTTGAGGATACACTTTACGAGTGATAATGTCCTCTTCCTCTAATTCGCGTAGCTGGTTCGTTAACATTTTCTGCGTGATTCCAGGTACGCTTCGTTTTAAATCGCTGAATCTTTTTGTCCCATCCTGCAATAGAGTCAATAATATTATCGGTTTCCATTTCCCTACTAATATCCCTAGAGCATCTTCCACGCGGCATAATTTCGGTTGCATCTTCATCATCTACCACTCCTTAGTATCCTTTTGTATACTATACCACTATAAAGTGCGTACTTATGTTTTGCGTTCTTACGACTTACACTAGAATTATGAGGGAATTTACTTTACTAACGGTACCGTCAGAACGTAATGCAGATTAAATTGACAGGAAGGGTTGATATATATGGAAAAGTATCGTATTGATCAAAATAATGGCCTGGAATTTGGACTTTATACTCTAGGGGATCATATCCCACATCCACTTACAGGAGAACGTATTTCTGCGCAGCAGCGTATTCATGAAATCATCGATTTAGCGAAGTTAGCGGAGCAAGCCGGCATTGATTTTTTCAGTGTAGGTGAAAGTCATCAAGAGTATTTTGCAACACAAGCACATTCGGTTGTGTTAGCGGCAATTGCCCAAGCGACCAGTAAAATTAAAATTGGAAGTTCCTCAACAATTATTAGTACATCAGATCCAGTGCGTGTTTATGAAGATTTTTCAACGATTGATTTGATTTCGAGGGGACGTACTGAGATTATTGCTGGACGTGCTTCGCGAATCGGTCTTTTTGAATTATTGGGCTTTGACGTCCGTAATTATGAAGAATTGTTTGAAGAAAAGTTTGAGCTATTATTAAAGATTAATAAAGAGGATGTTGTCAATTGGAGTGGGCAATTCCGTGCTCCATTAAACAACGCGAGGGTTATTCCGCGTCCACAGAATGGCTCAATCCCGATTTGGCGTGCAGTCGGAGGGCATCCTGCAAGTGCGATTAAGGCTGGCCATGCTGGGGTTCCAATGTTCCTAGCTACTTTAGGGGGACCTGCTACTAGCTTTAAGGCATCAATTGATGCCTATCGAGAAGCTGCAGACAGTAGTGGTTTTGATTCAGCAACTCTTCCAATTGCAACAGCAGGCTTTTTCTATGCGGCTGAAACGACGCAACAGGCACAGAGCGAGATATACCCTCATGTTAACCAAGGAAT
The DNA here is from genome assembly GCF_001939075.1 of Paenisporosarcina indica. Lineage (GTDB taxonomy): Bacteria > Bacillota > Bacilli > Bacillales_A > Planococcaceae > Paenisporosarcina > Paenisporosarcina indica. The sequence goes on along the minus strand of NZ_MPTA01000005.1, from coordinate 138,747 downwards.
GCAGCTAATCAACGGGCGGGGATATCCGAAACAGCATTTCGTACAGGGGGCAGATAAGCGAGATGTAATGAATATCGGCAGTCCACAGCAAATCATTGAAAAAATTCTCTATCAGCATGAGCTGTTTGGTCATCAACGTTATATCGCACAAATGGATTTTGGCGGTGTACCGTATGAAAAACTAGTGAAAAACATTGAGCTGATTGGGACAGAGATCCTGCCAGCAATTAAAAAATATACGTCAAAAAAATAGTGACCTAGCTCCCATGCATATTTAGAAAGCAAGCCCAGTTAAATGAGCTTGCTTTCTTTCTTGTGTGATCTTCCTCTTTCACGAGGTTTTATATCTTGTAGTAGATGTAGTGATATAAGGGAACCCAGGTAGCATTACATAGTTTTTCTACGGACTAGGGGAACATCCTCGTCTGGCATGTGAGAACTCTTATAATTAGGCAATGGTTTTGCATTTTCTATCCGAATCGTTAGTTACACTAATAAAAACGTCGTATGTTTTATTTCGTCTATGATTAATGTCCCCTTTTAAAAACCATGCATATGATAATACAAGGCACGCGATAAGGGGGGCTAAATAATAATGGGATTATTTATTAACAACGATAAGCACCCAGATGTATATAAAAATAATGATCAACTACTTGAATCAAATCAACGATTCTATAGAACCGATTCCCAAGCTGACATGTTGGAAGAGCAACAAAGGATGAATGAGACCTTACAACGGTCATTCAATGAACTGAAAGATACAGTTGAAAAACAAGCCAATAAAAACGCCAATCAATGGAGAAATTTTGGGAACCGATTGTATGAACTGAAAAAAGGGAATCTGCAACATAAGAATAATGAGCATCTTGTAATGGAAGCATTGAAGAAATTAGATGAAAAAAATACCACACTCCAGATAACCATGGAGAATGAACGATTAAGCAAACAACAAGTAATTGATCAGATTAACTACTTAAGTCATTCGAATCATGGGTTTGTGGAGCAATTGGATAAGTTAGTATTGGCAACGGACCAACTTGATATAAAAGTGGATGAACAGCTGGACTTGCAAAAACAAATTGCACAACAAATGGTGAAACAAGACGATACGCACCAGGAAGTATTAAAACGACTGGATAACCAAGAGGCACTGAATGAGAAAATTTTAAGACAAGTCGACCATTTCCGTTCAATTCTTTTCGAACGTACCAATTATCTGGCAGAAAAAATTGAAAAAGGCTATCATCTTACATCATCCTATTTCACGAACCTAGTGACATCATCTGATAAACCACTGACACATTTTTTGATGAAACAAAAACAGAAAGAAGAGTAGAACACATCTGAAAAAACACGAAAAGAAAATCTTTGACAGGCATAAAAGTGTTTTCAATCAATCAACAGAAAAAATCCCGTAATTGTCTAAAAGACAGTTACGGGATTTTTATTGGCCTACAGTTTGGATGCTCCCACATGCCAATGTTATCGGGTTACTCATAATGAGGTAGTTTCGGTATCGTGTAAAGCTTCTTGTTCCACGCGGTCCATAAATTCATGAACCACTTTATCCCCATTTTTTCCACTTCCCAATTTCAACATTGCACGACCCACAAAATTGATGCCGCGATTTTCGCCTGCATAGATGAATTTTGTCTGCTGCTCACTTATTTTTTCCATTGAAAAGGCCAAATTCATTTCAAACGCATGTGCAAGTTTAAATCGGATACGCTTATGCTTATAATCTCTCGAATCCTCAAATTCCACAATATGCACCGGGTACGTTTCTTTACGTTTTCCTTCTTGATATGTCTGTTCATAGGTTGAACCACGCATTTCAGGCTTTTTATCAATCCAACGATTTTCCACTACTTTGGGCATTATGCGTGAAGCTTGCTCTTCTTTGAATAGATCCCATACGACGTTGATCGGTGCATCAATAAGACGTTCTTCTTGCCATTTCATTCGCTTGTTTCCTCCTTTCCTTACATCCTATAGGATAGGGTGCACCACAGTGTCAAACAGCAGTTGAAAAAGAATTTTAAATTTCCTTTACCATCACTACATTGGTTGTTTCATATCCTAACGATTCATATAAACCTCTCGCTACTAGGTTATGACCAAAAACATGTAAACCTATCTTTGTCATGCCTAATTCTTTTGCAATCCCTTCAATTTCTTTCATCGCTTCTTTCCCATATCCACAACCTCGATATGTTTCCGATATGCTTATGTCATAAATAAATCCTTCTCCATTTGTTTTTTGTGCAAGCCAAATTATTCCGACTGCATGGTTCTCATGAAGAACGTTATATAAATAATTGTTCTCTGATTTTTCCCCATCAGGTAAGAGTCGTGCATATTCTTCTTTAGCTTTAGTCAGTGACTCTTCTTGACTCCAATTCCCCGAAGCCACTTTTTCTTTTGCATAATTAACAACGCTAATATCTAAGTACTGTTGAAATTCCTCAGAGCTCATCAATTTTAAAGTAACCAATTTTAAATCCTCCTCAAATTTGCTTGAACAGTCCTTCGTAAGTTTTTTCGTATCATTACCTATTCGTTTTTTCATTCTAATAACCCTTTAATTTATGGCAATGTGAAGAGAATGGCATAGCTTAACATCTCTATTAATTTGTATGGCTCCAATGAAAGTTGCTGATGTTAATGAAAAGACGAAGAGTGCATTTGCGACGAGCTTACGCAGGAGCGTGAAGAAGGAGACCCACAAGTATGTGGTTTTCTCATGCGGAAGGTACGGGCATTGCAAATGTACGATAAACAACAGTATAAAGGAAATCACCACAGCCGCATCCTCAATGTGAATCCCATCGTCTTAATTAGTAAGAACTTACATGAAAAGAGTGATGGTATGAAAAAGAAGATCGTCATAGCTGGTGGAACGGGTTTTATTGGTCAATATTTTGAGGAGAAATTCACGAAATTAGGATATGAAGTAATCATCATTTCAAGACAATCTCATCATCTTCCATGGACGGACCATCTTGGAATTGTAAAAGCTCTCGAACGTGCAGAGATACTCATCAACCTAGCAGGAAAGTCAGTTAACTGTCGCTACAATGATGCAAATAAGGAAGAAATCATGGATTCAAGAACTGAAACCACACACATACTGGGAACTGCAATATTAGCATGTGAATGTCCTCCGCAATTATGGATCAATTCAAGTACGGCGACAATTTACCGTCATGCGGAAGACAGGCCGATGACGGAATCAAGTGGTGAGATTGGAACGGGCTTTTCTGTAGACGTAGCGAAAGCTTGGGAACAAGCATTGTTTGCCTTTCAGTTGCCATATACGAGACAAGTCGCATTAAGAATTTCCATTGTATTAGGTGAAGATGGTGGTGTAATGACTGCATTCGAAAATTTGGTTCGTTTTGGCCTAGGCGGTGCTCAAGGTTCAGGAAATCAGAAGTTCAGTTGGATTCATATCGAAGATTTATATAACATTATTCTTTTCCTGCAAGACAAGAAAGATTTAAGTGGCGTGTTTAATTGTGCCGCTCCTCATCCTGTTTCGAATCGCGAATTAATGTCGCAATTACGTCGAGCGATGAATCGGAAGATTGGCTTACCTTCGCCAAAGTGGATGCTCGAGATGGGGGCAGTTGTTATTCGGACAGAGACCGAACTAATTTTAAAGAGTCGCTGGGTTCTTCCAGAGAGGTTAGAGAAAGAAGGGTTTGAGTTTACATTTGATACGCTAGAGAAAGCACTTCATCAAATCGTGAAAAGTCCGAGGTAGAGGTATCCCACAACATATGTTTCAACAAGTCATTCCCCAACTGCATAGACTGAGGTTATTACCAACTATGTAAAGGGGAATACTCTGCATGATATATCCGCATACGGAACTGCGTTATATAAATGATCAAATCGGTTTTGGTGTATTTGCGACAAGGTTCATTCCAAAAGGGACGATTACTTGGGCATTAGATGATCTTGATCAAATTTTAGAACCGAAGTTTGTTAATAAGTTAGATAAATACGGTAGTGAAGTTGTTAAAAAATATGCATACCGTAATCAACATGGCCAATACGTTCTTTGTTGGGATCTGGGAAGATATGTGAATCATAGTTTTCACGCCAATTGTATGGGGACGGCTTATGAGTTTGAAGTGGCTATTCGGGACATTTACCCAGGAGAGCAGTTAATGGATGATTATGGCACTTTAAACATTGATGAACCTTTTGAATGTATTTCTGAAAAAGGGACGGATCGGAAAATTGTTTATCCAGATGATTTACTGCATTTTCATGAGGAATGGGATCAGAAAGTGATTGAGGCATTAAAATATCTATACAAAGTGGAACAACCGTTATTACATCTGATTCGTCCGGAGTTTAAAGAAAAAGTAAAAATAGCAGCTACAGAGCATATCCTATTGGACTCTATTAAAAATATTTATTATAACCGTGAAGAATTTAGGTAAACCTGATATTAAACGGTTATATTAGGTTTTCACATATTGAACGGTAAACCTTACCATAAGTAAATGAGGTATTTACTAAATTTAGATTGAATGTTTTGTGAGAAATGTATGGTAAGTGTTGCAAACTTTTTAATGGGGCTGTCTAAAAATCCCTAAAATGAAACAGGTGAAGAAAAACGAGTCGTTTTTCTCCACCTGTTTTTATGCTTTCACTTGTTTTCCTTGAAAGTAGCTGGCGGAAGCCTGCTACTTTCAAGAGGTTGTGGGCTAATGCCACAACCCCAAACTCTGTGTGGTCTTATCAAGGCCCCGCAGTAAAAATCTGCGGAACGACCGATTGCCCTTGATGTGACTAAAAACACTTATTACGTCAATTTTACGTTGCGCGTAGATGCGTGATTTTGTTTCACATTCAAGGGCTGCTTTTGCCTTTGCTTTCATTTCTTCAAAAATGGGATTCCATTTTACTTGTCGATTGCCTTACCCATTGATTTTTAATCACTTTATAGATTGTAGTGGAAGGCGGCGACTCCTGCGGGCTCATCGCCCGCCCGTTTCTGCATCGCTACGCTAGCTTCGAAACATGAAAGTACGTTGGAACGGAAATCTTCATATTCATATAACGGAGAAATATTAATATGAAGAGAGCTGCCCTAAAAGTCATTTTCTATAATTATTGGGACAGCCCCATACAAATTAATCTAATTGTATAAAATTTCAAAATTAATGGATAGTGGACATTGTATGGTAATTAAATATATACTTAAAAAAATTGTGAATTAGATAAAAAAAACTCGATTACAAAAGATATAGTCTAACAATAATATAAGAATATTAAGGAGAGAATCAAATGAAAAACAATGAATTAAAAGAATCACCACATATTAAGCCAAATGGAGTAGAAATAGCTGAAACTATACTTTTGCCAGGAGATCCTTATCGTGCAAAGTTTATAGCTGAAAACTTTTTAGAAAAACCAGTTCTTTTTAATGAAGTTCGAGGTATGCTGGGGTACACAGGCGAATATAAAGGAAAGAAAGTTTCTGTTATGGGTACCGGTATGGGTTCACCAAGTATGGCAATATATTCATGGGAACTAATTAATGTTTTTGGAGTTAAGAATTTAATTCGTATAGGTTCATGTGGGGCTATGCAAAATGATATTAAGTTATATGACATTATACTTGCTATGGGAGCAGCAACAAATTCAAATTATGCACATCAATGGAATCTTCCAGGTCAATTTCCAATTACAGCATCTTATGAATTATTAGAGAAAGCTAAGAAAATAGCTGATGAAAAGAATTATAAGGTTCATGTAGGGAATGTACTATCTAGTGATGTTTTCTATAATGCTGATGAAACTGCAACAGAAAAGTGGGCTAAGATGGGAATATTAGCGGAAGAAATGGAAACGACAAGTTTATATTTAAATGCTGCTAGTGCTGGAGCTAAAGCATTAACAATTTTAACAGTAAGTGACCATATGATTACACATGAACAAATAACACAAGAGGAAAGACAAACTTCATTTACAAAGATGATGGAAATAGCTTTAGATATAGTATAAGTAATGGGAGTCATAAATACCTCTTTTCTTGGATGAATGTAAGTGTGTCACACAGTAGATACACAGCCTAAGCATCATACCTGTTAAAAAGTATTTAATTCTTTGAATTCATTATTATCTTAATAAAAATAAGCAATCAGTCAAAAAAGAGTAGAATGCTGAAATTAATCTGAGCATTCTACTCTTTTTTTGTGTCTCTAATATCACCAAAATCTATTTGATGACCGCCGAGTTGCTCCGCTCCATTTGTGATTACCGTGGCCAAAAGGTAAGTTTTCACCTTTCATAAGTTTGTTTATTTTTGTTAGTAGATTAATATAAGGAAAAAAAAGACTTCAAAAAGACAACTATTCCCTACTTTCAAACCATATGACAATCGACAGCTACTTTCAGAAAAAGATTATAAAAATTCAAAAGCAAGTGGAGAAAAACAACCTGTTTTCTCCACTTGCTTTATTTTAGGGACTTATCGGACAGCCCCCTTGTGGAATTAATAATATTTATACAAAAAATCAACATTATCTTTATATAGTTTTGGTTTAATTAAATTGTAAAATATAAATTTACTAGGAGGAATCATTAGATGATTAATAAGAAACTTGTGAATACAGGAGCTACTTTAGCTCTTGCTTTAGCTATTACAGTTCCAGCATTATTACCGACAGCAGCGGCATCTAAGGATAATAGTAAAATAGAATTTGTTAAATTTAACGGAATGAAAGCACCATCTACTATTGATGAAATGGTAAAAACGTATACAACTGCAACAGTTGATGTGAAATATAGCAATGGAAAAGTAAAAACATTTCCGTTGTCTTATAACTACCTTTTTAAATCAGAAGATAAGGTAGCAACAGTTAAAGGGGAAAAAATCCCTGCAGGTACACCGATTGATGTGAACGGCAATCCAATCGTTGATCCAAGTAGTACAGATGGAAAATACTTTGTTTCAGATGCTCCGGATTCAAATAGTTTATTAATGCCAATTGACGGCAAACTTTATATGGTTACACATTATGAATATCAAACAATTGATGCTTCTGGTCAATCAGCTTACGGTTTAGTTCCAGCATCTATGTCTTTAACTGAGATGGAACAGGACAAAAAAACAGGTGAACTTAAACCTGCCAATGTTAAAAAAATTGATTTTTCAGCAGTAAATGGGCTTTGGATTCCATGTAATGGATCTTTATCACCTTGGAATACACACTTAGGTTCAGAAGAATATGAGCCAGATGCTCGCCAATTTGCAGATCCTACATCAAAAACAAGAAGTCAAGTTGAAACATTTGCTCAATTCTATTTTGGAGATAAAGCAAAGGCTAATCCTTATTTCTATGGCTACACCCCTGAAATTACTGTAGCTAAAAATGGTAAAGCATCAGTTGTAAAACATTACAGCACAGGACGTTTCTCCCATGAGTTAGCTAAAGTAATGCCTGATAACAAAACTGTAATTTACGGTGATGATGGCGGTAATACAGGAATGTTTATGTATGTAGCCGATAAAGCAAAAGATTTATCAGCGGGTACACTATACGCAGCGAAATTTAAACAAACAGGAACTGAGAATGGTGGTTCAGGAGACTTAGAATGGATTAATTTAGGACATGCAACGGATAAAGAAGTGAAAAATATTATTGATAGCGGCATTACATTCAATGATATTTTTGAAACTTCTGATGTACCTAAAGAAGGTTTTACAGCGATAAAACAATATTCATATGGTAAAACAGAATATCTAAAACTTAAACCTGGTAAAGAAAAAGCAGCGGCCTTCCTTGAAACACGCCGATACGCAGCAATGCTTGGTGCGACTACTGAATTTAACAAAATGGAAGGTGTAGCGTTAAACGAAAAGGATAAAAAAGTATATATTGCTATTTCCGATCAAAGTAAGAGCATGGAAAAAGATTCAACAGGAAAAGATCCAGCAGACCATATCCAATTACCAAAAATTAAAGCTGGTGTAACTTATCAATTAGATTTGCAAGGTGGTCAAAAGGATAGCGGAGGAAAAGTTATTGATAGCTCTTATGTAGCACCATCAATGCATGGATTGGTAGTAGGGGAGGATCTTCCTAAAGCTGATGCATATGGAAACACTGCAAATGTAGACAAAGTAGCGAATCCGGATAACTTAAGCTATTCCGAAGCAATGAGAACCCTCTTTATCGGTGAAGATAGCGGTGCTCACACAAATAACTTTGTTTGGTCATATAATGTTGATACGAAAGAATTACAACGTATTTTATCTGTCCCAGCAGGAGCGGAAGCAACAGGATTATTTGCTGCAGATGACCGCAATGGTTTCTCATACATTTTCAGTAATTTCCAACATCCTGGTGATGAAGTAGATAGTAAGTCAATTACAGCTGTTAACAAAGATGAATTAGTTAAAGCTGTTGACGAACAAATTGGTATTAATAAAACAGGTGGTATTGGTTATATCTCTGGTATACCTTCTTTAACAAAATATAATAATGGTAAATATCAAAAAGACTTAGAAATAGATAATAAAGGAAAGTAAGTTTATGGAAAAGCTAAGTGAACGAACACAAATTTAAGTATCAGCAACTGATGTAGCAGGAAATATATGTGCTATCAGTAAACCGTACCATAATAGGTGCGGTTTTTTCTTTCATAGCTTTTAAAATCAAAGACTTCTTTAATGTCAAATTATTATCAGAATTCCGGGGGTCACTTGGACACGCTGTTCCCGCCGTAGTCACTCAATCCAGAATTGACTGTGTTCCTTTCTCCACCTTAAATATTGGTATAATAAAGAGCATCAAAAGCTAAACGATAGCTTTTGATGCTCTTTTTTTGTGCATACTACGGATTTTACTAGCCAGGGAGTTGGAATTAGAAATGAATAAGAAGGATATAGCAGATATTCGCAAACGATTTAAGCTGGATACCGATTTATTGAAAATCTCTGACATTTATAATGTTTACATCAAGCAGGAAAGCAGTGAGATCTTTCATGAAGAGAGCCGCTCATTTTCCTTGCTGGACCGGGAGCAGCAAGAGCTGTTTCTTGCCAACTTTAAAAAGGTTTTAGGTGGGAAACTGGATGAGAAGCTATTTGAGGTGAAGTTCCAGCGTCAAGAAGAGGGGCAAACGGACCATACGCAGCGACTTTTATATGAAGGGCTTCATGCAGATGAGGTCGGTGAATGGAAAGCGAATATGCAGCGCATTGCCTTGAAGATGGTAGAAGACAGCCAATATGAAAAGGATATGGTCGTCACATTCATTCGTGGAAATTATTTTAAAACGACGAAACGCCAGCCCGATGAAACGGAAACAGACATGCGGGATGAAGTGTATACCACTCCTTTTATCCTCAGCAGCATGAATCAAACCGAACTGCCGAAAAGTTCACTGGTGTTTGATTTTGTCGAGAGAGAGTTTAAATCGAGTCTGCTGGCAGATCCCGTCATTAAACTTGCCTCTCCAATTGGTGGGTTTCTGTTCCCTAGCTTCACGGACAACGCCGCAGACATAAATCACATCCTTTATGCTGCGAGCAAGTCGAATAAACCGGATTTTCATTTTATCGAAAATGTATTGAACGGCAACGAAATCATGACTGCCGAGGAAGATAAAGCGGTCTTTGAAGAAATTATAAAAGCAGTGATTGGTGATGAAGTAAATTCGAAAACCCTCGCCAATGTATATGATGAAATCAATAGTATGTTAGTGGTGGAAGAAGATAATGAGGACGATGAAGAGAGTACTCCTACTTTGGATACTAAAGAAGTTGCACGTGTACTGAAGGCGAGCGGCATCAAAGATGTGAGTACGGAAAAAGTGGAAAGGGCCTTTCAGCAGGTGGTTGAGGACAAAAACTATGAAATGAAAGCAAGCCATGTCGTTCCAAGTTACGCGTCCAAGTCTATTAAAATCAGCACGAAAGTAGCGAATATTGCGATTAGCCCTCAAGACTTGAGATATGTCAGACAGGTCAATTACAATGGCAAACGCTGTCTATTGATCGAGGTGGAAGAAGACACGATGATTGAAGGATTTAAGCTACTTCCGGAAGAGCTGTTGGAGTAAGAGAGATTGAGTGAACCATCAGCCAGCTATCTAAAATGGGAACCTCATTTAGCCCTGCTACGGTGAACTTTACCATAAGTAAATGAGGTTTTTTTTAAGTTTCTTATAATCATTTTTTGAAAGAATTTAACTTTATCCATTTCACCTAATTTATATGGGAGATTAGGTTATATCTATGTAAAGTCGAAGCCGGGCATCACCTTATGATTTTCTCATTTCTAGTTTAATCAAAAAAGACAGTAATCAAGCTCGAATTTCATCGAGTTTGTTTACTGTCTTAAGCTAGCCAAAAGGTAACCCAAAAGTCTTGTGTAGCTAGGACATTTTTTTCAAATGCTCGTTTTGAGCGTTAATAATGCTTTCTTATTCGAAAAAGGTTAGTCCCGAATTCATTAAATGCGATTGCCACTAAAATAATAGCCGTTCCTAACCATTGAAGCGGCGTTACCGTTTCAGACAAAATAATGCTAGCAGATAGGATTGCGATAGGTAATTCAATTGTTGTTAATATATTTGCGATTCCTCCTGAAACCAAAGGTGCGCCCGCTGCGAATAATAGTGGTGGAAGGACTGCTCCAAATAACGAAACTCCGAAGGCAGTAGTTAACAGGTTTTCCTCCAATGGCAGTACAGTTGGGATGTCAGGCATAAATAGGACAAACACTAAGATGGTTGATCCTGTTACCATCAAAGAGCTCCGAGTCCATGGATCCACATTAACAGCGACCTTTCCACTGAAAAAAATAAATCCCGCATAAGTGAATGCGGATAGAATACCATAAATGAAACCTTTAATCGGTAGGCCCTGTATTTCTCCATTTAAAATATCCGAAGCAAAAAAGACCCCTACTAAAATTAAAATGATTGACAATACTGTTACAGGAGCAGGTTTTATTTTACTGAAAATCCATTCTAAAATAATCCCTATCCAAACGAATTGGAACATTAAAATGATGGCCAATGAAGCGGGCAGATATTGCATCGAACCATAATAAAAAATACTTGTTAAACCGATAAAACAACCGGTAATCATAATTTGAAGTACATTCTTCTTATTAAGTCCTTTGAAACTGGAGCGTTTAAGTAGAGTGAAAGTCCATAATAAAAATGAAGAAATTACCATTTGCACGATATTGATTTGACCTAGTGAGTAGCCGTAGCTAAACCCTAATTTAGCAAATATCGGTGTAAAACCAAAAAACGAAGCACCTAATAATATAAATAAAACGCCTTTATTTAATTTCAATATGAGACCTCCTTGCTGCAAACGAATCATACTATTATATCATAAATAAGCAGGAGCTTGGCCGTCCCAATCAGAAGTGGTGTTAGCAATTAACATTTATCGGGATATTGTGCAAGAACTACCTACAAATTAAATGATAGAAGCACATCAATTAGCAAATTGATGTGCTTCTTTATGAGTGGATGACTATTTTTTTCTTATTCAATGTTGGTTATGTGCCTAATAAAAGTACTAGCTAAATAAGTATACAAGACTTCTAAGTCTTAAAGAAGAGTAGTTCATTGTCTGCGACTGTATCTTACATAACAACATCTGATATTAGTTATTTGCAATAAGTTATTCAAACTGAAATACCAATTTATGCCACTATAAAAGATTTTGCAACCTTTGATTTATACTGCATCTCCCCACTTCAAGCTTTGAAACAAGAAAAATCGTTAAATTGCAAGTTTTCAAAAATAAAGAAAAATCCATTTACATATGTTTTAATAATTAAGTATCTCTCTAAAGTAGCTTTTTGGTTGCCTAAATAAAGATCTTTTTGTATTGCAATGTATTTAGATACAAGTATGGGGAAAACTAAAGGGATTTTTAAAGTGACAAGTAAGAATACCCAGAGTAACGAACCAATGTAGTAATACTCAAAGTAACTATAGGACTCCAAATGGGGTTAATAAACATATGATGTGCTGATTTTTACATGGATCATGCACACATTGTAAAAAAGATTTGAAATGGGGATTGAATTACATGACAGCATTTTTAATAGCAATATTGTCAATTGTTGTATTATTTGGAACCGCTTACTTTTTGTCGAATGACAAGAAAAACATTAACTATAGAGCAGTTGTGATTTTGTTGGCAGCTCAGCTTGTTACAGCGTTCGTCATGCTGAACACGACAATTGGTGGAAAGGTAGTAGGAGCAGTTACAGACTTTTTCTCGAAGCTGATGGTATTTGGTAATGAAGGTATTGCTTTTGTTTTTGGTGGCTTTGAGTACAAAAATGATATGCCAGTATTCTTTTTCTCAGTTTTATTGCTGATTGTGTTTACATCTACTTTATTGAGTGTACTGACTTACCTCAGAGTATTGCCTTTAATGATTAAGTACCTTGGTGGGGCGGTTTCCAAAATAACTGGTCTTCCTATAATAGAATCCTTCTCCACTGTAGCTTCATCGATTTTTGGAGATACAGGAGCTTTGATTGCGGTTAAGAATCATATTCCTAAAATGAATAGGAATAGACTATTTATTGCTACCACAGCATCCATGACCAGTGTATCGGCGTCCATTGTTGGAGCATATATGACAATGATACCGCCTGAATATGTACTTGTAGCATTACCTCTTAATGTAATGTCAGGCTTAATGCTTGCATCTATGGTAGCTCCTGCTCAACCAGTTGAGGGAGAAAAGATCCAAATTAAAGACATGATTAATGAAGATTCTCTTTTTGAAGCAATTGGAAACGGTGCCATTGATGGAATGAAAGTTGCAGGTATTGTTGGAGCTATGCTGATTGCATACATCTCTCTAATTGCAATGGTCAACTTTGCTCTAACTGAGACTATCGGTACAGATTTGACGACAATTATGGGGTATATATTATCTCCTGTGGCTTGGCTAATGGGTGTACCTGCAAATGAAATGGTACGTGCTGGCGGTGTGATGGGTACGAAGATTATTTCCAATGAGTTTGTTGCCATGTTGGGCTTTAAAGAAATGATTCCTGCGTTGTCCCCTAAAACTGTGGGAGTTGTATCAGCTTTCTTAGTGTCATTTGCAAACTTCAGTTCGATTGGAATTATCATAGGGACGGTACAGGCAATCGATGAAAAACAATCAAGCATGGTTGCTAAATTTGGTCTGAAAATGTTGTTTGTTGCTACTATGGCATCTGTATTAACTGCAACAGTCGTTGGACTATTCATCTAATAAAAGAGATATTCCATATTCCAACGTATTATTTGCGGTAATTATGGATGTTAAATAATAGAAATACAATGGTTGATCCCATGAACACTAATTGTTCCATGGGATCACACTTAAATTCCTGAATGGTTGCCGAAATTTTGAGTGACGTGTTGATTTGGATTATAAGGTTGGATCGAGTAGCCTGATTTCTGCAGCCATTCAATAATTGCAGGCAAGGCTTTTGTTGTTTGTGAACGGTCATGGAGTAGGATAACAATGTGCTGATCCTTAGCAAGACGAGCTTTTTCCACGCCCTTTTTCACATTGTTTATGATTTCTTGATATTCAGCATCGTTAATTTTCCAATCTACCGTATCGACATCCCAGTCCCATAACTTATAGCCACCACTTTTAAGTGCATCACGCATCGCAGGCGTTACATATGGTGAACTTCCATACGGAGCACGAACCAAAACAGATGTGTGCCCAGTCAAATTCTTGATTAGCTCAGCTTCCGTTCGCATTTCTCCCAAAAAAGCTTTCGAAGATACGTACAATTTATTCCGATTATGCGTCATGCTATGGAGACCAAGATAATGTCCGTCTTGGAATGTTTGGCTCGTTAATGACTTAAAATGGTTAATTTGAGACCCTACAAAGAAGAATGTCGCTTTTACATTATATTCTTTTAGAATCCGTAAATTATCTGAAGTGTAACGATTCGGTCCGTCGTCAAATGTTAAGTAAACGGTTGGTTGATCAGAGGGTGGCGAAGGTTTTTGAATCGGCTGTTTCTCTTTGGTTACTTTTTTGATAAATTCAGAATGGCTGAGATGTGGATAGGTATCTGTATAAAGTCTTGCAGTTAATATGTTAGTCAAATAATCAACTTTAAATCCCGTTGACTCTCCAAGAAAACGTATCGGCATGAAAAGAACATCATCAATTACTATAACTGGGTTAGCTATTTCGGTTATTCCGTTAACTTTTGTTTCTTTGGTCCTATAATGATAAGAAATCGATGTATTATTTTTCGTTACCAAAATTTGATCGGCGGTTTTGACAATATCGGCGTATAAGTAACGAGCCATTTTTTCTAATGGTACGATCATTTGTGAATTCACTAGGCGAACTTCATCTTCTTGAAACGATAAGGTTCTGTCATGCAAAGCGATGTTGCGTTGTGAATCAGTTGCTGCTTTGCTCTGGGTAGGCAATGAAAAAATTGTGGTGGTAATAATTAATATACATAGGAAAAAATGGTTCATTCTCAATATACTTAGCCCCTTTATCGATAACTTCCTATAATAAGTGTATGAAGGGAATTGTATAAATAGATTTAAAAAATAGAAGAAAATCTTGAGGACCATGATTTGTTTCAATGAGTTGACTAGAGCTTAAGATGAGTCTGAGCCATAGATTAAAGTGAGTGAAGAGGAACTATTTTATATACCTGAAAAAATTCAGGCGTGTCAGGTCTTTGGGCTGACACGCCTTTTTTATAAAATGGTTGGATCAATGGTATAATTGAATGACTAGGATTGTTATCAGAAAGGAGTTTGAACACACTTATGAAATACTTGAAATCAAAAATGGAAACGCTTGTAAAAGAAAATCCAGAATTGAAAATGCGTTTAAAAGATATGATGAAAGAACTTGATCTTGAAAAAAATTATGCACTCAAAGCACTTTACCACTCAGAAGTTACTGACAATGGACCATATCAATCGGCCTATCAAGAGCTAGATAAGCTCTAATAATAAGTTGCTTCAATTAAAAAATCGAGATATCCGTCAATAGGATGTCTCGATTTTTTTGTCCGAATTAACTCTTTATTAATGCAACTCGATAAGGGAATAATGTAGCTTCCATAATGCCTTCTGTAACTGCGGGGTCATTTTCCATCAGTTCAAGTGCTTCTTCTTCTGAATCTACCTCTAAAATAACAATTCCAAAACCTGACATATCCGTATTTAAGGTCCTACCAGCTAAAATCAACTTGCCCTCCTGTTGTAAACTTTGTAAAACTTCAAAATGGTGTTGTACAATTTCGTTTTCTTTTTCAGTCCAGTTTGCTTCTTCTAATAAAGTTGGAATTAATTTTAGCTGGTATATAAATTGTTTTTTATCCATGAAAATCCCTCCATATGCTTGATTCATATGTATTTCAATAAACAATTAACGAATTCCTTTAACTCCATATGATAAAAAAATGGTTGAGCACCTAAGCACTTATTCAAATGGAAACATATATATAATCATACAACTTCACAAAATAATTCTCATGTCTAAATTTGCTAAGGGCTTATTTAATTAGTTGGAGTTATTCGGATAAGAAGAAAGGGGAAGCAATAGATGAAAGATGCATATTTTTCTTCATTAATTGGAAGATCGGTTCAGGTCTATAGGGGTGGCCCAAATTCAAATGTCGGCACTTTACTTGATGTTAGTGGAGACTATTTAGCACTTCAGAAAGAAAATGGCGAGATTATTTACTACAAAACTTCTCACATAAAAAGTATCAAAGAAAATTCCCAGGGTCGATTTAACGTAAAGGTTTATGAAAACTCAAAAGTTGAATCTTCGGAATCAGTGTCAAATACAGTGCAAAACCCAAATGCCTTGCTACTTCAAGCACATTCTTTTAGTGACCTCGCTGTAAATTTCAAAGAACAATTGGTTCGAATTAACGGCAAGGGCCCTGAATCTAAAGTCGGGAAATTGATTGACGTGAAAGCAGATTATTTAATTCTTCACGATGAGCAAGATGGATTGACCTTTTACCAAGAGGAGCACATCACAAGCTTAAGTATCGCAGTTTTAGAAAACGAAGAAACAGACGAAGAGAAAGAAAACGAAAATGAAAATGAAAATGAAGAATCATCTTCATCAGATAGTGAGGCACAACTACTTGAAGAAATGAACAATCTGATGGAAGTGTATGATCAAATTTGTGCAGACGACATCTGTGGCGTATTGGCAAATCTAAAATACTGCTGGATCAAAATTAACAGAAAAGGTCCAGAAAGTATTGAAGGCCTATTAGTAGATATCAATGAAGACCATCTAGTGTTAGTTGTGAAGAACGAGATCTTCCGAATTGCTACGTTTCACGTGAAAAACATTAGTGTAGGACTTAACTATACAGAAGAACAATCAAATAACGAAAAATCAGAAAATCAAAATTCGAACGACGAAAGTAATCAAAACACGAGCAACAGTAATTCTAATAATCGACAATCATATGAAGAACACCTGAACCAAATGATGAGAATAAAAAGAAGAAAAACGAGACAGAAAGCACAACAAAGCAACGGAGAGTAATCGCTTGGGACAAAAAGTAAGCGATTAAATGACTTTTACAATTTTTTCATTCCTTCACAAAGGTAGGAGGAACTGATTATTTTTTCTTTGATTATAGTTTCAGGTATACTTTTCCACAAAATATCAACAACTTCTGCAGATGAGCAAGTTGTGTCATATAGATCTGAATGGGAAGAAAAAAATAAAATTACGTTTTAATGAGGTTATTCTAAATGCATGAGTACTTAATTATACTTTTGTGATATTTACATTAACAACACTTTTTCGGGTTTTAATGAATCGTTTCCAGCAATTAGTGGAGCAATACTCCTGTTCGTAGCGAGTGTTGTTCCATTTGGTTGCATTATCCATTCGTTTCTCATTGGAAGTGAACCATCATTACAATCAATTCTGCAATTGTGATGTGCATTGTATTGGGGAGTATAGGGGTCTTCAGAGGGCAGCGATAAATAGTGTAAATAAAGGTAATGGAAATAATGATGAAGGAAATAATGGTGACAGTAGTTTTAAAGAAGGAGAAGTTACTTTATTCTTCCGTCATTCGGTAAATCCATAGAAGTTATTACGAAAAAACGGCATTCATATTTCAAGGTCTGAATTTTTCAAAGTGCTTAACGGTATCCCGATTAAGTTAATTGTTACTTTAATCGTTTTGAATTTGTGGTTAATCTTGATTTCATAAGTAAAGGAGTTGAATAAATGAATTACTTGAGTCAATATATGGGTCAAATAATAGAAATTGAAATATCTGGTAAAAAAATAATTACAGGGAAGCTAATCGAATATGGATCGGATATAGTGGTTGTGTTTAATGGTCGGAATTTCTTTTACGTTCCATTGTTGCATATTATTCACATAAAAAAATCAGAAAACACGGAAAATGAAATAATTACGGTTGCCCCATCCCCAATCGGGAAAGATAGCAAGTTAATATCGTTTGAAAAAACACTAACCAACGCTTTAGGCATATTTGTTGAAACTTATATAACTGGGAATCAATCGATATATGGCTATATTACACAAATACAAAAAGACTATATTCTATTCTACTCGCCAGCATTTAAAACCCTATTAATTCCAATTACGCACTTAAAGTGGATTGTCCCACATCTGGATAAAAGACCTTATAATGTTAACA
The DNA here is from genome assembly GCF_001939075.1 of Paenisporosarcina indica. GTDB lineage: Bacteria > Bacillota > Bacilli > Bacillales_A > Planococcaceae > Paenisporosarcina > Paenisporosarcina indica. The sequence continues at coordinate 121,030 of NZ_MPTA01000005.1, read as the reverse complement.
ACAATCTCATGAACTCTTCAAAAGTAGCACTAGCTGACACGTTTGAAGAACAGATAAAAAAACTCATAGGAGAAGTTGTCTTATTTGATCTAGGAAAAAATTCAGATAAAATTGGGTTGATAAAAAACTTCGAAAACAATATGGTTGAACTAATAACGGGTGATGGGCAAACAGTCTTTTTGAATTTGTTCCATATAAAATCCATACATGGATCAAAAATAGTATGAAAAATAAGCAGGAGCTTAAGGCGTCTCCTGCTTATTCTTTTTGTTGCGGAAGGATAGGTGTTTCTTTCATTTGGAAAGTACAAAAACCCGGTCGTAGAATGGTCTGAAAAAATAGGGATGAGCGAAGTGACGAGAAGTCACGGATTTAGCTACAGAATTTTAGTGTCCAAAGTAGTCCAATAAACCACATAAAAGCAGTGTTTTTTGACCTAGAGGCACGAAAACCCTTACCTCAATCAAGAATCACTTGAAGGGTTCACTTCCCGATCGGGTGTCAATTTCCCCCTTGAGTTTGTCGAAGATTCATTAAATCGAACATCATCAATTGATTCATCTTCAAATTTGTCATCAATCCACACCTGCGACCCGTTTACACTGACCAGCGTATGGTGAGGATCAGACAAGAGTTCTTTATCACGATTGTGGCTCAACATGTTTCACTCCAATCGTTAACTGCTAGTTTATTTTTTCTTTTTTCGTTTATTCGACCCGGAGCCTGCTAGGTTTTTCTTAATGATTTCAGTTAACTCTTGAGAGAATTCCTCACGTCCATTTTTAGCAGTAGGCTTTTGTTTATTATTTTTGCTGGCAGCATTGTTATTGAGTTTTCCATTTAACTCGTTAGAAAATTCCTCACGTTTAGGAGGGGTAGAAGTTGGTTCAATTCTAGTTTTGTTGTGAGATGCCGACTTTTTGTTAGCATCTTTGTTTGATGATTTGTCTGCAGATCTGTTTGACATGTTCAGTTCTCCTTTCAAAATGAGCCTTCATAGTAAGTATGGGTAATTGAACCAAATTTCATGTGTGGAATATAAATTTTTTTAAAAAACTTATCAATCTACGAAAAGTGGGAAACCTACTGTCAACATGCTTGAAGTCCACCAGTGAAAATAAACTGCATGGTCTAATCGGCAATTGTTATACTTAAAGGTAGCCGCTCTGTTTCGAAGAAGAGCATGACAAAGGATGAGAAAAAATTGAAACAAGTAGTTCTAACAAATGAGTTTATTTATACATACGCGTATACCCCAGACGAGGAATCGCTGTGCCACTTAGAAATGCGATCATTTTTCGCAGAGGATACAACTTTGAAGATCCTAAAAAGCCCAGTGGCTATAAATCCAAGCAGAAGTCCGTTTATGAAAGAACGTATTGATATACTATTTGAAGGTGATGAACTCTCGGATATTTTAAAGCAAGTCGAAGTGATTAAGATGGAAGAGTCGACCTTCAAAGTAATCTTTGTAAAAATCAATGATCAAAATCCATCAGAAAAAGTGGAGTATCAGCAAAAACGTGAGATTGAACGAGAAATCGGCATGATTATTGAAGGAGAAGCCGACGTTCATCATCCAGACGTGACATTTGGCCTCGTACCATTCGGTGGACGTTGGTATTTTGGGAATTACGTGAAAAGTGAACCAGTCTGGTTACATCATTTAAAAAAACCTAGAGAATATTCAACAGCTCTTAGTACACGTGTTGCAAGAGCGGTTGCAAATATCGCTGTTCCTGAACCTGAAGGGATTAAAGCAATCGATCCTTGCTGTGGCATAGGTACGGTGTTAGTCGAAGCCTTATCAATGGGAATTGATATTGTAGGTCGCGATATTAATCCATTAGTGGTACTAGGATCGCGTGAAAATATCGCTCATTTTGGCTTAACAGGTGATGTGGACCTTGGTCCAATTGCTGAGGTTGAGTGCAATTACGACGCAACCATTATTGATATGCCCTACAACCTTTATACACATGCAACACCAGAAGATCAGCTGTCGATTCTCAAAGCTGCTCGACCTTTTTCAAAGAAATTGGTCGTAGTCACAATTGAAAATATTGATCATATGATTGAAGAGGCAGGATTTACAATTGTCGATCGATGTGTAGCGAAAAAAGGAATATTTTCTAGAGAGATATTAGTATGTAATTAATGGAAATAGTTGATGTTACATCATACCCTTGTAATTTGTTTGCACTGAACTGAATTATATTTAATTAATGTCCCTATTCACTTCCGAATTTTGTTTGACTCTTAAAAGGCTGGGTTTCTTATATACAATGCATTTCGATAAAAAAATCATAAACTAAACTGTCTTGAGGTGTTAATCGTGGGGAAGAGCAGAATCACAATGACGTGTAAACTAGAAGCTAAAACGTTTGACACGATACATAAACTTCAACACATTCAAAAAGATGACATCACAAAAGTGGCCACTACCATGTTAGATGCATATAAAGGGACAGTCGATCAACAAGAGAACACGGTAGAAGAAGCAATTCGTGAGGTTGAAAAAATAGTGAACAATGGATATGGTCCATTTATTTCCGAAGCTTCTTATTGGATTGAATTGAACAATGAGGCGGCTGCGGTGGTTTGTATTAATCTTTGGAATGGGAGACCTTTAATTACTGAAATTTATACAGGGAAAAACTATCATCGCCAAGGGTTGGCAAGAACGTTAATTTTAGCAAGCATGAATACACTTTTCTACAAGGGTTATGATGAAATAGATTTAAATGTTACGCTGGAAAACACGAAGGCGCTACATTTATATGATAGTCTGGGGTTTACAAATCTCCTCCAAAAAACAAAGAACTAATATGACCACGTCATGGCTAGTAAATATGTTTCTAAGAAATACCTACCATCAATTAAATCTGATGGTAGGTATTTTTGTGCGGTTTCTATGAAGAATATGGAATGAGACAATGATGCCGGGCATACGATATACCAAACGTCTTATGGAGAAATGGTGATTCTATGAAAGTATTAGTTACTGGAGGAGCTGGTTTTATAGGCTCTTTTATTGTGGAGGAAATTATTAAATTGGGTTGGGAGCCCATTGTAGTCGACGATCTAAGTACGGGGAATTTAAGCTTTGTTCCCAAAAACACACCATTCTACAACATAGATATTCGTTCACAGTCCTTGGAACAAGTTTTTCGTATGCATAATCCACAAGTGGTCATTCATCAAGCTGCTCAAGTTTCAGTAGAATTTTCATCTCGTCAACCATTCACGGATTGTGAGATTAATACATTAGGAACATTGAATATATTAAAACTTTGTGCAAAATACAAGGTTTCCAAACTCGTATACGCGTCTTCAGCGGCTGTGTATGGGATTGCAAAAGAGGTTCCAATAACAGAAAACCATAGTGTGCTGCCAATATCCTTTTATGGATTGTCTAAGTACTCTGCGGAACAATACATTCACTTATACCAACAGTTATACGGGCTCAATTATACAATTCTTCGATATAGCAATGTGTATGGAATGAGACAAAATATGCACAGCGAAGCGGGAGTCGTCAGTATCTTTGTCAATAAAGCAATTAAAGAACAACAATTAACAGTTTACGGGGATGGAAACCAAACACGAGATTTTGTATTTGTTAGAGATGTTGCAAAAGCAAACATACAGGCTGTCACATATATGGGTAATGAAACATTTAATATCAGTACAAATCAACCAGTAGCATTGAATGAATTAATTGCAGTATTGCAGCAGTCATTGAGTCAACCACTGGAAATCATATATGCAGATCCGAGAGCCGGAGATATTAAAGACAGTTATCTATCTTATGCCAGAGCTAAGCAATTACTGAAGTGGGAACCTCAAATAGCCTTCGAAACAGGAATAAATGAAACAGTGGAGTATTATCAAAGTCTGGTTAGGAATTAAAATTTTTGTTTGTGGAAAAAGGTGAGGAGAACGAAAAATCTAACAGTTTTACTTTCGACGGAAGGTACCTATCCTTTTCATGAAGGAGGGGTAAGCACATGGTGTGACATATTAATCAAGAAACTAGATATGGTGGACTATCTTTTATACAGCGTTGTGACCAATCCATTTATTATACAAAAGTTTAAACTACCCGAATCCACCACCTTTTTCAAAGTGCCTTTGTGGGGCACAGAAGAGCCGAGTGAACACTTAGCAACTCCTTTCTCACATGTGTATTTACAAAAGAAACAAACAACGAATCAAATAATTGAAGCATTATTTATTCCATTGTTTAAAGATCTAATAATAGAAATCATAAGCCCTAAGAAAGATCCTGAAAAATTAGGTGTAACCATTGTTCAACTATATCGATATTTTCAGGAGTACGAGTATAAAGAATCGTTTAAATCTGAACTTACTTGGAATGTCTATAAAAAACTGATATTGGATTCAGTTAAAAATCCTGAGTTTAAACTTACACAGCCGGATGTATATGGCCTGATCCAAAGTTTAGGATGGGTATATCGATTTCTCAACATTATTAATACTCCCGTTCCGAGGTCGAATGTCAGCCATTCTTCAGCATCTGCATTTTGCGGGATACCGTGCGTCATTGCCAAACTAGAATACAAAACGCCGTATATGTTAACAGAACATGGCGTCTATATGAGGGAACAATATTTATCTCTGTCCAAAAGAAATCTTTCCTCCTTCCTAAATATCTTCTTAATCCGTTTTATCCATTCCATTAATACATTGAACTACCACTATGCTGACCAAGTTTCACCAGTGTGTCATTACAATACAAGATGGGAGAGCGAATTGGGGGTTGCTCGAGAAAACATTGAAGTCATTTATAACGGTGTAGACAAAAATATCTTTATAGAGGCTGACAAAGTTGAACGTCTTAACCCGACAGTCGTATCGGTTGCCCGAATTGACCCGATAAAAGATATTACTTCATTAATTAAAAGTGCAGCCATTGTAAAGAGGTATATTCCAAATGTGAGGTTTATTGTGTATGGATCGGTCTCTGTTCAAGAATATTACGAAGAATGCCTTGCTCTTCAAAAGAAGTTAGGTCTAGAAGAGACATTCATTTTTGCAGGTCATACAACGAATATGGTAGCAGCCTACCATTCCGGAGATGTCATTGCTCTCTCAAGTATTTCTGAAGCATTCCCTTATTCGGTGGTTGAGGCAATGATGACAGGAAAGCCGGTTGTCGCCACAGATGTAGGGGGAATAAGAGAGGCTCTAGGGGACAGTGGATACTTAGTGACACCTAGAGATTCAGATGCTTTTGCAAAAGCCATTACCACATTATTAAAAGATGTTAACTTGAGACAATCGATGGGGCGTGATGCCAGAACACGTGCCTTAAAGTATTTCACATTAGAAAAAGTACTCGATCGACATTTGAAAAGTTATATTAAGCTCGCTACACATGCAAATGAAAAAATGGATGATGTGTATATAGCTCAAACAAGTTCTGATTTAGAAGTGAATTTCCAAAAGATCTATAGTGAAAAAGCCTATGCCTTGTTTACAAATGGTTTATATCTTGAATCCATAGGGCAGTTCCGACTAGCTATAAATGCGGATCCAAATACGCCTGCTGCTTTCGTCTACGTCTCGGAGATTGCGAAAGCTTACCATCACTTAGGGGATTTCGAAAAAGCACGAATGGAAATGGAGAAATTACAAAAAACAATGAGTGTTAATCAAGATTTTTCACTGTCAGATACAAAGACTGATTGGGGGTGAGGCAGATGAATGTAGAAAAACCACTATCAAATAAAAGAGCACTCACTGGTTATTCTTCATTAAGCGTTGTGGAACATATTCAAACGTTACAAGAAAAGTATCAAAGGGAAATAACTAGCTTAAATGAAACATTGATGATTGAAATAGAAATGAACCAAAAGTTAAAAGTAGAAGTTGAACTACAACAATCAACTCCTCAAACCAATCCAATTGAGGAAGAAATAACCTCAATGATTGACAATCTGTTCGAACAACATATGGTCAATACTAATGAACTTTTGAATCTACAAAACGACCTTAAGGTACAAGAAATGAACTATTTAAATGAACTTGAATTAAAGAAACAACAAATAGACAGGGACAAAAAGCGACTGCAAGGTGCTCTTCAATATTTTAAAACACCTCCTACAAATCAAGGAAATCTTGGGAAAGAGCAGAGTAACTAGATGAAAGAGCAAATGTTTGGGTTGAAAAAAGAGCCGATTAATCAAATGCTGCACAAAATGGAAAGTGATTTTCTATATGAAAAAATCGCGATTGAAATACAACTAAAAAGCTTAATTGAAGAAAACAATAAACTTAGGACTCAATTAAAAGCAATTCCTAAAAGGAGTTCTATTGCTTTTGAAGATGAATCTTTATGGCAATTTGGGAAAGAACGCATCCATAAAATGACCGATTACTTGCAGCAACAAAAAGAGTGCGAGATGGCAGACTTGAGAAAAGATTCTTCTGAGAGAATAAAGGTAATCCAACTTCAGATAACAGAAATCGAGTCAGAAATAAAATTGACCGAGCAGATGTTTTCGAAAATGTTTCAACAGATTACAAGTTTGGTAGAGCAATCCGAGAAAATGGATACGAATGAAAAATCAAAAGAAGTAATCGAACAAGTACCTACACAGTTTTCAAATAAGAACTATGAGCCATCAAGTTACAAAAACCAAGAAATGAATATCTTCAAAAAAAACAATCTTACTGCAAGTATCGATAAACAACTAGATCCTACAGATCTTAGTACAAATAATGAGTATGAGCAGAATTCGGTTGTCTCAGAAAATAATGAAACCTTCAATGAATCTGAAGACAGCCTCATGGTACAGATTAACGCGATTAAATCCCAGTATATTGTTGGCAAAGTGGCGGGTGAGGATTTATTTGACCAAGAAGGGCATCTCATTATTGCTAAATCCAAAGTCATTAATCGACAAGTGGTGAATACAGCTCATTCGGAAGGTAAATTAGCTGAACTCATTGTAAACATGAAGATCCCGGGACTTGGAGAGGATTAACGTGGAGATAAACGGCCAAGAGATACGGAAATCGGAAAAATTTGTTCAGCTGCTTGATGAAGTGTTGAAAGCACACCTACATCCACAAGATTCATATGAAATTGCCGCACTGCTTGAATCAATGGGGTGGAATGATGATCGAGCTGCCAGGGAGTTTGGAGTAAAGGATATTTTTGATTTAGCCAATCAAATGTGGGATGAACTTCAATCGAAAATTGGTTTTCAAGCATTTTCAGATGTGGAAAAACAAAGCACATCATTTTTATTGATTTCCATGATTCGAAGTTTTTTAAGAGGGCTGATATTTGCCTTTCCGATGGCCATTTCAATTGCTGCCATGTTGAATTTAAAATTCTCATTATGGTCGTACCAATACTTGTCATTGGAGCAGGCAACCAGTATTGCTATTGGTACTATTTTGAGCTTTGTACTCGTTGGTGGCTTTACACAAGCCATTGCAAGACGTGGTTACTTTTATATCATTCAAGGCTATTACAATTTAGCACGTAAAAACACCTTCATATTTATTGGAATTGGATTTGTCATGTGCTTTTTATTTTCTCTTTTAATCATTTTATTGAATGTTATTTTTAATTTGTTCTCTTATGAAATGCTATTCCTGATTGTCGTGTTTTTCTTTTTTCTTACTTCAATCTGGCTATCTGTTACCGTGATGTATGTATTGAAAAAAGAAATCATCTTCACGGGTCTCATTATTTTTGGGATCTTTCTGGTGTATGTTTTGTTTGTCCTGTTAGAAATAAACATTATCATATCCCAATTAATTTCCTTAACGATTGTTTCAATTTGTAGTTTATTGTTAGTTTTATTCTTTTTTAAAAAGGCAGCAAAGCAAAATGAGAAGGAAGTTTCTAAACTACCGAGATTTTCAATTACGTTGTATACCGTTTGGCCTTACTTCTTTTATGGGTTTTTGTACTTTAGTTTCTTATTTATTGACCGTGTAAATGCCTGGTCTAAGAATGAAGAATTCATGCCATATGTTATCTGGTTTAGAGGGCAATATGAACTTGGGTTGGATTTTGCACTCCTCACGATTATCATTCCGATGGGAGTTAGTGAAGTTGTTGTCAATAGACTCATGTTTGATCTGGAATCAAGTCAGAAAAGTTATTTGGCCAGCGAAAGCCATAAATTGCACGACAAATTTTTAAAGGTATATAAAAGAATGACATTCTTTATTTTGATCAGTTCCGTGATTAGTAGTTTTATCATTTACCGACTCATTGTGTGGTACAACGATGTGTCAATCAGAATGAATAATGAAAACATCTTGGAAAATGAGGTAACCGTATTTGTGTTGTTTTGGGGAATCGTTTCGTACGGGATATTGGCGTTCAGTTTAATGAATATCGTTATATTATTTGCTCTTTCCCAACCTAGTCGAGTATTGAAGGCAATCATTCCCGCCCTGTTAACGAATATGATTGTTGGTTTCTTGCTAAGTAGATGGTTTGACTATCATTTTGCTGTGTTTGGATTATTTGTGGGATCAATTTTACTGTTCTATTTAACGACAAAAGCAGTGGTCGAAGTATTGAAAAATCTGGATTATTACTTATATGCCGCTTCGTAAAGGATGAACGCCCCAATGACATATGCAACGATTGCAACACATGCTTATCCTTTCATGCATTATTGTATCTCCTTTATATTTTTGTTCATCCTGTTGCCGAAGTGGCTATTCCATACCGGATATGCGGATTGGACTGACAAATTGTTTGCTGCATATGTGAAAATGGTTATTCTTCTAATCCTTAGTGGTTACCTCATGGTGATCACTAAACTATTTGAAGTCCTGTCATTATCGGCATTATTTATTGTCATAATCGGCTATCGGTTTATCAAACGTGAACAAGGTAAAAAAACAGGTACTCTTAAGGGTCATCTATTAGAAAAATTGTTTAATTTGTTAGAAGGAATAGTTACATACAAGTTAATTGATATAAAAACAAAAGCGCTACAGATTTTGAAAAAGTGGCGGTCAACTGTACATCAAACCTATAGTTGGAGTTTGGTATTAGAAGGACTAGCATTGTTCCTCGTGATTGGAGGGGCAGTCTTTGTTCGATTTTATGATGCATTTGTCAATGCTGCTCCCCCAATGGCAGATAGCTACGTAACACTCGCGTGGATGAAATACATTGATGCTAGAGATTTATTTCATGACGGGATTTACCCGCAAGGATTTCATATTTATTTAGCAACGATATTTAAATTTGCCGCAGTGGATGCCTTATATATTCTTCGTTATACTGGCCCATTGAATTCAGTTCTGTTTACATTAGGTCTATATATCGTAATACGAAAGTTAACGAAAAATGGCGTAGGAGCACTATTGTCCGCATTTATTTTTGGCATCTACTGGGTGGTAGCGCCAGTCCATGCAATTGAAGTCGATCGACAAGCTGCAACCAACTCACAGGAATTTGCTTTCGTGTTTATTTTTCCGGCCATTTATTTTTATATAAAATACTTTTTAAATAAGCACAAAGAAGACTTGCTAGTAGCAATAATTTGTACGACCATCATTGGGTTAGTACATTCACTAGCCTTTGCACTTGTCGGAATGTTCATCGGAATCCTCCTTTTTAGTGCTTTACTTACGATGAAACACAGCTATAAGTCGGTACTTCATGTATGTAAGGGAGCACTTCTGTCGGTAATCATATCCTTAGTTCCGCTGGGGGCAGGATATTTGCTAGGCAAAGGTTTTCATTCTTCCTCCGCAGAGTATTTGGTTGATCGGAAAATATCCGAATACACCTATCGAGATCTGACAATTGTCGATTATTCAGCGCTGGGATTCTGCATATTCCTTTTATTATGTTTAATTATCAGTAAGAATACGAGCAAAGAACGATTTATTGGTGTGTTTACTCTACTAGTAGGATTCAGTGTGTTTACTCTTTATTATGCTGGAGGAGCTTGGTCACAAAGCACCTTAATCGCAAGCCGCTCCCGTGAATTATGGGGCTTGGTCATGCCGTTTTGTGTGGGAATCTCAGTTTCATACTTGTTTAAAAGTGTGAAAGAGAAATGGCTGGTCATTGTTTATATCCCCCTTGTCGTTTTGTTTATTTCAACAGCAGTACTATATAAGTTGGCACCAATCATACCTTATAAACTAGAGCATCATGAAAACATTGAGCAATATTTAAAGATACGCCAAGAATACTTGCCAAAAACGTGGATGATTGTTTCTCAATCAGAAGGTTATTCTGTTTCGCTTGGCACCGGTTTTCATATGCATCTTGGCGATTTTCTTCAAACGTATCAATCTGATGGAGATACGTTGACCAGAAGAGATGATGGGAAAGTCGATAGGAACTTGACGCAACATGTATTTGTCTTCATGGAAAAAAATGTGTTTCAATTGTCAGAGACTAATAGTGTATATGAACTATTAGAACCCGAGTACAAAAGGAGAATAGGGGAATACGAACAGCTAAATGAGTGGATAAAAGCTCATCAAGCGTTTGGAAACGAAGTGACAACCTATTACGAAAACGAAAACATTCGGGTGTATTACCTTCAAACGATGATCGATGATCCATTATCGATTAAAAATATGTGGGACCGTTAAGGAGGAGGACTTAATTGATAACGAGTTGGATTATGCTTTTGAAAATAGTATTCCTTTTATTTCTACTCCTTTGCGCCATTCCATTAACCGTTCAAGTATGGCGAGATAACCAAGGGTGGAAGGATCGTTTGGTCATTTCGATCATTCACACCCATTTGTTTTTCATTCTAATGGTACATATGTTGGTTGCGGTGCATTTGTATGAAACGCTGTCGTTAATTATTGTTTCAGCTATGGCTTATGTATTGATTCTTCGTAGAAGACACACGAAAGGGACAGTTTCTCCAAGTAAGCGATTCATATTAAACTTTATGCATGCAACTGATCAAAAAAGATACTTGAAAAGATGGGGCACTGAAACCCTTTTAGCAGTGTCTGATCGAATGAAGACTTGGTTGAAAAAAATATGGAGAAAGTTCTTTCGCAATCCTTATTCAATCTTAATCATCCTCGTATTATTTTTCCTGTCGGCTGCCATAAGGTTTAATCATTCAGTCACCCATTACTACTATCCATCTTCCGATCCATATGTTCATTTAAAATGGGTCAAGTTGCTAGGATCAAATCAAATCTATATTGATGGTGTGTATCCATTTGGATTTGAGGCGATTATTTCAGCTGTACACACCATTTTTAATATTGATCCTTATTTTATTCTCCGATTTTTGGGCCCAATTTCGTGTGTGTTCCTTGTGTTTACTATTTATTATGTAATCCGAAAACACCGTCCAAAAGATTATTCGATTGCCATCTTTGCCTTACTAATCTACTTTATCAGTACGTTTCAATTCGGCTTTATTTGGCGTCAGTACTCATCGCTTTCAATGGAATATGGCATTATCTTTGTTCTTCCAGCGATTTACTTTTTTCTGGAATATATGAAAGAAAAACGAATACAGTCCTTACTGATCAGTATGGAATGCTTTTTATTGACGATATTCATTCATCCGTATGCCGCCATCTGTTTATTTGTTAGCTACATCGTCCTCTTTGTTTTCTCATTAAAAATTTTTCCGTTTCTCCACCTATTGAAAATGGTGGGCGGCTTTGCGATCGTCGGGGTCATAGGGGTTTTCCCGTTGGCAGCGGGTCTACTAAGTGGGAAAGAGTTCCACGGGGAGTCAATTGACTTTGTTCAATCAAGTTTGAATGTAAACTCAGCATCAGCTAGTCAATTTTCGATAGCGAATTTTTTAGGAAGAACGGAATACGCACATATATTGTCTTTCATATGTATTAGTCTTTTTGTGTTATGTATCCTTCTACTCTTTAGAAAAAAAGCTTGGCGTACCCTCTATCCGTTTCCAATGTATATCGCCATTACATGTGCTTTGTTTCTACTATATAAAGCCGAATGGGTTGGTCTACCGTCAGTGATGTTGCCATACCGTATAGAAGTGACATTGGTGTTACTTACAAGTATATCCATTTCATCGCTTCTAGCGTGTATTCCGAAAATGAAATTAACAAAGATTATTGGTGCAGTGGTCATTATGGGGTATCTTTTTCTATCCTACAAAACCATTCCATCCTATACCTTACCCGTTGGAAATCAACTTCAATACGATGAATCGATCGAAGCTTATCTAAAAATCAAAGATGAATTTACTTTGCAGGAATGGACGATTGTTTCTTCAATTGAGGAATATCCATTAGCGATTGACTATGGATGGCATTATAATTTGACTGACTTTATCGTCAATATTTCAAACGAGGAAGAATTGAAGTTTCCTACAAAAGACGTTTTCATATTTGTTGAGAAAATACCCGTAGGAACAACCGAAAAGATCACTACAAAAAATGTCACCGATTTTTCTCTACCAGCTCGTGGAGAAATGTTAGATTTCTACCGTTTGCCAGAATACCGAAAAATGCTACATGAAAAAACCTGGTACTGGATAGAAGAAGTTCAAGAAAAACATCCTAAACTCTTAAAAATCTATCTTGATACGCCTCGATTTACGGTGTATCACCTGCAGCAAGATCCTTTAAATCCATATGACATTTCAACGTTATGGCGATAGGTGGTGAAGAGATGAATACAGTTTTTATTACAGATGGATTGCTAAGAAAATCATTGTCAACCACACGGTCTCTTGGAAAACAAGGGATACAAACCGTGGTTGGAGAAAAAAGTGGCTTTTCACCAAGTGGCTTTTCAAGATATTGCCGAAAACGTGTCACATATCCGAACCCACAGACAAAACCTCATCTCTTCAAGGAATGGTTATTTAAATTTCTCCAACAAGAAAACCAGCCAGTTTTCCTGCCGATGGATGACATCATTATGGACATTGTGATGAAACATCGTGATGAAATTGTAAAAGCAAGCAAATGTCTGTTGCCGAGGAAGTCGTCATACGAAGTAGCGGCGGACAAATATGAAACCATGCAATTAGCAAGGCAACAAAAGATTGATTGTCCGATTACGTATTTAGTGAGACGTGTTGAGGATTTAGACCATATAAGGGATACGGCTACTTTTCCTTTGATTATTAAACCGCGAAAAAGTAGCGGCTCAAGAGGGATTCGCAAAGTGCAAAAAAAAGAAGATTTGACCCCACTATTTTTAGAGATTCAGCAGGATTACCCTGAAATATTGGTGCAAGAATTCATTCCACTTGGTGATCGCTATGATGTGTGTTTACTATTCGACCAACAGTCTGAAATAAGGGCATCCTTTGTTCAAAAAGAGATCCGCCATTTTCCAGTAGCGATGGGACCAAGTACAGTTCAAGAGAGCGTAATTTTTGATGATTTGATTGAACGGAGCAAACACTTACTAAAACCTCTCGGGTGGAGTGGGATTGTTGAAGTAGAGTTTATGATGGATTCACGAACAAACCAGCCGAAGGTTTTAGAAATCAATCCTCGCTTTTGGAATTCATTGGATTTAGCAGTTCAAAGTGGGGTGGATTTTCCTTATTTACTGGTTCAATTATGTCTAGATAAAGAGATTGCATCTCAAAATCAGTATGAAATCGGGAAAAGGAGCAGATGGCTTTTTCCTGGAGATCTTCTCCATTTTTTATGGAATCCAAACCGACGATTTATGGATCCACCACTTGTATCAGGGAAAAGACAGCGTGTTTATGACGATACATTCACCCTTCATGATCCAGTTCCAGGAGTGATTTGGATTTTGACTTGTTTCAGATTCTTATTAAATTTTCATGTACTAAAGAATTTCATTAAACGATAGGGGATAATTAATTGATCAATGCATTAACAGTAGATGTAGAAGATTGGTACCATACCAATGGATTGAATATAGCGAAAAAGGATTGGCGTGATCTTCAGTCGACCGTATATCCAAATACGATGAAAATACTAGACTTATTCGATGAGCTTGGAGTAAAAGCTACATTTTTTATACTTGGAGATGTGGCCAAGAGGTTCCCTCGCCTGGTAAGAGAAATTGTCACTCGGGGCCATGAGATTGGATCACACGGGATGAATCATCAGCTGGTTTCAGGGCAATCGATTGAAGAATTTAAAAAAGACTTTAAGCAATCTATTGCCATACTTGAGAAAATCGCCAAACAAAAAATAAAATTTTATCGTGCCCCTTCTTGGTCAATCTCTGAGGATCGGTTAGAAATACTATCCTACCTAGAGAAAAATGGGATTATTTGTGATTCTAGCTTACAACCATTTAAAACGCCTCTGTCTGGTATAAATGGAATTCCGACACGCCCATTTAAACCGATTATTACGGGGCAGAAACTGGATCTAGTCGAATTTCCACCTACTATTATGAGACTGCATAAACACTTCTCAGTCCCTTTCGCAGGTGGGTTCTATTTAAGGCTTTTTCCTTGGAAAGTAATTTCCAAGTTACTCCGTATCATTAATAAAACAAGGCCTGGAATGGTATACATACATCCGTGGGAATTAGATTCATCGATTCCACGGTTTAAAACAAGCTGGCTTATACAAATCATCCAATATCATCGATTACATTCAACTGAACGTACTTTACGAAATCTTATACATGAGTTTGAATTTGCCCCACTCGGACAAGTAATAAAAAATCAGCAAAACCTGCATGAAGCAATTTAGACTGGAGGAAGCTGGTTGGGAGTTATGAAACGAAAAGAACAAAGTTTTTGGTTGGTTCATTTACTGATATTTTTCAACTTGCTACTGGCCCTTGTTGCTTTTATAAAAGATATTGTGGTAGCTTCCTACTTTGGAACAAGTGGGATTGCGGATGCCATTAATCTAGCTTTTTTTTTGCCAGATACATTGGGGAATAATCTCATAGGTGCTGCCATAGCAGTATCGAGTATCCCGGTATTGACAAAACTTTCATTAAACGAAAATCAATCTTTGTACCAGGATACCATACAAAAGTTGGGTGCCATTGTCATTACAGGTACGCTCCTCCTATTAGTTATATGTTCTCTTTTCTTTCAATCACTCATGCATCTTTTCCCTTTAGACACCCACGAGAGTTCTACTACTGTTTTCACTTACTTTCTTATTATGACACCTATCATTTGCTGTGCTCCACTATGGTTATTGGGGTCTTCTGTATTGCAAGCATCCCGGAAATTTATTATCCCGGCGATTACCCCTATCGTATTTAATCTGGTTCTCCTCATCGCTTTACTGTGGTGTTTGTGGAAAGGGATTCCTCAAACTTATGGGGGGAGAGCATTCTCTTTTGC
This sequence comes from Paenisporosarcina indica, assembly GCF_001939075.1. Lineage (GTDB taxonomy): Bacteria > Bacillota > Bacilli > Bacillales_A > Planococcaceae > Paenisporosarcina > Paenisporosarcina indica. The sequence goes on along the minus strand of NZ_MPTA01000005.1, from coordinate 105,737 downwards.
AAGCACTTTTGGAACTATGCTGTGTGTCATTGTGACCTGGGCTTTTGTTTTGAGGCAGCAAAAATGGCGTTGGTCCTTACAGTCTTTAAGCTTGAAGAGTGATTTTACTGAAGTCCAAAAGGTGCTCTACACATTTTTTGCGTACGCACTCATTCTGTTCTTTAGCCAATTGGGGCTACTTGCTGAGAGACTTTTTGCAAGCTCTCTCCAGACGGGAACAATTGCCGCTTTAACCTATGCCTATCGATTATCTCAGTTTCCTCTATGGGTGTTTATTGCTGCAATCAATACCTTTATTTTACCGACGATTAGCCTTCATTTAGAAAAAAATGATTTAGCCTCATTGAAACGTGATTTAGTGAAATCCCTTCTATTAGTGATAGGGAGTTCGGGTTTTATATCTCTTATTTTCGTTCTTTTCTCGGAACCAATCGTTAGCCTCCTCTTTTTGAGAGGATCGTTCACTGCAGATTCAGTGCAGCTGACAAGTGATATCTTGAAAGGCTATGGGTTATCCATCCTTGGTCAAAGTCTGTATGTATTTTGTACTCGATTTTATGTGGCTCAAAGTAAAATGAAGGTTCCGTTATGTATTGGATTGATCGGATGTAGTGTAAATATCGGTTTATTATTTATTTTTGTTCCATGGCTAGGCGCTGGAGGGATTGGATATGCAGTAGCAATTTCTTCAACCATAAGCGGTGGATTATTACTAAGTCACTTCATAAGAGACTTAGTTCAAATAGTTAGGAAGGGAGGTACATCAGCTGAATGATTTTTTAATCATTATTCCAGCATTCAATGAAGTGGACAATATGGAGAGCGTCGTACTTACATTAAAGAAATTAAATTATCCATTCGATATTGTTATTGTGGATGATGGTTCTACTGATGGAACTGCCAAAAAAGCGATAGATAGCGGCTCAAGTGTCGTCAGCCATCCTACCAATCTCGGCTATTCAGCAGCTATCCAAACTGGTTTTAAATACGCTGAAAAGAAAAACTATCCGTATGTTATTTTTTTCGATGGGGATGGTCAACATGACCCGAATAGTATAATTGATATGATGGAAGCCATCACGTTGGAGCATGTAGATGTAGTGATTGGCTCAAGATTTCTACAAGATGGGGACATGAAAATTGGGGTTAGCAAAAGGATGGCCATCATCTTTTTTCAACACATCATTTATCTAACGACAAAGAAACGAATAACTGACCCTACATCGGGTTTTAAAGCCTATAAAGCAAACGTGTATAAACTGTTTACAAAACCCAATGAATTCTTTTACGATTTGCCAGATAGTAACTTTATCATCGATATTTTACTTCGAAAACATACCATTCTAGAAATACCCGTTAATATGTTTGATCGGCAAAACGGTAAAAGTAAAATCCATAACACAGGAATAAAACCGTTCATTTATATGGCTCAAACGTTGCTAAGTATTCTTATTGTCATAATCAAGAAGAAAAGAATCCTTAAGATAGGTGGGAAATTAGAATGAATAGTGTACTTCAACTCTTTTTAATAGGATGTGCTCTTTTATTCTCCACCTTCGTCATTAGATTATTAGTAAAGAACAAGATCGGGGAAAGAAACTCGGTGATCTGGCTTGGTGGATTACTGATAATCATTCTTCTTTCGAGCAACCCTAGTTTATTTGATGAGGCGGCTAGGATTCTTGGGATAGATTATCCACCTTCATTACTATTTTTTATTTCATGCTTAGTATTATTAACTTTTAACCTTTACCAAACGGTCCAAATTACAAAACTAACAATCAAAATAAAGGATATTTCGCAATATATAGCGCTTAGTCAAAACGAAGAACGGCATGACAGTAATGATGACTAACAGTCGAATATTTTTAAATCGGATGGCCAAAATGCAAAAAGAATTCATAGATTTATTAAACCCTACACTAGAGCTAGAAAGAAATTTGGATATCATATTAGTAAAAACACATGAGTATGTAAAGGCTCCAAACTTCAGGTTTTATCTTTATGATTCCTCTCAAAAACAATATGTTCTTAAGGCTGTTAGGCAATTAACAAATGATACACACATCGCCCCATCTTATAGTGGCCTTTTACCCTATGACAAACAAGCCATGAGTTTCCCCCTAAAATATCCTGCGGAAAGTTTCCCTTCTGAAACGTTAGTAGTTAAAGAAGGGGGAGTTAAGAAAGTATTGGTGCCAATTTACGATAAGGGAGGATTCGTTGTAATAGGACCAATAAAAAAAATCACCAAAAAAGAAATTAAGAAATTGAATGAAGTGGGCATCCTTCTCCAACTCCCTCTTAAAGAGGTAGTGAAAAATGCCGAAAAAAGCAGGGAAACATACACTGATTTACAGACAAACGATCGCAAAGAACGCATGCTTTTTACCAATAACTTTGGTTTGTACTATGGATATGGACAAGTTGAAAAATTGTCTCGTTTTGATTTAATCATCGTTGACCCCAAGGGGTTTACATTGCCTCAGTTTCAGCAACTTAAAAAACCGAAGAAAGTAATTTTCACGTATTTGAGTTTATTTGAAGTTCACCCAACTGATCCTATATTCTCAAAATTAAACGAAGAGGATTTATTATGCGTGGGCGGAAAGCCTTTGATGAATAAAGATTTTGGAACGTATTTGGTCAATTTCCAATCAAAAAAATGGATGGAACACTTATTAGAGAACGTACGACACCAATTTGAGACATTGGGAGCCGATGGTTTATTTCTAGATACGATTGGTGACATTGAATGTCCCTCCATCCCTATTCAAATTAAAAGAATGCAATTGCATGCCATCCTAAATTTTTTACATGTACTAAAAATGCTTTATCCAACACATTTGATTATTCAAAACAATGGATTAGAAAGCGTTTGTTTGGAAACTGCTCCTTATATAGATGGAATCTGTTGGGAAAATCCGCCATTGTCCTTACCTGAAAGCAAGGAGTGGACAGACCTAATGATTCAAAGATTAACGTTACTGAAAAATGAATTTCAATTGAAAGTCTTTTTGTTGTTAGAAGAAACGACAGAAAAAGAAAGAAAGTCTTATTCTTTAGCGAAAACGGTTGCTACGGAAAGAGACTTTCTTTTATATCATGCACTGGGAAACTACGTGGGGACTGTGAATGATGTTTAAGGCGAAATGAGTTTGAATAGCAATTCCCTCGCTTGTCATCTGTTATCCTGGACGCTCCAATAAATTTCGTATAATTGTCCATTCAAAACGAATAGATTAACACTGGAAGAGACATGTCTGCAGGCATGTCTCTTTTTGCTGGGTCTAGTAGAATAGTTGAAAGATGGGTAGACTAGAACATGTTGATATAGTAAAAGAAATTGCTTGTCTAGAAAGAAGGTATCACTTTGGTTTTTATGTACCTATTATTGATTGTGGCTTTCATCGATATGTTTTCGCAACTACCGATCATTGCTCCTTTTGCTGATAGTTTAGGGGCAACTCCGATTGTAGTTGGCTCGGTAATCGGCATTTATTCATTTTCAAATATGTTAGGAAATGTGTTATCGGGAATTTGGGTGGATAAGTTTGGCTCAAAACGTATTTTAACCTGTAGCATGATCTTGGCTGGTGTTCTCGTCTTCATGTATACATATGTTACAAATCCGACGCAACTTCTTGCCCTACGATTTTTCCATGGATTTGCTGCTGGCTTTATCGTGCCGGCTGCATTTGCTGCAATTGGGCGAAATGATGACTTGGAATCGAGTGGAAAAAAGATGTCTCATTCGGGGGCTACCATTGGAATTGCAGCAATTATTGGTCCAGCAATGGGAGCTATTTTAAGCAATAGATTAGGGATTGATTGGTTATTTTACAGTGTTTCAATCGCCATGATTTTGGTTGGTTTTCTTTCCTTTGTGTTAATTAAACCTCAACTGGTTATGAGGAAGAAATCAATTAAACAAGATGAGACTGGTTTCGCGTTTATGAAAATCCGTGATATCCAATTTGCCTATCTATCAATTTTTCTATTACTCCTCATGCAAGGTTTACTAACGTACACCTTGCCGTTGAAAGTTCAAGAGTTACACTTAACGCAAGAAATGACGGGCATTTATTTAAGTGTGTTTGGTGTGGTGGCCATTCTGTTTTTCCTACTACCGTCTAACCGAATATTTGATCGGTTTAACAGTCGAAAGTTAATGTTTTTTGGGTTGTTTATTATTGCCCTATCTGTTTTAGGTCTTGGGCTTTCAACTTCTTCAAACGCTGTTTTTCTTTCTATGATTATCTATGGGGTTGGTTTTGCATTCCTGTTTCCTTCTACCAGCAAAACCATTGTGGAACAAACGAGTTTACAAAACCGAGGGAAAGCTTTCGGCATGTATTATGCCTGTTTTTCATTAGGTGTCATTTCAGGTTCGTTTTTAGCGGGACTCCTTGGGACATCGGCAACTTTAATTTTCACAGTCGGAGCAGCACTTGTGCTTACCAGTACCGTGTTAATGGTGATCAATCAACGTCGTAAATCATATAAAACTTAACCACCATTTATTAGAGGGCACTGAAAAAGTTCACCATTATAGACTGGACTAAGTATTCCCTATGATACTGCTTAGGCGCTTTGTGGATGCCCCCCTTGAGAAGTCAGACAGAAATTCGCTGCCCGTCTTCTCGCTCCGGCTGCCACTTGAAAGGCTAGCTTGTTTAGAAAGGGCTTTTTCAGTAGGCTTGTACAAATGTACGATAAACAAGAGGTATTAAATATAATAAAAAGAGACAGACCGAAGTCCATTAACTAAGGCTGTCTCTTTTTGGTCTCTAATAAAAGCAAGGTTTTCCACTAGGTTAAGTACACAAAACAATCACACCGATTTGAGTTGTTTGGAAAATGCATGCACTATGCATTGGTGTTTTGATACTTAACCATAGACAAGCCTTTCTTTTCGGGAAAATAAATAAAGTAGTGAATAATTATAGGGCTTAAAGAATATTTTGAATTTTTTTAGTAATCTGTGATATACTTTTCAAATATAAAATGAAGGTACCTTTTACTGGAAGGTGTATCCCTCCGTAATAAATGGGTACCTATCGAGGAGATGAAAAGGGGGACTTTGACAGATGAAGAGTGGGTATCCGAAAGCGCAGGGTTTATACGATCCGAGTCAAGAGCACGAGGCGTGCGGAATTGGAATGATTGCAAATATTAATGGGAAAAAGTCTCATGCCATTGTCCAAAATGCAATTAATATGTTGTGTAATTTAGAGCATCGTGGGGGCCAATCATCTGATACAAGCACTGGTGATGGTGCAGGGATTCTCACACAAATTCCCCATCGTTTCTTTGAAAAACAGTGTGAAAAAGAAAATATTATTCTACCTGCTGAAGGGGAATATGGAGTAGGAATGGTATTTCTTCCGAAGGACCATGAAACCCGCAGGAAGAGTACAGAGATATTTGAGCAAATCATCAAAGAAGAGGGACAGCAATTCCTCGGCTGGCGTTCAGTTCCCATAAATGAGAGTTTCGTAGGAAAAGTGGCGACTAAGTCAAAGCCCTATATTAAACAGATGTTTATCCAAGTCTCATCAACTATTAGTGAACGACTAGATTTTGAACGTAAGTTGTATGTGATTCGAAGAAGAATCGAACAAGTAATATCTAAAGATGAAACCTTCAAAGATGTATATATATGCAGTTTGTCCACCCGCACAATCGTTTATAAAGGCATGTTGATCCCCGAACAATTAGATTCCTTCTATATCGACTTAAACCATCCTGAGTTCAAGTCTGCGCTGGCTTTAGTACACTCACGCTTTAGCACCAATACTTTTCCTAGCTGGAAAAGATCACATCCAAATCGATATGCCATTCACAATGGAGAATTTAATACCATACGCGGAAATGTCAATTGGATGACCGCTCGTGAGCAACTTTGCAATTCCGACTATTTCTCCCAGGAAGATTTGCAAAAAGTGTTGCCAATCATCGATGCTGACGGAAGTGATTCCTCCATGTTTGATAATGCTTTTGAATTCCTTCATCTTTCTGGTCGATCACTGGCCCATACAGCCATGATGATGGTACCAGAACCATGGGCAAATGATGTTTCAATCAAACAAGAGAAGAAAGACTTTTACGAATATCATAGTTTGCTAATGGAACCATGGGATGGTCCGGCAGCATTAGTCTTCACGGACGGTTCTCAGATTGCGGCATGTTTAGACCGAAATGGTTTAAGACCAGCCCGTTATTACGTAACAAAAAGCGGCATGATTGTACTTGGATCTGAAGTCGGTGCTTTGGATATTTTCTCTGACGATATCGAGTACAAAGAGAGACTTCATCCAGGACAGATGCTTCTTGTTGATCTAGATAAAGGGATTATCATTCCTGATGATGAGATCAAGCTTCAAATCGCAGCAGAACAACCATATAAAAAATGGCTGAAAAACATGCTGGATTTGGAAGATCTTCCTGCTGTGCAGCAGGAAACACCGGCTTATCGTAACCATCAGTTAGTAGAGCAACAAGTTGCTTTTGGATATACACGAGAAGAATTAAACAAAATCATAAAGCCTTTAGTACTCGATGGAAAAGATCCTGTTGGGTCTATGGGTTATGATTCTCCCCTCGCTGTTCTTTCTAAGAAGCCTCAGCTTCTATACAACTACTTCAAGCAACTTTTTGCCCAAGTGACGAATCCGCCAATTGATGCGATTCGAGAACAAATTATTACAGATGTGGTTACGACGATTGGAGCGGAAGGCAGTCTTGTTCGCCCAGGACCGGAAAACGCTAGACATATTCGATTGAAAACACCGGTATTAACAAACAATCAATTAGAAATGTTACGTCAACAACGTTTGGATGGATTACGTCCAGCGACGATTTCTACTTTATTTGAGTTTGAAGAAGGTCAAGATAAAATGGAGCAGGCATTAGAACGGGTATTTGAACAAGCGGACCAAGCGATTTTGGAAGGGGCAACACTACTGATTTTATCGGATCGTGGTGTAGATCAGAATCATGTAGCGATTCCTGCTTTACTTGCTGTTTCGGGCTTGCATCATAATTTAATTAAAAAAGGAACACGTACATCTGTAAGTATTTTACTAGAATCTGGTGAACCAAGAGAAGTACATCATTTTTCTACACTTATTGGTTATGGTGCAGAGGGAATCAATCCTTACCTTGTTTTTGATACCATCCAGGACTTAATGGATAAAGGCGAAATCATATCGAATTCCTTACAGGCTGCGGTTGAGAAGTATATCAAATCGGTAACAGATGGCGTAGTGAAAGTATTGTCTAAAATGGGGATTTCAACGATTCAAAGTTATCGTGGTGCTCAAATTTTTGAGGCAGTCGGGATTCATTTGAATGTTATCGAGAAATATTTCACTCGGACTTCTTCACGTCTAGGTGGAATTGAACTACCGATGATTGAAAAAGAAACGAAAATGAGACATAAAAATGCCTATCAACATGAGCGTGGGGACTTCCTCGCATTAGATTCGGGCGACGATTTCCAATATCGACAAAATGGAGAAGATCACCAATATAATCCAGCTACTATCCATACCCTTCAGCATGCATGCCGAACAAATAACTATGAAGTGTTCAAGAAATACACCAAAATGCTAACAGATGAAACCAATAATCTTCAATCACTTCGTGGTCTTTTATCCTTTAAGAAAAGAAATCCTGTCCCTCTTGACGAGGTAGAAACAGTTGAAGACATTTGCAAGCGATTCAAAACAGGAGCGATGTCTTATGGTTCCATTAGTAAAGAAGCCCATGAAGCATTAGCAGTTGCCATGAACCGTATTGGTGGAAGAAGTAATTCTGGAGAAGGCGGGGAACAAATTGAACGTTTTATTCCTGATGCCAATGGAGATTCAAGAAGAAGTTCAATTAAACAAGTAGCATCAGGAAGATTTGGCGTAACCAGTCACTATCTAGTCAATGCCGATGAAATTCAAATTAAGGTCGCACAAGGTGCTAAACCGGGAGAAGGGGGTCATTTGCCAGGCAAGAAGGTATACCCTTGGATTGCTGAAGTGCGAGGTTCAACGCCGGGAGTTGAATTGATTTCACCTCCGCCTCATCATGATATTTATTCCATTGAGGACTTGGCTGAGCTCATTTACAACTTAAAAAATGCCAATCCCCAAGCACGCATTAGCGTCAAGCTTGTTTCGGCCGTTGGTGTTGGAACCATTGCAGCGGGAGTTGCCAAAGGAAGAGCCGATGTGGTGTTAATTAGTGGATACGACGGAGGTACCGGGGCTGCTCCTAGAACAAGTTTGAAACATACCGGTCTTCCTTGGGAAATTGGTTTGGCTGAAACACATCAGACTCTTTTACTCAACGGACTACGTGACCGCATTGTGCTTGAGACGGATGGAAAACTAATGACAGGTAGAGATGTAGTCATGGCTACACTCCTTGGGGCTGAAGAATATGGTTTTTCAACTGCTCCACTCGTTGTCCTAGGTTGTGTCCTGATGCGTGTATGTCATCTCGATACGTGTCCGGTTGGAATTGCTACGCAAAATCCTGAATTAAGAAAGAATTTCACAGGTGACGCAGAGCATGTGGCCAACTTCATGCGTTTTATTGCAGCAGAAACAAGAGAACTGATGGCAGAGTTAGGCTTTAGAACCATCAATGAAATGATTGGCAAAACGGATATATTAGAAGTAAATGAGGCAATCGATCATTGGAAAGCAAAAGGGCTTGATTTGTCGGCTCTACTTTATCAACCTGATTTACCTGCTAAGGTTGGCCGTTATGCCACTGTAAAACAAGATCATGAACTTGAAAAAACATTGGATTATCAAGAGCTGATACCTGCGTGTAAAAATGCCATAGAAAATCAAGAGCCAGTTGAATTTACAACAGCGATTCGCAATATTAATCGTGTGACTGGAACTATGTTAGGTAGTGAAATTTCGAGACGATATGGTGAAAAAGGCTTGCCAGAGGATACCATTCGTCTAACATTGAAAGGTTCTGCCGGACAAAGTTTTGGGGCGTTTATTCCAAGAGGGATGACACTTAGACTTGTAGGAGATTCAAATGACTTTGTAGGCAAAGGGTTATCGGGAGGTAAAATCATCGTGCATCCTGCAAGCGATATTACGTTTACACCTGAAAAAAACATCATCATCGGAAATGTTGCTTTTTACGGAGCCACTGCTGGTGAAGCCTATATCCAAGGGATTGCAGGGGAACGTTTTTGTGTACGAAATAGTGGAGCAGATGTAGTGGTCGAAGGAGTTGGCGATCACGGCTGCGAATATATGACAGGTGGAAGAGTACTAGTATTAGGCAATACAGGACGAAACTTTGCAGCGGGAATGTCTGGTGGAGTTGCTTATGTCTTTGATGAAGCGGGCACCTTTGCCGAAAACTGCAATCACGAACTTGTTCATGTTCAACCATTATCTAACCAACAAGAGATCCGTGAAGTATATGAAATGCTTAAAAAGCATGTGGACTACACAGGAAGTGCCAATGGCAAGAGAATCGCAACCTATTTTGATACGTATATCACTAGCTTCGTGCGCGTTATTCCAAAGTCTTACTTGAAGATTCAAGATCGAATTAGAGAATTGACCTTTGGTGGACTTAGTCAATTTGATGCAGAAATGATGGCTTTTGAAGAAAGCAATAAGGAGCTGCAAGCCTTAAAATCCTAAACAAGGAGGGAAATCATGGGGAAACCGACTGGATTTATGGAATATAGTCGACAAACGCAAACCGAAAGAAATCCAAAAGAACGCACAAATGATTGGACAGATTATACACTGCCGATGTCGGATGCAGAGGTCCAAAAGCAAGGTGCACGATGTATGGATTGTGGCGTTCCAACATGTCATACTGGCACAGATATCAATGGAAGTACATCAGGATGTCCTGTTTATCACTTAATTCCAGAATGGAATGATCTCGTCTACCAAGGAAATTGGAAGGAAGCATTAAAAAGAGAACACTTAATGAATAACTTTCCTGAATTCACAGGGATGGCTTGCCCTGCTCCTTGTGAGGGGGCTTGTGTTCTCGGGATTAACGAACCACCAGTTGCGATCAGAACTGTGGAACGAGCGATAATTGAAAAAGGCTTCGATGAGGGATGGGTAATCCCAGAGCCGCCGCTCTTTAGAACAGGTAAAAAAGTGGCTGTTATTGGGTCAGGTCCTGCCGGATTAGCCGCAGCTGCACAGTTGAATAAAGCTGGTCATTATGTAACGGTATTCGAACGGAGCGATCGAGTGGGTGGGTTGTTGACCTACGGAATTCCCGAGATGAAACTACCTTACTCGGTCGTGAAAAGACGTGTCGACCTCTTGATAGAAGAAGGCATCACGTTTATCACGAATACCGAAGTGGGCAAAGATTATCCAGTCGCATCGTTAAAATCGGAGTTTGATTCCGTAATTCTTTGTGGAGGGGCAACTGTCCCTCGTAAAGTAGAAATTCCGGGTCGTGAATTAAAAGGTGTTCACTACGCAATGGACTTCCTACATCCAAACACGAAAAGTTTATTAGACTCCAATCATCAAGATGGAAACTTCATATCTGCTGAAGGGAAAAACGTGATTGTTATTGGTGGAGGAGACACTGGGACAGATTGTATCGCAACGTCCCTCCGACATAATTGTAAGAGCTTGACGCAGTTTGATATTTACGATAAAAAAGCGGATGAACGAGACGTTTTAAATAATCCTTGGCCGCAATTCCCAATTATCCACCGAACAGAGTATGGTCAAAAAGAATCAGCGGCTGTTTTTGGTAAGGATCCTCGAGCTTATGCCGTGATGACCAAGAAATTCGTTGGAGACAAAAATGGACATATCAAGGAAGTTCATACGATTCAAGTAAAAGTGATCATCGATGAGAATGGTAACCGTATACGTAAAGAGATTCCGAATACCGAAAAAGTATGGCCAGCTGACCTAGTTTTACTTGCCATTGGATTCAGTGGACCTGAGCAAGGGCTTCTACAGCAACTTGAGGTTGAAACAAATTCGAATTCAACGGTTAAAGCAGCATACGGAAACTACCAAACGAATGTTGACGGGGTATTTTCAGCGGGAGATATGCGTCGAGGACAAAGCCTGATTGTGTGGGCGATCAATGAAGGACGCGAAGTAGCTAGGGAATGTGACCGCTATCTCATAGGCTCTTCAGTTCTGCCGTAATGCCAGGCATTCAATCATTAAAAAATAAATCACAAATAAAACGCTTAAGAAGAGATTAACCAACTTATGGGTTAGTCTCTTCTTTGCAATTTTCAATAGGCATAAAAGGGACAACCTTTTGTTCAAAATTTTTTTTATGAAGGAATTAACTTTAAATTATTCCCTGGGAAATTGAAAAAAAACCCAAGTTATTGTCGGTTTGAATGATTGTGCCTTTGTTTGTTGAGAGGCAGGTAAGTGTTTCTTTCCAAATATGATTAGATGGGCAGGGATTATTTCGAGTTACTTTTCGTATGTTGTTTTCATCGTCGCAATAACGAACGATGCTATTCTCTTTCCTTTTTCTACCGTTAAAGCTTATGGGTGAAGGTGGGCACGATTAAGAATGACAGCCATTTAATAGTTCTTGAAAATCATGCAGTGAATGCAAAAAAATTGCATTTTTGAATCATCATATTTTAAAAAGAATGGCCAATTATGCAAAAAATTTTTTTGAATAGCATTTCCTTTTCGATGCACACTAATGCAGATGTTCAAATTATAAGGAGGGAAACTTTATATGACTCAAAACCCACAAGGTCAAATGCACGAAAATATGCACACAGGACCAGTACCGCCACAGATGAACCACGGGGGTCATGAGATATTTGATGTTCATGAAGTGCTATCATGTGCAGTGGCTGGATTAAATCAATTCACTTTGTTGCGCCCACATGTACAAGATCAAGAATTATTAACTATGATGGACCGCCAATTCCATTTCATGCAAGAGGAGTACAACATTACATTAGATTGTTTCAAATCAGGTCAAGATCCAATGAAACCGACACAAAAATATATGATGAAACAAGACAATGATTTTGTGTTTGGGTTAAAACAATCTCAACCTAAAAAGCCAATCAATACGGCATCAGAAATTTCAGATGAAATTATTGCTGGCTTTATGCTTGGTGTACACAAAGGTGGTGCATCTCTTAAAGCGATGTCTGCACTCGAAACGACAAATCCTGTTGTACGTCGTGTCATAGCAGATTCAGTACCGAACTGTATTGAGATGGCGTATGAAGTTTCTATTTATCAAAATAAACATCATTACTATCAAGTACCACAGCTTGCAGAGCAAGATACAATGGCAATCGTCAATTCATTCGCCCCTTCATCAGTACAACCAGGTGGCATGGCAAACTAAATAAGAGCTTAAAGAAAAACCAGGTCTAGTGCCTGGTTTTTTCCTATACAATGAGTCTGGTTACACCCATTGTTGGAGGACTTGTCCTAGATCTCCGTAGACAGGATCTGTAGATGGTTTTTTAACGCTTTGAATCTCTTGTAATACTTTAGGTCTTTCTCCAGGTTCACCAGTTCTGACGTTATAATCCATTCCTTCAGGGTACGCACCGACAATTTCAAAATCTGGACTACTACTTTCTTTTTTATGCCCCGTTCCTGCAGGTAAAATGAGTACATCACCCGTTTTCACTTCGATGAGTGCCCCTAGCATGCCACCAATTAATAATTTTGCTGTACCAGCACGGACCCCTAAAACCTCATGGGCATTGCTATGGTAATGATGATAATCGTATACACCATTCACCCAACTATTTTGCCAATTATTCAAATTAAATGTCGGCTCAATTTCTTGTGGATGATTTTTAAAAGCACCATAGTAAAGTATAATCGGTAATTTAGGATTGTTTGGAATGATACCATCGTCATCAAACTTGAATAGTTTGTAAGCAATACTCATAACATTCTTTCCTCCCTCTGGTCTCGTTATTATTTTAAAATACCCGTACAGCCTAAAAGTAATCATTTCGTTTGAATGCGACAAAAGAAGGAAAGAGTATCAATATCTTTATATAAAAAACGAATAATGGATTTGGCGAAATCAGGTGACTTGGAGGTCTGCACATGAAGGATTGTACCGTTATTGGAGGAGGACCAGCGGGATTAAATGCCACCCTCGTATTAGGAAGAGCGAGGAGAAATGTTGTTTTAGTAGACAGTAATGAAGCACGAAATAAAGTAACGCAAGAGGCACATGGATTTATTACCCGTGATGGAGTGAAACCAAGCGAACTACGAGAGTTGGCTCATCAAGAATTTCGTAAATACAAGACGATTGAGTCGATGGAAGATAAAGTTGTTGAGATAATGAAAGGGAATGAAAGTTTTACAATCAAGACGGAAAAGGGTCAAGAGTGGCTGACTAGAAAAGTCATATTAGCAACAGGTGTAAAAGAAGAGTTTCCCAATATCCCAAACTTACGTGATTACTATGGCAAAAGCATTTTTAACTGCCCTTATTGTGATGGGTGGGAACTACGCGATCAACCTTTAGCGGTTTTTGGTATTGTCGACTATACCCTTCATATGACAGAAGTGCTCCGCAATTGGTCACAAGACTTAGTCGTTTTTACAAATGGAGAAGAACTTTCGAAGATCCAAGCCGAAAAATTCAAGAAATTACAAGTACAAGTAGAAACCAATCCAGTTCGTCTACTAAAAGGCTCAGATGGCATGCTACATAGCATTGAACTTGAAAATGGTCAGATCGTAGAGCGTTCAGGTGGTTTTGTCACGCCTGAATTAGTGCAATCAACAGAACTCGGAATGGCACTTGGTGTAAAATTAACCGATCAAGGCGGACACCAATGTGATCATGCGGGCAAAACAGAAATTCATGGATTATTTGTAGCAGGAGAAGCGTCAACCATTTATCCTTCTCAATTAATCATTGCAGCTGGAAGCGGTGCTGAAACTGCCATGGCAGTGAATGTAGAACTCACGCATGAGGGGATATTGGGAAGTAATTAATTGTCATTTGGTTTTGTTCAAAAGTTGAAATGAGTCATAAAAACAGAAAATATAATGGGTAAATTAGGTGTATATACCCACTTGAAACACCAAATAAAAAAATTGTCGGATGATGTTAGTAATATAATCACCCTCAAATTGTAACGAAACGTCTTATGTTTTGTAACGAAACTGTAATGTTTAAGTGTTATTTTATTTCTAGACACGAGAAATAAAGGAGAAATAACTTGAAAAAATTCAGTTTCGTTTTAAGTTTTGTACTAATGTTCCTCGTCGCATTTGCCAATGATTCAGAAGCAGCAACTTCTGTACACACAGTTAAAAAAGGTGACACGCTTTATAAAATTTCAAGACAATACAATATTACGGTTTCAACAATCAAATCCCTTAATGGATTAAAATCAGATGTGATAAAACCAAACCAAAAACTAAAATTAACGGGCGTTAAAGCCGTTGCAAAAAAGACGACTACCTCTCGCTCGAATGATGATGTGGTAAAAGAATTCATGGTGTCGGCTTCAGCTTTCACAGCAAATTGCCGTGGATGTTCTGGAATAACAACAACAGGTATTAACTTGAAAAAGAACCCGAACTTAAAAATAATCGCCGTTGATCCACGCGTGATTAAACTGGGCACGAAAGTTTATGTAGAAGGTTACGGATATGCCATAGCAGGTGACACAGGTGGTGGCATTAAAGGAAATAAAATCGACGTGTTTATGCCTAACCATTCGAGTGCATTAAAATGGGGACGTAAAACAGTGAAAATAAAAATACTAAATTAACATATACCGAAAGCTCACTTGCCATTTGTGGCCAGTGAGCTTTTTTGATGAAGAAAACTATAATATTTAATTGGACTACATTTGCTCGTTTAACAAATGAAAAAATAGGGTATTAAACAAAGAAGAACTGTTGATTCCAAATACTTAGTTCGACAATATGCTATATGAACACGAATGTTGTATTCATTACATTTGACTGCACATTTCGCGAAAGAACTGTTACACGTACCACTTCTACATATTTGAACATTAACTCCTACACCGCTGTTTCTGTGTAACTTACCTCAATCCTGTTTTTTCAATTATGTGAAAGACACATGATAGTAAATCCGAGTATAAAGTGTATTTACAGTATGTAGAGAAGAAACACCTGAACTGCAAGGCGACTAAAACGTATAAAGGGGAAATTTATTTTGAAAAAGAGAAATGCATTTATTACAGCAATTGCTGCAACAGCTATGTTGATCACGGGTTGTGGAAGTGAAGAAAAAGATGCAAGAAATACAGGGGCAGGATCCGATTACAACTTGTTGAAAGACGGTCAGTTAACTTTTGCTTCAAGTGGATTATACAAACCATTTAGCTTTCAAGAAGGCGGAAAGCTTACTGGTTTTGATGTGGAAATAGGAACGGCTATTGCAGAAAACATGGGGCTAGAGCCAAATCCAGTAACATCGCCATGGGAAACCATCACACAATCTCTCCTTGGGAATAAATTTGATGCCATCATCGGGTCAATGGCGATTACCGCAGAGCGTGCTGAACGAGTGAATTTCTCTGATCCTTACTATTACTCGGGTGGAATGATTTTCGTACCAGCAGGTAATGATGACATAACGTCTGTTGAAGACTTGGAAGGCAAACGAATCGGTGTCGTTGCACAAAGTACATATGATACAGCTGCACAAAAATATACAGACGATATTAAATACTATAATAGTGATGTTGTTGCATTGAACGATTTGACCGTTAAAGGTCGCTTAGATGCGGTTATTACAGCGGACGTAGTTGGATTTGAAGCTATTTCTTCCGGCTTGGAAATAAAAGAAGTAGGCAAGCCTTTATGGATTGAACAACCAGCAGTAGCTGTTCGTAAAGACGACAAAAAGTTACTTGAAGGTATTAACGAAGCCATTCAAGAAATGGTAGAAGACGGTACGTACGAGGAAATTTCAAACAAATGGTTCGAGCGCAATCTTCTCGAAGTTGATTTAGAAGGAATTGAAATTCTAAATTAATCTCATTTGAGGGAGGGGAACGTTATGGAACTATTAGAAACTGTATGGGATGTATTTTTACGAACGTATCCAGGATTTTTAGAAGCAACACTTATCACTTTGAAAATTACAGCTGTGGCACTAGTGTTAGGAACCATTCTAGGGTTGCTCTTTGCACTGATGAAAATATCTCGCTCAAAACTATTGCAAACCATTGCTAACCTTTACATTACAGTCATTCGGGGTACACCGTTAATCGTACAGATTATGTTCTTATATTTTGGGATCACTTCTTTAATTGTCTTATCAGGATTCTGGGCAGGTGCAATTGCTCTAGGAATTCATAATGGTGCATACATTGCAGAAATATTTCGTGGTGCGATTCAAGGGATTGATAAAGGGCAACGTGAAGCGAGTAGTTCACTTGGTATGACACGTTCTCAAAGCATGCGTAGAATTGTTTTTCCGCAAGCATTAAAAAGATCAATCCCTCCACTAGGCAATCAGTTTATCATTACATTAAAAGATTCATCTCTCGTATACATAATTAGTGTGCCTGAGTTGTTTTCGATGGCTAATATTGAAGCAGCTCAGTCATTCCAATCGTTGGAAACATATTTAGTGGTTGGGGTATACTATTTAGTACTTGTCATGATTTTCACTTACTTATTAAAACTTTATGAAAATAAATTGAATGTCGACAAATAGGAGGGGAGGGACTCGCATGTTAAAAGGATCAAATATTCATAAATCGTTTGGCGATTTAGAAGTGTTAAAAGGAATTGATCTAGAAGTAGCTCCTTCTGAAGTTGTTGTTCTAGTTGGTGTCAGTGGTTCGGGGAAGAGTACATTATTGCGCTGCTTTAACTTTTTGGAACGTATTAACGAAGGTTCTATTGAAGTGGATGGACAAGTAGTGGATCCCAAGAAACATAAATTATCGAACATCCGAGCAGAAGTAGGAATGGTGTTCCAACACTTCAATCTTTTCCCTCATATGACCGTATTAGAAAATGTGATAGAGGCGCCGATGATTGTTAAAAAGATGAAAAAAGCGGATGCAATTGTTTTAGCAAAGGGTTTACTCGATAAAGTAGGGCTGGCTGACAAAGCCGATGTCTATCCGAGCAAATTATCTGGTGGGCAAAAACAACGTGTAGCTATTGCGCGGTCTCTTGCAATGGAACCGAAAGTGCTATTGTTTGATGAACCAACATCTGCACTTGATCCAGAACTAGTTGGAGAAGTTCTCGGTGTTATGCAACAACTTGCTCAAGAAGGCATGACCATGGTTGTGGTGACACATGAAATGAAGTTCGCACGTGAGGTAGCGGATCGGGTCATTATGCTGGATGAAGGGCGGATCATTGAATCAGCGGATCCGGTGACATTCTTTGAAAACCCTAGTCATGAACGAACAAAACAGTTCATTCAACTGGTAGATTAAAAAACGCGTAGACTCAAAGTCTACGCGTTTTTTTCGCTTAACAGCGAGGGTATCTGTTACGACCACCGTAGGGATTTTGATTTTGAGACGGAGAAACAACAACGTTTTGATTTATTTGTTCATAATAAGTTTTAGGCACGTCTACAATGTGTTGTCTGTTAATGTTAATCAAAGGTTGAATAACAGGGATTTCGCGTTCAGTAAAAGAGTCTGTATAGCGGCATAAAGGTGGTGCTACAATAGGTTGCATACGGAATGGCTGATGAGCAGCCGGCGACACCTGTTGCGGTAGATGAGCATTTGGTTGCGCATATTGCGGTAGATGAGCATTTGGTTGAGCATATTGCGGTCTTTGAGCCATCGGTTGAACATGATGTTTTTGTCCACCACAGCCACATCCACAATTTGGTTGATGCATATGACGATTCAAAATAATTCACCTCCATTCTATATCTCTTAATAAATGCAATTTTAAATGATTTGGAAACGGCGTTCGAATCATTTGTTGCAAAGTCTAACAATTCAGATTAAAATTAATTCAAACAAATCATGAACGAATAAAGGATGATACGAGTGTGATACCACCTCTTTCTATATGAACTGAATAGAATGAAGGAGTGGTTTCTCATGAACGATGGACGTTCTTTTTATTTTTTGTGGGTGAGCCAAATGATTGCCAATGCAGGTGATGTCCTGTACATTGTTGGGCTTATTCAGCTAGTCTATTTATCGAGTGGCTCTGTTCTGACATTGACGCTTATTCCACTTACGATTACGTTTTCACGACTGATTGGAAGTTTCTTAACACCGCTCCTTTTGCATCGTTTTCCATTGCGTCGAATTTTGCTATCTTCGATGTTTGGGAAAGTGGTTGTATTAAGTGCGGTTTTTTTTATGAAAGAAGAAGCGATTGTGTGGATTCTTTTGTTAGTTAGTATGAATGCCTTTTTGGATGGTTGGGCTTCGCCAGTCCGACAAGCGATGCTGCCGGAATTCGCTGGAAAAGAATCTTTGCCGAAAGCAAACAGTTTAGTTGCTACATCCGATAACACAGTAAACTTAGCAAGTTGGCCGATAGGAGCGTTTTTTGTCGCACTAGTTGGTGGAGGACCCTTATTGCTTATAACCATTAGTCTCTATCTAGTTGGCTGGTTATTGACATTCGGCATAAAACATATTCCTTTGCTCAAAAAAGAAGTTCCATTGCTAAAAGAACAATTATCCAGTGGGTGGGCTTATAGTTTCTCCCATCCATCAATCCGTAATATCTTGATTTTGGATTCGCTCCTGGCTTTTACTGGTGCGGTTTGGATATCGGCAATTTTATATGTGTATGTCGAAGATGTGCTAGACAAGAGTGCAGCGTGGTGGGGGTATATTAATGCTTTTTTCTCAGGTGGATGTTTAATTGGCGGTGTTATATTTTATAAGCTTGCAAAATTACCAGCAATCAAGTTGATTATCGGGGGGAGTATTCTCACTGGGATAGTAACAGTTTGGTTTATCCATCCAGTTTTTGCTGTAATGGCCTTGGTATTGTCATTCTTACTCGGAGTAGTTGGTCAATTACAAGGAATTGCACATTTAACGATTCTGCAAACACAAACGGAGTCAGAACAACTCGGTGCTGTATTTTCTGCACAAGAGGTATTAGTTACTGCAGCGTTCGGGATCTCAACGCTCATGTTTGGTTGGTTAGCTGAATCTTTCGGTATTGATCTGGCTTTTTATGTCTCAGCATTTCTTTCAGTTGGAGCGGGTATATTTGCTTTCGTTCAGAGGAAAACGTTATATTATCAACTTAATGAATAAAAAAGAGCACTTGGAATCGTTGAATTCCAAGTGCTTTTTTTCGTAATAATGTCGAAAAATTGTGCCACGTGAAACATTTTGTCGAAACGTATGTAAGATGATTTCAAATGGTTATTAACTTTGAAATGCGGTTGTAGATGCTTTTGGAAATGTGAAATAGTTATATGGTAGTATTCTCCCCAACGATTGGACGAGGTGGATCCTCTTCACTTGCTTTATTGACTTGTTGAGGTATGACCAACAATAGCATTACGGCTAGTAAAGTTAAGACTAATTTCTTCATTATAATTCCTCCCAAAATTCTAGTGATTTAATTTTAAATAAAAACTTGTTAGACTTTTGATAATATATTCCAGCAGCTTTATATTGTCCAGTCTCAAACAATAAATTTGCTAAAACTAACGAATACTTGTGTACATGACGATAGTCTTTTATTTTTTCAAAGTATATTATCCCATTTTTAATCGTCGCAAACGTTTCTTTTCCTTTAATGTGTAACATTGAATATATTTCAAAGTGATGTAAATAAGGCAAATTATTTATAGAAATTGAAGTTTTTATTTTCTCTATTCCTACTTTACACCACTGGGCTTTTCTATCTACTTTATTTAGTTTTGAGTATTCCTGAATGATAGAGAAAATAGATATTAAATAGCTTTCAATATCACTTGAATTCATTATGTTCAGTTCATAATGAATGAAGGCTTTATCGGAATCCTTTTGAAGCGAATATAATGCACCTAAATTTTGATGAATCCTTCCTAATTTTTCATTAATATTAAATTTTTCAGCCAATTTCTTTGCTAGTATAAGATTTTCTTCGGCTTTTTTAAGTTGAAAGTTACGTTTTTGAGCTATAGAGATGACGATATAACAATCAATAGCTCTAGCGAATTCAAGTGATCCGTTGAAAATCTTTAACGACTTTGATGAATATTCAATTGTATTCAAAATATGACCATTCATAAGATAGGAGAGACTCAATGCGTTATAAAAGTCGGCTTTTTCCCAATCTTCTAGAGGGAACCTATCAATTAACATCAACGCGGATTCTAAGTATACTAATGACTTCTCATATTTACGTTCATAATAATAGTAAAGGCCCATATTTATATTGAAGATAAATGTTTGGTGAATGTTAAAGTTATCTTTCATTTCTTCTAATGATTTTAACGTTGGCTCAAGACTTGAGTTAGCTTCTTCAGATATCATTAGAATCCTTAGTAATAGAAGTTTGAACGTATAAAAATTACTTTCCTCTTGAAAACTATAACTTTTTTTGGTGAAATTCGGAATTTGTTGATAAATACTGTCTTTCTCCCTTTTCTGAATAGCTTCCTTATATAACTCAGACAAGACAGAAAGTAAGCGTTCTTCTTCTGTTAAAGATAAACTTTTATATTGAACATTCAACCGCTTTAACAGTAGACTTACCATCTCATCACTTGGGAGTGTTTGGTTTTTTTCAATCTTACTCAAATAAGAAGCTGTACAGATCCCTTTTGCTAATGTAACCTGCTTCATTTTTTGTTGAATTCTTTCCATTCGAATTAACAAGCCGAGGTTTTCCATGAAGTCTCCTTTTGCATAATAAATAAGTAAAATAAAAACTGGGTCTTCACCAAAACAGATCCCTATTTTGTTTATTGTAATTCCTTGGTAAATCCCATTATTAATTACTAGGACATTTTTTTAAAAAAGCACCAAAAAATAGGATAGTAAGAGGAAAATGTCCCAACATTATTAAGTATTATTCATCTAAAGACTAGTTTAAAATAAAATTATGGAAAAAGATAGTAAACCATTAGTTCTTTTTCTGTAACGTTTTCAGAACATTAAGTTTATTAGAAAAGGGGGGATATAAAATGAAATCATTATTAAATAAAGTATTTGGTGTAAAAACTGTTCGACCACTTGGTTTAATGACTTGTGAAGCAGAATACTGTGGGACATTATACGGAGGCACTATGTATGAGTATATAAATGGAAAGCTATATAAAAGAGGTTGCTGCTAACACACATAAAGAGCTAAGGAAGTATTTCCTCCTTAGCTTCTTTTATTTTCATTGGAGTAGGTGATAAGTCATTGATTTTTCCTTTTCTATTACTAGTTATATTAGTAATTACTATCTTCAAAATGAGTCGTTTAAGAAATGAATTACGTTATTTACCTGCAGTGAATGCAATTCCTTTTCCAAAACATCATCTTCTGAACCGAAATATTTCAGAAATTATTGAAACCAATCATTGTTTTGAAAAGAACAGCACTTTCCTAATAATGTCTCCATCATGTGAAGTATGTCATGAAAAACTTGAAACGATTATAAAAAGCAAAAAACATAAAAAAGGAAACATATTATTTTACGCTGACGCTGTAAATGAAAAAAAGTATGTTGAAATGGTTGCGAAATTTATTGAAGTCCGTATACACCCATTAAGTTTAGAGCAAATACAGAACTTGAATAAAGGGATGTTCCCATTATTTATAGATGTAACTCCTCAAGGAACAATAATAAAGGTTTATTTGAAATAGGGGTCATTAAGTATGAATGTCATTATATTAAAAAGAGCATTTATATATATATGGGAAATAGGGAAAATGTGGGTAATTGCTTCTGTTGCTCTAAGTTTAATTCTTGGATCTTTACCCGTCATTCTAATTTGGCTGACAAAAGAGTTAGTAAACAATATAGCAGCCCTAATTACCTCATCAGGTCATTATAAAATAGCTCTAATAATATTGTTGATGCAATTTGGAGTTATGGTATTAGATTCAGTATTAAGGCATTTACAGGTCTATATGGACCAAAAAATGTCGATTAAGTTAGATCACGACTTGGGACTAAATATCATTACAAAATTAAATAATGTGCCTTATTCTCTTTTTGATATTCCAGAATTTTATGATCACATCGAAAGAATTCAGAGTAGTGCGGGAAACAAGTTTTTATCACCAATTAACAACATTTTTGGATTACTTGAAGCACTTGTTAGTATTTTTAGCCTACTGACCTTTCTATTTTCCATTCACTGGGGTTTAGGTTTAGTAAGCATTCTAGCTCTAATTCCAGTACTGTTAATTAAGTCTTACTATGGAAATAAGCAATTTTGGCTAAACTATTATATGGCACCAGTTGCAAGAGAAGCGGGTTATATTAGACGTCTATTGACAGAGAGGCAGTATGCAAAAGAAATCAAAGTCTTTAATTTATCACCTCACTTAATATCTAGGTGGTCAGATAAATTTCTAATTAATGCAAACAAGTCATTACTCTTGCTGAAAAAAAGTAAAAAAGCGGAAATTGGTTTAGATGGATTATCTGCATTTTTCTACGCTGTATCTGCAGGGATATTAATATGGTTAACCCAAAAGTCAGCAGTAAAAATAGGAGAATTTGTTGCAATTGGACAGGCAGTTCAAAGTACCCAGTCAGCAATTTCACAAATCTCTATGAGTCTTGCAGGGATTTACGAAGATAGTCTTTATATTAAGGATTATTACAGTTTTATGGATTTTGAGATAAGTGAAATGAAAAATAATGATGGTCATCTTATGTTTCCCGAAAAGTTAACTGACGGTATTAAATTTAACAACGTATCCTTTAAATATCCTGGCTCAGAGGTAAATGCTCTCAGTAATATTTCATTAAGTGTGCAGCCAAACGAAAAAATTGCAATAGTTGGCCATAATGGGTCGGGTAAAACAACCTTAGTGAAATGTTTATTAGGCTTATATCCTGTTACCGAAGGGTCGATCCATTTCGACAATATTAATAGTCAGTTAATTAATCCTGAATCATTAAATCAAAACATCACCACTATTTTTCAAGATTTTATTAAATACTCTTTTACGGTTAAAGAAAACATAGGATTTTCGGATGTAAAGGAATTAGAAAATAGCATAAAAATAATAGAGGCTGCCAAAAGAGGGAGCATACATGACGATATATTAAAGCTTTCCAATCAATACGAAACAAACTTAGGGAAGTTTTTAAAAGATGGAGTTGATTTATCAGGGGGGCAATGGCAAAGAATGGCTCTTGCACGAGCTTTGTTTAAAGATAGCAAAATAATTATTTTAGATGAACCAACAGCTGCGCTGGATCCCTTAGCTGAAATTGAGCTTCTCAATCATTTTAAAACACTAAGTGAAGGGAAGACTTCTTTTTTCATCTCTCACAGAATGGCTGTGGGAAAAATGGTAGACCGCATAATGGTTATGAAAAACGGGGAATTAGTTGAAATGGGTACTCATAAAGATCTAATAAGAAAAAATGGAGAATATGCTAAGTTGTATAATATTCAAGCACAAATGATAAATAATCAGGAGGAAATAGGAGTGTAATAATGGATCTTTTTTTATTAGCAATGAGGATAATTATTGGCTTTATATTTTTAAGTTCTGCCATCTCGAAACTTAACAATATGACGGAACATATAGTAACAGTTAGAAAGTATAAAATACTTCCTTCTCGAATGGTAAGATCTTTTTCGTATTTTGAAACATTTGTTGAATTAATAGCTTCTCTATTAATTATTATTGGATACAAAGTAGAATTGGCCGGTTTAATACTATTAGCTTTGTTATCTACATATACATTTGCTATCGTAATTAACTTACTTAGAGGCAACACTAACATCTCATGCGGATGTGGTGGTGTAGTTGGTAATCATATATTAAGTTGGGTCTTACCGCTAAGAAATTTGTTTTTCAGTATAGGAGTTGTATTTTTAATTATCCATGAAAATTATATATTCTCTGTTGAGTCTATACTAACAACGAATTATCAATCATCAATAAAGTCTGTCCACATATTTTATACTGTGATATCAAGTATGTTATTCATGATGATATATTCAAATATCACATCCTTAATCCACATAAAAAAATCTTTCAATGATTTATTAAAAAATAGTATCTAAATTGAGGGGGGAATATAAATGGGTATCTCGAATATCTTGTTATGGGTATTTATGACTCTACAAATGATAACGATGTTTTTCTTAATTAAACTAGTGACCGATTTTTTAAATCGATTTAGACTGAATGAATCTCAGAATGAAGCAAACTTTAGAAAAAATGATGATTTGCCAATATCATAATTTGAATACGATAAATTTCTCTCATAATACGTACTAAAAACAAAAGAGTTATAGTATTTCAAATTTAAAAGTGAAAATTAAATCTAAAAGTGTAAAAGAACATACCAACAAGATCAATGAATTGGGTTTTGCAATTAGTGTTTAAAGGAGGATTGCTGTGTCTTCGATTTTTGGAGTAATGACGCGTTTTGTTTATGTAGTAATCGGTATTATTCTGCTAAGTGCTTTTGTTGGACTGTTTACGAACGGAATTCAAATTGAATTCACTTTATTTGTGAACAATGTAATTGAAATTGTTAAATCTTTAATCTTTCCTGAAAATTTGATTGTTTTAGGACCCACCAAGCACGAGTTCTCTATTTTCATAAATTTTTGGGACTACTACTATTACTCTTTAATTATTTTCCTTTCAGCATTAATCATTTCTATTATCACTGGTGTATTGATTACATACATAATGATACTACTTCCACAAAAATTAAATAACTTTGTCTCCAAATGTGTCTCCTTTTCAGAATCATTACCTGACTTATTCATTATTATGGTTATACAATTTTCTGTCATCTATTATTATAAGCAAACAGGAACCTTATTGTTTCCTGTAGCAGGTTCCTCACAAGACAATACCTATATTTTACCCATCATCACTTTGGCATTAATCCCGTCCTTTATGATTTTTAGAATCAACCTCCATTTATTCAATGAAGAATGGAAAAAGTCATACGTTGAGTTAGCTAGAAGCAAAGGCTTTAATAAAACTGATATTTTTTTCTCCCATGTATTAAGGAATATGGCACCTAGTATTTTTAGTCATAGTAAAACGATTGTTCTGTATCTATTGTCATCCATGGTAATTTTCGAACGACTTTTTAACATTCATGGCATCATGACCTATATGACTAGTTACCCAATTCCGAACATCATTGCATTCACGCTAATCATGTTCTTTATACCGATCTTCGTCTTATATGCCCTTATTACCACATTAATTGAAAAAAATACTGGCCAAAGATTGGAATGGTGATGTGAGTGTATATTTTAAAACAACTGTTTTTAAATAAATTGTTTTTAACTGGTTTTATCATCATTAGCGGCCTGTTTTTAAGCAGTATTCTTTACTTTTTACTCTTTAATGATCGAATTCCTACGAGCCCTCTACTGTATGATAGCGGTGGGAAGCCGTTACCTGCCCCTTATAGTTTCGAGACAGTTCCTCCTTTTGGGACAGACAACTTTGGAAGAGATTTGTCTATTGTCATGTTGGTGGGTACAAAATATACAATTGCAGCGGCATTGATTGTCACTTTTCTACGCGTTTTTCCTTCTATTTGGATTGGGTTATTTATTCATTTTTTTCTACAGAAGTTCGAAAGACCTATTAAATCAATTGCAGATGCATTAAATTATTTCCCTATGACGTTGTTTGCATTTCTTCTTCTGAATGTGGTTCTTGTTCAAGAGGTGACTTCGTTTGTTGTTGATGGAGTACAAGTGAAAGGTCCTGAACCTTTGTCTTATTGGAATCGAATTCTCATTTATTTGATGTTATTAGCATCCCTTTTCATTCCTACCAATTCGATATTAATAGGGAATGAAGTAAAAGCCATTTATAAAAAGGAGTTTATCGAAATTTCGAGGACACTTGGTGCAAGTAATTGGCGGATTGTCACTAAACATATAAAACCTTTTTTAGTCCCACAATTAGCGATAATTTTCTTAAGAGACTTTATCCAAACGTTGCTTCTTATGTCCCACTTAGCCGTTTTAGGATTATTCTTAGGTGGATATACAAGGAGAGATGATTTATTTGGGCAAACTAACATGCTCTCTAATTCAAATGAATGGGCAGGGTTACTAGGAATGTGGTGGAAATTTCTATGGACATCCTATCCTTGGATATCCTTTATCCCAATCATTTTCTTATCGATATTAATACTTTCTGCTAAAGGAATGATGGAAGGGCTAAACAGTGTGTTAATGGCAGCGGATAATATGAGAGAACCTGCTGAGAAACGTAAAGTTAATGAGGTTATTAAGAGTAATAACCCATTTCAGAGAGTCAAACAGATTACGTAGTGATTATACAAGGAAAAGAAGAACTCTGCCAATACATTGAGTTCTTCTTTTTTCATTCATTTAGGTAAGACCAAACAAAAAGTGGAACCTTCATTCGAGCTTTCCACTAGCTGTAGATCACCGCCATGTGCTCGGGCGATCATGCGGGAGTAGGAGAGACCGAGTCCCAATCCACGCACGCGTAATTTCTTGTCCGATCCTCGATAGAAACGCTCGAAAATAAATGGCTGTTCTTCTTGAGAGATGCCCGATCCATTATCCTGTATACGAATCTCGATATGGTGTCTTTTTTCGATAAAGGTCACATTGATCTGACCACTATTGGATACGGAAGCCTGGCGAGCATTTTGTGCTAAGTTGATGAGAATTTGTTCGACTTTCACTGGATCAATGGATACTTCTAATTCACTCGTGGGTTTCATCACATGGATGGTCAAATTTATGTCTGTCAAAGTTGCTTGCCATTGCATGAAAGTGCGTGAAACAAATGGAGAAATGAGCGTCTTTGCTGGATAAATAGGAATTCCACCAGCTGCGAACGCATTGAAATCAAGAAGGGATGCAATCATTTGTTGAAGTCGATCCGTTTCTTTCAAGGAAATTTCAATGAATTCTTTCGCTTCATCTTCTGTGACGACGTCTTCATTGACCGCCTGTAACAATCCACTGATGGATGCAACGGGCGTTTTGAGATCATGCGTAACGCCTGCAAGAAGTTCGGAACGTAATTCTTCCAAATGGGAAAGTCGGGATGACATGGTTTTGAAAGCTTCAATGTATCATTTTATAAGACTGAACATATGTCGCTTACCATTCAATTTCTACAGGATATTTTTGGGTGATTGACATATCATGAATATCACTTTTTGTTTTGTTGGCGGAAAGGATTACCTGGTTTCGAAAAGCTTCATATTCCTTGTCTTGAACAGCCAACTTCAACGCAATTGACCCCAAGTTTTTTTGCCGTTGTTCTTTTGTTGAGTTGATATAATGCAAGTTGAGCATATCGACAAATTGGATTGCATATTCCTGTACGTTCGTTTCACTTCGGCTAAGTAGTATCATGAATTGTGTATGCTCACTCTTCGTTAAAATCGTTTGCAAAGCTTCACCTACAGCAGATTGAAACTTACGAACCGTTGCAATATGGACATCTAATAATGGGTGGGTGTGTTCCTTCGCATACAATCTCGCGAAGTCGTTCAATGCAATTGATGTGAAAATGAGTTCCGGCCATAACACCTCGACCGAGTAATAAATATTTTTCCCGGAGGTAACGATATCGTTATGCTTCATCGATTCTTTCGTCAAGCCATTGCTCACAAAATTAACACCTCGTTCACCTTGTATTGCCTGACGAATCTCATTAGAAATACCTAAGACACGTTGCCTGGAACCTTCCCAGTCATAATACTTGTTTTCATCACCAACGACAGCATAAAATGATTGATTAATTTCATCTAAATCCCAATAGTCACCACTTATTTTTGCACCTGTTAAATTCTCGGTCTGAGTTATAGACAGCATAAATATCGCCTCCTAATACTCTATTACCTTTTTGGCGTATAGTTAAGCGTCTTAAAAAGTTCTTCTAACTCATCTGATGTTAAATCACGCCACTGCCCGACAGGTAACCCATCGACGCGAATATTCATAATCCGAATACGTTGCAAAGCTTTTACTTCATAATCGAGTGCGGAGCACATCCGTCGAATTTGACGGTTTAAACCTTGAGTTAAAGTGATCTTAAAGGTATTAGACGAAAGTTTCTCCACTTTACATGGCAAAGTCTTCGTATTTAAAATTTCCACACCTGAAGCCATTTGTTTAACAAACTCTTGTGTAATCGGTTGATCTACTTTAACGATATAATCCTTTTCATGCTCATTTTCTGCACGCAGAATCTCATTTACGATATCCCCGTCGTTTGTTAATAATATTAATCCGTGTGAATCTTTATCCAGTCGTCCGATATGGAAAATACGGAGAGGATGATTGACGAAATCCACGATATTGCCTTTAATATGACGTTCCGTCGTACTTGTAATGCCTATGGGTTTATTCAGTGCAATGTACACATAAGGATCCTCGT
Source organism: Paenisporosarcina indica (assembly GCF_001939075.1). Taxonomy (GTDB): domain Bacteria; phylum Bacillota; class Bacilli; order Bacillales_A; family Planococcaceae; genus Paenisporosarcina; species Paenisporosarcina indica. The sequence goes on along the minus strand of NZ_MPTA01000005.1, from coordinate 77,208 downwards.
GTTTAACCGGTTTTCCATCTGCTTGAACATCATCCCCAGGCTCCACTTTACTGCCAAGTTCCGCTTTCACGCCGTTAATCGTAATTCGTCCATCTTCTATCCATTTATCAGCACCGCGTCTTGAGACGATACCAGCTTCACTTAGAAATTTATTTATACGCATAAGATCACCTACTTTATTTAATACTTTTATTATAACGCATTTCAAAGGCATCCTATTAATAGAAGGAAGACTGAATGTTTTGTGGTTTCCGCTATTCATTATAAAAGGACTATGGTACCCTTTAGACAATGAGAAATTAAGGAAAGGTGGGCTTAATTTGAATGAAGAGATGGTCGATTCATCTACTGAATTGAAAGAATTACTCTCCATTCCGCACACCATCAAAGAATTTAACAAAGGCACCTACTTGTTTAGAGAAGGCGATTCCATCAAAGGCATTTACTTAATTCGTTCTGGCAAGGTTCAAATTGGGAAAGTAACACCTAATGGTCGTGAATTAACATTAAGATTATGTGGTCCAAATCAGTTTGTGGGTGAATTCACCCTCTTTTCCGAAGCTGCAAAATATATGTTGGATGCCAAAGTCATTGAAGACACAATCTGCATGAAAATCAAAATTGATGATCTTGAAGAAGCTCTCAGTAACGATGCTAATCTTGCCATGGCATTCATGAAGTGGATGGGAATCAACCATCAAAAAACGCAGACGAAATTCCGTGATCTCATGCTCCATGGGAAAAAAGGGGCTCTTTATTCGACTTTGATACGCATGACAAATAGCTATGGGAAACGAGAAGAACATGGAGTTCTTATTGATTTGACACTCACCAATCAAGACCTCGCAAATTTTTGTGGCATGACTCGTGAAGTAGTGAATAGATTGTTAAGCGACTTGAAAAAACAAAACAAAATAACGATGGTGAATGGAAAGATCCTCATTCAAGACCTCCAATATATGAAAGACGAAATCAATTGTGAGAACTGCCCAATAGCTTTTTGTAGAATAGATTAACGAAGTGATTTGCCTAACTGGTAGATCGCTTTTTTTGTTGGGGAAAAATGGGTGAAACCGATTAAATCTCTGTTTATGCCGATTAAAATTCATTTGATGCCGAATAAAGTCCCGTCGATGCCGATTATAACGCATAACGTGCCGATTAAACGTCTTCTGCTCAGCTGGTATATATCCCACACTCTCTAAACACCTTCAATTATGACAAACTAACGACATTCATAGTAAATAACAACTCATTTGTGACTTATATCACAGTGGATGAATTACTAAAGGATTATGCTGTACATAGTATTAAGAACATAAGAGGTGAGAGAAATTGAGTCAAAAAAAACAATCGACAGAAGTGAATTTAAAAGGAACATTAGTCAGTGTTTTTATAATTGGAATCATTATTATTGCCATGTGGTTTGCCGTTTATGGCATGTACGTAGCTAGATAAATAGATAAGCGAAGAAACACACTCTTCGGAGCAGGACAAAAAAGGAGTAGATTAGAATGCATTTTCATAAATACGAAAAGATTTGGCTAACATTTGGTATGGCCTCCCTCGTCTTATTTTTAAGTATTGTCGGAGTCAGCGCATTTTCTCAAGACCATACACCTGCGGGCGGTATGACGACGATTGATCCGAAAAAAGTGAATGAAACCGCACCATTTGATAAACCAGGTGTGACACAGCTTGATGATGACACGTACCAAGTCGCTATAGTAGCTTTGGCTTTTGGATACACAGCGCCAGAACTTAAAGTTCCGGCTGGAAAAGAAATCATTTTTAAACTAACAAGTACAGATGTTGTTCATAGTTTTACGATTGATAACACAAAAGTCAATATGATGGTCGTTCCTGGCCGAATTACCACAAAGTCATATACGTTCGATAAGCCTGGCAAGTATTTAATTCTTTGTAATGAATACTGCGGAGCTGGCCATCACATGATGTTTACAGAAATTGAGGTGTATTAACATGATTGCAGCACAAGATCGTAAGTTAGCTTTATGGAATATTGGGGTAGCCTATATTGCATTTTTAATTGGGACATTATGTGGATTACTGCAAGTATTCATCCGAAACGATGCACTCCAATTACCGAGTTGGTTGGATTATTATCAAATATTAACGGCACATGGAGTTTTATTAGCCCTTATTTATACAGCATTTTTCATTTTCGCATTTTTTATTACGGGTATGAGTAAAAGTATAGGTAGTTTTGGTCCGAAAGTTCGTCTCTTTTCATGGATCGGTTTTGCTGTTACAACCGCAGGAACTGTTTTGGCCACAATCATGATTGTGTCTGGTGAAGCTTCAGTTCTTTATACGTTCTATGCACCGTTAAAAGCTAGTGGTTGGTATTACGTAGCATTGGCACTATATGTAGTGGGAACTTGGATTACCAGTTTTGCATTAGTCGGTCATTATATTGTTTGGAAAAAGAAAAACAAAGGTCAATTAAGTCCATTATTTGCTTTTATGACAATCACTACGATTGCATTATGGATCATAGCAGGTCTAGGGGTAGTGGCGACCGTTTTATTCCAGTACATCCCATGGGCATTTGGAATGGTCGATACCATCAATGTTGAGTTAAGTCGCTCATTGTTCTGGTATTTTGGTCATCCCCTTGTGTATTTCTGGTTATTGCCGGCATACATGGCATGGTATGTAGTAGTTCCGAAATTGCTTGGTGCAAAAGTATTTAGTGATTCGTTAGCACGTTTATCGTTTGTCTTATTTATTCTCTTTTCGATTCCGGTTGGCTTCCATCACCAATTGACAGAGCCAGGAATCTCGAACTTCTGGAAATTCTTGCAAGTCTGTTTAACATTTATGGTCATAATCCCATCGTTAATGACCGCGTTCTCTATGTTTGCTACTTTTGAAATTGCGGGACGTAAAAAAGGTGGCAAAGGGCTATTTGGTTGGTTCACAAAACTTCCGTGGAAAGACGTTCGTTTTACTTCGATTTTTATCGCGATGGCGTTCTTCATTCCTGGTGGGGCTGGTGGAATCATCAATGCAAGTTTCCAACTGAATGAAGTTGTTCACAATACATTATGGATTGTCGGACATTTCCACATCACAGTAGGAACACCTGTAGCGATGACATTTATGGGTTTAACCTTCTGGATGATCCCGTATCTGACTGGTCGTAAATTCACAAAATCCATGCAAAAACTTGGGTTCATTCAAGTTATTACATGGGCAATCGGGATGTTATTAATGTCGACATCTCAGCATATTTTAGGTCTTCTCGGTGCACCAAGACGTACAGCATATTCAGGATATAATAATCATCCGTCTGCACTGGAATGGTTTGACGGCATCTTAACAAATCATGTAACGATGGCAATCGGTGGAAGTATTCTTTTCTTATCTGCGATGATTTTAATTTATATTGTCGTTATGTCGATGTTTATTTCACCAAAAGCAGTACGTGAAGAAGATTTTGTAGAGTTTCCAATGGCTGAAAGCGACAAGGAAAACACACCGAAATGGCTTGAAAACTGGTGGATTTGGATTGGTATTGCATTCGTACTCATCATCATTGCCTATGCGATTCCATTGAGTGGAATGATTCACCACGCACCTCCTGGATCAGAAGGATTTAGAACTTGGTAGGAGTTGAGGAAAATGGTATTAATGTTGTTATCATTCATCGTCGTCATCACATTGGTAACTGGGATGCTAGTTGAAATTAATACAGTTGAAGATGAGTAGGTGAGCGTACGCTCAGTCGTACTTATTGGAGTTGACGTCTGAAAAAAGCGTAGTCACGTCTGAAAAAATAGACCGGACGGTGGAAAAATCGAGTAGTACGTCTGAAAACATATTAGGATTGTGGCGAGAAGTTTCGCTACAATCCTTTTTTGGAAACTACTAAAATATTAGTAAACATATAAGTTGAAAAATTCAATGTTATCTGACAGTATAAGAGAGTAGGATATTTGTTTGTCTAACCTACTTCTATTCAATAGATTGAAAGCGTATACATAAGAGATTTGAGAACGAAAGGGAGGAATATTAAAATGGTATATGCATTTCCAAACACAGAAGGTTCACTAGTAACTTTTAAAGAGAAGTATGATAACTATATTAACGGTCAATGGACTGCTCCAGTTAAAGGGGAATATTTTGATAATGTAACACCAGTAACGGGTAAAAGCTTCACGCAAATTGCTCGTTCAACTTCAGAGGATATCGAACTGGCACTTGATGCTGCACATGCTGCTAAAGATGCATGGGGTAAAACGTCAGTAGCAGAGCGTGCAATCATTTTAAATAAGATCGCAGATCGCATGGAAGAAAATTTAGAAATGTTAGCAGTTGCGGAAACATGGGATAACGGAAAAGCTGTTCGTGAAACATTAAATGCTGACTTACCATTAGCAATCGACCACTTCCGTTATTTTGCAGGGGCTATTCGCGCTCAAGAAGGTTCTTTAAGCCAAATTGATAACGATACAGTAGCGTATCATTTCCATGAGCCAATCGGGGTTGTAGGACAAATCATTCCTTGGAACTTCCCATTGTTAATGGCAGTGTGGAAACTTGCTCCAGCACTTGCAGCGGGTAACTGTGTCGTATTGAAACCTGCTGAGCAAACACCAGCAAGTATTCTAGTATTTGCTGAACTTGTGGGCGATTTATTACCTGCAGGCGTACTAAATATCGTCAATGGTTTTGGATTGGAAGCAGGAAAACCACTTGCATCGAACCCACGCATTGGTAAAATTGCCTTTACGGGTGAAACGACTACTGGTCGAATGATTATGCAATATGCTTCTCAAAACTTGATTCCAGTTACATTAGAATTAGGAGGCAAGTCACCTAACATTTTCTTTGAAGATGTGATGGATAAGGACGACGCATTCTTAGATAAAGCAGTAGAAGGATTTGTACTATTCGCATTGAACCAAGGGGAAGTTTGTACATGTCCTTCTCGTGCGCTAGTTCAAGAATCTATTTACGACAAGTTCATGGAAAAAGTAATCGCTCGCGTAGAAGCAATTAAAACGGGCAACCCACTTGATCCAAACACCATGATGGGTGCACAAGCTTCGAATGAGCAATTGGAAAAAATCTTGTCTTACCTGGATATCGGGAAACAAGAAGGGGCAGAATGTTTAACAGGCGGAGAGCGCAATAACTTAGGTGACGAATTCGCTGGTGGCTACTACGTTAAACCAACTGTCTTCAAAGGAAATAACAAAATGCGTATTTTCCAAGAAGAGATTTTTGGTCCAGTTGTCTCGGTTACAACGTTTAAAACGCAAGAAGAAGCACTTGAAATTGCCAACGATACATTATACGGACTTGGAGCCGGTGTTTGGTCTCGTAACATGAACACGGCATACCGTTTCGGCCGTGCGATTCAAGCAGGACGTGTTTGGACAAACTGTTACCATGCTTACCCAGCACACGCTGCGTTTGGTGGATACAAAATGTCGGGTATCGGACGCGAAAACCACTTAATGATGTTAAATCACTACCAACAAACGAAAAACCTGCTTGTCAGCTACAGTGAAGATAAATTAGGATTCTTTTGATCGAAAGGGGAATGACCAATGATTGAGCGTGTCATCGCAACGGACGCAACGCTGGAACTGATCGAGTTGTTGAAAAGCAAGCATGGTCCAGTCATGTTCCACCAATCAGGAGGTTGCTGTGATGGGTCTGCACCTATGTGCTATCCAGACGGTGATTTGATTGTAGGTGACCAAGATGTGCTGCTCGGTTCAATCGGCGACAGCCCTTTCTATATGCACAAAAGCCAATACGATTATTGGAAACACACACAATTAATTATTGACGTCATCGATGGTCGTGGCGGGATGTTTTCGTTAGAAGGTGTAGAAGGCAAGCGCTTTTTAACCAGATCGCGTGCTTTTACAGATGAAGAGTTTAAAGAAATACAAGCAAGTCCAAATTAATTGAGTGTGAAAAGTCGTTACTTTGCGAGTGAAAACTTGTGAAGTGACGACTTTTTTGTGGAACATAGAAAATAGCCATCTTACAAAATAGATGGCTACATGAAGAACAGTATGAAAAATCATTTCTCAGCTAGATAAGAAGAAACGAGAAAGGCTTCCAATATATATCGCTTTGGAGCGGCTCCGATAAAGTTAAAAGGATAACACGTGCTGACCGTCAAAACAGCACGTGGTTTTGGCACAATCACAGTCAAGTCATCTTTATCAACAATACGCACATTATTCACTTTATATATAAAAGTTCCAGCTGAAGTGGTAACTTGCAGTTCATCGCCCTCTCCTACTTTTCCAAGATTACGGAACACAGTATCCCGATGACCGGAAAGAACAGAGTTATCTTTTTCCCCGGGCAGTACACTTTCCTTGAAATGCCCAACACCCTTTTCCAACTCATCTTCATCGGTACCATGATAAATGGGAAGTTGAGCTTCAAGCTTTGGAATATAAAGTGAGCCCATTGTCTCGCCCATTTTGGGTATTTCCGCATAAAGAGGTGTTTCATCTTCAAGTTTTTCCACATGATCTGAAGGGCTATTTTGTGCTTCAAACATAGCTACGGGCTCTACTGTTTCACCAGCAAAAAATCCTTGAGCAAAACTACTGATGTTTTTTGAAAACAACCAAAAACCCGTCAGCAAAATCAGAACTGATAAAGAAAGAAGAACCGGCTTTTCAAGCCCTCTTCTTTCTTTGTCATGTGATCGTGGCATTATGAAGTCCTAACTCTTCTATAGAGGAATAGTCCAAATCCGAACAATACAGCTCCTGCCAAAGCACCATCGAGGTTATTTGAATCAGTAGCCGGCAACTTTCCACCTTTTATCGTTTGAGGTCTTACAGGTGTCTTTTCTGCATTAACTTCTTCCTTGGCTATGTCGGTAATTTCCGCAATATTCTCAGGTACTTCCTTGATATCATCAGATGTGAATTTCAAATCAGCCAGTAGAATTCCGTTTAAGTCAAAAAGTTTGATTAATAGATAATCCCCATCCAAAACTTCCATTTGCATCAATTCGCCCATGGAAACCGGAGTGGTTGTGTCGCCGTAAACAATATAGAATTCAGCCTTCATTTTGAAAATCGACAATAGCTCCTCGAATGCATTTCCTACATCACTGATTTGTTCTTCCGTCGGATTTTCCGGATCGATGCCCATCATTCGTTCAGCGATAGACATCAATCTATCACCGACTTCAGGAGAGTTTAATTCAGATTCAATCGATAGGAGGTGGTTCATCAGATTCTCGATTTCTTCATCAGTTAAATCGATTTCTTTCATCACATCGTCCATGTCTCCCACAATATCTTCAGGGTCCGGTAGCTCATATTCCATCTGTGAATCAAGCACGGTGAAGTATAAGTCATCCACATAAATGTAGTCCTCGATTATTTTCCCATTTTCTAGTAAAATATCGATTAGTTGTTGTTCGTTTAGTTCCAAGTCCTCATAAATGATGTTCAAGTTACTGTGGTCCGATTTAATGACAGGACCCATATATTCTTCCAGTTCCTGAATATTTTCAAAATCAGATAAGACAAATTGAGGGTATTCTGCAAGATAAATTTCATATTCATCCTTTGTTATGGAATGCCCTCTTTCCTCACTGATTTTGGTCAAATAGACTGTAAGATCATTGTCGTTTATTTGAGCAAATGCGTTAGCTGGTAATAAGTAGAAAGCTATTAAAATAGCTATCAAGCTGAGTGAAATCTTTTTCATTGTTTCCTCCTGATGTTAATAAATTTGCCTTTATAAGTATAAGTTATGGCAGGATAATTACATGTTACTTTTATCCTATTAATAATTGGTATATTGTGGGATTAACTAAAGGGAATCTTTGAGGTCCTAGGAGGATGGTTGTGTAATAGCAGTCGTCAGAAGTTCCATACCTACAGATGGATTGTCTTAACGAATAATAGTAAGTCATGTACAATATGTAAAAAAGGAGTGAAACGAAATGGGTTATTTAGCGTTTGCAATTCTGATTGGCGTTATCATTTGGACGTTATGGCGTACATTTACTCGTAAACGGCTCCCCCTCGACTATTTCACAGCTCGTGCCAACGAAGAGGAGAGTCAATCCGAATCACAAGATGACATGAAAAAGGAAGAAATCACGCACAAAAAATAGATAATCCGTCTGGAAAGTAGTGGGTAAAACTGGGTTGGTCAGGAACAACTGTGACATGAGACAGTTTTGAGCGATAAATCCTTAATCTGAGCGATAAAACATTCATTTTGAGCGTTAAATATTTCAAATTAATGGATTTTACTAAGAAGGGATGAAATAAATGAACATTTATTTGATTACAGGAGCATCAAAAGGAATTGGCTTCGAACTTGCAAAACAGTTGAGTGAAGCGGGGCATTTTGTTGTGGGAATTGCTCGAACAGAGAGTGAAATCGATGGGGTGAAATTCATTCAGGCAGACTTGTCCGAAACAGGGAAACTGGTATCTCTTATGTCTGAGGCAATCGATTCGGCACCACATGACGCGAGTTCATTCACGCTTATTAACAATGCTGGAATGGTAAATCCAATCGGGTTAATCGGATCAGTAAATGCGGACGAAATAGCGAATGCCATTGCCGTTAATTTAACTGCACCTATGATTATTTCGAATGCATTTATCTCTAATTTAAAGAATTTTGATGGATCAAAACGTATCGTCAATATTTCTTCCGGAGCTGGTCGAAATGCATATGAAGGTTGGGGAACTTACTGTTCAACAAAAGCGGGACTCGATCATTTTTCACGGGTTGTTGCAATGGAGCAATTAAACGCAGAGCATCCAGTAGAAATCGTCTCGATTGCCCCGGGTATTATTGACACCGGCATGCAAGAAACAATTCGAGGGAGCAACGAAAATGCATTTCCACTTCTTGAAAAATTCGTTGATTACAAGGAGCAGGGATTACTAAGCACTGCAGAACAAACGGCACAAAAACTGATTTCATTCATAGACAACCAAGACTTTAAAGAAGTGGGTCCAATTGTTGATATACGGAACTTTTAACTAGTAGACCATGTTAAAGAATGCCGTTGATGTTGAATAAAAAACGAGAGTGCATTAAAATGACTGTTAGAAAAGATGGTGCTGTTGTGAATGAAATTACAGCGAAAAATAGTAATCTTTCTATAAGGAAACTTTTATCCCACGCCACTTCAGAAGATAAAGTTGACCAAGAATATGAGAAATACATTCAATTATTAAATCGAAAATTGTATGAATTTGAATTCTCCGGACAAGTAGTTGGTTGCATAGGAATTGAATTAAGTACTAACTCAATTGAATGTGAAATAAAACATATTGCAGTTTGTCAGAACCATAGAGGAAAAGGAATAGGAAGCAAAATGATAAACTCTATTATCGACAAGCATAAGATGAGTTCCATCTATGCAGAAACAGATAGTGATGCAGTGAATTTTTATAGAAACTTTGGATTTGAGATTAGTAGTCTAGGTGAAAGATATCCAGGTGTGGAAAGATTCCTATGCGTATACAAAAGTAAGTAATATTGAAAGTAGAGCAAGAGTTTATAATTACCCTTGCTCTCCAGGAAAAATAATTCAGTTAAATAAGAAGCTGATCATGTCAGGCACTCTTTTTCTGAACTCAGTATAGTTATGTTCTGCATCTTCAATAATTACAAATTTGGAATCAACAATCTTGTCTTTCAGGATATCAAAAATACGTTGATTGGATGCCAGAAAACCTTTACTGATTCGCTCATCTTCCTTCATTTCAGCCGTTCCACAGTCCATGTAAAATTTCTCGATAGTCGTTAAATCTGTATGTTGCAGGAGTTGTTCCATTTCTTCTTGATTCCGCCAAAAGGCAGAGGAGATAACTGCAACTTTCTTAAACACAAGAGGATACCGACATGCTGCATATGTAGAGATTAACCCACCAAGTGAAATACCCGCAATACTAGACGAGTTTTCTAGCGTACGATATTTTCGATCAATAAAAGGTTTCAGTTCATGGACGATAAAATCAACATACGCTGTTCCTTTTCCTCCTGTAGAACTTGGTTTTCCAATTAAATTCTTGCTATACTCACCATCTATCCAAGGACAAAACTCGTTTTTACGTTCTTCCCCTTCAGTATTTGTATCAATTCCCACAACTATAATGTCTAATTTATGTTCATCCAAGTAGTCTCTCAAGCCTAATGAAACACCTTGAATCGCATCTTCGTCTTCAAAAACGTTTTGTCCGTCTTGCATATAAAGCACGGGGTACCGTTTGTTTGTTTCTGCATAATCCGTAGGGAGATAAACTCGAATTGTTCTTTCAACGTTAAATGCCGACATGGTAATCATGAATTTTTCTAGCATGATGACTCTCCATTTCTTGGATTCTTAGTTCCTAGTTTTTAAGATTGTAGCACCAATCTAGTTCGTATTCACAAATGTTGATTTAATTAATGTTTAAACTATTTCCTTTGCAGACAAGAGTCCTACTAGGCGGGGCCTTTTAGTAACGGTTCTTCTTCTGGGGTACAAAAACATAAAACACAACACAAAATGACTATCAATTCACTGTTGAATTGATGGTCATTTGTTTGTAGTGATATCAGCATTTTCTGTTTAGATTCATCAAAATTCATAATCCTCTTTTATTTCTGGAATTAGGTCTGAACCTATATTTTTATAATTCTTTCCAACTTTTTTATAAACATGATTTAAGTTACTAATCATCATCACATTTTTATCAAATGGTTTATAATAAGTAGTTTCGAGGAATAATAAATACTTACCATTATCTAATGCAATTGTATTGTCTGAAAGAGGAATAAGTCCACCAATTTTACCGTTTAATTTTTGCTGAACTCCAGTAGGAATAATTAAATCCACTACATCTCCCTTTTCCAATTTATTTCCACTTTTATCTTTTGCGGTTTTCTCCACAATTAATTTGTAATGATGATCAATAGAGTATACTTCGTTTTCACCTTCAATTTTGTTTTCAACGACATTGTATTCACCATCTACATTTGTGGACAAGATAAAACCTGTTTTTACAGCAAGAGATTTTAAGTCTTGGTGACCTGGTACACTTAACGCAATTCCATGACCTTCTTTGGTGTCGTTATCTCCTGCGACTTCCATTTCTGTTAATTTTGAAAAACCAAGAACTCCTATTACTCCGATTGCAAACACTATACAACCTTTTATGATTAATTGTTTTGTCTTCATACAAAGCTCCTTTTAATATTTATTTGCCACATCATTAATATCATATGCCGTTGGTCCTGGGTAACAATTAAATCTAAATTGGAACCATAAATATCTCATTTAGAAGATGTAGCATAGGCTGTTGTTTTCCAAACTCGAGTCACATGTAACATTGTGGAAATTCAATTTTTTCGTTTGTAGTCGATTATTTCCGAGGGAAAGTCTTTGCTTCAACAAAAGTTTTCGTAGAAGTAATTGCTACAAGCAAAATTAGTGATAATACTAATAATTTCACTATCTTAACACTTGGAATGAAAACAAGAACATTCTTACTATTATTTAAATATTATCCTATCTCGCACAATGTACGATAATCAAATGTAACTTCTTCAACATCGCCGAATTAATAAATAAATCTTATTATTTAAAAGGTGTAAATACTTCGTATATCGAATTAATAAGTATCAACTATTGTAAGGAGAGATGTTATGAGTGAACAACTGATACAAACTCTAAGAAGTAACACAAAAGAAGCAGTTCCAGGTGCAATTGAATTATTAAAAAATTATTTAAGGTACCCGACTATATCTGCACAAAATAAGGCAATACCTGAAACGGTTTTGTTTGTGGTTCAACAAATTCAGGAAACTGGTGGGGAAGCACAGGTATTGGATGATTTGGGTGGAAATCCGGTGGTTTACGGTTATTTTGCAGCTGGAAGTAACGGAGATTCGACCAAAACACTCCTTTTCTATAATCATTACGATGTGCAACCACCAGAACCATTGAATGAATGGAATAGTGAACCTTTTGAACCGACTATTATAGATGGAAAACTATTTGCTAGAGGTGTAGCGGATAATAAAGGTGACTTCATTGCACGATTGACAGCTATAAAAGTACTGCAACAGCTTGAGGGAGGATTACCTTGTAATATTAAGTTTATGGTTGAAGGTGAAGAAGAGATTGGTAGTCCGAACTTAGCTCCTTACTTAAAAAAATATAAGGATTTATTCAAAGCGGATGCTTGTATATGGGAGTTTGGAGGAAAGGATCAAGAAGATCGAGTGAGCATGGTAGCAGGCATTAAAGGAATGGCGTATTTAGAGCTGACATGTACGGGAGCAGATATTGACATGCATTCTTCTGTTGGGGCATACGTGGACAATGCTGCTTGGAGATTGGTCCAGGCTTTAGCTAGCATGAAAAACGAAAAGAATGAGATTTTAGTGAATGGATTCTATGATGGGATTGAAGAGCCAACTGACAATGAAAAAGAAGCGGTCAAGAATTTACCATTTAATGAAGAAAAAGTTGGGGAGTTGTATGGATTAAAGCGTCCTCTCATAACGGTTGCACAAGGGATTGATCCAAGAGAAGCGATGGTTTTCAACCCAACCATGACAATTTGTGGGTTGGAAAGTGGCTATACAGGGGAAGGAGCAAAGACGGTTCTCCCTAAGAGTGCCAAGGTTAAGCTTGATTGCCGGTTAGTACCGGGTCAGGATCCTGAGCATATTTTAAGTTGCATACAAAATCACTTAAAATTACACAGCTTCGATGATGTAGAGGTAGTTATGATTAATGGACAAAAGGCTTATCGTTCAAATTACAACCATCCATTTGTGACACATGTACTTGATACAGCAAGTGCTGTCTATGAAAAGAGCCCTGTCCTGGCGCCGAATTCAGCAGGTACTGGGCCGATGTACGAGTTTGGTCATCAGCTTCATCTTCCAATTGTCAGTACTGGAATTGGTTGGGTTCAATCAAAAGCACATGCACCTAATGAATCGATCCGACTTACTGATTTCGAAGAAGGTGTTGTTTATATGGCTTACATGTTAGCCGGTTTTTCAGCAGCGGTTACTGCAAATAATGAGCGACAGTTTGAGAATACAAAATAGACGTGCCAACGTAAATAGGGAACACCTCCAATCTTCAAGGAGGTGTTCCCTATTTCATTTAAGAGTTAGTTTTCAGGTGCATCGTAAATGCTGATCTTGTTATCATAAAACTGCATAAAAAGGACTCGTGTTCCTGATTGCCCATCCTTATGGTTGAATTTCAGGTGGACATCATAGATAGGCTCTCCTTGACTTGGGATGATTGTATCGATGTAAAGCGAGTCATAGTCGATCTGTTCGTAAATACTCACCAAGGTTTCAATTTGGTTCATGTCATTATTGATGGAGTACTCGCTGACCTTCTCAACATCCCCATTTTTAAGTGCTTCTAAATATAAGACCAATACATTTCCTGCCCCTTCGCCTGGCAGATTCGATTCTTGGATGAATTGATACATATCGTTGTAATAAGTATGATTTGTTATTAAAGCGTCTACAAGTCTGGATGTATTATCTGGAACTTGTTCTGTTTGTCTAACCATTGGATCGGGCGTAGATTCGAGCCAAGTATACCACTCGGTAAAACTGCTCTCGAAGGTAAAGTAAACTTCTTTGACTTGCGGATATTTAAATACGGTGTCATAGAGCGGCCAAAGGAATTCGCCTTTTTCATTCGTGGTCAGGCTTCCAAGATCTTGACGAAAATCTTTCAGATCCACCACAACCGTTCCTTCTCCATTGATGGATACAGCCTTCACCGAGTCAGTGAGGGTTGCAGAAAGTGATTTCAGTACTGCATTTATATCACTTTGAAGTTCTGGAAAAGCTTCTCCGTGACTCTCCACGTCAAAGGTGATTTCCGATGTTTCATTCTTTCCTTTATTTGCAGTAGTTAGGTTATCCACGGATTCATTTGCAAGGAAAAAGTAGGTTATGCCACCCAATACGAGTAGAAGCAACACGACTGCAGGCATGAATTTATTGATAAGGGTTATTCCTCTATGTCTCTTCTTTGTTTTTCCAACATTTGATAATAGCTGGTTTCGAAATTGGTGATCAAAAAGCTTTTCCTTGCCGATATACCGTTCAATGCCATCTTTGATATCTTTGTCTTCCATTTACAATCCTCCATTCTTTTCAAGTTGGAGTTTCAATTTCTCACGAGCTCTTTTTAATCTTGTTTTAATTGTATTGGGCGAACATTTTAGGATAGTGGCAGTTTCTTCAACGCTGAGATCCTTGTAATAGTAAAGAACGAGCACTTCGCGATATTTAAGAGGTAAAGACAGAATTTCTTTTCCGAGCATGAACTTTTCATCTTTCATGATGGCGGTATGTTCAGTGTTGTTCTCACCTTGGAAAATCAAGGTGAGTTTATTCGAGATTTGTACATTCTTGAATGACCAGCTTCTTAAGTGGTCATAGCAACGGTTGATGGTCATGCGATATAAATAAGTTTTATAAGATGATTCTCCTTTGAAATCATCCCTTTTTTCATAAGCACGCATAAAGACATCCTGCACAACATCCTCTGCTGCTTGTTTGTTTTTTACATACGTATACGCTAACCGCATGAGGCCCTCCCCGTACTGATCAATTAACTCATTAAACAAATGATGTTGATCGTGATAAGAAGAACTCTCTCTATTTGACATCATGCATTTCGGTACCTCCCTTGAAAAGCTGTAAACATTAGACGGAGCGGGTAAGATTCAGGTTTCAAAATTTACACAGTGCAGGTAATGAGACACATATAAAAAAGGGTCAGTTCACTGAACTGACCCTTTGCTTATGTTTTTTCAATTGCTTGTTAAACTAAAGCACCGTGAAGTAGTTCATTTTTTCTTCTTGCTTTTGCTAGTAGCGGCGAATATTGCGATAAAAAGACCTAAAGAAATAGTAATTCATAAAATGAGATCCTGCTACTACGCTTCTTTAAAAATCCTACTTGGATTAATGCACCGTTGTGAAGCAAATTTTTAACATCTTACATATTTGCGTTTAAAACCTAGCCTCCCTTTATCACTTTCTTTTTGAATACTTTCGTAAGCGTTTAGGAAACTGCTTTTTTTCTTGTCCCGTTTAAGTTCTACTATACCTACTGCCTTTGCGGTCTCGACTGCCTTTTCATGGTGAGGCAAATATGAAATCCCCACGGTGTATAGAAAATTATTCATAGCGGATTTCGTTCGTTCTGGCGAATCGTGAATCGTATTTTTCACAATATCAAGCATATTGGAAATCTTGCTTTCGGCAAATTCATTATCTTTGCGATTACCTAAAAGCCAGCAGTAGCAACTCCAGCCTGCTGACATTCTCAGTTCTTGCCCGCTTGCAATCCATTTATCAGCAACCTCTTGTGCAATATCTGACTCTGATAAAGTTACTGCCACCACATAATCGGACAGCATATAAAAATAAGCTTCATCAATCCAACGATCAAAATCCGACTCAGTCATGGCTTTTGGGTCTGCAATAATGCCTGCAAAGTACATTGCATCGTAGTTACCTGTGAAATAAAGTTCTTCAGCTAAACGTTGATTTATTTTTATCTTCTTTGCGATTGGTTTCATAGCGCCTGTAGCTACGCCAAAAAGGGGTTCATGCGCACCATTAGATATGTATATTTTTTTAGTTCGTTCCTTGCTAAGTGCTTCAAGCTCCTGCATAACTGTTTCGAAATCCATAGTTTTGCACTTCCTTCCTTAATAATAATTTCATTATAACCAACTATTTTTTATTCTGTATTTAGCAGTACTTTAAACCATCTCTGTTTGCGGATTGCTTACCTTTATCTGTAAGTGCAAAACAATAAAAAACGGTTAATACACACGAGTTTCAAATAGTGAAACTCGAGTGCATTATTTTGAATAACAAATAATTTAATTTTATACTTACAAAAGACTGAGGTGAGGACATGACACGATATGAAGTTTCGACATTGAAAAAAGGGCTTCTCATTTTAGAACTTGTAAAAAAAAGCCAAGGTATTACATTGAAAGAAATTACGGATGAACTGGATTTAAATAAATCAACAGCTTTTCGTTTACTCGCAACACTCGAGGAAATGGGCTACGTTTATAAATTACAAAATCAATTTTATATTAATCATAAAATGTTTTGTGAAAGTTTTGAGCGCCGTTCGACAATGGATTGGACTTCACTTCAATCTATTCATCAGGCAACAAAACAACTGAAAATGAGTACATATGTTGGCAAAAGAGACGGAACAGATCTTGTAATGACCCAAGTGCTGCATGAACCATTTTTAAAGTCTGCAGATGAAGAGATTGGCAACCGCTCAAAATTACATCAATCTGCCTTAGGAAAAGTCATTTTAGCAAATTTACAAGTAGAACAATTAGAGCCGTTACTAGAAGAAATGTCGCTTGAACGAGCAACAAAAAACACGTTTCAAGATTCACAGCTCTTTCGTTACCATTTAAATGTGGTTCGTGAAGATGGTTTTGCGTTTGATGATGAGGAGCGAATTGTTGGCATTCGTTGCATTGCCCTACCTGTTTTTCGTAACAGAGAAGTCATTGCGGCTTTAGCAGTCGCAGCGCCTACTGATCAAATTACTCGTAGTAACATGAAACGCATCGTGTCGATGTTGAAAACCGGCAGTCAAACACTTACACAAGAAATCGAGAAATTCTTCGATTAAGTAAAATTTTGGAGGTAACATCATGAAGGTAGTAGCAATCGTAGGAAGTATCCGTAAAAATTCATTTAATTTACAATTAGCAAAACACATACAAGCGCGTTATGCTGACCAGTTTGAATTAGAAATTTTAGACTTAGCACCAATTCCGATGTACAACCAAGACATCGAGTTAGATACACCTCATGAAGTTTTAGACTTCAAAGCAAAAGTAAAAGCAGCTGACGCAGTTCTTTGGGTAACGCCAGAGTACAACTCAACAATTCCCGGAGTACTGGGTAACGCAATCGACTGGATGAGCCGTGTGGACAAAGTAATGAACGGCAAGCCATCAATGATTATGGGTGCTTCAATGGACATTTTAGGTTCTGTAAAAGCACAAATGCACTTACGTGATATTTTATTCGCAAGTGGCTTAAACTCACCTTTATTACCAATGAATGAAGTATATGTTGGTGCAGCACACACGAAATTCGATGAAAATGGTCAATTAACAGACCAAGCAACAATCGAATTTTTAGACTCAGTAATAACGAACTTCCAAGCTTGGATGAAACAATTCGTATAATATGTGGAAACCTCTTTTCTGTTGAAGAGGTGTTTTTTAAAAGGAGAAGACAATGAAAAATACTTTGTTTAATGATTTTACATTTAAAAGCGGTGTGACTGTACGAAACCGTATCATGATGGCACCCATGACAACATTTTCAGCCGATGTACAAGATTATGTTTCGGATGAAGAATACGCATATTATAAAGAACGTTCTAACGGAGTCGGCGCGATTATTACGGCGTGCGCTTACGTAACGAAAAACGGTAAAGGCTTTGAAGGTCAAATGGCAATCGACCATGACGGGGCGATTCCAGGACTAACAAAACTAGCAGATACAATTCATGCAGGTGGAGCAAGATGTATCGTACAACTGTATCATGGCGGACGTTTAGCTGTACCTCATTTAGTACCAAACGGGGAAACAGTAAGCGCAGGTTCTATTTCGCCGTTAGAGGATAGAGGATTTTATAAGATTCATCAATCACCTCGCGAATTAACATCAGAAGAAGTAGAGGCAATTGTTCGTGACTTTGGTGAAGCAACACGACGTTCAATCGAAGCTGGTTTTGACGGTATTGAATTACACGGAGCAAGCGGCTATTTAATTCAACAATTTGTATCTCCTCACTCCAATCGTCGTTTAGATGAATGGGGAGCTGCATTAGCCTTCCCGTTAGCGCTAATTGCAGAAGTGAAAAAAGTAATCGCTGAACATGCGACAAAGCCATTTTTAGTCGGATACCGCTTCTCACCAGAAGAACCAGAAACTCCAGGTATTACAATGGTTGAAACATTTGATTTACTTGAAGCATTAATTAAAGCGGACATAGATTATGTACACATCGCCACTACAGATGCTTGGGCAAAACCACGTCGCGGAATGGTTAGTGATAAATCACGTACTGAAGAAATCGCTGCCTTTATTGATGGTCGTGTACCACTAATCGGTGTGGGAAGTGTTCACACAGCAAATGATGCCGCACTTGTACTAGAAAAAGGACAAACGGATTTCGTCGCAATTGGGCGCGCATTAGTCGTTGATCCGCACTGGGTAGAAAAAGTGCAAAGTGGACAAGCTGAACAAATTGTGCAGAAATTACAAGTAGAACATCAGCAACAAGCGGTTATTCCAACACCTTTATGGAAACTAATTTTAGAAATAGATGGTTGGTTTAATGTAGCGCGCTAATATCGGAAACAATAAATACAGAAACTAAATAGGAGGGTTGTGTGAAGCATTATTATCACACAATCACTTCTTAATCGTCATCGATTTAAATTAATCCCACCCTGCTTAATTTCTTGTTCAACTAACCTGCCTTTACTCATAATACATTTTTTACTTCGTTAAGTTTTCCCGTTAGTATTCACTTGCAACAACGCACTCTGCAAAATTGCTTCATACACCTCATGCCAGTCTCTAGTTAGTAGGTTTACTTCTCTCGGATCAATGAACGTTCTTTGAGCCGATTCGAAAATTGCATGGAAGGGAAGTATGCGTGTAATGTCCATACGATAGAGGACCTGGTAACCGATTAAAGGGTAGGGACTGTCACTATTCCAAGCTGGATTTTCACTATGGTTTACCTCGACATATCCAAGGTAATGACAATCCCCTTCAACACATGCTTCCTCCAGTACTTCACGCTTCACACACTCCAAAGGTGACTCATTGGTCTCAACATGCCCACCAGGAAAACCCCACCCTCGGCTATTTATATCCACTAACAGCAATTTTTTTCATGAAAACAAAATCCATGAGCACTTGTTATGAATTCGGATCGAGGTGGCTGGAGAAGGGGATTCCAAGTTAATTTTACCCGGGATTGTCCCCAGTTTGCGTACACTGTCGTCATACTGGAATCCTCCATTTGTAAATGCACTTTCGCCGTTCACCTTCCAGGTACATATCGTTTTCTGCAGGTAAATCGACTGTTTCTATGTATTCTGCTCCAATTCTAGTGCATGTTTTATGTGATGCCGTATTTTCTGGGTTACACGTAATAAGCAACTCATGAATGCCATGGGCAAGTGCTACTTGTTTGATCAAATTACACGCTTTGGCAGCATAATGATTTCCTCGATACTTTGAATCAACGGCATACCCAATGTTTCCATCATAGTAAGTGTGTTCAGTACTTCCTATTCGGAGATCAATCGTGCCAATGGTTTGTTCACTCCCAGAAAGATTAATTGCATACCAATAAGCAGGGACATAGCCCTTTGCTTTACATTCGGGGAATTTTCGTTCGATGATTAAATCTATTTCTTCACCTCTAATAGTATCAAAAGGAAGAAACCTGAAATTTTGCTGAGACAAAATGTAACGCCACCTATCGGATGTCTAAATGATTTACTCAATTTAATGAAACTGAGTGAACGGTCGGTGCACTAACACAATGGTTATTTTCCATAATCGTGGTAATGATTGTTACCTCTTCAATATGAGCATGAATGATTGGTAAGTTTTTCGAACAAAAGGTATACGCTTCTTCTAACTTATCAGTGCTTAATCTATTGGCAATCGTACAATGAGGAATCCAGCGATCTGGGAGGTAGAGAGAGTTTGGATTATCATTATACTGATTAAAATGCTTATGATGTTGTGTATGAAAGTTCACTAGCTGTAAGGAAGGTGTTGGCGTTAGAAATAAAGCACTTGAATTGAAAAAAGTACCTAAAACATTTAATGTAAGAGGAAGTTTTGATTGTGATTGATAAAAGTCGTCAAATACAGGAATAAATTGCTCCAAACTCAAATTTTTGTAACTGGCTAACGTTATATGTGGGCGTCTATCCGGAATTTCTTCAGCGTACTTGGATATGGAATGAGTACTTAAATCAGACCAAACTTTCTTGATAATTAATTCAGTCTCACGGTCAAAATGAGCTACAATGGCATACATAATTTCACTTCCATATCATTGAATAGTATTAATTCATAAATATCCTAATTATTATACCTATCACTACCACACCTAAAATAATTAGTGATTTGGTATTATTGTTTTTACTCTCTCTATGTCTACGGTCTTCTCTCAACACTGGATATTCTTTTTCAAGATTGCCCAAGCCCATTGCCCCTTTACATTGAAACGCAGTTAGGTATCTAGAACTAAATGGCTTTCTCTTAATGTTGCCATCAATATTTGCAAATCTACTTGATCCACCGTTCCAATATCTTCAGAAAGATCCCACAATGTGATTTGCTCGATTTCATCATTCGGAATAAATGCAGTTAACTGATCGACGTTACATAAGTAAATTGGATTGTATTTTACAAATTGAGTTTCTAGATTTCGGATTTTGGCCAATCCTTGAAATGCTAAATGATCAACTCTTTGACCCGTTTCTTCAAACAATTCACGACTGGCACATTCTTTAGGAGATTCATTCAGTTCTCTTTTGCCAGCAGGTAACTCCCAACGTTTTCGAAAGCGATTAAATGCAAAAAGAGTGTTATGTTCAACTTGAATGATGGCATAGGAACCTGCCAAAGTTTCATATGCAGGTAATTCATCTTCTTGTATATGTATGAATTCGATAAATTCTAGAGAGGGGTCAACAACATTCATTTCTCAAACTCCCTTTACACTACAAATAGTTTTCATAGTATTGTATTCGTTAACAAAAAGTGGGATTCCTTCTTTTTACTGAAATCATTACAACTACTCCATAGGTGAGCGATGGCTCAGTTGTAATAATCAGGGTCCACGTAGGAAAAAACGAAGGTGACGTAGTAAAAATCACCATTCACGTAGGAATCACACAAAAAATAAAAGAGTGACCGTCATTTTAACAACGGTCATATTTAGATGTTATTTAACCTGCGAATCAATACGTACTAGATTCCATACCGCTACACTCACAATTTCCGCTACATCTTGGAGTTTCGTTTTACTGATTTTATCAATGGTGTCCTGTGGCTGGTGATACCATGGTTCTGGGGGACTATGAATAAAGAGCGCTGCTGGAATACCGGCATTTGCAAATGGTACATGGTCACTACTATCGCCTTGCGTAAAAGGTGTTGCTTGGCCGTTCAGTTTTTTACTAGCTTCTTGTGCGAGTTCGGTAACCAGATTTGGCTTATCATCAACGGTTTGCAAGACTAATTCACCGGAGTCCTTACTTCCTACCATGTCTAAATTAAAATTAGCAACAATCCGACTGATTTCGTTTTTGGATAGACTCTCGACGTAGTGAGTAGAACCAACTAATCCGGCTTCTTCTGCACCAAACGAAATAAAACGAATTTCTGTATCGGTCGGAATAGTTTTCAAGACACGAGCAAGTTCAATCGTCATGGCAGTTCCCGAGGCATTGTCATTTGCACCAGGTGCGCCTTCGACCGAATCATAATGTGAACTAATGACAACGACGTCATTCTTTGCTGTTTTGTTAAGAGAAGAGGGTTTCTTAGTAGCTATTACATTTTGAGAAATGTTACTTTTGGATTGTGCCCCGACAATTTTAATTGTCGCTTTTGTTCCTGGCTTGTTGATGATCAGGTTCTCCAACACAACACCTTCTGCTTTTGTCAGTAAAACAGCGGGAACATGGATCTTGTTTTCTGCGCCAAGACTGCCAAATATTTTTTTGTCATCATTATTATAAATGATGACACCTACAGCTCCTTTGGAGGATGCATTTCGTGCTTTTTCCACAAAGCTAATTCCTCCGCGTTTCAGAAGGACAATCTTCCCAACTACATCGAGATTCTGTAATTCGTCTACTGTTCCAAGTCCAGCCGAAATCACTTCACCAGTTGCATATCCATTCACCGAGAATTCAAAAGCCAGTGGTTTTACGCTTTTGGTAACATGATTTAAAGTTAATTCAACTGTATGTGGTTTTGTGTAATCGGTGAAAGTGAACGATTGAAGTTCGGTTTTATACCCATAGGATTCAAATTGTTTTTTGATATACGTAGCTGCGGCATCCTCCTGCTTTGTTCCGGCAACTCGGGGAGTTTTGGATAAAGTATTAATGTGGTTATATATCTGGTCGCCATCAAGCGTTTGAAGAATTGCGGATTCCGAATTAGTTAAATTATCCTGGGCTGCTGTATAGTGAGTGGCAAATATGCCGATTGGAACAGCTGTACAAAATCCGAGAATAGCTGCAAGCGCAATTTTATGTAAAGGATGGCTCATTTTTCATTCCTCCAGAATAGTGATTGTATTAGGATGAACGAAAATGAGAAATTTACTAGTTATAGATGAAATTTATTTAGCAGTACTAGTGATTCAAGAAAAATTTAATTATTAATTTAGGGATTGTTAAGAAGAATGGATTACGCTACAAGTCATTAGGAGTGGTGCTGGAGCCAATGGCGATTTGAAAACGCTACTCGTATCCAATATTGCTATGATCCTTATACCTGTTCAGCACTTTTTCTTGTTGAGATGCTCCTGAGAATCGGACTTATATACGTTTTTAAAATGGATATTAATGAACAGTTTTAAAAAACATTTTTGATTTTGAGAAATGTCAGTTCAGGATGCATCTTAGTTATTACAAATAACTTGCTGACGTATTTTATTTCAAAAAGCATCCTACCTACTGCCAAATGGCTTGACCAACATTATGCAGAAGCATCTTAGTGCTTCTGTTTTTTTTGTCTATTTTTTCTCGGATCATAGCGAAATATAAGAGGAAATCGGTAGGCAATTTGAACGGTTTTTATTTATAGTCCTAAATAGACGGTATTATCAGAAAACGGCATGCTAAACTACTAATATATTATTTACCTTGGGAGGTAGAAAGTGAGAATTAAAGAAAGATTATTCATCAGTCTAGCAACCATTTTCCTGTTTAGTGGAGCAGTTAGTACCCCTATTACAGAAGCTTCAACCACTCATGCAGCATCGTCACTATCATCATACACGAACTTACAAAATTCGATAAATAGCATAATGAGTGATAGTAGAATGAAAGCTGCCTCTAGTAGTGTGACCATCAGAAAAGCAACTTCCGGAGAAATTGTCTATCAATATAATGCGGATAAAGTCATTACTCCTGCCTCAACATTAAAAATCCTTACTGCCTCTGCAGCATTGGAAATCCTGGGAGAAAATTATCGTTTTTCAACAGATGTTTTAGCGAACGGGGTAATGGCCAATGGCACACTAAATGGCAACCTGTATTTACGTGGACAAGGTGATCCGACCTTGTTAAAAAAGGATTTTGATAACTTTGCCTCGACATTGGCCAAAAAAGGAATCAAAAAACTATCAGGTAACCTGGTGGGAGATGACACGTGGTTTGACGCAGATCGATTGTCCCCGGATATCTCAAAAGAGGACGAACCCTACTATTATGCAGCTCAAATTTCGGCGTTGACGATTTCACCAAATACCGATTATGATGCTGGATCTGTAATCGTCGAAGCGAAACCGACAGTAAATGGACAAACTTCAAAGATAACGCTTACTCCTGCTACCAGTGTGGTGAGAGTGATCAATCGCTCGAAAACCGTTCCAAAAGGATATGCAAATACGTTAAAAATCACAAGACAAGTTGGCACAAATAACATTGTGATTACTGGCAATTCACCGCTAGGATCAGCAGGAAAGAAAGAATGGATCTCAGTATCGAATCCAACCGCGTATGCGTTGGACGTTTTCAAAAAATCACTGGCGTCTAAAGGGATCAGTTTGTCGTCCTCTTCTAAAGTAGTGCGTGGTAAAACACCAACTGACGCTCGCGTTTTGGCTTCTAAGGAATCCATGACATTGAGACAGTTAATGGTTCCATTTTTAAAGTTAAGCAACAATACACATGCTGAAGTTTTGGCGAAAGAAATGGGGAAAGTGAAATACGGTGAAGGTAGTTGGGATGCTGGATTAATGGTGATGAGAGAATACGCTGAATCTGTTGGGTTGGATTTGAACCAATGGACTTTTGAAGATGCCTCAGGAATGTCTCATGACAATAAAATATCATCCAGCCAAATATCTAAGTTGCTCCAACATGTACGATCAGAACCTTGGTATGGTTCATTCCTAAAAGGACTTCCAATCGCCGGTGGAGCTGACAGATTTGTAGGGGGGACGTTAAGAACAAGAATGAAAACAGCTCCGGCGAAAGGAAATGTCATTGCCAAAACTGGTGGCCTGGACCATGTCAGTGCTTTAGCAGGCTACGCCACAACGAAAGACGGGGAACTGCTTATTTTCACGATACTCACTCAAAATACGAAATCGAGTACCGTTCCAGTTTTAGATCGAATGGCAACAGCGATTACAAATTCAAAGAAAACACCTTGATAAAAAACTGGCGGGGGAGTGAAAAGCGCCGGACTGCAGAATTCCTTCATGAAAAAATAAGGGGATATCCGATACTAACTTAGGTATCGTACCAATCAAATGGTATCATCTTATTGAAGTGGAAATTAATATCACTAGAAGAAGGAGTGGAATTGATGATTAGTAAAATCGGACAAATTATGTTGTATGTACAAAACCAAGCAGAAGCAGTTAATTTTTGGACAGAAATAATGGGGTTTAGTGTAATTTCCAAAGAAGATAATGGTCAAGGAATGAAATGGTTTGAAATTGCTCCAACCAAGGATGCTGAAACAAGTTTTATACTCCATGATAAGGAACTAATTGCTAAAATGGAGCCAAAACTAAATCTTGGAACTCCTTCTTTGATGTTTTTTACAGAAAATCTCGATCAATTACATGGTGACTTATTAAATAAAAAAATCACAGTCGGAGATATTGTAGATATTCCTTCTGGTCGAGTATTTAACTTTGCTGATAGTGAAGACAATTACTTTGCAGTCATGGAAAAAGGGAAGTAATAATAAAGTAGGTAAAACTCCGTTCCATTAAGTAACGGATAGTAATGGAGTGATTAGTATTGGCAAGGTTTATTGACGATTTAACTGGGGCAATCTATGATTTCATTAAGTTTATTACAAAAAGTGTATGTTATCTTTTTGCAGGGATGTTAATCGTTGGGGTTCCTTTTTATCTAATTACTATAGCATTTAAAATGTTTAATTAACGGGTACTTATTTTAACTTTAAATTATTAAGTGCGAACACTCATCACCTAGGTTGCTATAATAAACCCTACAAGAGGGAGGCAACTGAAGAAGCCCTTTCATTTTAAACAAGCGAGCCTTTCCTCGATAAAACCGAGGAAAGGCTCGCTTGTTATTTGTATACACTGTACAGATATTTGAGGTAATCAATATTCCTAGGTAGCATCCACAAAGCGCCGAAGCGTGTATGATAGTGAATACTTATTCCAGTCGATAATGGTGCATTTTTTCATTAGCCCTACAAGATGGCGTCCCATCTATGGACCAATCAATTAGTTTTCTTCTACTTCTTTACGATTTTTCTTGAAAATCTTAGATAAGATCTCATATACGATTGGTACAACAATTAACGTTAATAATGTTGAACTTGTTAAACCACCGATTACTGTAATACCTAAACCTTTCGAGATTAAACCGCCACCGCCTGAGCCAATTGCTAATGGGATTAACGCACCGATCGTTGCGATTGCCGTCATTAGGATGGGACGAAGACGAGTTGCACCGGCTTCCAGAATAGCTTCACGCATCGTCATTCCATCACGTTCCATATGGATAATGCGATCTACCAGTACAATGGCATTCGTTACAACGATACCAATCAACATCAATAGACCCATCATGACAGATACAGAAATGGTTTCACCAGCGATTAACAAACCAACAAACGAACCAATTACCGCGAATGGTAACGAGAACAGGATCGCAAATGGTGCGACACCTTCACGGAATGTGACAACGAGGATGAAGTACACGATTGCGATTGCTGCAAGCATAGCCAAACCAAGTTGTGTAAATGTTTCCGTCATATCTGCAGCTACACCGGCTGTGTCGACTGTAACCCCTTTAGGTAAATCTAGTTTATCAATTGCTTCATCTACTTCAGAAGTTGCTTTTGAAATGTCATCACCAAGTATTGTTCCTGAAACGCTTGCATAGTATTCGCCTTTACTACGTGCAAGTGTATTTAATGTAGTACCTTCTTTAACTGTAACCAGTTCAGAAAGTGGCATTGTCGTACCAAGTGCTGTCGGTACTTCTGTTGCCAGGATATCATCGATTGATTTTGGTTGTGCAGCTTTTTCTTGCTGAACGATGACATCTAATGTGTCTCCGTCTTTTTCAACCGTCGTCAATACGTCTTGTGTTGCTGTTGGGTTTAACATCATAACGATTTGACCTGTTGTTAAACCATACTGCAATAATTCATCTTGTTCTACGTTGAAAGTATACTCAACGTATGCATCCTCTGTACTTGAAGAAACTTTTTCCAAGCCGTCATTTTTACTCATAACGTCTTCGACCATTGTTACAGCTTCACCTAGTTTATCTAAATCTTCACTGTAGAATGTGTAGCTGACTTCATTTGTAGACATCGACGTAGGAGCAAAGTTCTGGCTCTTCCACTCGCCTGTTTGACCAAGGTTGAACGCATATTCTTCAATTTCCGTACGAGCTGCAGGGAAGTCATCCATTTCTGGATCGAAGATGAGGTACATTAATGCACCGCCGCCTCCGCCGCCCATCATCGCTGTCATTTGATCGCCACTTTCAGTGACAGATAATTGTACAATGTCAATATCATCACGTTTCAGCATTTCTTCTTCCACGACTTCAATGTTTGCTAATGTATCTTCCATTAGCTCGCCGGCTTCAGGTGTATAAGTCAAGTACATCACTTTCTCTTCTTCACTACCCATGAAGCTGAATCCGATTAAAGGTGTTAACGCTAAACTACCAACTAATAAAGCAATAGAGATGATAGAAGTAATGACTTTATGGTTAAGTGTCCATTCAAGGATCCGTTTATACCAATTGGATAATTTACCAGTCTCTTTGTGACTGCTTGCAGTTTTTTCACTGTATAACTTCTTCTTGAATAAGAAGTGAGATAATGCAGGAACGATTGTAATGGCAACAATCAATGATGCCACAAGTGCAAAGGTCATAGTCAATGCAAACGGCATGAATAGCTCGCCGACCATCCCACCAACGAAGATAAGTGGTGCGAATACCGCAACCGTTACTAATGTTGATGACAGAATAGGTTTGAACATTTCAATTGTCGCTTCACGTACAAGTGCACGACCTGTTAACTTCTCATCTTTTAAATGCATGCGTCGATAAATATTCTCTACTACGACAATCGAGTCATCGATAACACGACCAATGGCAACTGTAATCGCACCGAGAGTCATAATATTGAGCGTAATATCCATCCAGTTCAATAGCAGCAATGCCATGAAAATCGATACTGGAATAGAGACGATTGAAATAATAGTTGATTTAAAACTACGTAGGAAGAGCAGAATAATCAACACGGCAATCAGACCACCAAATAAGGCTTTTTCAATCATCGTTGTTACCGATTTTTCAATTGGAGCACCCTGGTCAAGTGATACATCAATTATAAGACCATCGATATTTGCCTGTTCTTCTTCAATTAATTCTTTCACACTATTTACAACATCAACCGTGTTGGCTTGCTGTCCTTTAACAATTTGAATTGAAATGGCATCTTTACCATTTGTACGGGAAACCGATTGTACTTTACCAACTTCTTCGATGGTAGCAATCTCGCTAAGTTTCACAAAAGGTGATGTTTGTGTTGCTGATGGAGTTACAGGAATAAGCATTTCCTTTAATTCATCCGCTGTCATGAACTTGCCGTCTACTGCAACAGCTTGTTCACCTTCTTCGAATTCGTAAAGACCTAATGAAACCGCTAGGTCACTTGCTTGGATCATTTGTTTGACTGTATCTTCTGTTAAACCAAGTTCAACCATTTTTGCTTCATTATAAGTAAGCAGCACTTCTTCGATATGTTGACCTGCAATCGTTGCAGAAGCAACCCCGTCGATTTTTTCGATTTTTGGAAGTAGAATGTCCGATACCGTTGACGTTAAGTCAACAATCTCTTCTGTTGAACTACTTACACTTAGTGCAACAACTGGCATCATGTTCATGCTAATTGCCGTTACTGTCGGTGCTTGTGCGCCCTCTGGCAAAGTCACTGCTTCCAATGCGGAATCCAATGCGCGTTTTGCCTCGGCCATATCTACACCGTAATCGTATTCAATTTGAAGATTTGCCATGTTTGAATATGAATTTGAAAATACGGATTTCACACCTTCAAGATTTTCTGCTGCTTTCTCTAAAGGCATGGATACCTCTTCCATTACTTTTTCAGGTGTTGCTCCTGGATATACATCCATTACCATTAAGTATGGGATCGAAATATCTGGAATTGTTTCCATGTTCATACGTGTACCTGAATAAATACCTGAAACAGTAATGATAATTGTAAGTAACCAAACTGCTAATTTATTATGCAGGACAAAATTTACTAAACCCTTCACTATTACACCTACCCCTAATTGACTTATTTATCTCATTTACTTATAATAATGACCAACGAGTCAATTGTCAATGATATGAACTAGGAGCGATAAAAAGTATGGCGAAAAAACAACTAATTATGGAGAAATCGTTGGAACTCTTTGCGAACAAAGGGTTTGAAGCGACTTCCGTTCAACAAATAACAGATTACTGCGGTATTTCAAAAGGGGCTTTTTACTTATCCTTCAAGTCAAAGGATGAATTGATTTTAGCATTGATCGACCATTTCATGATGCAATTCACCGCAGACGTTGACTATGTGGTCACACACGTGGAAGATGATGAAAAGCTATTTTATGAATTTTACTATTCAACCTTTAATTCGTTCCGTAAACACTCTGATTTCGCGAAAGTTCTAATGAAAGAGCAATCGCAATCATTCAATAAGGAATTTATCGTTAAAATGCAATCCTATGATAGATTGTTCGAGAAAACGATTTTGTCAATGGTCGAACGTTTATATGGGGAAGAGATCGAACAGATAAAATATGATTTAGTTTATTGCATTAAAGGCTTTATCAGTATTTATTCACAGTTGTTCCTATTCCAACAGATACCGATGGATTTGGATTTACTGTCCAAATCGCTCGTGGAAAAAACAAATGTACTTGCGAAACATACGACCATCCCATTCATTTCTCAAGAATTGATCCAAATGGTTGAGCATCCGTCAAATGAAGAAGTCACGAAGGAGAAAATCCTTGAATTGATGGAACAAAGTATCGAAGAAATGGAAGAGTCGATTGAAAAAGAATCGGTAATACTCTTAAAACAACAGTTGCAGGAACCTACTTTAAGTACAGCAATCGTGAAAGGGTTACTGAAAAACATTCGAAATCACCCTCATTGTAAGTGGATTTCTTATTTGCTTCGCAATTATTTTGGGTTTTAGAAATATGCTTTATTAAGCTACGCTAGCCACACGTTTCGTATGTGACATCAGTTATGAAAACCATATACTTGTGGATTTCACGCTTCTCGCTCCTGTGAAAATGCACTCTTTCGTTTGTTATTCAATATCCCCAGCTCTCTATAACATAGCCATAATAATAAATCCTGGTAAAAGAAGCATGTTTCTCTTGTAACCAGGATTTTTATATTCACTCTTTATCCCCAGCTATTAATGCGTAATCAGCGACATTTAACTTATCTAGCATCGAGACTACATCACCGAGATGATTATTAAAGATTCCTTGTGCTACAAGCAGGTTCAATAATCAATAGCAGAAAATAAAACTTCTACTCTTCGTCATCAATCAGATTTTCTTTAAGCCAATTTGTTCCAAACTCAATAAGCGGCTTCATTTGAATGATTCGGCAGTCGGCTAGCCCTAATTTTCCAACATAAGAGTTTTCAGGATATGCTTTCTCAAAAGCTTCCCCAAGTGCCGGGAAGCGATCGGAATCCACATCAACCGTTTGGTATTCAATCCATTGACGTTTGCCATCCACCAACATCGCTGCACCCTGATTCATAAAGGTTTTTGTCTCCAGCAAGTTCTCAGATAAATGCAGTGCGGTACAAGAATCATAGCCCACACCAATCAATACAATTTTGACGTTTTCATTAAAAAATGACCCAAGCGGGGATCCCATTCCGAAAGAATCTTCCAACGGATGTTCTCTCATCCATTCTTCTGCATTTTTCCCCCATGCCATGAAACTATGGACAGGATGATAGCTGCGAATGGTTTTCGGATGGCGATGAAAACATTCCGCAATTTTTCCCATTCCACGTAGTGGAGTTAAGTGTGGGTCATAGGCCGGCATATGTTGACGAATAGGTTCATGCCAGTCACCAGGTACAGGTGGCATCATCCAGTAAGAAGGCTCAGAGTTCTCCGCTGATTGTGCAGCCATGACAATTGTGCCTTCTGGTGTAATGGTTTCTAGTAATGCATCCACCACGGCTTTAGCACCTCCGGCAATCCAGCCCATCGATTTGATGGATGAATGAATCATGATGGAGTCACCAGCCGTGATTCCAAGTGTATGTAATTGTTGTTTCAGCGTTTCCACTGATTGAAAAGAGGTTGTTTCTTGTACGCGGTCAAACTCACTCATGTTGTATGCCCTCCAAATTCTTAATAGCTTAATTGTATAAGAGATGAGGGGTCTTGAGAATCTTTGTTTCGTACGAAAGGTCTGAAGCTTAGGTGCGAGCTGGCGCTTTTCGCTAGATAAAGCAATTCGAGAACGCAGAACGACCAATGGGAAATTTGATACTTTCTGGTGAAGCTTGCTAGGCGCAAATACACTCTTTCAATTTTAGTCAATCTCATTAGTCTTCTTTAACATAGACAACAAAAAATGCTGTCCCTTATTATTAGGAACAGCATTTTTCAGCGTAGGCGCCTTTTTAGAGGCATCCACAAAGAGCCGAAGCGTGTATTATAAGGATCTATATAATGACGGTCTTTTCAGTGTTCACTTTAGTTTTACAACCTATTATTGTTTCACATTTATTTCTCTTGCGTCCTTATTTGTGAAGGTAACATCTACTTCAATGGATGTGTAATTGTCTTCGATATTAAACGTTTCAGTGACACGGGTAATGATTTCTTCATCTGTCATGTCTTCTTTCAGCTTAAGTTTTTGCAATAGTGGTCTCAATTGGTCCATTGCATCATCACTTTTCACATCAATTTTTTCTGCCACGCTTTTATATTCCGCATCGGTTGAGTCTTTTTCTTCTTCATAGTTCACATCAAGTGCTTCTGCTTGATCGGGATAATCGACTTCTAATTCAAATTTCGTGAATTCATACTCTCCTCCAGGCAATTTAGCGGGGTTTTCACCAGTTTTATTATCTTTGATATCGTTACTTGTATCATTGTTTGTCGTATCCACAGTGGACTCACTATCGCTTTGACAAGCACCTAGTAACAATACTGAGGAAAGCATTAAACTTGAGATTATTGAGGTTTTATTCAGTGTCATGTGTAACATCCTTTCGTAAATGTATTAGTATTGGTTTACCCTAAAACGGTCAAATTAATCGGGAATATGTTTTGATTGAAGTTGTAAGTCTTTGAAAACATTCCGCATTCGATTTACGATGTAGATATACATAAAGGCAACAGAAAGGGACTAAAATGAATATTCTAGAACTCACAACCAAATTAAGTATTCTAAGCGAATCTGAAATTTCGGAAGTCGTTAAACTAGAAGGTGGTTTTCAAAATCATGTGTTTAGCTTTCAAATGGAGAATCGTCGATACATTGCACGCTTAACGCCCATTCAAAAAAGATCGATAGCACATATTGAGGCCGAACTTGCGTTTATTAATAGTGTGAAATTAAACCAAATCAAAACACCAGAAATCATAACCATTAAAGAAGAAAGAATATCCACGCTCAAGATAGACAATGAAAGGTTCTGGCTAACGGTTTTTCAATTCATTGATGACAAGCAAATCAATGTGGCTAATTTAACTCAATGGAATGCTCCGTTTTTTTACGAATGGGGAAAGACCATCGCTCAAATTCATCAAATAAACGAAGATTCGAAGATAATGATACAGCGGCCTAATTGGTTGGAAGATAGAGTAGGAGAAGTTAATCCCATTCCTTCACTGTTAACTGAAAGTGAAAAATGGGTAAAAGATATCTATGAAAACTTACTTGTTAAATTGACTTCATATCCGAGAACCAAACATAATTTCGGTCTGATTCATCATGATTTACATCAAGGGAATTTTTTCGTGACATCATCCAATCAATTGATTCTTTTTGATTTTGATGATTGTGCCTACAATTATTATGTTCAAGATCTTGCAACTTCCATCTACCATGCACTATGGACTGGTTGCTCCTTCCATCCACAGTGGTCCGATTTCAAGCAAGAATTTCTAAAACATTTCTTTAGCGGCTACAGAAGTGTAAAACCACTTACTAAAGATGACTTGATCCAAATCGGGTTATTTCTCCAATTGAGAGAATTGTTTTTGTATGTGTTGTTCAATAAATCATGGGTTACAGCCGACTTAGCAGAATGGCAGACAGAGAAAATAGTGGAGTTGGAGAACAGCTTACGTGCCAATAAAATTCCATATGAACAGGAATTAAGAGATTTTGCAGAACGAAACCTTTAATGAGTTTCCATCGTAAAGAAGGGAAGGAGAGTGGATGATATGACGATGGAACAGATCAAACATGATTTACAAACAACTTTTGAACAAGTAAAATCAGCAGTTGGTTGGTCGGTGGATAAAAAAATTTCATTATCAATTGCAAGTTACTATGTGACAACAGGTAAATCGGTTAACGGAAAACTTCTATTGGAAACTTCAGATGCCATTAAGAAAAAAGCTGGATGGTTTTCACCACTTCGATCACATATTCACTATATGATGGCCGCTTTTTTACAAAGTAATCACAAAGATGCATCAGTGGCGGTCGAAGAACTATTAAGTAAACAAGAATCCTTAAAGTCGGTTGGATTTAAATCGAATTCCTATTCCTATCTATCAGCAATTCTTTTGTCATCACATCCTAATCAACAAGTTGAAGAAGCGAAGCGAGCAAAAAGTTTATACGACGCAATGAAATCGCATCACCCCTTTTTGACACAAGCGGATGATTATCCATACGCGGTGATGTTGGGGAAATTAGAAGGGGACCCACAAGAGCGAGCAACTACAATGAACCGCTATTACGCGGAATTGCGTCCGCAAGGGTTTTATATGGGGAATGAATTACAATGGATGTCTCAAATATTGACGTACACTAGCCCAAAATATGATGCGTCAATGGTTTCCAAAGCAGTTCATATACGTGATCAACTTAAAAACTCAGGCGTAAAAGTAAAAATGACTCACTATGTAATGATCGGGTTTTTAGCGGTGTTAAGTAATAAAGACAGTGACATTCAGCACGTCATTGATACGTATCGAGAGTTGCAAGGAATGAAACTCTTCGGTTGGTATAAAGATATGATATTACCTCTGGCTGTGCAGCTGGAAACGAAACATTTAATTGAACAAAACGAAACAAGTGCAGTGAGTTTAGCCACCACAATCGAAATGCTTATGCAAGCTCAACAAGCCGCCATGATTTCTACAATGGTTGCAACCAATGCAGCCATTGCCGCTAGTAGTGGTAGTGACGGTTCTTCATGAGATTTTGAGTGAGATGGTTTTGATTGATAAAACGTTTAGTTTGATTGATAAATTCCCAGTCGATTCATCAATCTTCCAATCTGATTGATAAATTTTTCACAAGCCAACTTAGCACTCAAAAAGCGTCTCATTAACCAAATCTACTAGTTATTGAGACGCTCCACTAACTCAAAAAATAACTTGTGCATACACACAAGTTATCCCAAACTTACTTCACAGTATCAACTGTTTTCGAAGCCCCGATTAAATTTTTAATCATTTCAAAATCCCCCGCATGCAAGGCATCAACAATTCGACTTCCTACAATTACTCCATCTGCCAAATTGATCATTTCACGGACTTGCTCAGGAGTAGAGATGCCGAATCCAGCCATTACCGGAACGGAACTCACTTCTTTTAATTTCGCTAAGTGCGTTCCGACATTGGTTGCGAATTCCTTGCGCGCACCTGTTATACCGGTCACAGTTACCGCATATAAGAAACCTTCCGACGCTTTCGCAATCCGTTCTATGCGTTCTTGCGGGCTCGTCAAACTGACTAGTTGGATTAATGGGACATCATTTTTCCGCAAATCGCTGTGCAAGATAGCACTTTCTTCAAGCGACAAGTCAGGGATAATGACGCCACTTACACCCACGTCTGCACAATCCTTGGCAAACTGTTCAATTCCATATCGAAACACAGGGTTCAAATACGTCATTAAAACAATTGGAATCATCACTTCTTCACGCAAGCGACCAATTTCTTCTATCACTCCTTGCAATGTCACACCTGCTGCCAAGGCACGTTTGCCGGCTTCTTGAATGGTCGGTCCATCTGCAACTGGATCTGAGAAAGGAATACCGAGCTCAACCGCAGTGGCACCAGATTCCTGAAGAAAAAAGAGTTGTTGTCGTAGTTTTGCCAACCCGCCGTCGCCTGCCATAATATACGGAATAAAAGCTCTTCCTCCTGATGCCACTTGCAATTCAATGGCCGTTTGTAATTTGCCTTTAGTCATTTGCCACACCTCCAAGAGCATCTCGCACAGTGACCACATCTTTATCGCCGCGACCTGATAAACAAATGACGACGATTTCTTCTTCATTCATACTTGCTGCAAGTTCGCTTGCGTAATAAATTGCATGTGCGGATTCAAGTGCAGGAAGAATTCCTTCGGTACGAGCGAGTAATTGAACACCCGCCAACGCTTGGTCATCCGTAACAGATGTATAGGTCACACGGCCGTTTTCGTGTAAATAACTATGCTCTGGTCCAATCCCGGGATAATCGAGTCCTGCCGAGATGGAATGAGCTTCTTGAATTTGTCCCGCTTCGTCCTGTAATAAATACATCATGGCACCATGCAACACACCAACAGAACCTTTCGTCAAAGTAGCGGCATGTTTGTCTGTTTCCAGGCCAGCACCGGCTGCTTCAACTCCGTATAGTTTTACACCTGTGTCTTCAATAAATGGATAGAACATGCCCATCGCATTACTACCACCACCAATACAGGCAACAATGGCATCAGGCAGGCGACCTTCTTTTTCAACGATTTGCTTACGGGTTTCATCTCCAATGACACGTTGGAAATCTCGGACAATCTTCGGGAATGGATGAGGTCCCAAAACGGATCCCATAATATAGTGGGTATCTTCCACATGCGTCACCCAGTATCGCAGTGCTTCATTGACCGCATCTTTCAACGTTCCGCTGCCTTGCTTCACGCTGACGACTTTAGCACCTAGTAATTCCATTCTGAACACATTTAGCTGCTGACGGCGAACATCTTCTTCGCCCATGAAGACCACGCATTCTAAGTCAAATAATGCACAAACGGTTGCGGTTGCAACTCCATGTTGACCTGCACCTGTTTCGGCAACGATTTTTCTTTTGCCCATACGAACTGCCAGTAACGCTTGCCCGATTGTATTGTTAATTTTGTGTGCACCAGTGTGATTGAGATCTTCACGCTTTAAATAGATTTTTGCACCACCCATTTTTTTCGTTAGGCGTTCCGCAAAGTAAAGGGGGTTTTCACGTCCGACATAATCTTTCAAGTAATAACGAAATTCTTGTTGGAACTCTTGGTCCTTAATCGCTAATTCATATGCTTCTTCTAATTCAATAACAGCCTGCATCAAAGTCTCAGGAACAAAGCGTCCACCAAATCGACCGTAATGACCTGTTAGGTTTGGTTGGTTGTAGGTTGTGACCATGCTTATCTCTCCTCTTCTCGAACTGTATTTATAAATGCCCGAATTTTACCTGC
This sequence comes from Paenisporosarcina indica, assembly GCF_001939075.1. Lineage (GTDB taxonomy): Bacteria > Bacillota > Bacilli > Bacillales_A > Planococcaceae > Paenisporosarcina > Paenisporosarcina indica. Next base: position 41,128 of record NZ_MPTA01000005.1, on the reverse strand, counting down.
ATCTTTTCTATTCTCTGTCTCAACTCCGCTTGATACATCAACCATATAGGGCTTTACGATATGAATTGCTTCACTTATATTGTTCACATTCAGTCCACCCGCAAGAATCACTTTGTTAATAGGGATATTTACCTTTTGTAGCAAGCTCCAGTCAAAAGAGTTTCCAGAACCACCACGAAACTCATCACCGGGTGCATCGAATAAATAGTAATCGACTTCATATGTTGATGCCTTTTGCACATCTTCTTCATTCGTAATCGACAGGGCTTTGATTGTGGGAAGGGAAATACCACGCACATAATCCTGATTCTCATCACCATGGAGCTGAACCATATCAAGAGGAACTTCTCTTGCAATGCGTTCGACTTCTTCACGGGTTTCGTTAACAAAGACACCAATTTTCAAAATTCCATTTGGAACGGCTGTGGCTAGTGCCTTTGCTTGTTCAACAGTTACTTGACGTCTGCTATTCGCAAAGACAAAACCGATCGCATCAGCACCTGATTCGATGGCATTCAGTACGTGTTCACGTTCCATCAACCCACAAATTTTAACTTTGGTCATCGCATTTCACCGCGTTTCACATGTAATGAACTCAATGTTTCCTCCACATGTTCACTTCGCATCAATGTTTCTCCAACAAGAATGGCACTTGCGCCAAACTGTGCGACAAATGAAGCATCTGACGTGCTAACAATTCCACTTTCACTGATTAATACTCGTTTTTCATGAAAAGGGAAGTGTGCGGCAATTTCTTCGGTTTTGGTTAAATCAACGGTAAAGGTTTTTAAGTTCCGGTTATTGACCCCAATGAGTTGGGCACCGATTGATAAGGCACGTTGCAATTCATCCACGTCATGGACTTCAACCAAGACCTCCAAATCTAGACAGGTGGCATAGTCAAATAATTGTTGTAAGGTTTCTTGATCCATTGCAGCGACAATCAATAAAATAATGGATGCACCATATTCCTTGGCACGATCAATTTGTGCTTGATGAATCATAAAATCCTTACATAGAACGGGAAGATTGACTATGGCTGATACAGCCTGTAAATCTTGCATGGTTCCATTGAAAAATTGTTGATCGGTTAAAACGGATATGGCAGCAGCCCCAGCCTGTTCATAAGCCAATGCTTGATGGATTGGGTTGATATTTCCTTCAATTACCCCTTTCGAAGGGGAAGCCCGCTTGATTTCAGCAATGACATGTAAATGCTTCGCGTTAGTCAAGCGCTCAAATAAGGAAGGTTTATCAATGGCTGTTAATGTTGATGTATAGGGAGTTGGCTGACTTAGTAAATCGGCAACTTCCCGTTTTTTCACCTGTAAAATTTCCGATAAAATTGTCATAGCGTGCCCTCCAGTTGTTTTCGGTTTTGACTATAGGTAACAACCGATTCCAAAACATGCAGAGCTTGACCGCTCTCAATACTTTTTCGAGATAAATGTACACCTTGCTGAATGGTGGATGTCATGCCTGCGGTAAATAATCCGATGCCTGCATTTAATAAGACTGTATCTAAGTAAGGAGAAGCTTCTCCTCGTAAAACGCTTTTTAGTATGTCGGCATTTACTTTGGCATCCCCTCCACGAATAGCGTCTAAGGGGGCGGAAGATAAACCCACGTCTTGAGCATCTAATGTAAATGGAATACATTCACCCCGATTCATAAGCACGAGGTGGTTTTCTCCTGCCAGAGATGCTTCATCCATCCCGCCAGCTCCAGTTAAAACGACTGCCCGTTTTCGACCTAAGCGGTGTAAGACCGCTGCTAAGTTCATGAGTTTGTCTTGTCGATATACCCCAATCAATTGCGTGGTTAAGGGTGCAGGGTTTGTTAAAGGACCGATCATATTGAAAATGGTTGGTGTTCCTAACGATTTTCGAACGCCTTGAATTCGTTTCATTTTGGGATGGACATGTGGTGCAAATAAAAAGGCGATATTTGTTTGCCCGAGCATTTCGTCTACTTCGTCAGGTTGAAAATCTAATGCGATTCCGAGCTCTTCCAGAACATCAGAACTTCCTGTTCGACTGGAGATCCCTCGGTTCCCGTTTTTAACTATCTTCAATCCAGCACCTGCCAATACAAAAGAAGCAGTGGTACTGATGTTAAAACTGTGTGAACCATCTCCACCGGTCCCGCAATTATCAAAGACGACGGGGGTGGACAATGGAATTTTAATTGCATGTTCCCTAAGAACTTCTACTAAAGCGGTAATTTCTTCTGTTGTTTCGCCTTTCATCGATAGGGCAGTTAAGAAGTAGGCAATGTCTACTTCTGTAATCTCATCTGAAAACATCATGTTCGTTGCTTCTCTCATCTCTTGGTACGTCAATGAAATTCCTGCACGAACACTCTCTGTAAATTTTCTCATCTCATCTCTCCTCAACTAAGTCTGTCTGAAATTCCTCTGGCTAAGCTATATCTGTCAAAAATGCTTGCAAAATTTTGTCTCCATTCGGCGTCCCTATGGATTCCGGATGAAATTGCACGCCATAAAGCGGGTATTCGATATGTTGCATTGCCATAATGCTTTGATCGTCCATTGAGATGGCAGTAGGTTCGAAACATAATGGCAGTTCCGCTAGCACGAGCGAGTGATAGCGCATAACCGCTATAGGTTGTGGCAAGTAAGCAAACATCCCTGCATGTGTATGACGAACAGCAGAAACCTTCCCATGCATCACAAGTGACGCTCGTTCCATCTTTCCACCAAACGCCACACCCAGAAGCTGATGTCCCAAACAAACACCCAACATCGGAACTGTTTGATGAAACTCTTGAATGATAGATAAAGAATTTTCTTTATCATGAGGTGAGCCAGGTCCGGGTGATAATACAATGGCTGTTGGATTCATCTGGCAAATTTCTTCAATCGATATTTTATCGTAACGAACAACTTCAACGTCTTGTCCAAGGATGGAAAGACTTTGATACAAGTTATAGGTAAAAGAATCGTAGTGATCCAGTAGTAAGATCATGACAACACCTCGAGCAATGACTGCGTTTTGTGCAGAATTTCTTCGTATTCAGCTTCCGGAACGGAATCATACACAATTCCAGCCCCGGCTTGAACATATGCCATACGGTCTTTGACGACGATTGTTCGAATGGCTAAAGCAGTATCGATGTTTCCGTTAAACCCGATATAGCCGACCGCCCCTGCATAAACACCACGTTTCACATTTTCCAGCTCCTGGATGATTTGCATCGCTCGAATTTTGGGAGCGCCAGAAACCGTGCCGGCTGGTAAACAAGCAACTAATGCATCGAGGGGGTGGTGGTCGGCCTTTAACGTACCAGCCACTTCCGAAACGATATGCATCACATGTTGATACTTTTCAACCTCCATGTATTTTGTTAAATGAATGCTGCCAATTTCACAAATGTGACCTAAGTCATTTCTGCCTAAATCCACTAACATCCGATGTTCGGCAATTTCTTTTGGATCAGAAAGTAATTCTTTTTCAAGCATCGCATCTTCCGCTGGTGATTTGCCCCGTCTTCTCGTTCCAGCAATCGGATTTGTGGTGACTTGATTTCCTTGAATGCTTAGCAGACTTTCAGGAGAAGCTCCGAGTACTACGTGTTCATCGAAATCAACATAGAACATATATGGGGATGGATTTTCCTTTCTTAGTTTGCGATACAAAGCAAAGGGACTTCCTTCATAGGGCGTTTGTAAGCGTTGGGATAAAACCACTTGAAAAATCTCACCATTCACAATCTGTTCTTTTGCACGCTTTACGTTTTCGATAAACGTTTGTTTCGTCATATTGGAAATAAAGGGATGTGATGCTTGAATAGACACGTCTTCACATTCCTTTATAGCTAATTGCAGCTCGATTTCTACCATGTTGTTCGGGGTATTTCCCGTATGCAGGATCGTGACATCTTGTTTTAGATGGTCATAAATGACGATGGTTTCGTAAACAAGCAAATGAAGATCAGGCATAACTCGGTCATCTGGTAAAGCAAGACCAATGTTTTCGTACAGTGCGATTGTGTCGTAGCCGATATAGCCGACCGCACCGCCCATGAATGGAAAATCGTCCATGTCTACTACAGAGGGGAGTAACTTTTTTAACAGTTCAATGGGTTTGCCACTGTACTTAGTTGTTTCACCAGTTAAGAAAGAGGTTTCAACTAGTTCAGTCGCTAAACCGCGAAATTCCTTTACGGGATTTGCACCGATAAAAGAATAGCGACCGGATGCCTCATGTTTTAAGGAACTTTCAAGTAGAAACTTACGATTTCCTTGCAAGCGTTTAAAAATGGCTACGGGTGACAAGGTGTCACCATTCAATGTGATTCTTGCGGTTTTAAATGGTTTGGTGTGTACCATCTTAATCTCTCCTCTGCTCTGCTCAATCGTCTCCGGAAAACAAAAAAGTCCCCTGTACATGAACAGAAAAAGTTCATGTACAGAGGACGGAATGACCGTGGTGCCACCTCAAATTAAAAGCCAATTGCTCGCTCTCACTTTAGGACCTGTAACGTAGATCACACGTTTTCCCTTACTTACATTCTGGGAAACTCTCCAAAGGCCATTCACAACAAGTTGTCTATCAGCTTCCACCACCCGCTGACTCTCTAGAAAGACGAAGCTTGTGCTACTAATCTTTGTCATAGATTTTTCTCAACTATGCTCAACTCAACTCTTGGTGTTCTCACCGGCGATGTCGCTCCCGACACCTTCTGCCTGTATCCCGAACAAAAAAGTTGTTCCCATCGTATTACACAGATATTAAAAAGTCAACCTATTATGAATCCTCTTTTTTAATGATGACGAGCATAAATTTCCCCCAATGCACTACAAACAACTCCTACACTCTCTCGAAAAAAGAAAAGGACTAATATTATGATATTGAAATATTGCAAATAATTTGATAGTGTTTAATAATTATAGGTTGTAATTCATAGCCTAGATAGATGCATGAACCAAGATATGAGGGGGACATCACGAATATGAAATTTTTTATCTCGGTCGATATGGAAGGGATTACGGGTTTACCGGATCACACTTTCGTAGATTCGAACCAACACAACTATGAACGTGCCCGTCGTATCATGACGAATGAAGCAAATGCCATTATTGAAGGACTTCTTAAAAAAGGGGCAAAAGATATTCTTGTAAATGATAGTCATTCGAAAATGAATAACTTACTTGTGGAAGAACTAAATCCCGAAGCGATGCTCATAACGGGAGGGGTAAAACCTTATTCCATGGTGCAGTCGCTCGATGAAAGTTTTGATGGAGCGATTTTTGCAGGGTATCATTCACGTGCAGGTCAGCCAGGAGTTATGAGTCATTCGATGATTTTTGGAGTGCGTAATATGTACATAAACGACGTGGAAGTAGGAGAATTAGGCCTGAATGCTTATGTAGCAGGTCATTTCGGCGTGCCGGTCATTATGGTTGCCGGTGACGATGGTGCGTGCCGTGAAGCAGAAGCACTGATTCCAAACGTAACGACAGTGGCAGTGAAGGAATCAATTACGCGACAAGCCGTAAAGACCATGCATCCAACAAAATCGCGCGCCTTATTAACTGAACAAGTTCAAAAAGCGGTCGATAATCGTCATTTAGTAAAACCACTGGTTCCCCCAGAAAACCCGACGTTACGTATTGAGTTTACGAACTATGGCCAAGCCGAATGGGCAGCGCTTATGCCTGGTTGTGAAATTGAACCAGGGACAACGATTGTGAAATTTGAAGCAAAAGATATTTTGGAAGCGTACCGAGCGATGCTGGTTGAAATAGAACTAGCGATGCAAACGACGTTCTGTTAGGGGGCAACACAAAATGTTCTCTTATACCATCAAGCGTTTCTTGATGATGCTTGTAACCATCTTGATTATCGCGACATTAACGTTTATTTTAATGCACTCAATTCCTGGCTCACCATTCAACGAAGAACGTACAACGAATGAGGCCATTCAAGCCAATCTTGAGAAATTCTATAAATTGGATGAGCCATTACCGGTTCAATACGTGAATTACTTAAAATCAATTGTGACCTTTGATTTTGGTCCATCGATAAAAAAACCGAATGAAACGGTTAATGAGTTACTGGCACGTGGATTCCCAATCTCTCTCGAACTAGGGTTGACGACGATTTTGGTAGCAGTTTTGTCCGGGATTATACTTGGGACGTTTGCAGCCCTTAAACATAATGGCTTTATTGACTATTTTGCCATGACATTTGCGGTCGTCGGGATTTCGGTACCGAACTTTGTCCTTGCGACACTACTCATTCAAAAACTAGCGGTAGATTATAATATTTTCCCGCCTGCAACTTGGTCAAGCCCGATGCACATGGTATTACCTGTGCTCGCCCTCGCGACTGGCCCGATGGCAATCATCGCACGTTTGACACGATCATCGATGCTGGAAGTATTGACGCAAGATTACATAAAAATGGCGAGAGCGAAAGGTTTATCCCCATTCCGTATCGTCGTAAGACATGCTCTGCGAAATGCGTTAATGCCTGTCGTGACAATTATGGGCACGATGTTAGCCGGAATCCTGACGGGAACTTTCGTCATCGAGAAGATTTTCGCGATTCCAGGGATGGGGAAATACTTCGTGGAAGGAATAAATAACCGAGATTACCCAGTCATTATGGGAACAACCGTGTTTTATAGTTCATTCCTAGTATTCATGTTATTCCTTGTAGATATTGTTTATGGATTCTTGGATCCTCGTATTAAATTGCATAAGAAAGCGGGGGATGCGTGATGACAATTCACCACGAACAAACCAACGTGTCACCCAAAACGGTTCCAGACGAATGGTTTCGCAAAAAAGAGAAAGATTTAGTTGAAGCGGAAGCAGTTGTCCGTCCATCACTTTCCTACTGGAAAGATGCATGGCGCCGCTTACGCAAAAACAAATTAGCTATGACTGGTCTTGTCTTCTTGGGACTACTTGCCATTATGGCGATATTTGGTCCGATTTTCTCGCCTCACGCAGTGGACGATATGAACTTGCCGAATCAAAATCAAAGTCCTTCATCGGAGCATTGGTTTGGAACGGATGAAATGGGACGAGACGTCTTTACACGTACCTGGTACGGAGCACGTATTTCTTTATTCGTCGCTCTGGCAGCAGCTCTTATCGATTTCTTTATTGGTATCATTTACGGTGGATTTAGCGGGTATAAAGGTGGACGCACGGACACAGTAATGATGCGGATCATTGAAGTACTTTATGGCTTGCCACATTTATTAGTGGTTATTTTACTGATGGTAGTAATGGGACCAAGTTTAACAACGATCATCGTGGCCTTGACCGTAACGGGATGGGTTGGGATGGCGCGAATTGTACGCGGACAAGTACTGCAAATTAAGAACTATGAGTTTGTGACCGCGTCGAAGTCATTCGGTGCAAAAACGCCAAGAATTATACGACGAAATTTATTGCCAAATACAATGGGACCAATCATTGTTCAAATGACATTAACCGTGCCAAGTGCCATTTTCGCCGAAGCTTTCTTAAGTTTCCTTGGACTCGGAATTCAAGCACCATTTGCAAGTTGGGGTGTAATGGCTAGTGATGCTTTACCGGTTATTTTATCAGGACATTGGTGGCGACTATTCTTCCCGGCGTTCTTTATTTCATTTACCATGTTCGCATTTAACGTCCTTGGTGACGGACTACAAGATGCGCTCGATCCGAAGTTAAGGGGGTGACACTTTTGAATGAACATCAACTAGATCATGCCCATGAATTGGCGAAAGAAAAACGACAAGAAGTTGGTCGCAATCAACAAGCGGCAGCAACTATTGATACAACGAAAATGAAAAAAAGAAAGTCGTTTCCGATGAAATCATTTTGTCTGTAGATAATCTGCATGTGTCATTTAAAACGTATGGAGGAAGTGTACAAGCCGTTCGTGGCGTGTCCTTTGACCTTCGTAAAGGAGAAACTCTCGCAATCGTGGGTGAATCGGGTTGCGGGAAATCCGTGACATCAAATGCCATTATGGGGCTGATCCCACAGCCGCCAGGGAATATTTCAGACGGCAAAGTCATGTTCAAAGATTTAGAACTGACAAAGATGAATAAAAAGCAACTTCGCAAAGTTCAAGGTGTTGACATTTCGATGATTTTCCAAGATCCAATGACAGCGCTTAATCCAACGTTAACCATTGGGGAACAGTTGATGGAAGGAGTTCGAACGCATACAAATTCCAGCAAAGCGGAGGCAAAAGAAAAAGCCATTGCGATGCTGAGATTAGTAGGAATTCCGAATCCACAAGAACGTTTAAAGCAATTCCCTCATCAATTTTCCGGTGGGATGCGTCAACGAATTGTGATTGCCATCGCACTTATATGTGAACCGGAATTGCTGATTGCAGATGAGCCTACAACGGCACTCGACGTAACCATTCAAGCACAAATTCTGGAGCTATTTGAAGAAATACAAATAAAGACGGGCGTCTCAATTGTACTGATTACCCATGATTTAGGGGTAGTTGCGAAAATAGCAGACCGCATTGCCGTTATGTATGCAGGGAAAATTATTGAGATCGGCACCAAACGGGAGATTTTCTACACACCTCAACACCCTTACACACAAGGATTGTTGAATTCGGTGCCACGACTTGATTTGGTCGGAGAAGAACTTCAACCAATTGAAGGGACACCACCTGATTTATTTGCGCCACCAAAAGGGTGTCCATTCACAGCTCGCTGTCCGTTTGCGATGGAAGTATGTGATCATGTACATCCAGAAACGACGAATAAATCTTTTACGCATCGCGTAGATTGTTGGTTGCAAGATGAACGTGCACAAGCAATGTTAACGACTACACAGAAATAGGATAGCCGCGCAAAATGCGCATTATCATACAGTATTAACAACAAACCTAGGGGGAAAACGTATGAAGAAGTGGTACTTGTTTTTACTAGCAGCATTATTCGTTCTCGTACTGACAGCATGTACGGCTAAAGAAGACGCGGGAGAAAAGCCAGCTGACAAAGGCGATGACAAAGAAGTAGTGGCAGAAGAGAAAGTATTGCATTTAAATAACGGCGAAGAACCAACATCTTTTGATCCATCAATCGGTTTTGATGCAGTTTCATGGAACTCATTAAACAACTTGATGGAAGGGTTAACTCGTTTAGGTGAGGACCACCTACCACAAGAAGCAACAGCTGAATCAATCGACGTTTCTGAAGATGGTTTAACGTATACATTCAACATCCGTGAAGATGCAAATTGGTCAAATGGGGAACCTGTTACTGCAGGTGACTTCGTATATGGCTGGACACGTATGTTAGATCCAAACACTGCTTCACCAGCTGCATTCCTAGGTTACTTTATTGAAGGTGCAGAAGCATTCAACACGGGTGAAGGTGCAATAGAAGATGTAGCGATGAAAGCAGTAGACGAAAAAACATTTGAAGTAAAACTTACAGCACCAAATGATGCATTCTTAAATATTATTACGAATCCAAGTTTCTTCCCGGTTAATGAAAAAGTGGCAACTGCAAATGCAGAATGGTTCACTGAAGCAGATTCATTCGTAGGGAACGGACCGTTCAAATTAACTTCATGGGAACATGATGTGAAAATGGTATTCGAAAAAAACCCTGAGTACTGGGATGCAGACACTGTAAAACTCGACAAAGTGGAATGGGCAATGGTAAACGATTCGAATACAGAGTACCAAATGTATCAATCAAATGACTTGGATGTATCTGATGTACCTGCTGAGCTTTCTGAAACATTAATGGATAGTGATGAAGTACAAGTTGAAGACCAAGCAGGAACTTACTTCTACCGTTTCAACACAACGATGGAACCTTTTACAAATGCTAAAGTTCGTAAAGCATTCGCTATGGCTGTAAACCAAGAAGAAATCGTTGAATTCGTAACGAAAAACGGCGAAAAACCAGCAAAAGGTTTCGTAGCATACGGTTTCACGGGTCCAGACGGTAAAGATTTCCGTGACGCAGTCGGTGACCTAGTTGAATTTAACGCTGCAGAAGCGAAGAAATTGTTAGAAGAAGGAATGGCTGAAGAAGGCTGGGATAAACTTCCTGAAGTAACATTGACTTACTCGACTTCAGATACACACCAAAATATTGCAGTGGCTCTACAAGCTGGATATAAAGCTGCACTTGGAGTGGAAGTGAAACTTCAAAACGTGGAAGCAAGTGTATTCAGTTCAGAACAAAAAGCATTGAAATATCAATTATCACGTTCTTCATTCTTGCATGACTATGCAGATCCAGTGAACGCAATTGAAAGCTTTATTACTGGTTCTTCGATGAACCGTACAGGGTGGTCAAATGCTGAATTTGACAAGTTAATTACTGACGCAAAAGCAGAAACTGATGCTGCTGCACGTTGGCAGTACCTAATGGATGCTGAGAAAGTACTGTTTGAAGAAATGCCGATTTTCCCAATCCACTTCTATAACCAAGTATCATTACAAAAACCAAATGTATCAGGAATCGTACATCATCCTGTTGGTTACTTGGACTTGAAATGGGCAGATAAAAAATAAGAAGTTGCGGCGTCTAATTGGACGCCGCACCCTTCTGTTTTTAAAAGAAGTTATACTTATCTCTGTAACTTGTTTTAAAAACAGTAGAAGAGAGGACTATCACATATGCGAATTAGACCACAAAGATTACAAAAAGGGGACACCATTGGAATTATCGCCCCATCGAGTCCACCAAACTTAGAAAATCTACAACGATCGCTGGCATTTATTGAACAATTAGGACTGAAGGTCAAAATGGGCAAACATGTAGAAAAAGTTCATGGCTATTTAGCGGGAACTGATGATGAAAGATTAGAGGATTTGCACGATATGCTGGCAGATCCGGATGTCAAAGGCATCATCTGTGCTGGAGGTGGGTACGGAGCAGGACGTTATTCTGACCGCATCGATTTTCAATTAATGGCGGAACAACCGAAGATCTTGTGGGGCTACAGCGATATTACGTTTTTACACACGACGATTGGTCAATTTGCAAATGTCGTCACTTTCCATGGACCAATGTTAGCGTCCGATGTCGGAAAAGAAACGTTCCATGAATTATCGGCTCGTATGTTTGGACAATTGTTTGAACCGATTGAACTTCACTATACAGAAGACATATCCACTTTGACGACAATTACCGGTGGGGTAGCCCAAGGTGAATTAGTAGGTGGAAATTTATCGCTTCTCGTTAGTGCACTTGGCTCGAAATATGAAATTGATACACGAGGTAAGCTGTTATTAATTGAGGATGTGGATGAAGAGCCTTACAAAGTGGATAGTATGTTGAATCAATTGCGATTGGCTGGGAAATTACAAGAAGCAACAGGAATCGTTGTCGGTGATTTCGCACGAGCTGAACCGAAAAAACGAAAAACCACGTTAACGCTCGATGAAGTATTGCAGCATTACTTAGGGGACTTAGGAAAGCCAGTAGTTGCAGGATTTAAAATTGGACATTGTGAACCACACTTCGCGGTTCCACTAGGTACGGAAGCCCGACTAGACGGCGATTCGAAGTCGCTCACAATTTTACCAGGCGTTAACTAAACGGAGGGGGAAACGACCATGATTCTACACTCAATTGAAACCTTTTCGGTTGCGGTTCCACTAACGAAACCTTTTAAAACAGCACTTCGCACCGTGACGCTTGCAGAATCTATATTCGTGAAAGTGATCACTGAAGATGGCTATGTAGGCTGGGGAGAAGCGCCACCGACGCACGTCATTACAGGTGATTCACTAGGGAGTATTGAATTTGCCGTCGATCAAGTTATTGGACCTCAACTTCTAGGGTTGGATTTACGACATCCGGAGCGAGTGTTCCAAAAACTGCATCGCTCCATGGTCGGAAATACAAGTGCAAAAGCGGCGATTGATATGGCACTGCATGATTTGCTAGGTCAACTTGCCGGGTTACCACTAGTCACGTTACTTGGGGGTTATCGAGATACCATAGAGACCGATTTCACGGTCAGTGTCAACGACGCCATTGAAATGGCTGACGATGCGGCAGGCTATGTAGCGAATGGATTTAACGTATTGAAAATCAAAGTCGGCATCGATGATATCGCGAAGGACGTAGAACGCATTCGTGCCATTCGCGAAAAAATCGGATATGACACGAAACTTCGACTGGATGCCAACCAAGGATGGGAAGCGAAAGAAGCAGTTCGTGCCATCGGGCAAATGGAAGACGCAGGACTTGATATTGAACTAATTGAACAACCAGTAAAAGCACAGGACATCGAAGGATTACAACATGTTACGCTTCATACGCACACACCAATCATGGCGGATGAAAGTATATTTTCACCTAAAGATGCCCTTCGTGTATTGCAAATCCGTGCAGCTGATTTAATCAACATCAAGTTAATGAAGGCGGGCGGGATCTATAAGGCCTTGAAAATTAATGCGCTAGCAGAAAGCTATGGGGTCGAATGTATGACGGGAAGTATGATTGAAACGAAACTTGGGATCTCTGCTGCTGCACACTTTGCAGCGAGCCAACCAAACGTGACACGTTTTGATTTCGATGCACCGTTACTTCTTGCAGAAGATATCGTAGAAGGCGGAGTGATCTATGATGGCAGACACATTCGATTTTCTACTAAGCCTGGACTGGGAATACATACAGCTTTAATGAATCAACGATTACAAGGCAAAGAGTAAGGGGGATTATCACATGTCAGTTCAGTCATCCACAACTTGGGTTTGCTCCGTGGCGGTCGCGACGGTTTGGACGTCACCAGAGTCAGCACGTGAACTAGATACACCAGGATTAGAAAATCCAGTTCGAGTAACAAAATGGTTAGAAACGTCGAAGTTTGAGGACTTGCTCGATCTATGTGATGGGAACCGGGTCCAAACACAATTGATTTATGGGGAGCCTGTATTAATCGACGAAATCAAGGGTGATTGGGCCAAAGTCATTTGTACATGGCAATCATCCAAAAAAGATGAGCGTGGCTATCCTGGTTGGGTACCGGTTGCACAATTAAAAGAAATCGAACGGATTTCAGGTCTCGGATATGCCAAAGTTCTCCAAAATAAAGTACAAGTTTGGACGACGGACCAAAAACCTCTGCTGGTTGTTCCATTCAACACCATTTTACCGGTCATCAATCATAACGCTCAGTTTACAACCTTATATACACCACATGGAGAAGTGCTAATCAAGAGTGAAGATCTCGAACTTGCACCAGGTGTGAATGCTTTTGACAAGCGTACTGGAAAAGAAGTTGTAGCAAGTGCATCAACATTTTTAGATCTTCCTTATTTCTGGGGAGGAATGTCGTCTTATGGCTACGACTGTTCTGGTTTTAGTTATCACATGTTGAGAGCACATGGCTATTTGATTCCTAGAGATGCTGGCGATCAAGCAGAAAAGGGAAGAGAAGTAAATCAGGCTGACCAAAGTAAGTGGCAAGTTGGAGATTTACTGTTCTTTGCAAATATCGGTTCTGCTAATGTACGTCACGTTGGTATTTATATAGGCAATGGGCAAATGATTCATTCGCCGTCAACAGGGCAAGCAGTAGAAATTATCGTCCTTGAGGGAACAAAATTTGTAGACGAATTGTGCGCGGTAAGACGCTACGCAAGGACAGAGGAGGAAGCGTCATGACCACTCAAGTATTACTCGAAGTAAAAGACTTAAAACGTCATTTTGATTTAGGGAAAAATCAAACATTAAAAGCAGTAGATGGCATTAGTTTTGATATTTATCAGGGAGAAACATTCGGTCTAGTTGGGGAATCAGGCTGTGGGAAATCAACAGCTGGTCGCACAATAATGGGCTTGTACACGAGTACGGATGGTGAAGTGAAGTACAATGGCAGTAATGTTCATGCAATGGGTGAAAAAGAACGGTATAACTTTTTACGAAATATGCAAATGATTTTCCAAGACCCGTATGCATCACTTAATCCACGATCCACAGTTTTTGAAATCATTGCGGAACCGATGGAAGTGCACGGCTTACATAAGAAAAAAGAATCGATGCAACGTCGTGTTTATCAGCTACTTGAAGATGTTGGATTAAATCGCGATCACGCAAACCGTTATCCTCATGAATTTTCAGGGGGGCAACGCCAACGGATTGGGATTGCCCGTGCATTAGCACTCGATCCAGATTTCATCATTGCCGATGAACCGATCTCAGCGCTTGATGTATCGGTCCAAGCCCAAGTGGTAAAACTTCTACAAAAGTTGCAGAAAGAAAAAGGATTAACTTACTTGTTTATCGCACATGATTTATCGATGGTCAAATACATTTCAGATCGAATCGGCGTGATGTATTTAGGGCATATGGTTGAGTTGACGACAAGTGATGAGTTATATGCAAATCCGCTACATCCCTACACACAGGCACTATTATCTGCCATCCCGATTCCAGATCCGGATATTGAAGAATCACGGGAACGAATTTTATTACAAGGTGAATTGCCAAGTCCGATCAATCCGCCTTCAGGCTGTGTGTTTAGAACACGTTGTGCACATGCTATGGATGTATGCGCACAAAGAAAACCAGCTTGGAAAGAGCAAGAACCTGGTCACTTTGTTGCTTGTCATTTGTACCAGTGAACTTTGAATTAAATTTTCCTTCTCATTCCGCACGGGGAATAATCATTTCGGATTTGAGCATGCTTTCCGCACGCGCGGTTATACTCAATCAATGATACACTTCTAGAATGACCGTGAATGAGGGAGAGAAAATCATGACAAACAAAGTACCTATGAGTCAGTCACGAACGATTCAAACACATTTAGTATTACCACCAGATACGAACCACCACGGAACTATTTTCGGGGGACGGGTATTATCGTATATAGATGAAATTGGAGCTATTACAGCAATGAAACATTGCAAAATGCCCACCGTCACAGCCTCAATCGATTCCGTAGACTTTTTATCATCTGCACGCGTAGGCGATGTATTGGAAATGGAAGCAATCGTAAGCTCTACAGGACGTACGTCTATGGAAGTCTATGTACGTGTGCAATCGATGAACTTATTGACAGGGGAAACGAAGCTGACAACCGAATCCTTTCTAACGTTTGTGGCCGTTGAAGATGGTAAACCAATGCCTGTTCCCGGTATTATTCCCGAAACAGAAAACGAAAAGCTTCTGTTTGAAACGGGTCCCGCACGACGAGAACATCGGAAACAACGCATTCAAATGAAACTAAAATAATCAAGGAGCGGTAGCAATTGGCTGCCGCTTCTTTTTATGTACAATCAATCATAGAGCGTAAACTCATATAATAAAGTGTTAAGAATAAAAGAGGCGTACATGGCTTATCGCTGAATTCCAGATATTGAATTAATGCCTGATACACTTCAAGAGTCAGATGAACTGATTAGTGAGGTAGTAAAACTTTATAAAAAGCATGGCGCAAAGCTTGATCTGATACAACCACACAATGGTAATATACATAAAGTGATGAGTTAACTCATTTTGAAACATTGAGTGAATTAGATGAATTAATGGAGAAAGCAGGAAAAGACACAGAGTATGCGGCTTTTGAATAGAAATATCACGGGTTGATGCTCAAACCGGTATGCAATCTGTATTCAAAAGTTGATTTCTGAGAATCGAAGCGTTGGCGTAACTGCCATCGCCTTTTTAAATGTGGTAAATATTGGATGAATCCGATTAAAAGTGCCATTATGCCGAATAAACTCAATATTATGCCGATTAATAAGCAGTTTATGCCGAATATAATAGGGATGATGCCGAATAAATTACTATAACTGGATTATCTGTGTCAAAAAAACGCATTCAACTAAAATTGATATAAAAATAGTAACGATTTAATCGCTCAGTTCGTCTAAAAGTAAAAGGGGGAATTCAATTGAGAATAATCAATTTTACTTTTGTTATCATTTTAGCTCTACTGCTTTCCGCGTGCACCAATGGGGAAAATCCACAAGAGCATGTAACGGAAATTTATAGCGTTGCATTGAATTCAATCATGAAAGAAGATCCGGGTCTAAATGATGACATGGATTATATAGCGGTAGATTTCACCAACATAAATGATTTGGCTGAAAAAGAAAAAGAGGAGATTGTAAGTACCATTCAGAAAGAATATGGAGTGGATGTCATGATTGCTACATTTGAAGAACTAAAGGAAAAGGGGCTATCCGATCTCGATACTGGAGAATTGTATGGAGTGCTTCTAAAACTGGATAAAGTTGATTTCAAATTAAATAACGAAATCTTTTTTGAAGCGTCAAAATATCGATCAGGACTTGGGGCAATTGGTGTGGAAGGCACCATTCATTTCATCGATGGAGAATGGGAAATCAAAGAATTGACTCACATATGGATGAGTTGATTAAAAGAAATTCCAAATATCTAATGAATTCATAAAAAGGGGAATGAATATGGAAAGTGGATATTCGTTAAAAGAACAGTTATATCAACTAGAAGAAAAATTGTTAACACCCAAAATTCGCACCTCTCAAAATGAGCTTAATCAACTACTTGCCGATGATTTCTTTGAGTTTGGAAGTTCAGGCAGGGTCTTGTACAAAGACGTGATGATTGGTGAAGAGGGAATAGGTGTGGTCAAGATGACTTTAAGTGATTTTGACATACATCCATTGTCTGAAGGGATCGTGTTAGCTACATACCGAATTTTTAATGAAAACAAAAACCAACATACTTTGCGTAGTTCAATATGGAAATTAATAAATGGAAGATGGCAAATGATGTTTCATCAAGGGACCATCTCGAGTCTTGAATAGACTGAAAAATAGAAACCACCATCCAATAACGGAAGGTGGTTTAATTATTTCACTGAACGTTAGCAGACCCCTTCGCTTCTTCCGCATGAGACATATCCCCAACCATCGTCAGTTCCCGACGATTGGTGTCGATTTCCAACACTGTAAGACTGGTTCCATGAATGAAGGGGGGATCCCACAACAATTCCAGATCGGCACCACTAAAGTGGTTGATTAAACACTTTTTAACGACGCCATGTGTGACAATCAGCACGTTGCCATTAGGATGAGCTGCGGCAATCTCGTCAATTGCTCGCAACACGCGTTCTTTCAGAGTGTGAAAATTTTCACCTGTGGTTGATTTATACTGACTTGGTCGTTCATAATATATTTTTAGCTGTTCCGCGTAATCTTGTTCGATATCTGCAGTGAGTTTTCCTTGCCATTCCCCTACATGTATTTCTCGTAAATCCTCTTTTTGAATGAGTGGAAGATCACGTTCGCCGATAATGAGTTGTGCTGTATGGATCGTGCGACCGCTTGTGCTGCTATAGACAGCATCAAGTGGCACACTTTGGAGACGTTTGCCCAATTGAGATGCAGCCGCCATTCCGATATCAGTCAAGGGGGAATCTGCCCAGCCTTGCATGCGTGATTCTACATTCCATTGTGTTTGGCCATGTCGCGTTATATATAATGTCAGCATGTGTATCCTCATTTCTAAAATAATGGAATATTTTCTCTAATTTTCCCAAAGATGAAACTTTTCGGAAGGTTTTACGTAATACTTACAAAGGAGAGGAATTATCTTGCTATCATACATCGATAAGTATCAAAACGTATTGTTAAGTGTTTTTCTAATTGCATATATCTTGAACTCAATTTACATAGGTTCTGGCAATCTTTCGCTCGTTCTTTTCTTCTTTGTTGTCATCATTCAAATCATTCGTCTACGAAAACACATAAAGCAATTATCGTTCATTCAGTTAGCTGCAATCGTTGGAATCTTACTAGGGGGTCTGACAGGACTCGTTCTGGTAATAACATGGCTGAACCATGTAATCAACATAGGGATGCTGTCGTTCCCGGATTGGCTGATTAGCGTCATCCATATTACATTGATTCTTGTATTTTTAATAACCGTAACAGCCATTGTTCAAAAGCAATTTCTACGTTTTACCTGTTCCAAAACATAACAAGGAGGATGCCGGCTATGTTGGCATCCTTTTTTAATTCAAATTAAAACAACTTCTGAAGTTAGCAATCCATATAAGTGCATGTCATGTCGCTTGCCATCGCGTTGTAAAAACTCCCGATACGTACCTTCGTGTTTGAAACCAATGGATTCATAGAGTTTAATGGCTCCTGTGTTATAGCTGAAGACAGTAAGCTGCAACCGATGTAGGTTCAGTTCGTTGAACGCATAATTTACCAGCAGTTGCATCGTTTCTTTCCCAAACCCCTTCCCTTGATAGTGTGGTCCGAGAGCAATCGAAACCCAAGCAACTCGATGCGACCAAACGATATCCTCAATGGCACAAATCCCTAAAAATTCCTCTGAGTCAAGCGGGCGAATAGCAAATCGAAAATGGCGATCGGAATGAGAATCGACTAATTCATTGGCATTTTTCTCGGATTCTTCGCGAATAGGCGAAGAATTATAGTAACGACCAAATGATTCGATACTATTCCATAAGCGATAAGTTGGTAAGTCTTCTTTTCTCATTGCAGTAAGGCGGATTTTTGAACCACTGAACATGAGCGAGTCTCCTTGTCATAAGTTTTTCTTATAGAACATCATTATATCATCGTCATTTTCTTATTTCGAGACACGAAGTACAATAAACAAGAATAGAAGTATATGCTTGTTGTTAGACATCGTGAAATCAAGAAAGACGGGTGGAAAAATGGATTATTTTCTGTTGTTTTTGATCGGCATAACAGCTACTACCATAGGCACACTTGCAGGGGGTGGCGGATTAATTAGTTTACCAACGATGTTATTACTTGGCATGCCCATTCATTCAGCGATCGGTGCAAATAAAGTGTCCAACACGATTAGTTCATTCTCAAGTTTCTTTACCTTATATAAACGGAAACAAATCTCACTCAAGGAATCGTTTTGGCTCATCCCAATCAGTTTAGGGGGAGGAGTCACCGGAGGGTTTATCGCTTCGCAATTATCATCAGAAAACTTATATATAATTGCCGTATGCTTACTAACCTTTGCTTTCTTGACCTCATTTATTGGTAAAGGTAATTTCTCTGGGAGTGAGCCGCTAAAACTTTCCCCTCTAAGTGGAAGTGGTTTATTTGGAATCGGAATCTATGATGGTTTATTTGGTCCAGGTCAAGGTACACTTATGCTCTATTTGTTCAGTTTCCTGAATATTGCCTACGTAAAATCAGTAGGATTAGTGAGACTTGCCACTTTTTCAAGTTGTTTCGGTGCAGCCATCAGCTATATCGCTTCAGGAGTGGTGATTTGGCCGCTAACGCTCGCATTAATGGCTGGGTCCATAACAGGTGCTCAACTAGGTGTCCGCATTGCTGAAAAAATTAAACCACAGTACGTCAAACCTATTCTTCGAGTAATCACGGCACTATTAATTGTTCAATTACTCATTGACAATATTCGATAGTATTGTTTGCAAACTTCTACCTAACAGGACATAATGTTGAAAAAGGAGGAATCCACATGACGAAACAAGAAGAAAAATATAAACATATACTAAATGAGATAGATGCTCAGAAAAATATTGAAAGCTCTGAAATGCATTATTCGGATGATAAGTTTTGGGATAAATTGTTGAAATACGGTAAAAAAGCAGGCGAGAAGAGTGTGTATTACAGTTTATTGCTCTATTACACAGCTCAAAATCCTGCAGTCCCAAAATCAGCAAAACTAACGATCATTGGTGCATTGGGTTATTTAATCTTCCCAATTGATTTAATTCCTGATTTCATTCCAGTGATCGGACTAGCTGACGATGCAAGTTTAATCGTGTATGCCCTTTATCAAGTGATGTCTCATGTTGATGAACCAACGAAACAACGTGCTCATGAGAAAATGAAATCCTGGTTTGGTGATAACTATAATGACGGAAACATGGATCAACAATTCTTGCCTAAATCCTAAAAGAGCGAACCTTCCTGGTCTCGTTCTTTTTTTGTGGTTCATTTCGAAATCTCCAAAATGACTTATAAATTCCCAATCATTTTTCCGAATTCATGTAGAAGAACTCGTCCTCGTTCATTTGGACCTTCAGTTAAACCAACAAATAACCCGACTTGTCCTTTATGAACAAAAAAACCAACATCATGTTCAACATCATCTAGTTCCCCTGTTTTATTGAAGAAGACCACTTGTTCATTTTTCACACCAGCAGGAACTTTATCTTGAAATTGCTGTTTTTCCAAAATGCGAAGCATGTCGTGAAATGAAGGCGAGCTTGCCATGGATCGTAAACACGCCACCACGTCGCGTGTACAAATGAAATTGTCACGTCCCTCATCAATAGCAATTTGATCTCTCATTTTCCGGCCCAATACTGATTTCGTCATGCCAATATGTTGTAAATATTTGTTTAAACGATGGAATCCATAGTGCTTGATTAATAAATTGGTTGCCGTATTATCAGACACGACAATCATTAAAGCATGTAAATCTCGTACTGTGAAAGATCGAGATTTAGTAACAAGAGCTTGTAAAACTCCAGCGCCATCAACGAGATCAGCTGGTGTGACTTTAACTTGTTCATGTAAGTCTTTTGCTTGTTGATAGCCGTACAAAAAAATGGGTAGCTTTATTACGCTAGCCGCTCTGACAACTTCGTCAATACCTCTGGAAATCTGCACCACCCCGATAGGGTACTCCATATGCAAACCGTATTTCCCGGGAAATTCAGATATCATCATCATCACACATCCTTTTTATTAGTTTAATCTAAAAACTGTGACAATTAAATACTATTAAATTTAAGCGATGTTATATTTCATTGTTGATTTTGATTTATTAATATTGAGCAAGACTGCGGAGCTGTTTTGCGGGAGGGTTTAACATAGCCAAATTATAAAATATGTTAAATTAGCTGAAAATCTTGAATGAAATGAAGGTGCAAATGTACGATAACAATGGATTAGTTTACAAGTTAAAGTTTAATAAGAAGAATTGATGTAAATACTCAAGAGTAGTCTATTAAACTAGTACACAAATTAACATGAAAATCTTAATGGAAAATGAAACCAATTAAGATTATAAACGTAATATCATTATAGAAGGTTTCCCATGTGGAAATAGTCAATCTGAAAAAGGAAGGTGATACATATGGAAAAACAACCAATCGTTGAACTTAGACAATTGTCTAAAACCATTGGCAAAAAGAAAATTATCGATAACTTGAATTTGCAATTATACCCTGGTCAAATTACGGGCTTTTTGGGACCAAATGGAGCGGGGAAAACCACAACCATTCGCATGATGGCCGGATTAATGAGACCGACAAGTGGGGAAGTTTTTGTGGAGGGCCAATCCGTAACAGAGCACTTTGAAGAAACGATGAGCAAAGTCGGAGTCATCGTTGAAAATCCGGAAATGTACAAGTATATGTCAGGCTGGAAAAACTTGTTGCACTTTGCACGAATGAACAAATCAGTTACAAAAGAACGAATTACAGAAGTAGTGGAACAAGTAGGCATGCAAAACCGTATTCATGAAAAAGTATCGAAATATTCTCTTGGGATGCGTCAAAGATTAGGGTTAGCACAAGCACTATTACACCGTCCGAAATTCTTGATTTTGGATGAACCGACCAATGGATTAGATCCTGCGGGCATCCGTGAATTTCGTGCGCACTTACGTAAAATTGCAATTGAGGATGGCGTATCGGTCTTCGTTTCCAGTCATTTGCTTTCTGAAATTGAATTAATGTGTGACCGGATTGCAGTCATTCAAAATGGTCAATTAATCGATATTCGTGAAATGAATCAAGTAGAAGAAGCTCATTACTATATTGAAGCACAACCAGCCGAACAAGCACGTGAACTTCTTACTGCCCGCGGATTGTCTTTAGAAGTTAGTGGAGCAGGCTTTATTACAAAAGTAGAGCAAGAAAAAATTCCAGAACTAATTCATTTAATGGTAGAAGCAAACATACAAGTATTTGCTGTGCAACCATATCGCAAAACGCTGGAAGACCAATTCTTAGAAATGACCGGAGGTGGCCAAATTGCTGAATCTCATACGAAATGAATGGATGAAGTTATGGCATAAAAAAGCTACCTGGATTATGACCATCATTTTAGTCATCATGCTGATTGGTATTGCCGGCATTATGAAATGGGCTACTTCAAACATGCAACAGGCTGAAGAAACTCATTCATGGGAAGAAAATCTGGCTGAAAATCAAGCGATGTTAAAGGCTGAACTATCTAATCCGAATATAGGAAAAGCAGAGAAAGAAAGTTTAGAAGAAGAGCTTGCTCTCACGGAATATCGTTTAGACAACAATCGTGCACCGTTAGATCCAAACAGCAGGGAATCCTATGTAGTAAATTCACATAGCATGTTGTCGATGGTCACATTGTTCGTGGTCATTGCAGCAGCAAGCATAGTAGCTACGGAATTTTCTCAAGGTACCATCAAAATGTTGTTGAGTAGACCAGTGAAGCGATGGAAAATTCTAACGTCTAAATATCTAACGTCGATCCTATTCGCGTTATTCCTGATAGTCGTTGCAATTGTTTCGACCATTATTGCTGGGTATTTATTCTACGATTCAAGTGGCGGCAGCCTACTGGAGTATAAAGCTGGCTCGGTTGTTGAAATCTCCTATTGGGGTCGTGTGCTGACACTTTACGGACTGCAATTTGTTGGGGTTCTTATCTACACTACTTTCGCTTTCATGATGGGCAGTGTCTTCCGTTCAAGTTCACTGGCAATCGGGTTATCGATCTTCCTATTGTTTATGGGACCAAATGTCGTTTTCTTTTTAAGTCGATTTGAATTCACTAAATATATTTTGTTTACACACACAGATTTAACAGGATATATCACGGGTAATATGTTTATACAAGGCATCTCCATGCCATTCTCAATCGCAGTATTGGCTGTATATGTGCTGATTTTCTTGGTTATCAGCTATTGGTCATTCATTAGAAGAGACGTAACTGCATAATCACGATCCAAAAGTCGTTCCTTTTTGGGGAGCGACTATTTTTCTGGCAACAATATTTGATAATGGATTGAGATTTTCGTAAGATGTAAAACAGTGAGACGAAAAGGAGGCGTTCGTTTGAAGCGAGTGTGGATGGGTTTACATATTACGTTCTGGCTCGTCATCGGCGGGCTCTTTTTTATATGGATTCAAAATGAAGTTGAAGTAAAAGAACAACGCTTATCACGATCTCTTCCACAAGGATTGCATCCCATTGTGGAGGAAAAAAGCAATGAACTCATCCGGAAAGCTGAAGAAATAGGGATTCCGATATTAATTAGCGAGGGATTTAGGTCCGGGGAATCTCAAGACGTCCTGTATGAAAAGGGCCGTACCATTGAAGGGAATATTGTCACCCATGCAAGGGGTGGAGAAAGCTACCATAACTATGGATTGGCAATAGATTTTGTTCTGCTCAATAGCGATGGCTCCATTAGTTATGATATATATCGGGATCTAAATGAAAATGGGGAGGCGGACTGGTTTGAAGTCATACGAATCGGCAAAGAACTTGGGTTTTCATCAGGAGCTGACTGGTCGGGATTCAAGGACTACCCACACTTGGAATACACTTTTGACTTATCTATACGAGATTTGAAAGAAGGATGGCGCCCTGAAGACAAAATGGAGTGAGGGATCTATTTTGTATTCGGATGTCAGCGCTAAACATGCTTTTGAGACTCTACTTACTTGAACTGCTCTAAATCAACACGCCCATCTGCTAAAAATACAACGCCCTCACCCTGCAGTAACATGCGCTGTATTTCCTTCGAATCTTCACTGGGCACAGCAATCTCACCACGAATGTTGACGACGCGATGCCAGGGTAAGTCATGTTTTTCACTCAACGTATGTAAGATCCTCACAACCTGTCTTGCTGCACGTGGACTGCCCGCCATACGTGCCACTTGCCCATATGTAACAACGAATCCCTCAGGAATCTCTTTTAATATGCGAACGACTTCTGCTGTAAATGGTTGCAATTTGATCACTCCCGACTCACTCCATTGTAATCAATCCTCATTCTACCTGTCGACTTCCTATGATATATTAAAATTATCTACTAATTAATGGTTGGGGAGTGTCGATATGTTCGATTGCAGAGAAGAAGTGTTAGCGCTGACGAAACAGTTAGTACGCATTGAAAGTATTGTAAATGAAGGCGGGGAGAAGGTCATTTCCCAGGCCATACATACATTAATATCGTCGTATCCGTATTTTCAGGAAAATGTAGATTACATCATCCATCAGCAAACAGAGAATGATGAGCAAGAGCGTTATAATGTGTTGGCTTTTGTAAAAGGATCCAAAAAAACTTCTCCTAAAACGGTCATCTTGATGGGGCATATGGATACAGTGGGAATTGATGATTTCAATTTGAGAGACCATGCACTGGACCCGGATGCTTTGGCAGAAGCACTCAAACAGGAAGACTTGCCTGAATCTGTGAAAACACACCTGGAGTCAGGAGAATTTGAGTTCGGTCGTGGAGTGCTGGATATGAAGTCTGGTGTAGCGAGCCACCTCTATCTCTTGAAATATTATTCCGAGCATCCCGAAGAACTGGAAGGGAACTTGATGGTCGTCTTTGAATGTGATGAGGAAGATAGTTCGCATGGGATACTATCGGCTTTAACAGAATTGAAACGACTTCGCGACGACCATGGATTCGAATATGTGGCAGCGATCAATGCGGATTTTGTATCTCCCCGTTATGACGGCGATCCCAATCGTTATATTTACAAAGGGACGGTCGGCAAATTATTGCCTTCCTTCTTCATTACTGGCTCGGAAACACATGTTGGATCATGCTTCGAGGGAATAGATCCCAACTTTATCGCTGCCCATTTGACTCGTCAAATCAGTTACAACCCATCCCTTTGCAATGAAGCATTCGGTGAAACGACAGTGCCTCCGGTTTCACTGAAACAGACGGATCTTAAGCCGACATACACCGTTCAAACAGCTCTTTCGGCATATGTGTACTTCAATTTCTTTATCCATTCTTGGTCGCCAAAAGAAGTGTTGGACCTTCTTAAAGTGGAGGCAACGACAGCATTTACCACCGCACTCGAGGAATTCAAGTTAAACTATGCAACGTTCAGCAGAGCAAGCGGGGAGCCAATGAACACAGTCATTTGGGAACCTCGTGTCCTGACATACGATGAAATGAATACAACATTAACCGATTCACATGGACAAGCATACACATTGCACATGGATTCATTTAAAGAGCAATTAATGCAGCAAACCGACCTCGACACCCGCATGTTTGCAGCACGTGTTGTGGAAGAAGCATGGAAATGGATGCCGGACAAGAATCCTGCCATCATCGTGTTTTATTCGTCCCTTTACTCCCCTCGAGTAGAAGTGACAGGGAAGAATGACATGGAACAAAAATTACTGAACGCACTTGAATCAGCGGTTGAAGCGGTACAACCGACTTACCCGCACCCTATTATCACCAAAAACTTCTTCCCGTATATATCGGATATGAGTTTCGTGGCATTAAGTGATGATGAAGAGGGTATTTCTGCGGTCTCTTCGAATAATCCTGGATGGGGAACAAAACATTATGTCGACTACGAATCAATACGTAATATTAATGTACCAGTGATAAACATTGGTCCATATGGTTTTGATGCGCACAAACAATATGAACGCATGGAACGTAGCTTCTCCCTCGATGTGGTGCCAAACTTAACCAATCAAGTGATTCGACATCTGATTAGTAACAAATAATCAAGTTCTGAAAACATCTCAGATACATACTCTCTCTCATTTAAGACTACTCCTTGTTTTCCAGGGGAAGTGTATTAATAAATCCTTGGAAAGGCGGGAGAGTATGGTCTTCGTTGAAATTGGATTGAAAATAATAGTGGGTTTGGCAGCATTACTGGCGGTGACCCGATTATTAGGTAAAAAAGAAATGTCTCAACTGACACCGTTTGATTTTATTTATGCACTAGTGTTGGGTGGAATCTTGGAAGAAGGGATATACGATCCTAAAATCACCATTTGGCAAATACTGTTCGGTGTAGTTGTCTGGGGCATACTCATTTACCTAATCGAATTGTTTACCTTGAAATTTGATGTGGTACGGATTCTTTTGAAGGGTGAACCAGCCCTATTAGTAAGGGATGGTCAATTTAACATGAAGGAAATGAAGAGAAATAAGCTGGAAATGGAGCAATTCCGGACGATGTTGAGACAACGGGGGTTTTTTACGTTGCGTGAAGTGAAGGACGTGTATTTGGAGCCAGGGGGTCAAATCAGCGTATTGGCTTATAGCCAGTACGAAGCGGTTACACGGGAAGATGTTCCTGTCGAGAAGGAAGACGAGCCCTTAACTTTTCTGTTAGTGGATAACGGAAAAATAAACAAACATGTATTGAAAAACATCGACAAGACTGAAGATTGGTTAACAGAATCATTGAGAGAGGAAGGATATCCACAACTGCATGATATCGTTTACGCAGAGTGGTCCGGAATTCGTGGGTTTTTCATTAAAACGCATAAAAAATGAAGAATACTAGATTCTGCAACTAGTTGAAAATGACTTGCAAAATTGTGCATGGGAAGGATTTTTTGTACGAAGTCCGAGTTTAATGTATGGGAAGAGAAGAAATAATAGGGGTACAGGTTGTCTTATTGCCCTAACAACCGATACAATTAGAACATCGGAACACTTGTCATGAACAATTACATGAACAAAAGGAGAATGAATCATGGAAATTACCAATCATGTGGTTGAAAAAATGAATGATCCAACTGGCATCATTGAAGGGGATCGTTATGAATTCCTACTGGACGTTGAAGTAGAAGAAGACGATGAACTATTCACTGAAGGCGGTTTAGAACTTCGCTTAATCCTAGCTTTTGATGAAAAGAACGAGCGCATAGTACAGTATCACTTTATGGATAAAGCATCTAGAAAAGCACTTGATTTTGCTCTAGAAGATGATGAAGAAACAGAAATTATAGCGTATTGTAAAAATAAGTTAGTTTAATTTCCACCCCTTTTTCTAGCAACCATCCCCTTTTAAGAGGATGGCGTCTGGAAAAAGGGTTTTCTTTGTTTATGCTTGTTTCCACCATTGATCGGTCGGATAGTCCTCCGAGTTTAGTCGGAAGGATTGCCCGATTTTTGGAGTCGTCATTTTGATGGCTTGTACATAGGCAGCTTTTGTCACACGCTCGATTGAATCTGTCCATGCATTGAAGGCGAGAGTAAATGCGGCCCAGTGAATCGGCATCATCAATTGGCCTTTTAAATCAAGATGAGCCTGTACTGTTTGCTCTGGCATCATATGAATAGCAACCCACCGCTTATCGTATTGTCCACATTCCATCATTGTAAAATCAAAAGGTCCATATTTATCCCCAATGTCCTTAAAATGAGGACCATATCCACTATCACCACTGAAGAAGATATTTGACTCTCCATTTTGAATAACCCAAGACGACCAAAGTGTTGAGTCGTGATCGAAAAGACTACGACCCGAAAAGTGACGGGCCGGGGTGCTGACAAACTTAATCCCTGAAACCACTAAAGTGTCCCACCAATCCAATTCTTTAATTATACTAGATGGAACACCCCAACCTTCAAGGCGGCTCCCAACACCCAAGGGAACGATGAATAAGCCGACTTTATCTTTCAACCGTTTTACGGAATTATAATCTAAATGATCGTAATGGTCATGAGAATACACGATTATATCAATCGCAGGTACATTGTCCATTTCAAATGGCAGCCCAGGGTTATAGCGTTTTGCGCCGATTGGTGGAAAAGGGGATGGCGAACGGCCAAGCATTGGGTCGATGAAGATAGTTTTTCCATTAAGTTCTATTAAAACAGCTGAATGACCAAACCATGTCACTCTTGTTTCGGTAGTTGAAGGCTTGCGAAACTTGAAATCATGCGTCGGAAGTGGATTTGTGGGTGCCAAGTCAGGCTTTTGTAGTACAAAATCTTTCAGAACTGAAACTATAAACCGAATGCCACTATCAACAGTAGTGGGAGATAGATTTTTAAACTTGTTTTTCTCGAAATTAGGAGAGGCTGCAAAAGTACTCTTTTTTTGGGAGTTGGGTGCTTTTCCGAACTTCGGGTATTTTTGTAAAAACAGGGTAGATGCAATTCCGATAGCAGCGACTCCTAATAATAATTTTTTTATCATAAAGGACTCCTAGTTTGTAATTTAATTAGTAAATTTGTCACGCTATTTTTATCTATTGGTGGATGTTTATCACAATTAATTTATCGAACACTCTACGAAACTCACCAATAAATCGTTCATACATATTTTAACCGCTTACATAGAGATTTTTCCCTCTTCTGTACATAATATTCTTTCAATTCTATTTATTCTATATATTTATTTTGTCGAATCATGTTATTGTAATAAACATTAAATAGACAGCAAGAGAAAAGAATAATGGAAAGTGGGAAGATGATATGTCACAGATGCTCGCGTTAAGTATGTTAGTTTTTATCCTTTTTATTGGGGATGTTATAGCAATTCGTACAAAGGCTTGGATACCTTCCATTTTTATAAGCGCCACGCTATTCTTGGTTGGTTACTGGACATTCTTCCCGGCAAATATAGTCGAACTGTCTGGAATTCACTCCACCGTGGCTGTTATGCTAATCTATTTGTTAATTACGAACATGGGAACATTACTGTCTCTTCAAGAACTGATCAATCAATGGAAAACGATATTGATTGCTTTAGCAGGCATTCTAGGGATTATTGCCGCATTGTTTGCAATCGGCACATTTTTATTTGGCAGTGAAACAATCATTGTTGCCATTCCACCGTTAGTAGGGGGACTTGTTTCTGCGTTAATAATGTCAGAAGGTGCAGCGGACGCTGGACTGCCAAGCTTAGCCGTATTTGCAATCGTGATTTACGTAATGCAAGGGTTTGCAGGGTATCCGTTAACAGCAGTTATGTTGAAAAAAGAAGGGAAACGGTTACTTCAACAATTTCGCAATGGAGAAATTAATGAGAAACAAGTAGGAAATCGTGATGAAAGTTCGCCTGTGAAGGAATTGACATTATTCAATTGGATGCCCGAAAAATACAATACGGAATTCTTTAAGTTTTTCCGCTTGGCATTTGTAGGTTACCTAGCTTATCAAGTATCGGTTTGGCTCGCTCCATATATAGCTATCCATGCATTTGTACTATGTTTATTATTTGGAGTAATCGCGACAAGCGTGGGATTCTTGGAAAAACATCCATTAAAAAAAGCAAATGGTTTTGGCTTCGCGATAATGGGACTTATGCTATACATTTTAGACGGATTGAAAAAGGCAACACCAGACATGATGGTCGAGTTGATCTATCCGTTGATTGGTTGTATTGTCATTGGGGTAGCGGGTATGTACGTGTTCTCATTGATTATGGGGAAAGTACTGAAGGTCAGCAAAGAAATGGCATTTGCTGTTTCATTAACAGCACTTTATGGATTTCCGGCAGATTACATCATTACAAACGAAGTCATAAACTCCTTGACGCAGGATGAGAAAGAGCGTGAAGTATTAACAAGTCACATGTTGCCACCAATGCTAGTGGCTGGGTTTATTACAGTTACGATTGTTTCGGTAATCCTTGCAGGAATTTTCGTAGGTTTCTTGTAAATACAAAAGAGCGCAAATTTACAATAGAAAATAGTCGTTTACATATCTTAAACAATAAATGGCATCTCCTCGTTTTAAAAATACGTGGAAATGCCATTTTATTTTTTTAATGAAACCATTAAAAACGCACAATGGCTTTTGTTTGATTAAGCCAAAAGTTTCGGGCGCCTGGTGAAATCGATATTAGAATTTCAAAAATCTCTCCGAATTCATTTCGATGAGGTTTTTTTATCGTTACCGTTCAAATTTAGGGAGTACTGACAAACCCTGAATCTGTAGCATAGTTTTCTAGTATCCAAAATCCTAATTTCTTCGACTTCGCTTGTTGTTGAGCTTCTTCATATGGAGTTAAATGTCGTGTGTTTGGTGGAAAGACATACGCTACTCGAGCCAAACCTTCTCGAATGAGCGTTTCTTGCACACTTTTCCCATCAACATACACATATGCTAACAGCCGTCCGTACTTATCACGTTTTTCACCAACATCAAACTCAATCGTCAAGTCACCACTATTGACAAGTTCTCGATTCCGTTCTTTCGCCTCTTCTCCAAATGGTTGCTTTCCTAATCGAGGGTGATTCGTTTCAGGCGTATCAATTAATAAATATCGCACGGGTTCATTTACCCCGTTGT
This sequence comes from Paenisporosarcina indica, assembly GCF_001939075.1. Classification (GTDB taxonomy): domain Bacteria; phylum Bacillota; class Bacilli; order Bacillales_A; family Planococcaceae; genus Paenisporosarcina; species Paenisporosarcina indica. The sequence goes on along the minus strand of NZ_MPTA01000005.1, from coordinate 10,894 downwards.
GCATGATTCGAATTGTATCCCCGTCAGTAGTTGAAACAAGAGTCACAGGTATTTGCTCTGTGGTTCCTTCTTTTGGTTTGACTTCTAACTTTGGTTGTTCCACAATATCTTGTAAAGTTGGATCTTTTTCATCTGGATTAAGATCGCTATTGGTCTCTGACATGCTGCATCCTGAAAAAATAAACGTGCACGCAATTAATAATAATATGAATTTTTTTAAAAAATTAATCTTCATTTTAGAAATTCTCCTTAATGGTATATGTCTGAGTATAACGAGAACACCAAGTAATTAATATGAGGAATTAGCCTAATGGGTGTAGTCATGTTCCTACTGATTAAAAGACTGGGAATGGAAATCAACGGTATCGTTAAACAGAACCTATAAAAAAGATGAAAAGACGGTTTTCCTCCGTTCCATAAAGTAGTAGAAATAGCAAAAGATTTCGGCAATCAAAGGTCTATCAAGTGATATCACAACCTATTTATGTTAATATATAGCAATGAGAGAAAATATTCTGATAAGTATGTTTTGAATAATTTTTGAGGAGAATAAAGAAGATGTGACAAGTTCATTTTTTGAAACTTATTGCATATTAATACGTATCATATAGTAATGCTATAGAAATGGAGTGATAAAGATTGGGAATTAACCTTGTGAAGGGCCAAAAGATAGATTTAACAAAAGGCAGATCTTCATTATCAAGTGTTATGGTAGGACTAGGCTGGGATCCTGTGAAAAAAAGCGGTGGTAAAGGATTATTCGGGGGACTTTTAGGTGGTAAAGCAGCCGAAGTGGATTGTGACGCATCTGTTCTCCTATTAGATGAGAACGGAAAGTTGCAATCTAAACAAAACCTCGTGTATTTTGGGAACAAAACGAGTCAAGATAAAAGTGTCGTTCATTCAGGTGATAATTTAACTGGTGATGGCGATGGAGACGACGAAACAATTAACGTGAGCCTAAAAAATATTTCACCATCCGTACATAAATTGGTGTTCGTTGTAAATATCTATCAAGCAAAACAAAGAAAACAAGATTTTGGACTCATTGAAAATGCTTTTATTCGTCTTGTGGACAATAACAGCAAAGAAGAGTTGATCCATTATAACTTAACTGATAATTATGCTGGTAAAACCTCTCTTATTCCGGGCGAATTATATCGTCATGGCTCTGAGTGGAAGTTCTCAGCTATCGGTGAAGGAACACTGGATGCTGATATTAGTTCAATTGCAAACAAATACTTATAAGGGGTTGTATTAAAAATGGGAATTAACTTATCAAAAGGACAAAAGGTAGATTTAACAAAATCGAATCCAGGCTTGGTGAATGTAACAGTTGGTTTAGGCTGGGATACAAACAAATATGATGGCGGTAAAGATTTCGATCTAGATTCGTCCGTATTCCTTTTAGACGGTAGTGGTAAATGTGTTTCTGAGAAAGACTTTGTATTCTACAATAATGCAACGGGTGGCAATGGCTCTGTTGTGCATACCGGCGATAACTTGACAGGTGAAGGTGATGGGGACGATGAGCAAGTGAACGTTAACTTGTCTACAGTACCAAGCTCAGTTGAAAAAATGTCTTTCTGTATTACAATTCATGATGCAGAAGCTAGAGTTCAAAACTTTGGCCAAGTAAGTAATTCGTATGTACGCATTTTAAATGCCGATACACAGGAAGAATTGATTCGCTATGACCTGGGAGAAGATTTCTCTATTGAAACAGCTGTAGTTGTAGGTGAATTGTATCGTCACGGCGGGGAATGGAAATTCAATGCAATCGGAAGCGGCTACCAAGGTGGACTTGCATCATTAGTTTCCGATTTTGGCCTTTAATAAAAAGTAAAAGGTGCTTAAACAAAAGCAAGGACGCTCATGTTTCCTTGCTTTTGTTGCACCTAAAAAGAATGTCGAAGTTAGTCGGATATTAGTATAAACAAAACATCGCTTGCGCCACTGTGGTTGCAAGCTATGTTTTTCTAATGCAATTAGATGATTTAGATGGGGAAGTTTGACCTAACAACACCTTTTTGGGGGAGAGTGCCATGAGAATTGTATGGGAAACTTGTATTCACCTTTACTAGATGGATAGTTTAATTGAGACCACTGGGGATTTCAAGAAAAAACGAGAAACCTTGCTGTAAGGTAATGGAGTTCTGTAAAGTCCAGTTAAGATTTAACAACTGGGCTTAAAAACAAGGTCAAGAAAAACATATATGGGATGATAATGGTACAACACTCGACTTCCTCCAATGCAGTAGAAACAGCGGCTGGTCTAGGACATTCAGTATTTAACCACTTCCAAGAAGCTAAATATTTACATACAACTAGAGAAGAATGACATACATATCACCGTCTTTCTACCGAGGTTTCTTCCCGTTTTATGGGGAAGTTGCTAAGTTTAAAGAATCGTTTCCTCCTCGCGTTGAGATTACACAGTGTTCAGGAGTACTAACTGGTGAAGAAATACTTAAAAGAATCAGAAATTTATTGTTATAATAGGTAGGAATAGGGGGGAAGCCCATGGTCAGTTTAAATCCAATACGGATGAAGTCGTGGGATTCAGCAACTGTTGGAAGTTGGTTGAAAAATTCTTTAGAAGACCACACTCAGGTCAAAATAGAAGGGGAGAACTTAACGTATCCTCAATTAGTTTGTCAGTACGTTGGGAATTCCTTAGATGACGATGAATACTTCGCATTCCTACATACTCATGTAAATGATTCTTTAGGGAAACTTATCATCCTATCTGGTGCACTTAACAAAGAAATCAAAGCAGAGAAACTACGCGCCATCAATCAGCTCTTTGATATGCATCGAAAAGAAAAGGGTTTATCTCCTAATCGGATGGTAGCTTTTCTCGATGGGCATTTATTATTGCCCAAGTTGAAGGATCCAAAGTTAAATCGTCGTATAAGAACGGTCATGATTGATTTATTGAAGGAACTTCAAGCCACCTACAAAGAAGGAACCCTCCATCACGAGTATCGACGGATTACCATCGATCTTGTGAAGTGGCTTTTCAATCACGTTGAGCCAGCACTGGAAAAAGTGGATTTTAAAAACGGACTTCAAGGCTATCTCTGGTATGGTTCAGCTACGCCAAGTGAAAAATGGTTTTTAAAATATCTTACTCGATTTGGCTTTCATGTTGTCATTTTCAATCCGTGTGATGAATCGTGGCCGAAGCAAATGCTAGCGATAGACGATCAGCTTATTTATCGCTTTCCAAAGGTAGCGAGTGTTCTGAAACCATTGCCAGATGAAATGCCGAAAATTGCAGGTACTGTTGCATTCAAAGCAACTCAGGAAATTGATGAAATTATGCATCACGACAACTCAGGTCTTTACAAGCCGTTTCAATTCAAATCATTTTCTACAAACTCGATTCGATTGAAAACAACAGTTGATGAAGCGTTCTTAATCTCAAAAGAAAGAGCGATGATTCGTCCGCATTTTGAGGTCAGCAATAAACAAGTGACGATTCCTGTGGTATTCGCAAAAATGATGGGGATTGACCGCAATCGAAAGCATTTCTGGAATCACGTTCATTCCTTGACCGAACGAGATGACACGCATGTGATTCGCCAGTTTCCATTCACGACCGTTCAAAAAGCAAATCAAATGTTTCATTATCGTGCAGCTTTAGGGGCGGACGGACGGCTTGATCCTGAAAAAATGAAATCCGCCAACTGGTGGACATACGGCAAGTTGCCAAACGGAACACAAACGGTGATTGGAGAAACCATTGCTAAACATGTGGAAAATCCATTATTGATCCCACATCAAGGTGAAACGAAAGAAGAACTTCAACTGTACGCATTTTCTCAATCTATGGTATTGCCTGAATTTGCAATCCGCCTTTTGCAAGTATTCGATTATCCACAGTTTGTGCCGACTGTATTTATTTATAATGAGGAGAAAGGTCCAGAGTTGAGTCGATCAGATGCAAATGCATTGTGCATGATTCATCATTTGGGCTTGGATATCATTTTGGTCAATCCAATGGGGCATCAGGATATGGAAAGATGGATACAGGAAGGTACATTTGATTTGCATTGGATGGATGAACGTAGCTTCGAAGAACCATTCAAAGAACAAAGTGTCGTGCAAAAAATCTTTAAAAGATTTCGATAGCAAAAGGAGGATATTAGAGTGCAACTTGAAAAATTGGAAATAGATCAACAAGAGAAACTAATGGAAGACCCAAGTGATCAAAAAGCAAAATTAAAACGAAATCCGCAGGTATTACAGCTTGTTGCAAAAATTGATCATAAAAATCAAGTTGAGCTTTTGGAGTTCGGCCGTGAGCCAGCCAATGAAATTTCTGCGTTTACAGGGAAAATTTTAAGCACCATCAAGTCAAGTAGCATGGAAGAATCAAGCGAGCTGTTAAAACAGCTAGGCAAGATTATGGATAAATTCGACAAGAAGGATTTCGTAGAAAAGAAATCTCTTTTTGGGAAGATGTTCAAAAAAGGCGAAAAAATCATTGAAAAACTATTCAACAAATACCAAACCATGGGTGGCGAAATAGATAAGGTATTTGTGGAAATAACAAAATACGAAAATGAAATGAAAAAATCAACGACTACATTAGAAGAGTTATATGATAAAAACTTTAACTACTTTATGGAATTAGAAAAGTATATTGTAGCGGGCGAATTAAAGGTGAATCAGCTACGACAAAACTTGCCGCGTGTACAGCAAAATGCAGAAACTGGCGATCAAGTGGCGCTAATGGAATTGAACACTTTACAAAATGCCATTGAACTTCTCGATCAACGTATTTACGACCTTGAAATGGCGAAACAAGTTTCGTACCAATCTGCTCCTCAAATTCGCATGTTGCAGCGTGGTAATACGAAACTCATCGGGAAAATCAATTCTGCTTTTGTAACGACTATCCCTATTTTTAAAACGGGTCTAATCAACGCAATCGCGGCAAAACGACAAAACCTTGTCGCCCAATCAATGAGCGAACTAGATCGCAGAACGAATGAGATGCTCCTGCGAAATGCCAATGATATCTCTAAACAAAGCATAGATATCGCGAGAATGTCTGGCCAACCGAGTATCAAGATTGAAACAATGGAACAAACATGGGATATTATTATGAATGGGATGAACGAAACCAAGGCTATTGAAGAAGAAAATCGCAAAATGAGAGAAGAAGGTCGTTTGCGATTGGAAGCACTACAGAAGAAATACGAAGATGGCCAAAGAAAATAATCTATTACATTGTATGAGGAGGAGCTAAAATGGCTGTAATTAATCTTTCAAAAGGACAAAAAATTGACTTAACGAAAACAAATCCGGGGTTAACAAACGTATTAGTAGGATTAGGGTGGGATACGAATCGCTATAGTGGCGGGGAGGATTTCGACTTGGATGCATCCGCGTTTCTGTTAGATTCGAATGGCAAAGCTTTTGATGAGAAAAGCTTCATCTTCTATAACAATCTTTCAAGTGAAGAGGGATCTGTTGTCCACACTGGGGATAACCGAACCGGAGAGGGAGACGGTGACGACGAGCAAATGCTCATTAAATTGCCGCTTGTACCTAGCAATGTTCAAAAAGTGGCCTTTACGGTTACGATCCATGATGCGGACAATCGCAGCCAAAACTTTGGGCAAGTGTCAAATGCGTTTATTCGTATTGTAAACGAGGACACAAACGAAGAAATTGTTCGATACGATTTAGGTGAAGACTTCTCGATTGAAACAGCGCTTGTGGTAGGGGAAATTTACAGACATAATAATGAATGGAAGTTCAATGCTATTGGAAGTGGTTTCCAAGGAGGCTTAGCCGCACTTATTAACGATTTTGGGTTAAACTAGAATTATCTTAACTTAAGGGGAATTATCTACTATGGAAATCATCAATGGATTTATTGATACATATGCCTTGTTTTTTGACTGGGGTATGTGGGTTGAAGTTTTATCGGATCCAGTTAACTGGGGCTTGATCGGTACACTTGTTATTCTAGAAGGTCTGTTATCTGCAGATAACGCATTAGTATTGGCTGTAATGGTTAAACATTTACCTGAAAAACAACGCAGAAAAGCATTATTTTACGGATTACTAGGTGCGTACATCTTTAGATTTATTGCAATCGGTATCGGTGTGTTCCTCATCAAACTTTGGTGGGTTAAAGTTATTGGAGCCCTTTATCTTGGCTGGTTATCAGTTAAATACTTTATGGATAAACGTGCTGGCAATGAAGAAGGTGAAGTTGAAGGCCTAAACAAAAATGGACTTCTTATTCGTATGTTCGGTACTTTCTGGGGTACTGTTATAGCTGTAGAAATGATGGACATTGCTTTCTCGGTAGACAGTGTTTTAGCGGCTTTTGGTATTAGTGAGCTAGTGTGGGTGCTATTACTAGGAGGAATGCTTGGAGTTCTTATGATGCGAGGGATTGCAGGGATCTTCATCAAACTGATTGACAAAATACCTGAATTAGAAACATCTGCCTACGTGTTAATTGCTATTATTGCGGTTAAAATGTTACTAGGTGTTGCTGGCGTTCACATTAGCCACTATGTCTTTTTCACAATTTTGGTCATCACATTTGCAGCAACTTTCGTTATTCACTATACGCGTAAAAATGCGAATGGCTGAGTAACAAAGCAGTCTATGTAAATAGGTTGACAGTAATTAAAGACAAAAAACAAACTGCCATCACCCGATTAAGAATCCGGGGTGGCAGTTTTTTGCATTCCTTAGTATCAATGCTGTAACATTTAAGCTGAGGGAGATGGTGTTATGTCGAAAGAAATGCTACCAGTCATCATTATTTACACGGAAGTCGAACGGAAAATCGATTACTATTATCAAATGCAAAAAATAACAACGTATCACGAACTGATGGTTTCGCCTCATGTAGTAACATCGGCTAAAGCTGAGTTTACCCTTAATCAAGTATTAGATATTTCTTATAAACCCTTTTCCTCTGAAGCGGGAATCTTATATCTCCACACCAATCAAGGGGTCTTCCCTTTCAACATACACAGCAATCCGCAATCCTTTATCAATGCATTTCGGTCATTCAAATAGATTATCTAATTATTCAAACGGTCAGTAAATGTAAGCTCTTTTATGAATTGCTTCATGTGATTTTGAGTTTCTACGTAATGGACCTGGTAATTCGGCAAGTAGGTATCATTTAGCTGATGCATTGGGATGACCTCGAAATTACGCCAATTTTCGTAATATCCGTAAGTAGGGACGAAACTAGGATCCGATAATTTTATTGTCGTCTTCCCTTGGTAAGTGACCTTTGTAACCTCAATCCCTCCGATGCCACCCGTCAATCGCTCAACTCCCTCTTGTGCAGATAAAAAGTTACCTAAACTATACAGTACAAATGTACGTGAACCATCCGAACGTTCAATCAAATCAATTGGCTGTAAAACATGTGGATGATGTCCAATGATGATATCGGTCCCCATTTCTGAAAGTGAATGGGCTAAGTCAATTTGGGTTTGGTTAGGTGTTTCTTCATACTCATTTCCCCAGTGCATAGAAACAACCACAACATCCGAAAGTTGTTTTGCTCTTTCCACATCTTTTTTAATAAGAGTTAAGTCAATCAAATTTACTAAATACGGCTTATCTTGAGGCACAGATAACCCATTGGTGCCATACGTATAAGACAAGAATGAAAAGGTAATTCCATTTTTCGTTATGGTGCGGATTGTCTCACGATCTTCTTGCGATTTGAATGCACCGGTATAAAGCATGCCAATTTGGTTCCAATGAGAAACAGCGTTAAGTATGCCCTTTTCTCCTTTATCCATCGTGTGGTTATTTGCAAGGGTCACAATATCAATCCCAGTATCTTTCAAAGCATCGCCTATTTCATAGGGACTATTAAAGATTGGGTAACTCGATAGACCTAACTCTTTTCCACCAATCATGGTTTCTTGATTGGCAATAGCGATATCAGCACTTTCAATAAACGGCTTAACTTGCTCAAACATAGGGAAAAAATTGTAAGTGCCTTGATCAGTTGCAGCATCTTTGTAAACGGATTGATGAAGAAGAATATCTCCGATCGCTACAAGCTTTGCACTCGTAACAAGCGGTTTTTCTATTTTACCTGTCTGTATCTTTTCCGTTTCGAGTTGCATATCAGAAGGTATTTTGGTTCCATGATCTGATTCGATGTCTGGTTTTAGCTGAATTGCTGCTACGGAAATGGGTTCGGTTGATAAATTGGGTGATTGGAACTTAGAACAACCAGCAAGCGTTAAATATATAGCAATTAAAACAAATAACTTTTTCAATAGAGTGCCTCCAAATTATACTTTAGCTACTATTTATTACGATAAAGACAAGATTCTTTAGCAAATACGAGTATAGCCTTAACAAAATATTTGTCTCTGAAACATAGGATACACAGAAAAATTGATAGATATAAGGAAAGCTAGTGCATAGTGGATTACAACCACAAATGGAAAGTTTCAATGTTCGAAATTTATAAGTCTTTCTGATTAAAAAATATACACATTATGGAATATCTAAGCTAATTATATTTATAAATAAAGAAAATGTACAGATGAAACGGATTAAGAAGTAAAATACTATAAGTTGTGGATGTTAACAACATATAGTGTTGAAAAAAATATCAAATACCATATATTGATTTGCAGAATATTGTGATATATAATTAAGAAATATATGGTAAATGAAAACTAGAAACACCTTGATCACGATGAATACAAATATTAATAAATTTTTTGTTTAATGTTTAAACATCTCAAATCTTGGATAAATAAGTAAAAGCATATGGAAATATAAATTAAGGCGCTTCATTTATATTCAAGTTTTAATAGGCTTGAACACTGTGTTTAACACATTTATTCGAATTTAACTGGAACTATGTGCTACAAAACAACATATAGGTTATAGGAGATGAAAAATATGAAGATGAAAACAATTGGTAAGAAAAATCTTACATTGAAACAAATTAATCTTAAAAAACATGAAATGTATATAAAAGCAAAACATTTTGGTATGACTCATCCCTCTGTTGTGGCGTGTAGTCAAGAGTTAGATGCACTTCTTAATCAATACCAAGGAATTCGACAATACAATCATGTTGGTTAACTCATTATGTATGGATAGACAAAATTGATAAATAAAGTAAGATGCTCGATAAATGTTATAGAGACGAACAATAGGCCAAATGCCTATGTTCGTCTTTTTTAATGGATATTAATTTTATATGGTCCTTTCTAAACTTCGAATCAAATGGGGAACTGTTACATTGCTGATGCATCTGACTTTGAAAGTGATAGGTATAAAAATTAGATTCTATTTATATACTGTATATACTGATAAAGTTGCTGGTGGGGGGATACTTTTGAATAAAGTAGAGTTTAAAAAAAGCTTTGATCTTGGTGGATATGAAGAAATTGTATTTACCGCAAATAATGATGAAACAACAATATGGATTAATAACAAATATTCTTGTCCATCATCAACAATTAGTTCAAAGATCACCAAAATAGCTGGAACTTTATATGAAGAAAGAAGATGGGGTTTTATCTTCTCGGAGCTAATCGAAATCAATTCTAATATTGATGCTCAGGTGAACATTGATTTAGGAGGATACGAGATTGATGATGATGATTTAGATGAAGATGGATTCCAAGATGAAGATTTTCTGGATTTTTTAATTGAACAAGCGACCAACGAAATAAAGAATTCAGAATACCCTACTGCTCTTAAAAAAATGACTGCACTTTGAACCAATGGTTGTATGAGTGTGAGAGGATCTATAAAAACATGAGGAGGGGACCTCAAGCTTTTCATTAAGAACCACTGAATCTATATTTACTTGGATACTTTATACCGTATGACCGTCTTCAATTTCTCGGGTGCTGTTTTTCTGGCATCAGTAATGTAGATTTCTTTGTGCCTTTTATCGATTCTGGTTAACCCGTGCTCCTCACAATACGTGTCCATCATTCTGAAGGTTGCTGGTTCATCGTCGTAACTACCATGATGCATCATTTGAGCGCAAAACCCATCGTCTAACAGTTCAAACTTTGCCATCTCAACAGTTAGATGTTTCTTTTTATCGCGTACATGTTCAACTGCTGCATCAAAAAGTTCTTTCGTCATAAAATCAGGTTGTCGAATCATTAATTGATAGACAAAATGATTTTTATCGAGATAGTCTAACTTTCTTCCTTCTTCGCTCAAATCCCAAATACCTTCAAGAGGGTATACAGTATATTCATAATAACCTTCGGGCGTAACTCCGTTTTTTTGCATCATCCGAATACTATAAGACAATGCAAATAACAGTTCTATATTCAAACTGAATGCCTCACTATCGGGATGACCCTTTCCTAGAACTGTGATATACATTTTTTCAGAATCATTGTATAAAGTTGGAGTGTTCTTGGGTAAGTAGATGTCTTTCTCTTTTTTTCGCCATTCATGCTTCATTGGATAGTCACCTCCCTTATTGTTGATTTTACTATCATACTCCATTTGTTTATTAACACCCAATATAATAAAACTCTTAAAATTGGGTAGGCTCCCCATTACAAAGGACAAGTTAAAATTCATATTCTGTCATATAGAACCGAAGTGATTAAATAGGCAGATCCATTAACTGAATGAATTCAGCGATGTGAGAATCGCTTGAATAGAAAGTTTGTCTTGGACTTGAAGAATCATACTCTAATAGAAGGAAGTCCAATAAATCCCCTCGAACAATATGAAGGTAAAGATAGTTTCAATTTTCCTTTGGAAAAAGGTTGACTCAAATGCTGGGATTTGATATCATTTGAAAGTCGCCAATTCAAGCGCGACGATGAAGCAAAATAGTGAAACAAAATTGCAAAACATTTTGTTGACATGACAATGAGAATTT
>NZ_MPTA01000004.1 GCF_001939075.1 Paenisporosarcina indica | reverse complement strand
TTTTTTATTTCTGTTCCGAAGTAGCTCAGTGGTAGAGCAATCGACTGTTAATCGATTGGTCGTAGGTTCGAGTCCTACCTTCGGAGCCACTTTCTTGCTTCCATAGCTCAGCAGGTAGAGTGCTTCCATGGTAAGGAAGAGGTCACCGGTTCGAGCCCGGTTGGAAGCTTTTTTCCAAAAAATACATACTCGTTATGCATACATAAATGGCCCCTTGGTCAAGCGGTTAAGACACCGCCCTTTCACGGCGGTAACACGGGTTCGAATCCCGTAGGGGTCACCATTTTCTTTTTATTGGAGGATTAGCTCAGCTGGGAGAGCATCTGCCTTACAAGCAGAGGGTCGGCGGTTCGAGCCCGTCATCCTCCACCATATTTTTACCCTTGGAGGGGTAGTGAAGTGGCTAAACACGACGGACTGTAAATCCGTTCCTTCGGGTTCGGCGGTTCGAATCCGCCCCCCTCCACCATTTTTAAATTATTGGGGTATAGCCAAGCGGTAAGGCAACGGATTTTGATTCCGTCACGCCCTGGTTCGAATCCAGGTTCCCCAGCCATATTCTCGAGCCATTAGCTCAGTTGGTAGAGCATCTGACTTTTAATCAGAGGGTCGTAGGTTCGAATCCTACATGGCTCATTTTTTATGTGACTCACTCTTTTAGGGGCCTTAGCTCAGCTGGGAGAGCGCCTGCCTTGCACGCAGGAGGTCAGCGGTTCGATCCCGCTAGGCTCCATATTTTTTAATACATATTAAATCCTTTCCATATTAATTGGAAAGGTTTTTTTTTTCTGAAACTCCAAACTAAACTACATTTAGAATAAGCCGTATTTCTTTAAACGCAGATAATCCAGGTGTACAATATGATGCGTGCTCCTTTTTGAGTAGAAATATTTCATGTTCATGCGTAAACTCAGAATGAATGACAGCACACATAGATTTATGGACTAATTTTTAATAGACGGAATACCAACAGTATGACAAGAAAAGCAATCAAAGAAAGGTGAAGCTTACACATGAAAATTGTTACGATTGTTGGGAGCATTAGGAAAGAATCGCTTAATATGCAGCTTGCACTGACGATACAGGAACGTTATAAAGATCAGTTTGAGATGGACATACTAGATATCAAAGCGCTACCCTTTTATGATCAAGATGAAGAAAATGATCCACCTCAATCCGTGTTAGAATTTAAAAAACGTGTCGCAGATGCGGATGCAGTCCTTATTATTACACCAGAATATAACTGGTCTATTTCTGGCGTATTGAAAAATGCGATTGACTGGTTGTCAAGAGTCGACAAAGTGATGGCAGGCAAACCAGTGACGTTAGCAGGCGTCGCGGGAGGCCCAATGGGAACTATTCGAGCTCAGTTGCATTTGCGTCAAATTTTGACTGGATTACAAGTTAATATGATGCCTCCGGCAGGAAATGAAGTCTCGATTGGTTTTGCTAATCAAAAATTCGCTTCTGGACGTCTTTCGGACGAACCTACACTGACATTTTTAGATGGAGTTGTCAACAAGTTCGTTGATTTTGTTCATTCATCAAAATAGCTACTATTCAAAAGCACCAGCCTTCACACATGTGAATGCTGGTGTTTTTTTTTTATTAATGCCGATTTAGAGCGAGTGGTTAGCAAAGTTTTAAGAGAAATTGTGGATAAGATCATGTTCCTTTTTCAAGTTGCCCATATTTTATGCTCTAGAAAGAAAGGACTAGTATTTCGATTGTTAGTAAGTCGGTGAATTCATCCACAATATGTGAATATACTGAACTTATTAACAGGGATATCCCCACACCTGTATAACTACAAATTATTTATTGTTGGAGACGGATGATTATTCCCATTTATAGCCTATATAAATGGGGGAAACAGATTAAAACTCTTGATATGCCGAATAAACAAGGAACGACTCCGATTAAAGAGCAATACGTGCAGAATTACTAAGTATTTCACAATTCTCTTTGTCAGGAATTAGCCAAAATAATGTGAAGACAATAATTGAATGAATTCCTGTTCAAGCTCATGTTGCTGCTTCACCAAAACATATGTGGTGACTTTCGGTAATTCAAATAAATCGAAGTGAACATTCATTAATTTTCCTTCTAGGAGTTCTCGTCGCACAATTGAATGGGGCAAAAAAGAGATACCAAGACCCTCCTGGATAAATCGTTTGGTGATATGGGTTTGTGATACTTTCATGGTTCGTATACCGGCCATATGTTTACGTAATTGAAATAGGACATCTTCCCAGAAGACTGGATGGTGGTGTGTCAATAAAGTATAGACGCTTAAGTATTCCATCACATCGATAGTCGGTCCACTTTCATCATCGTAATCGTCCACTGGTGCAATAAATAAAAGAGGTTCCTCGTAAATCGGAATCGATTGAATATGCTTTGCATGTGCATCAATAGCAGAAATTCCTAGATGGACTTTCCCTTTATCCACAAGGCTCTCAATCAAATTCGATTCTTCTACGCGGATGGTGATTTCAAGATCTGGATGTTGATGCATAAATGTTCGTAATATATATGGCAAGATGGTTTCTGCCATTAAAGGACTAATGGCGATTGTCCATTTTCTCCGAAAGCCTTGTTTATATGCGTGAATGAATTGAACACTTTCCTCAAATTGATGGAGAAGTTGATCAGCTTTTTCTACATATAATTTTCCAGCATCGGTCAGAGAAACACGGTTTTTGATGCGTTCAAACAAAGCGATGCCTAAAAATTCTTCCAATAATTTAATGTGAACAGTGACACTTGGTTGAGACATCATCAACTGTTCAGATGTCTTGCGAAAGTTAAGAGTTTTCGAAGCAACACTAAACGTTTTGAGCCATTGAATTTCCATAGTATCGCATCCTTTAATTAAGAAAGTTAATTAATACAATTATAACTATTTAATTTTTCAAATCAATGAGTGTACATATACTTATGGTAAGAGGAGGCGATGGATATGTTTCAAAAAGGATTAAAAGACGTGGTAGCTGTGCATACGAAGATTGCATCTGTGGATGGTGAAAAAGGGGAATTACGTTATCGAGGAGAACTTGTGGATAAGATTATTCCTAACTCAACGTTTGAACAATTGTCCATATATTTATGGACAGGAAAGAAAGAACTAGTATCTCCATTGTTGATAAAAGGTCGAATTCTTCCACAGCATGTGGTTAACTTGCTGCAAGTTTTACCAATAGAACTGCAGGTGATGGATGCCATGAAAACAGCGATTTCTGCTTTTGGGACTCCCGAATTTCTTGGGAAATCGAAATATGAGCAATCTGTGCTATTAACGGCGGCATTACCAGTCATTGTGGCGACCTATTATCGAAAACAGAAAGGGCTTGATCCAATAGAGTCACGAAATGATTTAGGACACACGGCGAACTTTTTATTTTTGTTGACGGGTAATTCCCCAACACGTGCACAAGTCGAAGCACTTGAGACGTATTTGTTATTAACGATGGAGCATGGCTTGAATGCATCTACATTTGCTGCAAGGGTTACAATCTCAACAGAGTCTGATATTCCTTCAGCCATTGTGTCAGCATTGGGTACGATGAAAGGCCCTTTGCATGGGGGAGCACCTTCAGGAGTATTAGATTTATTGGACGAAATGGAAACGTCGGATCAAGTGCGAAATGTCATCGAACGAAAATTAGCAAAAGGGGAACGTATCATGGGGTTTGGACATCGCATTTATAAAACAGAGGATCCACGTTCCATTTTACTTCGTGAAAAATGCCTAGCCCTACAAGGAGAGGATGCATGGTTGGATCTCGCGACATATGCCGAAAAAGAAATCATACAGCTGTTAAATGAGCGTAAGCCAGGTCGTGGATTGTATACCAATGTGGAGTTCTATGCAGCTGCTATTATGCGAGCAATCAATCTGGATCCTTTACTGTTCACGCCTACTTTCAGTGTGGCAAGAGTTGTTGGATGGACAGCGCATGCAATGGAACAAGCCGAAGACAATACATTATTTAGACCGCAATCTGTTTATATTGGCTAAAGTTTTATATAATTCTAGGAAAAGCCAATTAGAGGAGTTGCCTGTATGAGTTTGATATTAAAACATGATGACGTAACGTTACGACCAATGAAAGAAGCTGACATTCCACGTTTATGGAACTTGGCGACTCCAGAAACTTTTACACATATGGTCAATCAAATTCAATCGTATGAAGAGTTCGAGAAGTGGATGGGTGCAGGTTACAAACAAATGCAAACCACCGATCAAGTCATTACTTTTGTAGTAGCACACTCAAAAACAGATGAGTTACGTGGGTCAACTCGTCTTTATAATATTGATTACGTGAATAATACGTGTGAAGTTGGATCGACTTTCTATGGCAAATCGTTTCAACGCACGCATGTAAATACTACGTCTAAGTGGTTGTTACTTACGTATGCCTTTGAAAAGCTGGGAATGATTCGCGTGCAAATAAAGACCGATGAACAAAACCTGGCATCACAAAAAGCAATTGAGCGATTAGGTGCTGTCAAAGAAGGCATTTTACGAAATGAACGAATTCGCTCTACTGGTAACCCGCGTAATGCAGTCGTGTATTCCATCACTGATGAAGAATGGCCAATTATCAATAATAAGTTGATAGATATGATGAATAAACATGCAATATAGTGTGAGGTTGAGCCAACACCCCTTCACGTTTTACAATGGAGATACGTAAGTGAGGGGGAATTAAAAAATGAATAAATTGAACATTTCATTAATAGGAGTTCCAATGGACTTAGGACAAGCTCGACGTGGTGTCGATATGGGACCAAGTGCAATCCGATATGCTGGAGTAATAGAACGTTTAGAAGCAATCGGTCATCAAGTGACGGACGAAGGCGATATCAAGATTGCATCTTTTAATAGTAAAACAGAGCCTCATGCAATCCTGCGTAATAAAAAAGAGGTTCTAGAAGCTTGTAATGCCCTTGCAAATAAAGTAAATGAAGTAATGGAAAACGACCAATTCCCATTGGTTCTTGGCGGAGACCATAGTATTGCCATCGGAACACTAGCGGGTCTGGGCGATCGCTATGAAAACCTAGGAGTCATTTGGTACGATGCACATGCTGATTTAAATACAGGAGAAACATCTCCATCCGGTAATATTCACGGAATGCCACTTGCTGTGAGTATCGGTTTAGGTGACGATGATTTAGTGAATATTCGTGATTTTGCACCGAAAATCAAGCCGGAAAATGTAGTAATAATTGGTGCACGTTCAGTTGATCCAGGAGAGCGTGAATTGATTAAAGAAAAAGGAATTAAAGTTTTCACAATGCATGAGATTGATAAACTTGGAATGACAGAAGTAATGAACCAGGCCATGTGGTACTTAAAAGACCGCAATGTGAATGGGGTTCATTTATCTCTTGATTTAGATGGTTTAGATCCACTCTTTACACCAGGCGTAGGAACTCCAGTTCCGGGTGGGATAACCTACCGAGAAAGCCATTTAGCTATGGAGATGTTATTTTCGAGCAAAATGATTACTTCTGCTGAATTTGTAGAAGTTAATCCAATCCTAGATGAGCAGAACAAAACGGCTGATGTGGCCGTTGCACTAATGGGTTCATTATTTGGAGAAAAATTAGTTTAAAATAGAGACTGCTCGACCAAGCGTATTCAATACGTGGTCGAGCAGTTTTTTATTCAATTCATGAAACTTGTAATGTAAATGTGTCGTATATAAAAAGTAACGCCTTTTCTGGAATTGTAAGTATTTAGTAATATATTCTGATATAATTAAATTAATATAAAATATATGAAACCTGTCGAACCTTTAGCTCGTATAGGTAAGACAGCCGCATGAGCGGAGGGAAAATCACGATGGATGCGTTGATCAACAAACGAATAAAAGAAGTGTTAAAAGGCGATCAAAACGCATTCGCGGAGATTGTCGAGTTATTCCAGGATAAATTATATCGTGTTTGTTACCGAATGTTAGGCAACAAACATGAAGCGGAAGATATAGCACAAGAAGCATTTGTCCGGGCATTTATTAACATTCATACGTTTGATACGAAACGGAAATTTTCAACTTGGTTGTATCGTATTGGTACCAATTTATGTATCGATCGCATTCGAAAGAAGAAACCGGATTATTTTCTAGATGCAGAGGTTGCGGGTGCGGAAGGATTGAATATGTACTCACAAATTGCGGCAACCGGTGAATTACCAGAAGAAGAAGTGTTAAAGATGGAAATGCAGGACCGTGTTCAATATGAAATTAGTCGACTGCCTGATAAATATCGTGCAGTTATTGTACTTAAATATATGGAAGATTTACCGCTCCAAGAAATTAGCGATATTTTAGAGATGCCACTTGGAACAGTGAAAACCCGTATCCATAGAGGTCGTGAAGCGCTAAGGAAGCAATTGAGTAACATGTAGGAGGGAATCACGATGAACATGTGCCCAGATCATATCGTTCACTATATGCACGAATATTTAGATGGCGATATTAACCAAGAACACGAGTTGGAACTTAAAGCACATTTGTCTAGTTGTATGACTTGTCAACAACATATGCATGAGTTAAGCAAAATAGCGGCATTCGTTCAAAGTGCTTCACATATTGCTGCACCGAGTGGTTTTGTAGAAGGCGTCACATCACGCTTGCCAAAAGAAACATCACGGGTTGGGATGAAACGCTGGTTTCATAATCACCCAATGTTAACGGCGGCAGCACTGTTTATGATTTTAATGAGTGCTTCACTTTTCTCAAATTTTAACGATGATCAACAGTTCTCATTTACAAAGCAACCGAATATCGTGGTTGAGGGTGAGAAAGTAATCGTCCCTGCTGGCGAGACGGTGAAAGGGGATATCGTAGTAACAAATGGCGATATTCAAATCGATGGGGAAGTTGATGGAAATGTTACCGTTATTAATGGTACGCAATATATGGCATCAACAGCAAATGTTACTGGTGAAATAGAGGAAATTAATGAAGTATTCGATTGGCTATGGTACAAAATGAAAGCTAGCACGAAAGACGTTGCTTCATTCTTTGATGATTGAGGTACGAAGGCTAAGGTCGCGACATCGTGGTGCTCCTGCGGTTACTCGTCGCAAAATGCAGAACTAAGAAATTTCGCAACGCCTTCATGACCCACAACTGTGTGCCCAATTAAGCCTGCCCAAAGTGGGTGGGCTTTTGCTTTGACTAGGTCTTAGTTACAGGTTCACACTCAATTAACTTGGGCGTGGCACGAGCAAAGCTAATTATCGCTTTTCTTTGAAAACTGGAACTTTATGTTATACTAAATCCATATGAATATGTAAGGAAAAGTGGGGGATGCCACATGCCGTTTATTGACCAATTTACAGACTTGACGCCGGTAAACGTGGTCGTTAATATACTTGATGTGTTACTCGTGTGGTTTGTGATTTATAAGATTATTACTTTGATAAAAGGGACGAAAGCTGTCCAATTATTAAAAGGGATCTTTGTAATTATTATTGCTCGGATATTAACAGTATTTTTTGGACTAAATACGCTTAGTTGGATGATGGATGAAGTCCTCACATGGGGTTTTATTGGAATCATCATTATTTTCCAGCCGGAAATCAGAAGAGCACTAGAGCAATTAGGTAGAGGTAAGCTCTTTGCCCGCACAAACCTTCAAGAAGCGGAAGAGCAAAATCGCTTAATTGAAGCGATGACAAAATCTGTTAGTTATATGGCGAAACGTCGAATAGGCGCGTTGATATCTATTGAAAGAGAAACGGGCTTAAATGATTATATTGAAACAGGGATACCTCTAAATTCGGTTGTCACTTCGGAATTATTAATTAATATTTTTATACCAAATACTCCACTTCATGATGGAGCGGTCATTATGCACAAAAATCTGATTGCAGCAGCGGCTTGTTATTTGCCTTTGTCAGAAAGCCCGTTCATTTCAAAAGAGCTTGGCACAAGGCATCGAGCTGCAATTGGGATCAGCGAGGTAACAGATGCCATTACAATCATTGTATCCGAAGAAACAGGAGCAGTGAGTTTAACTTCTAACGGCGATCTTCACCGAAATCTATCCATGGAAGAGTTTGAAACACGTTTACGTAAAGTGTGGTTCGGACCTGAACCCGAGGTGGAAAATAGCTCGAAGTGGCCATGGAGGGGGAAAAAGAATGGATAAACTGATGGATAATCCATGGTTTCTTCGTATTACGGCACTTCTACTAGCCGTACTTTTGTTCTTTACCGTTCAGTCCGAAATGGAATCAACGAAGAATGTGGAAAGCACCGATATTACGGATGTTATTCAAGAAATTCCCGTGGAAGTCTATTACGATGACGATAATTTAATTGTAACTGGTGTGCCTCAAACAGTTGATATGAAAATTTCCGGACCGCGTGCAATTTTAATGAGAACGAAAGCACTACAAGATTTTACTGTGTTTGTGGATTTACGTGACACAACAATTGGTGAACATATTGTTAGGATTCAAACTGAAAATGTTTCTGATAAGTTGCAAGTGGAGCTCGATACAACTAATATTACGGTGAATATCGAAGAACGAATCTCAATGGAATTTGATGTAGAACCAGAAATTAATGAGCGTCTCCTTAAGGAGAACTTTGTTATTAAAAACATGACGACTGATCCTAATCGTATTCGCGTAACGGGTCCAAAAAGTGTGATTGAAAACATTGAATTTGTAAAAGCAACGGTCAGTGCAGAACAAGGGCTTAATGAATCTTTTAGTCAAAAAGTCAATATTCGTGTCTTGGATCGTAATTTGGGTAAACTAGAAAATGTAATAATTGAACCAGAACATGTGAAAGTAACATTGGAAATTGAAGAATACAGCAAAGAAGTTCCGATTAAGGTACGACAAAAAGGGTCTCCAAAAGAAGGAGTCACCATTAATGATTTAACGCCAAATATCACGAAGGTCCGTTTATTCGGAAGCCGCAGTGTAATAGATGACTTAGAGGCGATTTTCATAGATGTCGATGTGAGTGCGCTTGATACCTCGGAAACAGTACCTATTAAAGTGCCCGTACCTAAAGGTGTTTCTCGTCTATCAGAGAAGGAAGTCAAAGTGAAAGTGGATGTGACATCAGCTCCTAAAGTAGACACGGAGAAAGAAGAATCGGCGCAAGTTAAACCAATAGAGAATGTGGAAGTGGATCAGGAAGTAACCTCACGTGAGTTTGCATTTATGAATGTAGAAGTACGAGGATTGAATGATACAGATACCTACACGTTCACTCAACCAGAAAGTGGACAACTCACCTTGACCATTCAAGGTGAAGATGTATTGATCAACAGATTGAGTGCTACGGACTTTCACGTTTTTGTGGATGCTAGTAATGTAGAAACTGGTGAGAACCAATTGCATGTCACTGTAGAAGGTCCAGAAAACGTGACGTGGACGGTATCTATACCATCTGTAAATCTAGAAATACAACGAGCTTAAGTTTGGATTTGAAGGAGAGAGCAAATAAATGGGTAAATATTTCGGAACTGATGGTGTAAGAGGAGTAGCCAATAGTGAACTTACTCCAGAATTAGCATTTAAATTGGGACGTATCGGTGGATATGTATTAACTAAAGAATCAAGTGCACGACCAAAAGTATTAATCGGTCGTGATACACGTATTTCTGGTCATATGTTAGAAGGTGCACTTGTAGCAGGCCTCTTATCGGTAGGAGCAGAAGTAATGCGTTTAGGTGTGATTAGTACACCTGGGGTTTCTTATTTAACACGCGTAATGAGTGCTGAAGCGGGGGTTATGATTTCTGCTTCTCATAATCCAGTGGCAGACAACGGAATCAAGTTCTTTGGTTCTGATGGATTTAAATTAACAGATGAGCAAGAGGCGGAAATAGAAGCACTCATAGACGCAGAGACAGATGAACTTCCACGTCCAGTAGGCAGGAAATTAGGAAGTGTGACTGATTATTTTGAAGGTGGACAAAAATATATTAGTTACTTGAAACAAACAGTGGATGAAGAATTTGTTGGAATTCATGTTGCATTAGACTGTGCACATGGGGCGACGTCTTCTTTAGCAACTCATGTATTTGCTGATTTAGATGCAGATCTTTCAACAATGGGTGCATCACCAAATGGCTTGAATATTAACGAAAACGTAGGATCAACTCATCCTGAAGTACTAGCTAAGTTTGTCCTAGATAAAGGGGCAGACGTAGGGCTGGCTTTCGATGGTGATGGAGATCGTTTAATAGCAGTAGACGAAAAAGGGCAAATTGTTGATGGCGATCAAATTATGTACATTTGTGCGAAACATTTACACGGAGAAGATCGTTTGAACCAACATACAGTCGTGTCAACAGTAATGAGTAACATGGGCTTCTATAAAGCACTTGAATCACATGGCATGAAGAGTGTTCAAACCGCTGTAGGAGATCGTTATGTAGTCGAAGAAATGAAAAAGAATGGCTACAATCTTGGTGGAGAACAATCTGGACACATCGTGTTCTTGGATTACAATACAACTGGAGATGGCTTATTAACCGGTCTGCAACTTGTGAATATCATGAAAATAACAGGTAAAAAATTATCGGAGCTTGCAGCAGAAATGACCATTTTCCCACAAAAACTTGTGAATGTGCGAGTAACGGATAAGCATGGTGTAACTGATAATGCGAAAGTAGCTGCAGTTATTGATGAAGTGGAAGCTGACATGGCTGGTAATGGCCGTGTACTTGTACGTCCTTCTGGTACAGAGCCATTAGTGCGTGTGATGGTTGAAGCATCAACGAAAGAAGATTGTGAACGTTATGTTGAGCGAATCGCAGAAGTGGTACGTGCTGAAATGGGCTTAACAGAATAATTTGTAGATGACCAGCTTCTTTGGAGGCTGGTTTTTTTATTCCGTGGGAAATAATTGAGTCTTCAAATTGATACTATCAAAATGTTAGATCAACACAGTAATTCCAAACAGGTTGTAATGTATTACATGATTTAACTTCCCAAATGAAATGAATTTCCGTATAATATCTAAAAGGTGATAAAGAGAGGTGGGTGTATATGCGATTAGATGAAACAGATAAACGTATTCTTGAATTATTAACTGCCAATGGTCGTTTGTCGTATGTAGATATTGGGAAAGAATTAAATTTATCAAGAGTTGCAGTAAGAGAGCGTGTGCACCAACTACAAGAAGAGGGTGTTATCGAACGTTTTACGGTCGTAATTAATTCTGAAAAGGTTGGAAAGGGAGTATCTGGATTCTTTGAAGTGGATTGTGAACCGTCTTCTCTAGTGGAAGTCGCTGAAACGTTAGCTGATAATCCTAGCGTAGCGAGTTGTTACCAAATGACAGGTCCCTCAACCTTACATATGCATGTTTTAGTTGATGATTTTTCTAGTTTAGAGAAGTTCATTAATGAAGAACTATATGCATTGGATGGTATTACACGAGTGGCTAGCCATATTTTATTGAGACGCTTTAAGAGTCGAAGTGGCTTGAAACTATAAAAACCTAATAACCCCTAACATTCCAGAGTGAATGTTAGGGGTATTTTTGTGGAAATATTTCTGCTAACGAAATGTATGAAAACGATTTCAAAAATTATTGTATCTTTTGTATCGTTTTGTTTCTATTCCTCCTTTTTTTATTCCGAAATGTAATGATAAATTGTCCATGTAAAACCTAATAGGTCTAATAAATCGAAAAAATATAATTTATTTGAATATTCGTATAGATTTTTAATTTTTCTTGATATATAATCACAACTAATATATAAATACTTTTGTTAATTAAAATCATCTTATCGATTAACAAATGTAAGAAAGTGGGGGAGCAAATGATAGCTTTGATTGTCCGAAGAGCAATACAACTTGTCTTTTTATTACTAGGTATTTCATTTCTTGTATTTTCATCCATGTTCATAGCACCTGGAGATCCAGCCACAATGGTTGGTGGACCTACTGCAACGGAATCTGACTTAGTAGCCATTAGAGACAATCTTGGTCTAAATGATCCATTTCTTGTTCAATATGGTCGATACCTTGGAAATGCAGTGCAAGGCGACTTTGGTTATTCCTATCAATCTAAACAATCGGTTTCGGAGGCTATTGCCGTACGTTTCCCGAATACATTAAAACTCGCCATTGCTAGTATGATTGTGGCAATTATTATAGGAATCATTGCAGGTTTAATCTCAGCCTTAAAACATAATTCTTGGTTGGATGTAACATCAACAACCGTTGCACTGGCGGGGATATCTATTCCTAACTTTTGGTTAGGTGCCATCCTCATATTGGTCTTTTCCGTTAACTTACAGTGGCTTCCAGTTGCGGGTCTGTCGGATCCCTTTTATACATGGGAAGGAATAAAACAGTTGATTCTTCCGGCTATTACATTAGGAACAGGTTCGGCGGCGATGATTGCTCGCATGACCAGGTCATCCATTCTTGAAGTGGTAAAAGCAGATTATGTTCGAACTGCCCGTGCTAAAGGGGTGAAAGAAAAAAACGTAATCTGGATTCACACTTTAAAAAACGCAATGATTCCTGTTATTACGGTTATTGGACTTAATTTCGGTGCATTACTCGGAGGTACGATTATTACTGAAAAAGTTTTTGCAATTAATGGAGTAGGGCGACTCATGATCGATGCAATTGCAATGAGAGACTTCCCGATGGTTCAGGCATCTGTACTACTAGTGGCTACGCTATTTGTAGTCGTAAACCTAATTGTGGATATCGTGTATACAATGATTGATCCAAGAATTAACTATAGCTGATGGAAGGAGGCAACTCATGACGAACGCGGTACTGATAGATGTACAGGCCCCTGTACGTAAGAAAAAAGAAAAGGTGTATATCACAACGATAAAAAGACTTTTGAAAAACAAGTTGGCGGTAGTAGGAATCATCATTATTCTTTTGCAAATCGGAATGGCGATTTTTGCACCAGCAATAGCCAATTACGATCCAGCAAAACAAAGTCTAGTCGAAAGTGAACTTCCTATGTTTTCCGATGGCCATTGGTTAGGTACTGATAATTATGGTCGGGATGTATGGTCACGTATCGTGCATGGAGCGAGAATTTCCTTGTTAGTAGGCTTCACTGCTGTTTCTCTAGGACTTATTGGTGGAATCACACTTGGCTTGTTGGGTGGCTACTACAAAAAACTGGATGGAATCATTATGAGAATTGTGGATTTGCTATTCTCATTCCCCGGGATTTTACTAGCCATGCTAATTATCGCCATTTTAGGAACAAGTCTTGTGAATGTAGCGATTGCTATCAGTATTTGGTCGATTCCAAGTTGTGCTCGTATTGTACGTGGCTCGGTTTTATCGATCAAGGAAAAGGAATATATCATGGCTTTGAAATCTCTCGGGGCATCTGATTTACGAATCATGCTTCGTCATATATTACCGAATGCCATGGCACCAATTATTGTCTTTGCAACAATGCGAATGGGTACGGCAATCCTATCCACCGCATCACTAAGCTATTTAGGATTGGGCGCACAACCACCGACACCGGAGTGGGGAGCGATGATCGCACAGGGCCAGGACTACATGTGGACATCTCCACATTTAACAATAGTCCCAGGTATCGTCATCATGTTGGTCGTATTTGCTTTTAACGTAGTGGGAGATGGACTACGAGATGCATTAGATCCGAATATGGATATTCAATAATAGAAAAAACACAAACAGACCAGGGGGAAAAACAATGAAGAAAACACTATGGGGTACAGTCTTACTAAGTGCAATGTTAGCATTAGGTGCATGTTCAGGCGAATCAGCATCAGCACCGAAAAATTCAGATGGATCAAAAAGTACAGGAAGCAATGAGACATTTACGTATGCATCCACTTCGGATGCAGTAGGATTATCACCAATCTTGATGAATGACGCCGTATCTGCAAATGTCACTGAACATGTATATGAACAATTATTTACACTCAACGGCGACACGAAAGAATTTGAACCGTTGCTTGCGGAATCTTATGAAAACCCAGATGAAAACACTTGGGTCATCAAATTAAAAGAAGGTATTAAATTCCACGATGGAACACCGTTCAATGCAGAAGCGGTAAAATACACATTCGATAAATTGCGTGACCCGGCGACTGCTGCACCACGTGCATCTTTATTGGAGCCAGTTGACGTAATCAATGTAATAGATGAAAACACAGTGGAAATCAAAACCAAATATCCATACGGTCCGTTTTTAGCCGCTTTATCACATACAAATGCGGCAATTGTTAGCCCGACTGCGGATAAAGCACAAGATTTAATGAAAGATCCAGTGGGAACTGGTCCATACAAATTCGTTAGCTGGACACCAGGAGATCAAGTTGAATTGGAAGCAAACGAAGAGTATTGGGATGGGGCACCTGAACTTAAGAAAATCGTGTTAAAAGTAGTACCTGAAATTTCAACTGCAATTTCCATGCTCCAAACAGGTGAAGTTCAATTCTTGGATAACTTGCCAACAGAACAAATTAAACGATTGGAATCAATGGATAACATCAATATTGAAAAGAAAGACGGTACTGCCGTTTATTACATGGCATTCAACCATTCACAAGAAAGAAACCAGGACGCAGAGTTCCGTGAAGCGGTAGCATCTGCAATGGACCGCGATGCATTTGTTTCGAAGTTAAACGGGCTTGGTGTAAGAAGTGACAGTGTCATCGGACCTCAAGTATTTGGATATGATGAATCTGCAAACAAAGCTGGTACTCCATTTGACATTGAAGCATCAAAAGCATTGGTTGAGAAAAATGGATACGGAGACAAACCGATTAAATTATTGACGGCAAATCGCGACAACTTCATCTTGATGGCTGAAATCGTGCAAGCTCAATTAACAGAAGCTGGATTTAAAGTTGAAATTGAATCAATGGAGTGGGCTACATTCCTGGATACAGCGCGTGCAGGTGATTATGATTTAACATTCTTGAGTTGGTCAAATGTAACGGCAGATGGATCTGAGTTATTATATCCGAACTTCCATAGCGATAACGTGGGTTCATCAAACCGTTCACAATATAGCAATCCGAAGTTTGACGAGCTAGTCGTTCAATCGCGTACAACGATTGACCAAGATGAGCGAAAAGAAATATTAAATGAGGCAAACTTCTTAATGATTGAAGAAAATGTCGTCATCCCGATGTACCACGGCATCGTGACAACTGCATTGGATAAAAATTACTCGGGTGTTCAAATTAACCCAACTGGTAAATGGTACTTGAAAAACG
This sequence comes from Paenisporosarcina indica, assembly GCF_001939075.1. GTDB lineage: Bacteria > Bacillota > Bacilli > Bacillales_A > Planococcaceae > Paenisporosarcina > Paenisporosarcina indica. Next base: position 242,641 of record NZ_MPTA01000004.1, on the reverse strand, counting down.
TTACTAGAAAGTAGGTAAACAACATGGAGACATTACTCGAAGTGAACAATTTAGTAACTGAATTCCGCACGGCAGACGGAAACGTCCAAGCTGTGCGGGATGTCTCCTTTTCCGTTGCGAAAGGAGAGACACTCTGTATCGTGGGCGAGTCCGGTTGCGGGAAAAGTATCACATCCCTCTCTGTCATAGGACTACTTCCGAGTAATGGCAGCATTACGAGTGGAGAAGTGAAGTATGAAGGGAAGCCAATTCATAACTTGCCATTCGAACAAATGAGAAAAATGCGTGGAACGAAGATATCGATGATTTTCCAGGAACCCATGACGGCGTTAAATCCTGTATTGACTGTTGGGTATCAATTACGTGAACCATTAATTCTTCATCATAAAATAAGCAAGAGTGCTGCAAATAAGCAAGGGATTGAATTGTTAAAACAAGTCGGCATCCCTTACCCGGAAAAAAGAATCAATCAATATCCACATGAACTCAGTGGGGGAATGAGACAACGCGTCATGATTGCCATCGCTTTGGCTTGTAGTCCTGGTTTGCTAATTGCGGATGAACCAACAACTGCTTTGGACGTGACAATTCAGGCACAGATTTTGGACTTGATCAATGAGTTGAAAGAAAAGCTAAACATGGGTGTCATGATGATTACGCATGATATGGGTGTGGTAGCTGAAGTAGCAGATCGAGTGATGGTTATGTATGCCGGGAAGAAAGTTGAAGAAGGTACAGTATCCGAAATATTCGAGAATCCAAAGCATCCATATACAATCGGCTTGTTGAATTCAGTTCCGAATGTCGATGACCCAGACTTTGAGTTGGAACCCATTCCAGGGTCGATGCCAAGTTTGACTGAACAAATCTCTGGTTGTCGGTTCAATCCGCGCTGTAAATTCGCAACGGATATATGCCGTGAAATCGCACCACCTGAATTCTCAACTAAAGAAGGGCATATAGTGAGTTGTTGGTTGCATGAAAAAGTAGAGGAGGAAGTTAAACATGGTCACCTTACCGCCCAAATCTGATCAAAAAATACTCCTCGAATTAAATGGTGTAAAAAAATACTTTCCTATTAAAGGTGGCATTTTAAAACGTGTTCAAGGACATGTGAAAGCCGTCGAAGACGTTTCACTACAATTATATGAAGGCGAGAGTCTAGGAGTAGTCGGTGAATCAGGCTGTGGAAAATCAACACTTGGTCGTGCCATCCTCGGTCTTGAAGAGTTAACTGAAGGAAAAGTCCGTTATAAGAATGAAGAAATACAAGACTTGAAACGCAAAGAGAAATTGAAGTTTGTCAAAGAAATGCAGATGATTTTCCAAGATCCATTTGCATCACTAAATCCACGCCAACGTATTGGGCACGCTCTAGAAGAAGTATTCACGATGCATACCAATATGTCTGCAAAGGAAAAACGTAAAAGTGTAATCGACTTGCTAGATGAAGTAGGATTGAAAGAAGAGCACTTTGAAAAATATCCTCACGAATTCAGTGGTGGTCAAAGACAACGGATTGGGATTGCCCGTGCGATTGCTTTGAATCCGTCTTTTATCATTTGTGATGAAGCGGTATCTGCACTCGATGTTTCTGTACAAGCACAAGTGTTGAAATTATTGAAATCATTGCAAGAAAAATACAAGCTATCCTATTTATTTATCTCACATGACTTGGGTGTTGTGCGTTATTTCTGCGACCGTGTGTTAGTGATGTATCTAGGCAATACCGTGGAGCTTGGAACTGTACAAGGATTATTTGCAAACCCAATCCATCCTTATACACAAGCACTTTTATCAGCAATTCCGAGACCAACCGTTCAAAAGAATTTGAAGCGAATCCGGTTGCAAGGTGATTTACCAAACCCAGCTAACCCTCCAAGTGGTTGTCCATTCCACACACGTTGCCCGATTGCGCAAGATATGTGTAAAGTTGATAAACCGGCTTGGCAAGAAATTGAACCAGGGCACTTTGCAGCTTGTCATTTTGCGGGTACTAAGATTTAAATATTTACAAGGAAACAAATGAATTAGAGGGGGATCATCATGGATTACTTACACCACCCATTTGCAGCAAAACGCCATACCGTCTTTGCGAAGAAAGGCATGGTCGCGACATCGCAACCACTAGCAGCACAAGCAGGTCTCGAAATCTTGCAAAAAGGTGGAAATGCGATTGATGCTGCAATCGCGACAGCGGCTGCATTAACAGTTGTAGAGCCTACATCAAACGGAATAGGTGGCGATGCGTTCGCACTTGTATGGACAAAGGATAAGCTTCATGGTCTGAATGCTTCAGGTCCAGCACCACAGTCCATATCTGCTGAAGCCATTCGTGCAAAAGGACATGAAAAAATGCCGGTATTCGGTGTAATTCCTGTCACTGTTCCAGGGGTTCCAGCTGCATGGGCAGAGCTATCGGAAAAATTCGGGAAGCTTCCATTAAAAGACGTACTCGTTCCTGCAATTCGCTATGCAGAAGAAGGCTATCCATTATCACCGATTCTTGGGAAGTACTGGAAAGCTGCTTATAAAAAGTATAAAGAAACCTTCACATCTGAAGAATTCGCTGCTTGGTTCGAAACTTTTGCTCCTGATGGCCGTGCTCCTGAAATCGGGGAGGTATGGTCTTCACCTGGTCATGCGAAAACATTGCGAGCGATCGCTGAAACGAATGCACGTGATTTCTACGAAGGTGAAATTGCCGACAAGATCGATGCGTTCTTCAAAAAGCATGACGGTTACTTAACGAAAGAAGATTTATCTACATATAAACCGCAATGGGTTGAACCTGTGTCCTCAAATTATCGTGGATACGATGCGTGGGAGATCCCACCGAACGGCCAAGGCATGGTCGCGCTAATGGCGTTGAATGTCTTCAAGAAACTGGACCCACCAGCTTGGCAAAGTGCGGAAACCTTCCATCAGCAAATTGAAGCGATGAAACTGGCATTCACGGATGGTCAGGCATTTATCACAGAACCAGAAATGATGCCAGTCAGTGTGGAACATTTACTGTCTGAAGAATATGCAGAAAAGCGAGCGGCTGTCATTAGTGATACGGCTAGCAACCCTGAACCATATGAACTTCCTAAAGGAGGAACGGTTTACCTGGCTGCAGCGGATGACGAAGGAAACATGATTTCGTATATCCAAAGTAACTACATGGGCTTTGGCTCTGGCATTGTGGTGCCCGGTACGGGAATTGGCTTACAAAACCGTGGACATGACTTCTCTCTTGATGAATCACATCCAAACGTATTAAAAGGTGGCAAACGTACGTATCACACCATTATCCCAGGATTCTTGACGAAGGACGGCAAAGCAGTAGGACCATTTGGCGTGATGGGTGGTTACATGCAACCTCAAGGGCATTTCCAAGTTGTCACTAATACCATTGACTACTTATTGAATCCTCAAGCGACGCTTGATATGCCGCGTTGGCAGTGGATAAAAGGAAAAACGGTTCACGTTGAGCCGGAATTCCCGAATTATTTAGTTCAGAGTTTAGTTAGAAAAGGCCACGATATCCATGTAACGACGGATGGTGGAAGTTTTGGACGTGGGCAAATCATCTGGAGAAATCCAGAAACAGGTGTATTGCAAGGCGGGACGGAATCCCGAACTGACGGAGCAATCGCAGCTTGGTAGAACAAGTGACATCGAAGAACACTTCCGAACGTCCAGGACGTGCTCTTCAACGCGATATTAGTTTGGCTTTCTTTCGAATTGGCATGTTAGGTTTTGGGGGAGGACCTTCCTCGATTCCTTTAGTCCACTCAGAAGTAGTGAAAAAATATAAGTGGATGAATGACGACGAATTTGGGGATATACTCGCACTTGCCAATACTTTACCAGGTCCGATTGCCACGAAAATGGCAGGGTATATTGGGTACCGAGTAGCGGGCATATGGGGTTGTCTCAATGCAATTCTGTCATCAGTTATTCCAACAGTCGTAGGGATGATTATCTTCCTTGGATTGCTGCAAGCGTACAAAGATATCCCGTGGGTACAACATATGTCAGCATCTGTTGTCCCGGTTGTGGCTGTTATGCTTGGAGTAATGACTTGGGATTTCATCAAAAAATCCGGTGAAACACTTACCTGGAAAGTAGCCATATTAATAGTGGCATTAGCAGCTATATTAATAGAAGGTTTACATGTTCATCCTGCATTTGTTATCCTGGGTTGCATCGCTTTTGCCTTCTATCCATTACTGTTAAGGAGGAAAAAGGCATGATTTATTGGCACTTGTTTGTAGCCTTTTTTATTCCTAGTATATTAGGTTATGGAGGAGGCCCGGCCTCAATCCCTCTTGTGGAGCATGAAGTCGTAGGCAATTATGAATGGATGTCGACACAGGAATTTAGTGAAGTTGTCGCAATCGGTAATTCCTTGCCTGGTCCCATTGCCACGAAAATGGCAGGCTATATCGGTTATGCAGAAGGTGGGATAGTAGGAGCGGTCGTCGCATTGTTTGCAACGATAGCACCATCTTTATTATTGATGGTAGGCATGATGGCTGTCTTATTGAAATACAAAGATGAGCCAGAAGTGAAAAACTTAACGAAATTAATTCGCCCGGTGATCGCCGTATTACTTGGATTCATGACGATTCAGTTCGCACAGGAATCGGTAGAAGGCATTGGCATTGGTTACACGTTGTTTTTAATAGTGGCAAGCTATGTTTTATTGGAAAAAGTAAAAATGCATCCAGCTTTTGTGATTGGCTTGGCATTGGTATTTGGTGCTGTTACAGGTTTGTTTTAGGGAGTCGCAGAAATGCGGCTCTTTTGTTTTGCGCAGAGAGAAGATTGGCATGATTCTTGAGCCAATCTATTTCACTGGAATACAATGGTTATATGTACTTGATTGACGTATACACGCGAATTAAGTATGATAAGGTGGTTGACGTGAATTGTAAGTCATTGACAACTGACTACGTCACGCGCAAAAAAGGAGTGAGCAAAGCGCGTTAAAAAATCGGAAAACAATGATAGCGCCTGAGCTGAAGAAATCGAACGGAAATGGATCTTCAGCAGACGAGGTGGAGGAGTATCGAACATTCGGCGGATACCTCCCGGCCACGATGCCTGGTCGTTATTCTTTTTCTTAAACCGTAGAAGTGATTTTACGACTAAAAGGAAAAAGAGGGCACATAAATAACTTCTGCAAACAATGCAGGACGTTTATTTCATTTGAATTTATTGGAGGATTTTAAATTATGTGTGGAATTGTAGGATACATCGGAGATTTAGACTCGAAGGAAATATTATTAAAAGGCTTAGAAAAATTGGAATACCGCGGATATGACTCAGCGGGGATTGCTGTACGCAATGAAGATGGCGTAACAGTATTCAAAGAAAAAGGACGTATTGCTGATTTACGCCTAGCAGTTGAAGATGACGTAACGGCAAAAACAGGGATTGGTCACACACGTTGGGCAACTCACGGAGTTCCAAACCAATTAAATGCACATCCTCATCAGAGTGCATCAGGTCGTTATACACTTGTTCACAACGGTGTTATTGAAAACTATCACTTACTGCAAAAAGAATATTTAGCAGACATTGAAATGAAATCAGATACAGATACAGAAGTAATTGTGCAACTTATCGAGAAGTTCTCGAAAGACGGCATGACAACAGCTGAAGCATTCCGTTATACACTTGAGTTATTACACGGATCATACGCGATTGCTTTGCTAGATGCAGAAGAAGCACAAACAATTTTTGTCGCAAAAAACAAAAGCCCACTACTAGTTGGCCTTGGTGATGACTTCAACGTAGTCGCTTCAGACGCGATGGCGATGCTTCAAGTGACAGACCAATACGTGGAACTTCACGATCTTGAAATGGTGATTGTGAAAAAAGAATCAGTTGAAATTCAAAAACTGGACGGTACAGTTGTAGAACGTGATTCATATACAGCTGAACTTGATATGAGCGATATTGAAAAAGGTACGTACCCTCATTACATGTTAAAAGAAATTGATGAGCAACCAGGTGTGATGCGAAAAATCATTCAAGCTTACCAAAATGAACAAGGTGAACTTGAAATTGATCAAGACATCATTACTGCTTTAAATGAAGCGGATCGTTTATATATTATTGCGGCAGGCACAAGTTACCACGCTGGTTTAGTTGGAAAAGAGTACTTTGAGAAGATTGCTGGCATTCCAGTGGAAGTGCATATTTCAAGTGAATTCGGCTATAACATGCCGTTATTGTCGAAAAAACCATTATTCTTGTTTATCACACAATCTGGTGAAACAGCGGATAGTCGACAAGTATTGGTGAAAATCAAAAAATTGGGTCACCCAACATTAACCCTAACAAATGCCAAAGGATCAACACTTTCTCGTGAAGCGGATCACACATTATTACTACATGCAGGTCCTGAAATCGCAGTTGCTTCTACAAAAGCATACACTGCTCAAATCGCGGTACTTGCAATCACTGCAGCGGTTGCAGCTGAAAAAGCGGGTCGCAAAGCAGATTTCGATATCGTACACGAAATGAGTATTGTGGCAAACGCGGTTCAATCTCTTGTTGATTCAAAAGAAAAAATGGAGCAAATCGCTACAGACTTCCTATCAACAACACGTAACGCATTCTTCATCGGTCGTAACCTAGATTTCTGTGTCAGCATGGAGGGAGCTCTTAAACTAAAAGAGATTTCATACATCCAAGCTGAAGGCTTCGCAGGTGGAGAATTGAAACACGGAACAATCGCGTTAATCGAAGAAGGAACACCAATCTTCGCATTGGCAACACAAAAAGCGGTTAGCCTAAACATTCGCGGAAACGTGAAAGAAGTAGTGGCACGTGGCGCAAACCCATGTATCATTGCAATGGAAGGCATGGAAGAAGAAGGCGATACACTTGTCTTACCAAATGTCCACCCATTATTAACGCCACTTGTCTCTGTTATTCCGCTACAATTAATCAGCTACTACGCATCTCTACACCGTGGCTGTGACGTGGATAAACCACGTAATTTGGCTAAGTCGGTTACTGTTGAATAAATGTAAATAGAGAAACCGATGCAGTTGTTCGCATACAACTCGGTCGTGACGCAAAAACTGGTTAGTTATACTAACCAGTTTTTTTGATTCTAAATGTTGGTTTGGAATAAAGATTGAATAAAACACAACTACAAATGCTGATTCTAAAAGAAAATTATAGCCCCTATGTTGAACAAAGCTTGTTCAACATAGGGGCTGTTTTTCATACTAGTAATAGGCTGTTTTTAATATCGGCATTCCTATTTCAGTATATTTAAAATAATAAGTATAATACTCATTAAAATTTATTTATTTTGATTGTTAATTTGGCAAATTATTGTTTGCTAAAGAGTTTGAATACCACTGACAGGACTTTAGCGTTACTAATCTCGTGTTTTTTGTGTCTGTTTTGTAATTAACCGGTCATACTAGCGTAATAGTTTTTCTCTATACTAATATATTTAGTAGGGAGAGATTAAGACGATAAAACTAATTATTTCAATGCTAATTGACAACTAGATAGTAGGGAGAGTGTACGATGAGAAAACGAATTAATTTAATTTTTTTGACAGCAATGATCTTCCTGTCTACGTTAGTAAATCCTGCTAATGCGATGAACAGAGAAACGGAAGGGACCGACCCCTGGATGAACACTCAGCTCTCTGCTGAGGAGCGCACCGAGCTGCTTCTCGATGAGATGAAGATGGAACAGAAAATCCAGCAAATCGCCATCTCACGCTTTAATGAGAACGACACTGGTGAGACGGTAGTCATCGACAAAAAAGGTAGTAGCAAGTACCAGAACGGCGAATTCGCGCCCGAGGGTACCTTGCCTGGGTGTGAGTGGCAGGACACTGGCCGGCAAATCCATGGGATTGAGGATCTGGGCATCCCCACAATCCGCATGACCAACGGTGGTACGGGCGTAAAGGGCGGATCGTGTGGCAATGACCCGGAGGCGACGGGACTACCGTCCACCCCGGCGATGGCCGCGACCTTCGACCGCGAGCTGAACTATGAGGCAGGCCGAATCCTTGGCGAAGAAACTCGTGCCTTCGCGCATCACGTGTTGCTCGGACCGGGCATGAACCTCGTGCGTCACCCGTACAATGGCCGGAACTATGAGTACTTCAGTGAGGACCCGTACTTGACGGGTATACTGGCGACTGAGCAAGTCAAAGGTATCCAGGACCAAGGCGTTCAGGCACAGCTTAAGCACTTGGCCGGCAACGAGCAAGAGACTGAGCGATGGACGATGGGTGTCCAAGTTCCCTCACAGGCCATGAACGAGCTGTACATGCTGCCTTTCGAGATGACCGTCAAGGATGCTGACCCAGCTTCAGTAATGTGTTCGTTCCCTGATGTTAACGGCACTTATGCTTGTGATAGCTCTGAATTGCTACAAGATGCCCTGCGCGACAACTGGGGCTTTGACGGTTATGTCATGAGTGACCGTCGCGCAATTCACGACACGGTTGCTGCCATCAAGGCTGGCATGAATGTCGAGCTAGACTGGGCACCACAGTACTACACTGAGGAGAAAATCCAGGATGCCCTTGATTCAGGTGAGGTAACCGAGGATGACCTAGACAATCTTCTTCGTCCGCGCTACATCAAGATGATTGAGTTTGGTCACATGGATGAGCCTTATGATGAGTTCCTGCCGGAAATTGTCGATCCAATTGCTAACGGTGCAAGCGCACGGAAGATGGCAGAGGAAGGGGCCGTGCTGTTAAAGAACGATAACGACTTCCTGCCACTGGACGACGAGCCGAAGTCGATCGCGCTGATCGGCGTTGAGTGGTTCGCTGGCGAGGCCAAGATGTCCCCGCGCTCCACTAAGGACACCAACGAGAACGTCGTGACTCCTTACACGGTCACTCCGCAGGAGGGCCTGGAAAACGTCATCGAGGAGCTGGGCTACGACACTGAAGTAACGTACAACGATGGCCGTGACCCGGAGGCTGCCGCTAAGCTGGCCGCTGAGTCCGATGTCGTGCTGCTCATGGTCGGCGACAATCCGCATGAGACTGTGGACCGCGATACCCTTGGCTTCCCGGCCATCGACCTTGACACGCGAGGTAATCACGTGGACTTGGTGGAGCAGGAACCGCTGATCGATGCGGTCTTGGAGGCAAACGCGGAGCACACCGCTGTGGTCCTGAAGACTTCCGGTACGGTGCTAATGCCGTGGCTGGATGAGGTACCTGCGGTGCTCGAGGCTTGGTTCCCAGGCATGGAGGATGGTAATGCCGTGGCCAACTTGCTCTATGGTAAAGTCAATCCTTCCGGCAAGCTGCCTATGACGTTCGGTGCGACCGAGCGTGAAGCTGCCTTCGCGACTGAGGAGCAGTTCCCTGGAACGCGTCAAGATACTGGCAAGCCAGGTGGCCCTGGCGCATACGGTGACGGTTCCGACCAGCTAATCGCTCAATACACTGAGGGTCTAGAGATGGGCTACCGCTGGTATGAAGCAAACGATGTGAAGCCAGTCTTCCCATTCGGGTACGGCTTATCGTACACGACTTTCGAGTATGACGATCTGAAGGTGAAGAAGGTCCGCGGTGAAAGCGATGGTCCAGGAAAGTGGAAGGGCAAAGGCAACAACAACAACGGCAATAACGGCTCGTTGTCAGGTATTGACGTGTCCTTCACTATCACGAATACTGGTGACGTTGCCGGTAAAGAAGCGGCACAGGTCTACTTGACTCTGCCGGATGAGGCGGGGCAGCCGACTAAGCGACTTGTCAACTTCGAGAAGGTTGACCTTGAGCCAGGTGAAAGCCAACAGGTGACTGTACGGATTAACCAGGTTGACTCCAACCACCCGTTTTCTTATTTCATTCCGGAAGAACCGGACAACCTAGCGAACTGGGCTGATGGCGAGTGGGCTACTGTTGATGGAAAATATCGCGTGCATGTCGGTGGTTCCTCGGCAGTCACTCCGTTGGAAAAAGACATTCCGTTGAACTTCAAACTCAACAAGGACAACAAAGGTAACAAAGGCAACAACAAAGGTAACAAAGGCAACAACAAAGGCAATAGCCAATGACTAAAGCAATGGCAAGGGGAACTCTAATCGGAAGGACCCTGGCCATGGGATGACATCGGCGATTCGGTACGGATTGTCGGGGCATCCCGAAGGTAGTGAGCCCGCGGGCTCGGCAAATCACGCCGAGACGACGGGCTCATCGCTTTTCTCGACGCCTTCATGGGCGACGAGAGGGACGAAAAGAGTCAAGGAAGGACGTGAGTAGTCTGATGAAGGAATCCGTTCAGAACAGAAGGCTATGTCCGGGGCATTCGTGGTGGGTGGCCCTTGGTCTGGTGGTCCTCTTAACCGCATGCACCGTCGAGGAATTCGACAGGCCGGTCGAGAGCGATGACGCCGTGGGACCCGCACCGTCCGAGCGTGGAGACTGGCAGGCCCCCGGCTTGGTGGACCGGTCCGGCGCGCCAATCGAGGTGCCAACGCCGGGTCCGGTCAAGGGCAGGACCCTGGACGTTACGCACTTTGGGGCAGATCCGAATCCAGACTCACACGACGACGCAGCAGCCATCCGGGCGGCCCTGGACGCGGCTGTACCGGGTGACGAGGTCGTGCTGCCAGCCGGCACGTATGACATGCGCTCCACTGACCCGGCCGACGAGTCGGCGAACATCGTGCTGCGCAGCGGCGTGGACTTGCGCGGCGAAGGCCAGGAGAGCACCATGTTGCTGACCTCCCTGGACGGCGAGGATGACAGCCGGGTAATCCGTGGCTCAGGCGTCCACGACGTCATCGTCGCTGACTTCACCATCAGCTCCCGTCATGAGGGACCACTCGGCGACGACCCCGACGACGGCGACGCAGGTGGCGGTCCAATGTACGGGATCTACCTCGGAGCCCACGAAGGGCAGGCCAGCTCCCAGGTCCTGGTGGAGAACCTGGGCATCCGCAGGTTCGAGCGCCACGGCATCTCCGTCAAGGCCAGCCGTGAAGTGACCCTCTCTGGAAACTACGTTAGTGAGGCAACTGCCGTCGGTCCCGGCGGACAGGGCTACGGTATCGCTATCGAGGGCTTAGCGGACCAGCACGACCCGGATGCCGCCAACGATTCCCGGCACAACGTCGTCATCGGCAATACCTTCGATGGCAGACATCTGCGGCATGCCATTCTGCTGCAGTTTCCCACGCACAACAATCTTGTGGCGGAGAACACGATCGTCGGCAGCCACCTCGACGCCATCGACCTGCACGGAGAGGGTGAATACCTGAACGAGGTACGGGACAACTCGGTCATCGGCGGGCAACGGGCAGGCATCGCGCTGGGCAATTCCGGCGGGTCCAAGAACAAGCACGACGCCTCAGGACCTGGAAACTGGGTGCACTCCAACTCATTGACAGGTAACCGTCAGGGAGTCCTCGTCATCCTGGGAACTCCTGACACCCTCATCGAGGACAACAGGATCACCACCGGGGAGGATTCGGTGGTCGGCATTGAGGTCCGCAATGCGCCGGGCACGGAGTTGCATGGTAACCACATCACTGGAGGGACGGACGGGTTCTGGGCAATCAGGCTCAGTGAGGACCGCGGTACTGACGGACGGGGCACTGGATTACCCTCAGGTATCAGGATCGAGTGCAACGTCATTCGACAGGCTGCCAACGGCATCAGGATCGATGCAGGGGAGGACCTCAGCATGGTGGGGAACTTCGTCGACGGCATCGACGGAGACGAGCTGAGGGTGGCCGACGGAATCGAGGTGAGCCAGTCTGCCAAGCGGTCCAGCTGTATTTGGTAATCAAACGAATTTTGTTTATATGATTCAAGCATTTAATGCAGAAGCGGAGTACCTTGAAAAAGACTTTGCTAAAGTAGTAGCCAGGTGCGATTATATTTGACGCAGCTATATATTTACGATGATATGTATATTCCAGAAAAGGGCAAGATTACGGAACATAACAAGTAGAAAATAATCATATTAAATGCTTGTTTTGATCAATTTTTTTCAAAACAAGCTTTTTTTTTTGTTCATTTATCAAGATTATTAGTATCAATTTGATCAAACTTTATTATAAAGCAACAACGATTCTCTTGTTTTTTCCTCCTTTCCCAGGCTTTAAATAAGGTTAGGAAGAAACACCCATATCTAATTCAACAATCCTACAAATATACCTGATGAATTTTAAAACAGATGTTAACTATCATTAATAAGAAGCAAGAGAACCGTCCCTATGCTTCTACTCACTTTTCTAGACCTAGAAGTTGTTCCTTCATCTCTAAACCACCCCTGTAACCAGTCAATTTTCCGCTTTTTGCGATGACACGATGACAAGGAATCGTAATTAATACAGGATTGGCTCCAATAGCAGTCCCGACTGCACGCACCGCGTTCGTTTTTTGAATCCGCTCGGCAATATCCGTGTACGAAACCGTCTGACCATACGGAATATCCCGCAACACCTTCCAGACAGATTGCTGAAACGTTGTACCATGAAGATCCATTGGCAATGTGAATTCTTTACGTCGTCCTTCCAAGTAATCAATTAATTCAACTGCATAAGGATTCAATACATGCCCATCCTCAGAAAGTACATAAGTAGGGAGACGTTTATTTACCCATGCGGCGAGTTCTTCAAATGGTGCATTTTGTGAACCGACATAACAAAGTCCTTCCGTTGTTGCTGCAATATAAATCGTCCATGTTCCGTTATTTAACAGCATCCAATACACGATACTTTCATTGTTTTTCTCCAATATTGTGCACCTCCATAATTGTTTTCTGATACTGTTTAGGTGTTTGTCCCGTATGATTTTTGAATAACGTAATGAAATAGGGCGTATTTGGAAGACCTACAGAAACACCGATTTCTGCGACAGATTTATTATTTGTGGAGAGTTCTTTCATCGCATTTGTAATTCTTACTCGTTGGATGTATTCGGCTGGAGTCAACCCAATAATTCTCTTAAATGTTCGTTGTAAATGATAAGGGCTTCCATGACACATGTCTGCTAATATTTCCAAAGACAATGGTTCATGATAATTAGAGTTTATATATTCTTGGATTTGGACTGTCCATTCTTCGTCTGGCAAACGTATGCAACCTGGCTTGCACCGTTTACAAGGACGAAAACCTTCGGATATTGCCTCATCCACATCGTTGAAAATACGGACGTTCTCTTTTTTAGGATCTCTCGATTTACAAGACGGTCGGCAACAGATACCCGTTGATATTACCGCGTAAATAAAACTATCATCATATGACTGGTCATTATGCGTAATCGCTTGCCATTGTTCATCAGTTAATCGCATGACATCTTGATTGTCATTCATGGAATCACCTCTCTTCTACTTGTAGTATACTCGCATTTTTTCATTGATAAGGGTTTATTGGATGTAAGAGCAAGATAACGAAATAGTTGATTACAGTAATATGGTACAACTATGTATATAGGTAACATGAAGGAGTGTTCGTGTAATGGTTGTTTATCATAGTGACGATTTAGTTATAAAAGTTCCAAAAGAATTCAGCTTTAAAGAGAATATTAGGTATATGCTACGGTCTTCAAATGAGTGCATGTTTGAAATCCGTGCTGATAAGATCGTGAAGGCAATTCCAGTTGAAAATGAAGTTTCATTGGTCGAAATAAGTGAAAGCACTGATGGAAACCTTGTGATTCGCTTTTTAGGAGACAACCGTCCCGTAAGCAAAAAGGTACGTGACGATGTGCAACAGTATGTGAGGGACTGGTTTGATTTGGATAATGATTTAAAGCCTTTTTATGAAATGGCTGAAAATGACTTGTTGCTCCAAAAAGCAATTGACGAATTTTATGGATTACGAAATATTGGGATTCCAGATTTATTTGAAGCCTTAGTGTGGGGAATTCTCGGACAGCAGATCAATTTGACATACGCTTATACATTAAAAAGGCGCTTGGTAGAAACATTCGGAAGATCAATTGAATGGGAGGGCCGTCAGTATTGGATTTTCCCAGAAGCAAAAGACATTGCCAATCTTACAATCGAAGACTTATCCCCGATCAAAATGACCGTGAAAAAATGTGAATATCTTATTGGAGTTGCCGGACTTATTGTCGAAGGGAGCCTTTCGAAATCACTTGTAATGGGGACTGGTGACTTTAATGAAGCAGAAAAAATGCTTGTCAAAATCCGCGGTATTGGTCCATGGACTGCAAACTATGTATTAATGCGTTGTTTACGATTCCCGAACGCATTCCCAATTGCTGATGTCGGGCTGCATAATGCGATTAAGCATGTAACGGGTGCGGAAGTGAAGCCCACGAAAGAAGAAATTTTGAAAATATCTGCTCCTTGGAAAGGCTTTGAATCCTATGCGACTTTTTATTTGTGGAGATTCTTGTATTGAAACTTCGCTGTTCGGATGAGCAGATGGGATTCCTTCCAAAGTGAAAGTCCAGGAATAATTGGAGGCTACCGGCGGTCAAAATTCTATGGTCGATGGGTAGCCTTTTTTACTATTCTCAGGATGTGTGATTGGTAATAGGTAATTTTAATATAATTATTATACTTGATATAATTTTTATACTTATATATACTTGAAATAATAGTTGGAGGTGGTACTTATTAAAGTATGTCCTTATTTAGAATCGTGCTTTGAAATCTTAGGAAGACGTTGGAATGGGCTCATTATTCATTATTTGTCGAATTGCCCTGAGTTTACTGCTCATTTTTCTCATATCAAGCGAGATTTAAATGAGATTACCCCCCGGTCGCTTTCGTTGAAATTGACCGAGCTTGCGGAGTATGACTTAGTCGTAAAAAAAGTAACAGAAGGAACGCCTGTTACAATCACGTATCATCTGACTGAAAAAGGGCAACTATTGGCAAATGCCCTACAACCAGTCCAGGAATGGGCACAAAAACATATCAATCTTGATGGCAGCAAAAACAATTAAAAAGTAAAGGGGAATTTAAATGGAAACGAAAAATAACATGATTTGCGATTTAGAAACTGGCATATGCGGACCGGGTGGGGACGACATGAATACAATGGAATTCATCGATTTGTCAACACCTAAAAAAGCGATTGAACTATACTATGTAACCGATCCAATCTGCTCGCATTGCTGGGCATTAGAACCGGTCCTACGAAAGTTTGTCAATCAATACGGGCAATATTTTAATATGAATACGCTTATGGGAGGATTACTTGAAAAATGGGACGACTTTGCAGACGTAAGCAACGGCATTTCCAGTCCCGCAGATGTTGCCGGCCATTGGAGAGAAGTTGGTGAACACTCACGCATGCCAATTGATGGAACCGTTTGGTACGATAATCCAATCGAATCGTCTTTCATCCCTTCTCGCGTATATAAGGTAATTCAAGAAAAAAATCGCGATCTAGCAAACACATTTTTACGTCGTGCACGAGAAGAACTATTTGCTTTTAATAAAAATATTGCACAAGATGAAATTTTAATCCATATTGTCAATGAAGTTGGACTTAACGGAGAAGAAATCGTGAATCAATCGAAGCTTCCAGAAGCAAATACTTTATTACAGGAAGACTTCCAACTTGTCCGTGAGTTAGGTGTTCGTGGATTCCCAACAATCGTCATGGTGAATGAAGAACAAAAAGGTGTTCGAATCGTTGGTGCACGAGCTTTGGAGGACTACACGAATGCACTTCAACAATTACTACCGGATGTAACGTTAAAGTCGAAACAGCTTTCCGATTTAGATCAATTACTTCAACAGGAAAAATTGTTATTCTCACGCGAAATTGAAGAATATTATTCAATTGAAAAAAATGAGGTAGTCGCATTTCTACAGAAACAGTTACCGCAAGATGCATACGAGGTTAATAGCATCCTTGGCGAAAAGTATATTCAAGTGAAATAATGTACACAGTCTAGGTTCACCGAGTCCTGCGTAACACCTGAATATCTAATAGGCAGGGATGCAGTATAATCTCTCCTACACGGGTAAAGTAATCGGGTTTTAGGGAGGAATAGTTCTTTATACCTCCGCACTTTAGTGCTGTTGATCCCCCACTTATTCTTCTTGGTTTTCTTGAAGGCTTAAAGTGGGGTAAGTACGTCAATTTAATGCGGGATAACAACAAAATCGACTCCCTATCGAGAGTCGATTTTGTTATATGCCAAGAGGAAGGGGTCTTTATCTTGTTACAAAAACTTGAAGCTGGAAATCATGCACAGCCGTTCAGAGGTCCTTTTACAATTACACGAGTCCAACCAGGTAATATTTTGGGAGATGAAACAGCAGATACTGCATGGGGACCGTTAGCTATCATTGATCATGCGGTCATGAAAAAGGGCTTAACGATTAAAATGCATGAACATATCAACGATGAAATTTTAAGTTATATATGGACAGGTGTCACGCACCATAAAGATTCCGCAGGTTTTGAAGCACCGATTGCAAGAGGTAAATTAATGATGATGAATGCAGGAGCTAGCTTTTGGCATGAGGAAAAAGTGAAAGAAGATGAGGTTGAAATGCTTCAAATCTTCGTCCGACCGAATGAAACGGATCTTTCACCAGAAATTCAGTTTCATGATAAACCGGCAGACAATCGAAATTGGTATGTCATGGTTGGACCTGAAGGAAGCGAAGCACCACTTTACGTTAGGCAAAATGTCTACATGTTAGATGCACATCCTAAAGCTGGCGAAGAGTTGGAAGTTCCAACGTATGTAGGATTTAAACCATTTCTCTACGTGTTGAACGGTGAAATTACGGTGCAAGATCTCATAATTGGTAAACAAGAAGCCGTAACAGATTTAGTCAATCCGCTTCCATCTCTAGTCGCGAATGAAGACACTACAATTGTATTGTTCTTTGTCGATTTGAATGCACCGATGTCTATGGATGGGACAATTAGTGGCTTGAAGAAATAGTAATTAAAAAGTTCAGAAGCATTGCGGGCAAACTGTTACTTTAAAGGTAGACTACATCGTTCAAGTGGTTTATGCCAGTCACTCATTAACGGAGATTTCAAGAAGATTTCCTACATACGGAGAACGAATGGCCATTGATTCAAATTTTCTTTATCTACAACTGGTCCGTACTCGATAACTGTTAGCATCTCGTTTTTCTAATGAAGTGACTAAAACAATGATCCATATCTGTCACAGATTAAAGTGAAAATGTCAGTCACCATCAATTTCGGTATTGGTGGTCGGGTTGATAAAAGCAAGAGAACCGTCCCCCTGCTTCCGCTAGAAGCAATCAAAATTGTATGAGGTGAACACAATGTTTTTGTCTTCTCAGTTAAAACGCCCCGGACTTTTCGGACAAATGGTCCTTCTTATGCTGGCTGTAATCGTATCTTGCATTCTGCTTATCACGGTTTTTTTTGCATCGATTATTGACCAACTGATTGAGAAAACCACTGGACAGCAAGCCTTGACAGTTGCCGAATTGGTTGCCGAAAACGCTTCAATCATTGATGCGTTTTCTACAGAAGATCCAGCACAGTCGATTCAGCCATTAGCTGAGAAACTTAGAGTTCGGACTGGCGCAGATTATATTGTTATAGCAAATAAAGAAGGGATTCGTTATTCCCATCCCCATCCAGATCAAATTGGCCGAGTTACTGAGACAAGCAACGAAATTCCGCTGACTGGAGAATCCATTGTTTTTATTGATAACGGTATTTTAGGTGAAGCAGTTAAAGCGAAAACACCGATTTATGACGAGAAGGGCGCTATTATCGGAATTTCTTCCGTTGGCTTCTTAACGAGCGAAGTAGAGGATGTGATATTCTTATATCAATTGCGCGTGGCTGGTTTCGGTGGTCTCGCCCTGCTTATTGGCATTCCGGGCGCCTTCTTTATTGCCCGCCGCGTCAAGACGCTTATTTTTAATTTGGAGCCAGAGGAGATTTCCCATGCCTTTTCTGAAAAACAAGCCATTCTCGAATCGATAGTGGATGCGACACTGGCCATTAGCCCTGCGCTTGATATTTTATCTGCCAATAAAAAAGCGCGTGACATTCTAGGCGAACATGCCATAGGTACGCTAACGGAGCCTCATTTGCAAGCACTTATACAAACCGCTTTGCAGAATCCTAACTCCTTAATTCAAGACCGAGTACTCATGAACAACTTGATATATATTGTTGACATCTCGCCTATCCAGGCTAAAGAAACGGCAATTTCTGGATTTGTGCTGACAATTCGCCCCTTCTCTGAAGTTGAAGACTTGGCGAATGAACTTATTGAAATTCAGCAGCATGCAAACCATATTCGAGCGCAGACCCATGAATATTTAAATAAATTAAACACATTAAATGGCCTCCTGTTATTGGAGCGTTACGATGATGCAAAGGCATTTATGAAGATGGAAGTGCAAGAGTTGCAACAAACCGTCACCTTTTTAATGACTACAGTCAAAGACCCTTTGATTGTGGCCGTTCTTCTTGGGAAAGTGAACCGTGCCAAAGAAATGAAAGCATCGCTCACATTTGATGCAAACAGCCAGTGGTTAGACTTCCCTGATACCATACAAAGCGAGCATATCGTTACAGTAATTGGCAATTTGATTGATAATGCCCTGGAAGCCTCTTCTGCCTTGAATGGAACAAAAGCCGCTGTCCACTTATCTTTTACAGACTTTGGGAACGAGCTGATTATGGATATTGAGGACAATGGTAAAGGCATGACCGCTGAAGAAGAAGCTTATTTCTTTACAGAAGGAGCGACAACTAAAAATCATGCCCAGCATGGCCTTGGTTTGGCAATTATGCAGCATGCATTGCATCAGCTTGGTGGAGAATGGTACCGGTCAGATCGTTTACAGGGAGGAACATGTATGACAATCGCTATTCCAAAAACTAGTATCGATTACACAAACACGAAGGAGAGAAAAAATCATGACTAACCCTTCAATTGGGGTTCTTATCGTTGAGGATGACCCTGTCGCCGCGTCTGTATATGAACAACTTATTAAAAATAAAGAAGATTTCACTGTTATAGGGAAAGCACAAACAGCTTCAGAAACCATTCAATTGTTGAACGTGATTACACCAGAGCTCATCCTGCTCGATGTTTATCTCCCGGACGCAAATGGAATTGATATACTTTTTCAAATCAAACAGGCTTACCGCCATATTGACGTGATTATGATAACAGCTTCAAATGATTCAAAAACGATAGGAGATTCAATGCGGGGAGGAGCCTTTAGCTATCTACTGAAACCGATTATGGTTGAAAGCTTTTTTTCAACTCTTGAAAACTACCGCCAAACAAGGGAAGCTTGGCAGTCGAATGCTCATATCAAACAAGAAGACATACAACGCATCTTTCACAAAAGTGTTACAACAACCGATGCCAAGCATGGAACCGATTCCTTGCCAAAAGGCATCGACAAACATACGCTGCGTAAAGTTATCCTCGCAATGAAAGCCGCTTCCACAAGCCTAAATGCTGAAGAGGTTGGAATGCAAATTGGTGCAAGTCACTCCACTACGAGACGCTATTTAGAGTATTTGGTTTCTAGTGACTTATTGGAAGTGGATATTGTCTATGGCAGTGTTGGTCGTCCAGAACGTCGTTACAAACAACCTAGCAAGCACTCCTAAATAGGTTTGATTATTTGTTGTATAAAAAATATGAAAAAAATGAAATCAATTGCCTGTTATTAAATTAAAACAACTAAACTATTCTTCAAAGAGCAGCCCTGTTAAAGTTAACCAAAATGAAGCGCTTACATAGTAATAAGGGGGATTTTAAATGCTCGCATTGTTTGGGTATAGTATGGTTGCTATTTTTATGATATTAATTATGACAAAACGAATGTCTGCACTACTGGCATTAATTATCGTTCCAATTGTATTTGCCTTAATTGGGGGATTCTATACAGGCATTGGAGATATGATGCTCGAAGGGATTGCCCAAGTTGCTCCTACAGGCGTCATGCTTGTGTTTGCTATCCTTTATTTTGGCATCATGATCGATGCAGGCTTATTTGAACCAATTGTCAATGCGATTTTGCGGATTGTAAAAGGAGATCCGTTAAAAATTGCGCTCGGAACAGTTGCGCTCGCATCGCTTGTTGCCCTAGATGGGGATGGAACAACAACATTCATCATCACCGTCACAGCAATGCTGCCTTTGTACAAAAAGCTAAAAATGAATTTATACATGCTCGCTACGCTCGCGCTTCTCTCCATCGGCGTCATGAACATGACACCTTGGGGCGGACCGACAGCCCGAGTCATCAGCTCGCTACAGCTCACGACCGAGGAAGTATTCCTTCCGCTCATTCCTGTGATGGCAGCCGGAATAAGCTTTGCGTTTCTCGTTGCTTGGTACTTTGGATTAAAAGAACGTAAACGGATTGGCATCCATCAAATTGATGCCTCAACCGCCAATGAAATGCACTTAGCCGAGATTCAAGTCGCCGCTACTGTTGCTAATAGGGAAGAACCCGTAGCGCTACAACGTCCAAAATTGATTTGGGTAAACGCAGGACTGACAATCGGTCTACTTATTGCCTTAATTGTCGGACTGCTGCCGCTGCCCGTTCTCTTTATGCTCGGATTCGCCATCGCCACCATGATAAATTACCCAAATCTGGCGGAGCAAAAAGAACGCATTACAGCCCATGCTGGGAATGTTCTTGCAGTTGTCGCACTAGTCTTTGCCTCAGGGATATTCACAGGGATTATGAATGGAACTGAGATGGTTGATGCAATGGCTACCGCACTTGTGCAAGTCATTCCGGAACAATTAGGAAGTCAGCTACCTTTAATCACTGCAATCACGAGCATGCCATTTACGTATTTCATGGCAAACGATCCGTATTATTATGGAATTATCCCAATCATTGGCGAAACCGCTGCAAGCTACAATATTCCTATGGCTGAAATTGCCCGAGCATCCGTTCTCGGTCAACCTGTCCACGTGCTAAGTCCGCTTTATGCGGCAGGTTATCTGCTAGTCGGTATGCTTGGAATTGACTACGGTCAGAACCAGCGCTATGCCTTGAAATGGGTAGTTGCTTCTTCATTATTTATGATTATTGCTGCAATTATATTTGGCGTTATTTCTATTTAATAGTAGGGGAAGATATAGAAGATAAATTGAGAACCGGTGCGAATGCGCCGGTTTTTTTGCTCATTCTCTATAAACAAATCAATATAAAAGCTTTTTTACCACTCGAATTTTGAACATAACGTTACCTCCTCCTTTACAAGGAAACAGCCATATTATGATAAGTTCAAGCAATAAATAGGTTCTGGATGAAGGCCTTCTTGTCCTCGTTTCAATAATTCTAGTATTTTCAGAAATGCTTTATCATAAAATTCTGGTTACTAAATATATAGAAATAACAAAGGAAATGCATTGTAAATGGAGAATGTATATTAATGAATACAGTTCACACACGAACGGAGTCATTGAAATGTCCTTTTTAGGTACAGTCTTTCTAAATGTTATATTGCCAATATTAATCCTTTTACTAATCGGCGCGGTCTTGCAACGGAAGTTTAATTTTGATTTAAAGGCTCTCTCGAATTTGATTACATATTGTTTCATGCCGGCAGCTGTTTTTATCAATATTTATGAAACAGAAGTTGATATTCATATCCTTTTTGAAATTATTGGTTACCTAATCATCTTTAGTCTTTGTTTGATGCTGGTAAGCTTCTTGATTGCTAAATTTCTTAAACTGGATAAAGGAGAATCCGGGATATTCAAAAATAGTGTAGTTTTAATGAATTCAGGAAACTATGGAATTCCTGTTAGCCAATTAATCTTCCAGGCAAATCCTCTCGGCATTTCAATCCAGATTATCGTATTAGTATTTCAAAACATCATCACCTATACATATGGGTTATACAACCTAATTTCAGCTACAAAATCTGGCCTTGACGTATTGAGAGCACTTTTGGTACTTCCGATTATTCATGCGATGATACTCGGAGGGATATTTAATGCTTTCAAAATCGGTATTCCTGAATTCATATGGACGCCAATTGATCAACTTGCCAATGCGTTTATCGCAATTGCATTGATATTATTGGGCGCGCAACTCGCGAAAATTCAATTTAAAACCCTATTTAACAAGATGATTATTGTCAGTAGTTTAGGAAGATTAATCATCGGTCCAAGTATCGCACTGATCCTCATTTACCTTATGGGGATAGACGGGGTGGTCGCTCAATCGCTGTTTATAGGAAGTTCATTTCCGACTTCAAGGAACAGTGCAACCCTTGCTCTAGAGTATGATGTGTATCCAGATAATGCTGCGCAAACCGTTTTAATGACGACGGTGCTGAGCAGTATCACGGTTACATTCGTCGTTTATTTATCAGCAATTTTATTTGTTTGATGTTCAATATCATTATTCGTCAAGAAAAAATAGAAATGATAAACAGGAAATACTTTGAGATTTAGAGAATTGAAAAAGTTGGTTGAAACTTATAGTTATGTAATACTTTATTGTTGATGTTTACTTGTTTATAGATATGGAGCTGTTTTACGGAATAGCAAGAGTAGGATTTGACACAACCTAAATATAAGAGAGTTTAGAAATCTTGGGCTACCGAGAACATGGTGTTCACTGATTTCATAAAGAATCCCAAGGTCTTTGGAAAGCACGATACTACTCCTGCGGTTACTCGTCGCAAAGGAAAGGTCCTTGTCTAGAGATATAGACAAAGACCTTTCCTTTTGCTATTTCAAATCGATGATAATCGGCTCCGTAAATTTTGTTTCTAGACCTCTGCCAGAACCTAGTGAAAAGTAAATCATAGGGACAAGTTTGAGTGATTTCGCATTTGGGTCTATCGCTTTAATAGTGGCACTCGACTCGAAAGACACTCCATTATCATTACTTTTACTACCATTTGAATCCACTATATAAGTGTTTCCAAGATTATCTTGGATAGTTTCAAATTGTACGGAAACGAATGGCCATTGTTTCAAAATCTCTTCATCTACAACCGATTCGTACTCGATAACGGTTGACATCTCATTTTTTTTCAATGAAGTGACTACAACCGTGACACCATGATCTGTCACAGATTGTTGAACGGGCTGTATTTCATTATCAAGTTTTGAGAGTGTAAAGTTAAAATTCCAGTCACCATTGATTTCGGTATTTGTGGTTTGATCGATAAATGTTTTTGGCTGCCAACTCACTTCTATTTCAGCAGGCGCAGCGGTGTCGAAATGGGGAGTTAACCTTTCAAGTCCAACATACCTCGTGTCACTGATTTTACGAATAGCTCCCGAACCACTTAATCCACTTGCTCCTTTAATATCAAAACGATTTGACGTATAAGTGCTTGGGCTCAAATCGGCATCCGTTTCAATCGCATATGAAACGGTTAGTGACGTTCCGTCAAAAACTGCATTTTCAATCATTATGGAAGTACCGTTGCTTATTTGTGTGTAGCCAATTTCAGTTGCAAAGTCACCATATTTCTCGTATATCGAATCTTCTTTATTAAAATAACTGATGACATTTTGCATGAACGGAATTTGTGAAGCAAACGTTGGAAAAGTGTAGCTCATTGTTGTAACAGCACTAACGAAAACTATTGCTGCTACAGTAAGATATCTTAATTGTACAAAACCTTTCTTTTTTCGACTATTTACTAGTACAGTGTGTTTAATTTCAGCCTTCCTAGAATCGGTTAAGCTCATTGGTTCAATGTTCTCTATATCTAAATCTAGCCACTGTTTATAGCTTTCGGTCATATTAATCGCTCCTTTAATTGAATCATCGTAGCTAACTTTTTCTTCCCGCGGTATAGTCGGTTTTCAACCGCAGCTTTTGATAAATTAAGGGCTTCCGCAATTTCAATATTGGATAACTGCAAGTAATATTTCATCATGAAAATATCGCGATCAATCTCTTCTAACTTGCTTACGGCAAGTAATAAATCTTTACTATCCTCTTTTTTAACAAGTTGCTCCGTCACTTCGTCGTTTTTTGATTTTTGCTCAAACAAATCGTCACTGTGTTCTCGTGCTTGTTGTTTTTCAAGTTTTCGAAATAGATCAATCGCCTTATATTTCGTCATCATACCGATCCACTTTTTAAAGTCCTGGGGTTGGCCTTTAAATTGCCCGGCATTTTGCCAAACTGCTAAATAAACATCATTCACACAGTCATCTATAGCATCCTTACTAATTCCAGAGAGAACTTTATAAGCAATTGCATTTACTAAAGCTGAATAGTGCTCGATTACATATTCAAGTGCATCTTCTTTTTGTTTTTGCAAACGTGTAACAAAATTATTAGAATTACATCGCATTATTTAGTCTCCTTTATGTATTCGAAAAAGCCTTTTCAATAACTATATCGAAGCTTGTTACATTAAACTCTCAAATACTTTGTGAATTATTTTCATTAACGAACGCATGCCCCTTTAGGGGGTCAGAAAAGTGAGTCAGTTAGCCTTTCATCTTTCCAACAACAGAGACAGACTAAGACGGTGCTTTTCGTTTTTCTAACAAAGTTGCCTCAAATGCTTTTTTGCGACCGATTTTCAAACTGTACGTCTAAGTAATAGAGAAAGGAGTTGAATATGGGTGAGTTCTAGAGAATTGATTACGGAGTGGTATGACGATTATGGTGAAGCCGTATTTACATACATATTTATGATGTTGAAAGATTACCAACAGGCTGAGGATATAACACAGGAAACCTTCGTGAAGGCCTTTCGGAAGCATCATACATTTTCAGGTCAATCCAGTATTAAGACTTGGTTATTCAGTATTGCGCAAAATACGGCAAAGGACCATCTACGTAAAATGAACCCTTGGCGATATCATTTGGATTTACCGATGAACGAGAAGGATTCAGCCCCTTTGCCTCATCAAATGATGGAAATGAATGAACAAGAAGTGGCATTGTATAAGGCTATAAAAATGCTAAAAAGAAATTACCGTCAAGTGTTGATATTACGTAAACTAAAAGATTTTTCAACAAAGGAGACCTCAGAAATATTAGGGTGGTCGGAGAGCAAAGTGAAAAGCACATTACAAAGAGGATTACAGGAATTAAAGAAACAGCTACTCGAAGGAGGGTTTGAATATGAATCGACGGTTGGATGATGATTTGCAAGAATCCTTGAAGAACCTGGATCAAAAAATTCGAATGAAAGCGGAGTACCAAGACCAATTACGTAAGCGTGTCTTAGGGGAAATTCAAAGGCCAGTGACTAAAACATCATCAAACAGGAAAATCTGGATTTCTGCTGCGGTTGTATTGCTGTTGTTTTTAGGAAGTTCTCCATTCTATTCCACAACGATGGCATCATTAGTCGCGAAAATAATACCACTAGAAATCAAAGTGAATGATGCTACCATTCATGAATCGATTATGGCTGTTATTGAAAGGGAAGGCTATGAGGCATCTTTTGTCGGAACAATACCAAATCCTTATACGATTGAAATTTCACTGATGGAAGCTGAAGACAATCTTTCAACAATGAAAGAAGTACTTGAACCTAAAATTGAAAATCTACTCTATGAAAAAGGAATTGATTCATATAAGTTGAAAATCACACAATTTGAAGGAAGCGTAGAGACACCAGAAAAATATATTGAATCAAATGAACGAATGGAGAGCGTTGGGACAATTATCAGAGATGCTTTTAGTCATTTTGGATATACGGAACTGGCGCAAGCGGTGACATTTGGAATTTCTGAGGAATTCCTTTCAAAAACACTTGAATTGGATATGCCAGACCATATAGAAGAGGCAGAAGACATCCTTTCTTTCGTAAAAGATGGCATCAAAACAGAGGACCTGGATATTAAACATGTCGAGCTTCGTTATTACAATGAAAAGCATAGGCAGCAAGACAACCGATGGTCATATATTGCCAGTGATATACATGAATCAATGGCTGGGAAGTCAACTTATAATATCACAGGCATCAGCTATAAAGTGAAGGGCGGAGTCGCGAACGTCTCGATAAAAACAGTCCTCCCTGAAAATACTGAAGAGCAAATTATTTCAGAAATAGAAACTGCACTGCGCAAATTTCTTTCGTCAGAAGAGGTTAGAGAAATGATTCAAAACGACCAATACAGCATTGTGTTATTAAGCAAATCGAAAACGGAGCTTTTGCAGATATCCAATGTTGCTGAATAAAAATAGTGAAATCGGGTGAATTAGAAGGTGATACGCTTGTCATAATAAATGTTCACCTATTGTTAAAATCACTAGTTTCGATCATCCCGTTACAATTGATCAGCTACTACGCATTACTACACCGTGGCTGTGTGTTGAAAAATGTTTATTGATTTGATGAACAGGCACTGTTTAAGAAGGAATGAAATGATCAAATTGATAGAAGCAGTCAAAAAACCCTTTCATTATTTGTTTAAAAGGGTTTTTGTGATGGGGGTGATTCCTGAAAAAAATTGTTCCTAAGCCGATATGTGTTTCTTGCCGCCAAGCTTAAATACTAGCACACCCGCCACGACTACCATTACGCCTATCAGTTGTTGGGACGTGAAGGGGACTTTTTCCAAGCCAAGCCAGCCGAATGAATCCCACAATAATGCAAATGCCAACTGGGATGCAAGTGAGATGGATATTGCGAACGTAGCCCCAAGATAATTGATTCCTTGTACGATACAAGTCACCACGCCAACTCCAATCAATCCACTGACCCAATACCAAGGCTCCATGTTGTGGAGTGCAAAAAGGTTCTTTCCTTCCACCAAGAGCCCAATCAGGAAGGATGCCACAAATCCCAGACCCAATACCAATGTTGTAGTAGTCCATGAACCAGTATGTACACTGACCTTACTATTGAAAATGTTTTGCAGACCAACTAGCGAACCGGCAAGTAGCGCGAATAAGATTCCTATAAGCATTCCAGTCATCTCCTTTAAACTATTTATTCGTAAATGTTGCCATTTCCTAACATGTATAGAGCGTTCCTATCTTTGATTACGAGGGAGCCTTTACTGCGCTCCACCAAGCCATCGGCACAAAATTTCTGAAGGACTCGATTTAGGTGACGGTAGCTTGTCCCGATTAAATTAGCCGCATCAGGTAGACTGGATGTGCTGATTTTTTGTTGGAATAAAGGATCATTGTCATCGAATGAAATGGATAAAAGATAGCTGGCTAACCGAACCTCCACGGAGTACATTAAGTTAAAGCTCATCGTATTCGATTTAATATAGAACTTTTGGGAGATGATTCCTAACAAAAACTGTAGAAAGTTGGCATCCTCTTTTGCATATTTGTTCAGCCATTGATGATGTACCCCAATCATGATGACAGCAGAAACAGCTTCAACCGTGTTGAGAATTTCCGTTCTTTGTACATATTCAATATCCCCGATTATTTCAAGTGGTTTTTTAAAGGAAAGGATAAGTGTTTTGCCCTCAACAGAAGTGGTAGATATTTTCACTTTTCCTTTTACGAGGATATAGAGATGGTTTGATTCTTCCCCCTGTGAACAGACACGTTCACCTTGATCAAAGTGATATAGAGCAAGAAAGGGGAGAAGCTGTTCGTTGAAAATGGATTCGATGTTATGTAATTTTATATACTGTTGTAATTGTTGGCGATTATTGAATTCTTTCATGGCACTTCTCTCCTTTCAGTGTGTACGGAATTACAAACTTAGTATAACAACCCCTACTACCATCATGGTGATGCCCAAAATTTGAGACAAGCTCATATTTTGTTTGTCCATTCCAAACCAACCCTTACGATCTATGATGAACGTCAAAAATAGCTGGGCAATCAATAACACTGCTACTGTCAGCGTGACGCCAATTTGCTGAATCGCCATAATGCTGCTGAAAACGACAATCGCTCCGAACGTTCCGCCAATCAAGTAAAGAGGCTGGACCTGTCTAAGATTTTTGAAGTTGCGATCCTTAATGACAAGAAGAATGAGAAAAGCTGCGATAAAACCAGTCAGTTGTGTAATGGTTGCTGTTTGCCATGTGCCGATATCAAGGCTGATGCGTGCATTGGCAACACTTTGTAATGTAATAAAAGCTCCACCTAAAATTGCAAAAATAATGCCTTTCATAAATGCTCTCCCCAGTAGTTTTTCTTTCATTTAATACGATGGGTGGATTACATGAAAGGACACATGTCCTCAAGTGGGAGTACCTTCGAAAAAAATTATCTGAACACGTGCATGGCACTTTTGAGCCGAAATAATAATAGAGCGACTAAAAGATGTTGAAACGACTTTAATTATAATTAGAAATCTATACTGTCTACTAAACACCATTTATGTGAAAATAAGAAGTAGTTAGATTAATAGTAGGACTAGAAGAAACGAAAGGAGCCATTTTATGAGAGTTCAAACTGAACGTTTTGGTGAATTAGAAATAGCAGACAATCGTGTAATCACGTTTAATAAAGGGATTCCAGGTTTTGAGGAATATAAAAAGTACGTATTGGTACCGGCGGATGCAAAAGAGGAAACACCATTCTTTTTCCTACAGTCGATCGAAACAGTAGAAGTGAGCTTCTTTTTAGTCGATCCATTTACATTTTTCAAGGAATACGACATCAAATTAGAGGAGCAAATGGTCGATAGGCTCCAATTGGAAGAGCCTACTGACGCAATAGTATTAACTACTGTGACAGTTAAAGGTCAAATTAATGAAGCGACCACTAACTTAAAAGCTCCTCTTGTTATCAATAACAACAAGCAGTTGGGCATGCAGATTGTATTGGATAACAAAAACTATCAGATTAAGCAGCCATTATTCCAAAACAGTGAAAAAGCTGTAGCAAGGCAGGTGTAGCATATGTTAGTGCTTGGAAGAAAAAAAGGGGAATCCATCATAATCGATAACGATATTGAAATAATCGTTACGGGTATTGAAGGAGATACTATAAAACTCGGTTTTAAAGCACCAAAGCATATCACCATCCATCGGAAGGAAATCTATCTAGAGATTCAGGAAGAGAATCGACTAGCGACTTCGAATGTCATTAACTTGAGTGATTTTTTGAATATAAATAAGTGAATTACGGAGAAGGCCTACAGAAATACTGTGGGCTTTTATTTTTTTGATAATTTAATAGTAATATTTTCAAAAAATCGCTAAACATTTTTCATATGTCTCCGATATAAATAATGTAAGGAAGTTCAAACGGATTTGGGCCCTTGCAAAAAACAAAAAAACATTACACGGAGGTAATACAAAATGATTATCAACAATAACATCGCAGCTCTTAACACTCACCGCCAAATGGGCCAAGTGAGCGGCAACGCAGCAAACTCAATGGAAAAACTATCTTCAGGTATGCGCATCAACAAAGGTGCAGACGATGCAGCTGGTCTTTCGATTTCTGAAAAAATGCGCGGACAAATTCGTGGATTAGAGCAAGCTTCTAAAAACTCACAAGACGCTGTATCTATGATTCAAACAGCTGATGGGGCTTTGAACGAATCTCACGCTATTCTTCAACGTATGAGAGAATTGACTGTACAAGCAGCCAATGATACAAACAACACTGATGAAAGAACTGCTATCAGTGGAGAGTTAGATGAATTAGGAAAAACATTAACAGAGATTTCAACTAACACTAAGTTCAACGGACAAAAATTGCTTGATGCTTCTGCAGGTTCAGCTGGAGACGGAAAAGTAACAATCCAATCAGGTGCAAACTCTGGAGAAAAATTCGACATTGATTTTGCTAAAGCGGATTTAGCTACAACTATCTCAACAGTTACTACACTTGATGTGACTGATGCTACTAATGCAGCAACATCATTGTTAGCTCTTGACACTGCTATCCAAGGCGTTTCAGATTCACGTGGATATCTAGGTGCTGTTCAAAACCGTTTAGATTACACAATTAACAACCTAAACGCTAGCGCTGAAAACACACAAGCAGCAGAATCACGCATCCGTGACGTTGATATGGCTAAAGAAATGATGAACTTGACTAAAAACAACATCTTGACGCAAGCATCACAAGCTATGCTTTCTCAAGCTAACCAAGCACCACAAGCTGTACTTCAATTACTTCGTTAATCAATATTGAATAGTAGATGAAGCAAAGAATAAGAGACTCTTACTTTAGTAGAGTCTCTTATTTCGCTGTTTAATCGTTTGAAATGAATATGGATGGTTTTATGCTTTTTTATTTGCTCACATTATAGGTATAAAGGTGGATGGGTTTTTATGAAAAAATATAGTCACATATCATTGCTTTTGAGTATTTTGTTAGTACTTCAGCTTGTGCTTCCTGCAATTAGCGTGTTTGCTACTTCAATTGAAGCTCCTACAGATTTGAAAGTGACTGTAAACAGTGGAAATAATTTTCTATTGAAGTGGACTGGAGTTAGTTCTGCTCAGAAATACAATGTTTACCAAGTTGTAAATGGAGAGAAAAAGCTAATCGGATCTCCGGAATATCCATCCTTCAATTTTGCAAATAAGCCGGAAGGTGAATATGTTTTCGAAGTGACGGCTTTCAAGACTGCAAGTGGTGAGTCGGCTCCATCAAATCAAGTTGCTTATACATTGGAACATCCACAAATGTTGGCGCCGCAAGACTTAAGCCTGACAGTACGTAACGGAAATGATCTGGCTTTAAAATGGACAGTTTCGGAATTTGCAAGCAGCTACAATATTTATCAAATTAAAGACAGTGAAAAAAAATTAGTTTTTAACACGGCTAACTTAAACCGCACTTTCTCAAATATGCCGGAGGGCAAATATGTATATGAAGTGACTGCAGTCAGTGATCGTTTTGGTGAATCCCAGACAGCAAGCCAGATTGAAACAAATTTAGTGCATCCGGTAATGGCAGCACCTGCAGACTTGACTCTGTCTATCCGGAACGGGAACGACATCAACCTGAAATGGCCAGAAGTGGCATTTGCGACTGCCTACAATATTTATGAAATTAAAAATGGAGTTAAAAAGCTGGTTAATACAACAGAAAATCTGACTCGCACATTGACTAACAGGCCAACAGGCGATTACCAATATGAAGTGTATTCTGTGAGTAGCCGTTTTGGTGAATCTAAAACAGGAGTCCAGTCCTCAACAACTCTAGTGCATCCTGATATGAGCGCACCATTAGGGTTGAGCACTTCAGTTCGAAACGGCAACGATTTGTTCGTGAAGTGGACAGAAGTGGAATTTGCAACGGGCTACAATATCTATCAGATTAAAGATGGGGTAAAAAAATTCCTATATAATACGGAAAACACCAGTCGCACGTTCGCAAACCTTCCTGCTGGCGATTACCAGTATGAAGTAACTTCGGTCAGTGACCGTTTTGGAGAATCCCAAAAAGGAAGCCAAGTGAAATATTCATTAGTACATCCTGTAATGGCGTCTCCAGAAAACTTGAGAATTACGGTCCAAAACGGTAATGACTTACTATTGAAGTGGACACAAGTAGAATTTGCGACTTCTTATAATATTTATCAGATTAAAGAAGGTAAAAAAGAGTTAGTCTCTAATACACCAAATTTGAGCCGCACCTTCACAAACATGCCTGAAGACTGGTATGAATACGAAGTGACAGCAGTAAGCGACCGTTTCGGTGAATCCGAGGTATCTTATGCTCAAGTGACTTTAGGACATCCTGTAGTAGCAAGCCCAGTGCTTGAACTTCAATCTATCAATGATAATGTAGCCACTCTTAAGTGGAATGAAATACCAAATGCATCTCTTTATCATATATTTGAAGTGATTGACGGGGAGTTTGTTTTACTTGATTCTACAGATAAGAAAACTTTTACTGTTAACGGCATTGAAGATGGAAAACATGAATTTGTGGTTACCGTGACACACAATCGTTTTGGAGATTCAAGGTATTCTAATGTTATTGCAGTGGAAATCCAAAATGACC
This sequence comes from Paenisporosarcina indica, assembly GCF_001939075.1. Classification (GTDB taxonomy): domain Bacteria; phylum Bacillota; class Bacilli; order Bacillales_A; family Planococcaceae; genus Paenisporosarcina; species Paenisporosarcina indica. The sequence goes on along the minus strand of NZ_MPTA01000004.1, from coordinate 210,815 downwards.
GTACGCCCCCTACTACAACAACAAACGTTGGGAACGTATGGCAAAAACAAGACTTTACCGTTGAATTGACTGCAGAGGATAATAAGAGCGGAGTGGCTTCAACTTTCTATTCTGTAAATGGTTCTGATTATAAAGAAGGCACCAGCTTCACATTAAATAATGAAGGAATCAACAAAATCTCCTTCTACAGCATAGACAACGCCGGAAATATAGAAGAAGCGAAAACTGCAGAAGTGAAAATTGATCTATCTGCACCGGAAACAACATCGAATACAACAGGTGACTGGCATCAAGAATTCACCGTCGAATTAACTGCAAACGACCTCAGTGGTGTATTTGCAACCTACTATTCTGTAAATGGTTCTGAATATGTGGAAGGCAATAGCTTTATTGTAAATGAAGAAGGTCTCAACGTAATCTCCTTCTACAGTGTAGACAATGCCGGAAATAAAGAAGAACCGAAAACCGCAGAAGTGAGGATCGACCAATCAGCTCCAGAAACTACATCCAATATGACTAATCAATGGTATCAAGAATTTACGGTTGAACTAACTGCAATTGACAAGAAGATTGGTGTAGACAAAACCTTCTACTCAATTAACGGTTCAGAATATGTGGAAGGCAATAGCTTCACCATAAATGAAGAAGGAGTCAATATAATCTCCTTCTTTAGCGTAGACAATGCCGGAAATAAAGAGGAACCGAAATCAGCAGAAGTGAAGATTGACCAATCTGCACCGGAAACAACATCGAATGCAACAGATGAATGGAATCAGGAATTCACGGTCGAATTGACAGCAAAAGATGTCCAAAGCGGTGTATCAGCAACTTACTATTCAGTGAACGGATCTGAATATATAGAAGGCACAAACTTTACGGTAAATGAAGAAGGAATTAACGAAATTTCCTTCTATAGCGTCGATAAGGCTGGGAACGAAGAAGAAGCCAAAACAGCAGAAGTGAAGATTGACCAATCTGCACCGGAAACAACATCGAATGCAACAGATGAATGGCATCAGGAATTCACGGTCGAATTGACAGCAAAAGATGATCAAAGCGGTATATCAGCAACTTACTATTCAGTGAACGAATCTGAATATATAGAAGGCACAAACTTTACGGTAAATGAAGAAGGAATTAACGAAGTCTCCTTCTATAGCGTCGATAAGGCTGGGAACGTAGAAGAAGCCAAAACGGCCGAAGTGAAGATTGACCAATCTGCACCGGAAACAACATCGAATGCAACAGATGAGTGGCATCAGGAATTAACTGTGGAATTGACAGCAAAAGATGACCAAAGCGGTGTATCAGCAACCTACTATTCAGTGAACGGATCTGAATACGCGGAAGGTACAAGCATTACGTTGAGTGAAGAGGGCATCAATAAAGTTTCTTTCTTTAGCGTAGATAATGCTGGAAATATAGAAGAAGCAAAAACAGTTGAAGTGAAAATTGATCACACGGCACCAGAAACTGCATCAAATTATGCTGAACATTGGTCACAAAATAAAGTGGCTGTAGAATTGGCAGCAAAAGACGACCAAAGCGGTGTAAAAACAACTTATTACTCAGTAAACGGATCTGAATTTGCGGAAGGCATTAGCTTTACAGTAAACGAAGAAGGAATCAATAAAGTTTCTTTCTACAGCGTGGATCAGGCCGGCAACAAAGAAGAAGTGAAAACAATTGAAGTGAAAATTGATCAAACAGCTCCAACCGTTACATGGGAGTTGAAAGATCTATATTCATTAGGAACAAAATTGCCGTTGACCTATATGGCAAAAGATGCTGTATCGGGACTAAAAGCAGAAAGCTTAACGGTAAATGGAAAGAGTTATACAAATGGAGATAGTATTTCCTTCAATCAACCTGGTAAATATAATGTACAAATAACGGTAACAGACAATGCGGGTTGGACAACCACGCTGAAAAAAACTATTGAAGTTTATATCCCTGTCACGAGCATTAAAGTAAATCCAGGTGTTATCAAAGACAATGACGGAGTATTTTCTGTTGAAGTATCGTTGCCTAAGGGGTTTGATACGAAGAATTTCATCTTGGAAAGTGTTTCCATAAATGGTGTAGCAGCCATTTCAGGTAAAAATGGATATGAGAAACAAGCAGAAAAAGGGCAATTCAAATTCAATCGTGAGGATTTTGACTGGAATGATGGCAAACAGACGCTCGAATTCAGTGGAATGCTAGGCAATTATTTAGTTGTGGGATCTACAACAGTGGAAGTGAAAGGTTCAAAAAAACAAGACTCAAATAATGGTCACCATCATAGATTTAGCCTATGGGAACTGATAATATACTGGATTCTAAGAGGAGTCGGCAATTGATAATTTCCTTAAAGGATATAATATAGAGCCAACCTAGGCAGAAAAGAATAAATGAAAGACCGTGAAATGTGCGTATGAACATAGAAACAGTAAAAATAAAATGTTCAAATAAGAAAAAGTAAAGTTTACTTCTGAAAAGCCACATCCTCTAGCTTTGGCTGGGGATGTGGCTTCTTCCTGATTAACAAGTTATTTAATTTAAGACATAGTTAATTTGTAATTTTTTTAGATAATCAGAAAAAGAACAATTTTGTCAGAAATGGCGAAGGAAATAATGGAGTTCACAAAGAATAATATCTTATTAGAAGCCATACAAGCTATTGTGACGCAAGCAAATCAACTGCCACAAGAAGTACTTATGATATTACGTTAATAAAAGGATAGAAAAAAGAGACAGTGACTTATTTACTATCACTGTCTTTCTTTTTGGTTTTTTTAGATAAATTCTATTAATTATCACCACAATCCTCCTATTCTTTTTTCCATTATTCTCTTGTAGTATAGATTACGTTCATCTAATTAAAGGATGTGAAATTATTGACCAGTCCGATTTCTTCTAATTGGTTTTATTACATGACCATGGCTTCATTGGCACAAGCGATGCCTTCTCTAAATCAAACAGGAAATTCAGTCAATTCAATAGGTAATGGATCGAACGATAACTCACAGTTTCTGATGTTATTAAATACGATGATGCAAGGCAGCGCATCGAATATTCCAACCACGCTTCCATTGGGAGAAAATCAGATCTTTCCCCAACTTACTAGTCCCTATACACCATTAAATCTTCAACATGTCGATACAAGTAACATTGCGGTAAATTCAAGTGTTACAAGTGATTTTAATTTCAAGCCGATGCAGTTCATGAAACTGGACAATAGTCTAGAAGGTAAATTGGGTGGAACAGCAATGCATTTTATTAACGCAGGAAAAAAATACGATATCCATCCTGGTTTGCTTTCTGCGATTGCCATACATGAAACGGGGAATGGTTCATCAAAAGCCGTCAACGAAAAACTAAATGTGGCGGGCATGATGGGCAAAGGCGGACTGAAAAGCTATGAATCAATAGAAGATAGCATTTTCGATATGGCACGTAATTTAAGACAGAATTATTTGGACCAGGGAAAAGACACGGTTGCCAAAATTGGTGCGAAATATGCTCCGATTGGAGTATCGAACGATCCGACAGGCTTGAACAATCATTGGGTACAAGGTGTAAACCGACATTTTAATAGCCTTACATAGACAAAGCCGATTCTTTAAGAATCGGCTTTGTCTATGTGGAGTGATTCTAAGGTACTCCCAAACATTTTTTTATAGTTCAAATAAGTCCCAATCTTTATTTTCGGAATAGTGATTATAACAAGGTGTCTTTCAGTTCACCTCAATATATAATCGGTAAACATGGTTGATGTGGTAATCATATGAAATTTATTATCCATCCGAACCTATCTTTCATTAACTACCAATATAAAAAGAACATATGGGGGGAAGTCACCGATGGGAGTGAAATATACACAAGCTTTACTTTCACGTAATCATAGCGATAGCACGTCTGAAAATGCGTTGAAAAGTCAGGAACGTTCCGAGCAACAAAAAATTGAAATGCAAAAGAAAATAACAAAGGAATTGCGTTTATACAGCAGAAGAAAGTAATAAGACCAGTTGATTGCATTTGGCAAAAGTTAAATTCATAGACACAGATTTCTTGGCCGATTCCACAAGAGTCGGTCTTATTTTAATGGGACGACAAATAATTTTATTAAATGCTAAAAATTTCTTATTTTATGTCGATATATAGTATGTAAATAACAGATACATTATAGAATTTGTCCAAGGCTTCAGTTGTAAATAGAGTAATAGGATTGGAGTGATCAAATTTGCGAATTGGCGGATTAGCATCAGGAATGGATATTGATCAATTAGTGAAAGATCTTATGTCGGCTGAAAAAATGCCGTTGGATAAGTTGACCCAGCAGAAAATGTGGACGGAATGGCAACAGGAATCGTACCGTGATTTCAATTTGACATTATCGAATTTGCGAACGAGTGCGAGCAGCCTGCGCTTTTCTTCGGCGTTTAACGCGTTCAGTGCTACAACTTCAAACCCGGCAAGCTTAACGGTTTCGACGACTGCCAGTGCAGTATCAGGTTCGTACCAGGCGGAAGTATTGAGCGTTGCGAGTTCGGCGAAGCTACATTCGGCGAATGCGCTCACGAAAGCGGACGGTACGGTGGTGAAATCGACAGACATCATTGGGACTGCGGGAACGATTACCGTTGGTTCTGTTTCAGTAACTTTAACTGGTCAAGAAACATATAGAGAAGTGGCAACGAAGCTGCAGGATTCGACAGCTGCTTCAACACCTGCGCTCCGAGTGAGCTTTGATGATACGACGTCACGCTTCTTCATCTCAACAAAAGGCATGGGCGCATCTGAGAACTTCTCGCTCGACTTCGATTCCGCGGCACTTGCCAAGCAAGTAGTCGGCATCGATACGCAGACATCATTCTCGACCACAGCCGCATCGACGTATTCAAATGCATCAACAGACGGCTCGGTGAGAATCGATGGGATTGATATTACCGGCTTGAAGACGAACCAGACGACGGTGAACGGTCTGACGCTGAACTTATTGCAGGTCGGACCAGCAGCCACCGTCACAGTGAGTGCGGATACGGCAAAGCCGATCGAATCAATCAAGAAATTTGTAGAGCAATACAATAAAGCGATCACGGAAATCGAAACGTCGCTTCTTGAGAAGCGCTACCCAGACTTTAAGCCACTGACGGATGAGCAGAAAAAAGCGATGACCGAAAATGAAATCGAATTGTGGGAAGAGAAATCGAGAAGCGGCTTGATGCGCAACGACCCGATTTTGCGGGACGCTGTGTTGCAATTGCGCCGTGCGTTCATGGATAAAGTAGAAGGCATTGCACCGGGAAATATTAATCTATTGTCCCAAGTCGGTATTTCGACGGGTCATTATAGCGAAGGTGTCCGCTTGAACATTGATGAAGACAAACTGAAAAAGGCGCTGATGGACAAGCCGGATGAAGTGATGCAATTATTCACCAACAAGACAGGCGGTCTCGGTATCGGGGAACGGGTATACCAGGAGTTGAACTCTGCAATAAAAAGCCTGAGCAACCGCGCCGGAAATCCCGGGAGTGCGGTTGATAATAGTGTTATCACGAAGAAAATCAATCAAATGAATGATGATATCAGTAAATGGCAGGATCGGTTGACACGGGTGGAAGACCGATATTGGAAACAGTTTAGTGCGATGGAAAAAGCGTTGAACCAGATGAACCAGCAAAGTACCTGGATGCAGCAGAACATGTTCGGTGGAATGTGATGAACGCTTACCAAAACGATTTAACGAAACTTCTTGAAGTGACTGAAGAAGTTTACAGGCTGGCGAAAGCGGTTGATACCAAAATGGAACACAACGGCGAAGGGCAATTGGAAACCTTGCAGCTGCTCTTTGAAAAGCGGCAGAAAGTGATTCAGCAGCTGGCTGGCCTTATCCAGCGACAGGATTTTCAGTGGACGGAACGAGATAAGAAGACGATTTCCAGACTGAAAAATTATGAGACTTTGCTGCAGCCACTTGTGAGAGGACTGCATCGGTCTTTTGCGATGCAAATGAACCGCATTAGCCAGACCAAGCAAGCTTCACGAAAATATATTGGTGCCTATCAAAACATGACGACCGAAGGTTCATTTATTGATAAACGGAAGTAAAGTACAGGAGGATTTAAAATGTCAATTATCAATCCTTATCAAACCTATCAACAAAACTCTGCGATGACAGCTTCTCCACAAGAGCTTACGCTTATGTTATATAACGGCAGTCTTAAGTTTATTAGATTAGCAAGAAAAGCAATGATAGAAAATAATTTTGAGGTTAAAAACACAAATATGATTAAGGCACAAGCAATTGTTCAAGAATTGCGCATTACTTTAAATCAAGATATTGAAATATCAAAAAACTTGGAACAACTTTATGAATATATTTATAGTCGATTAATTGAAGCAAATACGAAAAATGACCTTGAAATCTTAGAAGAAGCAGAAGGGTATATAATCGAGTTGCGCGACACATGGAAACAAGTCATGGGGCTTGTAAAGAAGTGAAAATAAGAAATAACTCAGAAGGTTGAGTTATTGTAGTCTATGAATTGAAATGAGGGTATTGATGTGGATAAAACATCATGGTTTGGCTTAATACTTGGCTTTGTTGTACTGATTGGCGGATTAATTTTAAAAGGTTCTGATCCAATCGCTTTATATAATCCGGCAGCGCTCGTAATTATCTTTGGTGGAACGATTGCCTGCATTCTAATCGCGTTCCCGATGGATGAAGTGAAGAAAATACCTAGCTTGTTTAAAGTGATTTTTGGCGATTTGAAAGTCACTCCTATCAGGGAATTGATTCCTATGTTTACGGAATGGGCAATGTTGGCAAGAAAAGAAGGACTTCTTGCATTGGAAGAACAATCGGAAGAAGTAGAAGACCCATTTTTACAACGAGGGTTGAAGATGGTGGTTGATGGTCAATCACAGGAATATATTCGTGAAATGATGGAAGAAGAAATTTTGGCAATGGAAGAGCGACATGAGCTCGGTGCCAAAATTTTCACACAAGCAGGTACATATGCTCCAACGTTAGGGGTACTAGGTGCAGTAATAGGTCTGGTAGCAGCACTGGGTCATTTGGACGATATTTCATTGCTTGGGAAATCGATTTCAGCCGCATTTATTGCAACCTTATTCGGGATCTTCTCTGGGTATGTATTATGGCATCCTTTTGCAAATAAATTAAAGCGTAAATCAGCTCAAGAAGTAAAGATAAAAATGATTATGCTGGAAGGATTATTGGCCGTCCAGGAAGGTCTTCCAGTGCGCACGGTAGAAGAGAAGTTGTTAACCTATTTACCGGCAAAAGATCGAGTTCTTGAAATAGAAGAAAAAGTAGGTGTTCGAGTTGAAGCGCAAGAAAAAGCATGAAGATCATGTCGATGAATCGTGGCTTATTCCTTATGCAGATATTTTAACGCTCTTGCTTGCTCTTTTCATTGTGTTATTTGCTGCTAGTGAAGTAGATAATGAGAAATTCGAAAAAATTTCCGATGCTTTCAATAGTGAGTTGCAGGGTGGGACAGGTGTACTGGAGCACGAAGCAGCTGTAGAGAATTTCGAAGATACATCTCCAATTCCAAAGATTGGTGAGGCCAATCCATCAGATGGAGAACAGAACGAAATTTCACAAGAACAAGACCAAAAAGAACTTAAGAAACTTCAAGAGAAAATAGAAGCTTATATTGAAGATAGAGGGTTAGCGCCTAGGCTGCAGACTGAGCTAATCAACAAAGGGCTCCTACTTAAAATAAAAGAAGGCGTATTATATGCATCTGGCAGTGCGGATATTTCGCGAGAGTCAAGAACGACTGCAGTTGAAATTTCAAACCTACTGGTAACGGATCCACCAAGAGAAATTCTGATCGAAGGACATACGGATAATGTACCGGCAACTTCAGAACAATTCCCCTCAAACTGGGAATTAAGTTCTGCGCGAGCCATTAATTTCATGAAAATCCTTCTTGAAAATAAAGAGTTGGATCCGAAAAAATTCAGTGCCACGGGTTATGGCGAGTACCAACCAATTGCATCGAATGTTACGCCAACGGGGAGAGCAGAAAACCGTCGTGTCAGTGTATTGATTTCAAATTATCCGCAGTCAAAATAACCATTAGAGGTGTACCATGGGGAAATTAAAAGCGTTTTTTATTATATTTATAGTGGCGGCAGCAATTGCTGCTGCAGGCATATTTTTCTTTGAAAAAAGTCCGTTTGGTTCTAAAAGTGAAATTGAAAAAGGGTCATCGGCAGAAGAACTGGCTGAGTTAAGTATTGATACGGATGTTATCACAACGAATTTAGCATCACAGGGTAACTTTGGGATTGTCCAATTTAATATCCTGTTAAGTAGTGAAAAATCAAAACTTGAGGCAGAAAAGAGAACACCCGAAATACGGGCTGCCATCATTTCAACCATTGCCGGTTTCACTATAGACGAGTTGATTGGCACGGAAGGCATTACTGAACTTGAAGAAGAAATGAATTTGAAGTTAGGAAAAATTGTAGAAACAGGAAAAGTAGAACGAGTATTAGTTACTGAACTTAAAGTACAATAATAAATTTTTCACTAAACATTTTAATTGAGATGCCGATATAAACAATATAAAGAATCAGGTGAGTCACATGCCAAACCGATTAGATAACTGTAGAATTTGTGGTAGGTTATTTCTAAAAGATCATACAGAAAATTGCTTAGATTGTTATAAAGAAGTCGAGCAAGAATTTAAATACGTTATTGAATTTTTACTAAATGAGCAAAACCGTTATGCAACGATTGAAATAGTTAGCGAATCTACAAATGTTTCATTAAAACAAATTGCTGAGTTTATGCGTGACGGACGTATTTATGCGGATGATTATCCTAACCTGGGTTTTCCCTGTGCACATTGTGGTAAATTGATAAAAAGGCAGGTATTATGTGATGATTGTTTTGATCAATTTTCTTCGGAAGTCAATACAACATTAAAGAGAGATAAACTTGTCGGTGAAGTTGGAAGAAAAGAGCGATTACGCTCAATTGATGCACAGTACTGGCGGCTAAAAAGGAATAAATAAACGACTGGGTGGTGAAGAGATGTATATAGATAAGACGACTGGAGCATCGATTGTTCAATCTTATCAAAAACAAATGCAAGTATCTAAAGTTGAAAAAACAAAACCACTTCAAAAAGAAGATCAGCTGCAAATCTCAAACCAAGCAAAACAGATGTTTGAAAAGACTACAGAAGTAGATATCGAAAGACAAGAGAAAATTAATACATTAAAAGCTCAAGTCCAAGCCGGCGAATATCAGGTCAATGGTGAGAAAGTGGCAGGTAAGGTCTTTGAATTTTGGTTCGGTCAATAGACTTGTGCCGTAAAAAGGAGGGTGTCGGGTGCTTAAATCAGTCGTCACGACGCTTAACGAATTAATCAATATTCAAAAGCAACTAGTAGATTATGCAGAACACAAGAAAGCCATATTAATTGATCGTAAAATAGACGAATTAAATCAACTGGTCAAAGAAGAAGCGAAGCTGGTGAAACAGCTCGAACAACTGGAAATCAAACGTGCACAGCTAGTGGGGAATTTACTGCAACATCAGCCTTCTCTTAGCTTTAGCCAATACGTAGGACAAATTCCAGATAACCTGACACGAACTAATCTACAATTCCAATTGAAAACATTACAACAGCTCATGGTAGAGTTACAAGCCAAGAATCAATTGAACGAGAGACTTCTTAAAGACTCGATGAGCTTTGTTCACCATATGATTGAGCAAGTCACCAAGTCAAAACAACAAAATTTCAATTATCAATCCCCATTAGGACAACAAAAATCACAAACAAGCAGTCGTGGATTTTTCGATACAAAGGCTTGATTGAGGGTAGAAAGAAGGGAAATACATGGTTTCAACATTTCATGGATTAGAGCTAGGAAAGCGCGGATTAATGGTTGGGCAAGCAAGTATCGCAACAACTGGTCATAATATAGCAAATGCGAATACCAAGGGCTACTCACGCCAACAAGTGAATACATCCGCTTCCCCCTCATTAAACATTTGGGCAAATGGTAATGTTAATCCAAGCCAGTTAGGTACAGGGGTATCTCTAGACTCGATTACGCGTGTGCGAGACCAATTCCTGGATGGCCAGTTTCGAAACCAAAACGGAACACTCGGTGAGTGGTCTGTTTCGCAAGAGACACTAGATCGTCTGGAATCTATCATCAATGAACCAAGTAAAACTGGACTTCAATCGGCAATGGATCAAATATCATCTGCATGGCAGGACTTAGAAAATGATCCGAATAGCGCATCTGCAAAGGCAGTCCTTCAAGAGAGGGCTCAAGAATTTGTATCAACCGCACAAGCAATGTACAGTTCAATGACTAATTTAAAAACGGATTTAACACAACAGACAACTGCAAAAATTGACGAAGTGAACGGTTATTTAGAACAAATTGCCGCATTGAATCAAAGCATCAAGCGCAACGGTGCCAATTCGAATGATTTACTAGATAAACGTGATGTACTAGTAGAAGAGCTTTCGAAAATTGTCTCCATTAAAGTGGAACAACAAAAAGACGGGACAAACAATATTACCTTGAGTTCTAATGGTGCTTCACTTGTGAGTGGGATAAACCACACCGATATTGCTGATCAAAGTGCAGGAACTGACGGCAACAAGTTATTCGGTGGAGAACTTGCTGGCATTACAAAATCACTTGAAACCGTAACTGATTACCAACGCGAACTAACTACAACGGTCGAAATGTTTGCTGGAGCAAACGGAATGTCACAAGACGATGCAACCACTACCACTGAAAATCTGTTTACAAAAGATGCAGCTACTTTTACGATTGCTGGACTTTCGGTCAATACTACTGCTGACAAATATACTGCACCAGTCAATATGGAAGAAGATTCAAAGAACGCAAAAAAATCCTTCCAAACTCTTGTTGCTGGTCTCGGAGCAAAAAGTCAGTCTGCAACTAACTTCGTAGCTAATTTTGAAGCTGCTTTGCTGGCAACAGATAGCCGACGTCAATCAGTGACAGGTGTTTCTCTTGATGAAGAAATGGCGAATTTAATCAAATATCAACATTCATATAGTGCAGCAGCACGAATGATCTCAACCACAGATCAAATGCTTGATACGATAATTAACCGCATGGCACGGTAATCATGAGGGATAGGAGGTAAATGATGATGAGAGTTACACAACAAATGCTACATCAAAATTCCGTGCGCCATATGAATCAAAACTTGGGTAGAATGGAAAAAACCAATAATCAATTATCTTCAGGAAAACTACATCACAAACCTTCTGATGACCCGTATGCAGTTAGTAAGTCCATGAACTTAAAAAGTGCGATAGCTGCTAATGGGCAATATGAACGAAATGTGAATGAAGCAAAATTATGGTTAGACGAGACAGATCAGACCATTAACCAAATGGTCAACGTCATGCAACGTGTACGTGAACTGGCGGTCAAAGGGAGTAACGAAACACTTAATGATCAGGATCGTGAAATAATTGCAACAGAAGTAAAAGAATTAACCTTACAAATCCAACAACTCTCAGAAGCAAAAGTAAATGGTGAATATCCATTGTTTGATTCTTCTCCAAAAACATTTAAGATTGCTGAAGGAATAGAAGTTCCAGCAAATGTTTCAGCAGATGCATTGTTTAATAATGGCGGGGTGAATTTATTTGATACATTGGAAAGTATCGTTTCAAGTCTTGGTTCTGGTGATCCAATCCAATTGGACAAAATCGATAAAGGAATTAATCAATTATTGACTACTTCAGCGGAAGCAGGCGCTAGATTTAATCGAGTGGAATCAATTGAAAATAGAGTCCTAGATACTAACTTGGCACTTAAATCAATGCTATCAAGCATAGAAGATGTGGATTATGCAGAAACCATTACTAAATTAAAGAGTGAAGAAAGCGTCTACCAAGCAAGTCTAGCGGCAGCGGCTAAAATAATTCAGCCAAGTTTGATGGATTTTCTAAGATGAAAGATAAAAGGAGCAGTTTGCCATAAGGCATCTGCTCCTTTTTAAGTGCAAAAAATGTCCACTGAAACATCATTAATTTCTTGATATATCAGTGAAGTACTGTTGGAATTGCATCTTCGATAGCAAGCATTTCAAAAAAGTCTCTATCAACTAATTTCCCATTATCAAAAACGCAACTAAAAGGATTCAGGGGAGCAACGGACAAAAATAAGCAGCAAGGAAATGAAAAGAAAGAGGAGCAAGCCAATTTTCCGCTTGCTCCTCTGTTTTATTCTTTAGATTTTGATGTAGCAGATAATCGTCCAAAGCGACTTGAAAACCTAATGTTTTCAGTAAAGGTTAACTCTTCATCGTATTAATCAAGCCCATCATATCATCAGCGAATGAAATCGCTCTACCCTGAGATTGTATCAATCGTTGAGTTGCAATTAATTCTGTCATTTCATCTGTTAAATCAACATTCGACATTTCCAGGAAACCTTGAGCTATTTTAATCGAACCATTATTTTGTTCAGCTAAATTTACAACTTGCAAAGTGCCATTAGCGATATTTTCTGCCTCAGTTCCTTGAAGTTGATATTTATTGGCACCGATTTTTTCAAGCAGATTCGGGCGGCTAACTTCTGCGATACTCAACTGGATTGTGGTTGGCTGTTTTGCAGGATTTCTATAAGATATTTCAAGCGTTCCATTTTCATTTACCTTAATATTTTTGTAATCTCGATCAAACGCAATCGGTTGATTATTGATATCAAGAACATAATCTCCAGATGATGTCACCAAGTTCACTTGGTTTGAATTCATAATAGGTTGCACTTGAAATGATCCATCTTTTGTATAGAAAGTATTTCCTTCGGAAGCTACCCGAAAAAAGCCATTATCACCTGAAATCGCAAAATCAAGCTGACGATCCGTTTTTTGTAAAGATCCTTGTTCTGTTCGAAGAATATTGGAAACGATTGCACCAGAACCAACTCTTAAACCACTTGGTGTCAATCGGCCAATCTCGTTCTGCGGACCAGCTTGCTTTTCGATTGATTGGTAGAGTGCATCGGCAAAATTTGCTTCTTGACGCTTGTAACCCGTTGTATTGACGTTGGAAATATTGTTTGCAATTGTATCGATTTTTTTCTGTAATTCACGTATGGACGTGGTTGCGGTTTGCAGTTGGATACTCATTTATCGGGACCTCCTTAATAAATCCGGCCAATTTCATTGACTGCTTTTTCCATACTACGGTCATAAGCCTGGATGACTTTTTGATTGGACTCAAAGCCACGATAGGTGCTCATCATTTCCGTCATGGTTTGGGTCAAGTCAACATTGGATTGTTCAACAAATCCTTGTTTAACGAAAGTACCTGCATTATTCAGCAAAGCAACATTATCAACAAACTGTGGAGTAGCTGCAGGATCCCCCGCCCAACGTAATAAACTATTACCTTCTTTTACTAATTGTTCAGGCTCCTCGGTATAACCTATCCATAGGCGATTATTAGCCGTTCCGTCTTGTAAAATAATTTGTCCATTATCCTGAACCGTAAATTCTGTTGAATTCACCTGAATGGGCTGTAGATTTTGGTTTAACACACGGTAACCTTCGGCGGTTGTCAACAAACCGTTTTCATTCACTGTGAATTGGCCATTTTGCGTATATCGGATTTCGTTGTTATCTAGTCTGACAGCAAAAGTTACAGTCCCTTTTTTCTGTGTCTCGGGATTTACTGGTAATGACTCACCGAGAAGGGAAATGTCTGTTGAGTTTCTGGTTTCTTTTAATGCCCCCTGCATGAAAGAAGGAATTCCTTCTTGAGCATAAACACCAGTATTTAATGTTCCGATGTTTGAAGCAATCTTCCCTTTTTCCATTGCTTTTATCAATTGATCGGGAAATGCACGCAAAATCGTTTGATCCTGTTTAAATCCTGCTGTATTTGCGTTTGCCAAGTTATTCGTCAAAACTTGCTGTTTTCTATTATGTGCCATCATACCGGATGTAGCAGCATATAAACCACGAAACATAGTCGTTACGCCCTTTCAAATTACGTTAAGTTTATTATGGCGCAATCATAACATTATTTAGTGTAAAAATATAGGGAAAGTTTGGTAATAAAATCGATTAGTATTATTTATCAAAAAATATTAGTAATGTATAAAAGTAAATTAAATGGATTTTATTTGAAGTTAAATAATTTACAATAGTATTTAAATGCATAACATGAAATTGATTTTTTAAAGGAAATATATATGGGAGTACTAATGGTTATGTGTGTACGAATATCAGTAGTAAATAGTAATTGGTTTAATTATTATAGTAAGAAAATTAAATGCTGGTATAAATAAATAGTCTCGACCACTAACCTAGTTCTAAATGACTATTAAATTGAAAAACTTCAACAAAATTCGACAAAATAAAGGTACATTGTCCGATTTTAATATAATCTGTGTGTTATATATTGAGTTTATTGGAAAAAATTAATGATAAAATTTCTGTATATTACATCATTATATGTAATATTTTGTTAAAAATTAAACGGTGAGTCTGCGTATATCTGAATAAGATTGCGCTTTACTGACGGTTGGAAGCTTAAAGTGAATCCATCTTTTAAGGATGGATTTTTATATGAGAACAAAGGGGTTTAGTGATGAAAATATTTCCACAGTCTTTTCAGTCGTTAGAACAGGCATTATCAACTGCCTCATTAAAACAGCGAGTTCACTCTGCAAACATCGCTAATGTTGATACACCCAACTACAAGAGTAAACAAGTCAACTTTCAAACAACGTTTAAAGATGTTCTCAACAACCAGCCTATTTCCAGTTATAAGACAAATTCTGAACATATTGCTTTCAGCAGTGAAACCACACCATTCAAACCTACGATAAAAATGAATAATGACACTCAATATAGTCCGAACGGTAACAACGTGGACATGGACTATGAAATGGCGGAATTGGCAAAGAATCAATTATGGTATAACGCAGTCACGGAACGAGTTAACGGGAAATTCAATAGTTTGAGAACGGTAATCGATGGGAGGTAGTAGGAGTGAGCTTGTTTAATGGATTTAATATTAGTGCATCAGGTTTAACATCCAATCGTATGAGGATGGATGTTGTATCTTCAAACATTGCCAATGCAAATACAACTCGTGCCCAGCTAGTAAATGGCGAATGGATACCCTATCGCAGAAAATTGGTTGAGTTGTCGCAAAGTGGTGTATCACCATTTCAACAGCAACTTCAGTCGGCGATGAACAATGGCTCCACGAATGTTTCGGGAGTAACAGTTTCAAAAATCAAAGATGATACAACACCATTTACACTCTCCTATGACCCTTACAATCCCGATTCAGATGAGGATGGGTATGTGCGCTTGCCAAATGTTGACCCAATAAAAGAAATGGTCGATCTCATGTCTGCAACACGTTCTTATGAAGCGAATGTTACAGCATTGAACGCTTCAAAGAGCATGTTCATGAAAGCCTTGGAGATTGGCAAATAATTTAATAGATTGCTATGGAGGTACTATGGATAAAATAAGTTTTCTTCAAACACCATTTATTCAAAATCAATCGACCCCAAAACTGAATGCTGAAAACAAAGTTGAAGGTTTAGGTCAAATGTTCAAACAGACTCTGGAAGAAGTACAAGCAGCACAAAACCAATCGGACAAACTGACAAGTGAATTGGTTACAGGTGAAGTACAAGACATCCATGAAGTGATGATCGCTTCACAAAAAGCAAGTCTTTCCTTACAACTTACCGTACAAGTGCGCAATAAAGTTGTGGAGGCATATCAAGAAGTTATGAGAATGCAATTATGATTCTTGTAATAAGGATGAAGGATAAATGAAAGAAAAGTTATTAGTATATAAAAATAAATTAAAAGACTCATGGGATAGTTTTCCAAAAAAGACAAAATGGCTGGTTATTGGATCATTTCTGGGTACCTTAATTGTGTTAGTTTTGTTTGTGTTCCTGACTTCTCGAACCAATTATTCAACTTTATATTCGAACCTATCTCCGGCAGAGGCAGGAGAAATAAAGACTGCAATTGAGGAAAGAGGAATTGCTGTTCAAGTTTCGTCAGATGGGAAAGCGATTAATGTTCCCAACGAAGAACTTGCAAGCTTAAAGGTTGGCTTGGCAGCAGATGGCATCCCTGAAAGCGGAAATGTGAACTACAGCATATTCAGTGAAAATATGGGATTGGGAATGACGGACCGTCATTTTGATGTAGTTGAGCGTGATGCGATGCAAAATGAACTGGCTGGATTAATCAAGCAAATTAATGGCGTGACGGAAGCAAACGTAATGATTACACTTCCAAAAGAAAATGTTTGGATTACGGATGAAGAACAAGTCGCAACTGCGTCTATTGTCATAAAAGGTGATCCATCCTTTCAATTGGATCAAAAACAGATTAATGGTCTTTATCATTTAATTAGTAAAAGTGTACCGAGTTTACCTCGGGAACAAATTGTAATTATGAATCAAAATGGACAAGTATTCGAGATGCTCGAAGAAGGTCAGTTAGATACAACATTGTCCGTGTACCAGCAACAGAGGGAAATTAAGAAGGATATTGAAAAAGATATCCAGCGTGAACTGCAGCAAATGCTTGGCTTGACACTAGGACGTGACAAAGTAGTTGTCTCGGTCATGGCAAACGTAGACTTTACTAAGGAAAATCGGGAAGAAAACCTTGTTGAACCTGTAAATAAAGAAACAAATGAAGGCATTGATATCAGTGTTGAACGAATAGTCGAGACCTATTCAAGTGAAGGGGCTGCTATAGACGAAACGACTGGGACGGGTGAGACTGAAATATCAAATTACCCAGGCGTGGGACTAGGTGGTAATAGTGAGTCCGAAAAAAAAGAAGATCGAATAAACCGTGAAGTAAATCGGATTAACCGTCAAATCGAATTAAGTCCGTATGTCATTGATGACATTACGATTAACGTTGGAGTGGAACCCCCTATTCCTGAAAATCCCGAAAGTTTAACTCAACAAAATATAGATGATATTAGCAATCTACTAAAAAATGCAGTAAGTACTTCTTTAAGTATGAACGGGAACCAAGTGACTGAAGCAGACCTGGATAACCGGATATCTGTTTTTGCAACTGAATTCCGAGGCAAACCTGTTACCCCTGAAGATGAACCGAAGGGATCATTGTTGAGTATTAATAATATTTCTAACAGTCTTCTTTTGGGGATTGGCTTGGGAATTGCCTTATTACTGATTATTCTTGTCTTGGTCCTTGTGTTGCGTAGAAGAAAACGTGCAAAGGAAGAAGATCAATTTGGATTTGAAATGTATGAAAATCCAATGAATAACGCTAGTCAAGTTGATGAAGAAGAGCAAGATTTTACTGAATTTAGTTCAAGAGCAAATCCTAAGAGGAAAACGATTGAAAAGCTTGCCAAAGGACGACCTGAAGACTTTGCTAAATTGTTACGCTCATGGATGGCAGATGATTAGGAGAGTGGCACATGGTTAAAACGATAAGAAAGTTGACTGGTGTTCAAAAAGTAGCCGTATTGTTAGTTGGCCTAGGACCTGAGGTATCTGTTGAAATATTTAAACAACTAACGGAACCTGAAATCGATCAATTAACGTTGGAAATTTCCAATGTACGACAACTTAAAAACAGCCAGACAGAACAAGTAATCAATGAGTTCTATGAAATGATTCTTGGACATGATTATATGAGCGAAGGTGGCTTGGATTATGCAAGGACTATCCTCGAACAAGCTTTAGGAAAAGAAAAAGCGATGGATACAATCGAGAGATTAACAAGCAGATTACAGGTTAAACCATTCAATTTTGCTCGAAAAGCCGATCCTAATCAAATTTTGAATATTTTACAACATGAGCATTCCCAGACCATTGCACTTGTTCTCTCTTATTTGGATGCTAAACAATCATCGTCAATCCTGTCGGCACTGCCCCTAGAAAAACAAGTGGAGGTAGCGAGAAGGATTGCGTTAATGGAAAGTACTTCACCAGAGGTTATCCACCAGGTTGAACAAATTCTTGAGCGAAAGCTTTCAGCGACAGGCTCTCAGGATTACACATCCACTGGAGGAGTGGAAGCCATTGTCAGGGTATTGAGCAAAGTGGATCGCGGAACAGAAAAAGCAATCCTATCCGATTTGGAAACCGACAACGCTGACCTAGTTGCAGAAATCAAGAAGCGAATGTTTGTATTTGAAGATATCGTGAAATTGGATGCACGTTCAATTCAGCGTGTACTTCGTGAAGTGAATGATGAAGATTTAACGTACTCATTGAAAGTAGCAAGTGAAGAAGTGAAAAATGGCATTTACCGTAACGTATCAACAAGAAGAGCTGATCTTGTCCGTGAAGAAATTGATTCGATGGGTCCTGTGAAATTAAAAGATGTAGAAAATGCACAGACAAATATTGTTACATTGATTCGTAGTTTAGAAGAAAAAGGTGAAATCGTAGTTTCTCGTGGTGAAGGGGATGAGGTAATTGTCTAATATTATCCGCTCACGCCAGCTTTCAACAGTCGAAAAAAAAGTTATTCAAACGAAAAAAATAGAAACCGACAGAATGGACCTTAGGGAACAAGCTATAGACCCTGCGAAACAGAAACAACATTTGCTACAGGAAATAGAAGCATTAGAAAATCAGTTCATACAATTGCAAAGACAAATAAAGATTGATCAAGATGCGGCGCAAACAGACATCGATCATTGGTGGGAAGAAAAGCAGGTTGAAACAAAGCAAGAAGCACTAAGGATTGCGGAAGAAGCATCCGAACAAGGTTTTCAAGCAGGTTTTGATCAAGGGATTTCCCAAGCGGAAGAAGATTTTCGGCAAAAACGACAGGACATGCAAGAACTAATCGAAACGGTGTATGAAGAAAAAACAAAAATCATTCAACAATCAGAACCATTTTTGTTGGAACTCAGTGTGAAAATTGCCGAAAAAGTCATCACAAAAGAATTAAAGCAGCATGATGATCAGTTACTGAATATAGTGAGACGGGCATTAAGACGTCTGGAAGAGTCTGAAGACGTGGTTATGCAGGTATCACTTGAAGATTACCCAATACTTGTACCCTTCATGGAAGAACTTAAAACCTTAATTCGAGCAGATTCTGAATTAAAATTAGTTCCTGTTGCAAAACTCTCAAAAGGCGGCTGTATCATTAACACCTCAAGTGGCTCCTATGATGTCACGGTTGATAGCCAGCTCGAAGAAATTAAGCGCCAATTACTCGCTTATTGTGAGGAGAAAACCAACGATGAACATTAGGTCAAATGAGTACCTTGCGTTATTGGAAGAGATTGAGCCGGTAAAGAAGCATGGAAAAGTAATTCAAGTCATTGGCTTAACAATTGAATCCAGAGGTCCATATGCAAAAATCGGAGAGCTTTGTCTCTTGTACCCAAACCATTTTGAACAGCCTATCGAAGCTGAGGTTGTCGGCTTTAAAGAAAATAAAGTATTGCTGATGCCATTAAGGGATTTGTCGCAAGTTGGCCCGGGATGCTTGGTTGTCGCGACTGGAGTTCCTCTCCAAATTAAAGTTGGCCCGTCCATCCTAGGCAAAGTTCTTGATGGGATGGGAAAACCGCTGGATGAAAGCATGCTGCCAAAAGGATTAATAAAATATTCAACCAATAACACACCTCCAAATCCTTTGAAAAGACCAAGGATAGTAAAGCCGTTGGAAGTTGGTGTACGAGCGATTGATGGCCTGTTGACCGTTGGACAAGGACAACGAATAGGTGTTTTTGCAGGAAGTGGTGTTGGAAAAAGTACATTGATGGGCATGATTGCCCGTAATACAGAAGCCGACATCAATGTGATTGCCCTAATAGGTGAACGTGGTAGAGAAATACGTGACTTTATTGAACGCGATCTAGGACCTGAAGGCTTGAAAAAATCTGTTGTGGTAGCGGCAACTTCTGACCAGACTCCATTGCAACGGATTAAAGGGGCATTGACAGCAACGGCCATCGCTGAATATTTCCGTGATCAAGGAAAAAATGTCATGTTAATGATGGACTCTGTTACTCGGTTTGCAATGGCACAGCGAGAAGTGGGTCTTGCGGTGGGGGAACCACCGACCAGTAAAGGATACACGCCAAGCGTTTTCGCAATGCTGCCGAAATTGTTGGAACGCTCCGGAACATCAAGCAAGGGATCAATCACCGCATTCTATACTGTTTTGGTTGATGGTGACGATATGAATGAACCGATTGCCGATGCTGTTCGAGGAATTCTTGATGGACATATTGTATTGGATCGTAAAATTGCTCAAAAAGGACAGTTCCCGGCTATAAATATACTGGCAAGTGTCAGTCGTGTCATGCATGATGTGGTGTCACATGAGCATCAAAAGGCAGCTGTAGAATTGAAACGACTGTTAGCAGCCTATGAATCATCTGAGGACCTGATAAATATTGGTGCATATAAAAGTGGTGCAAATAAAGAAATAGATGACGCTATCCGTTCGTATCCGCTAATAAAAGAATTCTTGCAACAAGATATTTATGAAAAGACCAAGCTGGAAGAAAGTGTAGAGCGGCTTTCGGTGCAATTTGGGGGAAATTAAAACGTGACGACGAAATTCAACTTTCGGTTTCAAAAGATACTCGACTTAAAAGAAAATGAAAAAGATTTCGCACAAATTCAAATGGCAGATGCCATAAAACAGCAAGAAGTGGGACATCTAAAAAGTGAATTGATTTATAAAAAAATCATCGATGCTGAACGTCAAAAAAACGAGAAACAGCAAGATGGGGTTAACATCTCGGAATTAAGAATAATGGAAACATATATCTTCCAACTTCAAGAACAGTGGGCGTCCGCCAACCGTGAACTGGAGCATTTGCAAACGAAAGTGTCTCGAACACAAATTCATTTGCAAAAAAAAGCACAGGAAGAAAAAACATGGGGAAATCTAAAACAACAAGATCGTACCCTGTATGTAGAACAGAATAAAGTCATAGAACAGAACTTTTTTGATGAATTGGCAAGTACGAGATTCTACCGCACATCTCAAGCTAGCCTAGCAGAAAGAGGGTGAATTCGATAGAAGCATTAAAGTTATCTTCCCAATCACCAGTTAATCAAACAATCAAGACTTTCAATCCAAAAGCTGATGCAGTGACATCAAAAGAAACAGTAACCTTTTCTGCATTGCTGACTTCTGTATCAACCGAAGACCAAATCAGCACTAACAATCAACCAGTAGAAATGCTGGACAAATTAGAAGAAGTATTAGAAGGCTTGCAAGATATGCCAAAAGAAAATTTATCGCCTGAAGAGCAAGAAATGATGTCTGCAATTATACAGTTGTTATTTATTCAATCTTTACAGATGGAAAACAAGCTTCAAGGGGCAAAAGAACCTAGTCAGGACAATTTGCTGAGCGGTCCGGCTCAAGAAAATCCAATGATGACTAGTCCTATAATAGGGGAATTGTTGAACTTAATTCAGCAGATAAAACAGCAACTCCAAGAATTATCAACCTCAACTACTATACAATTCGAAAGCATCCCAGAACTTGTAGGGGTTGAAGGGGAAAATATTTTAGAAGACCCTCTAAAGTTTGAGCAAGCAAATAAACAGTTAGTTGCTTTTATACAACATCTTGAAACAGAACAATCTGCTACAGGGAAACAAGTTTCCTCTTTGCAATTAGAAAAAATGGAACAGGTTCTTAAGCATTTGACCAGTCTTACTCAGGAACTTGAAAGCCAGGATCAGACAGATTCCCAGAAAAAAAATAGACAAAATATAGATTTAACTCGACCGATATCAAGTGTACCCGTTCAACAGCTAGTTGATGGTACCCCCCAATTGGAGACAGTTCAACATGAGGGAAATAGCCAATCGCTGACTGCAGGAACTCCTACGGACGCAAAAACAAATCAAGCTTTGCACCGTACAGAAACAAGTGCCCTTACACAAACGGTTCGCATGTCCAATCTAATTGAAGATTTAGGTGGAGTACTGAATGGTTCACTTAGATTAAATGGTGCTCAAGAAGATACGCAAATAAAAGTAAGTATATTTCCGGAACATCTAGGACATCTTGAGATTCGTTTGACCGAATTAAATGGGAAGATTGCAGCCCAAATTTTTACTAGCAGTTTACTAGCAAAAGAGGCGTTGGACCTTCATGTAAATCAGTTGAGAAACTCACTGCTTCAGCAAGGGATAACGGTAGACAAAATTGAGATATCGCAGCAATCTTCACAGCAATCATTTGGACAACAAAACGCAAATCCAGAACAACGTTTTACACAACAACACCAAAGACAAGGAATGTCACGCGATAAAAACGGTTATCAACGAATCGAAGATGAAATCGTCGCAGAACGTAGTCATACAGTGGATGGGATGATGAAGGTAGATTATACGGTCTAGTCAGAAAAGGGGTGGTGTCAATTGAATGTGAATAGTACCAGCACAGTTAATACGCAATCGGTTAATACAACGAAACAAGCAGGACCGGATAATGGGCTTGGCAAAGATGCTTTTTTAAAGATACTTGTGACACAAATGAAAAACCAAAATCCGTTGGAACCATTGAAAGATACTGAATTCATTGGCCAGATGGCCCAATTCAGTAGCTTGGAACAGTTAACAAACTTAAATACAACGATGAATCAATTTATTGGACTTCAAGGCAATGAAACACTAGCTAAACATGCTAATTTAATTGGTAAGACAGTGCATTGGGAACAGGAAATTAACGGACAGTTGCAATCAGGCGAGGGTGTTGTGAAAGCTTTATCATTTTTCAATGGAGAGTTATTGGCAGAACTAGATAAGGATGATATCAAGGTTCCGATTGAAACCATCCACCGTATTGAAAATTAATAAACCAAAAGTTGAACAGAAGATTGTCTAATCCTCAAAAGGATAAAAGACAATACTTTGAAAGGGGAAAAACAAATGCTTCGCTCAATGTATGCAGGTGTATCGGGAATGAAAGGTTTCCAAACAAAATTAGATGTTATCGGAAACAATATTGCAAATGTAAACACGATTGGATATAAGAAAAGCACGATAAACTTCCAAGATTTATTAAGTCAGAACCTCTCGAACGGTGGTGTTAATCCAATCCAAGTTGGTTTAGGGTCAACAACCTCTGCAATAAATGTGATTCATACTCCAGGATCAGCTATGACGACTGGCGTTGGCACAGACCTTTCAATTATGGGAGATGGATTCTTCGTTGTGCAAAACCCTACAGCGGGTGTTGGAACTACTGATGGTCAATATTTAACACGTGCCGGAAACTTTGTTGTTGATGCAAATGGATATTTGGTTACAACACAAGGCTACTATGTGTTAGGTAATACTGGGAATAGAATTAATGTTGCTTCACAAACAACTCCTGGTACTCCACCTACAATAACTAATTTTGAGTCATTTACCATTAGTCGCTTAGGTGAAGTCTATGGAGAACCCGTGGGTGGTGGAACACCTGTTAAGATTGCCGACATCGGAATTTCGCAACCTACAAATCCAGCAGGTCTACGCAAATCCGGCGGATCTTTATACGAATTAACTAAAAATTCAGGACCAGGACCAATTGGCACTGTAGCTGCACAAAACACTGAACTAGGCTTAGGGATGCTGGAGATGTCGAACGTCGATCTTACGGAAGAATTCACCGAAATGATTGTTGCGCAACGCGGTTTCCAAGCAAATTCTCGTACAATTACCACTTCAGATGAAATTTTACAAGAAGTTGTAAACTTGAAACGATAACTTAGGAGGGGCTGGCTGAGAAAGGGAATCGTCTCTTCTCAGCACTTTTAATATGATCCAGTTAACTAGATTAAATCAAACAACACTTACCTTAAATGCAGTTTATATTGAAAGAATTGAATCCACGCCAGACACAGTTGTTACGTTAACATCAGGCAAGAAGGTACACGTATTGGAAACCGTTGAGGAAGTTACAAGTAAAGTAACAATCTTCTATCAAAAAATCAACATTTTACCGAGTTTGCAAGAACCAAACTGGATGAAATGAGGGGAGGAACAGCCATGATAGATCTCTTCACAGATGAAAATATTGATACGCTTCTGTCGTCATTGAAAAATGAAGAACCTACTCAGGATAAACGAATTAAGGGAAGAAAAGTTCAAACTTACAACTTTAAAAAGGCGTTGCGCTTTTCACAAGATCAAATCCGTACGTTAACCAGAATTCATGAAAACTTTGCAAGATTACTGACATCATACTTTTCTACACAACTTCGAACGTTTGTTCAAATTTCGGTTGCATCTGTAGAGGAATTCTCTTATGAGGAGTTCATTCGTAATGTGGAAAAAAAGTCCATTCTTGGTGTGTTTAAAGCTCCCCCTCTTCAAGGAAGTATGGTAATGGAACTTACTCCTGATGTCGCGTATGTGATGTTCGATCGATTACTTGGTGGGCAGGGTAAAATAGTGCATAACAGCAGTGATTTAACTGAAATTGAAATCAGTGTGATTCAGAGGATTTTTATAAAGGCGTTGAATAGTTTTCAAGAGGCATGGGCTTCTGTGGTGAAATTAAATCCTGAATTAAATGAAATAGAAGTAAACCCTCAGTTTTTAACGATGTCACCTCGTAATGAAACGGTGATAATGATTGCATTAAATACAAAAATTGGCGACATAGAGGGCATCATTAACATTTGCTTGCCTCACATTGCATTGGAGCAGGTCTTACCAAAGTTATCTGCTCGTCATTGGTTAGCCAACCAGAAACAAGCAATCGAAAAGCATGAAGTGGAAGCATTGGAGAAAAAAGTGCACAGCACAAGACTTGATGTCAAAGCGGTACTAGGAAGAGCAACGATAGATCTTGGCGATTTCTTGAGTCTTAAAAACGGTGATATTATTCGTTTGAATGAATCATACCGTGACCCAGTAACACTGTTGGTTGATGAAAAGCAGAAATTCTTGGCACAACCAGGGGTTTCGAAAGGTCGGATGGCCGTGCAAGTTACCGATGTTCAAACAGAAGGAGATGAATTCGATGACAATTGAAAAATTATCTCCGGACGAGATTAATGGTTTATTGGCTCAAGAGGGGACGGAGGAAAAGTTGACGTCCAATAGTTCGCTGTCGAAAGTTGAGAAGGAAGCTTTAACAGAGTTACTCAGTGTATCACTAGGTAGTTCCTCTACCGTACTAACCACACTATTATCTGAGCAAGTAACGGTTATGACTCCGATGCTTACAATAAAACCAAAAGAAAAGTTATTGACTAGCACACAGCCTTTTCACGTTGTATTAGGTGAGTATACAGGAGAAGTTAACGGCATTCAGATTCTCTTCATCAGTAAAGCTGACGCTCAAACCATTACGCAAATGGTAGATGAAAGCAATGAAGCAGAAGACATTGAACAACAATTTGAGGTAATGCAAGTTGTTGTTCAGCAAATGTTTGATTCCGTCTCACAATCCTTGTCTACTATTTTAGATCAAGAGTTTACTCACTCCTTGTCAGCTATGGACGTGATAGAAAATCAAGAAGGTTTCCAGGTTTCTAAATTCACGCAGGAAAAATGGTTTGTTGAAGCTAGTTTCGAATTAAAAATCGGTCGTCAAAAAAGTGTGAGTTTCTATCTATGTATTCCTGTTCAATTGGCGAAACAAATGGTGGGAATCTTGACGGATACAATGGATGAGGAATATCCAGGGGAGACACAAGAGATGCAATTTCAAGATATTAAACAATCAGATGATATAAATACAACTAAAGTGGAAGATTCGGACTCTACACAAACTATCCAAACCGTACAATTTTCGAGTTTCGATGAAACTGCAGCAACCACTTACGCTGAGCCAAACAATTTGAACATGCTTCTCGACATTCCGCTTCAAGTAACGGTGGAATTGGGACGTACGAAAAGAATGGTTAAAGAGATTTTGGAGGTTTCGAAGGGCTCAATTATTGAACTTGATAAATTAGCTGGTGAGCCCGTTGATATTTTAATTAATAATAAGTTGATTGCAGTTGGAGAAGTTGTTGTCATAGATGAGAATTTCGGCGTACGCGTAACAGATATATTAAGTACAGCAGATCGTATTTCAAAGCTACGATAATGCGATATGTAAGGAGTTCACCAGGTTTGATTCAAAAGAATATTTTTTATGTTTCCACAATCATTTTACTTTTTTCTTTCCTATTCGTTTCAATCCCAGTTTCTGTTGATGCTTCACCATCGAACGTAACAGACTGGATTGCTGACGAACAATCTGACGGGCAGCCAGGGGATAAAGAACAGGTAGAAAGTGTTGATATAACTACTAAAGACACGAGTCTCGTGGGTATCATCGGAAAACTGATTTTCTATACACTCTTAATCCTTGTCATGATTTACGGTTTAATCAAGTTTCTTGCATTAAGACAACAAAAAATGCAACCCAATCAAGCGGTTAAATTAATTGGTGGTACTCCATTAGGCAATAATAAGTCGCTTCAGCTTGTAAAAGTTGGGAACACGGTTTTGTTAATTGGAGTTGGAGACCAAGTCTCATTGATCAAGGAAATTTCTGATGCAGATGAAATCAACAGCATTGAAAAGAATCTAGAACAACAGCCAACGCTTTTGTCGAACTCTCTATCTACTTTTATTAAAGATAAAATCAGAGGTCGGACTGAAACAAAAACAAAAGCCAGTACTAGTGGTTTTGAGCATTTATTCAGTCAAAGTCTGAATAAGCAAAAGGCTAAGCAGGACCAGCTCAAGTTTGATTTGACCAAAGAAGATGATGATAAAGAAGGTAGTTCAACATGATGACAGACATATTATTTTTAGTGAGTATACCTGGTATTGACTTAGGTATAACAGATGCTCCAGGAGATGTTTCGGTTACCCTGCAACTCCTGTTCTTGTTGACTGTTCTTTCACTTGCTCCTGGAATCTTGATCATGATGACAAGCTTTACCCGAATTATTATTGTTTTATCATTTGTCCGCACAGGGTTAGGAACACAGTCTATGCCACCCAATCAAGTGCTTGTGGGGCTTGCCTTGTTTTTGACGTTTTTCATCATGTCACCAATAGCTATCGACATTAATGAAATTGCCTTGCAGCCTTATTTGGCAGAGAAAATAACTCAGGAAGAAGCTCTTGATACAGCCGTTGTTCCTATAAAGGAGTTTATGGCTGAGCATACACGGGAAAAAGATTTGGCATTGTTTTTCAAGTATGCTGGCTTATCGAAGCCTGACAGCATTGAAGACATCCCCTTGACTTCGCTCATCCCTGCATTTGCCATAAGTGAGTTGAAAACCGCTTTCCAGATCGGCTTTGTTATCTTTATCCCTTTTTTGATCATTGATATGGTTGTTGCCAGTACGCTTATGGCAATGGGAATGATGATGCTTCCGCCAGTCATGATCTCATTGCCATTTAAAATATTATTGTTTGTACTTGTTGACGGCTGGTATTTAATCATTGAATCGTTGCTTGTCAGCTTCTAGTGAAGGGAAGAAAAAGATGACTCCAGATACGGTAATTAAACTAGCTGAACAATCGATTTATATGATTATCCTCATTTCTGCTCCAATGCTTCTCATTGCGTTAGCTGTAGGACTTATTGTGAGCATATTCCAGGCGATGACACAAATACAGGAACAAACCCTTGCATTCATTCCTAAAATACTGGCTGTGTTTTTGTCTCTTGTGATATTTGGGCCATGGATGTTAACACTCTTACTGGATTTTACAAGAGATTTGTTTCAACAACTCCCTCAATTAATCGGATAGTGGGGATGTCATGAATTCTATTCTAGAAATGTACCCTTTACTTTTACTTATATTCGTACGACTAACTAGCTTTTTTATCATAGCCCCTTTATTTTCGATGCGGGGAGTTCCAACCCAATTTAAGATAGGTCTTGGTTTTTTTATTTCTCTGATTGCCTTTTCGAGCCTGACAGTTGAAGAGCCTATTTTATTGGATTCCTTTTACATTTTGTTAATTATAAAAGAATTCGGTATAGGTATAACTCTTGGCTTTACTGCTGCATTACTCTTATACACGGTTCAAATAGCTGGTGCTTTTATCGATTTTCAAATGGGTTTTTCGATGGCCAGTGTAATGGATCCTCAAACAGGAACCCAGGTCCCAATCATTGGACATTTCAAATATATATTGGCATTGCTGTTCTTACTCACGGTTAACGGCCATCATTTAATGCTTGATGGTGTCATGCAAAGCTATTATCTATTGCCGGTAGAATCAATTTCTTTCTCGGCCAAGTTTGAAGATATTGCACATTTTATGACGACATTATTTACTGAAATGTTTTTGATTGCCCTACAAATGGCTTTGCCTAGTGTTGGTGCGCTGTTCCTTGTCGATATTGCACTTGGGATATTGGCTAAAACAGTTCCGCAACTAAACATTTTTGCTGTCGGGCTTCCATTAAAGATTTTTGTAGGATTCATTATGCTATTTCTTTCAATGCCTTTTTTCTTTTATGGTTTGCAAATCCTGTTTGAAAAATTAATGATAAGCATGTCACAGTTGATCAGTTTATTAGGGGGGCCATAGGGTGAAAAGGTATCCTCTCGATTTACAATTCTTTGCTGGGGAAAAGACAGAAAAAGCAACACCACAGAAGAGGCAAGAGTCCAGACGAAAAGGACAAGTTGCCAAAAGTGCCGAAGTACCTGCCGCTTTGATTTTGTTGGGAGGTCTTATGTTACTCAGTTTTTTGGGTGGATGGATGCTTGATCAGATTCTTGCAATCTATCGAATAAACTTCAGTCAGTACATTGGCTGGGAATGGACACCAAAAAACATTCGTACGTTCTTTGAACAGATGACATTTAATGCAATGAAAATTTTGGCTCCAATTATGGGAGCTGCCATTGTATTCGGCTTTTTTGGAAATTTCATTCAAGTTGGGTCCTTATTTACGACAGACCCATTAATGGCAAAGCTTGAACGCATAGATCCGATTCAAGGTGCGAAAAGAATATTTTCTATGCGTGCTTTAGTGGAACTGGCAAAGTCATTACTTAAAATTGTCATCATCTCTGTAGCTGCCTTTAGTGTTTTATGGTCGGAAAAAGATGAGTTGTTTTTACTTTCGCAGAAAAGTATTGCCTATTCCCTATCATATATAGGTTCGCTCGTCATTCAAATGGGGTTAGTTGCTTCAATTATTTTATTAGTTTTAGCTATTCTTGATTTTATGTATCAAAAGTATGAATTTGAAAAAGGCATTCGCATGTCAAAACAAGACATTCAAGATGAGTACAAAAAGTCTGAAGGGGACCCCCTGATTAAATCGAAAATCAAAGAACGGCAAAGGCAAATGAGTATGAACCGAATGATTCAAGACTTGCCGAATGCAGATGTTCTCATCACTAACCCAACACATTACGCAATTGCAATCAAGTATGATGCAGAAACAATGGAAGCACCAATGGTTATTGCAATGGGTAAAGATCATCTTGCGCTGAAAATCAAAGAAAAAGCAAAAGAACTTGGTATTGTTATCATGGAAAATAAACCGCTCGCCCGCGCTCTATATCAACAGGTTGAAATAGGAGACTCTGTTCCAGAGGAATTGTTCTTAGCGGTTGCAGAAGTTTTAGCATATATCTACCGGTTAAAAGGAAAAATCAAATGAACTTAAGGGAAGAGGAAGTAGCTTGAAAATCAAAGATTATCTTGTATTGGTATCAGTTATTATGATTGTCGTGATGATGGTTATTCCTCTTCCTCCACTATTACTAGATTTATTAATTATGGTGAATATCAGCATTTCCTTAACCATTATTCTTGTAGCGATGAATACTAAAGAAGCTCTAGAGTTTTCAATTTTTCCTACGTTATTATTACTGACAACATTGTTTCGATTAGGTTTAAATGTATCAACAACCAGATCGATATTAACTAATCAAACGGGTGGAGAAGTTGTTGAAACATTTGGTTCATTTGTTGTCGGGGGAAGTCCAATCATTGGGATTTTAATTTTCTTGATACTAGTCATTATTCAATTCCTGGTAATTACCAAAGGGTCTGAGCGTGTTGCCGAAGTAGCAGCTCGTTTTACACTCGACTCCATGCCGGGAAAACAAATGAGTATCGATGCCGATCTAGGTGCAGGAATGATTTCCGACCAAGAAGCAAAAAAGCGTAGAGAAAAGGTTAGCAAGGAAGCAGACTTCTACGGTGCAATGGACGGTGCCAGTAAGTTCGTTAAAGGGGATGCGATTGCTGGAATTATCATTGTTCTCATAAATATTATAGGTGGTTTGATAATCGGAGTTGTGGTTCACAAACTGCCTATTGGTGAGGCTGCAGAACTATTTACGCTATTATCAATCGGAGATGGCCTAGTAAGTCAGATTCCGGCATTGTTGATTTCAACTGCGGCTGGAATCATCGTTACAAGGGCTGCTTCTGAAGGGAACCTAGGTACAGACATTACGAGACAACTTTTCGCATACCCGAAAATGTTATATATCGTTGCTGGAGTACTGGCATTATTCGCGGTATTTACTCCAATCAATCCTCTATTAGTGTTACCTGTCGCGGCACTTGTCGCCTTCGGTGGGTATAGAATGCAGCGCACATTGAAAGCGGAAGAGGATGAAGACAAGGAAGCTTCCAGTGAGGACCAGGAGCTGGAAGTGATGAAAAGTCCTGAAAGTGTCATCGATCTCCTGCATGTTGATGCGATTGAATTCGAATTCGGTTATGGGCTGATTCCAATTGCGGATAAGAATCAAGGAGGGGACTTGCTGGACCGGGTCATCATGATTCGTAGACAATGTGCAATCGAATTGGGAATCGTCGTTCCAGTCATACGTATTCGTGATAATATTCAACTTTTCCCCAATCAATATGTAATTAAAATTAAAGGCAATCGAGTCGCTTCTGGTGAGATCATGCTGGATCATTATTTAGCAATGAGCCCTGGGATAGATGATGAAAACGTTGAAGGCATCGAGACCATTGAACCGGCATTCGGTATGCCAGCGTTGTGGGTCAATGAGGAAATGAAAGAAGAAGCCGAAATGGCGGGATATGCAATTGTCGATCCGCCTTCTGTTGTGTCTACACACCTAACGGAAGTCATCAAACGACATGCTCATGAATTGATTGGCAGACAAGAAGTTAAATCACTTATTGAAAACATGAGAGAAACCTCACCTGCAGTTGTGGAAGAGCTAATACCAAATATGATGGCAATAGGAGAAGTGCAAAAAGTATTGATGAAGCTTTTAAAAGAAAAAGTATCGATTCGCAATTTGCTTGTCGTTTTGGAAACATTGGCAGATTATTCGTCCCAAACAAAAGACACAGATGTCTTGACAGAATATGTGAGACAAGCTCTTTCAAGACAAATTACATTACAGTATACCAATCCACAAGAACCATTACAGGTCATTACTGCAGGAGCAAGTCTCGAGAAAAAGTTCGCAGATTCTGTACATCGCACAGAGCAAGGAAGTTATTTATCAATCGATCCGGAATCATCACAACTTATTTTCCAAAAGATTTCCGAACAAGCAACACAACTTCAACAATCGGGTGTTCAGCCAATCTTGCTTACATCACCTGCAACTCGCATGTATATGCGGCAGTTTATTGAACGTTTTGCCCCGGAACTTCCAGTACTTTCTTATAACGAACTAGAACCAGAAATCGAAATTCAGAGCGTAGGGGTCATTAATATCTCAGTCGGGGTGGGTCAATAGCTTATGAGGTTGAAAACTTACATAGTCAATAATGTAACCGAAGCAATTCCAATGATTAAAAGAGACTTGGGTGTAGACGCACTCATTCTAAATACCAAGAAAGTTAAAACAGGTGGATTCCTTGGGTTATTTAAGAAAGAAAAACTTGAGGTCATCGCGGCAGCCGAAACCATGCCGAGTGAAAAGAAGAGAAACATCGAAACCGTCAATTCCGAATCCCTATCTCTAGAAAACGAAACGGAAGAGGCTCCGGTAGTAATTGAATCCGAAGATCCTTCTAACAAGGAAGCTGAAAAACTGAGTGAAATCATGAGTGAACTGAAAAGCTTGAAGCAATTCATGTTTCAGGCAATCGATGAGGAACAGCTACCTGAAGCGTTGAAATCATTGAATCAAAAATTCACTGAACAGGGAATCACGGAAGAAATTAAGTCCGAGTTAGTCGTAAAGCTGATGTTGGTATTAGAACAGCATCCCAATTATACAGAAGAAAAAATACAAGCAGTGGCACGGAAAGAAATCATCAAGCTGATCAATTCTCACAAAAAGAGACCGAGCAGAAGAAAGACTGACATCATTTGTTTTATTGGTCCTACAGGAGTAGGGAAAACAACAACAATTGCTAAAATTGCTGCAGATTACTTGTTGAGTGAAGAGAAAAAAGTCGGGCTGATCACATCAGATACTTATCGGATTGCGGCAGTGGAGCAATTGAAAACCTATGCAGGCATATTGAATATCCCAATCAGGGTAGTGGAATCTTCAGCGGATCTTACTGCTGCATTGGACGATCTCAGCGACTGCGATATCATTTTGATGGATACAGCAGGCAGGAACTATCAACAAAAACAGTATATTGACAATCTGAAACTGATGCTCCCAGAGCAAAAGAAAATACAGATTAATTTAGTGCTAAGCCTTACATCCAAATACGAGGATATGAAGAAAATCATTGATAATTTCCAGACGATTGCAATGGACCAGCTGATTTTGACCAAACAGGATGAAACTAGTTCTTCAGGAGCAATTCTAAATTTAATTTATCATTATTCCATCCCAATCCGTTACATTGCCAATGGCCAAAATGTTCCAGATGATATTCTTTCGGTTACTCCGGAGCTGATCGCAGACTTCGTATTAGGAGAAGATGAAAATGATTGATCAAGCAAAGCAATTAAGAGATAAAATCCAGCAAAAAAAATGCAAAAAAGAGAAAAGACAAACTCGGGTTATTGCTGTCACAAGCGGTAAAGGTGGAGTGGGAAAATCAAACTTTGCATTGAATTTTGCTTTAGGCTTGGTGAAACAAAATAAAAAAGTCCTGATATTCGATGTTGATCTAGGATTTGC
Organism: Paenisporosarcina indica; assembly: GCF_001939075.1. GTDB lineage: Bacteria > Bacillota > Bacilli > Bacillales_A > Planococcaceae > Paenisporosarcina > Paenisporosarcina indica. The sequence goes on along the minus strand of NZ_MPTA01000004.1, from coordinate 177,736 downwards.
AAATGTCGATGTACTGTTAGGCAGATCGAACAAAGAGTCCGTTGCCACGATGATAGAAAAGGATTTATCGCTTTGGGACATTATTGAAGAAGGACCAAATGGCTTGCTGTTCATTTCTGGTGGTACCGGTTTCAATGATATGTTCCACTTAGATGAGACGAAAATAAACAAATTTTTCAGTGAGTTGAGTACGATTCAGGGTTCTGTAGATTATATTATTCTGGACACGGGTGCAGGGTTATCCTATGAAAATTTGCGTTTTATTTTAGCGGCTGACGACGTCATTTTAGTGACGACTCCAGAGCCTACTTCAATAACGGATGCCTATTCCATTGTGAAAATGGTTCATGCCAAGGATCAAAATGTACATATGAAACTGATTATCAATCAATGTACAAGTGAAAAAGAGGGGAAACAAACTGCTGAGAACTTTAAAAAAGTGACCGAACAGTTTTTAAATAAACAGATTGGGACACTAGGTTTCATTCCAAGCGATGTCAATGTACCGAATGCCGTAAAAAAACAAGTTCCATTTATACTTGCCTATCCAAACAGCCATGCCTCACAGGCCATGCAAATTGTCACAAGTGACTATCTTCAACTTCCTGTCCCTTTTAAACTTGGAATCAAAGGATTTCTACTGAAAATGCTTTTTAAGTAGTAGGTAAGAGCGATCCTATAACTGGTGGTGAAACTCGTTGAACAATAAATTGTCAAAAGAAGAACTTGATTACTGGGAAAGTTGGCAACAACAGCGTGATCCACAAGCGGGAGACTATTTAGTCGAACTGTATCTTCCTTTGGTTGAGTATGTCATTCAACGGTTCATGATAAGTTTGCCGAGATCGGTAGATAAAGATGACATCCGCAGTCTGGCATTCGCAGGTTTGCTTGATGCACTTGATAAATTCAATATAGAGCGAGATTTGAAGTTTGAGACCTATGCGTCATGGAGAATAAAAGGTGCAATCATTGATGGTCTCAGATATAGCGATTGGCTTCCACGTTCCGTGCGCGATAAAGTGAAAAAGATTGAAAGTGCCTATGCTATTTTAGAACAGCAAAAAAATAGTTCCGTCACAGATGAGGAAGTCAGTGATTATTTAGGCATTACCAAAGCTGAACTGAACAAAACAGTCTCAGATGCTGCTTTATCGACCATGATTTCCATTGATGAGACCGCCTATGAAGAGAATAATCAAGGTGGAAAATTTAATCTGATCCAAAACGATCATTCAGGATCTCCTGAACGTCATCTGTCCGAGAAAATGATGAAAGAATCTTTGGCACATGCAATTGATCGGTTGCCAGAAAAGGAAAAAATAACGGTTTCTTTATGTTATTTCGAGGAATTGAAATTAACGGAGATTGCGGAAGTTTTAAATGTAAGCGTATCTCGTGTTTCCCAATTGCATTCAAAAGCAATGCTGCGTCTACGCCCCGTAATATTAGCGATACATGAGAATTATTGAAATTATAATTTGGTATAGAAGGTTAAGGTGATGCACGTGGAATGGTTCCTTATTGTCATGATAATTTTTGCTATTTTAGTGAACATAAGATCCTTTATCGTTTTGAACCAGTTGAAACAAAAAAGGGCAGAAATAATTGAGGATACTGAGGCAATTAACCAAAGTATAGAAAATTTTGTGACGAGTATAGAAAAAGAAAACGATGAACTTTATCGTGAACTTGTTAACTACATTAAGATGAAAGAAAATAAGCTTGATGAGAGAATTCGTATATTGGAAGAAAAACAAGACAAACCAGTGAAAAGCATCCCCATCTCGGTTCGAAAACCTGTTACACAAGACGATGAACAGACAATTCAAAAGTCTAGTCCTAGCGACGAGCAGGATAATGAAAAGATATCGAAGTTATCAAAACAAGGTTTTTCTCCAAAACAAATAGCCAAAGTACTACAGAAAGATCATGGTGAAGTAGAACTTATCATTAATATGTTGAAGAAAAAGAAAAGCTATCATAATTAAAACGAGGTGCTTTCATTTGCGTATTGAGCGGCCAACGAACTTTCCAAACGACAGGCTTCCCAAAAATGCTTTGGATAGTAAACCAACAAGCTCTTTTGCTAATGTCATTAAAACAACACAGTCCAAATTGCAACTTGATACATTGAACCTATTGATGTCTCATGTTGATACTCAAGGACAGAAGCTTTCAAAACAAAAAACACTAGAAAATCTCAGGGATTATAAGAATTTAGTGAAGCGATTTATCGGTGAATCATTGAGTTATGGTTTACAGTTATCCGAAAAACAAAGCTTTAATGACAGCGGCGATATGAAGACGCATCAATTAATTGAAGTGATCGATCAAAAACTTATTGAACTCAATGATGAAGTATTAAATAATGAAAAAGAAGGTATTGATACGCTTCGTCTTATTGGGGAAATCAAGGGCTTATTAATCAATTTATATATGTGATGGGAAAATTCTTATTTTAACGGGGGGAAAGGGATGAGCGAGAATCGACGCGAATTTTTTCGAGTGATTTTTGATCGGACTATCAGTGGAGAGGTCTCAATTTATGGAAAAAACTTGCCCATTAAAATTGACAATGTCAGTGTGGGAGGGTTGGAATTCAATTCCCCTATCGACATTCCAATGCATCAAAAAGTAGAATGCAGTTTTAATATTTTAGAAGTTTCTTTTTCAATAGACGCTTCCATTGTCCGTAAGGCTACAAAGAACACTTATTTTGCATATGGTGTTGTGTTTGACATTGACCAGGAAACTTCTTCTCTCTTATTTAAGCAGTTGAATTTTTATCAAATTCGACAGCGTAAAGGAAATAATTTGGTTTAAAAAAACCGAAACAGAATTTGTTCGTGGCATTGAAAAAGTCCATTAAAATAAAAAAGACATCCTTTCCTAGGTTTTTGAGGAAAGGATGTCTTTTTTTGTCTATAATAAAGATACTAAACATGCTAGAGAACAAATAGAAACATATAGTAATGAATTAATCAGTATTATAAAAAAAGCATCAGTATGAGTGAAAGTAAAGGACAAGGGAGAATAATATGAACATAGTAGAGAAAGCTTTTAATTGGATGCTGGTCATCGGAATGGTGTTATTACTCGGAAGAATTGTTACATTGGTATTGTCACTTATGGATATTCCATTTACCACCTTCTTCAAGGACTACAGCATCATCTCGTTTCTCATTTTGATAGTGGGAGCCATTGGAACGGAAATAATAAAGAATCAAAAAAAGAAAATCGTTTAAGCAAAAACTAGAACCAATTCGGGCTTACAGTATAATATTTTGTATTAACCTCAAATAAAGGAGAGAATACATTTATGTATGAACAAAAAACAAAAGAAACCGACAGCAGTGTCATTGAATTTATCGAGGGTGTCGACAATCCCAAAAAACGTGAAGATGCGTATAAATTACTGGATATTTTCACTGAAACAAGCGGTTTCCCAGCGAAAATGTGGGGACCAAGTATTATTGGATTTGGGTCTTATCATTATAAATACGCAACCGGTCATGAAGGTGATGCACCACTTGCCGGATTCTCACCGAGAAAAGCAAAAATCAGTTTGTATTTTGCACCGGATGACACGAAACGTAAGGACTTGTTACAGAACTTTGGTAAACATACGACTGGGAAAGCGTGTGTCTATGTCAATAAAGTAGCGGATATCGATGTCGATGTTTTACAAGACTTAATTAAATCATCTATCAGTCATTTGCAGGCAGTCTATCCGAATTAGGAAGCATGAAGCATAAAGGAATAGTAGGATTGATATAATGTGAGTATTATTAAAATAAGCAATGTTAAAGAAAGCTGTTTATATCGAATGAAAAATGAGAGAGTGCATTTGCGGCTACTGCAAATGTACGATAAACAACAGTATTCTTAACATAGCCAATAAAAAAGAGAAGTGGTTGATGAGATGTTACAAATTCGTGAAGCTTTAAGTAATGAAATTGATTCGGTGAGGGAACAAAGAGTGCGTGCATATGAAGAGCATGCACAAAAAGTTCCCGCAGAGCATTGGAATGCCTTAAAAAAAGGAATTTTATCCGATACCGATGAACAGTCAGGTGTTGAGCTAATTGTCGCTGAATGGGATGGGGAAGTAGTCGGAAGTATTGTGTTGTATCCAGCAAAATCAGATGCATACTCAGGTCTAGTTGATGAGTTGGATTATCCGGAAATCAGGATGCTGGCAGTCACGCCTCAAGCACGAAGTAAAGGAATTGCGGAAGCATTGGTAAATGAATGTATCCACCGTGCAAAACAAAAAGAGTATAAATACATAGGTTTACACACCGCTGACTTTATGAATAGTGCCATGCGGTTGTATGAAAGAATTGGTTTTGAACGACTTCCGCAATATGATTTTGAACCTGCCAATGATGGAATCATTGTAAAAGCGTATCGATTATCAATTGAATAAGAACAAACAAAAAGACTACAGATTATTTTGAATCTGTAGTCTTTTTTCAATCATATAATTATCAACTGAATACTTAGTCCAGTCTATAATGGTGAACTTTTTCAGTTAGTTGGCAATCATTTTTTGATCACGTGGCAGGGCTAGTCCAACAAGACCAAGTAAAGGTAAGAAAGATATGACAATCATCGTCTCATAAATACCGATATGATCCATTAACATCCCGATAACCACAGCTCCGATTGCTCCCATACCAAAAGCGAGTCCTACTGTTAGACCCGCCATCGTACCGATCTTGCTCGGCACTAGTTCCTGTGCATACACCACCGTCACTGAGAAATTCAACATGATGAAGAAACCAATCAGTATCAGCAGTACGATAATGACTGGCAATGGTACATAGGGCAAAAGAATGCATAATGGAATGGGTACCAAAAGTGATAGCACAATCACACTTTTACGCCCTATCTTGTCCGCCATAGGTCCACCGAAAAACGTACCCGCGGCTCCGAGTGCGAGAAACAGGAAGATGCAAAGTTGTCCTTTTTGTACCGACAAGCCGTAAGATTCAATCAAATGAAACACATAGAAGCTGGTGATACTCGTTACGTAGAAAGAACGCGCGAAAATGATGATCAGAAGTAGGACAAGTGCGATCCCCACTTGTTTTTTCGTTAAGCTTGCAAATGATGACACTAAAACTCTCTTGTGATTAAGCAGCTTCTCCTGTTCGAGCTGTCCTTTATACCATGCAGATATTTTCAATAAGATAAATATGGCGATCGCTGCCACCAATACAAAAATGGCTGCTCCTTTTTGACCGAGTGGTACTAAAATATAGGCACTCATGAGTGGTGCCAATGCTTGTCCGGAATTCCCACCGACTTGATAGATGGATTGAGATAGCCCTCTTTTAGATCCTGCTGCCATGAACGATACACGTGAGCCTTCCGGGTGAAAGATTGCAGAACCGAGTCCGATGAAAATAACGGAAATAAGGATCATCCAATATTGTGGGGCAAACGCAAGGCCAATCATACCAACTAGTGAACTGGCCATCCCAATTGGAAGGGAGTAGGGTTTCGGTTTTCGGTCACTTAAAAAACCGACAACTGGTTGTAGAACAGAGGCGACCATATTCAGTGCGAATGCAATTAGCCCTAACTCGGTAAACGTCAGTCCAAGACTTTCTTCGAGAACCGGGAACATCGCTGGAATCACCGATTGAAGCGAGTCATTTAATAAATGACATACGCCAATCGCAAACATAACGGGATAAACTGGATTTGAAATTGATGAAGTTTTAGTAGTGGTCATAAATCATCTCACAATCTTTCTGTACTCGAAGTAAATTTGAATATAGTATAACGTATGTTTACAAAGCATGTACTCAAAAAACCGTATTAAACTATTAAAAATGATAGATTGTTTGGTTAGGTGATAACTATCTTGAGAACTCAGTTGAAGTGAATACATTGGAAGAACAGCGAGTATTGCTGTAAAAGGAGAAGCAAATCCAAGGGAAAGTTGCAGAACCGATACCATACATGAATGTGATACTAAGATAACGTATGTTAATTTATTAATTGACTCTCAATTCTGATTATCAAAATTTTTAGTAATAATTGAATTGATATATGCTAAGATATAAGCAAATATGACAAATTAAGAGGGATACAATGGATAAATTGGGACAAATCATTCTGGTGTTAATTTCGATACTATTTACCGTCTACCAAAAGATTGTGCACCATGAAATTTTTTTCACGATGGACTTCTTTATATTTACCCTGATTGCTTGGCTAGTTGGGAGGCAATATGATAAAGCTCGATACTATGAAAAACAGGCACGTTCTAGTGAAGAAAGTTATAAAAAATTGATTGATTCATTGCCTGAATCTGTTTTTATTCATCAGGATAATATGATTATTTATGTAAATGAAGCGGCTGTTTCCATGATAGGAGCTATCAGCAAGGAAGACATAATCGGTAAATCCATTAATGATTTTATAGATCCCGAGTATGAAGAGCGTATAGAGGAACGAGTAAAACAGGTGATGAAAGAGAAACGGCCATTAAACAGTATCGAACACAGAATGAAGCGTATTGATGGATTGATTTTTTCTGTGGAAGGTACTTCAATGTGTATTCAATTTGGTGAAAAAGAATCTGTCCTTTCAATTGGAAAGGATATTACTATTAGAAAAGAACACACTGAACGGCTACTTCAAAAATCAGAAAAACTGGCTATGTTGGGTCAACTGGCAGCAGGTATTGCACATGAAATCCGTAATCCACTTACTTCAATCAAAGGATTTATTCATCTATTGAAGTCAAATAATCTGGACGAAGAATACTTTGATATTGTCTTTTCAGAGCTTGATAGGATAGATTCTATCGTAGGTGAATTCCTGGTTCTTGCCAAACCGAGCGTAGCAACTTTCGTTGAACAGGATGTTAAGGAAATGATAAGAGATATAGTCACATTAATTAACACTCAGTCAATTTTGAACAATGTTCAGATTTTCGTTGAGTTTGATAGCAATTTGCCAATGATTAGTTGCGAAAAAAATCAGCTAAAGCAAGTTTTTCTAAACCTTATTAAAAACTCAATTGAAGCCATGCCTCATGGGGGGAATATTGACATTAAGGTAATGGAAAAAGAAGCAGGGCAGATTTCTATCGCGATTATTGATCAAGGTATCGGGATTCCAAAAGAACGAATATCTACACTTGGAGAACCATTTTATACAACAAAGGAAAAGGGTACCGGCCTTGGGCTAATGACTTGCTATAAAATTATAGAAAATCATCATGGGCAATTAACAATTCAAAGTATATTAAATGAGGGAACCACTATAGAAATTATTTTGCCTACAATCACTCAATCGTTATTAAAAAAGGAATTAAGCCATAGCTAACGGTTGGTTAGGTTACATAAGAAGAATTATTAAATCAGCTCAATTTACTTAATGTAATGTGCTGTTTTATTTTGGGGAAGACTCAAAAAAATGTAATGCAATTTGTGGGAAATTTAGCTATATTCCGTTGGAGATTGATCTTAAGTTGCATGTCCAATTGTTTATAATTAATTTATTGAATGGCTGTATAAATTTTTTGAAATGAATTCATATATAACTGCAAGTATTATTTAACTTATCAGGAAGTGAAAATATGACATCAGCTGGGTATACATTAAAGGACAGGAATTTTTGGAAAGTCATGCTTAGTATGCTATTGGCATCAATGCTTATTTTTTCGAATATGTATGCGGTTCAGCCGCTTTTGCCTGTATTTGTCGAAGAATTCGGGGTTTCTGTGTCTGTTTCGAGTTTATCCTTGTCCCTCACAATAGTTGGACTGATCATTGGACTTATTGTCCTGGGGTTTTTATCAGATCGAAATGGGAGGGTTTTCTACATAAAATATTCACTTCTTCTTTCTTCCATTCCGTTCTTGGTCATTCCGTTTGTTGAATCCTTTTCATTGCTTCTCCTGCTCAGGTTCATCCAAGGCTTTGTACTGGCAGGAGTACCTGCAGCAGCCATCGCGTATATTAGCGAAGAAACGGGTCGGAAATACGTCAGCTTTGCAGTGGCTTTGTACATATCTAGCAACGCACTCGGAGGTATGCTTGGGCGTGTTCTTACTGGGTATTTATCGGATAAATATTCGTGGCAAACATCTTTTACTGTTTTTGGCATCTCTGGTTTACTCATTTTCGCAGCAGTAGTTTTCTTGTTGCCACAGTCACGAAACTTTCAAGCAAGTAATCTTTCCTTTTCACGTGATATCGAGGAATATTCTTATCACTTGAAAAACCCATCGATGCTCATTGTCTTTGGACTCGGGGCGATTTTGCAACTCTCCTTTACAGGTGTTTGGACGTATTTGCCATTTCACTTGCAGGATTCACCTTATGACATGTCACTTCAAGCTATTTCGTATTTGTTTTTCGCTTACGGTCTCGGTGTCATCGGATCTCCTCTTGCAGGACGTATGGCAGGCTATTTCGGATTAGGGCGTGTACGAGTCTTTGGCGTATTTATCTTATCGTCAGGTATTTTCATGACACTGAGTCTTTCCGTCCCATTGGTTATCATCGGACTCTGTATAGCGTGCCTTGGATTTTTTATAGCTCATTCTCTTACAGCTGCAACTGTCGGTCAGGAAGCAGAACATCATAAAGGCAGTGCATCGAGTCTTTATCTTGTATCCTATTATATAGGAGTTGCATTAGGCAGCTCACTGCTGGGGTCGATTTGGGACTTAGGCGGGTGGACTGGTTTAGTCCTATTAACCGGTACTATTCCCCTCGTTTATTTAGTGATTGTGACAATCTATAGGAGAAATCGTAGCATTAACTGAGGTTGTTATTAAGCTAACTGATGCTTTAATTGCTGGGTGGTCATATCGTGAGACTGTAATACCGTTAAAAATTTGCGTGTGATGAATATGTTTCTATTTCTTATTGAAAAACAGCCAAACAACCATGAATTTGCATTTCCAACGGGAGATAAAGGAATTTAATTATTGGAAATAAAGAATGACTTACGAATTATAAGGTTTATTGATAAACAACATCATCTTCAATAAAAGGATTAAACGAAAAAACACCGCCTTCCTCGTAATAAGAAGAAGGCGGTGTTTCAGAGATTAAATGCTATTTGCATGTTTTACACGTTTGTAAAACAGGATTCCACTAGCTAATAATAGTACACCAAATATAAATGTTTGTAAGTCTGCGGTTCCGGCGTAAATGACCCAAATCGAGTAAAGCGTAGCAAGTACTCCAATGATGCCATCGATCATTCGACTTCTTCCAGTGGTATACGTTTCACCTGTAAAGACGAGCTTTAACTGGAATGCGGAAGAAATAAAATAAGGAACCAAGTACGATAGTGTAGCTACAATAATCATGAAGTCAAATGCAGATGCAATCGTATTGGAAATCGTTGAGAAAATAAACAATTGTCCAAGTCCATTCGTTATGATCATTGAGAAAACTGGAATTCCTTTTTTATTTACTTTCAAGAAGGACGGAAGAAACAGTCCTTGCTTAGCAGCTTGATAAGGAATTTCAGCACTCAGCATGACCCAGCCAATCGTTGAACCGAATAAACTGATCAGTCCAATTGCTGCAAGAATTTTACCACCAATCGGTCCCAATACAGTATAGATGGCATCAATTAGTGGTTTATCGGAAGCAAGGAGAGCATCATGGCTTAACATCCCTAAAACGAGCGAGCTGATTCCTATATAAATCGCAAGTGCAATCATTAATCCTAAAATCGTTGCACGTTTGACATCCATTGATTTTTTAGCGCGTGATGCAAAAACAATAGCAGATTCCACACCTAGAAAAGCCCATAGGGTTGCTACAGCCGCATTATTGACTTGTCCCAATAACCCAATGGAATGACCTATTTCATCGTATCTTGGCGCAACAAAAGGCATGATATTAGCTTTTTGAAATGCAAATAACCCAATTACAATAAATAATAGGAAGCCAATTACTTTTGTTGCTGTGGCAACAAGATTGATCTTGCCGGCATTTTCAAGACCATTCATGATAATGAAATGTACAAACCATAATAGGAGAGTACAGACAATAAAGGTCAATGCATTTCCTGTTTTCAAGGTAAAGTTACCAATCGTAAATAGTTCAGCTTGATTCACTAATGCAGGGAAGAAAGTAGATAAATAGCCAGCAAAAGTTGTAATGATGGCAATATTCCCCACTAAATTCCCAATCCAATACCCCCACGAAGACATAAAACCAGACAACGTGGAAGCATTACTTCCAGATTCGAACAATTCCTTTGCATAAATTTGTGGACCACCGCTTAATTCAGGTTTTCTAAGTGCTAGATTTCCAAACACAAGGGCGATCATCAGTACACCAAATCCCGTAACTACCCAAGCGGCAATGACTCCTGCAGGACTGGCAACTTCACTTAATGTACGTGGCAACATAAAGATGCCTGATCCTACCATATTTCCAACTACTAACGCAGTTAATATCCATAATCCAAGTTTCTTATTTGTATCCATTTTATTGATTCCTCTCTATTTGTTCTCTGGCCACTCAACCAAGCGACTATCCGATTTGTCAAAATAGAGTATAAAAAAACACACTCAGAAACGGTGTGTAAAAACCGAATCAGACAAAAAGATAGTTCAACATAGCAATTACACTATGACAGTCCTGCACCTTTTCGGAGACAGACCCAGCCACTATAACCAGAGAGTTATAGTACTTCGGCGATTAATCCTTTCATTTGAAATCAACAAGCAAGTTCTCTGACTCTTCTTCAAACTACTATTATTCATCGCAACCTCTACCCTATCTTGAGCTGATAAGGGCATTATTTATTCACTCGTAATAATATAGAGACATTGACATGAGAAGTCAAATGGCGCATTTTTCTGAAGAGTATGCATAGGATGTCGAGATCTCAGTTGGCACTCTCTCTAAACCACCGTCCAAGGGTAAGTAACATTATGAAGAAAAGGTTACAACATTTCTCCTCTTCAAAGGAAATCAAAGGGCCTGTCTAGAATATTATCTAATAGTGGGTTAGCGTGACTAACGCACATTTAGAGAGATAAAATTTCATGGAAAATAGGGTGGAGAAAAAATGAAACCGATTATTGGTGTTACTTCTTTTACTGAACTTAATGGGACCGATTACATGATTACTGTCGATGACGCAAATGCCGTATTGCAGGCAGGGGGATTGCCGGTGGCGTTGCCTAATTTACTAGACATATCCGATATTGATGAGATTGTACAGTCAATAGATGGACTTTATCTGACAGGTGGTTATGATATCGATCCGACACTTTTTGGTGAAGAGCCGCATCCAAAGTTAGGCAATATAGTTCCTAGTCGTGATGCTTTTGAACTCATGTTGATTCGAAAATTTTTAGAACTAGATAAACCTATATTGGGTGTCTGTCGAGGATGCCAAATATTAAATATTGCCGTGGGGGGCGACATGTATCAAGATACTGGTTCTCAAGTGGATCATGATATTCTTCAGCATAGGCAACTGGCACCCAAGACGCATGGATCACACTTTGTCGATGTACCTAAAGGGACATTACTGCATCAGATAACGGGATCAGAGCGTTTTAAAATAAACAGTCGCCATCATCAATCCAATCGTTACGTACCAACGCCATTTCGAGTAAGTGGGACTGCAAGTGATGGGGTCATAGAAGCAATCGAAAGTGAAGCGCATTCTTTCGTACTAGCTGTACAGTGGCATCCTGAAAGCATGGCTACTGGCGGAGATGCACCTTCGTTGAAGATTTTTGAAGCATTTGTAGGAGCTTGTAGAAAATAATCCGATAATTTATCGTACTTGCAAACAAAAATCAGCACCCTATGTAGATTAATATCTACTGGGGTGCTGATTTTACATCAATAGTAAGGTAACGAAAGGATTCCAGCAGCTAAGTACGAAATCTGTTTATAAATGAAGGTTTTATAAGAACCAAAAAGATTGCTGAGATTGCAAAGGAATGATTAAATTTGGAAATAGAGCATATCAGCAACGCACATTAACTTGTCTCACTCAAGAAGATCCATTCCCCGTTGTATACACTTCCTCAAATGGCTGGACGATAACAAATCCTTCTCCTTTGAATTCCATTTGAATAGATTCACCACTTCCGCGTCCAATAAAAGTTCTGAAACTGATATCGGTCTTGAATTCTGGAGTTAAGTGTCCAGACCATGCGACAGTTGCGTTTGGGTCAGTGATGACAGATTCACCCGGACGAACGAGCAACGTCAGTGGCTCGTAATGGGAAGTAATCGCCACTTTTCCAGTGCCTTGTAAGATCACATTGAACAATCCACCTGCCATCATACCGGCCACTTTTTTCATGAGTTTAATATCCCACGTGATCCCGGGTTCAAATGCGAGAAGGTCATTCCCATTCACTGTAATCGACTCATTATTCAGGTCGAAAATCGTGATCTTTTTCCCTTGATCGGCTAAATACAAACGTCCTTTTCCTTGTGCTTTCATTAAAGAAGTACCTTCACCTGTTATTGCCTTTTTAAACATTTGGCTGAGGCCATTCTCTAGCATCTTTTCCCTCTCAAATTTAATCTGTCCAGTGTAAGCAATCATCGCTCCCGCCTTTGCCCAAACGAGATCCGTCAAGTTCACTTCCAAAATTCGTTCCGTTTCCAATTCGAAATACTCATTTTCTCGTTCATCCTGTTTCGTTTGTTTAATAAATTCCTCAATCGAATACTTGCCCAATTTATCATTTCCCCTTTCCTTAACTCATACTGCCTAAATATACGAATGAACGCTGATAAAGATTCGGAAAAATTAACCATAATGAATAGCGGGTATATTGGTTCTTGAAAAACTATCGATTGTTCTTGCAGGAGAATCAGAATAAGTTTCGAATAAGGTATAGATGAAAAGTAGAAATATTGGAGGATATCATGAAACTAAAAATACTGCATACCAATGACATTCATAGTAACTATGAAAACTTCGCAAAAGTCTCCACATTAATTAATAAATGGAAAGATGACAACACGCTCATTCTCGATGGTGGTGATTTTGCGGATTTTAAAAGCATCGAGCTTCAAGGGACAAAAGGCATGGTCGCAATCGAATTGTTGGAGTCGGTCGGATACGATGCGTTAACAATCGGCAATAATGAGATGTTTAACGGCATTGAGACACTCGAGCATATGGCGAGAAACAGTTCGTTCCCATTTATCAGCAATAACTTGTTGAAAAAGAACAAAACCCAGGTGAGTGGGGTGGTCCCAAGTACGATTGTAGTTAAAAATGGACTTCGAATTTTGATTACTGGATCATCTCCGGATTTAGGCGTTTTCAATGAAGGTCTTGGCGTCCATATCCTTTCCTATAAAGAAGCCATTTCAAATGAAATAAAAAGAAATCATGGGAATTATGATATCTGTATCCTGTTAAGTCATATCGGAACGGTTGCTGATGAAGAGCTATCGATGGAAATGCCCGAGATTGATGTTATTCTTTCCGCTCATGACCATCAACTTTATTCGCAGGCGAAAATAAGTAATGGCGCCATTATGAACAGTGCAGGCATGTTCGGAGAGCATGTGGGAATACTGGAACTTGATGTAAAGGATGGTGAAGTGAACCTCATCCACTCTGCTACAATGCCAATAAATGGTGTGGATGTCGATGGAAAGATTACTTCCATACTTAGAACAAATAAAGTTAAAGCAATTGAAGTTTTAAGCCGCCAACTTTATAAGCTAAATCAGCCGTTATGGCATGATGTAATAGAAGAAAATCCGATGACCAACCTAATCGCGGATGGATTGAGAGTCATGCTGAACTGTGATATTGGATTGATTAACAGTGGCATCGTAAATGCGGGTGTATTCAATTATCTTTCGAACAAAAAACTGATCGAAATCTGTCCTTCACCATTAAATCCAACTTCTTTTGAAATAAAAGGAAAAGACCTCAAGTTAGCTATTGAACAATCACTGGATTCACAGGTTTGTTTGGCCGATGGTAGAGGTCCAGGGTTTAGAGGGAAATACGTGGGAAGTCTGCATGTATCAGGGGCTGAAATTGTGCATGATGGAAAAACCGTTCACACAGTTTTTATTGGGAATAAAGCTTTAGAAGATGAAGTATGGTACACGGTGGCGAGTTCCGACTATTTACAACGTGGATCGGGTTATCCATCACTTGCCAATAATCGTAATGACAAGTACCGGGCCGAAGAAATCAAGGACGTCATCCGTTTGTTTGCAAATAGACCAGAGTTTATTGAAAAGGCTTATATGAATAGATGGAAAGAGAAAACTAGCATACATGTATAGAAAAGAGGCTGACCCCATTACAGGGGTCAGCCTCTCTTGTATGAACAATAGGACTCGATTAAAATAACCCGATTGCTTCTCCACCTGCACCAACATCCATTTTAAGAGCAGCTGGTTGTTTCGGTAAGCCTGGCATGGTCATGATGTCACCTGTTAAACAAACGAGGAAACCGGCACCAAGTTTTGGAATGATGTCTCTAATGGTAATCGTAAATCCTTCAGGACGACCATGGAGAGAGGGTTGATCCGAAAGAGAATATTGCGTTTTCGCCATGCAAATGGGTAAAGCATCCCAGCCATATTTCTTAAGTTCAACTAACTTTCGCTTTGCGCTGTCAGTGAGTTGAACCCCGGCGCCACCATAAACTTGTTGGACGATGATTCGAAGTTTTTCTTCGACAGAGTCGGTTTCATCATAAAGCATTGTAAAATTAGTCGGTCTGCCTAATTCCTGTTTGATCAGTTTCGCTAATTCAAGTCCACCTTTACCGCCATGTTCCCAAACTTGTGTCAGGGCGATTTGAACCTCATTTGCTTGTGACCAATCCATGACTTCGGCAATTTCTACCTCTGTATCTGTAATAAATTGGTTCAATGCCACAATGGGTTCAATCCCGAATTGACGAATTGTATCCACGTGTTTTTCTAAATTAGTGATTCCTCTTTTAACAGCATCAGCATTTGGTTCACTCAGCAAACTTTTCTCAATCCCACCATGCATCTTGAGAGCACGGATTGTTGCCACAATAACGACGGCATCTGGATGGAAACCGCCTTTTCTTGATTTAATATGCATGAATTTCTCAGCACCTAGATCCGCACCAAATCCAGCTTCAGTTACGACAATGTCAGCAAGTCTTCTAGCGGTGTTCGTAGCCATTAAAGAGTTGCAGCCATGTGCGATGTTTGCAAAAGGCCCACCGTGAATAATGGCTGGTGTTCCTTCAATTGTTTGAACTAAGTTTGGTTTAAACGCGTCTTTCAAGAGCAATGTAAGAGCACCTTCAACGCCTAATTGTCGCACGGTGACAGGTTCTTTGTCATAGGTATAAGCGATAACCATTTGAGCAAGGCGTTCTTTTAAATCTTCAAGAGAAGTTGATAAGCATAGGACTGCCATAATTTCCGAAGCAACCGTAATATCAAACCCATCTTGACGTGGAACTCCTTGTAAAGGTCCACCAAGTCCGATCGTTATTTGTCGTAATGCACGGTCATTCATATCAAGAACTCGTTTCCATGCAATTCTTCGGGGGTCCAAATTCAGTGTATTCCCCTGATGCAAATGATTATCGATTAATGCCGATAATGCATTATTGGCAGTAGTGATGGCGTGAATATCTCCCGTGAAATGGAGGTTGATGTCTTCCATTGGCAAAACTTGTGCATATCCACCGCCAGTGGCTCCACCTTTCATTCCCATAACAGGTCCTAAAGAAGGTTCGCGTAGTGCGACAATGACAGATTCACCAAGTTGATTAAACGCGTCTGCAAGGCCTACTGTAACCGTAGATTTCCCTTCTCCTGCTGGAGTTGGGCTTAATGCCGTTACTAAAACGACTTGTCCTAGTTTCGTGACAGGTGGTAATGAAGAGACGTCGATTTTTGCTTTATATTTTCCGTACAGTTCAAGTGATTCTAATGGGATCCCTGCTTTAGTGGCAATTTCTTGGATCGGTTTGATGGTTGCGTTAGTGGCGATGGATAAGTCCGTAAACGTCATAGTAATCCCAACCTTTCTTGTTTGTTGTGGTCAATTCGTATGTGAATTAACCATGAAATTTTTTTAATGTTCATTTAATTGGCGAAGTTTTTGAATATCTAAGCGAATCAAGAGTGAAATGGACAATGCAACCAAAAAGAGAATGGAGAATACGATTAGTGTTCCTTTGTAACTCCCAGTTGTTTCACGAACCCACGATACTAATATTGGACCGACTAATCCAACTGCAACCCATGCTGTTAAAATATATACGTGAATAGCACCAAGCTGTTTAATTCCAAATAAGTCTCCAATATAAGCTGAAATTGTAGAAAATCCTCCACCCTAAACAGGGCATGATGCAAACGATAATCGTGAATGTACTAGCACTTATTATACTGGGTAAAAAGAAAAATGCAGCAATTTGAATGACCAAACAATTATGTGTATACATTAGCCCTGCCGATATAGTCTGACATACTCGCCAAGATTAATCTTCCTAATCCGTTAGATAGAGCCATGATTCCCACCATTGTTGCAGCGGAAATTCCGACTAATTATTGTGCCATTGGTTATGCGAAAGATAATATGGCAATCCCGCAAGAGGTGTTAATGAATAAAATAACCCATTCATGTCTGAAGTTAAAGCATCGGTAGACGATACATATACCAAAGAGGGGAATACATTAACGTTGACAGTCAAAAGTGCAATCAAAATATCTCGGACCTAGAGAAGTTACATGAGATTATTGTGCTTCTGAAAAAGTAAGATTGAATAACGTCTGATAAAAGCTAATTGCGGGTATACCTATACAAACGTATTCAGTCGAAGGAGGTAGACCCATGTTTAATTCTAATGATAAAGACCAACGAGACGAAAAAACCATGGCTCGAAAAGAAAACGTGAAAAAGGATTTAAAACTTTCTGCTAACGACGTGTCAGAGGATAAAAATGAAAATACAGAGCCTGTAGCAAGTGTGACCCAACCTCGCATAAATACAGAAGGTCTCTAAGATAAAGGCTATCTCAATTGAGTTAGTCTTTTTTGTATCAAAAATAAGTTCTTCTAACTTGGTTCAATACAAGTCAACTTGGTTAATAAGACGCTTTTTATATGCTTTGTTGGCTTGTGCAGAATATAACACTCAACTTCGGGTGTTTATGCTCAAACTGTGGACTTATCGGTCAAAACTTACAATTTATCGCTCAAACTCGTCTCAAAAGCGAGTTTGCTTGTTGCGACAGCTTCTCTTCTAACTCTCTCAACATAAGAGAATCATATTGTATTTCACTGAATAAGACACATAGTGTATAATTTAACAGTGAGCAAGAATAGCATGTACTGTAAGAGAAATACCATTATATAAGAAACAAACGCGAAAGAGAGTGAGCCGAAATGGGACGTAAGTGGAATAATATTAAAGAAAAGAAAGCTTCCAAAGACTCAAATACAAGTCGTATATATGCTAAGTTTGGACGCGAAATTTATGTGGCGGCAAAACAAGGAGAGCCAGATCCAGAATCGAATCGCGCATTGAAAATTGTGCTAGAACGTGCAAAAACGTATAGTGTACCAAAAGCAATTGTAGATCGTGCAATTGAAAAAGCAAAAGGTGGATCGGAAGAAAGTTACGATGAACTTCGTTATGAAGGTTTTGGACCAAATGGATCTATGGTCATCGTTGACGCACTAACTAATAACGTGAACCGTACAGCATCAGATGTGCGTGCCGCATTTGGTAAAAATGGTGGAAACATGGGTGTTAGTGGATCTGTGGCATATATGTTCGATGCAACAGCTGTTATCGGCATTGAAGGTAAAACAGCGGATGAAGTGCTTGAACTATTGATGGAAGCAGACGTGGACGTACGTGACATTTTAGAAGAAGATGAATCAGTAATCGTGTATGCAGAACCGGATCAATTCCATGCGATGCAAGAAGCTTTCAAGAGTGTAGGGATTACTGACTTCACTGTAGCAGAACTAACAATGCTAGCACAAAATGATGTGGAAATTTCTGAAGATGATCAAGTTCAATTTGAAAAAATGATTGATGCTTTAGAGGATTTGGAAGATGTTCAACAAGTTTATCATAACGTCGATTTAGGCGAATAAGTAAGAAATCCAGCAACGAAATGATTGCTGGATTTTTTATTTATACAAGAAATTGGAAAAGGGACACGCCCGATTGGACATGTCCCTTTGTTAAAAAAGATAACATAAAAGTTTTGAATCATATAGTTTATCCCGATAAATCGGTGAAAATTTCCTAAGAAAGTGTTCCTTGCTTTCCGTGCCGCGGTCATTGTCCACTGGTGTTTTCCTTAAGCAACGTAAACCCTACCTTCTTTTACGTCCTTGCGACCCTTTAGTCGCGCCAGTGTGAATAAGTATAATCAAAAACATTAAGTAGATGCCAGAAATTCAATCATTTCCTGTTATCTTAATTGCTCAGTTTCCTATTATTACATCAAATATTCTTTTTGTCAACTATATATTGTGAAGTTGTTAAACGAAGTCTACATGATAGTAAAAGTAAGTGGTCTAAAATCACATATCTTCGATTACATTTAAAGTATTAATCTATGTTTAACTACATTGGCGTTTATCTTACATTGTGCTAGCCGCACGTTCCGTATGAGCCGACAATTATGAAACCACATTCTTGTGGGTCTCATGATTCACGCTCTTAATGCATGCTCCTGGGCAAGCTCGTCGCAGAAAAGCTGTGCTAGGCACAAATGTACTTCCTCATTTTTTATTCAAAATAACCGCATTATTGAACATTGTAATTCCCTTTTTCACGAGTAAAAGTGAGGTGGAAATTTGACATTGGCGTGGCTGATTGGTTTTTTGTCTACGGCTTTAGGGTTAGGTATTGGTGGAGGCGTTGCATGGTCTCTCAAGGGATTTCAGAAAAGCGTAGCTACAATTTATGCATTGTGCGGAGGATTGATTGTAGGGTTAATCAGCTTTGAAATTGGACCAGAATCCATCCAATTAGGGGATTGGGTAATTGTTAGTTTAGGATTCTTAACTGGCGTCCTATTATTTGAACTTCTGCATAAAGCCTTTCACAGAAACATAGGTATTACAGGTAATCGTGAAAAAGATGTATTTTTGCATACATCAATATTACTTACATTAGGAATCTCGCTGCATAATCTACCTATAGGTGTCATTCTCGGAGCAACCAATCATTCTTCTGTAGGCATGTCCATCCTACCTGTCCTTATTCTTCACAATATTCCTGAAGGCATCATCCTTTTCACTCCGTTATTTATGGTCGGAGTTAGTTTCTGTCGATTATTGATGGTTTCGATTTTAGTGGCATTGCCGGTAGCAGTTGGAGCTTCCATTGGAAGTATCTTTGGCATGGAGAACCCGTTACACTTGGCTTTTTCCATCAGTTTAACAATCGGTATAATCATCATGATTACGATCAGAGAAATATTTACGGAATCCATTAAGCAATCTTCAATTCGTTATTGTTTCCTTATTGCATTCATGGGCTATGCCTTAATCGGTATTTACTTTCATGTTATTAAATAAGCCATAAGGGTCCTGAATCATCTTTTTAATAACAGTTGCACATTTATCTAAATCCTTGAACTCTTTCACTTCTTGAGTGATGGAATTGGTAATAATAAATGAATCTGATTGACCACAATAATGGAGAGTGAAGTTTTGATACTCATGAAGGATTGCGCTAGTCTTAAATTGTCGTAACGTTCTTAATACTTGTTTTATCGCGTCGGCATTCATTCGTATTTCACTCCTTATTTTGGATATTTATTAAAATTGTAACAAGAATTCTCTGAAAATAGAATGCGACGAATGTTATAGGACTGAATAATTCAAAAGTCCGAGTTATAGTTCAGAGGAAATGAATATTTACATATAAGTAATAAAAATGATTTATTCAAATGTTTCTCCGCTAATCCCTAAGTCCAACGAAAGATCCTTCATATGCTAAGAGTATTCTTCGACGGAAAGGGGGACTTTATCATGGGATTTAATGGCGGTTACGGTGGCGGTTATGGTGGTTATGGTGGTTATCAACCATGTTGTTTCGAGCAAGAAGCACCTAGACGATGCAATTCATTCGCTTTACTTGTCGTTCTTTTCATCTTATTAATCATTATTGGTTCACATTTTCATAACAAATGCTAATTTGAAAAATCTAGGTGATGTTAGGTAAATTAACTAGATCCTACAAAAATTCAATATTTTGTTTGACGGGAGTGCTTGAAAAAGCACTCTTTTTTAATTCCAAAATACGCCAGGTCACATGCTTGTTCATTGAAAAAACGGGTTCGATGCTATAGGATTTGAAATGTAACAATTGTTCATAAAAAGGAGTGGTTGAACATGGCCAAAACGCAATCTCGCAAGCAACGAGAACATTTATTCAGAAATTCAGGACGAGATGTCACACAGTTTCGGGGAGAAAACGATTTTAGTACACATGTACGAAAAACGAAAACGAAACAGGAAAAACTCAATAGTAAAGAAAGTAAATACAAAAAGCAATTCCGTAGAGGGGAACAACCCAATGGAATTGCTTTTTTGTTTGCCTTAAAACCACTTCGCGACAAACATGTAGTTTAATTCAGGAAGACTACTTTTTTAAATAATAGGGTATGTAATAATAAGCATGTTTCATTTAATAACTAATACCAGGTTTTCTACTTTCGATTGTTAGTAGCTGGAAAACGTGGTGGGAGATGATTAAATGAGAAAAGTCCATGGGGTAAAGAGTTTAATTATTTATCTTGAATCGGTTAATTTCCCTTTGAACGAAGAAAGGGTAAATGAGTTGATTCTGAAGAGGGAAATACCTCACAACAATCCTATTGGCAATACGATTATTTTTGATTTGAATCATATTGACTGGTGGATTAATGAAAAGAAGAGAACTTAAAAGTGTGACACAATGAAACCCCAAAAATTGGATGGAATATCGTCCGTATTTTTGGAGTTTTCTTTTGTTAATACGAGAGGATTGCTCTTGTATTTATTGATTTGGCTTATGAGGCTATTTAAAAGGCACGATAAACAACGACCTAGTTTAACCTAGCAATTAATTAACAACTCCATAGGAAATACTTTGAAAAAACAGGCGTAAACTTGAATTTTACCCGCATATGATAATTTAGAAAAACTTATGATGGGGGAATATAATGAACGAATATGAACGCGTATTAAAGGGATTTCTGCCATCAACAGCAAAAATAATGAAATTGCCGAAACCCCAGAAGCATCCAGCTATATTACTTGCTGATATCGATGGGGATCAAGTTGAGGAATTGATTGGTGCGTACACATTACACGGGGAAAATTATCTGGTGATATTTAAAAAATTAAATAACCAATGGCAACCATTGACACAAATAAAAGGCAGCGGGTTCGGCATAACAGATTTATTGGCCGCACCATTAACAAATAGCAAGGTAAACACCCTGATAGTAGGCTGGCAAGTAGGGAATGTATGGTCTGATTTACAACTTTACCAATGGACGAATAAGGGATTTGTACGTTTACCTCCCACTAACATGGCTTACAGTAAGATGGAAGTTGAAGATATGCCAGGTGTGAATGGACAAGACGGCAAATATGAAATTGCCCTATGGGTCCATGATACTGGCGAAGCCTATAAGGTAAATGTATACCGCTTTGGGGATAAAGGGCTGGTTCGCGCGAAAGATGTCTATACTTATTATTATAAAAAAGTGGCGGCATATTATCAGGAATTGCTCAAAACAAGTGATTTTCCGTTTTACTGGACTTATTTATCAGATGCTCAGAAGAAAGCGGGAGATTTAAAACAAGCGCTATCTTCAATCGATAAAGCGCTGTCCTTTCCGTCACCCTATCCCTCCAAAGAAAAATTAGAGAAAAGCAGAAAATGGATAATAAATAGCATAAGAAATGGAAATCCGAATAAGCAAGTAGTGGTTGATAGCAAGACAGGGGACGTGACTGGTGATGGCTTTATTGACACCGTCTACCTAACTGCAGAGAAGACTGAAGGCAGTCCATTTTGGCAAAATATTACCTTAGTCATTCAAAATGGGAAAACCAATTTATTTGAACGATTTCCACTTAAAGAAAATGCCGGTTATCATCCTACTTTATTTCTAGGTGATTTAACTGGTAATCATGTCGACGACATTCTGATCATTATAGATTCAGGCGGAAGCGGGGGCACGATTTACGCATATGTGTATTCATATTTACAAGGGAACATGCAACAAGTGTTTGATGCCGACGTATTTAATGAGCGACACACATATACAGTCGACTATGAGGATCAATATAAAGTGAACGTAACAAGTAGTAGCCCAAACAAGAAGTATGTATTGGATTTACAGTATAAAGGCATGGAGTATTTGTCAGAAATCTACAACGAGGATGGAACACTCAAAGCCCCAATTGAAGGATGGGTGGATCCTATCGGTGGTCTTTATCCAATTGATTATGCAAGGGATGGCATCTATGAACTCACTGCATTGCAGCAGATTGCGGGAAGATACCATGCCGATGGCTTAGGTTATGTGGAAAATGTGTTGAAATGGAATGGACATGAATTCGTATCCGACAGACAAAGCGTTTCAATCTTTGGTGAAGATAGAACTTCAACCTGACGAGCGAGGGGTGCAAAAAGTGAAATACGTAGTAAAAGAGGCATCGGAGAGTGAGTTGAAAGAAATATATGAATTAGCTGGAGAGAACCGTTTAGAAGCAACAAATGATCATTCAATCGATAATCAAATGAAAATGCTAGTTGAGTATGAACATGCGAGAAAGTATAATGCGTATTTTCTATGTTTAAAAGAAGAGTCCACACTTATAGGGTGGATTTTGATTGATAGAGCAACAGATTACTTAACGGGTCGTCAAGTTGGTTGGATCAGTGATCTGTATGTTAAGAAAACCCATAGAAATAGAGGATTTGCAAATTTATTAATTGAAGAAGCCTTTCATGAGTTTAAAAATCAAGGGTTCAGTGATGTACGACTCAATGTATATGCACACAATGTAAAAGCCATTAAATTATATGAAAAAATTGGATTTAAAGATGTCAGCAAGTTTATGAAGATTGAGATTTAGGCGTATTAGACGTTGCGGTATCGATAGAAATTGACATTAAGTGGTGTTGCGACTTAATCAGGGAAAGTTGCGACAATAAGTTCATAAGTTGCGACATAAACACGAGAAGTTGCGACAAACTCAAGAAAAGTCACAACAATAATCATTTCTCTAAGGCTATCCATAGCGGATAGTCAATTTTTTTGAAAAACTTTTCATTTACGTGTTTGACATTGACGTTACGTAAAGGTGTACGCTTGAATTGTCAGGAGGTAAGGAGATGGAATATACAGTGCAAAAGCTGGGGGAGATGGCGGGTATTAGTACACGAACGCTACGTTATTATGATGAGATTGACATTCTTAAGCCGGCAAGAATCAGCTCATCAGGATATCGAATCTATGGTCAAAATGAAGTAGATCGATTGCAGCAAATCCTATTTTATCGGGAACTTGGAATTAAATTAGAAACAATTAAAGAGATTGTGACATCCCCGTCATTTGATGGAGCAAAGGCCTTAAAAGAACATCGATCACAACTCCTCGACAAGCGACAACAGTTGGATTTGCTGATTGCCAATGTGGAAAAAACAATTTCTTCAACAGAGGGGAGAATGACCATGTCAAACAATGAAAAGTTTGAAGGATTCAAACAAAAAATGATAAATGACAATGAAAAAAAATATGGAAAAGAAATTCGTGAGAAATATGGCGAGGATACCGTGAAAAAATCAAACACAAAAGTAAAAAACATGACACAAGCACAACATGAAGAAGTGACACGTCTTACGGAAGAAGTCACAACGACATTAGCGGAAGCCTTCAAAACAGGTGATCCTGCGAGTGATATAGCACAAAAAGCTGCTGACCTACACAAACAGTGGTTAATGTTTTACTGGAGTGAATATAGTAAAGAAGCTCATGCAGGCCTAACTCAAATGTACGTGGATGACGAAAGATTTACTGCTTATTATGATAAAGAACAACCAGGCACAGCAGAATTTCTGCGAGATGCAGTTCACATTTATACTGGAATGAAGCAATAAAAATAGCGTGTTTCGATGCGAAAAGTCATCGAGCCACGCTTATTAATTTTACGACTGAATAATGACATCTGGGAGTTTGAATAGTCCATCTACAGGAAACAATTAACGTATGTATAAAGGACGGTGATAATTTATGCTCCAAAAACCATGGATAATGACGCAAGAATGGCATGATGTCTTATTTCTTCATTGGCCGTTATCTCCGGAAATGGTACGTGAACATATTCCTGCAGAACTGGAACTTGATTTATATAACAATATGGCATGGATTGGACTAGTTTTTTTCAGAGTTAAAGGCAATCGTCCGAGGTTCATTCCACCTGTACCTGGAATGAGCTCTTATTTAGAATTGAACATCCGAACCTATGTTACATATAAAGGGAGGGCCGGCGTGCATTTTTTTAACTTGGATGCCAATCACCCATTGATTGTGAAAATGACGACACTCCGTGACTTCTTGCCTTACCGTCATGCAGAGATCAGTTTAAAAAGACGGAAAAATACATTCCACCTTCATAGCAGACATACACACACAGAGGAATTTCGAGAAACACTTGTGACCTCATTTGAACCCATTCCAGAGTCACTTTATCTTGGCTATTTTGAACGATGGCTGACAGAGCGTTACCATATGTGGACCAAACAAGAGGATCATTTGTTTCGTATAGATATAGCGCATTCCCCATGGGAATTGAATAAAGTTAAAGGCACAGTTTATAAAAATACAATGGCATCTTTTATTAAAAATAATTTTAAAGAGAGACGTCCAATCGCTCATTATTCGAAAATGAAAAAAGCACGATTTTTTCCGCCAGTAAAAGAATGATGACGATCATAAGAAAGATAAATGAAAAAAATCATACATGAATTAACCCATTTTGAGAAAGATAAACAAAAATCCTTCTAGGTGGAATGTTATGAAAACCGTCGTACGTTCAACTATTTTTTCAATCTTGCTAGTGATAAATACGATTCCTGTACATGCGGAATTAATAGAATAGCCTGCTGAAAAGTCAGAGGAAGAACTGATGATGGACTTATTTCTTTCTATGCTTTCACCAAATATTGAAAAGGCCGTTTCTACTTATTACGCTGATTTTCTTACTCAAAGTCCTTTGGTATACCCATATCAAATAACCATTCTCAATATGGAACGAATCAAGGGGTATCGTTCTTTTGAATTCACGGTAACAATTGAAGTCACTCCCGTAGTTGGACCGCATATTGCGGTTGGAAAAGATCAATTAACCTTTTATATTTCTCCTGGAAAGGTCAATCTAGAACAATTTAAACATATCGAAACGTACAAACTTCCTCCAAAATGGCAGGACATCATTAAGAAAAGAGGCAATGGAATTAATAATAATATTTATTAATACAAAAGTGTCAGTCACCCGGAGTTGTGTAATCAGTCGACTGACTGCACTTTATAAGAGTTGCTTGATGCTAAACCAGTTTAAGAAAAACAGTGATAAGGGTTAAGTAACTTTTCATGGATGAATTTATTAATAAAGTAGTATTGAAACGACAAATGCAGCTCTAAAAATTGAGCGGTTTTTGTCGTTTTTGATGGTTCTATTCAAAAGGTGATAGAGCTTTTGTATCATCAATATAAATAAAAGCATCATAACGGTTTCCGATTTTTGAAGGAACATAATTGCCATATGCTTCGTATTCCGGATTATAGACGACACCAATCGCTCGATGACCGATCCAATGAGTAAACAAATGACGGTTCTCTTCATTGAAGATCAACAGTTTGTTATTCGCACCGGTCCTATGCAGTGCATCTTCCCAAGAGTCTTTAGTAGCGGGGGGTACTTCCATCCGTTTAAATGGACTTCCCCATTCTTCTCCTGCAATGACCGTTCCTCTATGAGTACCAAATCCCACAGCATAGACGTTTTCCTTTTTATTCTGTAAACGAAGAAGCTGCCCCACATTAATCATGCCTTCTGCTGCCATATCAGTTGCGGAGGCATCTCCGATATGGGTGTTATGTTCCCAAATGATAATCTTTGCTTCTTTTCCATGATAGTCCATGACTTCATTGATGGCCTCAACCATATGTTCATCGCGCACATTCCAGGATAAATCATCACTCCGTACCATGGCACGGTAATATTCTTCTGCATTTTGGGCAACCAATGCATTGATTTTTAGATTAAGATCGGCTTCTTGTTCATTTTTATAATGGTCTTCATTTGCTCGAATGGATGTTAGAAGATTAGAAACTTCGTTCACACATGCTTGAGAGATATTTATGGAGGACATGGCATAGTTCTCGGGATGTCGGTTAAATGGTTCAAAACAAGAAATTGCTTTTTTAGCAAGTGTCAGGTCTTTTCCCTCGGGATCTGTTTCGCTTAAATATGTAATCAATTCCTCCAATGATTCCCATAAACTATAGACATCGATGCCATAGAATCCTACTTTTTGCTGAGCTTCTTTTTGTAGATTCTGCTCTTTTAACCATGAGACGAACTCAGCGATTTCTTCATTTGCCCACATCCAAGTAGGCCATCGGTTATATGATTTTAATACATCACGGACATCATTTGGAGCGTCAGTGTATCCTTTAATAAATCTGTTTATTTGCTGGGTAGATGGCCAATCTCCCTCAACCGCAATTAGCGTAAAACCTTTTTCTTCAATCAGTCGTTTGGATAGTTGTGCTCGGACTGTATAAAACTCGGAAGTACCGTGACTTGCTTCTCCTAATAGAACAATTTTTGCATCTCCAATGGCATCAATAATAGAATTCAAATCTTTACTTGTTTCGTAAGATAAGGCATACTTCTTAATCGATTCTTCAAGTGGATTCAATGAGAACGCTCCTTTTTCAGTTAAGTTTGAGTTAAGTAAGTCTGTTTCATTCATTCTCCGTCAAACCAACATAGTTAAACTAGCAGGAAGTGGATTCTTTCTGTCGAAGTAAATTGAACACGATTTAAAAGAGAGGGTGAGAAAGTGGAGTTGCAATCTTACATAGAGAACATCGCTAATGTCTTTGCGGAAGAAATAGAAGATAATTTGGTTGGTGTTTACTTACACGGCTCCTTGGCGATGGGTTGTTTTAATCCAAAGACAAGCGACGTGGATTTGTTGGTTATATGTAGAAAGGAAATCTCAAATAACACGAAAAAAAGAATCATAAAAAAATTGCTTACACTAACACAAGGATATCGCAATCAATTAGAAACGAGCATCATTTTAGAAAGATATTTAACAGACTTTGTGTACCCGACACCGTTTGAGCTGCATTATTTTCACCCTAAATATCTAACTGATGAAACGTACATTTGCGGCGGAGAAGGATTTTATGACCCTGATTTAGCAGGACATATTGTGGTAACTAATCAGCGAGGTGCCACAATCATAGGCAAGGACTTAAAAGAAGTATTCAAACCCATCGATATGCAGTATTATGTCGAATCTATTTTTAATGATATACAGGACGCGAATTCCGGGATAACAGATAATCCTGTTTATTTCACACTTAATTTATGTAGAGTCATGTATTTTCTGAAGGAAGGTACAATTTCATCTAAAAAAGAAGGTGGAGAATGGGGGATTAGTAATTTACCGAGTAATTTTCGATCGATTGTTGAACAATGTTTAAATGTCTATTGCGGAGTAACTAAAAAAGTCCACATAAGTAATGATGAGTTATTTCAATTTGCAAATTGGATGTTAAGTGAATGTAAACAATTAAGGTAGATTGGTTATTGCTCTAATGTATTTTCACATAAAACAAGGTAGGTTATGATTTGTCAGCGACTCATTAATAATGGATAATATTTGTATAGATATACATAAAGAGCCTAGAATGATAATTGAAGCAAGGGGGCAAAAACTTGGAACAAACGAAAAATGAAAAACAAGCTTTATGGGAATGGTCAAAGGCTATAGTCATTACATTAGGAATTGCCTTGCTAATTCGTTACTTTTTATTTGCACCAATTGTAGTAGATGGGGCATCTATGAACCCGACTCTAGAAAATGGAGACCGTATGATTGTAAATAAAATCGGCTATGAAGTGGGGGAACCTGACAGATTTGATATTGTGGTTTTTCATGCTTCCGAGAAAGAAAATTACATTAAACGTGTAATCGGTTTGCCAGGAGATCGTGTTGATTATAAAGACGATCAGTTATTTATCAATGGACAAGTGCAGCCTGAACCATTCTTAGATTCGTTCAAAGCTGAGATAACTGGAGGTAAATTAACAGGAGACTTCACACTTGAAGAAATCACTCAAATGACAGTAATCCCCGAAGGGTATGTATTTGTAATGGGGGATAATCGAAGAAAAAGTACAGACAGTCGAATTATTGGCCTTATTTCAATTGAGGAAATCATAGGAAGCACCAGTGTTGTTTTTTGGCCACCAAATGAAATGGGTCTTGTGAAGTAACATAGTTGAAAAAGAAATGTCCAAGATAAAACAAATATATGAACAAGTAGGCTTAAAGGACCCTGGAAATGATCCTTTTTCTGTTGCGCAACAATTTTGTTATCCAGTGCAATAAATAAAATGTTCATCAAATAATTCCTACTTCTATACTCCAACTATATCGCCTATTGTGCGATTCTACCATTGATGTAACATGGAGGTAAGTGACAGTTTTGTCACGATGGAGGAATATGTACAGGAATGTGAAAAAGGATGGGCCAAGTCAGCTGACTCGGGCCATCCTTTTCATATATCGGGGAGTTGCGACAATAGTCGGGGAAGTCGCAACAATAGCATGAAAAGTTGCGACAATCCCAAAGAAAGTTGAGACGAAACCCACATGCATCCCATCAATCTCTCTGAGTTCAATCAATCAATTGTATTTTCGAGCCTTCATACCAGACATGCATTTGTGCTAAGTGGGCGAGCAATTGTGGACCGGTCATTAATTGGCCAAACCAAGGTATTTTGAAGGCTTCTCCTTTTGATTCAACCAGTTGATCTAGCCGTTTCGAATCAAAGAGTTCATGGAGAATCGAGTTCTTGTCAATAAGAATTTCTTTCAACCACAATTGCACTTTGTCTGTGTAATAAGGATTATGCGTTTTCGGATACGGGCTTTTTTTACGGTAAAGTACGTCGTCAGGCAATAAACCTTCGAGAGCTTTTCTCAAAATTCCTTTTTCACGATTCCCAGCCATTTTTATTTCCCATGGTATATTCCATGCATATTCAACTAGACGATGATCGGCAAAAGGAACGCGTACTTCCAAGCTAGCACCCATACTCATGCGATCTTTTCGATCGAGCAGAGTGGTCATAAACCATATCAAATTCAAATAAAATAGTTCTCTTCGTTTGGCATCTGTCCCTGTTTCCCCGTCGAGCCTTGGTGTTTCAGCGACTGCATCCAAATATGCTTGCCGAGAATATTCTTCCAGTTTTAATTTCTGACGCCAATCCTCTTTGAGCAAGGTGATTCTCTCGCTAGTTGACCTCATCCAAGGGAATCCTGTTCCATTTAAATCTTTGAAGTTATGAAACCACGGATAACCACCAAAAATTTCATCTGCACATTCACCCGATAAACCTACCGTAAAGTCTTGCTTTATTTCCCTGCAAAACCACAGTAATGAGGAATCGACATCCGCCATGCCAGGAAGGTCTCGAACATGAACAGCTTCCGTCAAATGGTCAATTAATTGGTCTTGCGTAATGATGGAGGAATGGTGCACGGTATTATATTGCTCTGTTACTTTCTGTATATAGGGGCCATCCGCATTTGGTTGGAATGCATTCTCTTTAAAAAACTTGTCATTATCTTCATAGTCAATCGAGTACGTGTGCAACGCACCTTTTCCTTCTTGCTGATAGCGATTAGCCGCGATTGCCGTGATCGCACTGGAATCTACACCACCTGATAGGAACGTACAAAGAGGAACATCCGAAACGAGTTGGCGCTCGACTGCATCCGTTACTAGAAATTGAACTTTATCCACAGTTTCTTTTACCGAGTCAGTGTGCCTCTCACTCTTTACGTTCCAGTATCGCCAAATTCGGAGCCCTTTTTTTGAAACAGTTAATGCATGAGCAGGTCGTAATTCATTTACTCCATTAAAAACGCCGGACCCCGGTTTTCTAGATGGACCAACAGCCAATACTTCAGCCAAACCTTCACGCGATAACTCGGTTTTTACTTCGTGGTGTGCTAAGAGGGATTTAATTTCAGAGCCAAATAGGAAACCTCCATTGCGTTCTGCATAAAATAAAGGTTTTACTCCCATTCGATCTCGGGCAATAAACACTTTTTGTTCTTTTTCATCCCAAATGGAAAAGGCAAAAATACCATTGAAATGATTCACGCATTGTTCTTTCCATTCGATATAGGATGTCAATAAAACCTCGGTGTCAGAGTGGCTAGAAAAGGTATAGCCTTTTCGCAGCAGCTCTTTCCGAAGATCCTCTGTATTGTATAATTCACCGTTGTAACTTAGCGTATAGCTAGATGAGTTATGAGTTTTGGTCATTGGTTGCTTCCCGCCTACTGGGTCAACGACTGTTAATCGTCTATGTCCAAATGCCGCATGAGTATTCAGCCACACATTTTCATCATCGGGTCCACGATTGGCAAGTGTCCTCGTCATCTTTTCTATGACTGGATATTGTGTTCTTAAGTCTCGTTGGAAATGCACCCACCCCGTAATTCCACACATTTATCTTCATCCTCTCTACCTGTAGAAATCTGTTATTTGCACTACCTAACCTATGCAAAAAAACACATGATGAGCACTTGGTAGGGGAAAATCCAAAGCCCGTCGAATTAAGTAAAGAAGAGACAACAGATTAGAAATGGGGAGTAAAAATGAAAACCTTTTTCAACTACAATTGGACAATCAGAGAAGAATGGTATTCGTGGTGTGAAGATGTACCACTGGAGGAATTGCTGAAGGTGCGTACAGGTGGAGTTGGGGGGATTCTGCATACACTGTTCCATATTATTGATGTTGAATGGAGCTGGATTCGAATCATGCAGGGGGAGCCGGATTTTCAAGAGAGTTTTGAAGAGTATCAAAGTTTGGAGAAGGTAAAAGAGCTGGATGCCATATTTAAAAAACAAGTGGAAGAATTTGTGCTTGGGTGGAAAAGTGAAATGGAAGATCATGTAGTGCAAGACTTCCAACAAGATGGAAGTCTTGAAACGCTCACATTCGGAGAGATTATGCGCCATACCATTGCACATGAAATCCATCATATTGGTCAACTATCCGTTTGGTCTCGTGCAATAGGAAAAAAACCAGTGTCAGCTAATCTTATTGGCAAAGGGTTATCGATTAGTTAACGTAAAGAAAATGCGACTGAAATAAAGAGATTATTGGAAATGTCATCAGGGAATGGGATATATATAGGCTGAAAAGGAGGCGTTACAATGCAGTGGAATATGTCGATAGCTGCTTCGGCGTTATTAATACTGACGGATTGCAACTATTCAAATACATTGCGTTCCCGTAAAATTACCGATGGGTTTACCTCTTTCCACTGGTCATCACATCGACTACTTGTAAAAGTTAAGAAGTAAGCACTTGCCTCTTTTTATCTCTTGTACTTGTGTAATGCAAGTATATATAAAATGTAAAAGCAAGATTCCTCTTGCTTATAGATACGGAATGCAACATACACTTGATTTAGCCATTGCATTGTTCAATAATTTAATAGATCTCAAAACAGTTTCTTGTTCAAATTCATTCATATGAGAAAAAATTTCATCTAAATAAGCGTTCATTGATTTTTCGATTGCTTGAGCAGTTTTGTGCCCTTGTTCCGTTAAAGCTAAGATATAATAGCGTTTATCATCAGGAGATGGAGACTTTGAAACAAGTTGCAACTTGATCAGTGTTTGGATTTGGCGGCTGAATGTCGTGACATCGATTGCCAAAGTATCGGCAATTTGCTGCATGGTGGGTCCTTGTTGCTTATCTATTTCATATAAAATAAGGCTATGAACAGTTGAAATATCTAAACCTTCTGCTGTGCAACAGTTTTTATTTAAAAGTCCAAAGCGACGAGTTAACAGTTGAAAAAGATCACGTTTGTTTTCCATGTTCCACCTCTTTAGTGTAGTTATATATTTAACGTTTGCGAAATGCAACTAAAAAGATAAGTGAAAATAATCTCGTAAAGAAGGTAAATCAATGACCATCAAAATCAGAAAAATGGTTGCTAATGATTGGAACGATGTAAAAGAAATTTATGAAGAAGGCATTTATTCAAAAAATGCCACCTTTGAAACCCAAGCGCCTACTTATGAAAAATGGATGGAATCTGCACATCCGGAATGTCATTTAATTGCAGAAGAAAAAGATCAAGTATTGGCATGGGCAAAAGTACTTATGACATCAGCACGTCCCGTATATGCCGGTGTCGGAGAAGTCAGTATTTATGTACACCCTAGTGCGAAAGGCAAAGGGATAGGCAAACGGTTACTGAATGAATTAATTAACGTTTCTGAGGAACAGGGTTTTTGGACATTAAAGGCGGTCATCTTCCCAGAAAACCAAGCGAGCATCTCGTTACATAAGTCGTGTGGATTCCGATTGGTTGGAACGCACGAGCGAATTGGTAAAATGGATGGGGTTTGGCGAGATAATGTCGTGTTTGAAAAAAGAAGCACAACCGTTGGCATAGAATAGGAAACTCCCGGAGCACCGGGAGTTATTAACCGTTTTGTCTACGTACGGTAACCGTCTTTCCGCCAATTCCCCAATTGTCTGTATCTACTTCGTCAATCACAACTACCGTAGTTTCTGGATTTTTATCCAACACATCAACAAGCAACTGCGTGACGCCTTGAATGAGTGCTGCTTTTTTCTCGGGTGTCACATTTTCATTTGTAATTTTAATATTGACGTATGGCAATTCAATCACTCCTTGTTATTTTCAATCCATTCTAAAAACTCTAGTCGGTTACCGAAAGGGTCATTCACATAAAAGCGTTTAGCACCTGGTAATTTATCATCTATTTGAATCGAGACACCTTTCGCACGGATATGAGAGGCGAATGATTCTATGTCTGAAACTTCAAAAGCAGGATGAGCTTTTTTAGCAGGAACGAACTTCTCTTCAATTCCAACATGAATGTGAACATGGTCATTTGAAAACCATACTCCACCATTTTTCTGTAATTCCACAGGTTTCTCGACTTCCTGTATAGATAGAACACCTTGGAAAAACAAACGTGCTTTTTCCTCACTTCCAATTGGTGCTGCAAGTTGAATGTGATCGATTCTTTTAATGAACGTCATCGTTGGTTTCCAACCTTTCATGTTTAACTAAAGGAAGTAAGAACATGGCGCTGATAAATACAAATATAGCTGCTCCTGAAAGTGCCCACGTATAACTTTCTGTTTTCGCAGTTAAAACTCCTGCAATTGAAGGACCAATCATTTGCCCAAGTGCGTATATAGTTGTCATAATCGCGATGACTCGTGCACTACCAAGTGGGTTTTTATTACGAGCAAAGGCTGTGGCAAGGGTGGTTGCCCCCATAAAAGTGGCACCGAAAAGAACCGCACTTACATAAAAACTTGAAGATGAAGCGGATATGGCTGGCAATGCGATCCCAGCTGCTTGAATGATTAATAGAATCATAAGAGACCGCATTAACCCATATTTATTTCCGAAGTATGCCCACATGACACAAGAAGGAATTGCTGTTAATCCTACTATTACCCAAACACTTGTGGCATTTCCGCTAAAAGCAGCAGTCTGTTCAGCAATCGCTACTATGAATGTACCTGTAACAATGTACCCCAAGCCTTCCAGTCCATATGAGCATAGTAACCAAGGAAACCATTTTGGGCTTTTCGTTGGTTTTAATGTTTGTTCATTTGTCGCTGCAGAAATGGGTATGAGTTCGTCCTCTTTAACTGTTAGAAATACATAGATTCCTAAAATACCTGCTAAACATGCAAGACCAATCCATGCACCTTCATAATGGAAGTTCTCGATTAGAACAGGGACAAGTAATCCAGAAACAAAAATTCCAAGGCCAACACCACCATACATTACACCAACCCAACTAAGTTTTCCTAGTTTTGCTAATTTATCGAGAATTAAACTCGATGCCAGGACGAAAACAAACGCACTGGCAATCCCAGATAAAAACCGCCATAGCATCCACGAGGTGTGACTGTATGTAAGACCCATCAATAACGTCAGTAATATACTGATGACAATACTAAACCGCAAGAGCATGGCACGATTCTTTTTTAGGGGAACAAGACTCGCGATTAGAGCTCCTGCTAAATAACCTGCATAATTACTTGATGCTAAAAAGCCCGCAAAACGTGTTGAAAATCCTGTTTCTTGTTGCATAAAAGGCAAGATGGGTGTGTACGCAAAACGACCAATACTCATCGCAATAAAAAGAGCAAATACGCCACCGATGACGAGTGAATAAGGATTGCGAGACAAGGCGATTCCTCCTTCGATTTATCCTAAATATAAGAAATCATAAATTCTATTAGGTATTTTCTTTCATTAGTTAAGCTCTGTCTGGCTCCAAGCGCCAGCTCGTACCTAAGCTTCAGCCCCTCATGCGAAAGCATGCTTTCGATTCGGTTCTGCAGCAGCCGGTGTCGACCTAGAAATGTGCTTTTCTTATTCTCCATCATACGCCTTTGCCTCAAATCATGAGAAATAGGTTTGATTTCTAAGTTTTAGGCAATAGAAAAGAAAAGCGAAAGAACATGGAGGAACAAAAATGACGGACCAACAATTAAAACAATTAAAAGATCAATTGATTCATAACCTGGAGGATGTAAAAGGTCGTATTCATGAAGATAGCCATTTGGAAACAACGGAATTATCCAATTACGATAATCATCCCGCGGATAACGCAACAGACTTAACCGATCAAAATACCGAAATGGCCATTGAAAATCATAAAGAAGATGAAGTCGAAAAAATTGAAGATGCGCTTCAAGCCATTGAAGACGGTACTTATGGAACATGCACAGTATGTGGTGAAGATATTCCATATGAGCGACTCGAAGCTTTGCCGTCAGCCTTGACCTGTGTTGAGCATGCAACCCCAATTGACAATAGTGAAAGTCGTCCTCTTGAGGAAGAAATCCTAGGGTCTTCAACCGATCAACCGATTAAAGAAGCAGGCGGTATTAGAGATTACGAGAATAGTTTTAAAGACGTTGAGAATTTCGGTTCCTCTGATTCCCCACAGGATGTAGGTAAAAATGAACAGAAGGACTTTTATAAAAACTAATTGTTATGTTACATGAACAGAAGACTATTATTAGTCTTCTTTTTTGTGTAAAAGAATAAGGTCTTTTGAACCTTAAAAATTCAAATTATAAATAAATTTAGAAACTTTTTAATATAATTTAATGATTTTAAAAGAAAAAGTTGTGAAATGATAATTTTGGTATTTTCAAGTGCAATAGTATCAGTTACAATAAAAACAGTAGAAAGAAAATTCTAACAAATCAACAACCATTTTGACAATAGTAGGTATGTATAAACATATTTTTTCAGAGTTCGAAGTTCGGAGTTTGCTTAAGAATGGAGCTGAATCATGAATCAAGTGTTAGTATCTATGGAGTCGAAAGAATGCATACAAAAAGAAGACTTGTATAGTCAAATAATTGAATACTCTGCCGAAGCAATTATTGATGTAGATGTAGATCATAAAATTCTTTATATTAATCAATCAGGAGCTAACTTCCTAAGAGGGACCAAAGAAAAAATTATTGGTACGGATGTTGTTAGTTATTTTCAAGATAATATGAAGAATAGTATTCATGAGCGAATAAATCAAGGGATGTCTGACAAGGAACCGTTTCAAATCATTGAGAAAAAAATTACTCGAGTAGATGGAACTTTAGTAGACGTAGAACTCTATTGTCATCCAGTACAGTTTGGGAATCGGAAGGCTTTTCAATTCGTTTTACGTGACCTGACACTCCGAAAAGAAACAGAAAAAATGTTGAATGATCGTCAAAAATTAGCCTCAATTGGGCAAATTGCTGCAGGAATTGCACATGAAGTGAAAAACCCACTAACTTCTGTGAAAGGTTTTTTACAATTGCTAAAAGAAAACAATTCCCATCCATATTTGTCTACAATGGAATCTGAGCTGGAGAAAGCAATTGACACATTGCAAAATTTGCTTCAAGTATCAAAACCAAATCTTTACGAAGAACCAATTGTTGAAATAGATGTGTGCAAGGAATTGAATTCAATCATGTTCCTGTTTCAGGACAAGCTATACGACGTTGAAACGGATATGGACTTACGAGATGCTGAAAAACATATTTTCGGGAAGAAAAATCTGTATTTAAAAGCTTTTTTTAATTTAATAAAAAATGCAATTGAAGCAATGCCGGCTAAAGGGAAACTTTGTATTGAGCATTACTATGAATACGACTTTATTAATGTGAAAATTAGTGATACAGGCGTTGGTATTCCCCAAGATAAGTTGAATTTACTCGGAACACCGTTCTATTCTAGTAAAAGTGAAGGAACGGGATTAGGATTAACACAAGTATTTACTACCATTAATGATCATGGTGGACAAATGACAGTACACAGTGAACTTGGTCAGGGAACAATGTTTCATTTAAAGTTACCAAGATTTCCTGTTGGTCTGTAAAGGAGTCACTATATGAGTAAATTTGGTATGTTTGGGAAAATAACTACGGTTGAAAATAAGCGTGATGAATTAGTAGGTATATTACTTGAAGCGGCTGAAGCGATGAATACACTAGAAGAATGTGAAGTGTATATTGTTAGTGTCAAAGAAGAAGAACCAAATGCAATTTGGGTTACCGAAGTTTGGCAGGATGAAGATGCACACAAAGCGTCACTATCACTCGATGCCGTAAAAACGTTAATACAAAGAGGCCGCCCGCATATTTTAGGAATGGCAATAATCGAATCGTTTGTTCCTCAAGGTGGAAAAGGTTTAATTCAATAAGCTCAAACATCCGTTCACATACTAGGACGGATTTTTTTGCATGTAAAAAACACCAACCACAAATAAGTTGGTGTTCATGGGATTAAAGTGCTTTTAGCATTCCACCATCAATAACAAGAGATTGACCTGTCATATAAGTATTAGCTGGCGAAGCTAAAAAACAAACCACTTTTGCAAATTCCTCTGGTTGTCCGTAGCGCCCAATCGGAATCATTTTCTTGCTGCGTTTTGTAATTTCTTCAAAAGAGACATCTTGCCGATCAGCCGATATTTGATCTAGTTCTGTAATTCGGTCTGTTTCAATACGTCCAGGACCTATCGTGTTTGCCAAAATATTATGTTTCGCATATTCACGAGCCAAACTTTTTGTGAATCCTACCATACCTGAACGGAAAGTATTTGATAAGATCAGACCATCAATCACCTCTTTTGTTGATGAAGACGATATATTGATAATTCGCCCAAAGTTATTTGATTGCATATGTGGTAGCACAGCTCTTGTTGTTCGAATATAACTAAGTAAATTTTTCTCGAATGCAGCCATCCAATCTTGATCCTCTACATCCTTGAAACCGCCTGCAGTTGGACCGCCTGTATTGTTAATTAGTATATCAGCCCCACCAAATTCTGAGGTTATCCAAGTGAAGAGATTATTGATATCATCCACTGAAGACATGTCACATGTTTTACTAAAGATTTTCGTATTATTCGTCAGTTGTATAATTTCATCTACCGTCTGGGTTAATGTTTCTTCGCTACGACTGGATAAGAGTACCGTTGCCCCTTCTTTGGCAAATTCCAGAGCAGTTGCTTTGCCTAAACCTTTACTTGATGCCATTACGACTACAATTTTATCTTTTAGTTGTAAATCCATATCATATCCCTCTTTTCTATTAAACTGATCCCACTTCAATCTTTGCTTCTAACTCTATCTCAACATTTCCTTTTAGTGCCCGGCTAATCATACAAGAACTTTCTGCTTTCTGAGCAAGCTTGTGTGCTAAAGCCAAATCTTTGTCTGATTGCAGGATGAGATAAGGTCGATGAATAATTTTTTTGTACGTAATAACCCCGTTAGTGATGTCAACGATGCCTTCGGATGTCATTGTGAGTTGTCCTTTATCAATCTTGCTACGTTCTAACATGGCAGCGAGTGTGATGATATAACATGTTGCGGCAGCACCTAATAGCATTTCATCGGGATTCGTGCCAATACCTGGTCCATCCATTTCGGGTGGTATCGATATCTGTGTATGTAAGTTTGCAGTTTCAATTGTGCCGACGTCGTTACGGAGACCAGGCCAATCTGCTGTTAAATGAAAAGAATGAAGTGCCACTATATCCCTCCTTGTTGTTATATGATTTAGTTTAAAGGATTTTTGCGAAAAGTAGATGGAATATGATTTAATTTATTGAAACTTTTTGCTGAAAATAACAGTAAAGGTAAATAGGGTGAATTAGTGATTGGAGATGGTCTAAATTGTTCTTAGTTAAATTTATTATTGTTCTTGTAATCGTTGGTCTGATAATGACAGCCATAGAAATGGGTATACGGAAAGTGTTCAAGATCGATAAACGAGATAAGAAGCGGTCACGATATATGAACAAGTTTCATAGATGGGGAGAAATCATTCTATTAGTAGTTATGGTAATCAGTTATAGCCTATTTAGTAGTCAATTTCCGGAATCCAAATGGTTACAGGTATGGATCATTTTATTTTTCTTAATTCTAGAACTATTTCGAGCAGGGATGGAATGGAAATTTGCAGCTCAGAAGCGTGAATATATCATTCATCTTTTTTTCTGCCTTGTATTACTAGTGTTTGCAATTATCGCATTTAAGACCATGTGGCTAGAACAAATATTTGGTTTTTAATTTTGGGGGAATTCTAAATACACAATAGCAAAAGAACCTTTCGAAAGAGGTAAGCCGCTTTTGCTATTACTGTATAATCATTTTGTAATCTGTGGTCGTGCTGCATGCCATTGGTAAAAGCGGGAAGATCTATTTTTGGCAAATCGACTACATTAGAGATATGAATTGGCATTTAGTCTGATAATTAAGTATACAGAACATGTCATAAAATGCTTCAATAAACACCAAATCATTTTTTAAAG
The DNA here is from genome assembly GCF_001939075.1 of Paenisporosarcina indica. Lineage (GTDB taxonomy): Bacteria > Bacillota > Bacilli > Bacillales_A > Planococcaceae > Paenisporosarcina > Paenisporosarcina indica. Next base: position 138,541 of record NZ_MPTA01000004.1, on the reverse strand, counting down.
GAAGAAAGTCCATATATTACAAATAAAACAGAAGCACAAATGGTGTCATGTAATTGATATCTTTCACACACAGCCTTGCAATGGTTTTGTCATCTATGGGTGGTATGCTATTGCTTGTTAGTGAAAAGGAGGAAATTCATCACATGAAAAAACACATCGTTGCACTAACTGCAATTGCAGCATTATCAGTAGGAACGGCAAACCAAGCATTCGCTTCAAGCGTTCATACGGTACAATCAGGAGATACATTATGGGCGATTTCACAAGCCAATAATGTAAGCGTAACAGAATTACAAACTTGGAACGATTTAGATTCTACTCTTATATATCCAGCTCAACAACTGAAAGTAGAAGACTCTGTGAAAGTCCATATCGTTATTAAAGGCGATACACTATCATCTATTGCTGAAAACTATGGTTTATCAGTAAATGAGATAAAGAAGAATAATAATCTTTCATCAGATTTGATTATTACTGGGGAAGAACTAGTACTTGAAGGTTCAAAAGTTGATTCAGCTCATACAACTGTGCAGTCTGAACCTGAAGTAGCGAAAACACAAGCTCCAGAAACAGCTAAAACAACAACGAAAGCAGCACCCGCTCCAGCAAAAGAATCAGAACCAGTTGTGGCTCCAACTTCGTCTGCAACAAAAGAAATGACAGTCACAGCAACAGCATATACAGCATTTTGTGAAGGATGTTCTGGTGTAACTTCTACTGGGATTGATTTGCGTTCAAATCCGAACCAAAAAGTCATTGCGGTAGATCCAACAGTAATTCCACTTGGATCAAGAGTGTGGGTTGAAGGTTACGGTGAAGCAATCGCAGGGGATGTTGGTAGTGCGATAAAAGGAAATATCATTGATGTCTTTATTCCAGAGCAAGATGATGCTCTTAACTGGGGACGTCAAACAGTACAAATCAAAATACTAGATTAATAAAACGAAAAAGGTGAGTCTAAAAGTCTCACCTTTTTTTGCTTTCTTAAAGAAAGCTGATGTCATCACCAATTAAATAGAATATCTAACAAATTAAAGGGATTCCTCCAATTACACTCGAATTTAAGTAGATAATATTCGAGAGTACTGGGGGACTTTTTTTGAAAATCAAAATGATTTACCATATCGTATACAGCATTGTTATATTCATAGTTATTAGCTTTTTTACAGGGTTTGGAGTGCTTTATTGGCTGCTCATGGGAGGGAAGTTAGCAGTTCTTCCGTTCATAATAGCAATAGGTTTTTCTGCTTTTTTACTGTGTGTATTTTATACCTTTGGTTTATTAAAAAGGAATAATGGAAAGAAAGGTTTATTAATAACCATAGCATTACTCTTTGTTTGTACAGGTGGCTATTTGGCTAAAGATTTATATCATGAAAATGTGGATACAGTGAGTGCAGAAGTGAATTTGGTGCAATATCAACCGAATATGGAAGGAACGAAAGCGGCGACATTAGAAAAGAAAGCATCATTGCAATTACCGAACGATAATCTACTCAAATTGGATGGTGCGACTGCACTGTATCCTTTGTATTCAGCTTTTGCACAGGCTACCTATCCCAAAAACGAGTACACATTCGATGGTCAGACCGTAATGTCGACAAAAACGGATCAGGCTTATAACAACTTGATCAAAGGTACTGTAGACATTATTTTTGTGGCTGGTCCATCCGAAGCACAACTAAATTATGCAAAAGCTCGTGGGGTTACACTAAAAATGACACCAATAGGTAAGGAAGCATTTGTATATTTTGTCCATACGAAAAACTCAATCAAAGGTTTAACAAGTGACCAAATTAGGGAAATCTATTCCGGGAAAGTAACAAATTGGAAAGATGTTGGCGGAAAAAATAATGCAATCCGTACTTTCCAGCGTCCTGCTGATAGTGGCAGTCAAACCGCAGCGGAAAAATTCATGGGATCTCAAGTGATGATGGAAGCACCTACGAAGGATATCGTCACGGGTATGGGCGGAATTATTAGCGAAGTAACGGAATATAAAAATTACCGCAATGCCATTGGTTATACATACCGCTTCTTTTCAACTGAAATGGTAAGCAATGATGACATCCGATTACTTGAAATTGATGGGGTTTATCCAGACAAAGAATCTATCCGGTCCGGCACCTATCCGATCACAGCTGAATTTTACGCCATTACTGCTGGAACAAAAAATCCACATGCACAGGATTTTATTGATTGGATATTATCTGAAGAAGGACAAGAGCTGGTAGAGAAAACTGGGTATGTATCGAATGAATGAATTCCCAAAATTTCCTTTTACGAAATGAAAAAACAAGCTTGAGTGATTTTTCTCTCAAGCTTGTTCTTATAAAGGACATGTTTTACAAGGTTTTACAGCACCTTGTGTTTGATAATACAAGCAACATGTTTTTCGTGATGCACTCGGTCCACATTCATAAAGGGCTAAGGGATGCTGTTTCTGCAGGCCATAATCACTAGCGGGTGTCTTGTTCAACTGTTGGAAAGTAAGGTCATCTTGAAGTTTTGAAATGAAAATCCATTTCATATAGGTATATATATTTTCAAATAATACCACACGTGAAATTCCTTTTTCTTTTGCAAAAAGTTCAATTAAAGGGACAAGTGTTTTCGCATACAATTCTCTTGTAATCCATTCAACAGTGGAGAGACCTCGTTCGGCAGTTTCAAGTGGAAATGAATAAACAGGTTGCCAACTTGCTTTTGATGATTCTTCGTAAATCGTGATGAATTTACATTCATTAGGGCTTATTAAGACAGAGTGCTTAATCCGAGCATAAATCATTAGAGCAGCCATGTAACCGATACGTTTGACGGTCATTGAAACAGCATGAGCTCTGCTGGGACTACCAAATTCGGTCATTAGTCGAATTATATGCTGATCGCGAATGGATTCGTTAAACAATTCTGACAATGTCAATTTGTCCATAGCCGATTGAGTGTGATACCAACGAAAATTTGTGGACATATCATTCCTTATAGCACTTTGCATTAAGCTCCACCCTTTTTCCTCTGCGTAATTAATAAGAAAATGAAATAAGGTGCTCCAACAGCAGCTGTCCAAACACCCGCAGGAACCTCAATGGGAGCAAATGCAACCCGTCCAATCCAATCGGCAATGAGGACGAGTAATGCCCCTATACCAGCAGAAAATAACACCATTGATTGAAACTTAGGCCCTACAATTCTTCTTGCAATATGAGGGGCAAGCAATCCAACAAAACCGATGCCTCCTGCGAAAGCGACTGCAATGCCTGTTAATCCTGTGCTTACTAATAGCAAAAGTACACGGTTTCTTTGGACCCGTGATCCAACTCCTGTTGCAATATCATCCCCAAGTTCTAAAATATTCATTTGTCGTCTCAGTAAAAGAGAAATAGCGATTAATAAAATGGCCCACGGAATCAACACGGAAACTTGTGACCAATTTGCCCCATATATACTACCGGTCGTCCAAATAGTTGCTTGGCTTGCTTGATAAATCGGACCCAGCAATATCCAAATGGTCGTACCTGCTTGCATGAAGGCGGCTACGGCAATCCCGATTAACAAAAGTCGAAAAGGTGCAATCCCATTTTTCCAGGACAATAAGAAAACAACAAGTGCGGTGATAGTAGCTCCTAAAAAGGCGAATAAAGGTAACCACTGAATACTCACGGTTAATGAATTATTTTCATCTGAGAATAGTGTTAAAAACAGTACTACAGCGAATGAAGCTCCAGCAGTGACTCCTATTAAATCAGGTGATGCCAGTGGGTTTTTCGTAATGCCTTGTAAGATAGCCCCCGATACAGCAAGAGACATTCCGACAAAAAGAGCTAGTACGATTCGCGGTAGCCTAAAGTCAATCAGTATCGTTTGATTAAACCCATCTCCGTAACCAAATAGGGCAGATACTACGTTCAACGGAGACAAGGGGAATTCCCCAGAACCCGCAGATAAAATCATGACTGTAATGACGACAAGAAAGACAAGGATCGTAGCATAAATCGGACGACGTATAAATTCAAGATGATTGAAAATTTTCATTGGCTAGATCCCCAGCTTTCTGCGTGCCACGAAAATAAAGAAAGGCACCCCGATAAGAGCAGTCATTACACCTACAGGCAGTTCTTGCGGCATTAAGACATAACGACTTCCTATATCTGCAATCAGTAAAAGAGCTGCCCCGCCTAGTGCGGAATAAGGAAGAATCCACCGGTGGTCTAGACCGACAAGTGAACGGATTAAATGAGGAATAATAATACCGACGAAACCAATTGGACCAGCAACAGCGACAGCAGATCCTGCCAAAACAACTGCACAAGTACCAAAAGTAAACTTAATCCAAGCAGTTCGTTGACCAAGACCAACCGCAACATCATCTCCGATACTTAGTACATTTAATTCTTTTGCTCTAAAGAATACAATTAAGAGAGCCACAATAATGTATGGTAATGCATGAAACAATAATTCCAGTGGTCGGTTAGCTACTGAACCAGCAAGCCAAAATAAAACTTGATCAAGTGCAGTTTCATTCAGGACCAAAAGGCCTTGTGTAAATGATGTGAATAAGGCGGTAATTGCCGAGCCGGCCAATGTTAATTTAAGAGGTGTTAGCCCCTCGCGACCCGTACTGCTTAAGATAAAGACCAATAGAAAAGCAAAAGTTGCTCCTGCAAAACTAAGCCACATATAAGATTGCAGGCTTTGTACAGACAAAAAAACGACCCCAACCACAACAAAAAAGCTGGCACCTGCATTTATACCAAGTATGCTGGGGGAAGAAAGTGGATTTCTGGTGATGGACTGCATAATTGCACCAGAGACACCAAGACACGCACCGACGAATGCTGCAATCAACGCACGTGGTAACCGAACGTCACGAATAATGAGATGTTTATTTGAAGTAGTTGGATCAAATAAAGCTAAGTATGCGTCGATCCATGTTGTATTTGTGTATCCATATACCAAGCTTGCACTCATGAGTAAAAGGATGAGTGTCGTACCAATAACAATTCCCCATCCACGGGTGGTATTTGTATGTAACATAAGCAACCTCTGAATCATATATTTTAATCGTTTGTTGACAAATAAAATCGTAGCATATAAAGTACTAATTGTAAATGATTTTCATTCTCAATTACGTAGTGAAAAGGGGGAAATAATATGAAAAAAATAGGTCTTATTTTGATAGCTTTCATGCTTATCTTTTTAGCGGCATGTGGTAAAAAAGAAGAAAAAACTACGATAAGTGGTGAAGATAAAGTAAAAGAAGAAAGTTACACAGTCACACATGCAATGGGGGAAACAACGATCGAAGGGGAACCGAAGCGCATAGTGGTGTTAACGAATGAAGGCGTAGAAGCGGTACTGGCTATGGGAATCACACCTGTTGGAGCTGCCGAAGCATTTACAGGAGATACATGGTATAAACATACTGCAGACCAGTTAAAAGATACAAAATCCGTAGGAACCGAGTCAGAACCTTCATTGGAAGCGATCGCAGCGTTGAAACCTGACTTAATCATAGGAAACAAAATGCGTCAGGAAAAAGTGTACGATCAGTTAAGCAAAATTGCTCCAACGGTCTTCGCTGAAACTTTACGTGGCGACTGGCAAGAAAACTTTAAACTTTACTCAAAAGCAATTAATAAAGAAGATATTGGACAAGAGAAATTAGATGCTTATAACAATCGTATCGAAGGGTTAAAAACAACTTTAGGTGACCAAACACAACAAGAAGTTTCAATGGTTCGCTTTATGGCTGGAGATGTACGTATATACCATAAAGATTCGTTCTCAGGCGTAATTTTGGAACAACTTGGTTTTGCACGTCCTGAGGAGCAAGACTTACCTGATTTTGCAGAAAAGGGTGTAACAAAAGAGCGTATACCAGCAATGGATGGCGACATTTTGTTCTACTTTACGTATGAAACTGGTGATAAAGAAGCAACAAAATTAGAAGATGAGTGGATTAATGATCCTTTGTTCCAAAACCTTGAAGTCGCAAAAGCGAAAAAAGTATATAAAGTGGACGATGTCATCTGGAATACTGCAGGTGGTTACTTAGCTGCTGAATTGATGCTCGATGATTTAGAGACCTATTTCAAATAAGACAACCAAAAAAGGTACCATGACAATAAGGAGTTGTCATGGTACCTTTTTTATGTGGATAATATATTGATTTGTCTAAAATTCCAGAAAATTAAGTACCATATTGGTGCCATATGTGATTTTATCATGCTAGAATAAAAAAATGAAAGGGTGAAGACAAATGGCGAATGGTCAAAACCGTGCAGAAGTAAAACCAGGGTTAGAAGTAAACGTTATTTTGAAAAAGGATCAGCGCTCAGGTGTTAAGACGAAGGGCACTGTGAAGGATTTATTAACAAATTCCCCACGTCATCCTCATGGCATTAAAGTCCGATTAGAAGATGGACAAGTTGGTCGCGTATGTGACATTTTGTCTTGAAAAACTAAGGGGAGCAGATATGAATTTTTATATTGCATCTGGTTTACAAAACAAAGAAGCTGTTAGAATGGTGTCTGACAAACTCAAGCAAATTGGATGGCACCATACATATGATTGGACTCAAAATGAAAGGGCGAACTCGCTCGAAGAACTACAAACGATAGGGATGCTGGAAAAACAAGCCGTAGTTGCTGCAGACGTAGTTGTGGTCCTATTGCCTGGTGGAAAGGGCACTCATATTGAGCTTGGAATGGCTATTGCAAAGAAAAAGAGAATATTTCTATTCGATTCAAGCGGAGAAGTGATGAATGTGCCAACAACGAGCACATTTTATCACCTGCCGGAAATAACAATTTGTACTGGTTCAATAGATGAACTCATCACGATAGTTTTGAATGAAAACATATTCAAATAGGAGGATGACGAAATGAGACAAGTACTTGCTTTAGGTGGTGGAGGTTTCTCCATGGAGCCGGAAAATCCTTTGTTGGATCGATATATTTTAGAGCAGTCACCAAACAAGAAACCTAAAATTTGTTTTATCGGTACAGCTAGTGGTGATGCAGAAGGATATATTGAGCGATTTTATAACTTCTTCAATAAGGAGAATTGTGAACCTTCGCATCTTTCTTTGTTTAAACCACATACACGAGATATCAATAAATTCATTCAAGAACAAGATATTTTGTATGTTGGTGGAGGAAATACCAAAAACTTAATGGCTCTTTGGCGTGAATGGGAACTTGATGTAGCCATTCGACAAGCTTATGACAAAGGAACAATTCTTGCTGGTTTGAGTGCAGGTTCTCTTTGCTGGTTTGACCAAGGTGTGACAGATTCATATGGTTCTGGGCTCGAACCGATTTCTTGTCTGGGTATTCTCCGAGGCAGCCATTGTCCTCATTATGACGGGGAAGAGAATCGAAGACCGGCCTATCAATCTTTCATTCGAAATGGAAGTCTTGGAAGTGGATTTGCAGCAGATGATGGTGTGGCTCTTCACTTCATCGATGGGGAGTTGCAGCATGTCGTTAGCTCTCGTCCAATAGCGTATGGTTATCGTGTAGATAAAGAAAAAGAAACGCAATTACCTACTCGATACTTAGGTTCTTAAAGGGGAAAAATTTTCGAGAAAGTAGGTTTTGATTATTTACATCCCAACATATTTTAAGATAGAGAGTCATGAAGAAATGCATGAAGTCATAAACAACCATGGATTTGCGACAATTACTTCGAACCATCTAGGGTCATTAACGGCAACACATCTTCCGTTGCTGTTAAGTGAGGATAAGACGGAACTCATCGGGCATTTTGCGAAAGCAAACCGACAGTGGGTCGATCTTGAAGGCCAAGAAATATTAGTGGTATTTCAAGGTCCCCATTGTTACATTTCACCTTCATGGTACGAATCCCAAGAAACGGTGCCGACTTGGAATTATGTAACGGTTCATGTGAAAGGGAAAGTTCACCTTCTAACAGATGAAGATCCACGTCTTTGGCAGTCAATGGTGGAGTTAACGGAAAAATATGAAGATCCGGCGAGTTCCTATTCTTTGGATGACGTAGATCCAACATATGTTGCTTCTTTATCTAAAGGTGTCATTGGCTTTACGGTTACCATTGATTCGATTGAAGGGAAAGCGAAGTTAAGTCAAAATCATTCAAAAGAACGAGTTGAGCGAGTAATTGAGACACTTTCCTCAATCAATAGATCAGATGAACGGGCCATTGCCAAATGGATGCAAATCAAATCACTACCAATAGAATAGAGGGTTGTAACGTGGAAATTCGTCAGTTAACAGGTCAAGATGCTGAAGCTTATTGGAAACTCAGGCTCGAAGCCCTTCAACAAAACCCGGAAGCTTTTGCAACTACATATGAAGATGCAATTACTAGAGTGGACCCATTAAAAAGAGTTGCTAACAATTTGGATGCGGAAGGAAGTTCAACACATGGTGCATTTATCGAAAACGAACTAGTTGGCATGATGACTCTATCAAGTGAGGGGGCAATTAAGTTACGTCATCGTGTGAACTTGCTCGCTGTATACGTAACACCTAGAGTTCGTGGGAGAAAAATTGGGATGGCTCTTTTACAAGCAATTATTGAGCAAGCCAAGCAATTACCATATGTGGAAAAGATCAATTTAACAGTTGTAGCAACCAATGAACCTGCAATCCGATTATATGAACAAACGGGTTTTAGGGAATTCGGTTACGAAACGAATGCGATGAAATCTGGAGATATATACATAGATGAAATATATATGAGTTTAGAATGGTAGGTGAACGTGTTGAAAGTCATCGATCTACATTGTGATGTATTGTACAAATTAGCAACAATGGAAGAACCGTTGTCATATGAAAATGCTGATTTGCTTCAGGCAAATAAGATGAGACTGATCGCGGGCAAGGTACATGTGCAGTTTTTTGCGATATTCATTTCACCTGAAATCCCTCAAAAAGACAAATTCATGGCGGTACTTCGTCAAATTGAATTATTCCATACCAAAGTACTAGCTCCAAATCCAGAGATGGTTCACATAACGGATTGGTCGCAGATAGACGTACTGGCTGACGGACAAATTGGTGCCGTGCTGACACTTGAAGGTGCGGATGCGATAGGGGAAGATTTAAGTAAATTGCATGCTGTGCTAGATGCAGGCGTTAAACTTGTGGGACTAACGTGGAATCCTGCAAATGCAATTGCCCATGGTGCAGATGCAGAACCTATTTTAGGTTTAACGGATTTTGGTCGCCAAGTCGTGGACGTGTTAAATGCACGCAATATTTTGGTGGATGTTTCTCATTTAAATGAACAGTCTTTTTGGGACGTAATAAAGGTCGCTAAACACCTTGTAGCGAGTCATTCCAATGCACGCAGTTTATGTGACCATCCACGAAACTTAACCGATGAACAAGCAAAGGCGTTAGTGGATTCCGGAGGTCATATTCACGTAGTTTACTATCCTCATTTTATCAAGGCGGGTGGGGAATTAGTGAAACTAGAAGACCTAATCGCACATATCAAACATTTTGCAAATCTAGTAGGTGTTCAGCATCTTGGACTAGGTTCGGATTTCGATGGAATTTCCGTGTTTATCGAAGAGCTAAAGGATGCTGGAGATACGCAACATGTGGTCTCAGCTTTAAGAGAGCATTTTTCGGAAGAAGAAGTACGTGGAATTGCTGCAAACAACTTCAAAAGCTACATTCAAAAAGTGATTGCTACGGGCTAGCAGTCACTTTTTTATCGATAGGAAGATCTCTAATACAATTTCAATGAAACTTTTATCAAACTCACTCGTATTTAAAGTACAACAACAAAAGAAATGAGGAATTAACATGGGATTAACGATTCTTTATAGTTTAGTCGTTTCCATAGTTGCCGCACTTTTCATCACGCCGCTGACTTTACCAAAGGAAAAACGTAAAGGCATCTTATCTGGAATAATCGGCACAGCCGTTGTCCTAATGATTGTACTTTTTGTTATCTATTATGTAACCAACATAGATCGAAATCTATCCGCACTATGGCTATTAGCAATCATTGCCTCAGGTATTGGTACATTCACATCAACAGGTAAAGAGCGATTAGTAAAAGGTCTGCTGTTCCTAGCTTCATTAGTATTTGGTGGATATCTATTGAGTGCCACTCTCTTTAATGCAGATGAAAAATTCAATTCTGCACAAATGAAACAAGAAGTTGAAATTGAAGCATTCGATGAAACAAAAACACCGGCAAGCGTACCGCCGCAATTTGTACGTAATAAAATGAAAAAAGCATTCGGGCAAGTTCCGAACACCAGTTACTATGAATTGGGAAGTTTGCAAATACAAAAAGTAAATGATGAATTTGTCTATATTGCACCTGTCGAATTCTCTGGATTCTTTAAATGGATGAATGGAGATACGACTCCAGGTTACTTTACGATGAGTGCAACTGATTCAGCTGATAATCCAAAATTTATTGATGCAGAAATGACGTATACACCATCTTCATTCTTCCAGAAAAATGTCGAACGTCATTTACGCTTAGAAATGCCAGAGACAATTTTCCGTGGAGACATGCAGCTTGAAATCGATGATGAAGGAAAACCGCATTATCTTCGTTCATTTGGTCATTTCGTATCTGGACGAAACGGTTTTGAAGTGACGGGAGTAGCAGTGGTTAACCCACGATCTGGAGATATTAAAACATATGGTCTTGAAGAAGTACCATCCTTCATAGATGGAGCTATATCGCCAGAAGTGGTCAGCCTGCAAAATAGTTATTTCGGAAAGTATATTCATGGTTTCTGGAATAGTCTATTTGGTAAAAAAGATGTAAGACTTCCATCTGATGAAGGAACAGAAGCGAATGTTAGCCCAATCTTCAATGAGGACGGAATCATGTTTTATTTTACCGATTTCACGAGTCCTAAAGAAGGTGTCGACTCCATGCTTGGCTATTCCTTAACGAATGCCAGAACAGGTGCAGCGACATATTACACAGGGAACTTGGAAGAATCATATATGGATTCACAAGGTGCTTTGCAAATCATTGAAAAGAAATTCATCGAGAAAAAATGGTCTGGTGAAATGCCAATCCTCTATAATTTTTATGGGGAAGCCAGCTGGTTAACGCCTGTACTTGATGCCAATGGGTTCTTGCAAAACTACTTTATTGTATCTGCAGCAAACCCGGAAATATCTACTTTTGCAAATACACCGAATGAAGCTTTGAAATTATATAAAACAGCATTGCAACGTGGTGGCAGCAGTGTAGATGGAAGTTCGAATGCAGACGAAGTGAAAATGATTGGCAAAGTGCAACGTGTTTATAAAGAACGAGTTGGTGATTTTACGCTCGTGACGTTCATGTTGGAAGACGGAACGAACTATTTAGTATCAACGGAAGTTTCCCCACTTGCCATCTATTTGGAAGCGGGAGATTCAATCAACATAACGTATTTGAACACTGGTGAATTATTCTTGCCTGTCAAAGAATTGGTGATTCCAGAGTTAGAATAAGGAAAAGACTGTTTCGATAATGTTAATCGAGGCAGTCTTTTTTTATTGGCTATATTAAAGAATGCAGTTGATATTGAATAAAAAACGAGATCGTGCATTTGCGGCTAGCGCAAATGCACGATAAACAACAGATTAGTTTAAAATAGATATCAATTAAGATCGCAAGTTAAGGATCGCCATTTGTTTTTGATCGCGTGTATGTGCAAGTTCATCAATCGTGGCATACCCATATGAGTCCCGTGATTTCGCCGCTAAACGTGAGATGGTCTCCTCATCTAATATCAGATTTCCTTGTACTGCCCAACTCTTTTCCATCGTCGGTCCCAAGTGACGCATGAAGGATTCCATGCCCCCTTGGCCACCTCCTAAATGCATGCCGAGCATCGGGCCAGCTGCAGCCCACCGTAAACCGATGGAGTCTTTCACAATTTCATCAACATCTTCCATCGCGACAACGCCTTCGTCCACTAAATACATGGCCTCACGCAACATCGCAAATTGCAAACGGTTTGCAACAAAGCCGAACACCTCTTTCTGAATGTGTTGAGGTGCCTTGCCAAGCGCTTTGTAAAACACAAGTGCATCTTCAATCGCTTCTTTGGAAGTGGATTTTCCGGGTACTACTTCGACCAATGGCATGACAAGTGGGGGGTTAAATGGATGACCAATTAACATGCGACTCTTGTCTTTCATGGATGCCGATATGTCACTTGCTGGAATCGTCGATGAAGATGACAGTAATAGTGTATGTGGTTCAATATATTTTTCAATGTCAGCGAAAAGGGTTTGTTTTAGAACTAATTTTTCAGGGCCATTTTCTTGTATGACAGCTGCACCAGTCACAGCTTGTTGTAAATCAGATTCAAGTGATAACCGTGATTCAAAACCACTGGATGGGAGGTTGAGTAATGTCAAAGTAGATCCAATTGAATCAAAATGATGATCGGCTACTTCTTTTAAGTCTGGACGTGGATCGTATATACGCACTGTCAATCCGTGTGCCAAGAACAAAGTGGCCCACGATAGCCCAATTGTACCGGCACCGATTACAGTGACTGGATTAAAATGTTCTAAATCCGGGTGGATTTGTGTCATATTTCTTCCTCCTTCTATTACAATAAATAATGGTATCATATTTCAATAAACCTATTGTAAGAATCTTTAGAACAACAAGTGAAAATTTAATTTTAGAGGAGGGTACATTAAATGAATCAATCAGAAGTCGTCATTGTGACTGGTGCCTCTCACGGGATCGGCCGTGGCATTGCAGAAGCCTATGTAGCTAAAGGAGCTCAAGTCGTTCTTGCTGATATCAATGAAAAATCAGGAAAAGAAGTAAGTGAACAGCTGGTGGGTAGTTTGTTTATCAAAACGGATGTGCGAATAGAAGGAGACATCAAGAACTTAATCAAGCAAACCATGGACAAATTTGGACGGATTGATATTCTAATCAATAACGCGGGTAAGAGTGATTTTAAGCCGCTATTCGATTTAACGATCTCTGAGTGGGATGACGTGATCAATACCAATTTAAGAAGTGTTTTCTTATGTTCTCGTGAAGTGGCTTTGCAAATGAGAAATCAAGAAAAGGGTGGCTCAATCGTCAATATCGCCTCGACGCGAGCAACCATGTCTGAACCAAATACAGAAGCATACGCTGCAACAAAAGGTGGAATTGTGGCAATCACGCATGCTTTAGCAGCATCTCTTGCAGAACATCACATAACAGTAAATGCGATTTCTCCAGGGTGGATTGAAACGGGCGATTACAGTGAACTTCGAGATATTGACCACGTACAACACTTATCGGGACGGGTAGGGAAACCTTCAGATATTGCAAAAGCATGTCTTTATTTAACGGATCCCCAAAACGATTTTGTGACAGGCATTAATTTAGTTATAGATGGTGGCATGACACGCAAAATGATTTACGAACATTAGGATGGAAGAACTTCATGAGTACGATTGCGTTATCAAATGGACAAACCGTGGAAGTGGAATGTCTCAGTTGTGCGCTGACAAGCGGTTGATTGAACCACAGAGTGGGGTCATCTTTGAAACGATAAATTTTCATGCCCATCAAGATGTTGTGTTGCCTATCCAATTCAAGGGTTAGTCATTCTCGCATCATAGCATCACTTTAAGAGCTAGGACGAATTGACAGAAGAAGAACAAATGGATTACATACAAACATTAACGAAAATTTGAAAAGCACAGCGTGAAGTACTTGGGATCGAACATGCCTATTATTTTCACAATAAAGACACCACGCATGATTTTCATACATGGATGGGATGGTGCCTAGGTATGAATGTATCAAAGCTATCGGTCATTCCGTGTAGTCGTTGCGTCCGGTACTTCGTCATGCACGTCCTGAAATGAACAGCGAACAAGATTTAGCAATCGTGCTGGAAGACATTGAAAAAATAAGAGTGGGTTTAAATCAGTAAGGGGGAACTTCGATGTTTAAATGGAAAGGTGCAGCGGGCGTGTGCATCAATGAAAACAATCAATTATTAATGGTCCTGCAAGCTGCTCCTGACGAAGAACCGAAATGGACAGTCCCTTCAGGTGGACTAGAGGGCAACGAGACATTTGAAAAATGTTGTATACGAGAGTTTGAAGAAGAGACCGGATTGAAAGTCGAAGTCATCGCTAAACTTCGTGACAAAAATGGATTGAATGAACAATATGGTATTCAATTTGAGTTACAGTATTTTCAAGTGAAAGTGGTCAGCGGAGAATTGACAGTACAAGATCCCGATGAACTGATTCTTGAAATAGCCTGGAAATCCATTGATGAAATAGATCAGTTGGAAATGAGCTATCCGGAAGATGTGGATTTTTTGAAGGGGCTTATGGTGAGTTGATCAAGTCAGCACGAAAGTTGATTAAGTTATCCCAAAAAACACCAAAGAAGTCTTCCCTCATCCAATCGTGGGAAGACTTTTCCGATTTCAATATGCTTTTGCCCAATAAACCATTTTTTCAGCTGGTTTTTCACAGCAAACACATGTATCACTCAAGTTCTCTTGTTCAAATGGAATGCAACGTGACGTTGCAGTTGTTTCTTCTTTTATGAACTCTTCGCATACAACGTCCCCACACCACATGGCCTTCACAAAACCTGGGTTTTCAACTAAAACCGTCTTGAATTCATCAAATGTAACGGCAGTGGATGTATGTGCTTCACGATGGGTCAGTGCTTTATTGAATAAATCGTGCTGTATTTCTTCAAGTAATAAAGGAAGTTTCGTTTCCAATTCATCAACAGATACGATGATTTTTTCGCCGGTATCACGACGAACCAGCACAACTTGCCCTTGCTCGATATCTTTTGGTCCTACTTCTAAACGAATTGGAATGCCTTTCATTTCGTACTCGTTAAATTTCCATCCGGGTTTTTTATCGCTGCCATCGATTCCAATTCGCACTACACCAGCTAAACGATCTTTCAACTCGTATGCGTAATCTAAAACACCTTCTTTGTGTTGAGCGATTGGCACAATCATCACCTGAGTTGGAGCGATTTTTGGAGGCATAACTAGTCCACGATCATCACCATGTACCATAATCAAGGCACCGATAATGCGAGTAGTAAAGCCCCATGAAGTTTGATGAACGTATTGTTGTTTGCCTTCTTTATCAAGATACTTAATATCGAAAGCCCGAGCGAAACCATCTCCAAAATGATGAGAAGTTCCGGATTGCAGTGCTTTTCCATCATGCATCAAAGTTTCGATTGTAAAGGTTGATTTAGCACCTGAAAATTTTTCTTTCTCTGTTTTCTGCCCTTTTACTACAGGAATCGCTAACCATTCTTCACAGAGTTGTGCATATTCATCCAACATGCGAATGGTTTCGACTTGAGCCTCTTCATCTGTTGCATGTGCCGTATGTCCTTCTTGCCACAAAAATTCTAATGTGCGAAGGAATGGGCGTGTTGTCTTTTCCCAACGTACGACATTTGACCATTGGTTATAAAGCTTTGGTAAGTCGCGATATGAGTGAATAATGTTGCTGAAATGCTCACAAAATAATACTTCGGATGTTGGACGTACGCATAGACGTTCTGCTAACTTTTCATCGCCACCGTGCGTTACCCATGCAACTTCTGGTGCGAATCCAGCAATGTGATCTTTTTCTTTCTGCAATAAAGATTCAGGAATGAACAATGGCATATACACATTTTCGTGTCCAGTCGCTTTGATTCTTGCATCTAATGCTTCTTTCACATTATCCCAAATCGCATAGCCATAAGGACGAATAATCATCGAGCCACGAACACTTGAATAATCGGCAAGTTCTGCCTTTGTTACGATATCTGTAAACCACTGAGCGAAGTCATCATCCATCGCTGTTACACTTTGTACAAATTCTTTTTTCATGTGAGACACCCCTTAATTAGAATAAAAAAAGCCCTGCTACAAATAAGGGACCAATTACTGGCGGTACCACCCTCATTTGAAGCAAAGCTTCACACTCTTACATGATAACGACTGTCGCCGCGAAAATCTTTCGACTTCGAACTCAAAGGTAGGTTCAAGATGTCATTTTTAGGAGTCTTTCACCACGCAACACCTTCTCTAAAAAAATGAACGATTCTTTACTAGTCCTTATCAACGTGCTCTCATATATGACAGTGATTATAGTCGTTATTGCATTAGTGTGTCAATAAAATGTTTCTCGCTAATGTGATATAATGACACAAAGAATTTATTTGAAAAGAGGCAATTTATGTTAACTTTTGAACAAAAACAAGAAGTTATTGAATCATTCCCTGAATTATCAAAAAAAGAAGTTTCGTTAAAACGTGTGAACTATCATTTCGAAGGTAGTTTATACGACAAGAAAACCGTTATTTATCATCTTCACCCAAACGGCAACGGTTTTGTATTTGTAGGAGATTTAAAGAAATACAAAGCAGACAATAAAGGAATGCTTAACATTCGTGATGTGTCCGAGGATGAATTGCGTGAAATGATAACGGACTCAATCGGGATCCTGTCTGAGGAAGAACAGTTTGATGAAGATGCAGAGGTCGCGGTAGTAGAACAAATTTGGGTAAATCGCGATGGACAAGAGTTGAAACTTGTTCAAGAGGACGCGTTATGGAATATTTATCATACCCATAACCTGGAAGAGAGCTACGGTTCGTTTGATGAAGCTGAAGAATACCTATTGGCTGAAGGATTCCGAACTACTTCAAAATAATGATGAAGATCCGAAAATTAAACCGGAGTGAAACCCCTCCATGGGAATTATTAACCCTTGCAGATCCTTCTCGAATAATTGTGGAAGAGTATTTGAAGAGTGGAAGCATTTATGTGGGGGAAGATTCTGGCAAAATATTAGGGGTGTATGTGTTAAAAGAAACACATAAAGTGGTTGTGGAAATTATGAACATAGCGATTCAAGAACCTTACCAAAACAAAGGGTTAGGTAAACAATTGATTTCTCATGCTATCCAAGAAGCGTCTAATCAAGGATATGCAAGACTTGAAATTGGTACAGGTAATTCCAGTATTCATCAACTAAAGTTGTATCAACAGTGTGGTTTTCGTATAGAGGGGGTTGATTTCGATTACTTTCTCCGTAATTACGATGAACCTATTTATGAAAATGGATTGTTATGCCGCGACATGATTCGATTATGCTATACATTTGAGGGCTAGAAACTTTTCTAGCTCTTTTTTGTTTCGAGAAAAGAGCAAATACAGATATACTAGTAAAAGATGTTATTATATTTAAACTAAAGGCTTTGTTAAAGAAGGCTGTTGATGTCATGAATTTTGAGCCTAGCACATCTTTTCTGCGACAAGCTGTGCAGGAGCAAGCCGCAAGAGTGTGAAGAATGGTCTAACCAGTATGTGGTTTTCAGGCTTCTTGGCTCATGCGAAGCGTGCGGGGAAGCGTAAAAATACGCTAAAGAACAGACTTGTTTAATTATAAGCCAATCAAAAAAAGTACATACGAATTAAGCGGGGAGGATGAGTCATATGAAGGGAAACAAAGTAGTCATATTAATTGTGGTAATAGCATTGATTGCCATATCAGCCGTAGTCGGGTCCATTACCTTATTCTTTCAAAATAATGAAACCCAAAGGGGACACGCATCGTCGATCGAAGGAATCGTCGCGAAAAAAGAAAATGCACGAATTTTGGTTATCAGTGGAAAAAATGAAACTGAACTCAAAGGTAAAACTGAAGAAGAAATGCTTGAAGGGGTCAAAGATGCGATATGGTTTTCGTTATCAATTGATCAAACCCAAAGTGTAAGAGAGTTTGATCGAGTACAGGTCAAATACAATCAAATAGAGAAATCCTTTCCGGGAAAAGCAAGTGCGAATAGCATGAAAATATTAAGTGACGAATCTACTGAGTAATGTTGATTCATGTATATATTTGCTGAATTATGGTTGTCTAGGCAGTGAAATCGCCTTACATCGACTTGATCCATGGCTAGTATTTTGACAAGAAGAGGTGCATGAATTTGAAGTTAGATAAGCCGAAAATCCCATCACGACTTGAAAAATTGGATGTTTCGACTCTAATTGAGGTGGAAGAAGAACGATTTATTTCCCGGGGAATGGTGTCGGAATGGAATGTATTTGAGTTACCTGAAAGAAAAATCAGCTTTGATCAAATTCATTTTCATGATGTATCATTTGTCGAAACACGTTTTGAACAAGTGGAATTTATCGATTGTAAATTTGAACGCTGCGATTTGTCTAACGTGGATTTTGGCGATTCTGTGTTTCACCGAGTAGAATTTCACCACTCAAAATTAGTTGGAGCACAATGTTCGCAAAGTCGTTTTGGTCATGTAGTTATGAATGGGTGTGTTGCAAATTATGCTGCTTTTAGCTTTAGTAAATTCAAGCAAGTGAAATTTGAGAACACATCCTTAAATAAAGCGGATTTTTTTGAATGTGCATTTGAAAAGGTGCTATTTAATACATGTGAGTTGGACGGTGTCAACTTCACTGACACTAGTTTAGCAAATATTGATTTAAGTACATGTACATATGAAGACTTGACCGTGACCATTGATAAGTTAGATGGTTGCACTGTTTCGACTGAACAAGCGATTGGGTTTGCTAAATCACTTGGATTGTTGATTAAAGAATAAAAGCTGCCACGCTCATATCTTGAGTGTGGCAGCTTTTTATAGAGGTATTATTTTCAATTAGTAAAATAAATGAAGCACTTGATAAATAATCGCAGCAAGAGCTGCACAGATTGGTAATGTAATAACCCACGTTATAATGATTTTCTTCGCAACGCCCCATTTAACGCCTTTTACGCGTTGAGCAGAACCTACACCCATAATCGCAGAAGAGATAACATGAGTTGTTGATACTGGTAAATGAATCGTCGTTGCACCGAAAATGATCAATGCAGATGACAAGTCGGCAGCTGCCCCGTTAATGGGACGGATTTTCATGATTTTTCCACCGACGGTTTTAATGATTTTATAACCACCGATGGATGTCCCAATCCCCATTGCAAGTGCTGCTGATACACGAACCCACATTTGAATATCATCTGTTGATTGCATTTCAGCAGCAATCAAAGCCATCGTGATAATCCCCATTGCTTTTTGTGCATCATTAGTACCATGCGTGAAAGATTGTAAAGCAGCTGTACCGATTTGGAATATACGGAAGCCTTTATTCGTACGATAAAGATTGTTGTTTTTAAATAATATTTTAAACAATGACATCATCAAGAAACCGACAGCAAGTGCTAAAAAAGGTGAAATCAATAAAGCCTGAAGGATCTTAATGAATCCAGTGTAATTTAGTATCCCTAGCCCTGCCGCGGAAACAGCGGCACCTGCGATTGATCCAATTAAAGCATGAGATGAACTAGATGGAATTCCGAAATACCAAGTGATTAAATTCCATGCAATTGCTGATAAAAGTGCTGCTAAAATAATTAGGGAACCATTTTGTAATGCGAAAGGATCCACAATATCTTTTGTAATTGTTTTCGCAACTCCGGTAAATGTCAGTGCTCCAATGAAGTTCATGACAGCTGCAAGCAATACTGCAACTCGTGGTGGAAGAGCACGTGTTGAAACAGATGTCGCTATTGCATTTGCCGTATCATGAAAGCCGTTAATGAAGTCAAATCCTAGTGCGAAAATGACAACAAGAATCGTTAATATAAGTATTGCATCCATATCTAAATTCGCCCCTATGCATTACGCATGATGATTGTCTCAATCGTGTTTGCCACGTTTTGAGCGTAATCTGCGATGTCTTCAAGCTGTTCGTAAATGTCTTTGAACTGAATGATACGAATTGGATCTTTTTCTTTTAAGAAAAGCTGTTTAATGGAAGTACGCAATACTTCATCACATTTACGTTCGTATTCTTTAATCAATACGGCATGTTCACGCATCTGAAGAAGTTTTTTGTTTGCTAGTAATTCCATAGCTTTAACGATTTCGTCTGTACTTTTCACTATATAATGTAAAAAAGTGCGCATAGAGTCGTCAATTTCAATCAATGAATACATTTCAAGATACGCTGCGAAAGCTTCAACGCCATCTAAAATATCATCCATTTTATTGGCTAAATAAAGTATATCTTCACGTTCGATTGGCGTCATGAATGATTTGTTTAATTTTGTAATCAAATCATGAATTAATTTGTCGCCTTCCGTTTCATAATTCTTTAATTTAATACTTAGTTCTTTTAAATCTGGAACGGTTTTAATTTTAAAATCATCTGCATAATGCGTCGCTTCTTTCACGATCTCTGCGATGTTGAGTAAAGAAGTGAAAAAAGGATCTTGTTTTTTTGGACTAAACATAGAAAGCCTCCTGGACTTTAAATAGAATTGGTTATTCAAATAACCTCAAACATCATATCAAAACCTTTAGGAAATAAAAACATATTTTACATTACCCACTTAAACTTTACACTGCTGTAACATTAGGATTCCTAAATCATGCAACCTTTAATTATTACTATAGTAAATACTCATATTATTACGACTATTCAATCTCTAGTCTTTGAATATATAATACCCATCTTGAATGAAACGCTAACCTTTATTATTTAGTAGATATAATGTTATAATGTTTACATAAAGGTAAACATAAAAAGAGGGTGTCTACAAAATGAATTTATTTGACTCAACGTTAAGTGAAATAAAAAATGGTTATACCGAAAGCGGTAAGGCTTTTACATGCTTACTATGTGGAAAGTCAATTGAAAAAGGCATGGTATATCAACGAGAAAAACAATTTTTTGAGGCATATAAATTTATCCAACTGCATATTGAAGAAAAACATGGTTCTGTATTTTCCTACTTAATAGAACAAGATAAAGAGATTACAGGATTATCGGAACAGCATAAAGCTGTGATGCAACAAATGTTTGAAGGTAAATCCGATCGTGAAATTCAGGAAGTGCTCCAAATAGGCAGTGCATCAACAGTACGCAATCATCGTTTTTCATTGAAAAAGAAGGAAAAACAAGCGAAGGTGCTACTAACATTAATGAGCTTCATTAATGAGCTTGATCGAGGAAGAACAAACAGCTCGAAGCCATCCGAAAGAGGAAATTGTTTTATATGAAAAACCATTCACCATTACTGATACAGAATATCAAGCTGTAATAGCGAAAAACTTTGAAGATGGGAAACTTAAAACATTTAAATTACAGGAAAAACATCGATTTATTGTTCTATGTGAACTCGTGAAAAAATTTGTATTTGGAAAAATCTATAAAGAAAAAGAAGTGAACGAATTAATTAAGGAAGCGTTTGATGACCATACATTTGTTAGACGATATTTAATTATGTATCACTTCTTGGTACGTGAAACGGATGGTTCTGCTTATTGGAGAAAGGAAGAATAAATTGGGGAAAATACTCGAAAGAAAGAATTGAAACAACAAGCAAAAGAAGAGTATCCAATAGCTGGGGTACTACTAGTAACAAATACCAAAAATGGCAAAGTATATATAGAAGCTATGAATAATATAAAGCGTTTAAATGGATTATTGTTTCAATTGAAATTCGGAACATTATTGAATAAAGACTTAATAAATGATTGGAATTCATTTGGAGAAGAGTCATTTACATTCGAAGTGTTGGAATCCTTCAAAACAGAAGGGAAATCTACCTACCAAGTTAAGTCGGAACTGTCGCAAGCTAAAGAGAAATGGCTAACTGAAAAACAACCTTACGGGGAACTCGGTTATAATTGATGAACAAGCACATGTGTAGACTCTTAGTTAGAGTGACATATGTGCTTTTGTATTGTAAGTGTAATTTCTTACATATACTCAGCCTAGAAAAAGTTCCATCAAAAAAATATTTAATTGAAAAATGAAACTTTTCTTATATTGGTTCGTAACTACTAGTAATCACTAAAGAATTGCTGAAATGGGAGTGACTGTCATGTCGGTAGAACAAATTTATTTGTATGTATTACTGATAGTGGGTGCTGCAACCATCCTGTATGTTTTCTTCGGGGATGTCGTAGAAGGAATCGGAGAAGGTATACCATTTTTAAATCCGGCCATTCTGTTAGCTTTCGTTACACTTACCTCTGCTACTGGGTATGTGCTGGAAGTATTAACAAACTGGAATAGTTTTTTAGTTTTAGCTGCTAGTGTTGTAGTTGGTCTTATTGTAGATATTCTGTTATATTTTTTCGTCTTACTCCCCATGTCATCAGCAGAAGTTTCGTTAGCCTATACAGATGAGTCTTTAGCCGGAAAAGTAGCAAAAGTCATTACCCCGATTCCATCAAATGGATTTGGCGAAATTGTCATTGATTCAGTAAGTGGTTTGTTGCATAAACGGGCGACTGGTTACGATAATGAGGATATCGACTATGGCAAAGAAGTTTTAGTGATTGATGTAAAAGAAGGTACGTTTTTAGTTCGAGAATATGAAGCCTTTGATTTCAATAAAAAGTAGAAAATGGGGGAATGAACATGCAATTAGGAATTTGGGTTATTGTAGGAATTGTTGCATTCGTATTATTGGCGATTATTGGAGTTTTTATTACAAAGTACAGAACAGTAGGTCCAGATGAAGCACTTATCGTAACAGGTAGTTATCTAGGCTCCAAAACCGTGCATACAGATGATTCTGGAAATCGAATTAAAATTATTCGTGGTGGAGGTACATTCTTACTTCCTATATTCCAGCAAGCAGCACCACTTAGTTTGTTATCAAGTAAATTAGAAGTAACCACACCTGAAGTGTATACAGAGCAAGGCGTTCCGGTTATGGCAGATGGAACCGCGATTATCAAAATTGGCGGATCAATTTCAGAAATCGCAACTGCCGCTGAGCAATTTTTAGGGAAGTCAAAAGAAGATCGTGAAAATGAAGCAAAAGAAGTGTTGGAAGGCCACCTACGATCAATTTTAGGTTCTATGACTGTAGAAGAAATTTACAAGAATCGAGATAAATTCTCGCAGGAAGTACAACGCGTTGCATCTCAAGATCTAGCGAAAATGGGACTTATTATCGTGTCATTTACAATAAAAGATGTGCGAGATAAAAATGGATACTTGGATTCTCTAGGTAAACCGCGTATCGCACAAGTCAAACGTGACGCAGACATTGCCACAGCTGAAGCAGACAAGGAAACACGAATTAAGCGAGCTGAAGCGGCAAAAGAAGCACAGCAATCCGAAATTGAACGTGCCACAGAAATTGCCGCAGCAGAAAAAGAAAATCTTTTGAAGGTAGCTGAATATCGTCGTGAGCAGGATGTTGCCAAGGCTCGTGCTGACCAAGCCTACGAGCTTCAGACAGCGGTTTCCAAACAAGAAGTAATGGAACAGGAAATGCAAATTAAAATTATTGAGCGGCAGAAACAAATTGAACTTGAAGAAAAAGAAATTTTGCGTCGTGAAAAACAATACGATTCTGAAGTGAAAAAGAAAGCAGATGCAGATCGTTATGCAATTGAACAAAATGCAGCTGCTGCGAAATCCCGTGTAATCGCTGAATCGGATGCAGAAAAATACAGAATCGAAGCAAGAGCCAAAGCCGATGCGGAAAGTGTACGACTTGATGGTTTAGCTAAAGCTGACTCTGAGCGTGCACAAGGGGTAACAGAAGCGGATATTATTCGTCTGAAAGGTCTAGCTGAAGCGGAAGCGAAACAAAAGCTTGCGGAAGCATTTGAACATTATGGTCAAGCTGCAGTTCTTGATATGATCGTTCGCATGATGCCTGAATATGCAAAACAAATTGCGAGCCCATTAGCAAATATCGACAAAATTACGGTTGTTGATACTGGCGGCGGCGAAGGTGGCGGTGCAAATAAGGTTACTTCATATGCAACTAATCTGATGGCCACTTTACAAGAAACGTTAAAAGCATCTTCGGGAATCGATGTCAAAGAAATGTTGGAAAATTTCTCTGGCAAGTCCACGATTCGCCCAACTTTAGACCGGATCTCTTACCAAATGGAAGATAAGGAAAAAGAAGAAAAGAAAGATAATCGCTTGCCACTTTAATGACGAAAGCTCTCCAATAATTTGGAGAGCTTTTTCATGGGGAATTAAGCGGAATAGAGAAGAATTCAAATAATTGCGATGATTAATAATGACAAAAGAATTGAAAGAAGATACAGTTATATGTATAAGAACGTCAAGCGTGGAGGTACCTAAGACACTTACACGGGAACAGGTTAAAGACATAAAAGAAAAGCCATCTTTACACCGTTCAGATATTGGTCATGCCGAAGAGTGGATTCGATATTCCCATTTATCTTAGAAGATCATCATGAACGTTATGATGGAAAAGGTATCTACACGGATTAAAGGGGATGAAATTTCACTGGAAGCATCTATTGTATAAGTGGTAGATTCATTCGATGCGATGACAACAAACCGTATTTATCGAAATAATTTTCCGGTTTAATCCAATTGTAGTGGATGCATTCCTGAAATTATTACATGAACAAAAATTTAAATGGCATTAAAGAGGAAGGCTTGGTGCAAACCAGGCTTCTTCTTTGCTATTGGAGGATTTTATTAAGATGAACTACATAAAAACGATGAGAAAGTTGATAGGTAATGAACCACTGTTAACTGTGGGATGTGGCGTGATTATCGAAAAAGACAATCAAATCTTATTGCAACATCGAACAGATGCAGATGTATGGTGCATTCCAGGCGGTGTATTAGAATTAGGAGAAAAAGTTGAAGATGCTGCAAGGAGAGAAGCTGAAGAAGAAACCGGTTTAGTTATTGGGAATTTAGATTTTTTCGGTGTATATTCTGGGCAAGAAGGATTTGCAAAATATGCAAATGGTAATCAGGTATATAGTATCCAGCTAATTTTTATAACATCTGAAGTCACGGGGAAACTCATTCAAAAAAGCGAAGAAACACGTGCACATGCCTACTTCGATAAGCAAAATTTGCCACCTAATCTAAATTCACACCAACAACGATTTATCATGGACTGGGTTTATCAAGAACAAACACCTATTATTAAATAGGCTATTTCCATTGAGGACAAATTATCAAAGGGCTGATTTCACTGAAGTCAGTGTGTTGGAGGAGTATTTAAATGAAAATAAAGTGGTTTATTATGTTATGTATTAGTGCATTATTGATCGCAGGTTGTTCAAGCAAAGAAAATGAACATGACGGACATGATGAAGGACATCAAGCACATACACCAAATGTGGATTTACAGGAACAAACTGCATCTGCTGATGTACTGCCTTCATTCTTGGAGAATCAAACCGAAGAAATGAAACTGGTGTATCAGGCAGCTGGGAAAGCACACGAAATATTGGAATGGATGCCTTGCTATTGTGGTTGTGGGGAAAGTGCTGGACATACGAGTAACAAGAACTGTTTTATCGATAAAGTAAATGAAAATGGTTCGATTATTTGGGATGATCATGGGACGCGTTGCCAAGTTTGTGTACAGATTGCAATTCAATCCATCCAAATGACACAAGAAGGTAAGTCGTTGAAGGAGATTCGTGAGTTTATCGATCAAACTTACAATGAAGGCTTTGCCGCGCCAACGAACACCCCGATGCCAGCATAAATGGTAAAAACCGCACAAGAGAAAAGAATTCTCAGTACGGAATTAAGATTTGATAGTATAAAAAGCTACAATTAATAATGTAACGATGAGCGTATTCAATAAGTAGTATGTTTTTCGTGAAATTTGTCTGTCAAAATATAATGAACGATCGACCAAATTATAACTGACTACCATGATCAAAATGAGGAAAATAAAAGATGCCAATGTAGGCATATCGTAAAGATATTTATTAATCAATCGGACTACAATCAGCGAAATCGACATGATTATACCGTATACAACACGTTTTAATTCCATAGTTTTGCCCCTTTCCTAAACACAAGTATAACAACTATAGATAAAGATGTAAGGAGGATAAAATATGAAACAAGTTGTAGGAAATGGTGATAACCAGATTGAGTGGGCAAATGAATAAAATTCGTATTATTGGACCTGTAGGAAGTGGCAAGACAACACTTGCGAAAAAGCTGTCAAGACAAAAAGGAATTCCTATGTATTCTTTGGATGAAGTCGTGTGGACAAGGAGTTTTGGTGAAGACCTACGAAACACTGAAGAAGTACGAAATGCCAAGTTAGATTCGATATTAAGCCAACCTTCCTGGATTATCGAAGGGGCACATCTGGGTTGGTCAATGAAAACGTTTGATCAAGCCGATCAAATCCTTTTTTTAAACCCTAAAATATACGTCAGAGTCTATCGAATCACACGAAGATTTATATTACAAAAAAGAGGGATTGAGAAATCGAGTTATACCCCAACTTGGCTAATATACAGTCGAATGTTCAAGTGGACCTATCAATATGAAACTATTTATAAAAAGCAAGTCCGTGTGATTTTGAAAGCCTCCAATATAGAAGCAAAAGAAATACGCAATGGCTCGGAAGTGGGAGTGTAAAAATGAAAAACAAAAACTTTGTTGCTTCATGGAGTGGTGGGAAAGATTCTGCTATGGCTTATTACCGAGCGGTTCAGGCAGGAATGGCACCGAAACGATTACTCACAATGTTTCAAGAAGATGGGGAAGTTTCAAAGTCACATGCCTTACCATTTGCAGTAGTACAAGCCCAGGCAGTTCGTTTAAATGTACCATTAATGATTCGTGGAGCGGGATGGGACGATTACGAGGAAAAGTTTATACATGCTATGGACGAATGCAAAGAAGCGGGCATCACGCATGGAGTCTTCGGTGATATCGATTTAATTGGACACTTGGAATGGGTACAAAAAACGTGTGCGAAATCGGATATTATTCCGATTCATCCACTATGGCAAGAACCACGTCGCTCTATATTGGAAGAATTACTAGCAGTAGGATTTGAAGCGGTGATTGTCGTTGTAAATACAACCATGATGCCTGGAGAATATATAGGGCGAACATTTACACAAGAATTGATGGATGAGTTAGAAGGACTCGGAATCGACTCATGTGGAGAAAACGGAGAATTCCATACAGTAGTTGTCGACGGACCCATTTTTTCATCTCGCGTACCTTTAGTATTTGGAGATGTTCGTGAGAATGGGGGATTCGTGTTCTTAACAGTTGAATTACGAAGTTGATTAGGTTGTAAAAGATATCATCTTGATTATTGTGATAAGGGTAAGAGGTGGGTTAGTTGTGCTTAATATTGACGTAAGAAGACCTGGAACTGAGGACAGGGCAGAGCTACATGAATTTTTTAGAATGGTGATAACCGATACTTTTTTAAAAGAAGGCATTGGGGACAAGTGGAATGATATAGAAGAAGAAATCAAATCAAAGAAAGTCTATCTAGAAAACGATTTAGTAAGTGATGGAGAAAACCGTTATTTTCTGATTGCATCGGATGGGGATAAAATAATTGGGTCAATCGAATACGGTCCAGCAAGTGAGCTGATCTGTCAGTGTTCGAATCATGAAATAAAATACCTGAATGAGGTAGGCACAGTGTTTGTTCATCCAGACTTCCAAGGTCTAGGGGTAGGTAATTACCTATTACATAACATGTATACGGCTATGCAGAGTAAGGGCATCGAAGAGTTTTGTTTAGATAGTGGATATACGCGTGCTCAAGAAATTTGGAAAAAGAAATTTGGTACGCCTAATTATTTGTTAAAGAATTATTGGGATGAAGGGTATCATCATATGATTTGGAGAATCAAGGTCAATGATGTATTAATATGACTCACATTTTATAGCAAAATAAAATAACCGGCCAGTCGTGCATCTTTGGCCGGTTATTTCAGCTAGTTTCAAGATTCCTTAAAACGTCTCTAAATAACCTTTTAATTCATTCTCCAAAAATGGTTTAGCATGTAAGAAGTTTACAAACTCACGGTATTTGGACTGTTCTTCAGATGTCGGTTTTTTTCCTGTAAAATAAGCGCGAATCAGGATGTTTTTTGGCGTATTTTCAATCTCAATAAACTCGAGTAATTTGGCTTCATACCCTACGAGTTTCAATAATTCAGCTCGGATTGAATCTGTTGCAAGGGCAGCAAAACGTTCTTTCACAAGACCGTGTTGTAACATAAGATCGAGAGAAGGACTATTGAGTTGCGTATTTAATTCGTGCTGACAGCAAGGTACGCTTAAGATTACTTTCGCACCCCATTTTACGGCACGTGCTAATGCCATATCTGTCGCCACGTCACATGCATGTAGCGTAACGACCATATCTACCGAAGTCTCTTCGTTATAGTCATTAATGTCACCCACTAGAAACTCCAGTTGATCATACTGCAAATCATCAGCAATTTGCTGGCACTCTTCAATCACTTCTTTTTTCAAATCCAGTCCAGTTACGCGGATATCCAAGCCTTTTTCGATACGTAAATAATGATAGAGTGCAAATGTTAAATAAGATTTACCGGATCCGAAATCCAATATTCGAACTGGACGGTCTTTTGGTAAATAATCAAGTGCATCATCAATAAACTCGATAAAACGATTGATTTGACGGAATTTGTCATGCTTTTGTTTTTTACTTTGCCATCTGGTGTTTGGACACCTAAACGAACCAGGAATGGATACGCTGTATCTTCATCCAATAGATAATTCTTCTTTCGGTTATGTGAAAGATTCGCAATTTTTTTTGATGTGACACGATCTGATTTCCACAACACTTTGAACTTCTTGGAAAGCTGAATATGTACCTTTTCTTGCTGGAAATCGGCTTGCACTTGACGGAATTGTTGCAGCAGGTTGTTTAGTTTATCACTGACCGATTCAAGTTCGATGTTCTCATGTTTTAATACACGTTCGTATTGATATTCAAATTGAATGTGGTAGTCGCCTTTAATTTCAACAGGCTTTAACTTCACACGCTTGATTTCATCAGATTTTGCACGCGGTTGGCTAATAGTCGCCGCTATTAATTGCTTGTCATGAATCAATTTCGTTAGCTGTTCATGCATTTCTTGGTATTCCATAAAAATCGCCTTCTTTTCCTGAGGTTCTTTCCGTCATTTTAGCATATTGTTCGTGTGATTACTTTTTCTGTAGTTGGGAATAGAGAGAGTAACGATGTTGAAGGAGTGGTTGAATGTTGAAGTTAAAAGCAGTTTTCTTGAATACATCTTTAAAGAGTTCCAACGAAAGGTCTAACACAGAAGCTTTGATGCAAGAAGTCCAATCGATTTATCAAGAAAAAGGTGTTGAATCGGAAATCCTCAAACTGGCCGATTATAACATTGCACTTGGTGTTGAAGAAGATATGGGGAATGGAGATGAGTGGCCAAGGATTTTCGAAAAAGTCATGGCCTCGGATATCGTGATTATTGGCACCCCTTTATGGCTTGGTGAAAAGAGCAGTCTCGCAACACAAGCCATAGAACGTCTATACGGAAGTAGCAGCAAAACAAATGATAAAGGGCAAGCCGTCTTCTATAACAAGGTTGGTGGAGTTGTAGTTACTGGAAATGAAGATGGTGCGAAACACGCTTCTGCATCCATACTGTATAGCTTATCTCACATTGGGTTTGTCATACCGCCAAATGTTGATGCGTATTGGGTAGGGGAAGCGGGTCCAGGTCCTTCTTACATCGAAGCTGGAAAAGACAATGATTTTACAAAGAGTCACGTTCGCATGCTAGCGAATAACACGATTCACCTAGCTAGGATGTTAAAAAACACACCGATACCTTCTGAAGGGAATACGTTAGATTAATGGATTAGGGACGCAATCTTGAATCATTTGTGTGTGCTGATTTTACGTTTTCATCTATAAGTGCGAAATCAACATGAAATTTCTTTATGGTCGGTCGAAATTTCATCTTCGACCGACCATTCGATAAAGGAAGTCATCTATTCTAGTTGCCAATATCAAAATCATTATTTATATTGAGGGAACAAGGAAGCAACGGATGCTCTAAGTGCTGCAGGGTGATTTGAAATAAGAGAGGTGGGTGTTATGTGACGAATTCACATAGCACCCACCTCTTTGTTCTATAAATTATGGTGCAGCATTCAGGTATTCATAGTGACCTGAGAACATGGGTGTGACAGCGATCATTATCAGTTTTCAATCACAATAAAGGACCTGACGTCATTTTGTAAGGTTTTCTTATTGTGTGCCCTTTACTAATTCCAAATGCGTGTGATTGTCGAACTCTGCGGACCAATAGTAACTCTATAAATGTCTGGATTGACCAGTGATTTCCACTCTTGAAAACCAATGGAACTATCAAAGTGTTTCAGGATTAGACCCATTAGGTTTCCATGTGTAACAAGTATAGAATTGTTCGATGCTGCATCCACTACTTCAATGGCACGGGTAGTAGCTTCACGGCTAGATTCGCCGCCTGACAGTGTTAAGTCGAAGTCCTCGAACGTTTCTTCAAGAAGATCAAGCCAATTAGGTAAGTCGGAAGTGCTTAGTATACGTTCCGATAAACGCTTGTCGACGAAAAGCGAAAGATCCTTTTGTTGAGCTGTTGGCAGGATCGAATGCTGTGCTCTAGTAAAGGGGCTGGATATGATATGGCTGATCTTGATAGTTTTGAAGAAAGAAGCAAGTTCTTGTGCTTGTTGACGACCCGATTCGGTGAGTTCGGCTTCTGGTGATTGTCCTGTTGCTGAACAATGCCGTACGATATATAACGTTTTCATCCAATCATCACTCCCTTATTGAAGAGTTTAACCTAACTCTAGTAACATGTAAAAAACCCTGAAGCTAGATGCTCCAGGGAGATGGATTATGCGAATTTTTTCATTAAGTTAGCCATTTCAATTGCATTGGTCGCCGTTTCCCAACCTTTGTTTCCAGCTTTTGTGCCGGCACGTTCGATTGCTTGCTCGATCGTATCAGTCGTCAATACGCCAAATATAACAGGGATATCATATTGGTAGCCTGCATTGGCCACGCCTTTTGCTGCTTCGTTGCAGACAAAGTCAAAATGAGGTGTTGAACCACGAATGACAGTTCCGAGTGTAATTACGGCATCGTATTTTTTTGACGCTGCCATTTGTTTTGCGACCAAGGGAATTTCAAACGCACCAGGCACCCAAGCGATGGTTACATTAGCATCATCGACTCCATGTCGTTTAAGTGCATCTTCAGCGCCGCTTAATAGTTTACTCGTAATGAATTCATTAAATCGTCCAACCACGATTCCTATTTTTAAATCGGCTCCGATTAAATAACCTTCTAAATGTGTAGTCATAATATAAGCTCCTCTTTACTCTATAGTTTGTATAAATGGTCTAACTTGATAATTAAGCTTGTTTTTTCTTGTATGCAATCAATTCGGCAATTGTTAATATGCCCATATTTAAGCGTTTCGCAATAATGAACAGGTCATCAAGTCTTGCCATTGTCCCGTCTTCATTCATAATTTCACAAATGACGCCCGCTGGGGAAGACCCTGCGAGTAATGCTAGGTCAACAGCTGCTTCTGTATGACCTGGGCGTTCGAGAACACCGCCTCTTTTTGCAATCAACGGAAAGACATGGCCAGGGCGTTTAAAATCAGTTGCAATTGATTCAATATTTGTCATTTGAGTGATGGTATGTGAACGTTCAAAGGCGCTTATTCCAGTCGTTGTATCTTTATGGTCAACACTGATTGTAAACGCCGTGCTTAAAGGATCTGTACTATGGTCTGTCATTAAACTAATGTCCAATTTTCGAGCAATTTCTTCTGCCACTGGTACGCAGATTAGGCCTTTACCTTCTGTTGCCATTAGATTAATGATTTGTGGTGAGGCATATTCTGCAAGAGCGACAAAGTCTCCCTCATTTTCTCGGTTTTCATCATCGACGACAATGATTGTTTGTCCTTTTGCCAATACTGCCACTGCTTCTTCTACGGTGTAAAACATAAGAAACCTCCTATTAAAAACCTTGTTCTTGCAACCATTCTTTTGACATGTTGGATCTCGATGTCTGCATACGTTCTGTATATTTTGCTAACATATCACATTCTATATTTACCTTTTGTCCAAGCCCTTTATTCCCAATCAACGAATCATATTGTGTGGTTGGAATTAATGAAATCGTAATGGATGATCGATCCATATCAAAAATAGTGAGAGAGGTACCATCTACTGCAACAGAACCTTTTATCATCATATATTTCATTAGTTTGGCATCGATCTCAATCTTTTTAGTGATGGCATTGGTTTCTTTTTTGATTGAACGAATAACGCCAATCCCATCGACGTGTCCACTGACAAAGTGACCACCGAAGCGTCCATTTGCAGCCATCGCTCTTTCTAGATTGACACTGGACTTAGACGAAAGCTCGGCAAGCGTTGTAGATTTAAACGTTTCGGGAATGACATCGACAACAAACGTTTCATTTGTAAAAGAAGAAACAGTTAAACATACACCATTTACCGAGATACTATCGCCTCTTTTCACATCATCTAGAACCGTTTTAGCACGTATGGTCATTTCCAGTGCATGTGGTTTTCGTTGAATTGAAGTGACGGTACCTACTTCTTCAATGATTCCTGTAAACAAGCTATAATCATCCTCCTATTGAAAAGAACAGTAATGCGGGTATTTGTTTATACGGATAGACAGACATGGGTCATGCGTTTGTTCACGATTAATTAAAATATTTACATGTGTAGAAAATGAGATATTGGGTATAATCCACCTTGGGGCAATTAGGTGGGAGGGAAGGGTGTTGTTATATGCATTTACAGACATACTTAAAAAAACTTGTCTCTTTAGTTAAAGACAAAGTGATTTTGAATTAGCGGCACGAAAAATACATATAGATTCCCTAATATGTAAAATTCAATTTCCTTTTAATGAATTCTTTATCCAATTTTCGGCAATCCATTAGCGATGCCGGTGCGGTAAAGGACCTCCTTTCGAATTTACTTACCGAAAAAAGGAAGTTTGAGCATAGCAAATAAGCCACTCTATATTCTTCTCCCATCCAGACTATACTGTCGGTGTTGGATTCTCACCAACTCCACCGCTACTTTTTCAAGCACCGGGTCACGGACTTACAAATCTACATTTGCTCACCGCCGGTAAGGAATTTCACCTTGCCCCGAAGAATATAAAGGTACTATTTGATTTTTTTATAATAGCACAATGAGCATGAAATGATAGTAAAATGAATCACTTGGAAATTATAACGATATATGCAATCAGGAAACTATCTATTTTTAAAAAGTGATCCGGGCAATATTGCAGTCTTAGACGAAGGCTACTTAGACATCACTGGACGCATAAAGGATATGGTAATCCGTGGTGGAGAAAATGTGTATCCTCGAGAAATTGAAGAATTCTTATATCAACATCAGAGTATTAAATGTACAAATAGTTGGCGTGCTTGATCAAAGTTCGGAGTAGAGCTAATGGCTTGGATTATTGCTAAGGAAGGTGAGGTTCTTAGCGCTGAAGAAATACATGCGTATTGTAAAGGGAGAATATCACATCATAAAATACCACGATATATTGAATTTACAACATCATATCCAATCTGTTGAAAGAACGGGCGTACAGTCATGAGTAAGCTTATTTTAGTTAGAAATGTAAAAGAAATGGACGTAAACATTAAGGGAATGTACCACTCCCAAAAAACGTTGAGAATTTGTCGTATTTCCCAGGAAATATGAAAACGCTGTCAAACGCTGGAAATATACTGTTTCAGTCACATTATTTCTAAAAAAAAACTCGTTCTTCTTAATTATGCATGTTATGATATCAAAGAAATATGCACAATATACACAAAGGAGGAATAAATATGTCGGATTATGTCTATCAATTAATTGCTATTATTATTTATATGGCTGCCATGCTATATATTGGGTATTACTCATATAAAAAAACAGCAAACCTTACAGATTATATGTTAGGTGGACGTTCTTTAGGGCCTGCAGTTACAGCATTAAGTGCTGGAGCGGCGGATATGTCTGGCTGGTTATTAATGGGGCTGCCAGGAGCAATTTATGCAACAGGTTTAGTGGAAGCATGGATTGCAGTTGGTTTAACAGTAGGAGCATATTTAAACTGGTTGCTGGTTGCACCACGTTTACGTGTGTATTCACAAGTTTCGAATGATTCCATCACGATTCCAAGTTTCTTGGAAAACCGCTTAAAAGATACATCACGCTTATTGCGAGTTGTTTCGGGAATCATCATCTTGGTATTCTTTACGTTTTATGTATCATCTGGAATGGTTGCAGGGGGCGTCTTCTTTGACGAGTCATTCGGTCTTGACTACCACACAGGGCTTGTGATTGTCTCTGCAGTAGTTGTTGCCTACACACTGTTTGGTGGATTCCTTGCAGTAAGTTACACGGATGTTGTTCAAGGATTAATCATGTTCTTGGCATTGATCTTAGTACCAATTATCGGTCTTTTTGCAGTAGGTGGATTGGATGGAGCGGCAGAAAGCATTCGTGCTGTTGATCCTTCACGATTGAGTTTTGTTGAAGGTGCGTCTGTACTGGGTGTATTATCGGCAGTGGCATGGGGTCTTGGTTATTTTGGTCAACCACATATCATTGTTCGCTTTATGGCAATCAGTTCAGTAAAAGAAACAAAACAAGCACGTCGAATCGGAATTGGTTGGATGGCTTTGAGTTTAATTGGTGCAATTGCAACAGGTTTGATTGGTATCGCTTATTATCAGCAAAATGTTGGGGATTCCCTGAGTGATCCTGAAGCAGTCTTTATTGCGTTAGGACAAGTTATTTTCCATCCATTTATTGCTGGTATTATGTTGGCAGCTGTTTTGGCAGCTGTAATGAGTACGATTTCTTCTCAATTGATTGTTACATCTTCAGCATTAGTTGAAGACTTGTACAAAGCTGTAATTAAGAAAGATGGCACAGATAAGCATTTTGTATTGTTGGGACGTATTGCAGTTTTATTCGTTTCGTTAATTGCCCTGTTCATAGCATGGGAGCAAAACTCGTCAATCTTAGACTTGGTTGCATATGCTTGGGCTGGTTTTGGAGCAGCATTCGGTCCAGTTATCTTGCTTTCATTGTTCTGGAGAAAACTTACTACTTGGGGTGCATTGTCAGCTATGATCGTCGGTGCTGTCACAGTAGTTATTTGGGGTAATAACGATACCCTTAAAGACTTTATGTATGAAATTGTTCCAGGATTTGTCCTCAGTTTAATCGTAGCGGTAGTCGTAAGTCTAATTACGTACCGTAAAAACGATGAAATTGAAAGTGAATTTGACGAAACATTGGTATTGCTAAAAAAAGATCGATAATATAACTAAGCCCACAGTTCTCATACTGTGGGCTTTTTTATATAAGTATAAAATTTGAGACTACCAAGCTTTTCCTAACCTAAAAAGAAGGCACTGAAAAAATTCCCCATTATAGATATGTCTTTCCTATAGTAACGCTTCGACGATTTGTGGACACGATGATTTCCAATCAAGATTCATTAAGCCTTAGCCCATTTATAACAATTTATCGTAGTGCCAAAAGATAAATTACTGCGTCAAGTTAATGAGCTTGTAGAAACGGATGTAATGCAATTCAATCGATTCGTATGTATTTATTATTAAAGGGCTTTTTGAATGGTCAATATATAATATATCATTTAAATATTTCTTGGATATGATACGGAGAAAACAAAGGAGCGACGGATGCCCAAACGCTACAGGATAATCTGGAATGAGAGGGGCGTGAAGTGACGAAGTCAAATACGTACCTCCTCTATATTTTTTGAATCATCGTGTAGCATTAAGGCATCCATAGCGACCTGAGAACTTGGATGGGACAGTGATCGTTATCAGTTTCCAATCACAATAAGGGCCTGGCTTCATTTTCCAGGTTTTTCATATTGGAAATTAATCAGGTGATTAGCTAGGATAGGTAGTACCTACATAAAAGGATTAATACTTAGGAAGTAGTGGTGTTTATGATGGAATTGGATCATGTTGTGTATTTCAGTAATCAGTCTCCGGAAGAGCATGTATTGGAACATAAAGGTACTTCAATCGGTGGTAGGCATAAAAATTGGGGGACCATAAATGCTTTAACGTATACGAAAAATAGTTATATTGAATATTTATCAGTGGAAAACATTGATGTAGCAAAACAATCTAACCATCCGCTAATCAAACTTTTATTAAATGATTTGAAAGATGGGGAAGGGTGGGGAACAATTTGTGTTCGTGTCAATCAAATCCATGAAGTGAATGAAAGATTGTGTAGTGAAGGATTGGTTACATCTGGCGTAATAGATGCTGAGCGTGAAACTACCTCAGGTTTTGTTCGCAAGTGGAAAATGTTGTTCATCGAGCAAGATGTATCTGATGAATTGCCATATCCATTTTTTATCGAATGGGAAGAGCCGTTTGAAGAGCGTATGCAGAGTTTAAGAGAGGATGGGACCTTGCAAGCATATAATGAAAGTCTTCTAATTTCTCAATGTGTCATCGCTGTAAAAGATCCGACCTCCCATGTAAAAGAATGGGCAAAAATTCTAAATGTAAATTATGAAAACCATACCATTGTTTTATCTAATACTAAAATAGTTTTTCAGCATAATAAAGAGGCAAAAGATCGGCTGAAAATAGTAGATATAGTAAAATGTAACTAGAATAGTATTTTTGCACATGCCCTAAGCTGCATGTGTTTTTTTTGTTGAAACCTATAAATCTTATATTTATTTAAATAGTGTTTGACATTTTATGCTAATATTGATTTAATTTTAATAGTATTCAGAAAAATTGGACAAAGGGGTGTGTAGAATGGTTGTAATAGACAAGGAAAAATCTGATGTAAGAGAACCATCGAAATTACCTGATTTTGCATTAATTGAAAAATCCGCAAGTTTTCAAGGTCTCATGAAAAAGAAAAAGCGTTTTTTAGTACCTAGTATTCTATTGTTTTTGGGCCTATATATTTTGTTTCCTCTTATTATTTCGTATACAGATGTTTTGAACACTTCATTTATCGGGGATATTTCATGGAGTTGGGTTTACGCTCTTGGATTATTTATTATGACTTGGACTCTTGTAACCGTTTACATGAAGAAAGCTGCAGAATTTGATCGAATGGCGGAAGAAACATTAAAAGAATTTAATTATGAGGAGGGACACAATCAATGAATCCAGTTGTCATAATTTTATTCTTAATTATTGTGGGGATGACACTTGCAATCACGTACTTTGCGGCAAAGAAAACGAATACAGCGAGTGAATTTTATACAGCGGGTGGAGGTTTGAGTGGTTGGCAAAATGGTCTGGCGATTTCAGGAGACTATTTATCGGCTGCATCGTTTCTAGGGATTGCAGGTGCCATCGCTCTTTATGGTTTCGATGGGTTCCTTTTCTCTATAGGTTATCTAGTCGCGTATTTAGTAGTATTATTTATCGTAGCAGAACCACTCCGTAATTTAGGGAAATATACACTAGCAGATATGATCAATTCTCGCTTTAATGCAAAGAAAGTACGAGCTGGTGCTGCATTAAGTTCGATTACGATTGTTATATTCTATATGATTGCACAACTTGTTGGAGCCGGTGCACTTATTCAATTACTATTTGATATTCCTTATTGGGTAGCAGTACTTTTAGTCGGAATTATGATGACAATATATGTGCTATTTGGCGGTATGACTGCTACAAGTTGGGTGCAAATTATTAAAGCCGTCCTATTAATGGCTGGAACAATGATTATCTCATTTTTAGTTTTGGCAAAATTCAATTTCAACATCATGGAAATGTTTACATTCATGAAAACGGCTACCCCACACGGAGCTGATTATTTAAATCCTGGGGTCAAATATAAAGTCCCTCTTGATACGCTTTCACTTATGATCGCATTAGTACTTGGTACAGCTGGATTACCTCATATATTAATGCGTTTCTTTACTGTACGCGACGCAAAAACAGCGCGAAGTTCAGTAATGTGGGCAACTTGGATTGTAGGCATATTCTACGTCATGACGATCTTCTTAGGATTCGGTGCGGCTGCTTTTGTTGGACAAGATTTAATTGTCTCAACAAATCCAGCGGGAAATATGGCTGCTCCTCTATTAGCACAAGCGCTTGGTGGAGATCTCTTAATGTCATTCGTTTCAGCTGTTGCATTCGCTACAATTTTAGCGGTAGTTGCTGGATTAGTACTTTCAGGCGCTTCGGCATTTGCACATGACATTTATGGACAAATCATTAAAAAAGGGAAAGCTACTGAAAAACAACAAATGAATGCTGCCCGTTATGCTTCTGTTGGGGTAGCTGTATTTTCCATCATTTTGGCCCTTGGTGCACAAAGTTTAAATGTTGCTTTCCTGGTTTCTCTTGCATTTTGTATTGCCGCAAGTGCGAATTTACCGGTTATTGTTTACACAATTTTTTGGAAAAAATTCAATACGGCTGGAGCATTGTCTTCGATGATTACAGGTCTGGTTTCTGCGCTTATTTTAGTGTCCATTAGTCCAAGCGTGATGAACCCTGTTGAAGGAGCAGCTTTAATTACGGGGAATCCGATCTTCCCATTAACAAACCCGGCACTGTTA
This sequence comes from Paenisporosarcina indica, assembly GCF_001939075.1. Lineage (GTDB taxonomy): Bacteria > Bacillota > Bacilli > Bacillales_A > Planococcaceae > Paenisporosarcina > Paenisporosarcina indica. The sequence goes on along the minus strand of NZ_MPTA01000004.1, from coordinate 100,081 downwards.
TCAGTCCCACTTGGTTTCTTGGGTGGCTGGATTGGAACGATGCTTACTAAAGAAGTAAACGAAGCGAAGTTTGCGGAAGTGAAAGTAAAAGCAAATACAGGTGGCTTCAGACAATTGTAAATAGTTGTTACACAATTAGATATTATGCTACGATATACACATACTAAGGAACGGAGGTTTTCCAAATGATTGACTACAAATTCCGATGGAGCACTTTGCGATGAAATTAAATAAGGCAAAGGACTGCTACTGCAGTTAAATCGGGATAGGTCTATCCATTTTGAAAACCATAATATTTTCAAGAAAAGAGAGAGCTAGTCACTCTCTTTTTTTATCTGCTTTTAATGGTAAAAAAAGGAAATCCCGATTTTCTCTCAGTAGAATGATGAGGAGGAAATGATGAATGGAAGAATTAGTAGAACGTGCCATAGTTGTCGGCGTGAACTTAAACAAAGATACTCATTTTGAATATGGTTTAGAAGAACTACACAACTTGGCAGAAGCACTTAATGTCGTAGTAGTGGGTGAAGTTACGCAAAATTTAGATCGAGTAAATCCCGCGCATTACGTTGGAAAAGGGAAAGTTGATGAAATAAAGGCATTTTTTGAAGAAGCTGCTGCGAACCTTGTAATTTTTAATGATGAGCTGTCACCTTCTCAAATTCGTAACTTGGAAGCAGCACTAGAATGTAAAGTGATCGATCGAACGATGTTGATTTTAGATATCTTTGCTCGTCGTGCGAAATCAAGAGAAGCACAAATGCAAGTGGAATTGGCACAACTTCAATACATGTTGCCGCGATTGGTTGGTTTACGGGCATCACTAGGTCGACAAGGCGGAGGCACAGGTGGTGGATTTAAAAACCGTGGTGCTGGTGAAACAAAATTAGAGCTAGACCGTCGTAAAATTGAAGATCAAATTGCCAAACTACGTAACGACTTGGAACATGTCAAGGACCAACGAGAAACTCAGCGTAAACAACGCCGAAAAAATGAAATACCTGTTGTGTCAATCGTAGGGTACACAAATGCAGGGAAATCAACGGTTATGAATCGTCTGCTTGCTAAAACGGGACAAATCGAAGATAAGCAAGTCTTTGAGAAGGACATGCTATTTGCAACACTTGAAACATCCGTCCGTCAAATCCGATTACCAGACCAAAAAGAATTTTTACTCACTGATACCGTTGGGTTTGTCAGTAAATTACCAACCCATCTAGTAAAAGCCTTCCGCTCTACTCTTGAAGAAGCTCGTGATGCAGATCTATTGCTTCATGTAGTAGATGTTTCAAATGTTGAACACCGCTATATGATGGATGTAACGAATGAAACATTGCAAGCCGTTGGTGTTGAAAATGTTCCAACTGTGGAGGTTTTCAACAAATCTGATCTTGCAGAAGTGAAGTATCCACATGTTAATGGAGATAATATTTGGATTTCTGCAAAAGAGAGTGCTGGATTAGACGAGTTGATCGAAGTGATTAGCTCACATATTTTTGCTGACTATATTACATGTCGCTTACTCATTCCGTACGATCGTGGTGATGTAGTATCCTATTTAAATGAAAATGCATCGGTTCAAGATTCCGAGTATGAAGAAGATGGAACGATGTTGAAAGCTGAATTAAAACAAGCTGATTACGAACGCTACAGTGAGTTTGTTTTAGACAAATAAAAAATCGCATTTCCGAAGTATCGGGAATGCGATTTTTTCTAGTATCGTTATTATTTTTTACGTAACTGTTGCAACTTTTCGCTTGATGGTTCCAACTAACCAAATCCTCCTAATCCTTTAATCTATTGAAATTGAATGTTGTGAAGTCGTGCAAACAATCCATCCGCTTCCACTAAGTCTGAATACGTTCCATCCTCTGCGATTCCTTCTTTTGTTACGACAAGTACGCGGTCAGCATCACGTATCGTTGCAAGACGATGGGCAATAATAAGTGTTGTGCGATTTTCAGCCAACTCAGTTAAAGCTTGTTGAATGATTTTTTCCGTTTCTGTATCAAGTGCAGAGGTTGCTTCATCTAAAATTAATATCGGTGGGTTCTTCAAGAACATCCGAGCGATTGCAAGTCGTTGCTTTTGACCACCAGATAGTTTCAATCCTCTTTCACCGATTTGAGTTTCGTATCCTTTAGGAAGGTCAGCAATAAAATCCTGTAAGTGTGCTTTTCGAGCAGCATCCATTATTTCTTCTTCTGAAGCATCTTTTTTACCGTAAGCAATATTCTCTCGAATTGTTCCTGTAAATAGGAATACATCTTGTTGAACAATCCCGATCTGGGAACGTAATGAATGTTTTGTAATATCTCGAATATCATACCCGTCAATACTGATCGAACCATCCGTAACGTCGTAAAAGCGAGGAATCAATGAGCAAATCGTTGTCTTGCCTGCTCCAGATGGACCAACGAATGCCACAGTTTCTCCTGCTTTCACTTCAATGTTGATATCGGTAAGAACTTCCTGGTGTCCTTCATAGCTGAAATGAACATCTTTAAACGTGATATCACCCTTGAGATGGTCAACTTTTGAGGCATTTGGACGATCGATGATTTCTGGATCTTGATCAATTAATTCTAAGAAACGTTTAAAACCAGCCATTCCTTTTGGGTAAAGCTCAAGTAAAGCACTAATTTTATCCACAGGTTTAATTAGGACATTGATAAATAAAACAAAGCTGACAAGTTCTCCATATGACAACTTTCCATTAAAGGTAAACCAAGCTCCAACGACTAAAACGACCAAAGTCATAAGACGAGTCATCATGTAAATAGTGGAATGGGTTCCAGCCATTACTTTATAGGCAACGAGTTTTGCTAATCTAAATTGCCCGTTATCGGTTTTAAAGCGATTAATTTCAAACTCTTCATTCGTAAACGATTGAACAACTCGTGCGCCTGACACACTATCTTCCACACGGCCATTGACATCGGCTATTTTGACGTACATGTTTTTCCAAGCTTGATTCATTTTAATGTTACTGAATGCTACAAGTACTATAAGGAAGGGAATCATAATAATTGCAATGATGGCAAGTTCGGGATTGATATTGTACATAATTACAAATGCCCCAATGAAAGTCATTATCGCAATGAAAAAATCTTCGGGTCCATGGTGTGCGAGTTCTCCAATATCGAACAAGTCATTGGTAATTCGACTCATTACATGACCAGTTTTTGTGTTATCAAAGAATCGAAATGACTGACGTTGAACATGTGTAAACAGTTGTTCACGCATATCGGTTTCAATGTTTATGCCGAGTTTATGTCCCAAATAACTGACAATAAATTGCAAACCGGTGCTGATCACATATACGAGCAGAAGTAAAATACTAACTGTAACGATGGTACCCCACTCACCAGTAGGTAATAGTTTATCGATAAACCATTGAACGGCTAGAGGAAAGGCAAGTTCTAAGATTGAGACTACGACAGCACTCGTAAAATCGATAATAAATAATCGTCGATGAGGACGATAATACGAAAAGAATTTCTTCAGCATATGGAGTTCTCCTTGGTGTTTTGATACAGGTAATTATAACGGAATTTGAGTCTAAAAACGATTTAAAACTTCAAGAATCGAAGGATATCAAAGTATTTCAAGTTCCGAATGTTTTTTGACAATTTATTATAGACAAGTTAAAATTGAAAAGTTATTTTAATTACTGACATGAAACTACAAATTTCGACATCAGTTGAAAGTAATAAATTAAGTGGAAAGAAGGGAAAAGAATGACGACAAAACAAGATATCATCAAGTCGGTTCCTCAAAAAGGTTTCTTTGGGCATCCGAAAGGTTTACTAAGTTTATTCTTTACAGAATTCTGGGAGCGTTTCTCATATTACGGTATGCGTGCGATTCTACTCTACTATATGTACTACGAATTGAACCAAGGTGGACTTGGTTTAGACAGATCAACAGCGAACTCTATTATGGCGGTATATGGTTCACTCGTATACATGTCAGGGATTATCGGGGGATGGATTGCGGACAGACTATTTGGTACCACTAAAACGGTATTTTATGGTGGAGTAGCCATAATGATAGGACATGCCACCTTGGCTATACCAGGTGGAATGACTACGCTATTCGTGTCCATGGCCTTTATTATTATTGGTACAGGCTTACTGAAACCAAACATTTCAAGTATTGTTGGTGATCTGTACGCTGAAAACGATGTTCGTCGTGATTCAGGGTTCAGTATCTTCTATATGGGAATCAATGCGGGGGCATTCATTGCACCTTTTATTGTAGGTACGGTAGGTCTTGATTACAATTTCCATGCAGGTTTTGGACTCGCAGCAATCGGTATGTTCTTTGGTCTTGTAGTATTTATGGTAACTAAAAAGAAATACCTTGGATTAGCAGGATCTTTTGCACCGAATCCTTTGGCAAAAGATGAACGTGTGAAAGTGTTTTCTCGAATTGCAATTGGAATAGTCGCAATCTTGGTAATTGGTTATATTTTAATCACTAACGGTATCATGACAATTGACGTCTTTACGATGATTGTATCAATTCTAGGTATCGTGATTCCAACCATTTACTTTATCGTGTTATATCGCAGTGCTAAAACAAATGCAGATGAAAAATCTCGTGTACTTGCTTATATTCCGTTATTCGTTGCAGCTATGATGTTCTGGGCGATTCAAGAACAAGGGGCAATCATTTTAGCACAATATGCAGACGAACGAACGAATCTAATGGTTGGCTCATTTGAGATCAATCCAGCATGGTTCCAGTCATTAAATCCACTATTCATTATTGCCCTTGCACCAATTTTTGCTTGGCTGTGGGTGAAGTTAGGGGAAAGACAACCATCAACTCCTAAAAAGTTTGCTCTTGGTTTGTTCTTTGCCAGTATGTCATTCTTAGTCATGATTATTCCAGCTTATATGAACGGTACAGATACGCTCGTTAGTCCATATTGGTTAGTACTAAGTTTCTTCTTGGTTGTTCTTGGGGAGTTACTACTTTCACCAGTAGGGCTATCGGCTACAACTAAATTAGCTCCTGCAGCATTTGCTGCACAGACCATGAGTTTATGGTTCTTGACAAGTGCTTCTGCACAAGCAATTAACGCACAGGTAGTAAAATTATATACACCTGAAAATGAAATTGCTTATTTCGGAGTCATCGGTGCTGTTGCCTTAATTATCGGTTTCTTGCTGTATTTCTTTTCACCAAAAATCGAGGAATTTATGCGCGGCATAAAATAATAGTGATAAAGTAAGCCTTCCGCTATGAGGCCACTGAAAAAGTTCACTATTATAGAACGGACTAAGTATTCTCTATAATAACGCATCGGCGCATTGTGGATGCCTCCCGCTAGAAGCTTGTCAGAAAATCACTGTCAGTCTTTTAACTTCGGCTACCACTTGAAAAGCGACTGCGCTGGTTCAGTCTAGGCTACAGTACAGTGTATACGAATAACTAACGATACTTTCCTTGATTTATCGAGGGAAGTATCGTTTTTTTGTTCTATCAAAAATAGAGTAAATATTTCCAATTGAAACTTTTTACGCGTACACTCGTATTACGTATTGAATTCAAAAAATAGTATAGGTGGGGATAGTATGAAAAAGTGGATGACAATCATGGCTGCTAGTTTGTTAACTTTTAGTTTAGCTGCATGTAATTCAACGGCAACTCCTACTTCTGAAACAGCCGAAGAAAACACAAGTAAATTAACACTTGAGCAAGTATTTGAAAAGTCTCTTTCACAGTCTGAAACAATTGAAAGTTTAAGTGCTACACTAGAAATGTCACAGTTAATAGAAATGCCTTCTCAAGCTGTGTCTATGAATACAACATCTGACTTGACAATGGATATGGTGGTTGAGCCCCTCAGTATTTATCAAAAAGGAACGACAACAATGGCAGTACCTGGCGATGCTTCTACAACGGAGCCACAAGACATTGAAATCGAAAGTTATATGACAGAAGATGGATTCTTTATGTACGAAAACATGACGAAGCAATGGATGAAGCTACCACCAGAAATGTATAATCAAATGATGGCGATGTCTGAGAGCCAAGCTGATCCTGCTCAGCAATTAAAAGACTTACAACCTTTCATGAAAGACTTTACTTTTGAACAAACGGACACTGAATATGTGTTGAAATTAGCTGCATCAGGGGAACAATTCAATGAATTAATTCAAAAACAACTCACGGAAATGATGCCTGAAGCAATGGTTGAGGAAGAAGAATTGTTAAAAGGTTTATCCATCGAAAAAGTAAATTATGAAATTTTTATCGACAAGGAAACGTTTAATACAACGGCATTGAACATGATTATGGATATGACGATGGCGGTTGAAGGCGAAGAGATGAAATTGTCTCAAGATTTAAAGTCTATCTTTAGTAATTACAATAAAGTTGAACCCATAAAAGTTCCTCAAGAAGTTCTCGATAGTGCACAAGAAATGTAAAAGACAGCCTTCTAAAGAAATTCTTTAGAGGGCTGTTTTTTTGATAAGTAAGTGGAATCTTCTTCATTTTACGACAATTTCGTGAAGAGTTGTGACAATCTCGAGAAAGATCCTACCAATATCAACAAAAGTAACAATGAAATCAAGAAAACACGCAACCATATCACGAAAAGGGAAAAACAACTCCATTACTGCTGTCCTTACGTTAGGACAGCACAATTTAATCTAATTGAAAATCATATTCATTTAACTATTGACCTGATAAGTACAAATGGTATACTTAGTTTTGTTAGTAATTGATAATGATTTTCATTACCAATTACTTCCTTGAAAGATGAGCGTTTTCACTTTCAAGATTAGCTATGTTTTTTAGAATTGAGGAATTGTGATGAAGATAAGAATATTAATAATAGGGTTAGTCGTGTTATCGATTTGCTCATTGTTTGTTGGGGTTAGTTCCATCACTCCAATGGATTTAATCGATTATCAATCAGAAGAAACACAAATCTTTCTGATTAGCCGTCTACCACGTTTAGTTGCCATCATACTGGCAGGTGCAGGAATGAGCATTGCGGGTTTAATCATGCAGAGTCTCAGTCGAAATAAGTTTGTTTCGCCGACAACTGCAGGGACACTCGATGCTACTCGATTAGGAATCCTTGTATCGATGCTTCTTTTTGCAAATGCATCGATGCTTGAAAAAATGACTGTAGCATTTGTATTTGCGCTTGCCGGCACGCTGTTGTTTATGCAAATACTAAATCGTATCAAGTTCAAGGATGCTATATTCATCCCACTGGTTGGTTTGATGTTCGGCAATATTCTTTCTTCCATCACAACATTTTTTGCTTATAAAGCAGACGTTATTCAAAACATGTCTGCTTGGCTACAGGGTGACTTTTCGATGATGATGAAAGGGCGCTATGAGCTGTTATACATAAGTATCCCGGTTCTGATCATTGCTTATTTATTTGCAAATCGATTTACGGTTGCTGGAATGGGTGAAGACTTCTCGAAGAATTTAGGTATACATTATAGACGAATTGTCAATTTCGGACTGATTCTAGTAGCGCTAATCACGGTGACGGTGGTTTTGACCGTTGGTATGATTCCATTTTTAGGGTTGATCATTCCGAATATCGTCTCCATTTTTAAAGGGGATCATTTAGAGAAGACGTTACCGCACACCGCACTTCTCGGTGCTATTTTCTTGTTATTGTGTGACATGTTAGGTCGGGTTCTCATCTACCCTTATGAAATCCCTATTAGTTTAATGGTGGGCGTGATAGGTAGCGGGATATTCCTATACCTCTTGTTCAGAAGGAGGGCCTATGCGTAATTCAACCAAATTAATTATTCTATTGGGCTTGTCCTTTCTATTCACAGGATTATATTTATTCCAAGATTTAAATGGGAGTTACGACTATGCACTTCCACGTCGTGGAATCAAAGTACTTGCTATGGTCATCACCGGCTGTGCAATCGCATATGCAACGGTCATTTTCCAGACAATTACGCACAACCGAATATTAACCCCAAGTATCATGGGGTTGGATGCTTTGTATTTGCTGTTGCAAACTGTGCTCATTTTCTTTTTGGGATCTGATCACATCACCATCATGAACAAACAAGTTAACTTTGTTTTATCAGTTGCAGCCATGATTATTTTTGCGTTGCTGTTATATAGATTTTTATTCAACAAAGGAAGTCAGCCGATTTACTTCTTATTACTGATTGGTATTATTGTCGGCACATTCTTCACAAGTATTTCGACGTTCCTACAAGTTCTCATCGATCCAAATGAGTTTTCGATGGTTCAAGATCGGATGTTCGCAAGCTTTAATAATGTAAGTACAGATTTAGTGTGGATAGCCTTGATTTTAACTACTATCGTCATCCTTATTGGATGGAGATCCACTCATTTTTTAGATGTACTTTCTTTGGGCCGCGACCAAGCGATTAATCTAGGCGTACCCTATGAATCAGTTGTAAAAAAAATGTTGGTGATTTCAGCGGTACTAATCGCTATTTCCACTGCACTGGTAGGACCAATTACGTTCTTCGGGTTAATCGTAGCGAATCTGTCTTATCAATTTTTCAAGAGTTTCAGACACTCGATCCTCATTACGGGTGCGATGCTCATGAGTATCGTTGCGTTAATTGGAGGTCAATGGGTAGTTGAAAGGATTTTCACTTTCTCTACAACGCTTAGCGTTATCATCAACTTTATCGGCGGCGTGTATTTCATCTACTTACTATTAAAGGAGAGTAAATCATCATGATCCAAGTACGGGGATTATCCAAACTTTATGGAAAGAAAGTCGTCGTCGATCAAGTGTCTATTGATATTGTTCCGGGTACCATTACTTCGTTTATCGGACCGAATGGAGCAGGGAAGTCTACTCTTTTATCAATGGTTAGTCGATTGATGGATGCAGACACGGGAGAAGTTTTACTCGACAAAAAGAATATTAAAAAGATTAAATCTGGGGAACTTTCTAAAAAAGTATCGATTTTAAAACAATCGAATCAGATGAACGTCCGTTTGACAGTAAAAGAGCTTGTTGGGTTTGGTCGTTTTCCATATTCAAAAGGGCGATTAAATGACCAAGATCATGCTAAAGTCGATGAAGCATTGACTTATATGGATTTGCACGATTTAGAAGATCGCTACTTGGATGAATTATCAGGTGGGCAACGCCAACGTGCATTTATAGCGATGGTCATTGCTCAAGATACGGATACAATCTTGCTCGATGAGCCTCTGAATAACTTAGATATGAAACATTCCGTCCAAATCATGAAGATTTTGCGACGCCTGGTCGATGAACTTGGGAAAACAGTAGTGATTGTTTTACATGATATTAATTTTGCTTCAGTCTATTCAGATCGGATTGTCGCGTTAAAAGACGGTAAAGTGATAAAAGATGGTCTTACAAACGATATTATTCAATCAACTGCTTTAAAGGAAATTTACGATATGGACATTCATGTTCAACAACTAAACAATTGCCGGATTTGTGTATATTTCAATTCCGCATTACAAGGAGAATGACAAAATGAAAAAGTGGTCACTATTAATCTTTGCAACACTTCTTATGGTCGTATTAGCAGCTTGTGGAGAGACAAAAGAAGGTTCAAGTGAGAAAGATTCGTCAGAAGGCAGCAAACAAGAAACAGTTACAATCAAGCATGAACTTGGTGAGGCAACTGTACCAGTAAACCCTAAAAACGTCGTTGTTTTTGACTTCGGTATATTGGATACATTGGATGAGTTAGGCATTGAGGTTGCAGGAGTTCCCCAAGTATCAGTTCCTGACTACTTGGAGAAATATGCTGGTTCTGACTACACAAACGTAGGAAGTTTGAAAGAGGCAGATTTTGAAGCGATCCATGCAATGAAGCCTGAAGTGATTTTCATTTCTGCACGTCAAGCTGACATGTACGAAGAGTATGCAAAAATTGCACCAACCGTATATGTGCCAATTGATTATACAAATTACATGGATTCATTTACGAAAAACATGGAAATGATTGCTTCTATTTTTGGTAAAGAAGAAGAAATGAAAGTGGAATTAGAAGAAGTAAATGCGTCAATTGAGTCTATCCAAGAAAAACAAAAGCTATGGATGAAAAAGCATTAATCGTTTTGAGCAATGAAGGGAAAGTCAGTGCATATGGTCCGAGTTCAAGATTCGGTATCCTGCATGATGTGTTCGGTTTTGCAGCAGCGGATGAAGGAATTGAACAATCAACACATGGTCAGAATATTACATTTGAATATATTTTGGAGACCAACCCAGATATCTTATTCGTTATCGACCGTGATGCAGCGGTGAATAGTACTGAAGGTGCCAAAGGAACGATTGAGAATGAACTGGTTGAAAAAACCAATGCATTTAAGAATGACAAAATTTATTACTTGAATCCGGATCAGTGGTACTTATCAGGTGGAGGATTACAATCTGTTAAACTAATGGTAAAAGATGCAGAGGCAGCATTGTAAGGTTGCTTACTTAGGGGGGGTCTTTATGTTTTATCAAGTGAAAAGAATGGTAGTAACTGAAGGTTCCAGCGAAAAAGTGTTATCACGTTTCCAAAGAGAAGGTCTTATTGAAAAGCAACCAGGCTTCATCAATCTTCAAGTACTCCAAAAGAAAGTTCGTCGTGGGGATGAAGAAGTGCTGATCATGGTGAACTGGGAGAGCGAAGAGGCTTGGAAGAATTGGGAAAAGAGTCCTGAGCATATTGCAGGACATAAAGCCAATGCTGGTAAACCTAAACCTGATCATGTGATTGAATCTAGTCAAAACGTCTATGAATTAAAAATAAGCAAATGAAAGAAAGCAGGGAATGCCAAGTATGGTTTCCCTGCTTTTTTTAATGCGTATTTCAAGAGATTACACAAAAACTGAGCGCAATTTTAAAACAACCATTAAAGAGTCAAGCCTGCTGGTTTGTTCTTTACGACCACAATTACTTTATGCTCATCCAATTGCTGTTCCAAGTCCACGGCTTCAGAAAGACTAAATCCTATATGTTCCAACTTGGCACGCAATTCTTCTCCTTTGGTTTTGAAAGCGTTGGCAATTGCTGTTCCAAGTCCTTCCTCCGCAACTCCGATTGTATTGGCACTTGCCATCTCAGCAAGTTTTTCTGTTCGATAATTCTCATGGGTTATGACATAAATATCATCATCTTGAATGCCATGTGATTTTATTTCCTGTATCCCTCGTATGGCCTCATCATCAGTTATAAACTCTTTGTAGTAGACACTCATACGTATAATTCCTCCTTCAAAACGTTTGTATCTGACTCCTATGTACATTACCACTGCCATTTTAGACTAAACGTTTATCATATCTATTGAATCTTAAGTCATAGTGTGTATTGTATGATTGAACTAAACTAATACTAAAAAGGAGTGTGATTCCTGTGAGAAAATGGTTCTATCCTCTGGCGTTCGTGACGTTAATCGCTTTTGCTATATTATTTCTTAATTTGACGAATGAGAAAATGATTGAATTTGATGCAAACATCGCAGATTTATTGGCTGGTAATGAATTTCTGCAAGTTTTTCGTATTTTTGGTGAACAGATCGTTATCATTATTGCTGCACTTATTTTAATATTGTTTTTAGGATTTAATAAACGAAATTATCGAGGCATGTTAGTCGTTCTTTTTTCTGTCGGTGGCGGTAATTTATTGAACAAATTGTTAAAAGTATGGGTGCAACGTGAAAGACCGGACTTTCCAAATCAGGTGGATAGCTTTAGTTTTCCTTCGGGAAATGCGATGGTAGGATTACTTTACTTATTTACAATTGCCTACTTCCTAACTGAAAGTGTATCATCGAAAATGACTCGATATATCATATGGCTTGGGGCGATTGTTCTTACAATTTTAGTGGGTCTATCCAGAGTCGCGGCAACTGCACACTATGCCTCAGACGTTTTAGCAGGTTGGATGATAGGGTATTCATTCTTTATCATTGTGACAATCTGGTATGAGTGGAGAAACGGCCAGATGAACAAACGTGTAACACAATCTGAATGAACCGAGTCTTACGCCTTTCTTGGTGTGGGGCTCTTTTTGAAAAGGGAGAATGGTATATGTTTACGATCCCCGACAATTTAGTCGAATTGGGCATGCAAAGGATTGAAGGTCATGCTGTGCAAGGCTTTGTGCGTAGTTATGGAAATCCATCTCCTACGCTGCTATTGATTGGAGAAGCACCTGGTGAAAATGAAATTGAAACAGGGATTCCTTTTATTGGGCGAGCAGGAACCGAGCTTATGAAGTCATTAGATAGTATAGGCTTAACGCGTGAAGACGTATTCATCACAAGTAGTGTGCGAAGTCGTCCCTACAAATGGGGGACAAAGAAAGCAGAGGATGGATCGATTGTAAAAAGAATGTACAACCGAGCACCCAAACCAGCTGAGATTCTTGCACATGCTCCTCTTCTGGATTATGAAATTGAACATCTCAAACCGAAATTAATCGTGACACTCGGCAATATTGGTCTACAACGTTTGTTAGGGAAATCAGCAAAAGTCACTGAATTGCACGGGCAAAAGGTTTGCCAACCCATTCAGTATTTAGAAAAATTAGAGGATCTTCACTATAGTGAAACGTCAGAATCTTTTGTTATTGTCCCGACGTTTCATCCTGCTTCAGTATTCTATCGCCCTTCATTAAGAGAAATGGTACTACAAGATTGGAAAAAAATCGGACAGTATGTAAAGGAGTCATCAACATGACATATGAGCAAGCACTGGAACATGCAAAACTGACGGAATCAGTAATATCGGATTTAGGTGAAGGAGCTTGGCATCAAGCGTGGAAGCTAACGAGTACTCGACATGAACCACTTGTTTTACGTATTCCTAAAAAATTCGCCTATAAAAAAGAAGTTACATACAATGAAAATGCCTTGAGAGCGGAGTATGGTGGAACGGAAATTTACTACAAATATGTGAATCAAGTTTCTCCTGGAGCAGCACCTTCTACTTTCTATTATCATGTATCACAAGATTTGACGTATACAATTGAGTCATACGCTGGAAATCATGTGGACTTACATCAATTAAGTGAAGAAACGGCACGCGAGCTTGGTAAGGAAATCGGGCAATTGTACCGGAACCTGGAGCGTGTGGATCACGGTTTAAAAGGAGTCGGATATCTTGCGTGGAATGAAAAGCAAGGTTTGCATGGTCAATTTTCAAGTGACTATCGTGCATTTATCAAAGAAGAATGCAATGAGGTATTGGATGATTATGAAGAGTTGTCAAACAAGAGACCAATTTTTGACAAACCAGGATTAAAAGATGCCTTAATACGTATTTGTGAAATGCGTTTTAATGAAATCAGTCATCCTGTCTTAACGAATCAAGATGCTTCACCCGAAAATTGGCTACTCAATAATGGGGAAATTCGTCTTATTGATCCACTTCCTATTGTGTATTTCGGGGAAGTAATGGCAGGTAACTTTTTGAATTTGTATGAGACTTTGTTTGTAGAACTTGCCCATACAGAACGCTATGGAAAACATCGATTCCAGGATTGTCAGGAAACTTTGAAATGTATTGCAGATGGCTTTGTACACGGCTATTGTGATCATAATCATCATGTGAATCGTGTCGTAAGAGGAGAGCAAGTGTTGCAAGTTCTGGATACGGCTGTTCGTCACCTTCGTATGATTGAATCAGAAATAACTGAAGAACAAGTCATACGTTTTGGATCAAAAGGGGATATGGAGAAACGTTTAACTGTATTTGCGATGAAAATAGACGAATTAATCAAATTGCTTTAGTTTTTCGTTTACACAAAAAGTATTACTTCATCAAAAAGAGTTGCATCAAGGAAACTTTTAGAATACAATCAATTTAATAGACTGATATAGAAAGAAGGTGAGAAAATGAGTGGAGATGTTCTGTTTGCACTAGCTTTAACGTTATTTGCGGGTCTAGCAACGGGTATCGGAAGTTTACTGGCTTTTGTGACGAAAAGAACAAATACGAAATTTTTGTCTTTAGCATTAGGGTTCTCAGCAGGTGTAATGATTTATGTATCACTGGTTGAAATCTTTGTGAAAGCAAAAGATGCTTTAGTGAATGAGTTAGGTGCCTCACAAGGATATTGGTTTACAGTTATTGGTTTTTTTAGTGGAATCATAGTGATTGCATTAATCGATAAATTATTGCCGAAATCAACGAACCCACATGAAGTTAAAGGTGTAGAAGAAATGGATATTGAGCCTTCCAATGCTGAGTATACAAAATTGATGAGAATGGGAATATTTACGGCATTAGCGATAGGGATTCATAACTTTCCAGAAGGGATTGCGACGTTTATATCTGCTTTGCAAGATCCGAATTTGGGAATTGCCATAGCCGTTGCTGTTGCCATCCACAATATTCCAGAAGGTATTGCAGTAGCGATTCCCATTTATTATGCAACTGGGAATCGAAAAAAAGCTTTTAAATGGTCATTCCTATCTGGTCTTGCCGAACCTGTAGGTGCTCTTGTGGCATTCTTGATTTTAATGCCTTTCTTAAATGACATTATGTTTGGAATGATATTTGCAGCTGTAGCGGGAATAATGGTGTTTATTTCTTTAGATGAGTTACTACCTGCGGCACAGAAGTATGATGAAGCCCATCTTTCCATCTACGGGGTTGTTGGAGGAATGGCGGTAATGGCGTTAAGTTTATTATTGATTGCGTAAAATCAAGACACGTTGTCTAGTCTTTCTAGATAATGTGTTTTTTTATATATAGAGATGTTAAAACTGTTGTTCATCGTACAATTGCGCTAGGAGCATAAGCTCACAAGTATTTTCGTTTTTGTGGTTGTAAGTTAATCGCCCTATCAGTATACTTAAGTGTAAAGAGATAAATATACATCTGTAAAGACAAGGGGTAAAAAAATGACAACTATAATTTCAAAAGAGAAAAAGCCACTTTCAAGAAATAAACTGTTGGGAATTGCCGGATTTGGGTGGATGTTTGATGCAATGGACGTTGGAATATTGTCATTTGTCATTGCCGCGTTAGCGGTTGAGTGGAACTTATCTCCGGGACAAATGGGGTGGATCGGGAGTGTAAACTCCATTGGTATGGCAGTTGGTGCTTTTGTTTTTGGTATTTTTGCCGATCGAATTGGCCGCAAACAGGTGTTCATCTTGACCCTTCTGTTTTTCTCTGTAGCAAGTGGTCTGTCTGCTTTGACGACAACTCTTGCAGCATTTCTCGTTTTTAGATTTTTTGTAGGGATGGGATTAGGTGGAGAACTTCCAGTAGCCTCGACACTTGTATCTGAGAGTGTAGAAGCGAAAGAGCGTGGTCGTGTTGTTGTATTACTCGAGAGTTTTTGGGCAGCAGGTTGGTTAGTAGCGGCTTTAATTTCGTATTTCATCATTCCGAATTTCGGATGGAGAGTGGCATTGGTCATTACTGCATTACCAGCGTTCTATGCCATTTACTTGCGTATAAACTTACCAGATTCACCACAGTTTACTGCAAATCGTGTGAACAATCGATCTTACAGTCAAAACATTAAAGAAGTGTGGTCAAAAGCTTATGCGAAATCTACATTAATGTTATGGATCTTATGGTTTACCGTCGTCTTCTCTTATTATGGCATGTTCCTCTGGTTGCCGAGTGTGATGATTGGAAAGGGATTCGATATGATCACGAGCTTCAAGTATGTACTCATCATGACAATTGCCCAGTTACCTGGTTATTTCTCTGCAGCTTGGTTAATTGAAAAAGCGGGTCGTAAATTTGTGTTAGTTGTATATTTACTTGGGACGGCAGCAAGTGCTTATGTCTTCGGTTATGCTGACACCAGCGTCATGTTACTAACTTCGGGTGCCTTCCTATCGTTCTTTAACCTAGGTGCATGGGGAGCGTTATACGCTTATACACCTGAACAATACCCGACGGTGATTCGAGCAACTGGAGCAGGAATGGCTGCTGCTATTGGACGAATTGGTGGGATTCTGGGACCTCTTTTAGTGGGGACGCTTGTTACCAAGGGCTATGATATTGGCTGGATTTTCAGCATTTTCTGTATCGCCATTGTGATTGGGGTATTATCGGTTATTTTTCTTGGTAAAGAAACGAAACAAACTGAATTGGAATAATGAAAAGGCTGCTAATGTAGCCTTTTTGTTTTGAGACAAATAGGGTAAACAAATAATGGAAGAATTTTTAGTAGACTGAATATTTGAGGTATTATTGAAAACTTTCTAGCCGTAGGCATGAATAGTTGATAAAATGAAACTAGTAAAATTGAGTGACAAGGGAGAGTCGGCTATGTTCAAGAGGATTGACACCGTATTTTTACCTGTAAAAGACACGCATCGCTCGATTAAATGGTATAAAGATAAATGTGGATTTACCTTAAGATGGCATGATGTAGAGAATGGCTATGCTGCTATGGAAATTGGCAATGGTAAAACAGCCTTTACACTTGTTCGGACTATTTTTATGGAAGTGAATAAAATGGGAGACCATGAATGCTTTAATCTCTATACAGAGGATATCCATGCTACACATCAAACGATGTTAGATTCAGGAGTTCAAGCTACGCCAATACGAAGTGGTGGAAACGTTGAATTTTTTCAGTTTAAAGACCTGGATGGTAATACGATAGGAGTATGTTCATTTGAAGAAGATGCAGCCTAAGCACCGAAGAATACTGATTGTTGGCTCTGGTGGTGCGGGGAAATCCACACTATCACGTCAGCTCGCAGAACAGTGGGACGTGCCGGTGGTCCATCTGGATGCACTGTTTTGGAAACCCGGCTGGAACCCTACACCTAGACCAGAATTCATGGAGAAAGTGAAAGTAGAATTGACAAAACCCGAATGGATCATTGACGGGAATTATGACTCCAGTATTGAATTAAGAGCACAATATGCAGATCTTATTATTTTTCTCGACTTTTCAAATGTCCTTTGTTTATACCGAGCATGTAAACGTGCATGGAAATATCGAGGAGTTACTAGACCTGATATGGGTGAAGGCTGCCCAGAAAAAATAGATTGGGAGTTTGTTCGTTGGATTTGGCGATACCCGAAAGATGCTCGACCTGGAATGTTAAAGATTTTATCTAAAGTACCAGCAGATGTGATTACATTGAAATCACCAAAAGAAGTGAAAACATGGCTGCAACATGGGCCAAATAGAAAGAGTGAATTTATCTCTTAGGATAAATTCACTCTTTTTATTTTGACCTTTTATTTGAAATAGACAAGTTGATTTTCTTGAAAGGGTCTTCATTTCAATTCTTCCGCTATACCCCCTCCCTACTTCAACACCTCCCAATGAAATAATCACTGGGTTGGATAGTTTAAAACTCTCTTCAATTGCCTATTCTAAGTTTAGAGTTAATAGAGCTGATAATACGAAGTCGAAATATAAGGAGGGAATATTTATGGAAGAAAATAAAAAAAATATCTCGAGGCGTGACTTTCTAAAAACTTCTGGAGTCGCTACAGGTGCATTAATCGGTGGGGGGCTAATTGGTGGATTAGTTGGCTATAACATTAACAAAAATGATTCCCCTACCAATAAAATTGCTGGGACTGACGAGCATAGCACACAAACCGATCAAGGTTGGCAATTCTTCAGAAATTATCGGGAATTTGACATTATAGCGAACGCAACTGAACGCATCTATCCTGAAGATGATCAAGGGCCAGGTGCTATTGGGCTGGGAGTTCCTTACTTCATAGATAGCCAATTAGCCGGACAATATGGAAGTAATTCTAAAGAGTATATGCATGGACCATTTGAAGTGGGTGCTCCCACACAAGGATATCAAAGCAGGTTGACTAGAGCTGAGATTTTCAGACAAGGAATCGAAATGCTGGACGCAGAAGCTACGAAAAGATTTGATAAAGGCTTTTCGAAAATTGAAGGTGCACAGATGGATGAAATATTAACGGCATTTCAAAAAGATGAGATTAAAATGGCTGGTGTTACGTCAACATTTTTCTTTCGTCTGCTACGCACAGCCACTCTTGAAGGGGCTTATTCCGACCCTATGTACAAAGGAAATGTCAATATGGATGGCTGGAGAATGAAAGGGTTCCCTGGACATCAAATGGCCTATATCAATGAAATTGAAAATGAAAAGTTTCAAAAAATCGAGCCACAATCACTAGGTGGAATGCACTAAGACGGGGGGAATATAAAATGGTTACAACTTTATCAAAAGTAGATGTGGTCGTAGTTGGACTTGGCTGGACAGGCGGTATTATTGCAGCGGAATGTGCAAAGGCTGGTCTGAAAGTCGTCGGGTTGGAAAGAGGAGAAGAACGAGGAACTGAAGATTATTTAAAGATACATGACGAGTATCGTTATGCAGTTAGATATGAATTGATGCAAAACTTATCAAAAGAAACGATTACTATTAGAAATAATCGCAAAATGTCAGCGCTACCGATGCGTCAATTGGGTTCATTCTTACTCGGGGAAGGATTAGGAGGATCGGGAACTCACTGGAATGGACATACCTGGAGATTTTATCCTTACGATTTTCAAATTAAAACCATGACGGACAAAAAATACGGACCTAATAAATTATCAAAAGATTATCAACTTCAGGACTGGGGAATTACTTATGAAGAATTGGAACCTTATTTTTACACATATGAACAGACAATAGGGCTTTCCGGTGAAGATAAAAATCCTTTTTTAAAACGTAAAGATCCTTTTCCCACACCACCGATGAAGAGAACGCCGATCCTAAAGAAATTTGAAAAAGCAACACAAGATTTAGGATATTCGCCATTTATGTTACCTTCAGCAAATCTGTCGGAGTCTTACAAGAATCCAGACGGGGAATCGATTAATGCGTGTCAGTACTGTGGGTTTTGTGAACGTTTTGGGTGTGAGTATGGAGCAAAGTCTTCAGCAGAAATCACTGTAATCCCAACTGCGATAAAAACAGGAAATTTTGAAACCCGTGTTCGTGCGAATGTAGTAGAAGTAATCAAGAGTGGCAATAAAGTCACAGGCGTGAGATACATCAACACTCTCTCTGGTGAAGAATTTATACAGCCAGCTGAAGTGGTCGTTTTGACCAGTTATGTCATGAATAATGCCAAGCTGTTAATGGTATCCAATATCGGAGAACAGTATAATCCAGATACTGGCCGTGGAACACTCGGCAAAAACTATTGTTATCAAATTCTTCCAGGTGCAACAGGTTTCTTCGATGATCAAATGAATACGTTTATGGGTGCGGGTGCTCTTGGAATGACCATTGATGACTTTAATGCCGACAATTTTGACCATAGCGATTTAGACTTCATCCATGGAGGCAGTCTTTCAATAACTCAAACTGGTGCTCGACCTATTGAAAGTAATCCTATTCAACGTGATACACCGACTTGGGGAGCAGAATTTAAAAAAGCTTCTATACACAATTTCACACGAACACTAAGCATTGGGGCACAAGGTGCATCGATGCCACATAAAGAGAATTACCTTGCATTAGATGGCAAATACAAGGATGCATATGGGATTCCCCTTCTTCAGATGACATATAATTTTACTGAACAAGATCGAGCTTTGCATGTCTATATAACAGAAAAAGCAACAGAGATCATGAAGGAAATGGGAGCGAAAACAGTTGAGAGTCGAACACCTATTACAGACTATGATATTGTCAATTACCAAACCACTCATAATACAGGGGGAACCATTATGGGGGCCAGCCCGGAGAATAGTGTAGTGAACTCATACTTACAACATTGGGATGCTGAGAATTTATTCGTCGTCGGGGCAGGGAATTTTGCACATAATGGTGGATACAATCCGACAGGTACAGTAGGGGCGCTTGCGTATAGAAGTGCAGAAGGCATAATAAATTATAGTAAAACTGGCGGTTCACTCGTTTAAAAAGGAGGCACTATTTTGGGCGGTTTAGGGAGTATAGGCGTACCTGGGTTAATCATTATCTTAGTTATTGTTTTAATTTTGTTCGGGCCAAAAAAATTGCCTGAGATCGGTTCAGCGGTTGGCAAGACTTTTGCGGAATTCAAGAAATCCACAAAAGGTCTCATTGAGGATGAAGAAGAAGAACCTGTGAAAATAGAAGTGAAGAAATCAGACGTCGTTTAGAAGGTGTGAAATATGGATCCGTATGAACACCAAAATAAACATATAATCAGTCCATTGGATAAACCAATTGTGGAAGTAGTAAAGGAAGTCATTATTCAGGTGAACGAACCGGGTGAAGAAGGAACTCTGGTTGATCACTTGGCAGAATTACGTAAACAGATTATCAAAGGCATAGCGGTTTTTCTAATTTTTTTTATCGGTGTTTTTTCCTCAATCAACATGTGGTTTCCATACGTGACACGAGGGAATGAATTAATTGTTTTAGGACCACTTGAAGTAGTGAAGTTTTATATGTCGATTTCCACGACCATTTCTCTTGGTCTATCCTTGCCGTTCTTATCTCACTTCATTTGGCAGTTTGTGAAACCCGGCTTGAAGACAAAAGAAAGCAGCTTCATCGGATTGTATTCACCACTTATGCTGGTACTCTTTGTTATCGGTATCGCATTTGGATATTTCGTGGTGAATCCTTTGAGTTATCAGTTCTTGATTAACATCGGGGAAATCAATTTTGAAGTGATGGTATCAGCCGGTGAATATGTCCACTTTCTGATTATGACGACGGTCCCACTTGGATTGTTATTTGAACTCCCGATTATCGCGATGTTTTTGTCCGCAATCGGAATTTTGACCTCAGACAAGATGAAGAATGTGCGGAAATGGTCTTATGTGATACTCGGTATCATTTCTACCATGATGACACCTCCGGACATTATCAGTGACCTATTAATTATGATTCCCATGATTTTGCTGTATGAAATCAGCATCCTTTTGGTCATGAAACTTGAACGCAGGCAACTCTTAAATGAAGAACCATCCATCTCCCAAGAATAAAGGGGGGTGGATATTTTATTTTGAAGTATGTTTTGCGATGCATCTCAGTAGCAAATTTCCGTTCAAAATTGTCTCAAAGGCAAGTGTAGTACCAAATTCATTCTCAATAAGACGTCTCCATAAAAAACCATTTTTTCTTCAAAAACTAGTGACATTGTATTTCGAATTCTGTAATATCAATTGTTAACTACGTTAAAGGAGTCTGAATTGGATGAATTTTAATCTATTTAATCAAGCACAAGAATTCGAAACGCTAGCAAAACCGTTTTTGAGTGAAAATGAAGATGTATATAGTCTGTTTTATGGGATACTGCAGGGAATCAAGGCAGGTCGCTATGACAATCCATTAATGGTAACGATTGAAGATGACGGGAAATTAGTGGCACTTTTTCAAATGACACCTCCTCATCCATTGAATATAGTTATTATCGATGAAGGCAATAGGGATGCCATTCTTTCATTTGCAGCTGAAGAGTTCTTTAAAAGAGAGATTCATATTCCTTCAGCAGTTGGATTGAAACCAGTTGTCTTTTCGTTTGCTGAAAAATGGAAAGAATTGCAGTACTGTGATTCGAAATTATTAATGGACCAAGGGTTATATCGCTTAGATGAGGTGAA
Organism: Paenisporosarcina indica; assembly: GCF_001939075.1. Lineage (GTDB taxonomy): Bacteria > Bacillota > Bacilli > Bacillales_A > Planococcaceae > Paenisporosarcina > Paenisporosarcina indica. Next base: position 78,545 of record NZ_MPTA01000004.1, on the reverse strand, counting down.
CCAAGCTTTAGATAGTAGCCCGGGGTCCTGGCGCTATGCTCGAAAAGATGAAGCACCACTAATTGAAGAGTGGTATGTAGCATTTGGTGACGATACAGGAATCGGAAATCTACCAATTGAAGAAATTAGAGAACGTGTTGCACAATTCCTTGAAGATCAAGAAGTGTTCTTTTGGGAAGTAGACGGAAAAGTTGTTTCGATGATGAAGAAGGCACGCCCTTCCGATCACGGTGTAACCGTATCGTTTGTTTTCACTCCAAAAGAAGAACGAAAAAAAGGCTATGCTCGTACAATGGTCGCTGCAGGAAGCGAAGAATTACTGAAAACTTATAATTTCTGTGTGCTTTATACAGATATGATGAATCCTACATCCAATAAAATTTATCAAGAAATCGGTTATCGTAAAATTGCTGACTCTGTTCATCTTGAATTTGTCCCAAAAGAAGGTGAGTAAATGGAACTCGAACAGTTGAAAAAGTGGTGCGAAAGCTATCCAGGTGCAAAATATGATTACCAACAGGACTGGCAAGCCGAGCGTTATTTAGTGGGCGGCAAAATGTTTGTGATGTTTGGCAATGATGGAGCTGGTCAACCCATCCTATCTCTCAAATGCGACCCTGTCCGTTCTGAAGTGTTACGTTCCGAATATGAAGAAGTGAACCCTGGGTACTACATGAACAAGACACACTGGAATTCTCTCAATAGAGATGGAGGATTGCCGCCCGAACTGATTCAGGAATTGATTGCACACTCCTATGAGCTCGTGTTCAAAGGCTTGACTAAGAAGTTGCAAAAGGAGATTTTGATACCATGACATGCACTTTTTGTGAAATAATTTCAAAAAATCTACCTGCGCGTATTGTGAAAGAAACAGAAGAAACGTTGGCGTTTTTGGATATCGATCCTATTCAAAAAGGACATGTGCTCGTGATTCCTAAAAGACATGTGCCTGATTTAACGGATATGACAGATGTTGAAATGAATCAGGTCATGACACTATGCAAGGAAGTCATGAGTTCCTTAAGAACAGCATATAATCCGGATAGTATCTCTATAATTCAAAATAATGGGGAATGCATGGCTTTCCCCCATGTTCATTTTCATGTGGTGCCGAGATTCACGGGAGATGGTTTCGTTATGAGAGAACCAGAGATTACCGTATCTGATGAAGAAATGGACAGAGTTGCACGCGAATTGGAGAAGAATATGCTATAAATCCGTTTACTAAGAATTACTTTCTAGCTCCAAACGCTAGAGTGGTGATTTACACTTTTGTACAGAAGGGCCAATGGATATCTAATCTTATTTCTTGAGCAAATCAAAAATCGGATTAGTCTGCCCATTTCTCACTGCTACAGAAATTCTCTTCATTTCAGAAAGAGTTTTTTTGACATAATTTACTATGGGTAAATTCAATCCTTCCGATCATTCTCGGAGGGATTTTTTAATCCTCCGAAATAGGGGGAATAGATAGGACATTATTAGGTACATTAAAAAACCTGTCCATTGAATATGGCGATACAAAAATCTTTAAACAAGTTAGTGTGGTTATCAAGCAAGGAAATTGTATAGGGATAGTAGGTGGAAACGTCTTTAATGAATTAACCAAACAAATTAACGCACTAAAAGAGTAAAATTTATCCACTTGGTCAATCCTAACCAGATGAATGTTTATTTAAAAGCTATGTCAAAGAAAGTTGATAAAAAAACGAGGGAGTTGCATTTGCACCTTGCATGTCACAAGGGCGTAAATGTACGATAAACAAACAGGATAGATTAACATAGCTATTTTAAATGAAAAGCATGAGGATTAACGCATATATTTCTTAAAAACGGGTATTAGCAATAAGATAGATATACGAAGAAAAAAGGGGAAGAGGCTGTGATTCGATTTGATAGAGTTACAAAACAATTTGACGATGGAACTGAAGCTTTAAAAAATGTTTCATTGACCATTCCAACAGGTAAGTTGACTGCAATTATCGGACCTAGCGGATGTGGGAAAACTACTTTAATGAAAATGATTAATCGGTTAGAAAATCCTACTTCAGGTGATATCTTGATTGATGAAAAATCCATTAGCGATCGAGATGAAGTAGAGCTTCGTCGTTCAATTGGATATGTCATTCAACGCATTGGTTTGTTTCCACATATGACCATTGCAAAAAACGTTGCACTTGTCCCTACACTTATAGGTTGGTCAGCAGAAAAAACACAAAATCGAGTGAACGAACTCATGAATATGGTTGGACTAGACCCAGACATTTACATAAATCGTTTTCCGCTTGAATTAAGTGGGGGACAACAACAACGTGTTGGCGTCGTGAGAGCACTAGCGGGAGATCCTAACATCGTGTTAATGGATGAACCATTCAGCGCACTCGACCCAATAAGTCGGGAGCAGCTTCAAGAAGAGCTAAAGAATTTACAACGCAAAATTCATAAGACAATTGTTTTTGTGACGCATGATATGGATGAAGCCTTAAAAATAGCGGATCATTTAATTGTGATGCGTGCTGGGGAAATTGAACAAATTGGGCCACCGAGTGAGATCATTCATAATCCATCAAATGATTTTGTTCGTCAATTTATTGGATTAGAGAGAATCAATAATAAGCGTTCGTTCGGACAATACAAACTTGTTGAACTTTCCGCGTACTTTTTCCAGGCAAATACAGGACAACAAATCGTTTCGGTTAATAATTCAGTAAATGTGTCAGAGGCAATTGAATTATTAGGTCAGCCAAATGCAGATGTATTGGCTGTTTATGATGATGAACAATTTGTTGGCTATATCAATCAATCCGCATTGTTAAAAGCTGTACTTGCAAAGGAAGAAGGTGTTTCTGTGCATGACTGATTTTTTGGAAACACTACAAAGCCGCTCTGATCTTATACAACAAGCATTTCTCGAACATATTTATTTATCTTTTGTAGCACTTGCAATTGGAATTGTGATTTCATTGCCACTCGGTATACTGATTGCTCGATATCGGAAGTTCGCTGAACCGATCATTGGCATCACGGCCATATTTCAAACGATTCCCAGTTTAGCACTATTCGGATTTCTTGTTCCCCTGATGGGAATTGGGTCTAATACCGCATTAATTGCACTCATTATTTATGCACTACTCCCGATATTACGTAATACATATACCGGGCTTACTAGTGTGGACTCATCCATTATTGAAGCAGGACGTGGGATGGGCATGACAAGAACTCAAGTTTTGAAACAAATTGAATTTCCACTTGCCCTGCCCTTTATTATGGCTGGCATTCGGACAGCAACTGTATTAACAGTGGGGATTGCCACATTAGCCACATTCGTTGGAGCAGGTGGGCTCGGAGATGTCATTTATCGCGGTTTACAGTCGTATAATAATTCCCTTGTCTTAGCCGGGGCATTACCAGTTGCATTACTAGCGATTGTCTTTGATTTGGTTTTGAAATGGGTTGAAAAGAAAGCAACGCCAAAAGGGATGAAAATATAGGAGGCAATCAAATGAAAAAAAGAATGGCAGGATTAGCCCTAGTTGCATCTATTGCATTAGCTGGCTGTGGTTCAACAAATGGAGACGCTAGCGAACCCATCATAATTAGCGGAAAACAATTTACAGAGCAATATATTTTACCGCAACTTTTAGGTCAGTATGTAGAGTCGAAAACCGACTATGAAGTGGAATATAAGGAAGGTCTCGGAGAAGTAGCCATCTTAACGCCCGCACTTGAAAAAGGCGATATCGATGTGTATGTAGAGTACACCGGAACGGGTTTACAGTCGGTATTAGAAGAGAATCTGGTACAAGGAGAAAGCTCAGAAAGTGTATTGAAAAGGGTTCGTGAAGGATATGAAGAGAAGTTCGGTGTGACGTGGTTAGAACCTCTGGGGTTTGAGAATACTTACACACTAGCGTATAGCAAAGAACAATCATACAAAGCCAAAACGTATTCAGATCTAGTAGAGGCATCTAAGTCTAATGATATTGTTTTTGGTGCACCTCATGCATTTTATGAACGACCAGGAGATGGCTATGACGCCATGGTGGGAGTATATCCATTCGAGTTTGCAGAAACGGAAAGTCTTGATCCAAACGTGATGTATGAAGCAGTCAAACAAGGTGATGTGGATGTGATTACAGCTTTTACAACAGATGGTCGAATCGAACGCTTTGACTTAGCCATTACAACTGACGACAAAGGGTTCTTCCCAAAATACGATGCAGCTCCACTGGTACGACAAGAAACGCTGGAAACGTATCCTGAACTTGAAGACGTGTTAAACGAATTGGCAGGAAAGATTTCGTTGGAAGACATGCAGAAAATGAACGCACGAGTTGATATTGATGGTGAAAAAGCCGAAGATGTAGCACGTGATTTCTTAATTGAAAAAGGCTTGATTGAAGGGTAAATTGTTGGCATGGGTATTCGTTGTAAAAAACGGGTGAAACCTTACCTCAAAGTTAATGCCGAATAATTGATCTAAATGAATGGAAAAGCACAACTCGTCATGGAGTTGTGCTTCCTTCTTACATTGGGATTTTCGGTGATTCTTGTTTTTGTTGCACGAACGGCCATAACACATCAGCCCAAATCTCATATCCACGATCATTCGGATGGATGCCATCTTTTAATGTAGACGGAAGAGGAACGTTTTTTTCGGCCAAGTAGTATAACATTTCACCATGTGTATCAAAGTACGTCCATCCTTGTTCAGTAATGTAAGATTGAGTTCCTTCTACATAATCGGTAAAAGATAGTCCAAACTGATTCAAGGGTGGTCCGAATTTATTTTCAGTGCAGGGATTTGGTGACAAGAATACAATTCGTGTCTCTGGTAATGTTGTTGAATATAACTCATAAAGAGATTGTAATGATGCAAAAGTATCTACTAAAGTCACATTTTTATTGTGATTATTAATGACAGAGGTCTCGATAAATAGGACATCGGGTTGCTCTTTTAGGATTGGAGAGGTGACATGATCCTCAAGTAGTTGAACCGAGGTATAACCTGAATGGCCATGATTTGTAATCATGAGGTCATTTAATGCAGGATGCGTGTTCTGGAGATTCACTTCGATTCTTCCACGCCATGTTTTTGATTGCTTTGAAGAACCTGAACCTTTTGTAACGCTGCTGCCGGTAACCGCCATTTTTGCTTGTCCCGAAATCATCGAACGAAAAATTAAGTAATCAGCTAGTGATTGGTCGGGATTATTTAGTGGATCATATGTTTTGATTGAGGTTTCACTAGCACTTACCTGATCTTGTCTTGCATCCGTTCTAGTATAAAAGAAGAGGAGTGCACCCGCCGCTACCCAAACTAACCAATTCCAATTCTTCATGCGATCAACTCCTAATTCCTTGTGTCATTAATATAGTATTCAGTCTTATATAATTCAATAGGAAAAAGGTCGGAAGTACAAGAAAAATTCAATTATTTTACAGATATTGGATACTTTATTGCGTTTTTTTTCATTTTTTCTCGGGCTGCATTAATCAAGTCTTCACCTAGTACATCAGAAAACTGTAATAAGTAGATAAAAACATCCGCCATTTCATCGACAATGGCTTGCTTGTCATGTGCAATCGCTTCTTCAGCCGAACGCCATTGAAAACATTCCAATAGTTCACTTGCTTCAAGTGATATTGAAATGGCTAGGCTACGGGCATCATGATTCCCGCCCCATCCGCGAGCATCTCGAAATTGGTGGATTTCTTTAATTAGTTCATTCATAAACAACATCCCCGTTTCATTAAGTATTTATGTATTGATGATGTTCAAAACAGACACTCTACCACTCCATTTCATACATGCATTTTTAGTATAATCAATCTAGGAGGTATGGACATGAATTATCAACCACTATCCCCAAGTTTTTTTCATCAACCGACTCTTGAACTTGCTCAGAATTTACTTGGTCAATATATTGTGCATGAACATCCTGAAGGCTTACTAGTCGTGAAAATAATAGAAACAGAAGCATATATGGGAGCAGAAGATCGTGCAGCACATAGTTTTGGTAACCGTCGAACAAAGCGAACTGAAATTATGTTTGGTGAAGCAGGTCTTGTTTATACATATCAAATGCATACACATACATTGATGAACGTGGTAAGTGGACCTGTCGGCACACCTCGTGCAGTATTAATTCGTGCAGCTGAACCGATTTTGGGGCATGAGCTGATGCAACAATTTCGTGGGAAGACAAAAATGAAAGATTGGACAAACGGACCTGGGAAATTGGCAAAGGCTCTTGACGTGTCCATGCAATACTATGGTCATCATTGGTGGAAGAAACCTTTATATATTGCCGAAGGTACAGGTGTGAAAGAAGTTGAGGTAGGTCCGCGTGTCGGGATACAAAATACAGGAGAGGCAGTTCATTACCCTTATCGTTTTTCTGAAAAAGGACACCCAATGGTTTCGAAGTATCGCTAATGTTTATGACGGAATTTTAGTGGAATACTAAAAGAGAACAAACTTTAAGGAGTGATTGAAAATGGCAAAAATCGCAACAGTAATCACGAATATGTTTGAAGACTCGGAATACATGGATCCGTCACGTGCTTTTAATGAAGCAGGACATGAAGTATTTACGATAGAAAAAGAGGCGGGTAAAGAAATAAAGGGTAAACAAGGCGATGCGTTGGTTACGATAGACTATGGCATTGACGATGTAAAACCGGATGATTTTGACGCTTTGTTCATTCCAGGTGGATTTTCGCCTGATCAATTGCGTGCGGATGACAGATTTGTAGCTTTTTCAAAAGCATTTATGGATGCCAAGAAACCAGTTTTTGCAATTTGTCATGGTCCTCAATTATTAATTTCCGCAAAAGCACTGGAAGGTCGCGACGCAACTGGATATAAATCGATTAGTCAGGATATGATATATGCTGGCGCCAAATACGTGGATAAAGAAGTGGTTGTTTGTCAAAATCAGTTGGTAACGAGTCGTCAACCTGAAGATATTCCAGCTTTTAACCGCGAAGCATTAAAATTATTAGAACAACTATAAATGTCGGAAGTCTCTCCTTTATGGAGATGACTGTAAAAGTCCTTCCGATCTAAACAAGCGAGCCTTTCCTCGATAAAATCAAGGGAAGGCTCGCTAATTAATTTTAAACACTGTGCGGAACTTGACGTAATCAATATGTCTAGGCATAACCAGCGTAGGTGCCTTTCAAGTGGTAGCCGGAGCGAGAATGCTTAATTGGCGAACTTTTTCAGTGGCTACCTAAATACGGTAGATGCTTTCGAATAACTAGTAATAAAAAACCATTCTGCTCTAGGTTTCTTGGAGCTATGGAAAGCTCGGCACACATGTGTTTTAGATCATAGTGCAGCAATCAAGCAGCATCCATAGCGAACTGATAACCTGGTTTGACAGTGATAATTGTCAGTTTTCAATCAGAATAAGGGACCTGGCATAATTTTTCCAGTCTTTTCTTTTTTTCACCAAGCATAATCTTTTCTTTTGAATAGGATAATGTAAAGGAGACGATTTGAGGTGAAATGAATGAAAGACAAGATTGAGTCGAACAGGAATAAAATAGATGAAATCTTTGCTTATTTACACGACCATCCAGAAGTTAGTTGGAAAGAGATGGGAACGACAGCTTATTTAAAACAACTTCTGGAACAACAAGGGTTTAGTGTTCAAGTATTCAAGGAATGTACGGGTTTGGTTGTAAATATTGGGGAAGGTCCTAAGTGTATTGCCATTCGTTCGGACATGGATGCACTGTGGCAAGAAGTGGATGGTGTTTTTAAAGCAAATCATTCATGTGGTCACGATGCACATATGTCTATCTGTTTAGGAACATTATTGGCAATGAAAGAACATGGTTTTCCGGAGAATATACGATTCAAATGGATTTTTCAGCCTGCAGAGGAAAAAGGGCAAGGAGCAAAAAAGTTTCTTTCTCTTGGTGTACTTGATGACGTGGACTATTTATTTGGTGTGCATTTACGACCGATTCAAGAAATTCCTGATGGAACAGCAGCTGCTGCAATTTGTCATGGGGCAGTGAGTGCCATAAAAGGAACAATTTACGGAGAATATGCCCATGCTGCTAGACCTCACCTCGGAAAAAATGTGATTGAAGTTGGAGCAGCCATTATTCAAGGACTACAAGCAATTCACATGGATCCACTCATCCCGTTTTCAGTGAAAATGACGAAATTACACGCAGGGAGTGAAACCGCAAATATTATTCCTGGCAAAGCTACGTTCTCAATCGATATGCGTGCTCAAACAAATGACATGATGCATACATTAAAAGCGAAAGTGACGGAAGTCATCCGAAACGTAGAATCTGTTTACCATGTAACGATTCAACTAAAAATACATGAAGGATTGGTAGCGGCAATCGTACATGAGGAATCATATGATTTAATGGAGCAGGCAATCATCGATGTTATTGGGAAAAAGAATTTAAAGCCACGTATCACCACTCCAGGTGGCGAGGACTTCCACTTTTATTCATTGCATAAACCAAATTTAAAAGCGACGATGCTCGGTCTTGGTTGCGACTTGTCTCCAGGTTTGCATCATCCAAAAATGACTTTTAATCCTGAGAGTATACATACAGGAATAAAAATCCTCACACAAACAATAATAAACACAATACAGTCGCTTTCGAAAGATTAAAAAAGAATCACTATAAACAAGAATGAGCCACCAGTTAGGAATTAAGTCTAATTTCATATATGAATCATGAAGAAAAAGCGACATTTTGGAACAATGTCGCTTTTTACACTTTTTTCGCCATATACAATTCATTTACATATTGATCCTGAATGAGAAGAGAATTATTCCGTGTACCTTCAACAGTATATCCAAACTTTTTATAGAGAGAAATGGCACGTTCATTCTCTTCGACAACTGTTAACTCGATTCTGGTGATGCCCACTGCCTTTGCCCATGACTCGGCTTTATACATCAACGATGTGCCGACACTCTTTCCACTAAATGCTTGACGCACACCTAGCACAAGAGAAGCACGATGATTGGTACGAGGAGAGGGACCTGCCAATAATAATAAAAAACCTGCAAAGTGCCCATTTAGGATGCCAACAAACATCCTGGATTTTTCGGTTTTTTTCCATTCGACAATTTGTTTGCGAATAGATTGAACAGTCATTTTCCTTTCATCTTTTCCAAAGAGCATAAAGTTTGATTCTGCATCAATGTCTTGGTGAAGATTAATGATGGAGCGTGCATCGTCTACATCTACTGGACGAATGATTAAAATATTTTCTGGTTTAGTAGAGACCATTCCTACTTCAACTTCATCTGACTCTTTTGTAAATGTCACTGAACGACCTAATTCAATTTCTTTTACAGTGTATTCAGAGTCTAGCCATGATAAAAAATGCGTAGCAGGAGGCTTCGTTTTTTTCCACCAACTACTATTTAAATAAGCAGCGTTTGGTAATTGTTGGCCAACAATATTTTCGATTTCTGTATAAGTAAGTGCAATTTCTTTTTGGGATGCTTCTGCAAAAAAAGATGCAAGTGGGATATACTTTTTCTCCATTTTCTTTACCATATTTGACCTCTTTTCTAATTCGAAAGAAATGTGAGTTTATTGATATGATTTTATCACTTATTTGGTAATAATGCACAACTTTTTTCTCACTCAACTACTAAAATAAGAAAAAAATGTGTGACTTTTGGTTTGTGGTTAGTCAAAGTATAGGTGTTTAGGCGTATTTTAGTAAATGCCATAAGTCACGGTTTTGAAGTGTCTAGCAAAAGGGAATGGAAATGTATTCAGTTTATGTCGATTAAAAAAGCTATCACCCTAGTTGAGCGATAGCTTCTATCATATTAATGTCTAAATCCAAGTACTAGACGTAATGTTCAATTTTCATATTTCCGGTGCGTGTCAAGCTAGTGTGGTGTTTTCCGAATTTACGCATTCTAGATCGAGTGATACAGCAGGTCCAAAGAACTCAAAGTGAACTCGGTCTTCCGCAAAACCTAATTCGTACAGGCTTTGAATCATAGCTTTCATAAATGGAACCGGTCCACAGACGTAAACATCACTATTTTTCAATACATTTTCCGCCAGTATTTCCTTAGTGATAAGGTGCTTATCATCAGAGTATAAAGCCAAGTGAGTTGTATCTTCCATCGTAGACATTATCTTACGAACATTATCATCGAAAGCATGCACCTTTTTATTTCTTGCGCTGTGTAAGAATGCAACAGGTCTGGCAGGAGAAACTTTAGCGATTGTGTCCAACATACTCATCATTGGTGTAATACCTACACCACCACTGATCAATGTTACTGGTCGTGAGCTTTCGATATCTAAATAGAAATCGCCTGCAGGAGCACTAATTTCAATCAAATCTCCAATTTGAGCGTTCTCGTGCAAGAAAACGGAAACTTTCCCATTTGGATTCATTTCGCTTTCTTTTTTCACTGAAATGCGGAATGTATGTTGATTAGGTGCTTGCGACAAACTATATTGACGGTTGAACATGTATGTTTCACCTTGAATTGATAGGCGAATCGTAATGTATTGACCTGGGCTAAATGATGGAACTGCTGACCCATCTTCAGGTTGTAAATAGTATGAAGTGATGAGGTCACTTTCCAAAACCTTATCGACGATCTTGAAGTTTTTAAATTCCTTAAACCCATTTTCTTGTTCTTCAGCTTCTCTATACATCTCTTTTTCCACTTGAATAAAAACATCTGCTATTACACCATATGCCTCAGCCCAAGCTTGAATGATATCGTCTGTTGCCGCGTCGCCTAATACTTCCTTAATCGCCCCAAGTAAATGTTCTCCTACAATTGGATATTGCTCTGGTAAAATGCCTAAAGAACGGTGTTTCTGTGCAATCTGTTTCACAGCTGGAAGTAACACGCCCAAATTATCGATATGTGTTGCAGCCGCATATACGGTTTTAGCAAGAGCCGTTTGTTGACGCCCTTGTTTTTGGTTAACATGATTGAAAATATTGAGCAGCTCCGGATGAGCCGCGAATAAATTTTTATAAAATACAGTTGTAATTGCTACTCCATGATCAGCCAAAACTGGTGCAGTTGATTTAACGATGTCGATTGATTTTTGAGATAACATTTTCGTTTCCTCGCCTTCGTTTTTAATAGCTTAACCATACGCCCGCCAATCATTTAAAGCAATATATAAAATACATCTTTAATAGTTCAGACACATTTCTTTCACGAAAAAGTCATAATCGGTATAATGATGTAGGGAAAGTGCGGTGGTATCATGCGTTTAACAATGTACACAGATTTTTCACTTCGTGTTCTTATGTACATCGGAACGAAGGAAAAAACACAATTATCAACCATACAAGAAATTTCAACAGCGTATGGCATTTCAAAAAACCATCTAATGAAGGTCACATATGAGCTTGGAAAACATGGATACATTCAAACGGTTCGAGGAAGAGGTGGCGGAATTCGTCTCGCCTTGCTACCAGAAGAAATTAATATTGGAGCTGTCGTGCGTAAAACCGAAGATGACTTTAACTTAGTAGAATGTTTTAGCTGTACGAACCGTTGCATCATTACACCCGTATGTAGATTACGAAATATATTGCATCAAGCACTTGCCGCTTATATTACGGTTCTGGAACAATACACATTACAAGATTTATTGGGTAACAAAGATGAATTAGCAGCCATTTTGTTCGAGAAAAAGGTATGATAAAATAAAAAGCGAGAACTTTGACTTATTGGAGGATACACAAAAAATGGAAAAAGTATATGTACTAGGACATAAAAATCCCGACACAGATTCAATTTCTTCTGCGATTGTATATGCACACTTGAAGCGTGAGTTAGGAATGGACGCAGAAGCCGTTCGTTTGGGGGATGTGCAAAATGAAACGGCATTTGCTTTAGAGAAGTTTGGATTTGAAGCACCTCGTTTCATTGAAACTGCATCACCAGATGTAAAACATGTAATTTTAGTCGATCACAATGAAAAACAACAAAGTGTCAGCGATATAGAAGAAGTTCAAGTGATTGAAGTCGTAGATCATCACCGTATTGCAAACTTTGAAACAGCTGACCCATTATATTTCCGAGCTGAGCCAGTGGGCTGTACCGCTACGATTTTGAATAAACTTTACAAAGAAAATGGCGTAGAAATTCCAGCAAATATTGCTGGACTGATGTTATCTGCGATTATTTCAGATTCACTGTTATTTAAATCACCAACTTGTACTGCACAAGATATCGCTGCTGCAAAAGAACTTGAAATAATTGCTGGTGTCAATGCAGAAGAATATGGACTAGCTATGTTAAAAGCAGGTGCCGATCTTAGCGATAAAACGCTTGAAGACTTGTTGTCTCTAGATGCAAAAGAATTCGGTATGGGCGAATATAAAGTTGAGATTGCACAAGTAAATGCTGTGGATATTTCGGACGTTATGAATCGTCAAAGTGAATTGGAAGATTTAATCTATCGCAATATTGCTGAAAAAGGATTGGATTTATTCTTCTTCGTCGTAACGGATATATTAAATAATGATTCAGTGGCACTAGCACTTGGGAATCAAGCGGAAAAAGCTGAAAAAGCATTTGGTGTTCCTTTCGTAAACAATGTTGCGTTATTAAAAGGCGTTGTATCACGCAAGAAACAAGTAGTACCTGTTTTAACAGAAGCACTAAGTAAATAATGAACGACCAAAAAAGCCGATTCCTTTAATAAGGAGTCGGCTTTTAAGTATCGAATAAATGGCGTATATAACGAGTAGGTTCTTTTAGAAAATCGGCGGTAAGCCGAACATGATCCACTTCCGCAAAGGGTGTTTTAGTGAGTTGGTCTTGTTTGATTTCCAAAATGGTCGCACCTGGATCGTAATATCATGAGCTTGAACTTGAACCCCTTTTAAATACACATTAGCATAGCAGGTTATCAGTATCGTTGAATATTTTTAATATTGGCTATTTTTGAAGGGGGCTGCTGAATAGCGCCTAACACAAATGTACGATAAAGAAAACCTTGAATGGGGCTGCCGCTATGTCTGGCAACCATTACTGTGAAGAGAAGTAACGGGATATATTCTGGTAAGGGGCAGTTTCCTACGTGAAGTACGATTGTTCCTACGTTCTCTCATTTTTTTCATACGTCATCCTCTATTATTCCTGCGTGACTTACGATAATTACAACTGAGCAATTGCTCAGTATGATAAAGAACAGCATAGTAGCATAGCTAATGAATAAAACGGCAACGCTAGAGCAGATTCATTGCGACTCAAATAAGTACGGACTACAATTATGATGAGGTGAATCAAATGAAAATTGAAGTTTGGTCGGACTATGTATGTCCATTTTGTTATATAGGAAAACGTCGCTTAGAAGAAGCGATCGCATTAACTGGTTTGGCACAAAACATTGAAATTCAATTTAAAGCTTACGAACTTGATCCGAATTCTCCAGCCTTTTCAGATCAATCAACATATGAAATGCTTGCTGGAAAATATCAAACGACCGTTGAAGCAGCGAAAAAAATGACTACCTCAGTTAAACAACAAGCTCAAACTGTAGGACTGGATTACGATTTTGATCGCATTAAAATAGCTAATACGTTTGATGCACATCGCTTAGCGAAGTGGGCCGAAGAACAAGGGAAAGCTGCTGAAATCAGTGAACGTTTATTAAAAACACATTTCATTGAAACAATGGAGATTGGTCGCCACGAAGTATTGCTAGGCTTAGTCGATGAAATGGGCTTAGATCGCACGAAAGCAGCTGAAGTGTTATCTTCAAATGCATACGAGAATGAAGTGAAACAAGATATTCAAGATGGACTGTCTCTTGGTGTTCAAGGAGTGCCGTTCTTTGTAATCAACCGCAAGTATGCTATTTCTGGGGCACAGCCCGCAGAGACATTTGCAAATGCATTGAAAAAAGTGGCAGAAGAAGAGGGACAATAAACAAGGGTTAAATGTGAATAGTGGGATCTTTATAGACGACATTTAAATTCCAAAACTGAGAGAGCAAGCAGGTTCTTTGACATCTGGCATACTCTCTCTTAAAATAAATACTGTCTCGATTTTGAGATAAATAATATTAGTGTAATTTTCGGTCTAATAAAAGGAGTTTTTAACATATGAATATTTTAGTAGTTAAAGCAAATAACCGTCCAGCTTCAGAGGGCGTTTCTAGTAGAATGCACGAAGTTTTCATGAATGAATTAACACAGGCAAAAGACTTAAACATTCATACATTTGATGTATTCAAAGAAGACATGCCATATTTTGGTCAAGACTTCTTCAATGCGATGGGTAAGTCAGTTCAAGCAGAGCCATTGAACGAAATTGAGCAACGCATTTTGGCAGCATCAACAAAAGCAATGGATGCATTCATGGCTGCTGATGTAGTGGTCTTTGCATTCCCACTGTGGAATAAAACAATTCCGGCACCACTTCAAACGTTCATCGATTATATATACCGTGCTGGTATAACGTTCAAGTACACTGAAGCGGGTGCAGTGGGACTCGTGCCCGAGAAAAAAGTTATCATTTTAAATGCACGTGGAGGGGTATATTCAACACCTGAAATGGCACCTTCAGAAATGAGCGTAAACTATGTTCGAATGATAATGAATTTCTTTGGTATCACAAAGATTGATGAAGTCATCATCGAAGGACATAACCAATATCCGGACCGCGCAGAACAAATTATTGCGGACGGCATGGAAAAAGTTAAAGCAGTTGCTTCACAATTAGCAACAATTACGGCCTAAATTAAAAAAGGATTGGACACATGCGTCCAATCCTTTTTTATATGTATTCAACCTTCGTTTCTTTGTCTGTCAAAGCCTTGAAAACGCGTCCCTTGGAATGTTAGGATTCCCAAGTCATCATCAGCGAGCTGGCCAAACTTTGAACCGTTAACCCCAAGCTCTATGCGATCGCCACTTTGCACTTGGAAGGTTACATAATACCATGTGCTAGCTGATGAATTTCCATGACCTCCAGAAGTTTGTGTCCGTTTGGCAACTACTTCGGCAGGAACGCTCAAAACGGGAGATTGATTGTTTTTGGACCATGTAGTAATCCCTTTGACTGCCATAAAGATAAAACCTCCAATAACGATGATGAAAATTATTGTAATAAAAATACTGACAAAACCAAAACCTCCAGCAAACCATAAAAAATCCATAATATTTCTCTCCTTTCCTTTCTATTAATACGTGAAACGAGTAAAATAGTTTCAATATTAAAAAGAGGGTGACAACAGTGATTCGCTATCCGCAAGCACTTCAACAAGGTCAAACGATTGGTGTCACAGCTCCGTCTTCTGGAGTTGATTTTGAATTACACGATTTAGTGCACCAAAGCAAACAACAATTTGAGCACCGTGGTTACAAAGTTGGGATTGGGGAGACGGTTTGGACTCAGTACAAATCTGCATCAGCAACGAAAGAAAAACGAGCAGAAGAATTAAATTCAATGCTTCAAAACGACAATATCCATTCCATTATTCCCCCTTGGGGAGGCGAAATCCTCCAAGAGATTTTGCCGCTTATTGAATGGGATCAGATTAAACCTAAATGGTTGCTAGGCTATTCTGATACAAGTACACTCCTTTTTGCTCTAACATTGAAAACGGGCATTGCAACTGCACATGGGACGAACTTGGTTGATTTGCGAAGTGACGAATGGGATGATACGACGAGTAAGTTTTTAGACGTACTTTCTTCAGAAGAGGGCGGAACAATTTTTCAATCGTCGTCTTCTCACTATCAGTCAGAATGGGTACACGACAAACAACCTGATCCTTATGTTTTTAAACTGGATACAGAAACGAAGTGGGAAACAGTTAACAATACCCCAGTTGAAATGAAGGGACGTCTATTAGGCGGGTGTATGGATACAATACGTCATTTGATAGGCACACCATTTGGCAATGTGAAGAAATTCCAAGAAACGTACCTCCGTGACGAACAAATCCTGTGGTATTTCGAAAACTGCGAAATGTCTGCAACCGATTTCCATCGTACATTACTACAGATGCATCAATCAGGATGGTTTGAAAATGCATCTGGATTTATGTTTGGACGCACCTCTGCAGGTCAAGAAGTAGGAGGATTTACAACGTTAGATGCTCTGGAAAGATTGGCTGAAACGACAAACTTGCAGATTATATATAACGTTGACATTGGCCATGTACCTCCGCAATTAACACTCGTAAACGGGGCATATACTGAAATTAAATCAGCTAATCACAATGGCGAAATGACCATATATTTAAAACCTTAATAAAAGCAGTACATCTGGCAGTACATCTTTCATATTGAGATGTACTGCTTTTTATGGTCAATCGTGTTTGAGCCAATCATTACCTGTAATCTATTTTTCTACCGTACCTACTAAATACAATGATTGACTAATTTCAGACATTCCTCGACAATAATATAGAAATATTCTTTAGGATATTACATATCTTTGGATCACTTATTGCCAATCGAACACAAGATGGGAAGGTTCAACATGTCAAAAAGACAACTACAAGCATATATTTTGATGACAATTATTTTGTTGGCAGTTGTTACATTAACTATCTTGAATTATCACTCGACGGAGAAGTTTATGACTGAAAAGGTGAAATCGGAATTAACAGAGCTCCTTCATAACTTTTCAGATGAGACCAATAAATTTACAATCGAACGTGTGGCAGAACTCGAATTAATTGCGGATTATGTAGCCTTCCTTGAAAATGATCAAGAAATCATTCAGTTTTTGAACCAACAACGAGAAAAAATGCCCTTTTTTACGTCAATTAATTTTATTTCAATAGACGGTGAAGTTTTAACGAATAGTGGTTCCTTATATAAAATGGAACATCAAGAATCTTTCGAACGTGCTTTACTAGGTGAGACGGTGTTTAGTGAACTTTTTCCAAGTTATGAAGATCCGACTAAGTTGGTAACCGCAGTTCGTATGCCTGTCATAAAAAATGATCAAACGGTTGGCGTGATTTCGGGAGTCCTTAATATGGGCAGTGTTTTAGGTGCAATTGCCCGTGACTCAAACTTACCAGGAACGTTATACTTGTTAAAAGAAAATGAATTAGTATATACAACATCAGACATCAACTTTGAAGAGAAAATACCAAATGGATTTTCCATCCTAAAACAGATTCAAGAAAACAAGCAAGGGACGTTTGTCATAGACGAAAACATCGCCCATTTTGTGATGTATCAACGAGCAGGTGATAATTGGACGGTCGTTGTAGATTCCTCTACTGTAGAAATGGAAAAACAAATTTCATTCATATTTTGGCGTAATGTATTGATTGTCGTATTTACAATCCTTGTTTTATGCGGAATTCTCTTGTTCATCAGGAGAATTGAACTGCGCGAGGATAAAATGTTGAAACGAGACTTACTTACCCATTTGCCAAATCGAGTATTATTAGAGGAACAATTAAATAAAGATCTAAATCAACAGAAATATAAGAAATTCACTTTGTTTTTTATTAACTTAGACAGATTTAAAGATATTAATGAACGGAACGGCTATCAACTAGGGGATCGCGTGCTATATGAAATCTGTCGTAAAATACAGACTTTCGTTGGTAAAAATGAATTATTTCGAATAGGCGGAGATGAATTAGTCTTCCTTGTTCCTTCACATTCTGATCAGGAGTTGATCTCGATAGGGAATGGGTTAATTAAGTTAATGGAAGAACCGATTGAATTGTCTACTTTTGAAAGTGCCATTGTGACTTGTAGTATTGGTATTCGAAAATCCGAGTTAGGCGACTGGCCGGATCTAATGATGCAAGATGCAACGTTTGCAGTACATGAAGCCAAGAAACTAGGTGGGAATCGTAGCGTCTTTTTCTCTCAAGAGCTAGGGAATCAAAATGAGAGAGTCCGATTAATAGCGAATCACTTTGTACATGCATTAGCAAATCAAGAATATTATATGGTGTATCAACCAGTTTATGAACTTTCAAAGAAACAAATTACGAGCTATGAGGCACTATTACGCTGGGAATCACCGATTATTGGACCAGTTTCGCCCGCAGAATTCATTCCGTTGCTAGAAGAAAGTGATTTAATCATCCCTGTCGGTAAATGGATTTTACGTCAAGTCGCAACACAAATTAAACAATGGGAAGAAGAAGGGCAATCAGATTTTCAAGTGGCCACCAATATTTCCGTTAAACAAATGATGCATCCGGACTTTTTTAAGGATGTGAAAACGATCATTCATGAAACTATGGTATCCCCACACCAACTAGTTTTTGAAATCACGGAAACAGTAGCTGTACAAAATAGTAGATTGGCAACCCAAATTCTAACTGAATTGAATGAACTGGGTGTACAAACATCACTAGATGATTTTGGAACAGGGTATTCCTCTCTATCTATCTTAAAGTTACTGCCGATTCAACAATTAAAAGTAGATCGTTCTTTCATAGTGGAGATGGAACAAGATAAGGATAAATCCCTGGTCATATTACAAGGGATATTAGATATTGCCAAAAACCTTGGGTTGTCTACCGTAATGGAGGGTGTAGAAACACAAGAGCAACTCCAATTGCTCAAAAACATGGGTGTGCAAAAAGTTCAAGGTTACCTAATTAGCCGTCCCGTTGTAGCAGAGTTGGCAATCGAGTTACGAAAGAAAAAATGGACGTATTGAAAATATAATTCAACCTTGCATCAAAAAAGGAACTTTTCTCGTTAGTGAGAAAAGTTCCTTTTTAAAAATGTAGAAAGTATAAAATTTAAGACTACCACGTACCCAGTCTTTTCGCTCGGGCTACCACTAGAAAGGCGTCAACGCTTGGTTACGATAGAGTCTTTCGAATTCCTAGCAAAAAAATGAGCAGATTTCGTAACTTCGACACCATAATTGGAGCACAGAACGGACACCAAAATAAAGAATGCATCTATTCTCAAGCTGCCAAAATCGAAAAAACGGTTCACATTGAGGAAATAAGGGAGCAATGGATGCCCAATCGCCGTAGGATGACCTGAAAAAGAGAGGGGGATGCGATGTGACGAAGTCACTTCACATCACCCTCTTTATTCATAGATCATGGTGTAGCATTCAGGCATCCGTAGTTACTTGATGAGTCAGATTAAAGCGACCAATTTCACTTTTCGTGGAGTCGAGCCGCAGTGACTTTCTCTGCTTTTGTTAATTAAGCTGGGTTAGCTTCAAGATCAAGTGAGATCTTGATGTCTTTGCCTACTAAAACGCCACCTGTTTCAAGTGCTGCGTTCCAAGTTAAACCAAACTCTTCACGGTTAATTTTTGTTTCAGCTTCAAATGCTACGACTTCAACGCCCCATGGGTTTGTACCTTTACCACCATATTCAGCTTCAAATACAACTGGTTTAGTTACGTCTTTAATTGTTAAATCACCAGCGATTTCATAGTCATCGCCTTTTTTAGAGATATTGTTCGCAACAAATTTGATTTCTGGGTAAGTTTCAGCATCAAAGAAATCAGCTGAGCGAAGGTGGTTGTCACGATCTTCGCTTCCAGTGTTAATACTTGCAACTTGAATAGTGAATGCAATATTAGCACCAGTTAGATCTGTTTCATCTGCTTCAACTACAGCCGTGAAATCACTGAATGATCCACGTACTTTAGAAACCATCATATGTTTTACTGAAAATCCAATACTTGAGTGAGATGCGTCTACGTTCCATTTTTTCATTTTAAATTCCTCCATGTTGTTATTTATTTCTATTTATTACTATATGATGTAGATATCTCGATGTCAATATGTTTGAATAAATTTATATTGAATTAAAGATAAAATGTATAGTGGGAATACTTGTTAAATTATAGAGTTACCCCGATAAGATTCAGATTATGAATAAGAAGTAAAAACCATTCGGACATTATTTGAATCCACTACAATACATGAATTTTCTTCAACGGTATGTTCAATCTTTTGTTCTCTTAAATGTTCGGCAAGTGCCAGTACTTCTTTGAGCGAAGAAAGAATAAGAGAGTATTCAAGTAAACCCGTAGCATTCGCAGGAGGTAAGGGTGCGCCTTTACCTTGCCATAGGTTTGTCGCAATATGATGGTGATACCCACCGACGGACATAAATAAAGCGGAGTCCTGAAGACGAGTAATCTCTTCAAATCCTAGTGTGTGTAAATAAAATTGATCTGCTTGTGCAAGATCACTGACATGTAAGTGCATATGGCCAAGGACTGTGCCTTCTGGGAAACCATTCCATTCACGTGTAGGATCAAGAGTTGCAATAATACCCTGGAAATCAATTGGATTTGTAGCAGCAAGTAATTCCCCATTAGCTGATCTTGGCCATTCATTTCGAGGGAGATCACGGTAAATTTCAATTCCGTTGCCTTCTGGATCAGTTAAATAGAAAGCTTCCGAAAAAAGGTGATCTGAAGCACCGTCAAAACGAATTCCTAATTGTATTAAATGATTAATTACATATGCTAAATCTTCACGACCGGGAACGAGTAAGGCGAAATGATAAAGTCCAGTAGTTCGTGCGGGTTTTATAATCACATTTTCACCGGTCTGTAATATAAGTAACGGATGAACACGATCTGCACTTAAGGTGACATGTGTATCTGTTTTAGTTAGAATGTGTAAACCAAACATTTGTTGATAAAAAGCCAGTTGAGTCTCGATGGACTGTACTTGGAGAGTTAGATGACCTAAACTGAGTTGAGAATCAAGTTGAAAGTTCAAAATGACAATCCCCTTTCATAGTTACTATTTGTAACTTACTATATTATTATAATTTGATTACGTCAAGTAATTTAATTACTATAAGTTTACATGCTTTTTTATTTGCGTTATAATATGAACTAATAGAGGTGAAAGTAATGAAAGAATCTACAATCTGTCCACGTTTATCGAAAGCAATGGAACTCATTGGAAAAAGATGGACAGGATTAATCCTATATCAATTATTAGAAGGACCTCAGAGATTTAATGAAATTGAATCTGCCTTGCCAGTCAGTGGCCGTCTATTATCAGAACGATTAAAAGAACTTGAAAAAGAAGGTTTAGTCGTAAGACATGTGTATGCGGAAGTTCCTGTAAAGGTTGAATATTCTTTAACTGAAAAAGGAAAAGGGCTTAAAGATGCAATTGCGGACATAGAACAGTGGTCAAAAGTATGGTTATCTTGATTTTCACTTGTCAAAAAGGTCGTCAAAACGCATACTATGTAATGGAAAGAGTTAAGGGAAAGGATTTGGCTTTTCATGACTAAACAGCGTTGGTTTGACGATTTAACAGGTAAAATTTCTAAAGCATGTGTAAAAATAGATGAACCACTATACGTACACACGATGACGAAAATGGGCGGACGGGCTGATTTATACGTAACGCCAACGTCGGAAGAAGAAGCGATGTTTGTTGTTGCTTATGCATATCAACAAAATATTCCATTACTATTACTAGGGAATGGATCTAATATGGTGGTTCGAGACGGCGGGGTACGCGGAATTGTCTTGAATCTGTCCAAATTAAATCGAATTGAAATTAACGGAACACGTGTTTATGCAGAAAGTGGAGCGGACATAATTGATGTCTCTCGTATTGCTGCGAAACAAACTTTAACAGGTCTCGAATTTGCTTGTGGCATTCCAGGTTCAATTGGTGGAGCAATGGCCATGAATGCAGGAGCCTATGGTGGAGAAATTAAAGACATCATTTATCAAGCAACAGTGTTGACACAAGAAGGTCAAAAGCTCGTGTTGTCGAAAGAAGATCTAGAGCTCGGCTATCGGAAGAGCATAATTACCAAAAAAGGGTACTATGTGCTATCTGCAGAGTTTGACTTAGAACCTGGTAACCAGTTAACCATCGATTCAAAAGTGGCAGATTTAACGCATTTACGTGAATCGAAACAGCCATTGGAGTACCCGTCAGCGGGAAGTGTGTTTAAACGTCCTCCTGGTTATTTTGCAGGGAAGTTAATTCAAGACTGCGAACTACAAGGAAAAGGATTCGGTGGAGCGGAAGTTTCTACTAAACATGCTGGCTTTATTGTGAATAAAAACAATGCAACGGCAACGGACTATATCCAGACAATCGAAATGGTTCGCACAAAAGTAAAAGAGCAGTTCGGGATTGAGTTGGAACTTGAAGTGAAAATAGTTGGCGAAAATGCTTGAATGAAGTCTCGAATTCTAAATTCGGGACTTTTCCCTTGTTATGAGCCAAAGGTGTCCTGTTTATTTGAGGCAAAACACAAGTGAAACAGGTAAGACTTGTATTCTCCTCAAAATATGGCTTACTCCTCTTCCTCTTCAATCGAAATAAACGCATGATGATAATTTATTAGGGTGTGTTGAGTGTATGAAAAACACTTTATTGGTGGGAGTTGGAGGAATAATTGGATCATTATTACGCTACAGTGTCGTGCTGGTTATTCCGGATATCTTTGTGTTATGGATTGTAAATGGAGTGGGGAGCTTCCTTTTAGGGTGGTTGTCGGGGCGTGCAATTGCAACAGGTAAAGCAACATCCATTTTGTGGACCACTGGAATTCTAGGTTCCTTTACCACCTTTTCAACTTTTTCAGCAGAATGGCTATCTGTAGCACAGGCTGATATAGGATTAGCGATTCTATACGCGCTCTTAATGACAGTATGGAGTTTTATCCTAGCTGCATTTGGCATGAAGTGGGGGAGAGGATTGTCATAACGATCATTGCTGTTGCTGCAGGTGGTTTTTTAGGAGCAATTGTGAGATATCTTGTCTCAATGAGAGTAACAGGGATGTTGGGGATTTTGAGTGTTAACATCTTAGGTTCATTCCTATTTGGTTTGTCTTTAAGATTTGTTGATGAAGCAGGAACCTTCTCCTCCTTTTGGTTAATCGGCTTTCTTGGAGCATTCACCACTTTTTCAACCTTTGCTGTGCAATTTGTGGAGACGTGGAATGATGGTCACTCGGTTAAAGCCATCTCTTACGCTTTGGTGACTTTAATCGGGGGTCTATTATTTGTGTGTATGGGTTGGATTTTTAGTGGATTCATTTTAATTAAATAGAAAATCAAGAAAAGCTGTTTCACATGGTCAGTTAAATAGACCATGTGAGACAGCTTTTTATTAGGAGAAGACTGGGTGAAACCGATTAAAACGTGTACGATGCCGATTAAAATCCGCTTTATGCCGAATAAATCTCGGTTCATGCCGATTAAATTCAAAACCAACCACCGTTTTTATAGCACACCTTTTTGAACGACTCTTCCTAATCTTCCAGTAGTCGTTTCAGCGTGACGAATGGATTGATATACAGCTTCTTCCGTTGCTTCAATGACGGCTTGGAATAGCTTATTCATTAAAGGATGATCATCACGCATTACTACCTGAGTCACACATAATTCATCGGAGTCATGCGGAATTGTATAGGCATTAGTAAAGGCAATAATAATGTCGCCACTGCCGTTATGTACATGAGTTCCCGTGCGGCCAAGTCCGATTGCTGCACGCTTTGCCAATCGTTTCAGTTGTCTGGCGTCGACCGGAGCATCGGTTGCGACTATGATGATGACCGAGCCATCTGGCTTGTCCAAATAATCTTGCTCCCACTGGGCTATTCGACACTCGTGAGCACGTCCAAAGTTCGTTAGTGTAAGAACCCCAACTGTAAATGCATGATCTCCATGTTCAGCAATCCGTGACGAACTGCCAATTCCGCCTTTAACTCCGTAGCAAATCATTCCTTTTCCAGCACCAATGGCTCCTTGATTGAAGTTTCCAGGCGAAGCCTTTTTTATGGCAGTGATGGCATGTTCAGGTCGAACGGCCAATTGCCGCATCGAATTTAAATAACTATCGTTGCATTCACCTACTACTATATTTAGGGAACTCGTGGAATCGCCAATGGTAGGATTTTGTTCCAACATATAGGCAAGTGTTCCTTCTAAAACTGCACCTACACTAAATGTATTGGTCAGCAGTATTGGAGATTCCATCAACCCCAGTTCATCAAGTTGTATGAGACCGACCGTTTTGCCAAAGCCGTTTAGGACAAAGCTTGCAGCCGGAACTTTATGTAAGAATGGATTATGTTCATGTGGTAAAATCGCTGTGACACCTGTACAAATCGCATTTTTTTCATCAATTACATGATCAAGAGTGACATGTCCGACTTTTACTCCCATCACATCGGTAATTAAATTCAACTTCCCTTTTTTCAATCCATTCATCTCCTTATTAGAAAAGCATAATGCGCCTAACTTCGCCTTTCTGACCCCGTGATGGCGGTAGTGAGCTGGCCCTTGCAGCTATACAATTATAAAAAAGACCGACCAATAAAATGATCAGTCCCAGGATATTATTTAGTTTGGCTCATGAGGAACGTGCTACAAGCTCAAATGTACGGAAAATAGCAGTATAGTTATTTATTTAATTAAAAGAACTGGTGAATGTACACGTTTGGCCACTTTATGACTGACGCTACCGAGCACCATTTCTTGAAGTGCATTGAGACCCCTACTGCCAATGACCACAATGTCGTAATTTTCTTGGTTCGCGTGCTCAACAATTACTGGTCCTGCTTCACCGTGAAGTATTTTAATTTCTGATGAAATCCCTTTGGATGAAAACATTTCTTTTATGGGCATAATTTTATTTTTACGATCAATGTGAAGTTCTTCACTGCTCATACTGTGAATCACGTCTGTTCTAGTTTTATCGTAATCCAATACATAAAGTAAAGTTACATGAACGTCCGGTGTGGCACTTGCCAAAAAAACTGCATGTGCGGCAGCTCGTTTTGAATGTACAGAACCGTCTACAGCCACTAAAATTCGTTTATACATCATCGAACCTCCTCAGTGAAGTGGTGCTTTTGCGTCTTTATCTTGATGGATTGCCAATTTACCGAGTAATTTTCTACTCGAGTCATTTAATCCAGTCAAGGTTACCTCAATTCCTTTTTCTTGTAACTTCAGCATGACACGATCGATTGCACCTACTGCAGAGTCGTCCCACACATGAGAGTTTGAAAAATCGATTGTAAGTTCGTCCGGTAGATCATTTTGTTCAAAGTACAGGGTGAAATCTTCTACTGAAGCAAAAAATAATTGCCCTTGTACTTCATATATATTCTCTATTGACGAAGGTAAGTCCTTTTTTTGCACACTTACTTTTGAAATTTTAGCAGTAAAGAAAATCGCACTCAGCAGGACACCAGCTAAGACGCCTTTTGATAAATCGTGCGTCCATACAACCGTAACGACCGTTACTAATAATACGATCGCATCTGTTCGAGGTGCTTTCACCAAATATTTAAACGAACTCCAGTCGAATGTTCCAATTGACACCATCACCATGATTGCTGCCAGCACAGGCATTGGAATTTGCATGACTAATGGAGCGAAAACCAAAATCAATATAATTAACACGACACCCGCAGTCAATGCAGACAAACGTCCACGACCACCAGATTTAACATTAATCCCCGATTGGCCAATCATCGCGCATCCAGCCATGCCTCCGAAAAATCCAGTGACAACATTGGCAATCCCTTGTCCACGAGCTTCTCTATTTTTGTCAGAACCAGTATCGGTCATATCATCGACGATTGAAGCAGTTAATAATGATTCAAGCAAGCCGATAATTGAAAGTGCAAGGGCTGTTGGGAAGATGATCTGAAGTGTTTCGAAATTAAATGGCACATCCGGAATTAAGAACCCTGGTAAACTTTGAGTGATTGTTCCGAGGTTTCCGACATTCTGTAAGTTTAAGTCCATCGTAATGACGATTGCTGATAAGACGACAATGGCAATCAATGGTGCCGGAATCGCTTTGAAATATCTTGGCAATACGTAAACAATTAATAACGTTAGTCCTACAAATACATACGTAAGCGATGAAATACCGAAAATGAAATCAATTTGAGCCATAAAGATTAAAATGGCCAAGGCATTAACAAATCCCATCATGACCGCTCTTGGAATGAAACGCATGACTTTGGCTACTTTTAAATAGCCGAAAATGATTTGAAGAATGCCGGTTAATATAGTTGCTGCAAACAAGTATTGAATGCCGTGTTCTTTGACCAGCAATACCATCGCTAGAGCCATTGCGCCTGTTGCTGCCGAAATCATTCCAGGGCGTCCTCCTGCAAAAGCGATTATGACGGCAATGGTAAAGGATGCATACAAGCCGACCATCGGATCAACTCCAGCAATGATTGAGAAGGCAATTGCTTCGGGGATCAGTGCTAATGCTACAACCGTACCCGATAAAATATCTCCGCGTATATTGCCAAACCATTGTTGTTTTAACGATTGTACGTTCAAGTTACCACTTCCTCGTCTTTATCTGTCCTATGTTAAATCCTCCTGTTGATATTCCACAAAACAGCTCTGCTTTCCGCGGGCGGGCGTCGAACCTCCTCGTCATTTGAACAATTCGTTTCCTAAGGGTTCTCGACTGCCTCGCTATCTTTGTGCTCCTGCGTTTACTCGTCGCAAGAAAACACGTGCTCCTGCGTTTACTCGTCGCATGAAAATATGTGCTCCATATTTAGAAATAAATAAAAATCAACAATGAAATAGAACAGTGCTTAAGTTCTACTAACACATATAAAAATTCATATTAAACTCAAAAACTATAACAAATAATTTTACGTATGTCGAATAAACATTCAAATATTCGTTTGACTGTCCTTGATATATGAATAATTCTGACATATACTGATATCAACAATCAAACGAACATTTGAATGAGGAGTTGGAATAATGAGAAACGAAGTTTGCGAAGTGACTTGTATCCATGAAGAAGATGTGATGCATGTTCAACAAAACTTACCTGATTTAAAAGGAATGGCACAAATATTTAAAGCGTTAGCAGACGAAACGAGGCTGAAGATTTCTTATGCTTTAACACTTCAGGATGAACTATGTGTGTGTGATGTGGCAACCATTATTCAATCATCCACAGCAACTGCTTCCCACCATTTACGTTATTTAAAGGATATGGATTTAGCCAAGTCAGAAAAAAGAGGGAAATTGGTCTACTACCGACTTGCCGATCATCACGTGAGTCAGCTTGTGAAAATTGCACATGAACATGCGAAAGAAGGGGAGCAACATGAAGGAACATGAACAACAAGAATTTCGCTTAGAAAATTTAACATGTGCTAACTGTGCGATGAAGTTTGAAAAGAACATTCAAGCCTTGCCAGATGTTACGGAAGTAAACGTTAACTTTGGTGCTTCTAAAGTTCGTGTTAGTGGACCTGTATCAGTTGAAGACTTAGAAAAAGCTGGAGCATTTGATGGCATTAAAGTTGTGCCAATTGCAATGAAACGTACAATCGAAAGTAAACCTTTTTATAAGCGAAGAGAAAATATCATCACGCTACTTTCACTCGTCTTGTTGATAATAGGAACTTCTATTTCTTTCCAGACAAGTGAAGCTGACCCGTATGCGATTGCATTTTTTGCTGCATCAATCGTTATAGGCGGCTATGAAATGTTTTGGAGTGGACTTAAGAACTTGTCCCGCTTTTATTTTGACATGAAAACGTTAATGACGATTGCCATCATTGGTGCTGCCATTATCGGTGAATGGCGTGAAGGTGCAGTCGTTGTTTTCCTATTCGCCGTGAGTGAAGCTCTTGAAGCATATTCAATGACCAAAGCCCGTCAATCGATTCGTCAGCTTATGGATATCGCGCCATCACGTGCAGTCATTCGTAGAAATGGTGAAATAATGGAGCTTGGTACGGAAGAGATTAATATCGGTGATACCCTTCTAGTTAAGCCAGGTCAAAAAATCGCCATGGACGGGGAAGTCTTAGTTGGTCGTTCATCTGTCAATCAAGCGCCCATTACAGGAGAATCGATGCCAGTAATCAAAATACCTGGGGAAGAAGTATTCGCGGGAACATTAAACGAAGAAGGGCTACTAGAAGTCCGTGTAACAAAACGAGTAGAAGACACAACGATAGCAAAAATCATTCATTTAGTAGAAGAAGCGCAAGCGGAGAAGGCCCCATCCCAAAAGTTTGTAGACCAGTTCGCGAAGTACTACACACCTATTATTATCTTGATTGCCTTCCTTGTTGCCGTCATTCCTCCATTATTTATCGGAGACTGGCAAACATGGATTTACCAAGGTCTAGCGGTATTGGTAGTAGGATGTCCTTGTGCGCTTGTTGTATCGACACCGGTTGCAATCGTCACGGCGATTGGGAATGCTGCCAAACAAGGAGTTTTAATCAAAGGAGGCATCCATTTAGAAGAAATGGGTCGCCTGCAAGCCATTGCTTTTGATAAAACAGGAACATT
Organism: Paenisporosarcina indica; assembly: GCF_001939075.1. GTDB lineage: Bacteria > Bacillota > Bacilli > Bacillales_A > Planococcaceae > Paenisporosarcina > Paenisporosarcina indica. The sequence goes on along the minus strand of NZ_MPTA01000004.1, from coordinate 50,266 downwards.
AACAAAAGGATATCCAGAAGTTACGGATCTTTCGATTAAACCAGAGTTTACTGAGCAAGATTTCATTAGAAAAGTGGCATCTGTCGAATCGTATTCAGACCATCCTTTGGCACGAGCTATCCTAAATTACGCTTCAGATCAAATTATCGATCACTCTTCGATAGAACAGTTTCAGTATGTGACTGGAAAAGGGGCGAAAGCTCTTGTTGAGGATGTTGAAGTGGCCATCGGTAGCTTGCAGTGGGCGGAAGAAAAGACAACAATCCAGGATAAAGTGAGAGCGAGCGTAGAAGAACTTCAAAAACAAGGGAAATCTGTAATGGTAGTTCTATTTAACAATAAATATGCAGGTCACTTAGCCGTGGCAGATGCGATAAGAGAAACAAGCTCAACCATTTTGACCAAATTAAAAGATCTTGGCTTAAAACATATAGTTATGCTTACGGGTGATCATCCAACAACAGCGGTTGCAATTGGTCAACAGTTAAACATGACAGACGTACGTGCAGGATTAATGCCTGATGAGAAACTCCAAGCAGTGAAAACATTGCGAGCCGAGTTTGGTCGAGTAGCGATGGTCGGAGACGGGATGAATGATGCTCCAGCACTTGCAGCGGCAACAGTCGGAATCGCCATGGGCGGAGCGGGAACGGATGCAGCGTTAGAAACTGCAGATGTCGCTTTGATGGCAGACGATTTAGAAAAACTTCCATATACGATTCAATTAAGTCGAAAAGCATTGCGTATTATTAAAGAAAATATTATGTTTGCATTAGGATTAAAAATAGTGGCGTTACTGCTGATCATTCCAGGATTATTAACTCTTTGGATTGCGATATTTGCAGACATGGGTGCAACCTTACTCGTTGTGTTAAATTCAATGAGATTATTACGCATTCAAAAGTAACGCAGTTCGGGGGAACAGGATGCGTTTAACAGAATGGACGATGGAAGAACAAGAACAGTTGATACATTTCATGACGACCAATACGTGGCCATTTCATGGGAATTCGAATCCCGCGAGAGACATTATCGAAAAGATGATTGGCGAAGGCGGTTACGAATCTGACGAAGTCAAAACGTTCTGGGTCGAAAATGATGAAGAAGCAAAAGTAGGCATAGTCAAAGTGTTTGATTTGCAAGATGAAATTCCTTTATTCGATTTGCGGATCGCCGAAAATCATCGCGGTCATGGATACGGTCCTTCCGCATTGAAGAAAGTAGCTGAGTATGTATTTAGCTTGCCTGAGAAAAAAATTCGTGTTGAAGGGCATACTCGCCAGGACAATTTTGCGATGCGAAAAACGTTTGAACGTGCAGGGTTTGTCAAAGAGGGACACCTGCGAAAAGCCTGGTTCTCACCAAAAGAAGGCTCTTACTATGATGCCATAACGTATGGAATTACGAGGGAAGACTTTGTGGCAGGTACAACAACACCTGTCATGTGGGACGATCAACAGTCAAGTGAATTGAAGGTAAACAAGAAACATATATCCATGCGAGAATTTCCAGATGCATTTGAATCAGAGCGATTGCTGATTCGAGCACCGAGAGTGGAGGATGCGCCGATCGTTTGGGAAAGTATCCGAGCTTCATATAAAGCTTTAAAAACATGGATGCCATGGGCACAAACTCTTCCCAAGGTTGAAGAAACTACGGAAAGTACACGTCAAGCGGTTGCGGACTTCATTACGAGAAAAGATTTAAGACTCCATATATTCTTAAAAGATACAGGTGAATTTATCGGCTCGACCGGTTTTCACCGCATGAATTGGGAAATTCCAAAAGTGGAGATTGGCTATTGGTTAGACAGTCGACATGAAGGAAAAGGCTATATGACTGAAGCAGCCGACCGACTGACGGAGTTTGCATTCGAAGAATTTGGTGCGAAAAGAGTGGAAATCCGTTGTGATTCGGATAATGTAAGAAGTAGAGCGATAGCTGAAAGATTGAACTTTACGCTCGAAGGAATTCTTAAACAAGACTCCATGTCAGCGGATGGGAAATCTGTTCGAAATACATGCATATATGCCAAAATAAATGAATGAAAAAGGGATGCCCGCAACATAACGGGCATCCCTTTTAATATCACTGATCATGTATTGTGCTTATCTAAAGTTTTCGTTTACCTGTTACTAATTGTACGATTAAGATAATCCCTGCAATTAATAAGATTAAGTGTATTAGAGCGCCGCCGATTTCTAAAACAAGTCCAAGTAACCAAATAACAAGTAATACAACGATAACCATCCATAACATTTTACCCATAATTTACTCATCCTCTCAACAATGTGGCCTGTTAATAAGGTACCCTTTGATTGAAAAAGGTAAACCAAGAATGAAATAGTTAGAAATTTGCATGTCTTTGTCCAGTGATTGAGAACAGTAAGCGACTATAGTACACTTAGAGAAGCTATGGAAAGAGAGGAACAGAGGGATGCCGACACCTAGTATGGAAGATCACATCGAACAAATCTATATGCTGATTGAGCAAAAAGGGTATGCACGTGTTTCGGATATCGCTGAGTCTCTTTCAATTCTGCCTTCTTCTGTAACAAAAATGGTTCAAAAACTCGATAAAGATGGATACTTGATATATGAACGCTATCGTGGCTTAATGTTAACTCCAAAAGGTTTGAAATTAGGCAAACGTTTAGTTCAACGTCATGATTTATTAGAACAGTTTTTACGTTTAATTGGCGTACAGGAAGAAAACATATATGAAGATGTAGAAGGAATTGAACATCACTTAAGCAGGAATTCAATTGACCGGATTGCAGACTTAATTCAAGCAATGGAAGAACACCCAGAATTTCTTCAAAAACTAGAAGAAATTAAAAATCAGCAGCAATCAGAATAAGGGTATCGTGAGAGGAGTGTCCAAAATGAACGAAATCGTATCAGGAGAAATCGTTGAATTACAAGTAAAGTCGCAAGAATCTTCTAAATGGATATTATCCAATGGAGAAATAGAAGTACCACTCAACAGCTCTGAAGCGCCCGAAGAACTTCAAGAAGGCGATTCCATCAAAGTGTTTTTATTTAAAGATCGTCGTGGCAATTTGAGTGCAACATCGGAATTACCACATATCACAAAAGGCACCTATGGATGGGCAAGAGTTCTTAAAATGGATGAGCGTGAAGGTGCGATTGTAGATATCGGGAGTTCACGTGAAGTCATTGTAAAAGGTTTTGATTTGCCACAGCTTAAAGAACTATGGCCTAAACCTGGTGACCATTTATATATGACACTTCGAACGGATTTTCATGGAGACTTATTTGGCCGTTTGGCAACCGAAGAAAAAGTGGCAGAAGCATTTGTGGAAGCACCAGAAACGGTTGCCAATAAAAACTTAAAAGGACGAGCTTATCGTTTACTGCCAGTAGGATCGTTTTTCATTACCGTGCCAGAAGGATATAGAATGTTTGTTCATCATACCGAACAAATGGCTGAACCACGTTTAGGTGAAGATGTGGAAATTCGTGTAATTGGCGTAAAAGAAGACGGTTCATTGAACGGTTCGATGTTGCCACGTAAACAAGAACGCATGATGGACGATTCGGAAAAATTGTATCGTTATTTACAGGACATGGGCGGAAAAATGCCATTTACAGATAAATCATCTCCCGATGAAATTTTCGAGATGTTTAATTTAAGTAAGGCTTCGTTCAAACGTGCGTTAGGTAAATTGATGAAAGAACGAAAAATAGAACAACAAGATGGTTGGACCTTAATCAAGTCTGATACTAAAGTTTAAATAACTGGTCCAAAGGGCACAAAGAGAATGGGAAGACGTAGGATCTTCGAAACTTTTTGTGCCCTTTCGTCGTATTATCAAAAGGGTAGCATATTTTAAAGAGTAGCTTGTCCCAACTTATAGAATACGATTTTTGGAGGAGAACTTACGATGAAAAAGAATATCTTACACATTGGCACAATCCTTTTAGCATGTTCTTTACTAATGCCAACTGCCGCTTTAGCCAGTACAGGTGGTTCCACTACTGGGGAAGGAATTAATGAAAAGTTCGGTTTGCCGATTGTGGTCTATGGAGCTGACTTATCGGAAGCAGAAAAGCAAAGTGTGCGAGAAAGCCTTGATGTTGCAGACGTAACTGAAGTAGAAGAGATTTCAGTTACAGGTAAAGATTTAGTGAAATACATTAAAGATGGCGATGTTTCGGCTCGTATGTACTCTTCGGCAAAAATTACACGTAAAGATGCCGGTGAGGGCCTAGTCATCGATATTGTGACGGAAGACAACATCACACAAGTAACATCAGAGATGTATGCAAATGCGATGCTCACAGCTGGGATTGAAGATGCGACGGTGGAAGTAGCAGCACCAAAGAAAGTAACGGGGCATTCCGCTTTAGTCGGGATCTACAAAGCCTATGAAGTAAGTGGAGAGACACTAGATCCTGAACGGACTGATGTAGCAAATGAAGAACTTTCTGTCGCAACCAACTTAGCAAATAAGGCAGGCATAGATGAGGCAAAGGTTAGTGAACTCTTAACAGAAATCAAAAAAGAAATTGCAGAGCAAAATCCTGCAACTAAAGAAGAAGTAGAAAAAATTGTACAAGAGCAATTATCAAAACTGAAAATAGAATTGAATGATAAAGACCGTCAGATGCTTATTGATCTAATGGATCGCATTCGCCAATTGGACATCGATTTTAGTAAATGGTCTGATCAACTAAATGATTTAAGTAAAACGATTGAAGATAAAATAGGTAACATTGTGGATAATGAGGGGTTTTGGGAAAGTGTCAAAAACTTCTTCAAGAACCTAATCGATTCAATTCGTTCTTGGTTTAACTAAACAAGAGAAGAGTTAAGCAATATGCAGTTGAATCAATATTTGATACAGGCGCCTTTAACCGATAAGAAAGTTGTGAAAACATTTTCGCTTAGGTTCCTGGGAACTTATGAAAGCACCACCGCAGGATTACCTAATGAAAGACTAAGTGGGAGCGATGTGACTTCGTCACATGCTCCCACTTAACTTTACAGGTAAATCTGCGCTGTTCGTGTTTCCGTTTCTCCCTATAAATCTACGTGCAAATGGTTTTTTTATTTTAGGTCAACTAGAGAATCGTCACTTACTGCAAAATGCTGAGCAGCCGAAGATGAAATTGCGGCTGCTGTTGTTCATATTTATCCGTGTATACTACTTTTAACATTCTCCATTTAATGCCCAACGATAGTGTATTGTTAAATAAACATGTCTTATAACCTCGACAACAGTATGAGAAAACAAAGCGGTCACCAAAATAAAGAAAGCAATGAGAGGTCGATATGGTATAGCAGAAAGGCACCATAGCGACCTAGAACCCTTCATGTAACAAATGAAAAATGGGTTTGACTCAAATTGCGAACTCAGAAGCGACTTAATAACCTTCCTAAGTAAGCGAAATATATGAATTGCACATCTTAAAAGCTCATGATAAACTAAAATAAAAAATATCTCGAATTCGAGATATTATAAATGGGAGGAATTTTCATGGAATTGGCAGGAATTCATCACGTTTCCGCGATTACAGCTAGTGCAGAAAAAAACTTTGATTTCTTCACACGAATATTAGGGATGAGACTCGTGAAAAAAAGTGTAAACCAGGATAGCACTTCTTCATACCATCTTTTTTATGCGGATGCAGTAGGAACTCCGGGAACGGATATGACTTACTTTGACATTCCTCATGCTGCAAAAACTACACCTGGAGTATCTAGCATAAGCAATACAGCTTTCCGAGTGAAAAGTGAAGAAGCATTAACCTATTGGAAGAAGCGTTTTAAGGAACACAATGTGTATGTTGAAGAAGTAGTGGAACGTTTCGGTAGAAACACCTTGTACTTTGAAGATTTCGAAGGTTCACGTTTAATGCTCGTTGTAGATGACGGAAAAGGGGTACCTTATGGAATTGCTTGGACTAAGTCTGAGGTACCAGAAGAATATGCAATTGTCGGATTAGGACACGTTACACTCACAGTTCGTAAAGCACAACAAACGCAAGTCGTACTAACGGAAGTGTTAGGATTTAAAAAAGTAGGAACATACCCATCGTTTATTGAAGGTATGCCTGAGATTACTGTGTACTCAACAGGTAAAGGGGGTCCGGCATCTGAAGTGCATGTGGAAGAACGCACGGATTTGCCGAGGGAACGCCCAGGTCGTGGCAGTGTTCATCATGTTGCATTCCGAGTAAATACGTTTGAAGAGTATGACAGATGGGAAGAATTGTTACGATCAAGAGGATTCATGACATCTGGAAAAGTCGATCGATATTACTTTAAATCAATTTATTTCCGTGAACCTAACGGGATTCTGTATGAACTTGCGACAGACGAACCCGGGTTTGCAACAGACGAGCCCATGGAAACTTTAGGTGAATCCCTAGCATTGCCACCGTTTCTAGAATCACGTCGTGAAGAAATTGAGGCATCACTTCGTCCGATAACATTTAAAGGATAATTTATGCTAAAATGTCCAAAAGGAGTGGTTGTAAATGGAGTTTCAGTTAAAAGAGACTGGTCATGATGCATATGCATTTGTTTATGAAAAAGACAATCAAACTTTAGGGGAAATCACGTGGACACTGTTAGGGGATGTAATGGTGATGGACCATACATTTGTTTCTCCAACACTTCGAGGTCAAGGGGTTGCCAAGAAACTGTTAGATCAAGCAGCTGAATTTGCGCGTGAAAAAGATTATAAAATGGAAGCTGTTTGTTCGTATGTCGTAGCGGCTTTCGAGCAATCAGATCAATACGAAGATATTAAAGCATAATTAAAAGGCAATCCGCTATTTTAAATAGTAGTGGATTGCCTTTTATGTATAGATTGACATGTTTTTATCCCTCATATCTGAGTGAAAATAAATAGGAATCCTGTTAGTACTGAAGCACCCACCATTGTGTACATAAAATCTGCTTGACTGAAGACAATTTTCTCTTCCATAGGCTCATCTTCTCCTCTCATTTAACATTTTGATGTTATAAATATCATATACCCACTACTTTATATCCTTAAACAAGGTTTAGTCATAATTTTACAAGGGAATATTATAATAATATGAAACCAAAGATTAATTGGGAGCGTATATAATAAGGTATAAACTAAATTAAGAGGTGAAGTGCTTTGAGTAGAGCGGGAGAAGTTGCTTTAGGAATTATAGGTACCATATTAAATGTTATTTTTTTGATTGTTGTAACAATTGCTGTAATAGGCTTATCGTCAATTAATGAAACTGAGTTAAAACAAATTGTGGAAGAAGAGATGATGTTACAAAATCCTAACTTGACTACTGAAGACCTAGCTATGATCAATGATGGGATAAATATGAGCGCAGATGTTGTTGGAGTTGTTGGTTGGGTTTTAGTCATCACGTTATTAATTAGTGTGATTTTGAGTATAGTAGCTGTAGTAAAAGTATCTAAAAATAAGAGTCCAAAAACAGCGGGTATATTATTTATCGTTTCTGGCTTGTTATCTGGGATTCTCTTACTGGCTCCAATCTTATTTTATATCGCAGCAATTATGTGTTTCGTTCGTAAAACCCCAAAACTTGATGTAGAGGATCCATTCTACAACAATGAATTCCAAGATACGAAACAACCATATTAAAGTTAATAAAAACACCCGTTAACAATTTAATTGTTAACGGGTGTTTTTAGGTAGCGTACATACTTTGCGGTTGATAAGGGATGCCCTTCAAAAAGTTCATCAAATTCTTCAATACACGTAAAGTCGTTGCTTTCATAAAATGTGCGACCTTTTATATTTTCACTTTCTACATATACAAATAGCTGTTGCGCGTGATGAATAGATTGGAGTCCTTCTGCTATCAATCTTTTTCCATATCCTAAACGTTGGTATGCGGGTAACAAATAAATAGCTGTAAGTTCAGCGTCTCCATCCTCATCCACCCGTGTGAAATTAGCAAACCCAACAACAAGTTCTTCCTGATGAACTGCAACGTAAACAGAGGTTTTTTCTAAACGTTTCATCAACATGGCAGTCGAATAAGCTTTTTCAATGAACAAATTTTGGACATCTATTGGGATAATACCCTCATATGTATCATTCCAACTAATTTTCGCAATTTGTTGTACTGCAGGAATATCGTCTAGTTTCATCACTCGTATCAATTTGTTTCACCTCAAAATTCTTTCAACTATCATACCAAATATTTCACTAGCATGCTACATTTGTGAAATAATATCCATAAAGGAGTGGGGAAAATGTGGACAGTAAAATCTTTTCAGGCGTTAACAACCAGTGAACTATATTCATATTTACAACTTCGAGTCAATGTTTTTATCGTAGAGCAATCGTGTCCATTTCCAGATTTAGATGGATATGATACGCAAGCCTTTCATCTTGCTTACATAGAAAATAATGAATTGCTTGCTTATGGTCGGATTTTACCACCAGGGATTAAATACGATCGTGCTTCAATTGGACGTGTCATCGTGAATGAAAAAGCTCGTGGAAGAGGTTTAGCGAAAAAATTAATGGAAGTTTCAATCGCAACAATCGAGCAAAAGTGGCCTGGGGGAGAAATCCAACTTCAAGCACAGACATACTTAAGAAAATTTTATGGATCCTTTGGGTTCAATGAAACGTCCTTAGAATATGATGAAGATGGAATCCCGCATGTAGATATGGTGAAACTAAATACTAATAATCATTTCTCACATTAATTATGTTTCAAATCTGATATAAAGGGTAATAAATTATTATTAGAAAGAAAATTGATGTTTACTGGAGGAATGAAGAATGGCGAAAAGAAAAAACAATTCATTATTATTAGCAGGTTTAGCAGCAGGTGCATATGCATATTTCAGAAAGAAAGAAAATCGCGATAAAGCGTTAGTCGCATTCAATAATACAAAAACAAAAGTGAATTCATACCTTGAATCACAAAAAACAAATAAAGATGAGATGACGAAAACTGGTCATTCAGATCCTGTTGACACAGAAGATAACAAAATGGTCGACGAAGGTTCAATGACAAGTGTGAAATATTATAACGAAGAAATACAAGATAGTAAAAACAAATCAGATAAACCAAATGTTACAGATCTTTCATCTATTGAAAATAAATTTGAAACAGATAATAAATAAACTGAAAAGGCTACGCTCAAAGCGAGCGTAGCTTTTTTGTGTCCAGTATTTTTGAAATTCGACTTTTTGAGTCTAGTTAAAATCCTAATGATCTTCTAAAGAAACTGGCATAGCGTTGACTGACTGGAATTCTTGTTCCATCAATCATTTCTAATAAAAATGTAGAGTGAGAATCCGGTTGAATCTCTTTTATATACGCAATATTGACAATGTATGAACGATGGCATCTAATGAAAGATTCTGATGATAAAAATAGTTCAAGTTCACTTAAGTTCAAGCGATGAAAACCAACTTGAGTTTCTGTGATTACAATGGTTTTTCTAAGTTGAGTTTCTAAGAAGAGGATTTTATCATGTTTCACTGTGTACCAATTATCATCAACTTTTATTGTCATATACTGACTTAAAAAAGGAGATGGTGGTTTAGGGAGAATTGCTGTTACTGCACCTTGTATTTCTCCTCCCTCAATAAAAGGAACACTCATCCCGTAATAGGGAACTCCAAAAATTCCAGAGTCAATAAACTCATTTACTTTTTGACCATTCAAAAGTGCTTTATGTGTCGCAGTACCTTCTTTGATTAAATCTCCGGGTAGAATTTTTAAGTCGACCTTATTACTGGGTATATAATACACATATTCATTTGTATTGGAAATCGCAATGGATGCATGTTCTGGAAAAAATTCATGAATAACTTTCATGATTTCATTTATTGATTTAGTATCCAACTTGTTTCACCTCGATTTGCACATTTATGTCTAAATTGAATTTTACCATATTAGACAGGTGCACAAAGAAGACATTTCATTCAACCGACAAAGTTATTATTTGCCAACATACAATTTTTTTGGTTAATAGTTGAAAAAAGTGATCATCTTTACCTTACGCGTGAGGAAATACCTAATATTAATAAACAAAAGGATTTTTTTATTATGAAATCTATCAATTTTCATAGAACTTTATTCAATATATCGTTATGATAAGAAGAGTGAAAGAAAAGGCTTATAGTTAAGAAAGATGGGGATTTTATGCAACAACATCATTTGTCAGGCAGTGAAACAATTGCCAAAAAATACATATCAGAAATTGAAAACTCGTCACAGTATGAGGAGATAGTAGATTTCTTTGATTTGGAAACAAAACTTTTATATGAAATTCATCATTTGGAAAAAGAACAAGCAAAGAAAACAATTCATTTAATTATTGATCGCATTTCGTTGAGAGCTGGTAAGTCGACAATTCGTGGAGTAAAACATTATTTTACGGTTTTATCATCTATCATGGCTAGAAAGTTATATGAAAACCAAGTGCCATCAAAAAAGGCGTTGGCATTTAATTATGCTTGTATAGATATGATAGACAACCATATGAACGATGCCTCTTTTCTTCAATTTGCAGACGATTTGATCGACTTTTTTGTGATGGTGATATCTGAAAGAAAGCAACCGACATTCATTCATCAAACCGTTAATAAGGTGATATTGTTTATTAATGATGAGTTGGAGTCGGAGTTATCTGTAGAAGACATAGCGAAACATTTTCGTGTTAGCACCAGCCACCTTTCACGGATTTTCCGTGAACATGTCGGAATTACCCTTGTTGAATATTTAAATGTCCGACGAGTAGAAGAATCTCAATACTATTTACGTAATACGAATAAAAGTATTTCAGAAATCTCGCGTCAATTTCATTTCTGTAACCAAAGTTACTTTACTCGGATATTCAAGAAATATACTGAGGTTACTCCTAAACAATTCCGTGACCAAAAAGAACATGATTATTTTCGATTCGCCTTATCTGCAACCATTTAAATTTCGAGAGGTGCCACTATTTCTCTATTGATTTGATAAATAGAGGTCATATAAGGTATACTTTTTTATAGCTTAGAAGATGAAGGTGAAACTATTGAAGAAAAAAATTGGATTACTGTCAATCCTTGTTCTTGCTACTGTTCTACTTAGTGGTTGTGCGGGCGTTGAAAATAAAGAAGGTTACTTTTATAACTTTCTTGTAAGACCTTTCGACTATTTACTTAACTTTTTTGGGGATTTATTCAATGGAAGTTTTGGGTTAGCTATTATTGCGATTACGGTATTGATTCGACTCGTGTTAATGCCATTAATGCTTCGGAATTATAAGAACCAACAAGGCATGAAAGTCAAAATGGATGCTTTAAAGCCGGAAATGGATGCTATCCAAAAGAAAATCAAAGCAGCTAAAGACAAAGAAGAGCAAATGAAGTTGCAACAAGAAATGATGGGCTTGTATCGCAAACATAATGTAAACCCACTAAATATGGGCTGCTTACCTATGTTAATCCAAATGCCAATCATCATGGGACTTTATTTTGCAATTTTATATTCTCCAGATGTGAAGAATCATCAGTTTTTATGGTATAGTCTAGGATCCCCAGACTTAATCATGACAATGATTGCTGGTGCAGTGTATTTCTTGCAGGCAAAAGTTTCATTATGGACCGTGCCTGAGCAACAAAAGCAACAAATGAAAATGATGATTTATATTTCACCAATCATGATTATGTTTGTATCATTTTCATCGATGTCTGCACTACCGTTATACTGGACAGTCGGTGGTTTACTATTAATTTTCCAAACATGGCTTGGTCGTAAATTTTATTCGAACCATCCTGAAAAGACAGTTGATCCAGAGACCGAAATAGTTGATCAATCAGAAACTGAAAATACAACGCAAAAGGAAGTAGTTTCAGAATCTAAAAAAACAAATAAAAAAGGCTCTAACAAACCAACTGAAAAAGAATAAGTAAAGTCGGTGCGTAACTGCACCGGCTTTTTCACTGACAGGAAAGCATGATATGAAGGAGTGTGCATATGAAAAGAAATTGGATTGCCGGTTTATCAATTGCTGCGGTGAGTATTGCTGCATTAGTCTCTGTTATTTATAGAAATTTAAATTTAGCTGTGTTATTTATGACCGCGTTGTTTGCCTTAACAAACGGCTTTCGAGCAATCAGCTTTAAAGAAAAAGGATTTGAACGTGAAGCCAAGTGGATGAAAGGCATGTCTATATTCTTTGCTGCTGCATTTATTCTGGTATTAGGATTAATTATTTTCTAATGTATAAATAAACGAATTTAGACCATCATGCTAATGAGGAATCATTAGTATGGAGGTTTTTTTTATGAGGAAATGGATTATTGCAAGTGTATTAATTTTGTTAAGTGGTTGTAGTCAACAAACAACTCTTCTCCCTGTTAGTGGAGAAATTGAAAACTCACTCGCCACAACAATTGTAAGCTCCACTGGAAAAACACTTGGGTCAGCTGAATTGACAGAAACGGATACAGGAGTAAGGATTCGATTATTACTAAAAGGCTTAGAGCCGGGCGATAAAGCTATTCATTTTCATGAAGTAGGGAAATGTGAACAGCCTGATTTTAAATCATCTGGCAGTCATGTGAATCCTACAAAGAAACAACACGGCTTTGATAATCCAAAAGGGTATCATGCTGGGGATCTTCCAAATTTGAAGGTATCTAAAGAGGGTGAGGTGGATCTAGAAATCACAACGCCAATGGTTACTTTAGAAAAAGGAAAGTCCAATTCATTGCTTGATGAAGATGGCAGTGCTCTCGTCATCCATGAGAAGGCGGATGATTACGTAACAGATCCTGCCGGGAATTCGGGAGATCGAATTGCATGTGGAGTAATCCAATAAAAAACGCGGGTAACCTTTAACGGTTACGCGCGTTTTTCTGTTTTGTATCTTTACTTTTGGCTGTTTTACGATCTTCTAAAAGCTCGTCTAATTGTTGCATTAATAGTATTACATCGAATTTTGAGATTCGTGACATGTAGATACACTCCTTCTCGGTTTTCTTTCTATATCATTCGAGGCAATGACTAGTTTTCTGTCCGTCAATTACAAAAAAATATTTAGTACGCGAACTTTTTCCGTGTTAACAGTACAATTACGATTGCAGGAATCGAACAAAGTGTCATTCCTAAAAATGCAATTCCAGGGCTGATTTCGTATAAATAGCCCCCTGCAAACGTTAATATGGCTGTACTTAAACCCATAGCAAATGCAGAATACATTCCTTGTGCAGCTGGTATTTCATCAGATGGTATACGTTTTGAAATAAACTGGATAAAACCATAGTGTGCAATTCCGAATGAGGCTGCATGAAGCAATTGAGAAATAATAAAAACCCAAACCGTGGGGAATAGGAAAATTAAGAGCCATCGAAGTGTAGACCCGATTCCCGCAATTAAGAACATCGTTGATTCTTTTTTATGGGAAAAGAATCGATCTGCCTGAATGAAAAATAAAATCTCTAATAGTACGGCCACATTAAGCACTACACCAATATATAAGCTATTTACATGAAGATCCTGCAGATAAATATAACCGAAATTGTAATAAGAAGCATGTGCACCTTGTAAGAGAATGGCAAGGATTAGAACGGTAACAAAAGGCTTGGATGTCAATAAACGTTTGAAATCTGATTTTTTGTGAGGACCTTTAACGAATTTAGGGTTAAGTGATAGTACAGTTGGGGCAGAGCGTGTGTGGAGGTACCACATAAAAACTAAACTAATTAACATCACCCACAAAATAGCTTGTTCACTCCATAGTGCAGTAAAAGCACCTATTATTAAAAGGGCAATTGCATAGCCAATTGAGCCATACGAACGGCTTTTTCCGTAGTGAACCTTATCTGTTTGAATCAATATAGTAGCACTACTTTCCATTGCGGGTAACAAGTTGGGATAAACTAAACTAAATAAAACGGTGATTATTAGTAACGATGAAAAATTATCAGCTGGAATATACAGGAACATTAGAAGTACAGACAAAAATGCTGTCCATATCATGATTCGACGGATGGAAGCGACTTTTGTAGCTGCTGGGAATAAAATAAAAGTAGAAAAGGCACGCGCAAATAAACCCGCACCCATAATGAGACTCGCATGTGCAACGGTAAGACCTTTTTCAGTTGTTAACCAGCCTGTCCAAAATGGAAGGAAGACGCCCCAAGTAAAGAAAAATGCGAAAAAGTTAACCGATAACCATCTTTGAGAATTAATCATTAGGGAAACCTCTTATCTATTTTAATAATCTACTATTTATTATACCGAAAATAAGAGCGGAGTGTTCTGTCTATAAAATTAATGGTAATATACAAGTACGATATATGAAAGAAGGATTCTCATGCAATCTCGAAAAATACGTTTTCATAACAACAAGAAAAAGAAGAAGTGGCCGATCATCGTTACATGTCTTATTGGAGGTATTCTCATTATCGTGCCAACCATATGGATTGGCTTACACGACTGGAATCTTGATGAAAGTTTAATCGCTCTGAATCCAGAGACACCACATGAGCAGCCAACACAAACAACTACAGAACCGGATACTCCAGATAGTGAAAATCCAGACCCTGTTCCTACTGAAGAACCAGAAGAAGTTGTTCCACCACAAGAAAAACCGGATGAATCAAAGGAACAACACACGCCTCCAGCAGAGGAACCACCGAATAATAGTTATATTCCAAACCAGGCTTTACCTGAGTCACCTACAATCATAAATGGTTTTATCATTGCTAATAAAAAGTACCCTTTACCTTCGACCTATAATAAAGGCGAGGATCAAACAGCTCGGGAAGCTTTTGATAAAATGGCAGCAGCTGCAAAAATTGATGGCTTCGAACTTTTTGCTTTTAGTACATTTAGATCCTATGAACGTCAAGTCACTCTATATAATCAATACGTGGAGAAAGACGGGCAAGAAGCTGCAGATCGTTATAGTGCACGACCTGGCTATTCCGAGCATCAAACGGGTCTAGCATTCGATATAGGAGAGATAAACTTTGAGCAGCACTGGGCTTCTTCATCATTTGGTGAAACTCCAGCTGGCAAATGGGTCGCACAAAACGCACATCTGTACGGATTTATTATGCGTTATCCGCTAGGGAAAGAAGAAATTACAGGCTACATGCACGAAGCCTGGCATTTTCGCTATGTTGGTGTCGTGACCGCGACAGATATCTATACAAACAAACAAACACTCGAAGAATATTTAGAACTATAAATAGTTTTCACAGAATTAATGAGTGCCTTCAGTGTGCTAAAAGTTGAATGGGCATATCTAATTGAAAATTATCAGGACACTAACTGAAATTAGTATTATCTTTAAACAACAAAAACAGCGAAACTTCCCTCAATAAAGTTGAAGGAAGAATCGCTGTTTTTGTGTATACACTGTACTGAGTTAGATGTCATCCATATGCCTAGGCAGAACTTGTGTAGGCACCTTTCAGGTGGTAGCCAGAGAGAAGCCAGGCATCACATAGCGCCGAAGCGGGTATTATGGGGAATACTTAGTCAAGTAGTATATAAGTGTGAACTTTTTCAGTAGCCTCGTACTTAAGAGGAGACCTTTTTTGCAGTTTAACGATTATCAATCGTTTCAGGATACATGTCGTGGTTCATCATACGATGACTAGCCATCTCTTCATACTTAGTACCAGGCTTTCCATAGTTCGTATAGGGGTCAATACTGATTCCGCCACGTGGCGTGAATTTGCCCCAAACCTCGATATAGCGAGGTTCCATTAGTTCGACCAAATCGTTCAGAATGATATTCATACAATCTTCATGGAAGTCCCCATGATTTCTGAAACTAAATAAGTATAATTTCAACGATTTACTTTCCACCATTTTAATATCAGGGATATAACTAATATAAATCGTAGCGAAATCGGGCTGGCTCGTAATCGGACATAAAGAAGTAAACTCTGGGCAATTGAATTTCACAAAATAGTCTCGATAAGGGTGTTTATTATCAAATGATTCTAAAACGCCAGGATTATATGAAAAATCATATTGTACATTTTGGTTACCCAATAAGCTAATTCCTTGTTCTTGTAACTCTGCTTTTTCACGACCGCTCATCTTTTGTTCCTCCTTGTTAAACACCGCGTTTATTCCCCCAAATCAAAGCATGTAATTGAGGTAATACTCGTGCATCATTCATGATCGTAGATTTCATTGCACGATCTATTAACCATTCAAACCGTTTCAATAAAGTAGCAACCAATGCTTGATCATCCACAGTTAATACATCATCATTGCCAATTTGTAAATAGAATGGAATATGGGGGTAGCGTGTATGAATCATCTCTGCATATTTAAAATCGCCTTCATCAAAAATCACAACTTTTAAACTCACATTGGAATCCTGTAAGTTGGAGATAAAGACATCCAGCTTATCAAAATCGGTAGTCATTAAAGAACTCGGTGGTTTTGGAGAGATGGTTATATCATCAATATCCAGTAGCCAGTTCTGCCAAAAAGATCCTTGCGTTTCAATCGCAACTTTCCAACCTTGTTCGTGACATTGATCAATTAATTCGCCTAATCCTTTATGCAGGGCAGGGTTGCCTCCTGAAATCGTGATGTGAGAGAACGTCTCGCCACCAATTTCTTTCAAAGACTGAATGATTTCATCCGCTTTCATTGCTGTGCTTTTCCCAGTCCCATCCCATGTGAACTTCGAGTCACACCATGAACATGAATAGTCACAGCCTCCAGTACGGACGAACATGGTTTTTTGGCCAATCACCATTCCTTCACCTTGAATAGTAGGTCCGAATATCTCCATTACGGGTATCTTCATACTAAATCCTCCGCTTTTGGACGATACACAACATAGCTTGTAGGTGTTTCGCGAACGATTACTTGCATGCATTTCGGCTGATGTGTAAGTGTGTGAAGTTGATTTTGAATCGTCGTCCAGATCTGTTCAGCCACTAGTTCTGTCGTAGGGAATTTCTGCTTGAATTCAGGGTGATCATTTAGAACGGTATGGTCATATCTTTTGTGAACGAGATTTTTGATTTCCTTGAAGTCGATAAGGAACCCCATATGATCTAGCTGATCTCCAGCAATCGTGATGTTGATAAAGTAAGTGTGCCCGTGCATATATTGACAATTGCCAGCATCTTCATGCGGGATGAAGTGTGCTGCGGACAAATGCATATCTTTATTTAATTCGTACCGAAACGAGTGGTGTGTCTGTGGGTAAAATTGTTGAATCATTGTGCTGCACTTCCTTGTTTTTCTGCAAGGTAAGTGGTTAACCCATTACTCCGCAATACACAGGAAGGGCATTCGCCACAACCGTCTCCGCGTACTCCTTCGTAGCAAGTCAGTGTTTTTTCACGAACGAAATCCAACGCATTTAAATCGTCGGCTAGCTTCCATGTTTCTGCTTTGTCCAACCACATTAAGGGGGTATGGAATTCTAGCGATGTATCCATTGCTAAGTTAATGGATACATTCAGTGCTTTGACAAATACGTCGCGGCAATCTGGATATCCACTAAAATCAGTCTCACAAACGCCAGTAATGATATGGCGGGCTCCAATCGATTGTGCATAAACTGCAGCGAACGAAAGGAATAAATGATTGCGTCCAGGAACAAAAGTAGAAGGCAATCCGCCATCTGTTCCTTCTGTCACGGCAATATCACTTCTTGTTAAAGCATTGGCTGAGAGTTGGTTAATCAAGGTCATGTCCAAAACTTTAAATGGAACATTTAGTTCATTGGCGATTTCTTCAGCACATTTTATTTCTTCGATGTGCCGTTGACCATAGTCAAATGTGACTGTATATACCTCTTCGTATTGTGTTAAAGCCCATAAAAGACAAGTTGTACTATCTTGACCTCCACTAAATACGACTACTGCTTTTTCTTGTTTCATTGCTCATTTCTCCTTTGGAAGAATGAGTTTCGACAATCTCTATGTAGGTGATTTAGTAGGATAACTAGCATGTAAATATGAAAGTAAGCGACAGAATCACCTTAGTTTTTTATAGAGGGAGTTTGCGAACCTCTTCTTATTTTGGTACATCGTACATAATAGCATATATAGGATTATGTTCATACCGAATGTATTCCTTTAGAACTCATTCGGTATACATTCACACAAACTAATTGATACAAAAAAGCATGAAGACAACAATTATCTTCATGCAGGGTGAATATACTTTCATGTTATAGAATCGGTGATAATAGTCTGGAGATGGATTCTTTCATTTTAATGAAGCGTGTGCGATTTTCATAAAGTTCCCATGTAAGTTCTGTTGATAACAACATGTCTTGTTCAAATAACTCCGCCAGTTCATGGGATGTTTCTCGATCATAAATAAATGCATTTACTTCAAAATTCAATTTAAAACTGCGGACATCGATATTAGCTGTTCCAACAGTTGACGCTTCATCGTCTACCACAATCATTTTCGTATGCAAAAATCCATTTTCATAAATATAAACTTTTGCCCCCGCTTTAATCAGTTGACCAACATAAGAATACGTCGCCCAATAAACAAACATGTGGTCTGGCTTATTCGGAATCATAATGCGCACATCGATGCCCGACAAACAAGCGATGCGAAGTGAGTCCATAAAGCTCGCATCAGGTATGAAATATGGCGTCTGAATATAAATATACTTTCTTGCCATGGTGATTAACTTTAAATAGCCATTTTTAATTTGTTCCCATTCGGAATCGGGACCACTTGAAACAATCTGTAGGCCAACAGATCCTTTCATAGGAATAGCAGGGAAGTATCGATCAGAGTATTCAATATCTTGGTCTTTTGATGCTTGATTCCAATCTAAAATAAAACGAGTTTGGAGTGGGTGAAGGGCACTTCCTTCTATTCGAAGATGTGTATCACGCCAGTAGCCAAATTTACGATCCAAACCTAGATATTCATCCCCAACATTAAATCCGCCGATATAACCGACGCGGCCATCAATCACTACAATTTTTCGGTGATTCCGGTAATTTAAACGTGGATTGACAAGAGGCATAATCGAAGGGAAAAAGGCTTCTACTTCTCCGCCTAAATTAATCAGTTTATGGAAATGTCTTTTTCTCAGTCCTCTGGAACCCATATCGTCATAGAGCAATCTAACTTTTATCCCTTGCTTGGCTTTCCGCAGTAACACGTCATAAATCCGACTTCCAAGTCCATCTAAACGGAAAATGTAGTATTGAATATGGATATGATCTTTTGCATGTTCTAAGTCGTCTAACAGTGCAGAGAATTTTTGTTCCCCATCATTAAAGATTGTCACCTCATTATCTTGCGTCAACACCGCATGATTATTTCGAAGCTGCATGTAGATCATGTCTTTATAATCCAATGCATCTTCAAGTCGAAACTCAAATGTCCCATCTTCAATGGCATCAATTTGATAATCTATTAGCTTGTCGATCCCAATCTTACTGCGACCTTCCCAGCGGAATAAATGTTTCTTCCTTAATTGTCTCCCTAACATTAAATATAAAAGGAATCCAAATACGGGAATAAAGAATAAAACCATTAACCAAGCCCATGTAGAAGAAGCATCTCTTCGTTCAAGAAAGATTAAAGCAATGGCTAAAAATATATTAAGTATAATTATGGCGGAAATTGCGATGCTGATTAAACTAACAGCCATAAAGTCCCACCTTTCATGAATGACTCTTTTTTTACTCTTGGCTATAAGAATGCTATTGAAGTTGAATAAAAAACGAAAGAGTGCACTTGCGCATAACACAGCTTTTCTGCGGCAAGCGCAAATGTACGATAATGACAGGAAAGTGCATTGTAGCTTTACTATTTAGTATAACCGAATGTATATAAAGAAAGAAGAAATTAGAGCAGCTGAACTATTACTATTTGCTTTTACTTCACGTTCTAGTGCTGGTACTTTACCACTAACGCTTGATGCTCAAACTACTCGTTTTGGTGTTCCACAAGGAATCGCAAACTTTGCAGGTTCGTTTGGTTTATCGATTGGGCAAAATGGATGTGCTGGTATTTACCTAGCGATGTAAGACAATGATAAACCCGAATTCCTTTAAGGAAGTCGGGTTTTTTGCTGAAATCAAACACATCTTACGCCCCCCTCAACCTACATCTGCAGGAGGAAGGAATTCAAAGAAGCAATTGTTAAAATGAAGTTAACAAAACAATGAACAGACTTGATGTTCACTTAGGAGGAAATTGGATGTTTGCCATCGTAAGAAATGAATTGTTTATGGGGAACAAAAGAGAAGTTATTATTCGGGAAAATAAATCAGAGGTGCAAATTGAAAGAATTGACATGCTCCGAACTTCAAATGACTTAAAAACAACTCATTTGAAACGAGAGTGAAGTCGATTTTTCGAGCAAGATTTGATAGTTGACAGCGTCGTTACCAATAGATTATGCATTTATTTGGATTCGGTGATTTCGATATACGTTAAATAAGAAATTCCTCCGAAGTGTCGGAGGAGTTTTTTCGCTATTCTGTTTCATTTAATTTGTTAGAAAAAAGAACATAATGAGAAGTAAGACGTTCTTTATAGTGGGCAATGTTAAAGAAAGCTAATGACAATGAAAAAGAAAAGTCCTTTTTGCGCCTAGACAGCTTTTCTGCGACGAGATTGCGCAGGAGCAAGCCGCAAAAAGCGTGAAGAATGAAGCCCACAAACATGCGGTCTTCATACTTGTGGTGGGCTCATGCGGAACCTGCGGCAAGTGCAAATGTACGATATAGAACTATATATCTTAACTTAGCTATTAATCTAGGTATTATTAAAAAGATTATTTCAACGTGGCTATACATTAAAAGATGGAGGTGGTGTCTATCATGTATTGGTGTAAAATTGCACGCAATGAGTCTGAATTTGAAGCGATTGCCAAACTAAATTACGAGACGTTTGTAGAGGAGATCCCTCAACATGAACAACATCATAGTGGAAAACGTACAGATGCTTTTCACCATGAAAATACATACTTAATCGTGTTAAAAGGTCAACAACTTGTTGGAATGATTGCATTACGAGACCAACGACCATTTTCGTTAGACCGTAAAATTGGGCCAGTAGAAAATTCATTGCCACAAGAGGCATTAAAAGGAAAGCTTTGCGAAATTAGATTGTTATCGGTTCGAAAAGAACATCGAAATGGACGTGTCTTTTTCTTGTTAGCACGTGCTTTAGCAGATTATGCTTATGAGAAAGGGTACGGGGCAGCGGTCATATCGGGTACGGTCCGTGAAATGAAACTGTATGGCCAGCTTGGTTTTCAAGCTTTTGCCCATACAGTCGGAAGTGAGGAAGCTGCTTTTGTTCCGATGTTTTTAACGAAAGAACGCTATGAACAATCGATAGCTGCGCGTTTTCAGCAGAAAAGACATATGTTCTATCCGGGACCTAATGAGTTGACGAAGGAATTAAAAATAGCATTCCAGCAATCACCGATATCCCACCGATCAGTTGAGTTTACTGAACTATTAAAGCGCGTACAAAGCCGATTAACGGAGATGACAGGAGCGACACAAGTCCATCTCTTAGCAGGAAGCGGGACACTTGCAAACGAAGCGATGATTGCACAAATTAGTCGTCTCCAATCCAAAGGGTTGATATTGATTAATGGTGCCTTTGGTGAACGTTTGAGGAAGCAAGCTCAAAAGTGGAATTTGAAATTCGAAACTATCGAAGAAGAGTGGGGGACTCCTTTTAACTTTTCGGAAATAAAAAATACCATTCAGACGGGAACCTATGGATGGGTGTTATTGGTGCATGGAGAAACGTCAACGGGCATGTTAAATGATTTCCAAGACATACTTGCAGTTTGTAAAGGACAACAAGTACACCTATGCATGGATTGTATCAGTTCTATTGGTGCAGTTCCGTTTTCGTTACAAGACGTTTACTTGGCAACTGGAGTCAGTGGGAAAGCAATAGGGACGATGACGGGATTAGCCATGGTTTATTCAAATCATGAAATAGAAGAATCTAGTTCTATTCCGTCGTACTTGGATTTAGGCTCTTATGCCAATGGGAGGATTCCGTATACGTATTCTTCCCAACTGCTCAAAAGCTTAGAAATCGCGTTGAAAGCATATCATAACGAAGCAAGGTATACAGTTTTGAACGAACGATATCAAAATCTTTTACATGTGGAGGCAAGCGGTGAACTGGAGTTTTTAACAAAACAAGGGTATCCCATGATTGTCACATTAACCATGCAACAAATAGGCAAATACCTATCGCTTGATGCAAGACTTTCTGGATTTGATTTGCATGATCAAAGTGCTTATTTGAAAGACAGACAATGGGTACAAATTTCGCTCATTCAACCAAACTTTGAGGAGTCATTTGAAAAGTTTCATTTGTGGTTACGCAATTATATTAATTATGAAAACAAGCAGTGAACTCGTCTCGAGTCACTGCTAGTTTTGAATTTGTGCAAGTGTTTGATTTATAAATTTCTTGTACGGTGTATCTGGCATTGGCGTGATTAAGTCAACACCGAGTTGTGCTTCTTCAAGTGCCTGGTCCATATCTCCAAGTTGTGAATAGCAAAGAGCCCGATAAGAATGGACTTCATACGCCATCGATAAATCGTAGGGGTGATGGAGGTAGACCGGTACTATATAGGCCTCAAGTAATTCAGTTGCTTCATTTATGAACCCTAATCCTAATAAGGCTTTGCCTTTTTCAAGACGGTAGTGGTTATTATCTTCATTTTTTGGATTCTCTTTATCCAATTCTTTCACTAGCTCATGGAAACGCTCGATATAGATCAACGCGTTCTTGTAATCGAGTGCATAGGAATTATAATAATGGGCTTCTAATAACTCTGCAATGGCTGCAGAATTTTTGTCTTCGGCGAATTCCCCATATTGTCTAACCTTGTGCAAGTAATAACGCCGATCTCCTTCATCCCCATTTATAATGGCTTGGAAACAAGCGAAACGATATAAATCGTCAATACGGTAAAATAGTTTTTTTTCCTTCGAATATGAAATTGCCTCGTTCATTTTGAAACGTGCCAAATCATAATTTCCTACTGCAGAATATAATATTGATTCAATATACAGATAATCAAGAGTGGTCATGGCATCCAGCTGGATGGATTTCCGTTTCATTTCTTCATGTTCATGTAAAATAAAGTCCAAAGATTCCTGGTATTCATGCCTATTAAATCGAATCAATCCTTTAAATAAAGTGAGGGATGCACTTTGATTGTATAGATGTAATTGATCGTACATCGATTGGGCTTGAGCAAAAGAGATTTCCCAGTTATCACGATTTAAATTGTAAGCGCATCTACTGTAAATCTCCAGCAACCTGGCAGACTCATAACTGATGGTAAGCTTGTCCAGCAAGGGTTCAATCAATTGGACGATTTTTGAATGTTCATCGGTTAAATTAGAGAACTCCACTTTATATAATTTTTCTACTTCTTCAAGTACGCTTCTCTTTTCAGATTGGCTGACTTCCTCCATTAATTCAGTAGTCTCCACACCTAGTTGTTGTGCTATATAAGATAAGCTCTCCATCGAAGGCTGAGCTTTGCCGTTTTCAATCAAACTTAACATGCCTTTTGTGAGTTTTTTTCCTGCCAATGCTTCGAGCGTTAACTTTTGCTCTTTACGTAACTGGCGAATACGCAGCCCGATATTTTCCAAAGCTCATCGCTCCATTTCTTTTGTTTAATTATATTAAACTTTCGCTTGCGAGGGAAGTGCTTGCGTGTTATTATTTGTTTAATTAAATTAAACAAACTGAAAAGAGGAAATTTTGTGGATATGACGTTGAAGTTAAGAAAAGCCACGTATCATCTTTGGACATTTACAATCAGTAAATTGATTTCGACATTTGGGGCTAGTGTTTATTCGTTCGGTATTAGTTTTTATATCTTGTCAATCACAGGATCGGCTACAAGTTTTGCTACCAACATGATTTGTAGTATTCTGCCTAGAGCATTACTGGCCCCATTTGCAGGGTATGCGGCTGATAAGTATTCGAAAAAGAAAATTGTGATACTTGCACAAATATGTAGCGTTTTGGCAGTGAGTGGATTATTGACAGTCAGCATAAGTTTGGGTTTGTCACTTGTAGCCATTTACATTACCACGTGTGTCCTTTCGATAACTTCCCTTTTTTCAGGAGTGACGTTCAGTTCATCCATTGCAAACTTGGTTAATGAAGAACGTATTCAAAAAGCCATGTCATTTAATCAGATGTCGATTTCCATCGCGACCATCGGAGGGCCAGCAGTAGGCGGATTATTATTTGGTTTAGTCTCGATGCCCACTTTCCTCGTCATCCATATCATCGGTTACGCTGTTGCGGTGGTGCTCGAAGCGACAATGGATTTTAAGTTATTCACGAAGAAAACGGAAGAAGTTTTAGAAGAAACAAAAGAAACCATGTTCCAGAGTATTAAAGCGGGTATTCAGTATCTGAAACAACATCGTATATTAACGGTGATTGTATGGGTTGCTTTAGTCATTAACTTTTGCTTTGGTGCATTTCAAATTGGATTTTCCTATATTCTCGTTGAAAAATTAAACGTAGAATCTACTCACTTTGGACTGACAGAGGGTGCTCTCTCCGTGGGAATGCTTGGAGCATCTATCTACTTCTCCATGCGAAAGGATTTGAAATATCCATTGGTGACTTCCAAAAGAGGAATTTTTATCATGGGTATTATCATGGCAGCAGTCGCTTTACCTTTACTCGTCACGTTTTCCTATTTTGGTATTATCAGTTTCTATTTTGTGCTGATGTTTGCATTTGGTGTAACGATGATATTTGTAAATACCCCAATAGGAGTATTAATGCAAAAGCGTATTGATGAAGAATACAGAGGTCGAGTATTTGGAATCCTAGAAACAATGGCGATGGCTTTAATGCCACTAGGGATGGTTATTTTCGGATTCCTTTACGACATTATTCCAGCACAATGGGTATTGCTAGGTTCAAGTTCGCTCTTGATAATTGCAGTCCTTTATATGCTTCGTCCTTCAATCATGAAGCAAGCACATCCGGAGCTGGGGGAGAAAAAACCTTCAGTTGAAACGATAGAAACTGTCACTTCATAAGAAAAAAGTCCAGTACCTCCTCTTAAGAGACAGCTGGACTTTCGTTTGTTAATTTCTTATTCGATTTGCGGAAAAGAATAATCAAGCCAATCGATAGAATAGCGAGTATGGAGGACAGAATATAGACTTTGTCTGGTTGAACCGTGAATATCCATGTAAACAGTAGTGGTCCGATTATGCGTCCCATATTATCCATCGAGTATGTCATCCCGGCAGCGGTCCCAAACATTCCGCCAGATTCTTTCGTTGTAAGTGAAACTAATGCAGTTCGAGCCAATGCATTTCCAGCTGTAAAGACACTTAGTGCAAACCCAGCCCACAGTAGACTGCCTGTAAAAAGCAATAAGAATAGGCCGATTGCTGTTACTATCTGAGCACCTATAATCCATTTTGTTTCTTGACCGTTCTTAATTCTTCGAACAACGCCACCTTGTATTATTGCATCAACTAACCCACTTGCCATGAATAAATAACCGAGCTGAAGCGGCGTGATGTCAATCTTATCAATCTGAAACAATTGGAAAGTTGATTCAAGTCCAGCCAGCAGGAAAGTAACCATAAAAGAAAAAAGGAATAAGTAACGAACGCGATATTTCCAGAACTCTTTCGCACCTTGAGGGACAATCGTTCGTTTTTTCGCTTGACCTCGTCGTTCAGGTTCTTTCAGAATAACGCTTGCATAGATCAGCAGTGCAAAAAGAAGGAGGGCAGATGCAACAAAAGGAAGCTGCAAACTGTGAGCTCCAAGTAACCCTCCGATTGCTGGTCCAAAAATAAAACCTAATCCAATCGACATACCAAGTAACCCCATGTATTTGTTTCGCTCTTCTTCAGTGGTCATGTCAGCAACGAAGCCAGTGACAGCTGTATACAACGCACCAGAGAAAATTCCACCAACAATACGTGATATGTATAACATCGGTAGCACATCAATAAAACTCGCGAATATCACAAAACTCATACTGAACCCAAAGAGACCAATTAAAATTAATTTCTTTCTACCTGTTCGATCTGATAAAGCCCCCCACAATGGAGCAGTAAAGAAGGAAGCTAGGGCATAAATCGTCAATAATCCACCAACATGAACTTCACTCAAACCTTGTTCTAGTATTACCTCCGGCAAAATCGGAATGATAATGCCAAAACCTAAATACACAAAAAACTGTACCGACATTAATAATAAAATGGCTTTCTTCATACTTAAAGAACCTGCTTTCTAAACTCATTACGTATAGTTCATTTTACTAGTAAATAAGTATACAAACAACAAAGGAACTTAAAAACACCGCAAGTCCAAAGAACTTGCGGAGAGATGATATGATTTGTGCGATAAACGTGACTAAAATGAAAATCAAATTAAAAACCCCAAACTTAAAAAAGTTTGGGGAGTGTATTACGTGTGTCTTGGCTCGGAAATTTCATGTAGAGCTTGAGAAGCTTCATGGAGTGTTTCGCTTGGGACGGATAAATCGGCAATAGCCACAAAGCCAACAAGCCCTTCATTTTTAATGACTGGCAATCTGCGTATACGATGTTGAGCCATGATTGCAGCGGCTTCATCTGTAGAGGTTTCAGGACCAACAGAAATTACTTCATGAGACATCACGTCTTTTACATACTTTTGCCCATCTTTTGCAACAGATCTTGTCACGATATCACGGTCAGTGATCATACCTATCACACGGGGACCATCAACGACTGGCATACATCCGATATCCAATGCCCGCATACTTTGGGCAATTTCCGATATTAAATCGGTTGGTGTACAAGTTACAATATCTCGGGACATGATGTCTTTGATCTTCACACAAAATCCTCCTTTTAAAGTTTGTTTAAAAAGTCTGCACAAAATAGCTACTTGCCTCTTATGAAATTCTTTTCAAACACGCTTTTAGTTTCGTTAGTATGATTTACATTTAAATAAAATATGTAACAAAATTGAAAGATTTAAAAGCACTAAAAAGTGGTATGCTATGGGTATAGTATAAAAAATAAAATAAGTCAATTTTTTTACATGATTGTTGAAACTTTTAGTTAATGAATTCGTTCCAATATTATAGGAAAGATGAGGTGGACGGTATGACGAAAGAAGTAGATTTGAAAAAAATCGTTTCGAATTTGTCGAAGTTAGGTGTAACAGTTACGATGACAAAATCTCGTCTCGAAATGTTAAAAGCACTTGCACCACCCTCTCAAACTCCTCAATCCCAAGGATAATCATCATCAAAGAATTTACATAAGCTAAAAAGCGATCCAAAAGTCCCTCTTTTGGATCGCTTTTTTAGATAATATAAGAAAGTACAAAATTTGTGACTTCCAAGAATTCAGTGTTCAAAGCTTGTGCTGCCCTTAATAGAGGCTACTGAAAAAGTACATCATTATAGACTGGACTAAGTATTCCCTATAATCACGCGTCTGCGATTTGTGGATGCCTCCCACGAGAAAGCAAGGCAGAAAATCATTGCCAGTCTTCTTACTCTGGCTACCATGTGAAAGGTGCCTACGCTGTTTCTGCCTAGACATATTGATACCATCTGATTCAGTACGATGTATACAAATAACTAACGAGTCTTCCCGGGATTTTATCGAGGGGGGGCTTGCTTGTGCTTGTTTAGATTGAAAGGACTTTTTCATGTGGAATAAATTGGATGAACGGGTAGAAATCAAAATAAATGGAAAGAATACAAATAGCCATGTTCCTTTAACAGTAACGTAGCGGAAAACAAAACTAATTTAATTTGCCCCCATCTCTTTATTCTTAGACCATGGTGCAGCAATAAGAAGTCCAAAGCGATTTGCAACCCTTCACGATTCAGTATTACCCTCCAATATAAATTTACTAAAGGACCGAACGCACTTTGCACTTTTTCTAATGAAATCCAAACGGCATTCGCAAAAAAAGATTACGCAGCAGCCTGCGTAATCTTTGTTAATCATCACTATGAGAGCCAAACATGTAAGTACGATGATGGAACTTCATGCTGAACACCAATCCAAGTGCAAGCATATTCCCCATAAGCGAACTTCCTCCATAACTAATAAAAGGTAGAGGGATACCAGTAATTGGTAATAATTGAATGGTCATCCCAATATTTTGGAAAACATGGAATGTAATCATGGCGATTATGCCAGCACATACATACGTACTAAACGGATCTTTTAGCTGCAATGTGATTTTTGTTAAATGGTAAATCAGTAAGAAAAATAAACTGATGACTATACTAGCCCCAATAAAGCCATATTCTTCACCAATTACAGTGAAAATAAAGTCAGTATGATTTTCAGGCACATAGACCTGTCGACCTTGGTACCCTTTCCCTGTAATTTCTCCAGATCCAATGGCCGTCATGGCATTAATTAAGTTATACCCTTCAGCAGTTGCATATGAGTATGGATCAAGCCATGAATAGACACGAGCATTTTGGTAGGCCTTAAAACCGAATGTGTTCGAGAGAAAATCTTGCATGTAGACTGCCATCCAAAGTAATGTGCCGCCCATAATAGCGGTACCTGCAAATAAAGGCACAATTAGCTTCCATGTAATCCCACCAACAAGCATGAGTGCGGCAGTAATCGCGATGAAAACGAGTGATGTCCCTAAATCGGGTTGCTTCATAATAAAGAGAAGGGGTACAAGCATTGTGAGTGCAATTTTACCAAGTAATATTAAATCTGTTTTCATCGATTTTAATGGGAATTTTTCATGATGTTTACTAATCATGCGGGCCATCGCTAAAATGAAAAAGGTTTTCATAAACTCGGAGGGCTGAATACTCCCAAGTCCAGGTAAGTGATACCAGCTTTTTGCATTATTACGAAGTTGTCCAATTTGACCTTGACCCTCCGGCATGAAAATCAATAATAGTAAAAGAAATATACCGCCACCGTATAGAATCCAAGCCATCTTTTTATATTGTTCTGGCTCAAAAAACATGGCAAGTCCAATGATAATGGCTCCAACTAAATACCAAAAAGTTTGTTTTGGAATAAAGTTTATTAAATATTGTCCGGATGTTTGTGCAGATGAAATTGCAAACAAGCTAACGATAAAAAGTAGTAATATGATAAAAGCTAGCGTCCAGTCAAAACGATCCGCGAACCCTTTGTTATTTTCCATAATTGTCACCTAAATTCTAATTTGAAGTTACAGCCAATTTATTATAACGTAAATGTTACACAAAAGCTTGTGCAGTATGTAATGACGTAAGACACGCTCAAATGTTTCTTTCTACATAAAGTGAGATTATAATGAGAGAGGAAATGGAGTGATGATCGTGGTGAAAAAGGCACGTGATATTGAAGATTTTCTTCACCATATTTATATACATATGAATGAAGCGGATCAATTCGTATTGTTCAGTGGTTTAACTATGCAACAATTTGTACAATGTGCAGGACCTTTGCAAAATTTGTTATTGCTTAAGCATGAGTATGAAGACAGTTCTTTTAACATGCATACCCAATTAGAGTTTGTTCCAGATGAAGAGGTACTTTCTTTTACGAAAGAGTTCATGGACAAACCTACTGATATAAGATGGATTGATTTTGCGGATGAACCCAGACTTAATATGTTAACGCCCCAAGAACAAGCTGAATTATTATATATTGGCCATAAAAAAGAACCGATTCGCTCACCGTTTTACCATCAACTTCAAAATCACTTTGTGTACTTGTCCAATGAAGAAGAAAGTATGACGAAAATTTATTTTCGCGAACTAAATGATTCACTTCGTTTAGTCGTTAATATACTAAATCAAGTAGTACGTGAAAAAGAAAGAGGCACTGCATTTTGGCGTCGTAAACAAAAAGAAGTTTATCCCGAACTCACAATGGAGCAACTCAATGCACATAAATCATTGTTGAAGGAAGGGATCCTGCTTTCGTTATGCAAAATTGAAAAATCAATAGCATCGTATGTTTTAGAAATCCGCTCTTTACCAGACACGGTTTTCGCTGATGAAATATGGGACGAATTAACTGCAGTAGTGAAACAAACCCCGGATGAAACGATCCGTTTTTAACGACAATCCCTTGCAAAGATGAGTGCAAGGGATTGTTTTTTTCATTTCTGTTCATAGGTCAACAAGGTTCGTGATAAAATATGAATATCCAAAACGTGGAGGTCTTTTAATGAAGAAGAAAATCGGTTTATTATATGGTGGGAAATCCGCTGAACATGAAGTGTCTTTATCGACAGCACGCGCAGTGACACAAGCATTAAATTTCGATGAGTATAAAGTTTATCCAATATACATTACACAAGAAGGCGAATGGAGAAAAGGGTCGCAATTAATGGCGCCAGTAGAATCCATTGAACAACTTCAGTATGGTGAAGCAACAAATCAAAGTTTACCAAATAATATTTCTAGCTTCTTGCCTTCCAAACAAGAATCGTCGAATGAAGATTCATTAGATGTCATTTTCCCGCTCCTTCATGGACCGAATGGGGAAGATGGAACAGTTCAAGGATTGCTGGAAGTATTAAATCTTCCGTACATTGGCAACGGTGTCTTAGCTTCTTCAGCTGGCATGGACAAAGTTATCATGAAACAGCTTTTTGCGGTTGCTGGTTTGAAACAAGTACCTTACGTCCATTTCATTCGAAAAGAATGGCAGAAGGATCAGGAAACTTGGACGCAAAAAATCGAAAATGAGCTTTCATGGCCAGTTTTTGTAAAACCTGCGAATTTAGGATCAAGTGTCGGTATCAGCAAAGCGGCTAATCGTGAACAGTTGATTGAAGCAGTAGATGTTGCATTTAAATATGATCGTAAAATCATCATTGAACAAGGCGTTAAAGCTCGTGAAATCGAAGTGGGTGTCCTTGGAAACGACTCTCCGAAGTGTTCAGTACCGGGTGAAATTAAGCCGTTGAAAGATTTTTATGATTACCAAGCGAAGTACCAAGATGGTAACACGGCTATGATTATCCCAGCAGACGTTTCAGACCAAGTTGAAGCTACACTACAAGTAGACGCAATCAAAGCATTTAAAGTATTGGATTGCTCAGGACTAGTACGTGCAGACTTCTTTGTAACAGATGAAGATGAAGTGCTTATCAACGAAGTAAACACATTACCTGGTTTTACTCCATCTAGCATGTTCCCATTACTGTGGCAGCATACAGGAGTAAGTTACCCCGAGTTAATTGAACAGCTGATTCAACTGGCAATTGAACGTCATGCAGAAAAACAACAACTACACTATACAATGGATTGAGTGTGAATATTTGTGGAAAAATCATTACAGACAATTGCTAATTGGTTACAACTAGAACCACCTATAACGACACTTGATGTGATGGTAACAGGGGTGTCGATTAATACAAAAACCATCGAACCGGGTGATTTATTTATTCCGTTTAAAGGTGAAAAAGTAAATGGACACCAATATGTTGCGCAAGCTTTTGAAAAAGGAGCGGCTGCCGCTCTTTGGCAACGAGATGAACCGAATCCTCCTCAAAATGTGCCCTTATTAGTGGTGGAGGATAGCGAAAAAGCTTTACAGCAAATGGCACGTACTTATCGAAATGAACATAATGCTACGTTTATTGGCATTACGGGTTCAAATGGCAAAACATCTACTAAAGATCTAGTGGCAGGTGTCCTAACTCCCTACTTCCGAGTTCAAAAAACAGCAGGAAACTTTAATAATAATCTTGGTTTGCCTATCACGATCTTATCGTTAGATGAAGATACCGAATTTGCGGTTCTTGAAATGGGGATGAGTGGCTTTGGAGAAATCGAGTTCTTATCAAATTTAGCAAAACCACATTATGTTGCCATTACCAACATTGGTGAAGCCCATATGCAAGATTTAGGGTCACGAGAAGGAATTGCCAAAGCCAAGTTTGAAATTGTTTCTGGCCTGCAGGAGGATGGTTCTTTGTTTTATGACGGAGACGAACCATTGCTACATCCATTAATTGATCAATTTAATAACGAAAAAACGCATACTTCCACGCGTGCGATTTCCTTCGGTACTAGTAGTTCGAATGACGTCTATACTTCAGCTGTCCAAACAACAGAAAATGGCAGTGAGTTTGATGTTAATGGATTGATTAAAGATCATTTTTCGATACCTGTACTAGGGAAACATCAAGTGAAGAATGCTTTAGTAGCCATATTAATTGCTCAAAAAGCGGGATTAACGAATTCGCAAATCAAGGAATCATTAAAACAGGTGTCCCTAACAGATATGCGCATGCAAGTCATTCCTGCGGCAAATGGCTCGTTGTTTATTAACGACGCATATAACGCTGCTCCGACATCCATGAAAGCCGCTATCACATTTGCTCGGGAAACGACAATCCGTCCAGAAAAATGGCTTGTCCTCGGTGACATGCTAGAACTTGGGGAGAATGAGAAGGCGTTTCATGAAGATCTAGCTGAACAGATGAGCCCTCAAGATTTTGCAGGAGTCTGTTTATATGGTCCGAGAATGAAGTGGTTATACGATCAGTTGAAAGACCAATGGAACGATACTCACTTAGTCTGGACAGAACAGGATTATGAGGCGATTAAAAAAACTTTAAAAACGTATACTTCTTCAAAATCACTTATTTTAGTAAAAGGCTCTCGAGGGATGGCGCTTGAGAATGTAATTCAATAATAGGTTAGTTGGAATTTCAAATTTGAAAATTGATTAAAAACTGGCGTATTATGGGCTGCATGAATCTCAACCATCTGTACACTATATAGAAGAGATGAACGGATTGAATTGACTATTCTCAACAATGCTAAAAGTCATGATTTATGGTAATCAATTGATGAAAATTCAATGGCTAAGGCACTGCTAAGAAACTTAATTCACAAGACGATGCATCATCTTTTGCGAACAAGATTAACTCATTTGTAAATCGAGCCGCGAACTGGGTTAATGTGAATCGTAACAATGCTCTTAATTCTAATTATTTACGTTTTTGTATGATTGTAAGTATCTGAGGGGCTAAATCTGTTTACGTAGTAAGGCGGCAAAATAGTGTTGATGGTGACAAATGGTTTGATGAAGTTTTTCACTTTTTTGCATATGGAAAAGAAAACTATTATTATGACTGTGGGTTAATAATTGCGTTTTGTGTTTAATTATGGTAAAGTGTTTAGAGCAATGGATACATTTTATGTAAGGACTCTTCGCTATTCATGAAGAGGTCTTTTTTTTGAACATAACGGTTTGTTCAATTTTTTAGGGTAGGATGTTTAGTTTCAAACATCAAATATGTGAACTATCACAATAGCCAAGTTCAAAGGAACGTTAAATTTAGGCTACCAACAGGTCACAAGAGACAGCGTGATGCAGACGCTTTGAAACATGCTCCCAACTGATCGAACCGCTCGGCAAAAAACCGGGCTTTCCTTTAAATATAAGTCCCCTCTGATAACTCTACAGAGAATTTTAAGTAACGGAAACGTTCCTCGTATAGGCTCGAATTTGCCGCAACTTCATCTGAAAATGTAACCATTTGTCAAATGTAAACAAAAAGGAGATTAAATTTTGACAAATTTTTCAGAATTAAATATTAGTGCTTCAACATTAAAATCAGTACTTCGTATGGGGTTTGAAGAAGCTACACCAATTCAAGAAGGTACAATTAAGTTCGCAATGGAAGGCCGCGACATTATCGGTCAAGCACAAACAGGAACAGGTAAAACTGCAGCGTTTGGTATTCCATTGATTGAAAAAATCGACCCTAAAAACCCAAACATCCAAGCTTTAATTATTGCACCAACTCGTGAGCTTGCAGTTCAAGTATCTGAAGAGATCTACCGAATTGGACAAGACAAACGTGTGAAAATTTTATCTGTATACGGTGGTCAAGAAATCGGACGTCAAATCCGTGCATTGAAAAATGGTCCACACGTAATCGTTGGTACACCTGGTCGTCTTTTGGATCATATTAACCGTCGTACATTAAAATTAGACAACGTTCAAACGCTTGTATTAGACGAAGCGGATGAAATGTTGAACATGGGCTTCATCGAAGATATCAACATGATTTTAGAAAGTGTTCCACCAGAACGTCAAACGTTACTGTTCTCGGCTACAATGCCAGGACCTATCCGTAAAATCGCTGAGAAATTCATGAAAAACCCTGAAATGGTTAAAATCCAATCTAAAGAGATGACTGTTGAAAACATTGAACAGTTCTATGTTAAATCACTTGAACGTGAGAAATTTGATTTCCTTTCTCGCATCATCAATGTTCACCAACCAGAACTTGCGATTATTTTTGGTCGTACAAAACGCCGTGTTGATGAATTATCTCAAGCTTTAAGCATTCGTGGTTATTTAGCTGAAGGTATTCATGGTGATTTAAGCCAATCAAAACGTATGTCAGTGTTAAAACAATTTAAAGAAAACAAAATAGACATCCTAGTTGCTACAGATGTAGCTGCTCGTGGACTTGACATTTCTGGCGTAACTCACGTTTATAACTATGATATCCCACAAGATCCTGAAAGTTATGTTCACCGTATCGGTCGTACGGGTCGTGCAGGGAAAAGTGGTATGGCAATAACGTTTGTAACACCACGTGAAATGGGTTACCTTCGCATTGTTGAAGACACAACTAAAAAACGTATGACTGCTCTTGTCCCACCAACTTCTGATGAGGCGTTAGTAGGTCAACAACGTGTAGCTGTTGAGTCACTTAGTGAAATGGTAGACAAAAACAACTTAGGCGATTACCGTTCGTTTGCAACGGAATTACTTGAAAAATACGAAGCAGTAGATGTAATTGCAGCTGCTCTAAAATCAATGACTCGTGAACCTAGCGATACTCCGGTAAATATTTCCGAAGAACGCCCATTGCCTGCTCGTAAAGATCGTGGCGGTGGTGGCGGACGCAGTGGCGGTGGCGGCTATAAAGGCAACCGCAGTGGCGGACGTAGTGCAACAGCTTCAGGTTCATCCAGCCGTGGATATGATCGCAGTGGATCACGCCGCAGCAGCGGACCTCGTGATGGAAGTAGTTCTTCTTCAGCATCACGTGATGGCGCAAGCCGTGGTGGACGTCCTCGTTCATCAGCACGTCGCGAAAGCTAAATAATACAAATATCACAGTCCATTTGGGCTGTGATATTTTTTTTGAAACATTTTTGCTGTAGAATCGTATGCATAATAGAAAGAAGGTGTTTTGATGAGAAATATACCCATTAATCAAATTTCTCCACAAGGTTTAAAAGTTTGGCGATTGTATGGTTTGATGCATTCGGCAATTGTTTGGTTATTGGCAATCGGTGGTGGCGTATTAAACTGGTGGCTTGAAGGTCCGTGGTGGGTTTTGATGATTTGTGTGGTTCTCCCGGTATTATATACATATTTATTCGTTATTTTATTTCCCAAATTACAATGGCTGCGTTGGCGATATGAAGTACGTGAACAAGAAATTGAACTTCAATATGGCCTATTTGTAGTGAAGAGAACTCTGGTTCCAATGGTCCGTGTACAACACGTTGATACAGCACAAGGTCCGATTCTCCGAAAATATGACTTGGCTTCGATCACCATTTCAACTGCCGCAACAACGCATACAATTCCTGCACTTATTACAAGTGAGGCAGATGAATTAAGAAGCCGAATATCGACACTTGCAAGGGTGGCGGAAGATGATGTCTAATGAACGCCATAAACTGCACCCGATATCCGCACTTTTAAATTTTATTAAGGGCTTAAAAGATTTAATCTTTCCGTTTGTTATTATTTTTGTGGCGAATGGGTTTCAAGGGGGATCTACAGAAGATTCTCATTGGACGGCCTATATCCCGTATATAATAGGCCCTCTCGTTTTAATACTGGTGTTATTTAGTGGATTTATTAAATGGAAACGATTTGTCTATTGGTTTGAGGACGATGAACTTCGAATTGAATATGGATTATTTGTAAAGAAAAAAAGATACATTCCGATTGAACGTATCCAAAGTTTAAATTATACAGAGGGAATTTTACATCGACCATTTAAATTAGTAAAAGTAACAATTGAGACGGCAGGTTCAGGTTCCACGAAAGAAGCGGAAGCAGAACTTACAGCGATTACAAAAGAAGCAGCAAAATGGATTGAAACTACTTTAGCTCAAGCAAAAAAAAGAAAATTGAGCAAAATCTCAGATAGTGACTTAGTTGGCGAAGTTGACATTGTGGAAAAGGAAACCACCGTCACTAGTACCCCTATATTTAAGATGTCTATGAAAGATTTAATTATGCTTGCAACCACTTCTGGTGGGATTGGGGTTATTTTTTCAGGTCTTGCTGTGTTTTTCTCTCAATTTTCTGAGTTCATTCCGTATGAACGCATTTATGATGAAGTAGTCGTGTTTATGAAATTTGGCGTTTTTATCGTCGCGATTAGTGTCTTCATGGTGCTGCTAGTGGCCTGGTTTGGATCCGTTGTTTTGACTACGCTTAATTATTACCAGTTTACAATCGTACAAGAAGACGACCAAATTGTGTTAACACGTGGCTTACTGGAGAAGAAGAAAGTGACGATACCACTAAGTCGAGTACAGGGAATTAGAATAGTTGAAAGCCCTTTAAGACAATTATTCGGATACTGCGCCGTGATTATAGAAAGTGCTGGAGGTTCTGTCGGGGATAAAGATCAAAAAATTCGATTGTTTCCACTCGTAAAGAGAAATAAAATCAAACAGCCATTACAAAAGTTGTTTGCACAATTAGAGTTAGAGCCAGACTGGATATCTTCACCTAAGAAGGCAAAACCATTCTATTATCGCCTTGATTTTCTTTGGATGATGCCGGTAGTAATTGCAATAAGTATCTTTTTCTACCCGTTTGGTTTATTGTCTTTACTAATCCTGCCGATTATTTTCTTGCTCGGACTGTGGCAACATCGATCTGCGGCGTTTGCGCAGACAAATAATCAATTGTCATTACGATTCCGCGGATTCAGTAAAAGTACCTTTTTTATTGAAAGGAAACGGATGCAATCGTTAATAATGAAACAAACTCCTTTCCAAAAAAGGAAAGCACTCGCCTCGATTGAGACGACTATCAAGTCTGGGGTGACAGGGGTAACGGCAAAAGTAGACCATATGAAGATAGAGGATATCGAGGAAGTGATGACTTGGTATAAACCATCTGGTCAATAAAAGCGCAAAGCACTAGTCTAGCTGGGGGATTGGAAACCGGTTAGACTTCCAATTCTTAGTAAAAAGGACAGCCGCAATAAGGCTGTCCTATCTTTTTCTGTTTTTCCAGCTAATGATACGTTTTGGATGAAAATAACTTAATCCAATTAAAAATCCAACAGCTAGCCCGCTTAAGTGAGCTGTAATGTTAATATTCGATGATACAAAAGTCATTACAATACTAATGACAATGATCGGTAGAATGATTTGACGTAGCTGAGGCAAGGCTTTTCTTGCGTAATAAACCAGGGCGCCAAATGCACCAAGAAGACCATAAATGGCACCACTTGCACCAACATGTACATAACCGGGTTCTTGTAGAAGGAATGTTACAACGGTTCCAAATAATCCAGCCATAAAGTAAATGGTTAGAAAGCGAACTCTCCCTGCAAGTTTCTCAAGTTCAGGTCCGAACAAATATAAGGAAAACATATTAAACAGTAAATGAACTAATCCGGCATGTAAGAACATCGGTGTGATAAAGCGCCACCATTGACCATCAGCAATTAAAGCATTTGAGCCTGCTCCTAAAATGAAAAGCTGATCACCAATCAATGGAATGAGACTAATTAAATGAATAATGACATTGATTGCAATTAAAATTGAAACAACTGGGTATAACTTAATGTATTGTGCAAAACTTTCTGTTCGATTAAACATATATTCACCTCGAATTGGTATGAAACTATTATAACGTGAAACTGCTATTGGTTGAAAGGAGAAGTCTTTCATGATCAAAGGAATTGGATTAGATGTGACAGAAATGGATAGGGTCGCTACGACCAATCGGAGAACATCGAAATTCGTAGAACGTATTTTAACAACACGAGAACTCGACCGTTGGAGTACGCTGAAT
Source organism: Paenisporosarcina indica (assembly GCF_001939075.1). Taxonomy (GTDB): domain Bacteria; phylum Bacillota; class Bacilli; order Bacillales_A; family Planococcaceae; genus Paenisporosarcina; species Paenisporosarcina indica. The sequence goes on along the minus strand of NZ_MPTA01000004.1, from coordinate 12,221 downwards.
GAAAACAGACAAATTGAGTTTTTGGCTGGTCGCTTTGCGGCTAAGGAAGCATTTGCCAAAGCATTAGGAACGGGTATTGGGAAAGAGTGTAGCTTTCAAGATATTGAAGTATTATCCAACCAAAGTGGGAAACCTATACTTTATTTTAATGGGAAAATAGTGAATGGACATGTCAGTATCACACATACAAAACAATTCGCAGCAGCTCAGGTAATATTGCTAGAATAATCCCTGTCCATCTCTCATAAGATGTTTTAACGCATCGAAAAGAGAAAGGGTGAAAGTATTGCGTAGCCGTGTATTTGCTGGGATAGTTTTATTGTTGGTGCTTTTGTTGGCAGCATGTGGGGAAGAGTCAAAAGAAGATGTACTGAAGAAATTGAGTACCAAGTGGGTTGACACAAAAGGGTATGAGTTAGACGCGAAGATGGAGATTAGTACTGGATCAGAACCACGTCTGTATGAAGTAAGCGTGTGGCACACGAAACCTGAATTTTATCGTGTGAAAGTCAGTCAAACGGGTGAAGATGTATCACAGACCATTGTAAGAAACAAAGAAGGTGTTTTTGTAATCACACCGACACTTGGCAAAACGTATAAATTCCAGAGTGATTGGCCGGAAAAAAATAGCCAAGCCTATCTAATTGGTTCTTTGGCACAAGACATCAAGGCGGATAAAGATTCAGTAATGACGGAAAACGAAAAATCGTACGTCTTTGAAACGAAGACAAGAAACAGTCACCAAAAAATGTTGCCGACTCAAAAAATTCATATCAGCAAGAAAACATTACTACCAACAAAGGTATCAATTCTGAATGATCAAAAAGAAGAACAAATAAGTATCACATTTGATAAGATCACTTTGGGAACGTCAAGAAGTGCTAGTGATTATAAGGCAGATATGCCTTCTGAAGAATCAAATGGAAAAGAAACAGCTAGTGCCGACGTTGAATATCCTGTCTTTCAAACACACTATCCTGCTCTACAATGGGAAGGCGTAGACAAACTTGATGAAAAAGTAATTAAGGATGAAACGCTTGAACGTGTTATTTTAACATATGGTGGGAAGAAAGAATTCACGATTATTCAAACACCAATTACGAAAAAAGCATCCGATCTAGTTCCAGTATTTGCAGCTGGTGATCCAGCCGATTTAGGTTTTGCTATCGGGGCAATCACGGATCAGTCTATCAGTTGGGAACAAAACGGAGTACAATTCTTCTTAGCATCAGATTCAATGTCTCGTGAAGAAATGATTACAGTGGCGTCTTCCATGCAAGCATCTGATATGAAATAATTTCCAACCTACCTATCGAACTATAAATGAGGAATGACAATGCAGCCGAAATATTTTTATCGACCGACTTTTGCAAAGGTTGATTTGAATGCGATAAAAAAGAATATACTTAATTTGAAGAAACATATTAGTCATTCCGTCGAGGTCATTGCTGTAGTCAAAGCAAATGCGTATGGACATGGTGATCTTGAAGTAGCAAACGCGGCATTAAACGCTGGGGCTAGCATGCTTGCCGTTGCCACACCAGATGAAGCGATTCGATTGCGAGAAAGTGGCATCGAATCGCCCATTCTTGTGCTGGGTGCATCATCCCCATCTTTTGCTGCTGTGGCAAGTGAAAAAGATATTATGGTAACTGTTTTTCAAAAAGATTGGTTTCTACACATTCCGACCTTACCCCAAAAGCTGAATGTACATATTAAAATCGATACCGGCATGGGAAGGTTAGGCGTTACTACGGAATCAGAATTAAGCTTGCTTCTTGAAACCATCCATCAAAGACAAGATATCATGATCGATGGGGTCTTCACTCATTTTGCGACGGCAGATGAAGAGGACGAAAGTCAGTTCAGGCAACAACTGGAGAAATTCAAGGGTTACTTACAGCACTTTCCTGTAAAACCGCGGTGCATTCACGCCGCAAACAGTGCAGCTTCAATCGTTCATGAAAACTCGTTGTTTGATGCAGTACGATTTGGTATCTCGATGTACGGATTATCACCGTCACCATATGTATCGAACAAACTTCCTTTTCCACTGCAACCAGCCCTATCTTTACTCACACAAGTGGTACATGTGAAAAAAGTTCCTGAAGGATCCACAATCAGTTATGGTGCAACCTACACAACGAGTAAAGACGAATGGATAGCCACACTTCCTATTGGATATGCGGATGGAATGATTCGGGGGCTGAGTGGACAAGAAGTGTTAATTCAAGGAAAACGATTTCCAATTATTGGCCGTATCTGTATGGATCAATGCATGGTGCGGCTAAATGGACAGGTTTCAATAGGCGAACCGGTTGTCTTAATTGGGAGACAAGGATCCGAACAAATAACCATAGAAGAATGGGCACAAAAACTGCAAACTATTTCATACGAAATTCCTTGTATACTCACAAATAGAGTACCTAGGGTGTACACGCAGTAGCATACGACAAATACCGACGAAACAAAAAATATTGTCAGATATTTTCCTTTCTTGTCTTCTCAATGCCTGTTTTGAATGTTAAGATAGAAAAGTATCGAAAAGAGGGACGGGTTTGTCGGAGGTGTTGACTGTGAAAAAGAGAGAAACAAAGGAAGTTATTGTGAAACTTCCGAGACAATTTGTGAGCGATCTTGATAGACAGAAAGAGCAACAACTGGCTGAGCCAGGAGAGTTTGTTTATATTTCGACAAAAAAAGTGATTAAACAAGTTAAACCCAATCTTATACGAGAAGCAATGATCAAAGGCTACGTGGAAATGTCGAGTATTAACTTGTCCATTGCAAGCGAGTGTCTGCACTTGGAATATGAAGCGGAGCATACGATGGAGCGACTTGTAAGCGGAGGATGAAATATTGAACGTAAAACGCGGTGACGTTTTTTTTGCTGATTTATCACCAGTCATCGGGTCTGAGCAGGGTGGAACAAGACCCGTTCTGGTGATTCAAAACGATATTGGAAATCGTTTCAGCCCAACAGTCATCATTGTGGCTATCACTTCGCAAATTCAAAAAGCAAAATTACCAACGCACGTAGAAATCGATGCGAAAAAGTATGGATTTGAACGGGATTCCGTTATTTTGCTTGAACAATTGCGGACGATTGATAAATCACGGCTGACGGATAAAATAACGCAGCTTGATGATGTACTTATGGAAGAAGTGGATGAGGCGCTTGAAATAAGTCTTGGCCTTGTAAAATTTTAATCATACATAAAGGGGAAACACCGTGCGGATATTCTTCCAAACGGTGTTTCTTCGCATTTAAGTAAAAAAAGTGTGTAGTTTGACGTTTTCAGATACAATATAAATAAGTATTAAATTGGACTCAGGAGGCATAGCCAAAATTTATGAATAAAATTATAGCAACATTAGTTCAAGATAATTTAGATGAGATATTAGTGAATTGGAAAGAATTGATGAAAGAAGATTCAGAAGAACGATTCTTTCAAATCATGTCTCAAAGTGTCATCGATAACACAAGTCGTGAATTTGCGGAATTGATGGTTTCTAATCTTCTAGAAGGCGAAAATAAGTATGAAAATCGCTTAAATATATTTACAAGTAAAGTCGTGCGATTTGGCTGGTCGATTAGTTTTGTCATGAAAGCCATCAATCACTTTGCCAATATCGTATATGAACTGCTCGAAACAGAAAAAATCATAGTTGATGAAAATATTAAAGAGTACAATACGATCTTGACCAACTGGATTACACCAATGCGTGATGGAATCGTTGATACATATGCCAAAACATGGGAACGTACTGTGCAATTACAAAAAATTGCCTTACAGGAACTTTCGGCATCCTTGATTCCTGTTTTTGATAAAATTTCAGTTATGCCACTAGTTGGAACCATTGACACCGAGCGTGCGAAATTAATTATGGAAAACCTACTTGAAGGTGTTGTCAAACACCGGGCTGAAGTTGTAATCATTGATATTACAGGTGTTCCTGTAGTGGATACAATGGTGGCACATCACATAATCCAAGCAGCAGACGCGGTTCGTTTAGTTGGGGCTAAGTGTATGCTGGTTGGAATTCGTCCGGAAATCGCACAAACAATCGTTACATTAGGCATAAATTTAAAAGATTTTACAACGACAAGTACATTACAACGTGGGGTTGAACAAGCCCTTGCTTGGACAAATCGTCAAATCGTGGAGGTGGAAGGAAATTGAACTTACGAATACCTATATTGAAATTAAATGACTGTCTAATTGTTTCCATCCAATGGGAACTAGATGATCAAACTGCACTCCAATTCCAAGAAGATTTACTGACAAAATTGCATGAAACAAGTGCGCGGGGAGTAGTGATCGATTTAACTCCGATAGACTTTATTGACTCTTTTATCGCTAAGGTATTAGGTGATGTTATTAGTATGTCAGGCTTAATGGGTGCAAAGGTGGTTATCACAGGGATTCAACCTGCAGTAGCTATTACACTGATCGAACTTGGAATTCGTTTAGAAGATGTCATGACTGCTTTAGATTTAGAGAATGGTCTTGAAAAACTCCAACGAGAATTGGAGGCTTAAGAATGAGTTATCGGTCTTCTGTAGAGATTTTAACAGAGTGGGACATTGTTGCTGCTAGACAACTTGGTCGAAATGAAGCAAAAGAAGTGGGCTTCGGTACGGTTGACCAAGCACGGATCACAACAGCAATCAGTGAACTGGCTCGTAATATTTACTTATATGCGGGAAAAGGGAAGATTGAAATTGAACGTATATCAGAAGGCGGAAAGTATGGTATTACGATTATCGCATCAGATGAAGGTCCGGGAATTCCCGATGTCCGAAAAGTGATGGAGGATGGTTTCTCAACTTCAGGTGGTTTAGGTGCTGGTATGCCTGGTGTAAAACGTTTAATGGATACTTTTAAGATTGACACGGTTGTAGGCGAAGGAACAGTTATTAAAGCGACGAAATGGATTCGCTAGGGGGTCAGAATAAATGCCTCAAGAAATTGAAAAACAATACAAAGAAATACTCAAGCAATATCTGATGAAACAAACCGAAAGGAATTTATACGAGGGTCAAAATTTTAGTCGTCAACTGATTAAAAAAAATATTGCGCCAGACGAAGTAATTAGCATACATAAGGCAACACTTGAAGAAATGTTTCCTGAGTTGCCGATGAATGTGTGGAATTCATTTGACTTGTTAATCGAGATGATGATTCGTTATGGACTAGCTCACGCAGAGCATCAAAGTCTACTTCAACAGCAAGAAGAAATGAAAGTTGAAATGGATTTAGCAGCTAAAGTTCAAAGGACTCTATTAAAAACAACACGTCCTAAAATTAATGGTCTTGAAATTGGGCTTGTATCAGTACCAGCACGCAAGATGAATGGAGATTATATTTATTTTCTAAGCGACAATCTCAACAATGCCGGTGTTGCTGTAGCGGATGTGATTGGTAAAGGCATTCCTGCTGCACTTTGCATGTCCATGATTAAATATGGGATGGACAGTTTACAAGATGTTGCAACAGATCCCAAGAAAGTGTTAGATGTCATCAATCGTATTGTTGAAAAAAGTGTGAACGATGATATGTTCATATCCATGTTTTACGGTCGTTATAATGTGGAAAATTCTCTTTTTACATACGCAACTGCAGGTCATGAACCAGCTCTTTTTTACAATGCTCAAAATGATGAATTCACGGAATTACATGCAAAAGGTTTATTATTAGGTGTAGTTGCGAATGTTAGTTATGAGCAGCACGCTGTGACGATGGAAGCCGGAGACTTCGTTGTAATGATGACAGACGGAGTTACAGAATGCAGAACGGATGAAGGTTTTATAGATCCAAAAATTGTGATAACGTTAATTCATTCTATGCGTCACGAACCAGCTCAAACCATTGTAGATTCGGTATTTAAGGAACTAGAGAAGATGCAAAACTTTGAACTCCGTGATGATTTTACGCTCGTGATCTTCAAGAAAACTTCTTAATATGTTTAAAATTTCTTCATTCGTGGTAAGCAATGAGTATTAATTAAATTGATTTAATAGATGGACGGGGTGTCAATAGATGAATATTCAAGTTGTTATAAAAGAAGAAGAAAATTTGGTTAAAGCTTTTATTAGTGGGGAGATAGATGCTTTCACTGCCCCAATGTTACGTGAAAAGCTAGCAACGGTTCAACAAAAAGAAAATCTACAGACAGAATTAGAAATGTCTGATGTTTCATATATGGATAGCACTGGACTAGGAGTAATTGTAGCTTTCTATAAACACGTTAATGCGAACAATGGTCATGTTAAGTTAACAGGATTGTCAACTCGTCTGAAGAGATTATTTGATATTACAGGTCTTGGAGAAATAATGGATATTGAGACAGACGATAAAGGTGGAAACAAATAATGAGACCATTTGATTATGTAGAAATTCGGGTTCCTGCAAAATCCCAATACGTCGGTGTTGCTCGTTTGACAATTTCGGGACTAGCTAGTCGAATCGGTTTTACATACGACGAAATTGAAGATTTGAAAATTGCGTCGTCTGAAGCCATTACGAATGCAGTTCAACATGCTTATAGCGAGGTGGATGAAGGCGAAGTAGTAATTGGATGTGCACTTTATCCAGATAAAATCGAGATCATGGTTGCTGACCATGGGAAAAGCTTCAACTTTGAAGAAACAAAAACCAAAGTAGGTCCTTACCATGACCAACAAGAAGTTCAGTTTCTACGTGAAGGTGGACTTGGATTATATTTGATTGAAACGTTAATGGATGAAGTGAAAGTCCACCACCAAGAGGGCGTAACAGTCTTTATGACGAAATATGTCGGAGAAGAGCAGGTGGAAGAGAATGTCGAAACTATCACCTCCTAACTACGAAACCAAAGAACAGATATTGGAATGGATTAAAGCCTATCAAGAAACGGAAGATGATGTGGCACAAACCAATCTAGTATTGAATTACCAACGACTGGTGGACTCGATTGCCCGTAAATATTCGAATGGTAAATCGTATCATGAAGATATCTATCAGGTAGGGATGTTGGGACTCCTTGGAGCCATTCGTCGTTATGATCCTGAATTCGGCAGGACGTTTGAAGCTTTTGCGGTCCCAACGATTATTGGCGAAATCAAACGATTTTTACGTGATAAGACATGGGCCGTACACGTTCCACGTCGTATCAAAGAATTGGGACCACGTATAAAATCTGCTGTTGAAACACTGACAACAGAACTTCAACGCTCCCCGAAAGTAATCGAAATCGCTGAATTTCTTGAAGTAGATGAAGATGATGTACTGGAAGCGATGGAAATGGGCAAAAGCTACCAAGCGTTGTCGATGGACCATTCGCTTGAATCGGATTCGGATGGCAGCAGTATTACTTTATTCGATGTGATTGGCCAGAAAGATGATGGATTTGAAAAAACGGATCAACGTATGTTAGTGGCAGAGGCAATGAGTGTCCTTTCTGAGAGAGAGAAACAAGTCATTCAATATACATACATTGAACAACTGAGCCAAAAGGAAGCGGGCGAAAAACTCGATATTTCCCAAATGCATGTTTCTCGGTTACAGCGTAAAGCCATCAAAAAGCTACAGGATGCAATACTGGCAGCTGGCGGAGTAACTTGATGGAAGTGATCAAGCATCCGTTTTTAGAAGTCTTCGTCTACCAAGAGGCCAAAGAGGGAAACAAAGAATCTGGAGATACGTATTTCACCTATATGAATGAACAATACTTTTTATGTGCAATTGCTGACGGATTAGGAAATGGTCCAATCGCTAGACAGTCATCTGAAATCATCCCGTTGATTTTAGCTGAGTACCATCACGAAACGATTGATGAGTTGTTACTTCGATGTAATGAACTCATGTATCAAAAACGTGGAGCGGCTGTCGCAATAATGAAAGTTGATTTTATTGCGAAAACTTTGGAGTATAGTTGTGTAGGGAATATTAAATTTTATATGACTCGCAGAGACGATGAAAAAATGATTTATCCACTTCCTGTTATGGGCTACTTATCAGGTCGACCACAAAAACTTCGAACCCAATTATATACTTACAAACCCGGTGATTTATTTTTACTTCATTCTGATGGTGTTGTATTAGGCAGTCCTAAAAGCACCATGAGGAATAGTGCTGGTGCATATTGTTTGCATCAAACATTGGTTAGTACAATTGAACATGGTGATGATGCAACATTTATCACAGGCAGCCTGCTCCAATAAAATGGAGTAGGTTTTTTGATGTTCAATTAGAAACAAAGATTTCGGATATTAGGATAAGAAAAATATCAACATACACCATTGTGGGTGCATGTTGTCTTTTCCTAATGGTAAAATAGAGGGGTAGATAGAAAGGATGAGTACCATGAATGCAAAACAAATGATGCAACGCATTGCGAAAGAGACAAATGTGAGACCTGCACAAGCACAACAAGTTATCGATTTACTCGAAGAAGGAAATACGGTCCCTTTCATCGCACGTTACCGTAAAGAAGCAACTGGCTCATTAGATGAAGTTCAAATAAAAGCGGTAGAAGACCGTTACCGTTACATACAACAATTAGAACAGCGCAAAGAAGAAGTTATTCGATTAATTGACGAGCAAGGGAAATTAACTGAAGAGTTAACATACGCAATTCAACATGCAACGGTTCTTCAACGTCTAGAAGATTTATATCGACCATATAAGCAAAAACGCAGAACGAAAGCGACAATCGCAAAAGAAAAAGGACTGGAACCGTTAGCAAATCTTATTTTCAGTTATTCAAAGACTCCCACTGAAGAACTAGCACAAGGCTTTGTTAATGAAGAAGTGGCAAATGTTGAAGAAGCTCTCCAAGGTGCACGAGATATTTTAGCAGAACAATTTGCAGATGATGCGAAGATTCGTGAAAAGATTCGTAATCTAACACGAGCTGAAGGATCTATTACATCCAGCGTAAAGAAACAACAAGACGATGAAAAAAGTGTGTTCGAAATGTATTATGACTACACTGAACCTGTTAAAAAAATTGTCCCCCACCGTGTCCTGGCATTAAACCGTGGAGAAAAAGAAGAGATTTTGAAAGTCAGTTTACATTCTCCAGTCGATCGCATTTTACAGGCCATGCGAGACGAGTGGATACCGACATATAGCTCTTCACCAAGTATTCCACAAGTGACGGAAGCAATAGAAGACTCTTATAAACGTCTGATTGCACCTTCTGTTGAACGCGAAATTCGTACGGAACTCACGGAAAAGGGCGAGACACAAGCAATCCATATTTTTTCTGAAAACTTACGTAACCTATTACTTCAACCTCCATTAAAAGGAAAGGTAGTATTGGGATTAGACCCAGCCTATAGAACGGGTTGTAAATTAGCAGTTGTAGATGATACTGGAAAACTTCAAGAGATTTCAGTTATTTATCCACACCCCCCAAAATCTGATGTTCAAGGGTCGAAAAAAGTAATACTGGATATATTGAAACAATATCCAATCTCGATCATTGCAATAGGGAACGGGACAGCCTCACGGGAATCGGAACAGTTTATTGCGGAGTGCTTGAAAGAAGCAGAGCGAGAAGTTGCGTATGTGATTGTCAATGAAGCGGGAGCAAGTGTATATTCGGCATCGGATACCGCTCGTGCAGAATTCCCAGACTTACAAGTTGAACAAAGAAGTGCCGTATCAATCGCGCGCAGGCTGCAAGATCCATTATCGGAGCTAGTGAAAATAGAGCCGAAAGCAGTGGGTGTTGGTCAATATCAGCATGATGTTTCTCAAAAGAAACTAAATGATTCACTAACATTTATAGTAGAGACAGCTGTTAACCAAGTCGGTGTTAATATCAACACAGCTTCTGCTTCTTTATTGCAGTATGTATCTGGCCTATCAAAAACGGTGGCTGAGAACGTAATTATTATGCGTAATGAAAATGGAAAATTCACCTCTCGTGCGCAACTTAAAAAAATCCCGCGATTAGGTGCCAAAACATATGAACAAGCTATCGGGTTTTTACGTATTCCAGAAGCAAAGAATCCATTTGACGCAACCGGCATACATCCAGAAAGTTATCCTACTGCAGAGGAAGTATTGAAAAAGGCGGGGTTAACGAAAGCACAGATTGGAACAAAGGATGCTGAACTCTTATTAAGCGAGTTGAATTTAAAAGTCTTAAGCGAACAATTGGATGTCGGTGAAATTACATTACAAGATATCGTCGATACTCTAAAAAAACCAACACGCGATCCGCGCGACCAATTTCCACAACCGCTACTTAAAACCGATGTCCTCCAGATGGAAGACTTAGCGAGCGGTATGGAGCTACAAGGTACGGTTCGAAATGTTGTCGATTTTGGTGCATTTGTAGACATTGGTGTAAAACAAGATGGGCTTGTCCACATTTCAAAACTGAAAAAGGGCTTTGTTAAACACCCACTAGACGTCGTTGCACTTGGTGACATCGTTACAGTATGGGTGGAACAAGTTGAAAAAACAAAAGGACGTATTTCATTAACGATGCTTTCACCGGTAAAACAAAGCTAATAAGAAACCTGCCTATCAAGATAGGCAGGTTTAAAACTGTAAAAGGATGGATCGTATGACAAATGAAGAACTTCAACAACTAGTGATGAAAATATCCGCGAACATTTTTAACAAACCATTTATGCATGAAGCCTACTTCAACAATCGTCTAAAAACAACTGGCGGGAGATACATGCTTCGAACGCATCATATTCAAATAAACCCTACATCATTTGAACTTTATGGATTGGAAGAGCTTGAGGGTATCATACGTCATGAACTATGTCATTATCATTTACATATAGAAGGAAAAGGGTATAAACATCGCGATAAAGACTTTAAAGAACTATTGAAAATGACTAATTCACCAAGATTTTGTGCAAACTTAGTTTCTACCAAACGCACAACAAGACGTATTTCGCATGTCTATGGCTGTATGTCTTGTGGCCTTCTTTATAGACGGAAGATTCGTTTAAATACTAGCAAATACCGGTGTGGCAAGTGTTCAGGACCCTTAATGAAAGTGGAATGATAAGACTTTGAAGAAATTATTCGAAAAAGGTTGACGAGAGTGAACAACCTCCCTATAATAATAAAAGTCGACAAGTTACACGACATTATTCCGAAGTAGCTCAGTGGTAGAGCAATCGACTGTTAATCGATTGGTCGTAGGTTCGAGTCCTACCTTCGGAGCCAAATATGGCCCCTTGGTCAAGCGGTTAAGACACCGCCCTTTCACGGCGGTAACACGGGTTCGAATCCCGTAGGGGTCACCAACTTTCCTTTTTAAGAAAGTATGGTATACTAACACTCACGACAAAAGAGAAGCGTTTCTTCTATTAAAGAAAACGCGACGATGAAGACTTTATATGCATAAAGTTACTCAGTTTTGATTTCTTTAAAGGAAATCGCGAGGGTGTAGCAACGCAGCTGTACGAAGATAGCAAGTAACATCGAAGCAGGCGAAGCCGATGCAGATGTCAACTAAGATATAAGCGTAGAAGTAATAATCTTTATAACATAATATTGTCGCGGGGTGGAGCAGTGGTAGCTCGTTGGGCTCATAACCCAAAGGTCGCAGGTTCAAATCCTGCCCCCGCAACCAAATGGTCCCGTGGTGTAGCGGTTAACATGTCTGCCTGTCACGCAGAAGATCGCGGGTTCGATTCCCGTCGGGACCGCCATTTTATTGGGGTATAGCCAAGCGGTAAGGCAACGGATTTTGATTCCGTCACGCCCTGGTTCGAATCCAGGTTCCCCAGCCATTCTTTTATTTTTATAGCGTACGAGCCATTAGCTCAGTTGGTAGAGCATCTGACTTTTAATCAGAGGGTCGTAGGTTCGAATCCTACATGGCTCACCATTTTCTTGTTTGACTTCTTGGATTTAACGTGATACAATGATTCTTGTCGTTAAATAGCAAGCGGTCGTGGCGGAATGGCAGACGCGCTAGGTTGAGGGCCTAGTGGGAGAAATCCCGTGGAAGTTCGACTCTTCTCGGCCGCACCAAACATTTAGCGCCCGTAGCTCAATTGGATAGAGCGTCTGACTACGGATCAGAAGGTTGTGGGTTCGACTCCTGCCGGGCGCGCCAAACAACTTCTAAAACAACAATATTATGCGGGTGTAGTTTAGTGGTAAAACCTCAGCCTTCCAAGCTGATGATGAGGGTTCGATTCCCTTCACCCGCTCCATACCTTTTTGAAACTTGAACCTTGAAAACTGAACAGT
>NZ_MPTA01000003.1 GCF_001939075.1 Paenisporosarcina indica | reverse complement strand
ATTATTGTTGGTTATTGTTGTTTCTTAAGTAGGAGGTGTGCGAGAAAGAGGAGGAACAAAGAGTTCGAGGAAACAAAGGGAAGAGACTCGGAGCGTATCTCATACGCGAGAATCGAAGACCTGTGGTTGATGAAGTTCTGCCGTTCATCATCTTTCACAGCCCGGACACGGAAGTTAAGCTCGTGCGCCGATGGTAGTTGGGGGTTTCCCCTTGTGTGCGTAAGACGTCGCTAGGCAAATAGAAAAACCGATACCTTTAGGGGTTCGGTTTTTTTGTGTATACTTTTTGGGTTTCCCAGTTGGTTCTATATTAAATGATGAGCGAGATTTACGAAGTGCATCTCTTTTCGTAGCCCGAAGACCTGTGGTTGACGAAGTTCTGCCGTTCATTGTCTTTCGCAGCTCGGACACGGAAGTTAAGCTCGTGCGCCGATGGTAGTTGAGGTTTCCCCTTGCGTGCGTAGGACGTCGCTAGGCAAATGACAGACCGATACCTGTATGGATATCGGTCATTTTGTGTGTTTTTAAAGTGTTTTGAACAGGTGCATAGCGAAAACAGAACCATTTTGCACTATTAAATGAGTTAATAAAATTTCTTTACCCCGATTTTAGGGGAAAAATTATTCTATCTCACGTCAAAATGTAACTTGTCTTATGAGAAAGCCCAATTCACTCCAAAATAAATACCCCTTAAATAGAAGCCATTTCGCTGACGCGGAGGTCACTGTTGATGTCCCTTCATTCTAAACAAGCGAAAATTTCCTCGATAAAATCGAGGAAAAGCTCGTTAGGTATTTTTAAACGAAGTTTCATTCGATTTCCGAAAAATAGCGAATGAAACGAACAAGCCATGAATAAGATAAATTGCGTACTATTTTTCTATAATATTCTTTCATGAAGGTAGTGTACTAGATAAAAAAGGGGGTAGTTGAAATGCTGAGTGGAAACAAAGCGTTTATTTATGCACTAATTACAGGTGTTATTGTAGTCATTACGGCAATGATTATTCTCATTGTCACGATGGGGCAAGAAAAAGAGAAAGATGTAGTTGCTCCAGGTATAACTATTTCTCCTGTCGGCGACGAAGAAAAGCAGTTAACCACCAAGAATTCCGGAATTAAAGTAGAACTTCCAGGGACTGATTGGGCCACTCATGGTGGTGATTTGTATAATCGACGTTACTCACCATTGGAAGCAATTACGACTGAGACGATAAAAGATTTAAAACCAACATGGATAACTAGTCTGGGATCTGGGTTAGACTTTAAATTTTCCGGTGAGGGAACGCCACTTGTTGTCGATGGTGTTATGTTTATTACTACTGGTGAAAATGATGTACTAGCTTTAGATGCGGTTACTGGTGAACACATCTGGGAATGGCGTCCGGAAGTTACTGATAAGTTGGATACAGTATGTTGTGGTTGGAATAACCGTGGCGTAGCTGTTGGCGAAGGTAAAGTATTTGCAACGTTACTTGATGCTCGTTTAGTTGCACTTGACCAACAAACAGGCGAAGTACTTTGGGAAACAGAAGTAGCTAACTGGCAAGAAGGCTATACCATTACAAATGCTCCTCTTTACTATAACGGTAAAGTCTATACGGGTGTTGCGGGTGGAGAGTACGGGATTCGTGGGCGTATGATGGCTTACGACTCAGATAATGGTCGCGAAGTATGGCGATTCAATACCATTCCTGGTCCCGGAGAAGAAGGATATGATCAGGGTTCATGGCCTTATGAAGAAAATGACTCATGGTTAACAGGAGGAGCTCCAGTGTGGCAAACTCCTGCAGTAGATCCAAAATTAGGTTATATTTATTTTGCAGCCGGGAATACGGCTCCAGACCTTGACGGTAGTGATCGTGAAGGAGATAACTTATTTGCAAACAGCGTGCTGGCTCTTGATGCTGAGACTGGCGAGTACAAATGGCATTTCCAAGAAGTACATCATGATATATGGGATATGGATCCTTCCAACCCAGTTATTTTATACGATGTAGAAATGGATGGGAAAATGCGTAAAGGAATCGCACAAGCAGGTAAAACAGGCTGGGTTTACTTCCTAGATCGAACTGATGGAACACCATTGGTTGGAATTGAAGAGAAGGCTGTACCACAAGATGAGCGCCAAAAAACTGCCGCCACACAGCCTTATCCCGTTGGAGATTCATTCGTTCCACAAGAAATTACTGAAGAAGACGTAAAAAATGACCTAGGTCCGACGTTTGAAGGGAAAGTTGGTAAACTTTTCGATCCGTTTTGGGAAGAACCGTTGACAATTAAACCTGGACCAGCAGGAGGGGCGAACTGGCCACCATCAGCCTATAATCCAGACACTGAATATTATTACGTACTAGCAAGCGATCAATACTTTGCTTTCGAAAGAAGTGAAGGTGAGTTTGAAGAAGGCAGTATGTATATCGGAAGTATCATCGCGCCGATTATGGGTGCTCCATCAAGAGGTACAGTTACAGCAATCGATGTAAAAACAAATAAAATTGCATGGCAACATGTTTGGGATTCTCCTGCGTACAGTGGTGTATTAACGACTAAAGGTAACCTAGTATTCGTTGGTCATAATGACGGTCGTCTGATAGCCTACAACGCCAAAACTGGGGAACAAGTTTGGGAGTACATGTTAGATGCGGGAGCAAACGCGCCAGCCATCACGTATGAAATAGATGGAGTTCAATACGTTTCAATTTTAGCAGGAGGAAATTCATTAGCCGGTACAAAACATGGAGACAAATTATATACGTTTGCTCTCAATGGTGAACTTAAACCAGTCTCTACAGAAGATAAATCTGAAGAAGAAGATGATTCGAATGAGGAGTCGAATGACACAGCGAGTGCAGACACAGAAGCAGGGCTGACATTGTATGGGAATAGCTGTCTTTCATGTCATGGCAATCAAGGTACTGGCGGTCATAATGGACCGGATTTACAAGTAAGTAAAGTCACTTCAGATAAAAACGCCGTTATAGAACAGATTAAAACTGGTGGTGCTGCCATGCCGGCATTTGAAACAATGCTTACCGAAGAGGAAATTCAAAGCATTGCCGAATATGTCACAACTGTCATTTCTCCTTTAGGAAAATAATGAAATTGCCACGAAAGCTTTCCAAAGCTATCGTGGCTTTTTGTTTTAAATCCTTGATATATGGATACATCTCTAATAAGATGAGTTCAGCTGTCCAAGGAGAAGGGAAGGATTCAAATGAGTTTAGATGCACTAGTCATGGTGCTTATTATATTTACTATAAATATTGTATACGTTACATTTTTCACGATACGGATGATTCTCACACTCAAGGGTTATCGGTATATTGCGGCTTTTCTTAGTATGATTGAAGTGGTGGTTTATGTAGTAGGTCTTGGACTTGTTCTGGATAATTTAGATGAAATTCAAAACATAATGGCCTATGCAATTGGTTATGGGACAGGCGTCATTATTGGGACGAAGATTGAAGAGAAGATGGCACTAGGTTATATCACCGTGAATGTAATCACTGAAGAAAGCAGGTCATTGCCTCGACTTCTGCGTGAAAAAGGATATGGTGTGACAGACTGGGAAGCGAGTGGATTGGAAGGCAATCGAAAAGCGATGCAAATTTTAACGCCTCGTAAATATGAACTAAAGTTATATGCGATAATCAAAGATTTGGATCCAAAAGCATTTATTATTACGTATGAACCGAAAGCGATTCATGGTGGTTTCTGGGTCAAAACAGTTAAGAAAGGAAAGCTATTCAAATGAAGAAAAAAACAGTTTGGTTTGATGTGGAAGAGAATGAGTCAATTGATGATTGTTTGAAACGTATGAATGAGGAAGGTTATATGCCGACTGGCAGAAGAGAAGAACCTTTGTTCCAAGAAGTTAATGGAGAAGTTGTACCAATCCGTCAAATCATTCAATTTAAAGGCACGTACATTTTGGAATAGCCTAAAAATAGCCAAAAAGACGAACGATACTGTTGTCTAAATAATTATTGTTCGCATTCTTATGTTGACTCATCTAGTTTCTCTTGTTAAAATAACAGTGGAAACATCGAATATCCCCATATATGCTAAAGAATTGGCTTTAGCGTCTCTACCAGGTCACCTTAATGACCGGACTATGCGGGAAAGCAACTTAAGGTATGTAAAGAAGGGTGTGAGTCTGCATATGTATATGACAGCCGCTCATAGACAATTTTCTTTTACTTCCTCAAGTAAACTGCTTTTCACGTACTAGTGAGCAGTTTATTTGGGGATTTTTATGTTGTTTAAATGTTAGCTACAAGTACCAGCTCGCTTGCAAAACGTTCGTTTTTACGAGCTAGAGTGGCACATTACGCTTTTCTAAAAATTGTCTAGCTGCATGTGCCAGCTCACACCTAAGCTTCAGAAACTCAAGCGGAAACAGGTTTCCGATTCGTTTCTTCCAGCGCCGGTGTTGAGCTAGAGTGGCACATTACGCTTTTCTATAAAAGGAGCGATTTCAATGACTGCAAAAATTGGCGTGATTATGGGAAGCTCGAGTGATTGGGAAACAATGAAGCATACATGTGAAATATTGGATGAGCTTCATATACCTTATGAGAAACAAGTTGTGTCGGCGCATCGTACGCCGGATTTAATGTTTGAATATGCTCAATCTGCACGTGATCGAGGAATAGTAGTCATTGTGGCTGGAGCAGGTGGGGCAGCACATTTACCTGGTATGGTCGCAGCGAAAACAACGTTACCAGTAATCGGTGTTCCGATTCAATCAAAAGCACTGAATGGAATGGATTCCTTACTTTCCATTGTTCAAATGCCGGGCGGGGTTCCAGTAGCCACTGTTGCCATCGGAAAAGCAGGTGCAACGAATGCGGGATTGCTTGCGGCTCAAATGCTTGCAATGACTGATCTTGAACTGGCAAGCCAACTAGAACAACGCAGGGAAAGTACGAAAGAAAAAGTGCTAGAAAGCAACGGTGACTTAATATGACGAAAACCATCTATCCAGGTCAAACTATTGGGATTATTGGTGGTGGTCAATTAGGGCGGATGATGGCTTTGGCTGCTAAAGAAGCTGGCTTCAAGATTGCCGTACTCGACCCATCAATGGAATCACCATGTGGACAAGTAGCTGATATTCGAATTGTGGCACCTTACAACGATGAAACGGCATTAGAAGAACTGGCAGAAGTAAGCGACGTCATTACGTATGAATTCGAAAATATCGACTATGAAGGGTTAAAGCGATTAACAGAAATTGCGTATGTACCCCAAGGTGCTGAACTTGTTCGCATCACACAAAACCGCATTACCGAAAAGGCTGAGATTCGTAAAGCAAACGTTCCAGTTGCGGAGTATATCATCGCTACAAGCCCACTGGAACTGAACGCACAAATTGATGAGATTGGCTTTCCTTCTATAGTTAAGACAGCATTCGGTGGTTACGATGGCAAAGGACAAGTAATGTTACATAACAAAGAGGATTTACCCTTAGCCGATCCACTGTTTGAACATGGTGCATGTGTTGCGGAAGCCTATGTGCCTTTCACAAAAGAAATTTCGGTTATCGTGCAACGGAATGGAAACGGAGAAACGTATTGCCTGCCTGTTGGGGAGAATATTCATAAACATCATATTTTACATGAAACAATCGTACCTGCTCGTGTATCTGACATCATTCTTACACAAGCTACTGAAGCAGCCCAACAAATTGCCGATCATTTGCAACTAGTTGGTACGCTAGCTGTTGAGATGTTTGTACTGGAAGATGACACGATTGTAATTAATGAGTTGGCACCGCGACCGCACAACTCAGGACATTATTCAATTGAAGGGTGTACTATCTCACAATTCCACCAACATATTCGTGCAATCTGTGGATGGCCACTTAGAAAACCAGCATTATTTCAACCGACGGTCATGGTAAATGTACTAGGAGAGCATGTTGTCCCTTTATCAAAAGCTATTTTAAAATACCCGAATTGGTCCATTCATTTATACGGCAAAGATGAAGCGAAAACCAAACGTAAAATGGGACATGTCACCATTTTGACAGACGATATAAATAAAACGCTAAAAGAAATCAAGCATTCTGGCATTTGGTCAGAATAGAAGGAGAAAAAATATGATAGAACGTTATACTCGCCCTGAAATGGGAGCAATTTGGACAGAACAAAACAAATACCAAGCATGGTTGGAAGTTGAAATATTGGCTTGTGAAGCTTGGGCAGAACTTGGCGATATTCCTAAAGAAGACGTGGCTAAAATTCGTGCCAATGCTTCTTTTGATGTGAATCGCATATTGGAAATAGAAGAAGAAACTCGTCATGATGTGGTAGCATTCACGCGTGCTGTATCCGAAACGCTTGGCGATGAGCGTAAATGGGTACATTACGGATTAACTTCTACTGATGTAGTTGATACAGCTCTTTCTTACATCATCAAACAAGCAAACGAGATTCTTCGTAAAGACTTAAACAACTTTGTTGAAATCTTAGCTACTAAAGCTAAAGAACATAAATTCACGGTCATGATGGGACGTACACATGGTGTTCACGCTGAACCAACAACATTTGGTTTAAAATTGGCATTATGGCATGAAGAAATGAAACGTAATGTAGAACGTTTTGAAGCGGCTGCAAAATCAATCGAAACCGGAAAAATGTCTGGTGCAGTTGGAACGTATGCAAATATCGATCCGTTCGTAGAAAAATTTGTGTGCGACAACTTAGGCATCGCTGCTTCACCGATCTCTACACAAACTCTTCAACGTGACCGTCATGCGCAATATATGAGCACACTAGCGTTAATCGCAACATCTGTAGAGAAGTTTGCAACAGAAGTACGTGGCTTACAAAAATCAGAAACGCGTGAAGTGGAAGAATCATTCAGGAAAGGTCAAAAAGGATCCTCTGCAATGCCACATAAACGCAACCCAATCGGTTCTGAAAATATGACAGGACTTGCACGATTGATTCGCGGCTACATGTTAACTGCTTATGAAAATGTGTCATTATGGCATGAACGTGACATTTCACATTCATCTGCGGAGCGTGTAATCTTACCGGATGCAACCATCGCGCTGAATTATATGCTCAATCGTTTCGGTAACATTATCAAAAACTTAACGGTGTTCCCTGAAAATATGAAACGCAATATGAACAGCACACTTGGCTTGATTTATTCTCAACGTGTCTTACTGGCATTGATTGATAAAGGGTTAGCTCGAGAAGAGGCCTACGACACAGTTCAACCGTGTGCAATGGAAGCTTGGGAAAACCAAATTTCCTTCCGTGGAGTTGTCGATCAAGACGAAAAAATAACTGCTCATTTATCTAAAGAAGAATTAGATGATTGTTTTGACTATAACTATCATATCCAACATGTAGACATGATTTTCGAACGACTCGGACTAAATTAATCGGAGGGATACACGTGGAAAAAGGTCAGCTTTTGTATGAAGGTAAGGCGAAACGTCTATACGCAACAGATAAAAAGGATATTCTTTTTGTGGAATATAAAGATAGTGCAACTGCGTTTAACGGTGAAAAGAAAGCTGAAATTGCTGGAAAAGGTACGTTAAACAACCGAATCACTTCTTTGCTTTTTAAAAAACTGAAAGTGGCAGGCATTGATTCTCACTTCGTTGAACAATTATCCGATCATGAACAATTAGTGAAAAAAGTCGACATTATTCCAATTGAAGTTGTAGTTCGTCAAATTGCAGCTGGTAGTTTGGCGAAACGTCTTGGACTTGAAGAAGGAGTAGAACTCGCACGTCCCATTGTCGAGTTCTACTATAAAGACGATGAACTTGGAGATCCACTAATTACGGAAGAGCATATTGAGCTTTTGAACCTTGCCTCAAAAGACGAGATAAAGGCTCTATATGAAAAAGGATTACAAGTAAATGGAGTATTGACACAATTTTTCAAAGAAATTGGTGTGATTTTAGTAGATTTCAAACTAGAGTTTGGCCGAGATGAAGAGAATCAAATTTTGCTTGCGGATGAAATTTCACCTGATACGTGCCGATTATGGGACGAAAAAACAAAACAAAAGCTCGACAAAGACGTGTTCCGCAGAGATTTAGGACAATTAACGGACGCATACGAAATCATACTATCCCGTCTAGGAGGAATCACACAATGAAAAAAGTAAAAATCTATGTAACTCTTCGCGAAAGCGTATTAGACCCACAAGGCTCAGCGGTAATGGGAGCTCTTCATACAATGGGCTACGACGAAGTCGCTGATGTACGCATTGGTAAATACTTAGAACTTCAGGTAGATGACTCTGAACGTGAGTTAGATGTGATTGTAAAAGAAATGTGTCAAAAACTACTGACCAATACCGTGATTGAAGATTATCGATATGATGTCGAGGAGGCTGTCAGCAAATGAAGTTTGCAGTCCTCGTATTCCCAGGATCGAACTGTGATTTAGACATGTATCACGCGATTAAAGACGAGCTAGGCGAAGAAGCTGAGTATGTGTGGCATGACACGAAAGATTTAAGTGGCTATGACGGAATTCTATTACCAGGTGGATTCTCTTACGGAGATTACTTGCGTTGTGGGGCAATCGCTCAATTCTCGAATGTCATGAGCGAAGTGAAGAAGGCTGCAGAAGCTGGGAAACCAGTCCTTGGCATTTGTAACGGGTTTCAAATATTAACAGAAGCCGGTCTACTTCCTGGTGCATTACTTCGTAATAAGAACTTGAAATTCATGTGTCGCACGGTTGAATTAAAAGTTGTGAATAACGATACGCTGTTTACAAGTGAATATGCTAAAGGCGAAATACTTAACATTCCAATCGCCCATGGTGAAGGAAACTATACATGTGATGCAGAAACACTAGCTTCCTTAAAAGCGAACAATCAAATTGTCTTTACGTACAATAGCGACAATCCAAATGGCAGTGTGGAAGATATTGCAGGGATAGTTAATGAACGTGGAAATGTCTTAGGCATGATGCCTCATCCAGAACGTGCCGTTCATGAACTCATTGGTGGTACAGACGGTCTAGCACTATTCAAATCTATCGTTAAACAGTGGAGGGAATCTCATGTCAGTCATGCTTGAACCAAATCCTCAACAAATTGTAGAACAGAAACTATACGCTCAAATGGGCTTATCTGATACAGAGTTCGAGATGGTAGTAAAGATTTTAGGACGTCAACCGAATTACACGGAAACTGGATTGTTCTCAGTTATGTGGTCGGAACATTGTTCGTATAAAAACTCGAAACCTATTTTACGCAAGTTCCCAACGACAGGTCCTCGCGTTCTTCAAGGTCCTGGTGAAGGTGCAGGGATTGTAGATATTGGGGATGGACAAGCGGTTGTCTTCAAAATGGAATCGCATAATCACCCATCAGCGATCGAGCCTTATCAAGGGGCTGCAACTGGTGTCGGCGGGATTATTCGTGACGTTTTCTCAATGGGTGCACGTCCAATCGCGATGCTGAATTCGTTACGTTTTGGTGAGTTAACTTCACCACGCGTTCGTTATTTGTTCGAAGAAGTAGTAGCAGGCATTGCTGGTTACGGGAACTGTATCGGTATTCCTACAGTTGGCGGCGAAATTCAGTTTGACGATTGCTATGCCGGAAATCCATTAGTCAATGCGATGTGTGTTGGGTTAATAAACCACGAAGACATTCAAAAAGGGATTGCTTCGGGTGTTGGTAATACAGTGATGTATGTAGGAGCGAAAACTGGTCGAGATGGGATTCACGGTGCGACATTCGCCTCTGAAGAATTAAGTGAAACTTCTGAAGAAAAACGGCCAGCCGTTCAAGTTGGTGATCCATTCATGGAAAAACTGTTGCTAGAAGCGTGTCTGGAACTTGTGAAATCAGATGCCCTAGTTGGGATTCAGGACATGGGAGCAGCAGGACTGACTTCTTCTTCAGCTGAAATGGCTTCTAAAGCAGGGTTCGGGATTGAAATGAATTTAGACGATATTCCACAACGCGAATCTGGAATGACGGCTTACGAAATGATGTTGTCTGAATCTCAAGAACGTATGTTAATTGTGGTGAAAAAAGGTCGAGAACCTGAAATCGTTGAGCTATTTGAAAAGTACGATTTAGATGCAGTCGCTGTAGGTCAAGTAACAGACGATAAGATGCTTCGTTTAATTCACAAAGGCGAAGTGGTGGCAGACGTTCCGGCAGATGCTTTAGCAGAAGAAGCTCCAGTTTATTATAAACCATCAAGTGTTCCTGCCTATTTTAAAGAATTTCAACAGATGGAAAACGTGGAACCTCAAGTCGCTGACTATAAAGAAACATTACTAAACTTGTTAAAACAACCGACCATTGCATCAAAAGAATGGGTATATGATCAATACGACTATCAAGTTCGTACAAGCACAGTTGTAGCTCCTGGCTCAGATGCAGCAGTTGTTCGTGTACGTGGAACGAACAAAGGTTTAGCGATGACGACGGATTGTAACTCTCGCTACATTTACCTAGATCCGGAAACTGGCGGGAAAATTGCAGTAGCAGAAGCTGCACGTAATGTCGTGTGTTCAGGTGCAAAACCATTGGCGATTACCGATTGCTTGAATTTTGGAAATCCGGAAAAGCCAGAAATTTTCTGGCAACTGGAAAAATCAGCCGACGGTATGGCAGCAGCTTGTCTAGCACTTGAGTCACCAGTAATTGGTGGGAACGTGTCACTATACAATGAACGCAGTGGAGTTGCTGTGTATCCAACACCAACTATTGGCTTAGTTGGACTAGTAGAAGATTTATCTCACGTAACAACACAAGACGTGAAGGCAGCTGGAGATTTCGTTTATTTGATTGGCGAAACAATCACTGAATTTGGTGGTAGTGAATTACAAAAATTAGTTGAGGGTCGTATTTTTGGACAAGCCCCATCCATTGATTTAGAAGTTGAAGTTGCTCGTCAAAATGCTTTGTTGCAAGCCATTCAAGCCGGAACTGTTGCTTCAGCTCACGACATTGCTGAAGGCGGATTTGCAGTAGCATTGGCAGAAAAAACATTTGGTGCAAAAGACTTGGGTGTCGATGTAACAATTAACGGATCAGCGATTACAGCTTTATTCAGTGAATCACAATCTCGCTTTATCGTGACTGTGAAACCTCAACATGCTGCTACATTCGAAGAAATCGTCAATGACGCAGTGAATATTGGAACCGTTACATCAGATAAGTCCGTCATTATTAGAAGTGAAAATGGCGAAGAGTGGGTGTCAGGTTCTGTTGAAGAATTCCGATCCGCTTGGAAAGGAGCCATTCCATGCTTGCTGAACTCAGAGGTTTAAACGAAGAGTGTGGCGTTTTTGGAATATGGGGTGACCCCAATGCGGCACAAATTGCGTATTACGGATTGCATGCACTTCAACATCGTGGGCAAGAAGGAGCGGGGATTGTCGTAACTGATGGTCAACGACTTCAAGCCGTAAAAGGGGAAGGGCTAGTCAGTGAAGTATTTACTCCCGGAAAGCTTGATCATATGAATGGCAGTGCTGCTATTGGACATGTCCGCTATGCAACAGCTGGTGGTGGGGGGATTGAAAATGTACAGCCCCTTATGTTCCGTTCAACTACTGGGAGTTTAGCGATTGCCCATAATGGGAATTTGGTGAATGCCAACCATTTGAAGCAACATCTAGAACGTGAAGGCAGTATCTTTCAAACCACGTCAGATACGGAAGTATTGGCTCACTTAATCAAAAAAAGCGGTTCATCAACATTTGAAAAACGGACAAAAAATGCGTTAAAACTTCTCAAAGGTGCGTTTGCATTAGCGGTCCTGACCGAAGACGAGATGTTGGTAGCGGTTGATCCGAATGGTTTACGTCCTTTGTCATTAGGGAAATTAGGCGATGCATGGGTTGTCGCATCGGAAACATGTGCTTTTGATCTTATCGGTGCTGAATGTATTCGTTCAGTTGAACCGGGCGAATTATTAATCATCAACAAAGATGGGTTACGTATTGAACACTTTGCAGCTCCTGCAAAACGTGCTATTTGCACAATGGAATACGTGTATTTCTCACGTCCTGATTCAGATATTGACGGGATTAATATCCACACGGCCCGTAAACGCTTAGGCAAAGAACTGGCAAAAGAAGTTCTGATTGATGCAGATGTGGTGACAGGGGTACCGGACTCGAGTATATCAGCGGCGATTGGTTTTTCTGAAGCAACAGGAATTCCATATGAATTAGGGTTAATTAAAAATAGATATGTAGGTAGGACGTTTATTCAACCTTCGCAAGATTTGCGCGAACGTGGCGTGAAGATGAAGCTGTCACCAGTACGACAGGTAGTAAATGGAAAACGCGTTGTCATGGTCGATGATTCGATCGTGCGTGGTACGACATCCAGACGAATCGTCAATATGTTGAAAGAAGCGGGGGCGACAGAAGTACATGTTGTCATCAGTTCACCGCCGATTAAAAACCCATGTTTTTATGGAATTGATATTAGTTCAAACGAAGAACTCATTGCTGCGAACAATACTATAGAAGAAATGCGTGAACTAATTGGGGCCGATTCATTAACATTCCTTTCAGTTGAAGGGATGGTAAAAGCGATTGGTCGTACAGATGAAGGGCCAGAAGCGGGACATTGTTTGGCTTGCTTTACGAATAATTACCCAACAGAGATCTATCCGGATACAGTGTTGCCGCATGAAAAAGAATTGGTTCGATAGGAGGCGTAGTATATGTCAAAAGCATATGAACAAGCTGGTGTAAATATTGAAGCTGGCTACGAAGCTGTAAAGCGAATGAAGTCGCATGTGGATCGTACTGCTCGTAAAGGCATTATGGGAGAATTTGGTGGATTTGGTGGCATGTTTGATTTGTCATCACTCAATTACAAAGAACCCGTGTTGATATCTGGTACCGATGGCGTGGGGACAAAATTAAAATTAGCCTTTATGACCGATCAACATGACACGATTGGTATCGACTGTGTAGCAATGTGTGTCAATGATATCGTCGCTCAAGGAGCGGAACCGTTATTTTTCCTGGATTATTTAGCAGTGGGCAAAGCACAACCTGAAAAGATTGAACAAATCGTTAAAGGAGTGGCTGATGGCTGCGTACAAGCAGGAGCTGCACTTATTGGTGGGGAAACGGCAGAAATGCCAGGCCTGTATGAAGCAGATGAATATGATGTAGCCGGCTTTGCGGTTGGCGTGGCTGAAAAATCAAAACTTGTAACAGGTGAACGAATCCAAGCGGGAGACGTTTTAGTTGGACTTGCTTCAAGTGGGATCCATTCGAATGGCTATTCGCTTGTTCGGAAAATCGTATTTGCAGACCAGGGGTATGAGATTGATTCTTATGTCGCGGGGTATGAACATCTAGGTAAAATCGGAAAAGCATTGCTTGAACCGACAAAAATCTATGCGAAACCGGTTCGTGCGATTCATGATGAGCTCGATGTTCATGGGATGGCACACGTAACCGGTGGGGGCTTCTATGAAAACTTACCTCGTATGATGCCAGCAGGTTTAGGTGTTCATATTGAGTTGGGCTCTTGGCCTGTATTACCAGTGTTCAATATGTTGAAAGAAAAAGGCGATTTAGCTGATCGCGATTTATATAGCGTATTCAATATGGGCATAGGTTTTGTCATTGCACTTCCAGAAGATCAAGCTAAACAAGCGATTCAATTGGCTGCGCGAAATGGTGAAAATGCCTATGTAATTGGTAAAGTAGTGATAGGTGAAGGCGTTGAATTCTCGGGAACACACGATGGGAGTTTAGTAGATGAAGCGTAAGCCAAAGGTGGCTGTTTTTGCTTCAGGGAGTGGAAGTAATTTTCAAGTCATCGTAGATGCTGCACACTCAGGAGAATTACATGCTGAGATTGTGGCAATCGTAACGGATAAACCACTAGCCTTAGTGGTGGAGCGGGCAACTAAAGCGGGAGTTTCCGTTGTAGCTTTGCAACCAAAAGAATTCCCTTCAAAAGCAGACTACGAAGCAGCTATTTTAACAGAGTTGACCAATCTTGAAGTTGAATGGCTCGTGTTAGCAGGATATATGCGATTAATTGGGAATACTTTATTATCGGCATTTGCAAATCGAATCGTTAATATTCATCCGTCTTTATTGCCTGCATTTCCGGGTAAGGATGCCATTGGACAAGCATTGGCATATGGCGTAAAAGTTACAGGAGTGACTGTCCATTATGTAGATGCAGGAATGGACACTGGGTCGATCATATCCCAACAAGCGGTTGAAGTTGTTGACGGGGACCTGGAGAAAACAGAACAACGCATTCACGCAGTCGAACACGAACTTTATACAAAAACGTTACAGCAATTATGGAGCCGTGGCCCACTGGATGTGGGGCACGAAGGCGTTGCGAAATTTCTTGGCCCTGCATTTTGCGACGAGTAAACGCAGGAGCACCAGGAAGTCGCGAACTTAACCTTTGTTCCTTTGACAACTTATGGCTTGTTGCTTTTCTAATAATGGAGGGTTTTTCATGACAAAACGTGCACTAATCAGTGTTTCAGATAAATCAGGTATTCTTGAATTCGCAAAAGAACTAGAATCGCTCGGATATGAAATCTTATCAACGGGTGGAACGAAAGCTTATCTACAAGAAAATGGTGTGGCCATTACTCCAGTCGATCAAGTGACAGGCTTTCCTGAAATTTTAGGAGGACGCGTGAAAACATTGAATCCAATGATTCATGGGGGGTTACTTGCAAAACACGATGATGCCGACCATCAAGCACAAATGAATGAGCATGGCATCAAGCCAATTGAGGTTGTATGTGTCAACTTGTATCCATTCCGTGAAACGATTTCAAAACCAGACGTGACTGCTGACGATGCGATTGAAAATATTGATATAGGCGGACCTGCCATGTTGCGTGCGTCTGCAAAAAATCATGCGTATGTAACGGTCATTACAGATGCAGCGGACTATCCGGCAGTACTAGCGGAATTACAAGCGGATGGAAAAACAACCATCGAAACACGTCGTCGATTAGCGGCAAAAGTATTCCGTCACACAGCTTCTTATGATTCTTATATTTCAGGATACTTAACAGAACTTGCGGGTGAAGAATTCCCAGAGCAAGTAACGTATACATATGAATTAAAACAACCACTTCGCTATGGCGAAAACCCTCATCAAAAAGCAGCATTCTACAAACGTTCACTAGGATCGGATTTCTCGATTGCTTCAGCTGAGCAACTGCATGGGAAAGAGTTGTCATATAACAATATTCAAGATGCCAATGCAGCGATTCAAATCATTAAAGAATTTGAAATACCAGCAGCGGTAGCGGTTAAACATATGAATCCTTGTGGAGTTGGGACTGGGGAAACCATCTCAGGAGCATTTGAGAAAGCATACGAAGCGGACAGCATGTCTATTTTTGGTGGAATTGTTGCCCTTAACCGTGAAGTAGATGCGCAAACAGCTACACAACTTTCAGGCATTTTCTTGGAAATTATTATCGCTCCTTCATTTACAGAAGAAGCATTGAACCTATTAACGAAAAAGAAAAATATTCGTCTCTTAACAATTCCATTTGAACAAAGCAAAAAAGACAAATGGAACACCGTATCAATTGAAGGTGGATTGCTGATGCAAGAGCCTGACACATATGGTTTTGCAGATGCAGAAGTACGTGTCGTAACTGATCGTCAACCAACCGAAGAAGAATGGGTAGCACTGAAACTAGGCTGGAGCGTAGTCAAACATGTGAAATCAAATGCCATCGTTGTAACAGATTCCCAAATGACATTAGGCGTCGGTGCTGGCCAAATGAATCGTGTAGGCGCAGCGAAAATTGCCCTTGAACAAGCGGCAGAAAAAGCACATGGTGCATCTCTTGCATCAGATGCCTTCTTCCCAATGAACGATACGGTCGAAACGGCTGCGAAAGCCGGTATTACTGCAATTATTCAACCGGGTGGATCTGTGAAAGACGAAGATTCTATTTCAAAAGCAAATGAATACGGAATTACTATGGTATTTACAGGTGTAAGACACTTTAAACACTAGGGGGTTATTTTGTTGAAAGTACTTGTAATCGGTAGTGGTGGGCGTGAACATGCCATAGTACGTCAATTTAAAAACTCCCAGTCAGTAACAGAGGTGTATGTAGCACCAGGCAATGATGGGATGAAACATGATGCAACATGTTTGGCGATTAAAGCATTGGAATTTGAAAAGCTGGCTTCATTCGTGCGTGAGAATGGTATCTCTTTAACGTTTGTCGGGCCTGAACAACCCTTAGCAGCAGGAATTGTCGATTATTTTGAAGCGGAAGGACTACGTATTTTTGGTCCCACAAAAGCAGCTGCTCAAATTGAAGGCAGTAAATCATTTGCAAAAGAACTAATGAAGAAATACGATATCCCAACGTCAGATTATGAAACATTTACAGATGTGAATGATGCAAAAGATTATATCCGTAAAATGGGTGCACCGATCGTCGTGAAAGCGGATGGTCTAGCTGCTGGTAAAGGTGTAATCGTCGCGATGACGTTACAAGAAGCACTGGATGCAGTGGAAGACATGATTGGCAATCAAAAGTTTGGCGATTCCTCTTCTCGTGTAGTCATTGAAGAATTTCTTGAGGGTGAAGAATTCTCTTATATGTCATTTGTCCATAACGGGCAGATTTATCCGATGGTCATTGCACAAGATCATAAACGTGCATTCGACGGGGACCGAGGACCGAATACAGGCGGAATGGGTGCGTATTCACCCGTTCCGCATATCTCGGAAGATGTGATAAAACAAGCGTATAATACAATTGTGGTTCCTACTGTCGAAGCGATGACAAAAGAAGGCACATCGTTTACAGGCATATTGTACGCAGGGTTAATCTTAACTTCTGAAGGCTCAAAAGTAATCGAGTTCAATGCCCGATTCGGCGATCCTGAAACACAAGTCGTATTGCCACGAATGACTTCTGACTTTGGAGATTTTATGACTTCACTTATGGATGAACAACCATTTGAATTGGAATGGTCGAATAAAGAAATAGTAGGCGTCGTGATTGCCGCTAATGGCTATCCGGAACATGTGGAGAAAGGCGCAAGTCTGCCTGATCTTACGAAGCTTCCAGCAAATCTACATTTTTTTCATGCTGGAACGAAGGAAGTAAAAGGACACTTTGTTGGCAATGGTGGACGCGTGATTTTAGTGGCTGCACAAGCTTCGTCACTAAAAGAAGCACAACAACAAGTGTACGATGCATTAGCTGACATGAAGTGGGATGGATTTTTCTATCGCTATGATATTGGTTGGCGTGCGTTAACCTGACAAAAAACCGGTCTTCAAAAAGAGTATAACCCGTTCAATAGAGAAGTACAAAACTTCATTTAAACGTACAAAGAGCCCAAATTCACATTCGAATTGGGCTCTTTTAATATGCCTAGATATCCAACTTCGCTATTCATTACTATCTACTTTGGACATCGCTTTAAATTATTGGAATCGTGAAGAAAAGAAGGGAATGTTGAAATTCAATGGGTATTTCCACTTCACCACATTAGAATATTCCAAAAGTTGATTCCTTTCTTATAATAAAGAGTGTTTTTTCTTCATATAGTTTACACATAAGCATTGTGGATAGTAGCAGGTCTTGCTGAAAAACTTGGCTAATGGATAGGTGGTTTTCATTAACCAATAAACGAATTAAATTCGAATTTAATGATGCGATATTACTCATAACATTGATCTGGATGTCCAAAAACTTGATATCTCACAGTCCACAAGGCTGAAAATCAAAAGTTGTAAACCATGTAGGAAAGGAGGAAACAGGTAGTCGGCAAAGTTAGTTAATACCAACTGGAACGGACAGACATTTTCATTTTGAAAATACATTCAGCAGGAGGAATCATTTTGGATACGGTGTTTGCTATTATCAATGTTGGGGTGTTCCTGCTCTTACTTATCCTTCTTTATTATATGGGGCGTAAACATGTTTCATTTTCAAAACGCGTTTTCGCAGGTCTTGGGATCGGGATTGTTTATGGCCTTGTTTTACATTATATGTATGAAGCGGGTTCAACGGTTCTAAATGAATCGATTCAATGGTTCAATCTTGTGGGAACTGGTTACATCAAATTACTGCAATTGATTGTTATGCCGCTTGTTTTCATCTCGATTTTATCGGCTTTTACAAAACTGACGATTGGAAAGAATTTTGGTAAAGTAGCAGGGTTAATTTTAAGCTTTCTCATTGGCACAACGGCAATTGCAGCAGTAGTGGGTATTACATCAGCGGTCGTATTTGACTTGGACGCTTCACAAATTGTGAATGGTACCGCTGAAACTGAGCGGGGTGCTTATATTGAGCAACGTTCAACAGATGTGGTAGACCGTACTTTACCACAACAAATCGTTGACTTATTACCGGCAAATCCATTCCTAGACTTTACTGGAGCACGTCCAACTTCAACAATCGCGGTTGTTATTTTTGCAGCTTTCTTAGGCTTTGCGTATCTTGGAATTGCTCGTAAAGAAGAAGAAAATGCTTTATTCGTGAAAAAAGCGGTCGATGCCGTTTATGCTCTGGTTATGCGTGTAGTAAAGCTCATCTTGCGTTTAACTCCATACGGAATTTTAGCCATCATGGCACGAACAGTTGCAACATCTGATTTCGATGCTATTTATAGCTTAGGGAAATTTGTAATTGCTTCTTACGTTGCTCTTGCAGTGGTATTTGGTATTCATTTATTGATCATTTCACTTTCAGGATTGAATCCGGTCACTTATATGAAGAAAGCGGCAGAACCTTTACTCTTTGCTTTCACTTCGCGTTCAAGTGCAGGTACGCTTCCACTAACTATTAATGCTCAAACGACACGTTTAGGTGTTCCGACAGGTATCGCAAACTTTGCAGGTTCATTTGGGTTAACAATTGGTCAAAATGGATGCGCTGGCGTTTACCCTGCGATGCTAGCCATCATGATTGCACCTTCAGTCGGTCAAAATCCACTGGAACCCATGTTCTTACTGACATTGGTAGCTGTGGTAGCGATTAGTTCGTTCGGCGTAGCCGGTGTTGGTGGAGGGGCGACGTTTGCCGCGATTCTTGTCTTGTCGGCTTTGGATTTACCGATCGCATTAGCTGGTTTGTTGATATCAGTTGAGCCATTAATCGATATGGGACGTACAGCCGTGAATGTCAGCGGATCCATTGTTTCGGGAATAACTACCGCTCGCATCACAGGTGAAATTGATAAAGACATGTATAATGAACCTCTAGAAAACCAAACAGTTTAAGTAAATAAATTGAAATACCCGATTTCCTATCCGGAAGTCGGGTTTTGTGTTAAATATTTATAAGATTAATATAGATGAAACAGGAATAAATTCACCAAGAACAGGAATAAACTCCTTTTAACACATTATGTTGTAACCGTCATTCCATCCTGTGTAAATTCCTTCATCATATTACTTATTTTAGCGTCTCCGGTGTGACCTATCATGCCATTTTGCTGCAACATGGCTTTGACTGGGCAATACTTAACAGTTCCTTCCGCAGCTTTCATTGCACCAAGGACCACAAAAATTAATCCTTTAGTAGAGTAAGGGTTCCGTGACAATTTAGCAGTACCATATGAAAGCATGCTAAAACCTAAGGTAAGACGGCACAGAGCGTTTCGTGTACTTAAATTTTGAGTTTGTGACATTTCTATGTTTCCTCCTATCTGAATTTTCGAAAAAGTATCCCTGCAGTCTGTTTTTTCCATAGTTCCTATGCTACTATTAGAAAAACACAGCTTGTCACCACAATTGGGACAACCTGGTGTCTTTTTCTTTTTATGATATCTAAAATACTTCATAAGTGAGCATTGAAAATAGAACATTTTACAGGAAAGGAGAGTGGTTCACATGCAACAACCTTTATGGAAAATAGGTGAAATACGCAATCAAATACGTATTATCGACGGCAAAGCAAGCCCTGATAAAGTAATCGTGAATGCGACATACTTACATAGCATGATGAAAGAATGGGTTGTAGGGAATATTTGGATTTCGAGAGATCGCATCGTTTATGCAGGCCCAGAAATGCCTGCAACAATAACCGGGGCAGAAATCATTGATGCGAGTGGAAAGGTGATTGTACCTGGCTATATCGAACCTCATGTTCATCCATTTCAGCTATATCATCCCCAATCTTTTGCAGATTATGCAGCACAATTAGGAACAACAACTTTTATAGCAGATAACCTTATCTTATTTTTGTTACTAGAAAACGAGAAAGCGTTTACAATACTGGATCAGTTAAAAGAGCTACCATTTTCTTTTTATTGGTGGGCAAGATTTGATTCACAAACAGAGCTTGATAATGAAGATGAATTGTTTACAACGAAATCAATTGGCGAATGGTTGGATCGTCCTGATGTATTGATGGGTGGCGAGTTAACGGGATGGCCACGCTTATTGGCTGGCGATGACCAAATGTTGTATTGGATACAGTCAGCGAAATTGAAAGGCAAGAAAGTAGAAGGACATTTTCCAGGGGCTTCCGAAAAAACTCTAGCACGTATGCGATTGCTCGGAAGTAATGGTGACCATGAGGCGATGACGCTTGAAGAGGTTGAACGTCGATTATTACACGGATATGCAGTAACTTTACGACATTCTTCGATACGCCCAGATTTACCACATTTACTAAAAGCCATTGTGGAAAAAGGACTTAATGTATTTGACCACTTAATGATGACAACAGACGGCTCAACGCCATCATTCCATGTGGATGGCGTTATGGATAAATGTATTCAAGTGGCGTTAGATGCAGGCGTAAAGCCGATTGATGCGTATCAAATGGCTTCTTACAATGTAGCACGTTATTATAATATGTCCCATCTCCACGGTGTTATTGCTACTGGAAGACTAGCGTCATTAAACTTTTTAGAAAATGAACGAAATCCTATTCCTGTCAGTGTCTTGTCAAAAGGAGTCTGGCTGAAAAAAGATGGCAAGAAAGTACAACAGTTGCCGAAGATTGATTGGTCTCTACTCGGGGAATTAGATTTGCCCTTTGACCTGCACGATGGAGATTTCCAATTTTCTATGCCATTCGGGATTGAAATGGTCAATGACGTGATCACAAAACCTTACAGTGTCACGATTCATACAGGGGAAGAAGACCTTAGCACAGATCATGATGAAAGTTATTTAATGTTAGTTGACAAGCAGGGGAAATGGCGTGTTAACACCATGATTAAAGGATTTGCTTCGTCAGTGCAGGGGTTTGCCTCCTCTTATTCGAATACAGGAGATATTATTTTAATTGGTAAAAATCGCCAAGATATGTTAATTGCCTTTAATGAGATGAAACGCATGAAAGGCGGAATCGTACTTGTTGAACAGGGCAAAATGGTCGCACATATTCCACTGACAATTGGTGGAGGACTTTCAAGCGAGCGAGTAGAAGATATAATCGAGCAAGAATTAGCACTGAAAAAAGCGTTAAGTGAACGAGGATACACACATGGGGATGCCATTTATACACTATTATTTTTACAATCCACACATTTACCATATGTACGAATAACACAGCGTGGTATTTTTGATGTCATGAAAAAATCAGTGCTATTCCCTTCGTTTATGAGGCCATAGGAGGTTTGTGGGAAATGAAAAAGCTTGTGTTCATTTTAGGAGTTTTAGTCGTATTGATAGCTGGCTGTTCAAAAGACAAAGAAGAAACAGTCGAAGCTGCAGAGCCTGAAAATGTAGTAGAAAATATCGAGGAACCTGAAGATGTTGAAGAGGCCATAATCTTACCGTATGTTGCCCCTTTTTCAGGCGAACGGTATGCCGAAGAATTGACAAATCGCCCAGTGGTAGTCACGATCAATAACCATCCAGCAGCAAGACCTCAATCAGGCATCGCAAGTGCCGATATTGTGTTTGAAATGGTTGCTGAAGGAAATGTCACTAGACTGTTAGCTTTATTCCAAAGTGAGATACCGGAAGAAATGGGTCCTGTACGAAGTGCTCGTGATTACTTCATTGAAATAACAAAAGGTCTGGACGCATTCTATGTCGCACATGGCTACAGTCCGGAAGCGAAACAGATGCTTACAAATGGAGTCGTTCCAAACATTAACGGAATGCAATACGATGGAACGTTATTTGAACGATCAAGTGCACGAAAAGCTCCACATAATTCTTATATAAACCATGATCATCTGTTAGAAGGAATGGAAAAAGTAGGAGCAAGAACTGAAATAGAGAAATATCCAGCCTTGTCATTTTATGATTCTGCTCAAGAAATTCCGGCTGGTGTACTTGCGAGTATGATCGATATCCGTTACGGTAGTAGTGAAGACTTTCACCATGTGTATTCATATAACTCATTAACACAACAATACAATCGCACTTCCGGAGGAGATTTGACCATTGATGCAGTGTCCGGAGAAGAAGTGAGCTTAGCCAATGTACTGTTTTTTGAAACAAATCATAAAACGATTGATTCAGAGGGAAGACAACAAATAGATATTACATCTGGTGGAAAAGGATACTTGTTCCAAGCTGGTGTGATGAAAGAAATTGACTGGCAACAAATAGATGGTGTTCTGGTACCAATGGAAAATGGCCAACCAGCAAAACTCGTGCCCGGGAAGTCGTGGATTCACTTAGTCAAAACAAATCCAGGAATCGATCAAATGGTGACATTTACACCTTAGTAAATTGTAAAGGAGGACACCTACAATGCAAATAGATAAAATTCGTGGACATCAAACGGATCAACTATTTAAAGCGATTCTAGAATTAAAGGATATAGAAGAATGCTATCGATTTATCGATGATTTATGTACGATTAGTGAAATTCAATCGTTAGCTCAACGATTCGAAGTCGCACATTTATTACGATTAAAGAAAACATATGAAACAATCAAAAATGAGACCGGTGCTAGCACGGCAACCATTTCTCGCGTGCGTCGTTGTTATGATTATGGAAACGATACATACGATGAAATGCTCGGTCGATTATATCCAGATGAAAAGCCATTTCAATTTCCAAAGTACTGAACAGAGACAGACTCTGTTCAGTTTTTTTTGCCTAAATAGAAGTCACTAAAGTGTACCATTATTGAATGGACTAAATATTTCCAATACTACCGCTTCGACGCTTTGTGGATACCTCCCGTGAGAAGCCAATCAGAAAACCACTGACCAGTCTTCTCGCTACAGCTAACACTTGAAAGGCATCTAAGCTGGATTTGCATAGCCATATTGATATCATCTATTTCAATAAACAATTAACCAACGAGCCTTTCCATAGTTTTATCGAGGAAAGGCTCGCTTGTTTAGATTGAAAGAATTTTTTGAGTGGATACTTCGTTTTGAGAGGTATTTTTGTGGAATAAATTGGTTGAATGAGTAGGAATTTGTGTGAACGGGTAGAAACGGAGTTCGAAGGGGTAGAAAGTGATGATGAACAGGTAGAAGAACCTCGCGAACGGGTAGAAATCAAAATGAACGGAGATAAAACAAACAGACACATTTCATTAACAGAAGCGTAGCGGAAAACAAAACAAATTGGTCCCCTCACACTTTGTTTCTTTTTTTCGAATGGACTTCAGTGGGGAATATTGGGCGAAACCGATTAAATCGTGGCTTTTGCCGATTAAATCGTAGTTGATGCCGATTAAACTCCATGTCTTGCCGATTATTTCACACACCAAAGCCGATTAAATTCACATATCCGAATATTTGCCCCCGCATACTGCGTGTAGGGTTTTTTGTTATACTAATAAGAGAAAATGTAAAAGAAAAATGATAGGTGGTTCATCATGGAGTATTTAGAGTGGCGTCACGTTTTTAAATTGGATCCTGCAAAGGAAATCTCAGATGAAGCATTAACACGTGTGTGTGAATCTGGAACAGATGCCATTCTAGTTGGTGGAACAGATGGCATAACCCTCGAGTTAGTAATGGATTTATTAATGAGAGTCAGACAATATTCAGTGACAGTTGCACTAGAAATTTCAACAATTGAGTCTGTTTCACCTGGCTTTGATTATTACTTTATCCCAACAGTACTCAATAGCACGAAGACGGAATGGGTAAAAGATTTGCATATAGAGGCGATTAAAGAGTTTGGTGACTTCGTGGATTGGAATGAACTTGTTCCTGAAGGCTACTGTATTTTAAATCCGGATTGTAAGGCAGCACACATTACAGAAGCCCAAACTGAATTAAAAGAAGTAGATGTAATCGCACAAGCCCGATTGGCAGAGAAATTTTTCAAGTTGCCCATATTTTATGTGGAATATAGCGGCATTTATGGCGACCCTACTATGGTGAGAGCTGCAAAAAGCGTGTTAAAATCGACACGACTGTTTTATGGTGGTGGCATTACTTCGGTTCAACAAGCAATTGAAATGTCAAAAATTGCTGACACGATCGTTGTTGGAAACCATATTTATGACAACTTAGAAGAGGCCATCGAAACAGTTAAAGCAGTGCACGAGATATCTCTTTGACAATGAATAGAAGCAGTTTATAATAGAAGAACTAATGTTCGTAGATTGGACGGTGCGAGATGGAATTAATCGTAAAGAACTTATTAAACGGGATGAATCCCGAACAAGAAAAGGCAGTAAAGGCCACGGAAGGTCCTCTGCTCATTATGGCGGGAGCGGGCTCTGGTAAAACACGCGTTTTGACTCACCGCATTGCTTATTTAGTCGTAGAAAAAGAAGTGTACCCATCAAAAATTTTAGCGATTACATTTACCAACAAAGCAGCACGAGAAATGCGCGACCGTATTGATGGCCTACTCGGAAATGGGACAGGCCAAAGTATGTGGGTCTCGACATTCCACTCGATGTGCGTACGAATCCTACGACGAAACATTGATCGACTCGGCTATTCGAAGAGCTTTTCAATATTGGACACAACAGAGCAGCTAACCGTGATTAAACGGATTTTAAAAGATCAAAATATTGATACGAAAAAATACGATCCACGTTCCATGTTAAATGCCATCAGCTCTGCCAAAAATGAGTGCATTGATGCTGAAACATTTACGAGTCAAGCAAATAAATTTAATCCGTTTGAGAAGACAGCAGCAGAAGTATACACAGCATATCAAAAACGTCTTCGTAAAAATCAATCCCTCGATTTTGATGATTTAATCATGACAACATTGACTCTCTTCAAACGTGTCCCTGAAGTATTAGAGTTCTATCAAAACAAATTCCACTACATTCATGTGGATGAGTACCAAGATACGAATAAAGCTCAATATGAACTTGTACAAATGTTGGCGAAGAAATTTGGTAACTTGTGTGTCGTAGGTGACTCGGATCAATCGATTTATCGTTGGCGCGGAGCAGACATTCAAAACATCATGTCATTTGAAAAAGATTATCCAACGGCCAAAGTAATCATGCTTGAGCAAAACTATCGATCAACTAAGCATATCTTAAAAGCGGCGAACGACGTTATTCAAAATAACACAGGGCGTTATCCGAAAGAATTGCGGACCGATAACAGTTCAGGAGCACATATCAATGTATATAAAGCCTACGATGAACAACAAGAATCACAATTCGTCGTTAAAACCATTCAGGAATTAATGGAACAAGATAACCGTAGTTATGATGATTTTGCCGTGTTGTATCGGACAAATGCCCAATCGCGAGTAATGGAGGAAGTATTAGTTAAATCCAATATTACGTACACCATCGTTGGAGGCACCAAGTTCTACGATCGCAAAGAGATCAAGGACTTACTGTCGTATTTGCGATTAATTGCCAATAATGAGGATGACTTGGCTTTGGCACGCGTTATTAATGAACCAAAACGTAATATTGGCGCAACTTCTTTTGATCGAATGGCGATGTATGCATTAGAACAAGATCGTTCGATATTTGATGCACTTCGAGAAGTGGACTTTATGGGATTACCTGCAAGAGCAGCAAATGAAGCGGCAAAATTCCATCAAATGATGGAAGGTTTCACTCAAATGCAGGAATTCCTATCCGTAACAGAACTTGTGGAGCAAGTATTGGACAAGACGGGTTACCGCAACATGTTACGCAATGAAAAAACAATTGAGTCTGAAAGCCGCCTAGAAAATATTGAAGAGTTTTTATCTGTTACGAAAGCTTTTGAAGAACGAAGTGACGATAAAACGCTTGTTTCTTTCTTGACGGATTTAGCATTAATCTCAGACTTGGATAAACTGGACAACGAGGAAGATGTTTCAAAAGGAAAGGTCGTCTTGATGACGATGCATGCAGCAAAAGGCCTGGAGTTCCCAGTCGTGTTCATTATCGGGATGGAGGAAAATGTGTTTCCTCACTCACGTTCGATCGGTGATAACGATGAAATGGAAGAAGAGCGACGTCTAGCCTATGTCGGAATTACGCGTGCAGAAGAACGTCTATATCTAACATGCGCACAGTCACGTACCTTGTTCGGACGAAGCGGATACAACAATCCTTCACGTTTCATTGCTGAGATCTCAGATGACATAGTTGAACATGTGACATTGAAACAAAGTGCTGGCACTGGAAGAAGTCAAACAACACGCCGTGAAGTTGCAAGCTCAACACGACCAGCGGTTCAAAAACCGGCTTACAAATCATCCGGTGGGGACAAAATGGGCTGGGCAACCGGCGACAAAGCCGTACACAAAAAATGGGGTCAAGGGACCGTTGTTAGTGTCCGAGGTGAAGGGGAAAATATGGAACTTGATATTGCATTCCCAAGCCCAACAGGCATTAAAAGGTTGCTGGCTAAGTTTGCACCAGTTGAAAAAGTATAGAACGCGATGCTATTGAAATACGCACGAATAGAACGAGCGGAGGAACGATTCCATGGATAAAGTACAATTAGAAGAACGTGTAAAAGAACTCAATCAACTCTTACACGATACGGGCTATGCCTATTATGTGCTGGATCAGCCGCTCGTACCTGACGCGGTATACGATCAATATTTAAAAGAACTTATTGGAATTGAAACTGAATTTCCTGACTTAATATTCGCTGATTCGCCAACACAACGTGTAGGTGGAATGATTCTTCAAGGATTCCAAAAAGTGACTCACACATTCCCAATGCTCAGTTTATCGAATGCTTTTGGTCGTGAAGATTTAGACGATTTTGACCGTCGTATTCGTGCAAGTATCGGCGATGATTTTTCGTACGTATGTGAATTGAAAATTGATGGACTTGCGATTTCACTTAGTTATGAAAATGGACTCTTCGTTCGTGGGGCTACGCGTGGAGATGGACGGGTTGGGGAAGACATTACAGAGAATCTAAAAACGATTCGTTCCATTCCCTTACGTTTGAAAAAGCCGATTACGCTTGAAGTTCGTGGCGAAGCTTATATGCCGAAGAAGTCATTTCTTACATTGAATGAACAGCGTATGGCCAATGAAGAAGAAAAGTTTGCGAACCCTCGAAATGCAGCAGCCGGTTCATTACGACAACTAGATCCGAAAATTGCAGCAAGTCGTAATCTATCTATTTTCGTTTATGCAATTGGTGGGGATGGCGAAGCGTATCAACTAGATAGCCATGGACAAGCACTCGATTACTTGGATGATTTAGGTTTTCAGACGAATAAAGAGCGACAAACTTGTCACTCGATTGACGAAGTACAAGCGTATATTGAAAAGTGGACAACCGAGCGACCAAATCTACCATATGAAATCGACGGAATCGTCATTAAAGTGAACCGCTATTTACACCAACAAGAGTTGGGGTTTACAGCGAAAAGTCCAAGATGGGCTACTGCTTATAAATTCCCTGCTGAAGAAGTGGTCACAAAACTTCTCAACATTGAGTTAACCGTTGGCCGGACGGGTGTGTTAACACCAACTGCGATTTTGGAACCGGTACTGGTAGCTGGAACGACTGTGGGGAGAGCTTCATTACACAATGAAGACTTAATCCGTGAAAAAGACATTCGCATTGGCGATACGGTTATTATCCGTAAAGCGGGTGACATTATTCCTGAAGTGGTAGCCGTGGTTATAGCTGAACGCAAAGAAGAGTTGCCTGCATTTGAAATGCCTACCCATTGTCCGGTATGTGAAAGTGAATTGATTCGCATTGAAGGAGAGGTCGCACTTCGCTGTGTGAATCCCCAATGTCCTGCCCAAATAACGGAAGGCATCATTCATTTCGTATCACGCAATGCCATGAATATTGATGGACTTGGTGAAAAAGTGGTGGAGCAACTGTTTCGCGAAGGGTTGATTAAAGATGTTTCCGATTTATTTACGTTGACAAAAGAACAGCTCATCCAATTGGAGCGAATGGGCGATAAATCAGCAACAAATTTAGTAGCAGCCATTGAAGCGTCGAAACTAAATTCGATGGAACGCGTCTTATTTGGATTAGGGATTCGCCATGTTGGTGAAAAAGCGGCCAAAATCTTATCGGAAGAGTTTGGTGATATGAAGCAACTCGCTGAAGCAACACCTGAACAACTCATTGCGATTCATGAAATCGGGGGCAAAATGGCAGATTCAGTCGTTAGTTACTTTGATACCGATGAAGTTCGTGAGTTGATCGGGAAACTTGAAAGTCTAGGTGTGAATTTAACATATACCGGAAAAAAAGTGGATCTTTCTAATCTAAATCATGTATTAACAGGTAAAACGGTTGTGTTAACTGGGAAATTGGAACAATTAACACGACAAGAAGCAAAAGAGAAAATCGAACAATTAGGCGGAACGATCGCAGGAAGTGTGAGCAAAAAAACGGACATTGTCATCGCAGGTGAAGATGCAGGGTCTAAGCTCGAAAAAGCCAAGACATTAGGGATTCCAGTATGGGATGAAGAACGTCTAATTGAAGAATTAAAATAGTAAGGAGACCTTTCTATAATGAAACGAATCAGCTGGATTCCAGCCGTTATTTCTTTAGTGTTACTCGCAGGGTGTCTGCCAAACCCAGACAAAGATTCGGAAGTCATTGAAGAAACAAAAAAGAATGAAGAAGTGGCAACCATTATTCCGAGTGTGCAACTCTCAGACCAATATTATCGTACAATTTTGCCTTATGAACAAAGTGCAAGTAGAGGGTTAGTAGTTTCTAAAATCTACTCAAAGTATGACGTAAAAGAAGTTGAAAACGGTTTGCTTCGTCTTTCACAACGAACATTTTCACCGGATGATTACTTTTTCCAAGAAGGACAAATGCTGGATAGTGAAACTCTTAGTTCTTGGTTAGCACGAAGTAACCAAACAGAAGATGGATTAAACCCGGCACGTCCTGCAGGAAATATGACAGCAGAATTAGCCAAAAAGGCACCAGTATATCTAGCACATATTGTGGAACAAAACTACTTAGTGACAACTGAGGGCAATAAAGTGCGCCTTGGTGGTATTTCAATCGGACTTGCTTTGAACTCCACTTACTATTACCAAAAAGAAGATTTTGGTGCAACATATGAAGAAACAATACCAGAAGATGTCATCATAGAAAATGGCAAGAAAATGGCAGCTGAAATTGTCAAACGTATGCGTGGGATGAATGGTCTTGAAAACATTCCAATTACGGTGGGACTCTTTAGACAAGAAAGCCGCAATTCGATTGTCCCAGGTACATACTTTTCATATGGTGTGGTGAAGGAAGGAAAAGATTCAATAAGTGACTGGACAAGCATTAATGAAAAACATGTACTTTTCCCTCA
The DNA here is from genome assembly GCF_001939075.1 of Paenisporosarcina indica. Taxonomy (GTDB): domain Bacteria; phylum Bacillota; class Bacilli; order Bacillales_A; family Planococcaceae; genus Paenisporosarcina; species Paenisporosarcina indica. The sequence goes on along the minus strand of NZ_MPTA01000003.1, from coordinate 279,819 downwards.
ACCTGTTTCTCAAGAAAAATATCGAGAAGTGGGTAAATCTTTTAATAAGTTTAAACAAGATGTTGAAGAGTATTTCTCGAATTTCACTAGCATTGTAGGAACTGGATTCTACCAAGACGATCATATTGAAAAAATGACAATCGAAATTCCGATTCAATTTTATGGTGCTGCAGAACTTATCGGATTCACACAATATTTAACCGGTCTAGTCATGGAGCATTTCCCAGCTTCCATGCATGTCGAAGTGAGCGTTACATCGATAAATGGACCTGAAGCATTGATTGTTAAAGAAGTAGATGAAAAAGAGCCATATGTTCACATCTATGACTAATAGCAAAATAGGGACAGCAAACAAGCTGTTCCTATTCTTTTTGTAGTAAAAATGATATGATAAACCGTATGATTGTCGAATTCGGAGGTGTACAAAATGGCGAATATTTCAAAAGAAGAAGTAAAGCATGTTGCACATTTAGCACGTCTTGCCATCACAGAAGACGAAGCAGAAAAATTTGCAGGTCAACTTGCTGCAATCACCACTTTTGCAGAACAGTTAAATGAACTAGATACAACGAATGTAATCCCAACAACTCACGTCTTACCATTAGTTAATATAATGCGTGAAGATCAGTCAGTCGCTGGACTTGACCGTGACAAAATGATGAAAAATGTTCGTGAGCAAGAAGCGGGACAAGTTAAAGTACCATCAATCTTAGACTGATTTGAAGTAAGGAGGGACAAACCCATGACATTATTTAAGTACTCAGCATCTGAACTTCAAGAAATGATACATAACAAAGAAGTAACAATTGAAGAACTTACAGCTGAATCGTATAAGCGTATTGAATCTTTAGATGGCGATGTAAAAGCCTTTTTGGCCCTAAATAAAGAACAAGCAATCGCACAAGCAAAAGAAATGGACAAAGTGCCTGCATCAAAACGCGGACCTTTATTTGGTTTGCCAATAGGTGTGAAAGACAACATCGTTACAGAAGGCTTAGAAACAACATGTTCTTCTAAAATCTTGGAAGGTTTTAACCCGATTTATGATGCAACCGTTGTTCGTAAACTTCGTGAAGCTGGAATGATTACGATCGGTAAATTGAACATGGATGAATTCGCAATGGGTTCATCTACTGAAAACTCAGCATACAAAACCACAAGCAACCCTTGGGATTTAGACCGCGTTCCTGGCGGTTCTTCAGGTGGATCTGCTGCTGCAGTTGCTGCTGGTGAAGTACCATTTTCACTTGGTTCAGATACAGGTGGTTCAATTCGTCAGCCAGCATCATTCTGTGGTGTTGTAGGGATGAAACCAACTTACGGACGTGTTTCTCGTTTTGGCTTAGTGGCATTCGCATCTTCACTTGACCAAATCGGACCAATTACGCGTAATGTAAGAGACAATGCTCTACTACTTGAAGCAATTTCAGGTGTGGACGAAAGCGATTCAACTTCTGCAAACGTTGATGTACCAAGCTTTGTTGAATCATTAACTGGAGATGTAAAAGGTCTTCGTATCGGTGTTCCTAGAGAATATCTAGGAGAAGGTGTTAGTGAAGCTGTTAAACAATCCGTATTAGACGCATTAAAGGTATTAGAATCTCTTGGTGCAACATGGGAAGAAGTTTCACTTCCACACTCTAAATACGGCTTGGCAACGTACTATTTAATTTCTTCTTCTGAAGCATCATCAAACTTGGCTCGTTTCGACGGCATCCGTTATGGTTTCCGTGCAGAAAATGTGGAGAATTTAATGGAATTATATAAAGAAACGCGTGCCCAAGGTTTCGGTGATGAAGTAAAACGTCGCATTATGCTTGGAACATATTCACTTAGTGCAGGTTCATATGATGCGTACTATAAAAAAGCACAACAAGTTCGTACGTTAATCAAACAAGATTTCGATCAAATATTTGAACAATACGATGTTATTATTGGACCAACAACGCCAACACCAGCATTCAAAGTTGGCGAAAACATTGATGATCCATTAACGATGTATGCAAATGATATTTTAACAATCCCTGTAAACTTAGCAGGCGTTCCTGGGATTTCAATTCCATGTGGTTTCTCTGAAGGGATGCCACTTGGCTTGCAAATTATCGGGAAACATTTTGACGAAGCAACGATTTATCGTGTTGCACATGCTTACGAGCAAGCAACAAGCTTCCACAAACAAACTCCTCAACTTTGGGAGGGAGCAAACTCATGAACTTTGAAACAGTCATTGGATTAGAAATTCACGTAGAACTTAAAACAGATTCAAAAATGTTTTCACCATCACCTAACCATTTTGGTGCGGAACCTAATACGAATACACATGTAATTGACCTTGGATATCCAGGTGTTTTACCTGTTGTCAATAAACGCGCAATTGATTTCGGTATGAAAGCTGCAATGGCACTTAACTGTGAAATTTCAACACATACGAAATTCGACCGCAAGAACTATTTCTATCCAGATAATCCAAAAGCTTATCAAATTTCTCAATATGATCAACCAATCGGTGAACATGGTTGGGTTGAAATTGAAGTGGATGGCTACAAAAAACGCATCGGGATTACGCGTTTACATCTAGAAGAAGACGCTGGGAAATTGTCTCATACGGACAAAGGCTATTCTTTAGTTGACTATAACCGTCAAGGTACACCATTAATCGAAATCGTTTCTGAACCAGATATTCGCACACCTGCTGAAGCATATGCGTACTTGGAAAAAGTGAAATCAATTATCCAATACACAGGCGTTTCAGATTGTAAGATGGAAGAAGGATCACTACGTTGTGATGCCAATATTTCATTGCGTCCATATGGCCAGGAACAATTTGGTACAAAAGCGGAATTGAAAAACTTGAACTCGTTTAACTATGTACGTCGTGGTTTAGAGCATGAAGAAATTCGTCAAGCAGAAGTACTATTAAGCGGTGGAGAAATCCTTCAAGAAACACGTCGTTTTGACGAGTCCACTGGTAAGACATTGTTAATGCGCGTGAAAGAAGGATCAGATGATTACCGTTACTTCCCAGAACCAGACTTAGTCGATTTAGTAATTGACCAAGAATGGATGGACCGTGTCCGTGCAGAAATTCCAGAACTTCCGGATGCACGTAAACTGCGTTATGTAGAAGAATTGGGATTGCCTTCATATGATGCAATGGTGTTAACACTGACAAAAGAAATGTCCGATTTCTTTGAAGCAACAATCGCTTTAGGTGCAGATACAAAACTTGCTTCTAACTGGATGATGGGTGAAGTGTCAGCTTACTTAAACGTCGATCAAAAGGAGCTACATGATACAAACCTAACGCCAGAAGGATTAGCAGGAATGATCAAACTAATTAGCGATGGAACGATTTCATCAAAAATCGCGAAAAAAGTATTCAAAGAGCTTGCTGATAAAGGCGGAACTGCTGAACAAGTCGTAAAAGATCAAGGTTTAGTTCAAATTTCCGATGAAGGTGCACTTCTTGAGATTGTTTCAAAAACATTGGATGCAAATCCACAATCAATCGAAGACTTCAAAAACGGGAAAGACCGTGCAATCGGTTTCTTGGTTGGTCAAATCATGAAAGCAACAAAAGGCCAAGCAAACCCACCGATGGTCAACAAAATTCTTCAAGCAGAAATCTCAAAACGATAATATCGTTAGAACGACTCCATTTATGGGGTCGTTTTTTTGGGGAACCGAGATGTTTCAACTAGTTAACTTGCATCTGAATTCATTTTGATTGATAAATGAAAACATATGCACAATAGAATCAAGAAATTTGATTCGATGCAATGAAGGAAGTAAACTGAAAATACAGGAGGAGATACTATAATGAAAACTGAACAACAATACTTTGATGAAGCCATTTCTTTGCAAGCATACATGGATAAAATGGAGACACATAAAGACAGTAGCTTTAGTATTTATGAGCAATTTCAAGTTCCTCAAGACGATGAATTTATTGAATTATTAAAAGAGAAATCACCTCATATTTTAGGCATTACCGAAGATTGGTGTGGAGATGCGATGATGAATAATCCAATATTACGTCGCGTTGCAGAAGCTGCAGGGATTGAAGTCCGTGTCGTTTATCGTGATCAAACTTTGGAATTAATGGACCAATACTTAACAAATGGTGGACGTTCAATTCCTGTTTATTTATTGTTGAACAATGATGGAGAAGTTATTGGGAAATGGGGACCGCGCGCTCCAAAAATACAAGAGTATGTGCTTGAAATGCGAAAAGACTTCCCAGCTTCAGACGATCCTACATTTAAAGAAAAGCAAAAAGAGTTCATAAAAAAATTAACATCTGATTATTTAACGAAACCAGAGTACTGGTTGTGGGTATACGAAGACATTCGCAAAGATTTTACTGCATTTCTTCAAAAACAGTCATAATTGTCCTGTTGCTTGCATTCGTATATAATAAAAGAAAATGGAGCCGAGGCAAATGTCCGGCTTCTTTTCGTGGACATGGAACCTTTTATATCCTTAATATGTCCTAACAAATGATGAAAATGTAAAGCAGGAAGGAAATGTGTGTATGAAACGTGCACGTATTATTTATAATCCAACATCTGGTCGTGAATTATTTAGAAAAAATTTGCCGGTTGTATTGGAAAGACTAGAAAAAGCAGGTTACGAAACTTCTTGTCACGCCACAACTTGCGAAGGTGACGCAACCGTAGCCGCAAAACTGGCAGTTGAACATGACTTTGACCTTGTTATTGCAGCTGGCGGTGACGGGACGTTAAATGAAGTAGTAGCAGGTGTCAGCCCTTTTGAAAAACGTCCAAAAATTGGTCTTATCCCAATGGGCACAACGAATGACTTTGCTCGTGCATTACGAATCCCGCGAGATATCGAAAAAGCCGTGGATATCATTGTTGCAAATGATTCAATTCCCGTCGATGTAGGCTTGATGAATGACCGTTATTTTATCAACATTGCTGGAGGCGGTAAATTAACCGAGTTAACGTATGATGTTCCTAGCAAATTGAAAACAATGATAGGTCAATTGGCTTACTATATAAAAGGAATTGAAATGCTACCGTCGCTTCGTGCTTCCCAAGTCCGGATTGAATTTGATGGCGAAGTGTTTGATGAAGAAGCAATGCTGTTTTTGGTCGGATTGACTAATTCAGTCGGTGGATTTGAAAAACTTGCTCCTGATTCAAGCATTAATGATGGATTATTCACTTTGCTCATTTTAAAAAAGTGTAACATTGCCGATTTTATTCGATTAGCAACACTTGCGCTGCGTGGAGAACATTTAGATGATCCATTGGTGATTTATAAGAAAGCCAAACATATTTCAGTTTCAGCAGATACTCAAGTTCAATTAAACCTGGATGGCGAATATGGTGGAGACGCACCAGCTATTTTTGAAAATTTATATCGTCACATTGATATATTTGTTCCAATTAATGATATTCGTGATCAAGATCGTCCATAAATCATATGAGACCGCTGCCTTTTAAAGGTGAGCGGTCTCTTTTTTTGTGTTTTTGGAAGGAATTGAGCAAAACCGATTAAATGGAGATTGATGCAAAATAAAATTAAACATATGCCGATTAAAACAGATTTGATGCCGATTAAATGATGTTTGATGCCGATTAAAACCACATCAATGCCGATAAAAACAATTAAGGGTGACTAAAGAGTTTTGCAAATTGGTAGATGCTTCGGAAAACCGTATAGTAATTACCAATTTGTATTTATGAATGAAATATTAATAACGGAGCATTCTACTATTACACAAGGAGGTGAGAGATATGGCTAACAACAATTCTGGAAGTCGTCAACTTGAAGTTCCTGGAGCTCGACAAGCTTTAGACCAAATGAAATATGAGATCGCTCAAGAATTTGGCGTAGAACTTGGAGCAGATACGACAGCTCGTGCCAACGGTTCAGTTGGTGGAGAAATTACAAAACGCTTAGTGAGCATGGCTCAAAGACAATTAAGCGGAAATCGAACTGAATAACAAATTAGCAATCATTAATTAGTATGTAGGTACGATTGCTAATCATGCATTAACATATTTGTTGATTTTAACAAAAGAAAGAGCTATAAACCATTTGGTTTTAGCTCTTTCTTTATGATTCTTGTTATAGCCGTTCGACCGTACTTTCTTGGACTCCAGCAAGTTTAGGAAAACAAATAGTGGTTAAAATGGTAATTGGAGCGTCACACAATTGTCTTCACCATAACTAACGACATGGTGCTCCCAATTTGCTTTGTTTGCCTACATAGTTCAAGTGGAAAAAATCCCCCTCCAACAGGATAATGGTTTTTTTATTGATTTCACCTACACGAGGAAGATCCTCTCTGCAAATACGGGTATCTTCAGTAATTTCTCGGTATAGTGCATCAATTAGCATTTCGATTTTTTCAATGGTACTACCCTTGTATGCCAACTTCGTACACGCTTATAAACGAGTAACTCAAAATTTGATTATTCCCCTATTACCTTTCTCTTCGTTTTCATCGCAACTACCTCTATTTTTCAATATGATTTACCTACAATGCAGAATTATAGGGAATTTCTAATATATATATTTTCGTATGACAATCTTTTCTCCACGACTTGAAAAATATGACTCTCCGATTGATTTTGAAAACAAAAAATAGGGTAAGATAAATTGTAAGGAGTGTGGCATCATGTATAAAAAACAAGAGAAAAGATTAATGTGGCTGGCGTTTATCGTGGCAGGTATTATGATGTTGTCATTTATTGGTAAGATTTTCGGTAGTTAATTGGAGGGAAGCCAAATGGGGAATGAAGAAGCTGTATTCTTTAGTCGAGTTCTGACCGAGTTAACGTTATCGTTTCATATTATTTATGCAACAATCGGAGTCGGCGTTCCACTGATGATCATGATTGCCCAGTGGGTAGGGATTAAAAAAAATGATGAGCATTATATATTGTTGGCTAGACGATGGGCACGAGGGTTTGTTATTACCGTTGCTGTAGGAGTTGTAACAGGGACAGCAATTGGTTTGCAACTTTCATTACTTTGGCCTAACTTTATGGAGCTAGCAGGTAATGTCATTGCTTTACCATTATTCATGGAAACATTTGCGTTTTTCTTTGAAGCCATTTTCTTGGGTATTTATTTGTACACTTGGGATCGCTTTGAAAATCAGAAAAAACATCTATTATTACTAATCCCGGTTGCAATCGGAGCTTCATTCTCGGCAGTCTTCATTACAATTGTCAATGCATTTATGAATGCACCACGAGGGTTCGATTTAGTGGATGGGGAATTAATCAATATCAATCCGTTACTTGCCATGTTTAACCCAGCGATGCCGACGAAAGTGGTGCATGTTGTCGTAACGGCATATATGACATCAGCCTTCGTATTAGCTTCAATTGCAGCTTTTCGCTTATTAAAAGGTTCGAATCATGTGTATCATAAGAAAGCTTTATTTTTAACGATGAAAGTTGGATTAATCTTCTCCATTGCAACAGCGATTATCGGGGACTTTTCTGGGAAGTATTTAGCAGAATATCAACCCGAAAAATTAGCAGCAGCGGAATGGCATTTTGAAACAGAAGAGAATGCTTCGTTGATTATGTACGGTGTTTTGGATGATGGCGAAGTGAAGTATGCCATCAAAATCCCTTATGCTTTAAGCATTCTGGCACATAGTAATCCTTTCGCGGAAGTTCAAGGACTTGAAGAATTCCCGGAAGATGAAATACCGCCACTATATATTCACTATTTATTTGACTTGATGGTGTCAATTGGCATGTGGTTGGCATTTTTATCGGCCTTATATGTGTTTGCAGTGTGGCGTAAATGGTCATTCGTTCAAACGAAATGGTTCCGTTGGTTACTTGTCTTAGGTGGTCCATTGGCAGTCCTCGCGATTGAAGCAGGATGGTGGCTGGCAGAAGTAGGCCGACAACCTTGGATTCTACGTAAGATTATGAGAGTGGAAGATGCAGCAACCACAAGTGGACAAGTGGATCTTATGCTGGTGTTATTCGCGGGACTTTATTTGGTCCTTGGAATTGGGAGTGTGGTCGTGCTTAGACGCATGTTCAAAAAGAATCCAGTGGAGCAAGAAATTGAAGACCGACGCAAAGAAAAGGGCGGTGACTTCCTATGACTCTAGAAATTATCGGTATTTCGGTCTTATGGATGTTCTTATTCGGTTACCTCATCGTTGCATCGATTGATTTTGGAGCAGGATTTTTCAATGCCTATAACACTTTAACGAGAAGAGACCATATATTAACGAATATTATTGAGCGCTATTTATCGCCCGTCTGGGAAGTAACAAACGTGTTTCTAGTGTTCTTCTTTGTGGGTATCATCGGATTTTTTCCGAAAACTGCCTTCTATTATGGAACAACATTATTGGTTCCAGTAAGTATTGCCATTGTTTTGCTCGCAATTCGAGGTTCGTACTACGCATTTGCGATGTACGGATCATACGGACACAAAGGGTATACGTTCATGTATGGTATTTCGGGTTTATTCATTCCAGCATCACTTTCTATCGTCTTGACGATTTCTGAGGGTGGATTTATTTCAATGGTTAATGATCATCCCGTCTTAGATTACATGGAATTATTCACGAGCCCTTTAACCTGGAGCATTGTTGTGCTCAGCATAACGGCGTTATTGTATATTTCCGCTGTATTTCTAACTTGGTATGCGAATAAAGCGGGCGACAAATCAGCAACGGAATTGTTACGCAAGTATGTATTGATATGGGCGTTGCCAACGATTATTACTGCGGGTGGTATCATTTTCGAACTTCGCCACCACAACCCAGAACATTACGCACGAATTCTCGATTTGTGGTGGGTATTCGGACTGTCATTCTTGTTATTCGTAGGCACAGTGTGGCTCATATGGAAGCGGAAAAAATACGGACTTGCTTTTGGTTTGCTAGTAGGACAGTTTGCATTGGCATTCTTTGGGTACGGAGTGTCACATTATCCATTCTTGTTGTATCCATATTTAACAATCTACGATAGCTTTACGAATGAGGCAATGGCCATTTCACTCATCGTGGCATTTATTGCAGGACTGGGATTATTACTGCCATCGCTGTATTTATTGTTAAGATTATTTTTGTTCAATAAAGATTACGTACGCGGAAACAAGGATCATCACGCCTAAAAGGAGGCCTACACATGTCTGAGTTTTTAATGTTTTATGCCCCATTTATCGTTTTGATTGGCTCAATCATCGTAGCATTTTGGTTCGCTTCAAAAGACGGATCTGTACGGGATAAATGAAGGGTTGACATAGATTCATTAATAGAATATAGTGATTGTAATCAGTTGAATAGTTCTCCTAAAGGGGAGTAGCTTTTACAGCAAAGTCGTCATTACGGAGATTTCATATCTTCCGGCTTTGTTGGCAACGACACCGTTGTTAGCAAGACCTTTACCTATATTGGTAAAGGTCTTTTTATTTTTCATGAAAAACCTTTGCCGTCTCTGGCAAAGGTTTTTTTCTTTTTCTGGACCAATAAATATCAATATGGATGGACTTTCAATCATATTTATTCAAATTAAATGATTGGAGTGATAGATCGGATTAAACAGAAATGCTTGAAACAAAATAAGATGACAAACTACTGACAGAAAAAATCCGCGTGAAAACAGGAGGAACATGGTGATACTAAGAAAATATATGGCGCTCTTAGGAGTAGGTTCAGCAAAAATCGATCTAATTCTTGAAAAGGATATATTCAACCCCAGTGAGCAGGTAAAGGGTTACTTTTTGATTAAAGGAGGAACAACATTACAACAACTAAAACGGATAGATTGTGATTTGATAAAAACTGATGAGGAGACCAAACGGGAAGATGTAGTCGATTCAATCACAATTTTAACAACTGAAAGTATTCCGTCGGCAACAGACAATAAAATACCTTTAACTTTCCGGCTTCCATTAACTGTCCCATCGACAACAAGCAATTGTTCTTATCGATTCAAAACAAAACTTTCTTTCAAACAAGGTGTGGAAAGTCTGGACCAGGATATAATCAAAATTATGTAGAAAAAACTTAAGGATTCACTATAAACATAAGAAAAGGAGTGAGGCATATTGGAACTTTCATTATTACTAGAGTATGGATGGGTGTTATTAGTACTAATAGGAATCGAAGGATTATTGGCAGCGGATAATGCACTTGTATTGGCAATTATGGTGAAGCATTTACCTGAAGCCGAGAGAAGGAAGGCATTGTTCTACGGCCTTGTAGGTGCTTTCGTTTTCCGTTTCGGTTCATTGTTTATCATCTCTTTCCTTGTCGATGTTTGGCAGGTTCAAGCAATAGGTGCTCTATATCTGTTATTCATCGCGATTAATCATATCGCAAGGAAAATCATTTTTAGAAATAGAGATGAGAAAAAAAGAGAAAAGGAAAAAAAGAAATCTGGTTTCTGGGTAACAGTATTCAAAGTTGAATTAGCAGACATCGCGTTTGCTGTTGACTCAATTTTAGCAGCAGTTGCCTTGGCGATGACACTTCCGAACACAAACCTTCCTAATATCGGAGGCATGGATGGTGGAAAATTCCTTGTGATTTTTACCGGGGGATTAATCGGTTTAATCATTATGCGTTTTGCAGCTAACTTCTTTGTAAAACTTCTTCATACAAGACCAGGGCTTGAAATTGCTGCTTTTGCAATTGTCGGTTGGGTTGGGGTTAAACTTGCGGTTTTAACAATGGGACATCCGGATGTAGGACTTATTTCATATGGTTTTGCACATTCCACTGAATGGAAACTGATTTTCTACATCGTCTTGGTTGGTATAGCCGTAGCTGGCTGGTTCCTTACTAAGGAAAAAGACGTAAATAATTCTGAAGTAAAGTAGCACAGGACGCTCTTCGATCGTGAAAAACGCTTGGATATGAATCAATATCCAAGCGTTTTTTAGGTTTTGGGAAACTGTTTCCTAGATTAAATATCTCTCTTTTATGATATTTACATGGTGAAGTTCATGACCTGCAATTATAAACAACAACGCATTAACGGAAATCTCACTGTTGTTGGCAATTCCTGTTCTAGCCCATGCTGTTTCAGGCAGCCCCCGCAATAAGCTGATAGTTGAGCGTCTTACTACATGAAAGTCTTCCAGTAGCTCAGAGATCGAGCGGGTATGAAAGAAAGCTTCTTTTACATAGTCCTCATCATTGTAACCAGCAAGTGGTGTTTTATCCCCTCTTGATATACGCAGCAACCTGTAACTCATGATTCGTTCAGTGTCCGTTATATGGCCAATTACTTCTTTCAATGTCCATTTCCCATCGGCATATCGATAAGTTGATTGTGTTTCCGTTTTGTCCGAGAGCAATGCCGTTGTGTCCTCAAGCTGTTTCGCAAGAATATCAAGTAGATTGCCTTTTGGGACCAGGTTGATATATCCCCCGTAATAGGCAGGATATTCCCCAATCGATGGTTTTTTGTACATCGTCAGATCTCCTTTATATACTGTCGTCAAATACTAATGAGAATTTGTTAATCCTATTTCAAATTCAAAGAATAAATCCGCTCCGAATGATGACTTTCTTCTTCAATTTCCCCTGTAGGTTTGAAACCAAGATTTTCATATGTGGCAATAGCACGCATGATTTTACAGCAATTAAGTTTTCAATCATTTCAACATGCACCAGCCGTAAAGCAGGAACGCCATAGCATTTGGAGGAGGGAAATAAACGATAATCTATGAAAATACGAGGGGCATGTAGGGGAATTCGAGTGGAATCAATGATGTAATCCAAGATTAACTTGGACAGCATTACCAAGCTGGAAATGCTGTGAGGTTATTAATTTCGGCATGATGAACTTTTTCAATCACTGATGCGCCTATAATTTGATGGTCGCCCGGTAGTTTCAAGGGGCACCAATTTTTATAGAAGGAGGGTGCCGGTCCGATCTGGTTTATCACAGTATACTTTTTCATTAACAATGGATGACGCCTCATTTTAGTTTTAAGCCCAGGGAGTGCAATGCATCCTTGACGGTAGACATTGTTTGAATTGAGTCCAGCCGGGTATTTAGCTGAATGGCCACTAACGCTAGTTGAGGTCTTAATCCGGTAATAATCGAACGCACACCAAGCAATGACAATACACTAGTAATTTTAAAGAGGTAATCGGTAACGACACTGTCCAAAGTGTAGATTCCTGAAAAGTCCATGATCAAGCAATCTACATTTTGGTCCTTCACCTTGACGGGAACAAGTTCCAAGAGTTGTTTTGCTCGGTCCTCGTCAATTGAACCTACCAACGGAAGGACTGCAATTCCATCCAAAATAGGAACAAGTGTCGCAGAAAGTTCATTTACTTGCTGTATGATTTCTTTTTGTTTTTTCTCGGCTTCTTTTCTTTCGGTTATGTCCCTTACATATGTCTGAATGGCGATTGTGTCTCCTATTTGCACAGGGTGACAATATAATTCAACATCAACTGTTGTTCCGTCCAGTCGATAGATCGTTTCTTCTATGACCTTGGCTGGTTTTTGGTATGCGGACTGTATTCTTTTTTCTATAGCATGTTTGGACGTTTCCTGGAATATATCCAATGGACTTGCTCCAATAATCGTTTCTTTCGGACCTCTGAAAAATTGTTCTGCCACTTGATTAACATCAATTATTTTAAGATCAGTGTGGATAATTAATGGGTCAAGTGAATAGTCCATTATCTGTCGGTAATCAATTTGTGATATATTTTCACTCAAAACTACTCACTCCCCTAAAATATATGTAAACTTTTTAAACAAAATGTAGAATCTTACTGTCGTTAGATTTTTGAGATAAATGAGCTTCAGTGTATCCACATGACTGGAAGAACCCTTAACTGCACTCTTGTTAGTTTAACAAAGTGACAGTTGAAATCACAGTGAATTACTTATCGATTCTGTATTAAAAAAACTCGAGTGCTTTACACCCGAGTCTTCAAGTGATTATTCTTTTGGTGGAACGGCACAAGAGCCATCTGTACAAAATGCATCGGTGGAACCATCTGGGGAAAGATCTTGCAAAATAGGTGTCGGGTGTTCTTCCTCCCATACTTTATGCAGTGCGCCTACAAATGTTTCCATTGGTTGTGCACCTGAAATGGCATACTTTTGATTAATGATAAAGTAAGGTACTCCCGTAATTCTGTATTGTTGGGCAAGCCCTTCATCAATACGAACGTCATTTGCATAGGCTGTTTTGTCGTTTAGGACAGCCAATGTTTCTTGTCGATCCAGGCCTGAAGTTACTGCGATATCAGCAAGGGTTTCTAAGTCACTTAAATTTTTTGATTCAGTGAAGTATGCTTGAAGTAGGCTTTCCGTGACAAGCTTTTCTTTCCCTTGAGTTTTTGCAAACTTTGCCATGCGATGAGAATCGAAAGTGTTCGTCGGTTTCATGTCTTCAAAGTTAAAGGTTAAACCAATACCAGCTGCCTGTTGGCCGAGGTGTTCATTATTTTGTTTAGCTTGTTCAATCGACATTCCATACTTTGAAGCAAGGACTTCGTGAATGCTTTTTCCGGAATACACAGGGGAATTCGGATCTAATTCAAAACTTTTAAATTCAACATCGACTTCATCTTTATGTGGAAATTGGTCAAGAGCCATCTCTAATCTGCGCTTTCCAATATAACAAAACGGACATACAAAATCAGACCAAACATCAATTTTCATAGGAGCACCTCTTTTATTTAGTAAAAACAATTGTAGCACTATCATCCAGTGGCTCAAAAAGAGTTGCTCAATCTTGTTTAGTAAAAAATACGTTATTACTAATGGACCTTCTCACTTGTCGTATCTATTTAAATAAACCAAGTTCCTTTATCTTTATAAGTGATCTATCTAATGACTTTCTAAGCTGAGAGCGGTGATCGGACAGCAAATTAATTCCACACCGTTTAGCAATGCACTCCACTACTTCTTCAATTGACATGTCGTCTGTGAGTATATGCTCTTCAAAAGTTTGTTTCGATAAACTGGATACTCGATCTTCCATCTGTTGATAAGCCCAAGAATTTTTGCCTTCGAACCTCTTTCTTAATCGCTTTTGGATTGTGATTTTTGAAGCTGATAAAGTGAAATGCTTTACATTTATCCCATTGTTTTTTAATTTCCCGATGATTTCATTAAAATAAGTCTCGTTGGTAAGTGTCATGGGGACGATGATGATTCCGGAATATACTTCAGCTACTTGTTTTAACAAAGCGAAATTCGAGTCACGCCATAACAGATAATCCTGGAAATCATCCTTCGCCATCTCTTTAGGGACATTCGCCATTAATACAAATCCAAATCTTTCAGGATCGTATACAAAAGAATTAGGTATTCTTTTTTGTAATTCATAGGCCGTTGTCGTTTTACCGGATCCAAAAGTACCGTTTATCCAAATTATCATTAAATCACCCCTTAAATTAATAGAATAGGAAAACAATTCTATCATTTAATAGTAGTATGAGAAGAAATATTTGGAAACCTCTATTATGATAGAAACAAACAATGTTGGAAGGAGAGAGCTAATTTGGGTATGAATTACTATAATACGTTCATTTCCATAGCACCTGATTGTCCCGCTACACATTCCACAGTCCCACCTGTCAAGAAAGCTGGCAGAACAAAACCAGCCATAGAGTATGATTTGCTTTCGAACAATCCTTACACGCTTACTCAAGAAGACTTGTTGTTCGAAGTCCATGTCCAGCATAAATCGATTCCCGAAGAAGAAATGATCACACAAGGAGATCGACTACGTGAAGGGTTCTTTGGGAAATCTCATGCTTGTTTTCGAGCATCGATGCTCGGGAAAAAATATGGTTGGGGTATTCATTTCAATGCAGAAGGCAAAGCCGCACTTATTCCATTGGAATCCCCTGAATATCAACGTTTCGTAAATGGCGAAATTGAAAACGTGAAGATCTTGAAGGCGATGCGAAATAAGCGGGAAGTGAAATGAATTTGAATAGGAGATAGGTTTAAAAAAAGTAGACCACGAGCAATGGTCATGCTTAAATAAACCTTGATTTATTGGTGGGTATTTTAAGAGTAGATGGGTTTTGACTGAAATTAATGTAAACGAATGAACTTAATAAGCATGTTCAGCAACACTCCAAGTAAGATATTCAAGGTTCATCATTGGTCACTTTGGAGGGACCAGGCAACGAAATCCATTCCGACGGTTGGGATTGTATCATTGAGGCTGTGTTGAATCACATATCATTAATGTAAACGTTAAGAAGAAAATAGCAGTAAAAGACCCTTTTGTATTTTATGCACAAAAGGGTCTTTATCATTTTTTGCTAATTTTGCAAATTACTTTTTGCATATTTCTTATAAAGCCATAATCCAACAATGGCTGTTAACGATATCGTGAATAGGCCTTCAGGACTTGGTGCTATTAGATATTCATATCCCACTTGCACAGCCATGAATTTTTTTAGTATAAGAGTATCCACGATAGCGTTTCCCAACGTGTGAAGGATGACTGCTGGCCACACGCTCCCGGTCACAAAACGAATTTCCCCGTAGACAACTGATAAAACAACAAGCCCAACGATAACTCGAGGAATGTACGTGCCCAAACTTTCCGTAGTATCTATGAGAACCAATAAATAGGGGATATGCCACAAAGCCCAAATCACTCCGACATAAATATGAGATAACAACCTGTTGAGTCCCATAGAAAATAGTTTCGGAGCAAGATAGCCCCTCCAAGCAAACTCCTCAAAAATATTCTTGAAAAACATAGGAACGATGGCCAAACCAAAGGCAAGTGGAAATGACCATGAAAAATTGGATGTATCGATCCAGTTCATGTGGTGTCCTACTAACACAACAATCAATGTTGTAATCGGAATCAGAAGGATACTCAGGAAATAAGGGAACAGATTTTCCCGAAATTTAAGCCTGATTCCGAAATCTCTCCAACCGTCACCCATAAAAGAGCGGAGAATGATCGTTGCGAGCAGTGGTGACACGAGCCAAATCAGTTGTCCCAAGCTACCGTTAGAATCTGTTCCGACTTTCAAATCAACAAGACGACCTACCCAGCCGCAACTTAAGACAACCAAGGTGAAAATAAATACATTTCTTAACGTCTTTTTGTCATATTTCCTGGCCATCATTTTTTGCTCCTCAATTTAGAATGCATTTACATAAAGCGCTTCTTTCATTGTATTCGTGGAGTACCTGTCTCTATTTCATTTCAGTAAAATTAATATTTTCTCGAATTGGTCATTATGTCATTGTCATAAAAGGACAACTACTATACTTTGTAGAATATTTAAGTAACGACAGGAAAATCAGGAGAAGAAGGTTGCAAAAGAAAAAGGGAAGAGTTTCATAGAAGTTTCAGGAGGTACCATAAATGGACAAAATAATATATAGACCCTCAATTGAATCAGATATCCCACAGTTATATGATTTAATGGTTCAATACATAGTTGATTTTTACAAACAACCTCAACCTATTGAATTAGAGCTAAAAAAACTTATTCAACATCTTATTGATACTCCTTCCATTGGATTGCAATTTGTAGCAGACAAAGAAGGCAAACTTGTAGTTTTTTCTACTTTGTATTTTACTTTTAGCACACTTCAAGTAAAAAGATCTGCGATTCTTAACGATTTATTCGTCTTGCATTCTGCCAGAGGGCAGAAAGTGGGGGAACATTTATTTGAGACATGTTTACTGTATATTAGAGAAAATAATTTTGCCTATATGACATGGGAGACAGCTAAAGATAATTTAGTGGCACAAGGCTTATACGATAAAATGGGTGCTCAACGATCCGAATGGGTAGTTTATGAAATGGATTGAAATAGTCAAGTATTGAGACGGCGGTGGGATATTTTATGTATATAAAAATAGATGATTTAACTGGATCTGAAATCGTTGAATTGGTGAACGAGCATCTTCATGGCATGACTCTTCAATCACCGCCAGAAAGTATACATGCCTTAAATCTTGAACAATTGCAAAGACCGGAGATAACGTTCTGGAGTGCTTGGGAAGACAATTCCTTAGTGGGGTGCGGGGCACTTAAAGAACTTGATAGTGAACATGGTGAAATAAAATCAATGAGAACATCTTCATTACATCTTAGAAAGGGTGTCGCAAAACGACTGCTTCAACATATTATTGAAGAATCCAAGCGACGTGGCTATAGACGGTTAAGTCTAGAAACGGGTTCAATGAATTCATTTGAACCGGCAAGACGATTATATACAAGTTTCGGTTTCCAATATTGCCAGCCCTTTTCGGATTACTTGGAAGACCCAAATAGCATTTTCATGACCATGAAATTATCAGCCATCTCCTAAAACTAAATGGTGCTCAAGAAATACTGAAAAGGGAAATAAAAAGCATGCTAAGTATGAATAGTTAAAGTAAGTATTTATAAAAAATTTATGTAACTGAGTTGCGGTATATAAAAATGACCCAAGTCGATAAATTCGACCTGGGATCAATTTGTTCATATGTTTCAAGGAATCAATAGTATTTTTCCGGTACTCTTACGACTTTCCAAATATTGATGGGCTTCCCGACCATCATGCAACGCAAAGCTTGTCGGCTGGGATACCCTAACACGGCCATCTTCCATCCAGCGGAACAATTCACTAGATCGGCTTACCCGTTGTTCACGGGAAGTAAGGACATTCCAAAGATCTCCGCCTGTTAGGGTTTTTGAAGTATCCATCAGCATGCGGGGATCGACTGAAACCGGGTCTCCGCCTGCCATTCCATAAAATACCACAGTTCCTCCGATGCGGGTGGCTGTAAAGCTGTCCATCAGCGTGGATCCGACTGATTCATATACAACATCCACACCTGTGCCGTTTGTCTCTTCAAGTACTGCCGATTTCCAGTCATCTGAGTAAAGGAAGACTTGATTAGCACCGGCTTCTAGTGCCACCACTGCTTTTTCCTTGGAAGACGTTAAACCTATTACAACCCCACCAAGCAACTTGGCAATCTGAATGAGAAGCTGACCAACACCGCCAGCCGCCGCATGCACGAGAACTACATCATCTTTTTTCACCGCGTAGCTGTCCTTCGTTAAATAATGTGCAGTTAATCCTTGCAGCAATACAGATGATGCTTCTTCAAACGAAATGTTTTCTGGAAGAGGGATGGCTTTGTTGAATGGAACTGCTACTAATTCTGCATTCGCGAATGGTACATCTGCAAAGGCAATACGGTCTCCAACCTGTATACCTAGCACCTCTGTTCCAACCTGTTCAACAATTCCTGCACCTTCATAACCTAAAATATATGGAGGTCGACCTTCAAGGTGATAATTTCCTTTTCTTCTATAGACATCGGCAAAGTTCAAACCGATTGCTTTCATTCGAACCAATACGTCATTCGGTCCAATGACTGGGTCCGTGATTGTACTATATTCAAGTACATCCGGTCCGCCAAACTTGTTATATATGAGTGCTTTAATAGTAAAACCTCCATTTCACTGAATACAGATTGATCAATCTATTTCATCATACCTGTTTAATTAGATAGTAAAAAGAAAGACGATTTCATCATTAATGGATGAAATCGTCTATTAATCATACCTCGAGACTTAATTGCCATGAAACACCGAACTTGTCGTTGACCCACCCAAACTTTGGACTAAATGGATAGGCAGCCAATGGCATCAAAACTTCTCCACCTTCAGATAACTTTTCGAAAGCTTGATCGATTTCTTCTACGGAGTCACATGTGACAAACATTGAAATGGATGGAGTAAATGTAAACGCATGTTTTACATAGCTGTCGCTTGCCATAAACTCTTGTCCCTTAATTGAAAATTTCGCCTTCATGACAGAACCTTCTGGTGCGTTTTGATTAGCATCGTAACGCGTGATGCTGATAATTTTTGATTGGTCAAATAGGGAAGTGTATGTATTAATTGCTTCCTCTGCTTTCCCTTCAAACATTAAAAATGAGTGTATCTTTTGTTTCGATTGTTCCATTTTAATCGCTCCTTTTTATAATGAAATTAACCTAACTCCTAATGAATTAGAAATCCCTTTCGCTCCCTCATTCATCACTTGATTGTGGTTCCAGATGAAAGCTGGGCGAAGTAAGGGGGCTAAGGTATTCATCCATTTTTTATTGGTGTTGACCTGCCAAATATATTGTACATGCGTAATCGTTCCAACTTGGGACAAATGCCAAATGCCACGACCTTCTAGCTCTCCAAATGCCTTAATCTCAAGATAGGTGGGACTATCTATTTTAACGACTTCGGATTCGAAGGACAGTTGGTACGGTAACTTTGTTTTGAAGATGGAAATAAATCGATCGCCAACGCTAATCTTACTTCTATCTTTCTTCATTCTAACGGAATTTAATCCTTTCCACCATTCTCCATAGTTAAACTGATTGATAAGCCCCCAAATTTGTTCGATATCTGCTTCAAACTTCCAATTGGTTTCGAAATTGTACTGATAGACCGGCATATGTATGTCTCCTCCACTATCAAACATTGTTTGTTTAGTAGGATATATACCCGATTTAGGACAGTTCAAATGCTACTTAAGGAAAATCAATAAGCGAGAGAGTTCTAAATTTGGACAGCAAAAAATTACAGGGTATCTCTGCGTTTTTCTACAATTAGAAGGAAAAATGTTGCGATAGGTCCTAATACAAGTGATAACAGAAACCAATTCAATCCGGTTCGATTTTTACCTTGAGCGAGCCCTGCGTTAATTAATGCCAAGGTCCCCCAGCCTACAAAATATGAATTATCCAATCTATTCACACCTTTCGGAATTTTTATGTCTTCCATGGATATCTTCAATCTATTGAAATCTATTCAACTTGCTATACAACTATACGATGAAGCTGGAAAATGGTTTCAGCCAACCTAAATGTTCTTCATGATAGACAGTAGAGCATACAAAGAAAAAGAGCACGGATAAATGATCCATGCCCAAGTTTTTAAATATTTTATTTTGATCCTGCTTGCCAATTCATGCCCCAATTAAATGCTTGGTCCATGTCTCGATGCCCGTTAAAATACTCAACGGTTTTTTTAACACTCAAGGTTTGGTTATTTTCATTTTCCAAAAGGGCGATGGCACACATTCTTTTGCCTTGTCTGTGTTCGTCTAGGCGAACTTCGATATCCGGGCCGCTTTGCTGCTTCAATGTAACAACTCCGTCTACTTGAGACCAGTTAGCTGCACCTTCATAAATGAAAGCGAATACGAGAATACGTTTGAACTTCACGAGTTGGTTCCCATTGATTCTAAGATTCTCCCCGCCAACAGATGAGCCCGTGCGATCATCGTGATCCAAGGCAATATAGGGTTCTCCTTTTAAGCTACCGAATCCTTTACCAAGCGCTTGGACAACCCCTTTGTAACCATCTTCCAATTCAAACAGACAGCCTAAATCCAAGTCAACTGTACGGTTTGAACCTGTAGTAGTTGTAGTAGCTGAAGAAAACATAGAAGAAAGGAAGCCCTTTTTGGTTTCCTGTACTTTTTCCTTTTGTTGGTTCCAGTTTAAGTTCACCAGTATTTCGCCTAAAGGAGAACTAGTTTTATTCAAATTAATCTTGTCGCCTGTTTTCTTCAATTCAATTTTCGAAAGGTTGATAGAAGAGTTGGATGCAGGAGTGGCATCACTTGGTTTTTTGAAATCCAATGGTTTTGTTGCGGGTGCTTTAACAAATAATGAAGGCGTGGTTTGGAGATTATACCGCGTACATAAATCACTCAATCCGCCAGTGATGCCTTGTCCGATGGCAGAAAACTTCCAATTGCCATTATGCAAATATACTTCGCCAACAATAACGGTGGTTTCATTCGAAAAGTCTTTTCCTAAATCGTATCTATATATTTGCTGACCTGTTTGTTCGTTATCAATACGTGCATAAGCGTTTACTACCTGACTGAAACTTTGATTCTTAGCAGTTCCCTCATAAATATTGATGGCGATGACAATTTTACTGATTTGAGAAGGAATGCTTTTCAAATCGATTAGCAGTTGTTCATCGTCTCCAGCACCAGCACCAGTACGGTTATCTTGTGTTAACTGAACCGCCGATTGGCTACTGGATAGTTGATTGTAGAAGACAATGTTCTGTGTATTTACTAGGTGGCCAGTAGCATCCAACAACAATGCAACAGCATCCAAGTCATGTGATTCTTTTGATCCTGCTACGTCCCAACCAAGTCCTATTTTCACTTTCGTCAATGAAGGGTTCGTTTTCGTCAAATCCACTTTTTGTCCTTTTACTAAAACGGTCATTCTATTTCCCCCTTGAGTATGTAGTTAATTTATTCTAACCTACATTCTCTTTAATTAACAAAACATAATAACATAGACTTGATTAGATTGGTGTAATGCTATTTCGAACTCTACTTTTCACGTGTCTTCATGCTACAATATAAGCAATTGAAATGGAGGAAGTTGCATGTCTTTACCAGTACAAAAAAACGACCGAATCACGGTTCACATAGAAGATTTAACGCATGACGGAGCGGGTGTCGCAAAAGTAGATGGATATCCATTATTTATTGTCGGTGCACTTCCTGGAGAAACATCAGAAGTTCATGTGATGAAAACGTTGAAATCTTTTGGCTTTGCGAAATTAATTGAAACCATCACACCATCAGAACATCGAGTGGCGCCACCATGTCACGTCTTTGATGAATGTGGAGGATGCCAAGTTCAACATTTATCTTATGAAGGCCAACTACTTTGGAAACAACAAATGGTCAAAAATGCAATGGAACGGATCGGCAAATTGAACGTTCCCGTCCTTCCGGTAAAAGGAATGGATAACCCATGGCGTTACCGCAACAAATCACAAATTCCTTATGGCTTGCAAGACGGTCGTGTGGTTGGTGGATTCTATAAAACACGTTCACATGAAATTGCGGATACTGATATTTGTATTATCCAAAGCGAAGAAGCAGATGATATCCTTCGTGAAATAAAGAAAGTGTTAAGCGAACTTGGAATCATGCCTTATGAAGAAAAAACGCATCAAGGTATGCTTCGCCATGTGGTCGTACGTAAAGCACGAGCAACAGGTGAAATCATGGTTGTTTTGGTCACGAGGAAAAAGAAATTCAAAGAAAAAGAAGACGCAGTAGCAGCTATTAAGCGAATTTTGCCAGAAGTTACATCAATTGTACAAAACGTAAACGATGAAAAAACGAATGTCATATTTGGCGAAAAAACCATGACACTATGGGGCAAAGATACCATAAAAGATTTAATCGGCGATGTGCGATTTGAAATATCAGCTCGTTCTTTCTATCAAGTCAACCCAGAGCAAACAGAGGTCCTTTACCAACAAGCACTGGATTATGCACAGTTAACAGGTGAAGAAACCGTAATAGATGCCTATTGTGGAATCGGAACAATTTCACTTTTCTTGGCTAAACAAGCGAAACAAGTACTAGGTGTTGAAATCGTGCCACAAGCGATAGAAGACGCCAAACGAAACGCAGAAATCAACGGTTTTACAAACACTTACTTCGAAGCTGGTCCAGCAGAAGAAGTCATTCCGAAATGGTACAAAGAAGGCAAAACTGCCGACGTACTGGTCGTGGATCCTCCACGCAAAGGCTGCGACGAGGCATTGTTACAGACAATATTGGAACAAAAACCAGGGCGTGTAGTGTATGTATCATGTAACCCTGCAACGCTTGCAAGGGATTTACGGATCTTAGAAGACGGAGGGTATGTGACGAGAGAAGTGCAGCCTGTTGATATGTTCCCGCAGACGACTCATTGTGAAGCTGTGGCTTGGTTGGAACTAAAAAAATAAAGAGTTAATCATGCCTTGGAATCCAACTTAGATTCCAAGGCTTTATTTGAATGGAAAACACTATAAATTTTAATATTAATCTAGATCGGAATGTTTGTAGATTTTTTTCCTATACTTTCGTTTCAGTAGTACACCCACCCGCCGGATAGTAATGTGACCATTACAAAGGTTAAATTATAAAGCAATTTATGGAAGTACACTAAAAAGGTGTATATTTAATGCTACAATTTGAGAGATAGTTACTAGATTTTTCAACTAAGAGATGGAATGTACATCTTGATTAACTTTCAAGATAAAGTAAGTTTCATATGGTCAATAGTACGTCAGCCTATTTTAAATCGTATCGCCAAGAAAAATAGTTTTTTCACAAATGATAAATGTCCAAGTGTACTTGTGTTTGATAATAAGTTATTAAGCATGATATAAGTGTAAAAGAAGTGGAACATTTGGCTTTATATTTTTTGACCGAGAATTTGAGTTGTATCCATAATGAGAGGATTTGAGTTTGAATTGATAGATAATTTTTGGCGTGATTTACCACGACCCTTTTTTGTGCTTGCACCAATGGAAGATGTGACAGATGTTGTTTTTCGTCACGTCGTAAGTAAAGCCGGTCGACCGGATGTATTTTTCACAGAGTTTACAAACTCGGATAGCTATTGTCATCCAGAGGGCATGAAAAGTGTGCGTGGCCGTTTGATTTTTACAGAAGATGAACAGCCAATGGTGGCACATATTTGGGGGGATAATCCCGAATATTTTCGTCAAATGAGTATCGGTATGGCAGAGCTAGGATTTAAAGGCATCGATATTAATATGGGCTGCCCTGTACCGAATGTGGTATCGAGAGGGAAAGGTAGTGGTCTTATTCTACGTCCAGACGTTGCGGCAGAACTTATTCAAGCAGCAAAAGCGGGCGGACTGCCTGTCAGCGTGAAAACACGACTTGGCAATAACGATGTAAATGAGTGGGAGGAGTGGCTAACACATATTTTAAAACAGGATATTGCGAACCTTTCTATTCATTTACGCACCAGAAAGGAAATGAGCCAAGTAGATGCGCACTGGGAGCTAATACCGGAAATCAAAAAATTACGTGACCGTATCGCGCCAAATACGCTACTAACAATCAATGGAGACATTCCTGACCGTCAAACTGGGCTGCAGCTTGCTGAACAATATGGTATTGATGGCGTTATGATCGGGCGAGGTATTTTTAAAAATCCTTTTGCTTTTGAAAAAGAGCCAAAAGAGCATAGTAGTAGAGAGTACCTTGATCTTTTAAGACTGCAGCTTGATCTTCAAGATCAATATGCGGAAGCACTACCACGTTCAATCACAGGGCTTCATCGCTTTTTCAAAATTTATGTCAAAGGATTCCGTGGAGCCGGTGAATTAAGAAATCAATTGATGAAAACGAAATCAACTGATGAAGTGCGTGCATTGCTCGATAACTTTGGAAATGAATGTTGAGGCTGAGGCTTGGTTGGAACTGAAGAGATAAAAAGTAAATTGAAGTCCTGGAATCATCTTTAGATTCCGGGACTTTTTTTATTGGGAAAACACTCTTAAGCGGGAACGGCCTTGTCCATGTGTCCGAAACAAATATGAAAATATAATCATGCACAAAAGTTCAACTTAACGTGATAGTTTTTGACGCAGGGGCACAAGGTTTGAAGATAGAATTTTGAAGATATAGAAATTGTTGATATTATATTAGAAGATGAGGTTATCGAGTCTAGGCAAGATTACATAAATACACGCCATTACCCATATCACAAAAGACTTTTTGATACTACTTACTGAATACATAAATATTGAATAACAAGCGAGAAAAGAAAGTGATGGAACATATGATTGAGGGGAGATCTAGCATGAATAATGAAAAAAGGAAGTTGTCGCCAATCCAACATGAAGAAATACTGAGAGTATTGAAAGCCCGTTTTGAGAAAAATATGAATCGCCATGAAGGACTTGAATGGGCTAAAGTACAAATAAAGCTAGAAACTAATACTGAGAAACTGTGGACGCTTAACGAAATGGAAATAACTGACGGTGAACCGGATGTTGTTGGTCATAATGAGGAGAAGGACGAATACATTTTTTATGACTGTTCAGCGGAAAGTCCTAAAGGCCGCAGAAGTGTTTGTTACGATCGAGAAGCGCTGGAGGCAAGGAAACAACACAAACCACAAAATAACGCTATTGATATGGCTGCTGACATGGGTATTGAGATTTTAACGGAAGAACAATACCGGGAGCTGCAGAAACTTGGCAATTTCGACACGAAAACATCGAGCTGGGTGAAAACACCTGCAAATATTAGAAAACTCGGCGGGGCCATCTTTTGTGATTATCGCTACGACACTGTCTTTGTGTATCACAATGGAGCAGAGTCCTATTATGCTGCCAGAGGTTTCCGTGGCTCGGTAAGTGTTTAAATTTAGATAGACCCCTCACCTCCGCTAAGTTGTTTTGTCGGTAATAACGGCTGAAGCAATTAGTGCATGCACCAGTTGAACAAGTATGGGAATACTGGACGGAGCCGGGTTATATAACGAAGTGGAATAATGCCTCTGATGATTGGCATACGCCATACGCTGAAAATGATTTAAAAGTCGGCTTGAAATTTGTTACTAGAATGGAAGCATTGGTTTTGATTTTGGCGGCATATATGATGAAGTACGTGCCCAGGAGTTCATTTCTTATACATTACGAGATGGAAGTAAAGTTGAAATCACTTTTATCCCCCAAGAAAACGACACGAAGGTAATAGAAGTTTTCGATCCTGAAACGATTAATCCGATTGAAATGCAGCAATAAGGATGGCAAGCGATTTTAAGCAATTTTAAAAAACATGCGGAGCAACAGAATTTTTAAGAGGTGCTTGGTTCTAACACGATTTTGAATTGTGGTAGAATCTGGCACCTTTTACTTTGATGCAAGATCCCTTTCTTTTAGTCGATTACTTACTTTCTCGGTGTTGTTTCAGATTTTAACTGAAGATATGTAAGCGGTGAATAAAAACTGGAAACATGCGCATGTGTACGAAATAGTAGTTCCTCGTTTTGAATCTTGTGGTTCTTTTTCATATCCAACACTCCTCCTGATGTTTTTCTTTCAGTAATTAATGATAGGCGAATAAAACCAATGCCATTATGTCGAATATAATATTGACCGGACACCAAATGTTGTCCTATAATAAAGACACTAATTGGTGTCCTATTTAGAAGGAGGGAGGTATTTTGGACGAGAAAAATCAAGAGCGTGATGTTTATGTAGCCATCGCTGACCCAACAAGACGAAAATTATTACGCTTGTTGGCAGAAACAGAAGAGTTACCTCTTCACGAATTAACTCCTCAATTTCAAATGGGACGTACGGCTGTTTCAAAACACTTGGCGATCCTTAAAGAAGCTGGTCTAGTTGCTGACCGTAAAGTTGGTAGAGAAACAAGGTTTCGACTAATTCCCGCTCCCCTACAGGAAATTAAAGATTGGGTGTCCTTTTACGAGAAATTTTGGATGGGAAATATAGCACTTTTAAAAAATTTATTATCGGAGGAATAAAATAATGGCAGATATATCATTAGATTTTCAGTTTACAAGTTCAATCAATACAGTGTGGAACTCTTTAACAGATCCGGATACTCTTGCAAAATGGATAATGGAAAATAACTTTAAACCAATCGTGGGACATAAATGTCAATTCAAAAATGAACAGTGGAATTTAATTGTAGATTGTGAAGTATTAGTAGTGGACGAACCTTATAAGTTATCTTACACATGGATAGGTGGCCCAATAAACACAGTAGTCACATGGACATTGAAGCAAGAAGATGGAACAACCAACTTACATCTCGAACATACGGGATTCGAAAAAGAAGATCAAGCGTACAATGGTGCGAAATATGGTTGGGCGAGTAAGGTCGAAGAACTTAAAAAAGTCTTAGAGGAAATGTAAGACCAAACCTCTGAACATGTTTTTTTAGTTTAAAGCTAACGCATAGGAGAGTGGGAAATGAGTTTTTTTCAAGATATATTACCGATATTCAAAAAGAGAGAATTATTATTTTTAGAAAGCTACAAAGAATCAGAAGATGTATATACCTTTCTATTTGAAAAAGAGAAAGATTTAACCTGGAAAGCAGGGCAACATGGTTTGTTTAGTATTACTCATAAGAAAATAAAGAAGCCAACACGACCGTTCACTTTGCCATCTGCATCAATAGAGAATATTGTTCAAATTACAATGAAAATTAACGATAATCCAAGTGAGTTTAAGAAAGCGATGTTAGAATTAAAAAAGGGAATGAAAGTTAGTATGAGTGGTCCTGTTGGGTCTTTTTATCTAAAAGATAACAGTCCTTCACTCCTGGTTGCAGGTGGGATTGGAATTACACCATTTCGGTCGATGTTAAAACAAATCGAGGCTGAAGGGAATCGAGTCGAGAAACAAATACATCTTCTCTATATTGATAGCAACAAGTCATTTATATATAAAGAAGAGCTTGATGCAATTGCTAACAATCCATCAATAAGTGTAACTTACCTTGATTCAAGGGATGACTTATATCAGGAGATACATAAGTTTACTGCTCTATATAAGAACGATGGTAAATACTTAATTGCTGGGCCGAAAGAAATGGTAGATTCCACTTCCGTTTATTTACAAAATCATAATATTTCAAAAAAGAATATCAAAAAAGATGCCTTTTATGGGTATTAGTTAAGAATGAATTCGAATTTGAAGAACTGGATTTTAGTGACTTTTCTAAAACGAGAATATATTAATTTTAGGAGGGAACAACATGGAGGTTTTTGAAACATATTTAGCAGGTATCGATAACCCCGACCATCGCGACCGAACAGAGGGAATTTTGGCGTGGGTTGCTAATAAATTCCCGAATTTGGAACCGCAAATCAAGTGGAATACGCCAATGTTTTCCGATCACGGTACATTTATCATCGGCTTCTCCACAGCGAAGCAACATTTGAGCGTTTCACCCGAAGAAGTAGGCATTGCGAACTTTGCCGATGACATTGCACAGGCTGGATACAGCGCTACCAAAGGCTTGATTAGAATTCCGTGGAATAAGCCGGTAAATTACGAATTGCTTGAGAAAATGATTGAATTTAATATTCAGGATAAAGCAGAATATACGGATTTTTGGCGGAAATAATACATCACATCTTATTGGAAAACGCATGACACGCAAAAATGTCATGCGTTTTTGCAACTCAATAAAGGCACGGTCAGCTCAATAGTAGCCGTATGCGAACGCCCGCAAATAGCAAACATTTAAAATGTGCTTTTATTCTTAACGAGAATCTCTAAAAAAGGATTGGTTCTAGGTTATTAGAAACGATTCTTACATAAGCCCACCTTCATCTTTGATGTTATTTGAAACAATCAGTTGGATATTTCCTCGAAAGGTTTAATCGAAGCAGAGATAGTGTAAATAAAATAATATAAACGTAAATTGCTCAAAGATTCATTCAAAGTTGAATTTTTGAGCATTTTTTTGTTTCTGTGCTTAATAATTCAATTTAATTTCTTAATAAGAAACTAAATAAACAATTTAGAATCATTGTGAAATAAGTGGAACGTATTATAATTTCAAATTAAACTCATCATAAGTTATATCCTTAGTCAACTTTAACAATATTTAACATAAAACATCTTGTTTTTAATAAAATTTACAATACCTTTACAAATATCGTCTTAAATATTTACACTAGGCAATTATTCTAGTAGTAGACAGAATACGTCATGAAAAGTTCCTAACAAATTTCTTGGAGGTAAGAAATGATAAGTTTTAAAAAAATTAAAATGGGATTATTAATGCTATCTATACTTGCTGTACTATCAGCATGTACAAGCAATACTAATAATGATACAAAAACGTCAGATGGTAGTAATGCTACTGTATCTATTTCAGGATCAACATCTGTAGGGCCTCTTGGTGAAAAATTAGCAGCAAAATATGCAGAGGAAGATAATACAAAAATTGAAATTAATCAAATTGGTTCTTCTGCCGGAATTACCAATGCAATCAGTGGAGTGTCGGAGATCGGGATGTCTTCACGGGATTTAAAAGAAGAAGAAAAAGCGGCTGGTTTGAAGGAAGTCGTTATCGCTTATGATGGAATTGTAGTAGTGGCTCATCCAAGTAACAAAGTAAAAGATCTTACGATGGAACAAATAAAGCAGATTTTTACTGGAGAAGTGACGAACTGGAATGAACTAGGTGGAGCTGACATGGAAATCGTAGTCGTCTCTCGTGAGGATGGATCAGGTTCACGTGATGCGTTCCAAGAAATCGTAGGCTACAGTTCTGGTGAGTTAATAAGAAACGCAATTATCGCAAGTGGAAATGGAAATATAAAAACAACAGTTGCGAATAATAAACATGCTGTTGGCTTTATCTCATTTGAATATATCGATGAATCGATTTCAACTATGGATATTAATGGCGTAAAAGCAAGTCCGGAAAATGTTCTACTGGAAAAATACAGATTGTCTAGACCGTTCTTGTTTGTTTATAAAGAAGGAAAATTAACAGATGCTGGACAACGATTTATAGATTTCATTTTAAGTGAAGATGGACAACTCATCGCAGCAGAAGCAGGAGCAATCCCTGTAAAATAATGAACATCATAAAAGGAAGACAACAACATAATTTTTAACGGAATCTTGGAGGAATTAAGAGTGTCTATCCCAACAAATAACAAGCAGGTCGTAGTAATCGATAAAGCAAATAAAAGGAAGTATATGTTAGAGAAGATGTCTTCAAGAATTTTCTTGATTTGTGCCCTTCTCTCAGTATTAACATTAGTGCTTATCATTGGATTTGTATTTTACAAAGGAGCTCATCCCTTTGTAGCAGAGGGCTATAGCTTTATAGACTTTATTTTTGGTAAGGATTGGGTACCGAGTGAAGATAAATTCGGTATATTCCCAATGATTGTTGCATCTATCTTTGCAACAATTGGAGCATTAATTATTGGGGTACCAATTGGTTTATTTACATCTATTTTCTTAGCAGAGATTGCCTCTAAAAGGGTAGCTAAAATTATTTCACCAGCAATTCAGTTGCTAGCAGGTATCCCATCTGTATTATATGGTGTATTTGGACTTGCAATCATTGTTCCGTTTTTACAAAATACTTTTGGTTTAGTGAAAGGGCAAAGCTTATTAGCGGTTATTCTTGTGCTGGCCATCATGATGTTACCAACAATTGTGACTGTAGCAGAGACAGCAATCCGTGCTGTCCCACAAACATATCGTGAAGGATCATTAGCCCTAGGAGTATCCCATATTGGGACAATCTTCAAAGTCATTGTACCAGCAGCGAAATCAGGGATTATGACGGCAATCGTATTAGGTTTAGGTCGAGCAATTGGGGAAACGATGGCAGTTATCTTAGTAGCGGGTAATAGTTTAATCGTTCCAACTAGCTTAACAGATAGTGTTCGTCCACTAACAACAAATATTGCATTAGAAATGGGTTATGCATTCGGAACGCATCAAGACATGTTATTTGCAACTGGAATTGTTTTATTCTCATTTATATTAATTTTGAATTTTGTATTAGCAAAAATTAGTGCGAAGGGAGGTAACTAAGATGATACAATTAAAAGATAAATTGTTACGTGGACTTTTATGGATATCAGCTTTCTTATCGGTTGCCGTCCTTGTTATGATAGTTGGATTTATCTTTTATAAAGGCATTAATTTAATTAGCTTCAGTTTCATCTTTGGAGATTATTCTCCAACCGGTGGTGGTGGTATATGGCCAATGATCGTAACAACTATATACACAATTCTTATTTCGTTAATCATTGCAACACCTATCGGGATATTCGCGGCGGTTTATTTACAAGAATATGCTAAGCAAGGGCGATTAGTAAGAACAATTCGCTTTGCAACAGAAAGTTTAACAGGAATTCCCTCGATTATTTATGGTTTGTTTGGAGCGGTATTCTTTGTAACAACCTTAAAATTAGGTATGTCAATTATCGCAGCTTCATTAACATTAACGATTATCGTGTTACCTGTAATCATCCGAACAACAGAAGAAGCATTAAAAACAGTGCCACTTTCGTATCGTGAAGGTTCATTAGCGCTTGGAACGACTAAATTACAAACATTATATAAGGTGATTTTACCTAGTGCAATGCCGGGGGTTTTATCAGGTATTATCCTCTCAATTGGACGAATAGTTGGAGAATCAGCTGCAATTTTCTTAACTGCAGGAACAGTAGCTGCCATGCCAGACAGTATCTTCTCATCAGCGAGAACTTTAACTGTTCATGCGTATTTAGTAACGCAAGAGTCAGGTGACATTGAACTTGCTGCTGCAGTTGGTATTGTCTTAATAGTAATTATTTTAGTGATCAATCTTTCAGCAACATTTATCTCGAAAAAATTAAACAGAGCAACCAATAAATAATGAGTAGGTTAATGAGCACATCCGTAATAGAACATGGTGAGCTGACGACCAAAAAACAAAGTTGGGAAGGTATTTCGCAGATGGAGCAATTTAAAGAAGGTACAACGAAAATTAATGTGAAGGATTTAAATTTATTTTATGGTGAGAAACAAGCTTTGTTCGGAGTATATCTTGATATTCATGAAAAACAGGTTACTGCTTTAATCGGTCCTTCAGGTTGTGGTAAATCAACCTTTTTACGAACATTAAACCGTATGAATGATTTAATTGATGGTGTGAAAATTTCAGGTGATATTGTCATTGATCACGAAAACATTTATAAAACAAATGATGTAATCAAGCTACGAACAAAAGTGGGAATGGTATTTCAAAAACCAAATCTATTCCCAATGAGTATTTATGACAATGTAGCCTATGGTCCAAGAATGCAAGGCATAAAAAATAAAAAAGAATTAAATAAACTTGTGGAAGAGAGTTTGCGCGGAGCAGCGATTTGGGACGAAGTAAAAGATCGTCTTAAAACATCAGCACTTGGTTTGTCAGGTGGTCAGCAACAACGAGTGTGTATTGCTCGTGCTATAGCGATGAAACCAGATGTAATTCTAATGGACGAGCCTACTTCAGCATTAGACCCAATCTCCACGTTAAAAGTTGAAGAACTAATAACAGCGATGAAAAAGGATTATACGATTGTCATTGTTACACATAACATGCAACAAGCTGCACGAATCTCTGATAAAACCGCGTTTTTCTTAAATGGAGAAGTAGTTGAATACGATGATACAGATAACATTTTCTCTACACCACAGGATCAAAGAACAGAAGATTATGTAACTGGCCGATTCGGATAATAGGGGGTAAAAAATGGGTATTCGTGTGAATTTCGAGAATAACTTAGAAGAACTAAAAGGAAAAATCACCGAAATGGGTGAACAATCAATTGTTGCTCTAGAAAGAGCTTTTAAGGCCTTAAAAACACAGGATGTTGGAATTGCTTTAAAAGTTATTGAGGGAGATACAGCTATTGATAATCTTGAAATGGATATTAATCAGTTCTCAATTTGGCTTATGGCAAAAGAAGCACCTGTTTCAAGGGATTTACGAGAAATTATTGGTGTTCTTAAAATTTCATCTGAAATTGAACGGGTCGGGGATTTTGCTGTAAATATTGCAAAAGCGACTATCAAGATCGGTAATACAGAATCTTTACTGGATATTACGCATCTTGAGAAGATGAAAGAACTATCGATTGAAATGCTCCGAAAAGCACTACAATCTTTTTTAGAGGAAAATATCCTACTTGCTAAAGAAGTTGGTGATTTAGAGGATGAAGTGGATAAGTATAGTGGTGAAACATATAAAAAACTTACTACTTATCTAAGTGGACATCCAGAAGAAACAAATCAGCTTGTACAATTATTGTTTGTAAATCGTTTTCTTGAGAGAACAGCAGACCATATAACAAATATTGCAGAAAGTACAGCATATTTGATTAAAGGTCAAATATATGATTTCAATTCATAAAACTAAACTGATTTGTGAATCAAAATCTGGAGGGGAAAATTGAATGGTTTTCACCTCCAGTTTAATTTATAGCGCTATTCTACCTAAGAGTAGTTCAGAGCTAAATATTGATCCGATGTAAATAGTGAAAAATGCTATTAAAAACCCACTAGAACCTTGTGTTGCCACCTACACTCCGCACATTTTTGAAGCTTTTGGTTGGTTGGAATCGAAAAAAAGAGTTAATCCTGCCCTGGAATCCGAATTGGATTCTGGGGATTTTTTGTTTGTAAACCTCACATGCAAATTGAAGGATGTAAGAGAAAGAAATTATTATACATAATGAAGGGTTCCCAGGATCCAGGATGGCAAAGCTACTGTACCCTCTCTATATTATGAAGTTGAATTCAAATGAATTTAATTGAGTAAACAATTAGTAATATCATTAGAGGGCATTTAAATCCTATATTAGTTGAAGTAATAAATGAATTTGAAATAGTAATCACTTCCGGAGAGTTTGCCGATACATATTGTGTTTGCTAAATTATTTATCAAAATATGTTTATAATTACCAACTTTAATATAACAATAATAGTATTGTAAAATATCGAAATATTCCTTATAATACTATTCAATAGAAAAACATTTGTATTTGTAGAGTGGAATGTAGTGAAGGTGGTTTATTAGTGATGATAGACAACCCCATTCCCAGATTTGGTTTTCGATTTTCTCCTTCGAACTGATCTATTTGTAATAGACGTAATTCTATTACAGGGCTATGAGAAATGAATGGCTCGATATTGTCAATGTAGACATTTTATCTGAAACTAATGGGGGGAATATTATGAAAAATCTATTGAAAAAGTGGAATCAAATAAGTCTAGTAAAACAAATATCTATTGGTTTAATTATTGGTATCATCTTGGCGGTATTGATTCCGGAATCAGCCAAATCTGTTACCATTTTAGGCTCTTTATTTGTAGGTGCTTTAAAAGCAATTGCACCGATCTTGGTACTGTTCTTGGTTATGTCGGCCATCTCTCAACACAAAAGTGGTCAGCAAACGAATATGAAATCCATTATCTTCCTATATCTTTTAGGAACGTTTTTGGCTGGATTAATCGCAGTTATTGTAAGTTTTATCTTCCCTGTAAGTATAACTCTTAAAACAGGTGCTGAGGATTTGGCAGCTCCTGGCGGTGTTGTTGACGTTCTTAAAACTTTACTATTGAACGTTGTCGCTAACCCTGTTACAGCCCTTTCTGAAGCTAACTATATTGGTATTTTAGCTTGGGCAATTGTCCTTGGATTGGCTTTAAAAAATGCTCCTGCTACAACGAAAACGGTAATTACTAATATTTCGGATGCCGTAACAAAAGTGGTTACATGGATAATCAAGTTTGCACCATTTGGTATTATGGGTCTAGTGATCGAGTCGATTACTACAAATGGAATTGAGTCGTTACTAAGCTATGGAAAGTTACTTGCCGTTTTGATTGGATGTATGTTCTTTGTGGCCCTTGTTGTCAACCCAATCATTGTGTTCTCAATCTTACGTCAGAACCCATACCCACTTGTAATTAAGTGTATAAAGGAAAGCGGTGTTACTGCATTCTTTACACGAAGCTCCGCTGCAAACATACCTGTGAATTTGAAATTATGCGAAAAACTAGGTTTAAATAGAGATACCTACGCTGTTTCGATTCCATTAGGCGCAACTGTTAACATGGCTGGTGCTGCGGTTACCATTTCTGTTTTGACACTTGCCGCGGTTCATACACTTGGCATTCAAGTGGACATTCCAACAGCGATTATTCTCAGCGTGGTGTCAGCTGTATGTGCTTGCGGTGCTTCAGGGGTTGCTGGGGGCTCACTATTATTGATTCCTCTAGCTTGTAGTTTATTTGGAATCCCTGCTGATATAGCGATGCAGGTAGTTGGAGTAGGCTTTGTTATTGGAGTTTTACAAGACTCATTTGAAACTGCACTTAACTCATCAACAGACGTACTTTTCACAGCAACAGCTGAATTTAAAGAGCAGTTAAAAGAAGGAAAAAAAGTAGATATCACGAAAGTAGCATAAAAATGATAACTTCTATTCTGCGATGGAACTGTACCCCATTTGTTAGACTCAACTAACAATTGGCGGTGCAGTTTATTTATACTTTAGAACAAAAGAGAAGTCATGGAATCTACTATAGGTTCTATGGCTTTTTTAGTTAAACATTGGGAAATCCTTCGAAATGAAAATATCTCGAAAATGAAGTATATTAAAGAACATAGTTATAGTTTCAAGAAAACCACGTAATACTTTAGTATGAAAGCTTAAATAGGGGGTCTTGTTAATGGAGATAGGTATTAGCACATTTGTAGAAACAACTCCGGATGTAAAAACGGGAGAAGTAATTAGCCATGCACAACGATTACGTGAAGTTGTTGAGGAAATCGTCCTTGCTGATCAAGTAGGACTGGATGTATTTGGAGTAGGGGAACATCATCGGCAGGATTTTGCTGCGTCCTCTCCAGCTATCGTATTGGCAGCTGCAGCTTCACAAACAAAGCGTATCCGATTAACGAGTGCGGTCACCGTTCTTTCCTCGGCAGATCCAGTACGTGTATTCCAGGACTTTGCGACGCTTGATGGCATTTCGAATGGACGTGCAGAAATCATGGCTGGACGGGGTTCTTTTATCGAATCCTTCCCGTTATTTGGGTATGATTTACAAGACTATAATGAGCTGTTTGAAGAAAAACTGGATTTGCTGTTAACATTACAAAAGTCTGAAGTTGTATCATGGTCTGGAAAACATCGTGCTTCCATTGATAACCTTGGAGTGTACCCACGTCCAGTACAAGACCCTTTACCTATATGGATTGGAAGTGGGGGCAATAGTGAATCAGTGATCCGGGCAGGTCTGTTGGGACTGCCTCTTGTTCTAGCAATTATTGGAGGACGGCCATTGCAGTTCGCCCCACTTGTCCAGCTCTATAAACAAGCGGCAACACAGGCAGGACATGACATATCCAAACTGCCAATTGCATCCCATTCACATGGATTCATTGCAGAGACAAACGACGTTGCAGCCGATAAATTCTTCCCACCTACACAGCGGGCCATGAATGTGCTTGGACGGGAGCGAGGTTGGGGACATTATGACCGTCAAGCTTTCGACGCTGCACGTAGCTTAAAAGGTGCACTGTATGTAGGGGACCCAGAAACTGTTGCAGAGAAGATTATTGACCTTCGAAAAAACGTAGGCATCACACGATTTATGTTGCACGTACCTGTTGGCACCATGCCGCATGCGGATGTAATGAGTGCGATTGAGTTGTTAGGGAAGGAAGTGGCTCCCATAGTTCGCGAAGAAATCACCAAATGGGAAGCTACGCAGTAAAACAGGCACACGATGACAGACATCCATTTCAAACGGAAAAGCTCCAGTGAATAAATCACTGGAGCTTTTCTACCTTATGAATAATCTTTGACTTTCTTTTTCCTGGTTTGTATTACCAATTCACTGTTAAGTGCTTTTAGTAAGGAATAACACATGAAGAGCATGATTATGGCAAAAGGAAAAGCAACCACTATAGATGCTGTTTGCAATACGGTTAACCCACCGGATAAAAGCAATACGGCTGCAACTGCGGATTGGATGATCCCCCATGTCATTTTGATTTTATTTGAAGGATTTAATGTTCCGCCTTCACTCAGCATACCTAATACAAAAGTAGATGTATCTGCAACCGTAACGTAATAAATAGCTACGAGAGCAAATCCCATGATACTTAATAAGGTACTTAGTGGAAGATAATCAAAGAATGTAAAGATTGCCAATGACACGTTGTCCGCAATGTATTTTGCAAGTTCATGGTTTTCTGAGCTGATCACAATATCGAGTGCGGAGCCACCAAAGATAGACATCCAAATACATGTTCCAAGAGTAGGAACGATCAACACGCCTATGACAAACTGTTTTACCGTTCTTCCCCTCGATATACGTGCTATAAACATACCGACAAACGGTGCCCATGCAATCCACCATGCCCAATAAAACAATGTCCATGATGCAATCCATTCTCCGTTTCCAAATGGGGTCATCCTTAAACTCATTTGGATGAAGTCATTGAGATAGAGCCCAGTCGTGTTAAAGAAGAATTTAATAATCATCATTGTTGGACCGACAATTAAGATTAACACCAAAACAGCAAACGATATGATCATCGCTGCATTGGATAAATATTGAATTCCCTTCTCCAAGCCGGTGTTAATCGAAATGAGAAAAATAACTGTAGCAACAGCAATAACAATCAACTGAACAATTAACGTGTTGGGAACACCGAATATGGAATGCATCCCGGCAGTAACTTGTAAGGCTCCAAGGCCAAGAGATGTTGCAATACCAAAGACTGTTGCAAATACTGACAGTATATCAATCGTCTTTCCAATGGGTCCATAAATTCGATCCTTCAGTATTGGATAGAAAACAGAACTAATGGCTGCCGGTAGTTTCTTGTTGTATTGACAGATAGCAAGAGCTAAACCGATGACAGTGTAAATCGCCCAAGGATGCAAGCCCCAATGAAAAAAGGTATATTTCATGGCGACATCGGCTGCTTCAAGGGTATAGCCTTCTCCATATGGAGGGGTCGTATAGTGAGTAACCGGCTCAGCAACACTCCAATAAACAATTCCGATACCCATTCCCGCCCCAAACAACATGGCAAGCCACGATGCGGTATTGAAGTCAGGCCTGTCAGTAGCCTTACCTAGACGAATGTGCCCATACTTGGAAAAAAGCAAATAAATGGAAAAAATCACGAAGAAAAAGGTAGTGCCGATATAGACCCATCCAAGATAATCAATCGATCCCGAATAAATGGAATTGGTGACTTTGGTAAGATTGTCCGTGAAAAAGACACCCCATACAATGAATATAAGTGTCAGTAAAAGTGAGATGATAAATACACTTTTTTCTTTTAGCTTGTTAACATTCATGATAACCTCCAACAGGATAAGTGTTAAACATTGAGAACCGATAAAGTATGAAATTGCCTAATAAGAAGGTAAATAAATTATTTGTCCAGAAGGCTATAAAGAAATTCCCATTTCTCATTGTTCATCAACTCTTCATGCGGCAACTCTAAACCGCCTCCTAGAATTATCGTATTCCCTTGTATGGCGACTACCATCGCATCAATTGCTGCATTTGTATCATTTTTTCTATACACGTCTCCAATAGTGGGCAACAAATCACTAATAACATCTGAGTGGTCCTGTATGTTGCTTTCTTCAATATCTTGAATATCCCGATATTCAATGCGGTTACTATTATCATCACGACCTGGAACCATCAGTAAATACTCATTATGCCTAATTCCGTTATACTTATTTGTGATAACCCCTTTGTTTTCAACTGATGCCACTACCTCAATTTCATTTAATGAGTAATGATCCAGGTAATCAGGATTTGGGTTTGTAATTAAAATGAAATCCCCTTCTTCAGCTTTTCTATACTTGCTGAGGGTATAAACATTTTTATTGAAAATAAAGCTATCAAGTTCCTTTGGTTGGTATTTATCTACTTCCGCCGCACTACATATATGCTGCGACAAATCCTTCAGCTTCATCAGATGAACTGACTTTTTTACCATAGGCTTAACTGAGTAAACTCTGTGCAATTCATTTTGATAATAGACAAATTGCCCTTTTCTTAATTGAAACAGTTTCACAGAAAAATTCCCCTCCAAATAATTGCAATTACAATCATCTCTAGATTATTGTAAAACCTAAGATTATTAAATTTCTATCCCCTATTTAGTATGTCACTAATCATAAGAAATCAAACAATCGCAGTGCTTAAAGAAAAAGGGATGTTTCGTGAGTATTAATTTAGTTTGCCTAAACAAATTAATCCATTATGAATATTTTATTTTCAGAGACTAAAGATGCCCCCAAGGCGATGGGAAGGTAGATGAAAATAGAATATGAAAACAATTATATTCATTGGGTGTAATAAATCAGGATCAAGCAGGGAGGCAATTAAAGCTGCTGAAAATCTTGGCTTTTTTACTGTGTTATTAACGAATAGAAAACTGTTCATTGAAAAAAGACTGGATTTTCCCGAGGTTAA
Organism: Paenisporosarcina indica; assembly: GCF_001939075.1. Taxonomy (GTDB): domain Bacteria; phylum Bacillota; class Bacilli; order Bacillales_A; family Planococcaceae; genus Paenisporosarcina; species Paenisporosarcina indica. Next base: position 240,959 of record NZ_MPTA01000003.1, on the reverse strand, counting down.
TCAAATGATTCGAACGAAATTGAACAATTATGATTTATTAAAGAAAAATATAAAAGATATACAAAAACAGGGTAATAACGTAGTGGCTATATTGAGTTTTATGGATCCTTTTGTTCATGTAGCTGCGAAATTGTCGAAAGAATTAGGTGTTACTGACGTCTCCCCCGAGCCTGTCATGAAAATGGAAAATAAGCTTTTAACACGTGTACTGTTAAAAGACTTATCGGTATCTCCTTATTTTTCAAGATATAGAAAAGGTGCTTCATTAAGAAATTTCATCAAACAACAAACAGCTTCTTTTCCTCTTATTGTTAAATCGCCAATTTCAACTGGTTCTAGGGATGTTTTACTTGTTAAAGATAAAAATGAATTAGCGGAGTCTATAAACTTGTTATTAAAGAATGGGAGCAAGGAAGTATTGTTAGAGGAATATTTAGACGGTCCTCAATACTTGGTTGAAGCTTGTATGTATAAAGGGAAAGTTCATATCATTGCTGTGCTTGAACAAGAAATAACGTTTTTTGAACGTTTTATTGTAACTGGATATTGTTTATTGGCAGATATGGATCAAGTTTTTTTTGGGAAAATCCATGAGACGGTTTCTTTGATTTTAGAACGTTTTAAAATGAAAAATGGATCCTGCCATTTAGAAATGCGATTGATTAATCAAGAATGGAAACTAATTGAAATAAACCCTCGGATATCTGGGGGAACAATGAATCGAATGATTGAAACAGCCTATGGAATTAATTTAGTTGAAGAAACAATAAAGATATTTTTAGGTCAAGAGCCTAACCTCCAAAAAAAATACAAACGGTTTGTATATTCACATCATTTAACAAGTGACTCAACAGGTACTCTAATAAAGGTAACAGGAAGAAAACGTTGTTCTCGGATACCTGGGGTAGAGGAAGTCTTTATCGATTCTAAAATTGGTGATTTATTACACCCGCCTTTATCCATGGGAGATCGATATGGGTACATTTTGACTTATTCAGACAGTAAAGAAGAAGCAATTAGAATAGCGAAGGAAGCCGCAAAGAAAATCCATTTTAACATTGAACCAATATAATGTTTGACCCTCCTTCTCGATAAGAACGAACGATCGTAACTGTTTTATAAATAATTCGTAAAGGATTTACTAAGGGTCCTACATGGTGGCGGGCCCCATAGTTAATTGTGAATTGGATGTGGTAAAAAACACGGTTCTATACGGCAAATACGTAGCCAATAATAACAAGGACTTCTCGTCTAAAAAGGGTAAATAAATAATGAATATAGATGATGAAATAACCAAAATCAATGAGATAATAAACACACCTCCGGAGACTGTACACTTAACACAAGTGCATGTAACGAAGGTGTTTTTCTTTGGCAAATTCAGGAGTTAAATGAATTGATGTCTCATGCATTGGATTTATCAACTTGAATTGAGAAATAATACATTTTTGATTTCATATTTTTATGTAGCATTAAATAGTGATAAAATAAAGTGAGATTAATAGACGCAAAATTCCGTAATAAGAATTGGAATAGAAGCAATTAATGAAGAATGATTTATAACCATAAATGTAGGAGGAGATAAAATAATGTCATCCATATCACTGAGAAAAGAGAAAGTAAGTATAGTCCTGGAAAAGAAAAAGCTATCGAACGTCAAGGCAAGAGTTGGCTTGGTATTAGATATATCTGGTTCCATGCGAAAATTGTATAAAAGTGGTGAGGTTCAAAAGGTGGTAGAACGCGTTTTGGCAGTAGCCAGTCAATTTGACGATGATGGTGCGTTAGATGTTTGGGTATATGATAATGAGTTTTCGCGACTTCCAGAAGCAACTGAAATGAATTTTGAGGGATATGTTGATCAACATATTTTGAATAATGAAAAAGTACATAAATTTGGTAGAAATGATGAGCCAACAGTGATGGAAGATGTCATTCAAAAATACATTCGAGAAGACTCAAGTGACGATCCCGTATTTCTGGTATTCATTAATGATGGTGGATGTAAAGCAGGAATTAAGAAGCCGATTGTGCAATCATCCGACAAACCAATATTTTGGCAATTCATTGGAGTGGGAGATTCCAATTTTGATGTACTGAAGAAATTGGATGTAATGGAAGGACGCTTTATCGATAATGCAAATTTCTTTCATATCCTTGATATTGATAAATTGTCAGATGAAGAGTTATATGACCAATTGCTCGATGAGTTTCCGATGTGGTTAAAAGAGGCAAAAGAAAAAAGAGTATTAAAATGAGTCATGTAAACTTATTGTTAGTATTATAGTCATTTCAATTCTGCCGTTTAACCATAAAAAATAACCCATCCTTGAAGTATACCTCAGATGGGTTGATCGTTTGGTGTTGGACCACCAAACGGTCTTTTTAATTGTACTCACTATCTGATTTCATTAAACCAAAGTGCATTAGGTGTCTCAACTGATTGATGGCTCAAGAGATGATATTCCGATATTGAACTCCATTTTTTTTCATCAATTTACTTCGTCAACTACCTACATCATTTTCACCATCGTCTTCCAATAATGGATCATTCACTTCGATATCGTCCGCATCATCATCTCCACAAGCACCTAGTAATAGTATTGCGGCTAATGGTAGGGATAAATATTTATTCTTCATTATGATACCTCCCATTTTAACGTTACATATACATTACCCAAATTTTCTAAACTAAACCCTACTTCAATTTTATTCCAGAGATTATCGTATTCGCGGAATATCTCGGCGGCTACAAACACAAGGGTGGTTTTCTCACTCCCATTCGACTATTGATAGGCAGACTAAGTACGCCACGTCCTGCAGCAACGTCTGCATGACCCACTTCGTGTTGCCTGTGGTGCCATTTCAATATTCGAAGCGTTGATGGTAGCAATAACATTAGAAACAATACTTGTACTTTCATTTAACCAAAAAAATAACCCATCCTTGAGTTAGGGGCAGATGGGTTACTCCTGTTTCGGTCAATCCCCTTGAAGGGAACCTACTATTACGTTGATCGTTTGATGTACCACCATCAAACGGTCTTTTTTATAGTACTCACTATCTGATTTCATGATACAAAGGGGATTAGGTGTATCAACCTATGGTATCTCCAGGCTTATACGTTAACTCACAAAATAGAAACTGTCATTCTTGTTCCGCACCATTGGAATAAAGGTCTTTTTCAGATTGTACCCACGCTTTTAAGTAGTTCCTTGCAGGATAGGAATCTTCGTAATGCTTAAGCTCTACCAATAAGGAAACCCCTTTTTCAGTTAAACGGGCGGCTTTTAGGGAGAAATGATCGTGTACCCTCAACACTCTCTCTAAATAACCCTTTGTTTCTAAAAAGAACACAAAGTTTTGAAAATCCACTTCGCTCAATCCATAATCACTCGCTGTAGGTGAATCGGTTTTATTATGAATTTCTTTCAAAATACTATATCCGACTTTCATTTTTATCTTCCACCTTTAGTTGAAGAATTCTAACCACCAGGGGTAATCATATTATCCACCAGAAATTTGGGGAATGTTGCCCATGAAGCTTAAATGAACAGCACCGTAATGGTCCAATTGTGTGCGTGTTGAAAACAAAACTCATTCTTTCTATTTCCATACGGGTTGTACTCCCTTTGTTCTTTGGTAATATTTGTTTTGCTATTTCTCTATAAATATATTCTCTAATCAACCGCATATTTCCTTGTTCTTAACAAATAAACATTGCACTAATTCCTGCTAAGAAAGATTATTAGAATATGGATTTCTTCTTACTAAATTAATATGTAAAACGTTCTTGTTGTCAATCTTCCATTTACGCTGACCGCCCGTTCCGCATGGGTCAACAAGTATGAAAAGCACATACTTTTGGGACTCATTCTTCACGCTCCTGCAGCTAGGAAGACGCAAATGCACTATTTTGTATTTATTTAACAACGACAACATTCTCAGAGCTTATTAGATAAAATGTTTTAAAACACATTTGAAGAGGGAAGTGGTACTTTGAAAAAAAATCAGGCTGAAATCATTAGTAATTATTTAGAGGGATGGATGGAATCCACATCCGCCACTTATGAATTGACTAAGTTGGATACACCAAATGATATGTTGAGTAAATTCCACCAGTGGGCGAATGGAAAACCAATCATAGCGGCCTTTGATGTCACGAAACCTGGACATAATAGTTATTATTTCTTATGGATCGATTGGCATCGAAATGACAACTATTACTTAGTTATCTATGCGCATGATAAATCTACAACCATCGCTGAATTAAATCAGACAATAGAAGAAGGCGGAATCACTTATCTTTCGTGGAAATACAATCCCTTAAAAAGAGACGGCAAAAATGACATCAGAAAATCGTATTTTACGCAAACGTTTGGGTCGAGAAAAATGGAAATCCCATTACCGTCATCACTTTCGGAAGTTGAAGTTTTTTTGGATCAATTATTCAAGCTTTGCCATAATCGTGTAAGAGCGGATCGAATCGTGGAGATATTGGACCCTTCGTTATAAACTCGATCTAGTTAATATTCCAAGGAATCTTACGATTTAATATTTTCCTTATTAAAAAAAGTTGATTTCACAAAACGTTTGGATGAATCGAAGAAAGACCATAAAGGTCGAAATCGGTGTAATAAATCCTCAATAACTATCGACGGGGGGAAATATCTATTATGTACAAAAAAACAGTTGAAATAAAGAGAAACCCCTAAAGCCAAAGGTTTTAGGGGTTTCTCTTTACGTAAGTGTTTACAAAAGCCAATAGGGATATCTTATAAAGCTAATTATTCGGTGCCAAAGTTGAGTACATAATAAAAAGAACCTAAATTTCTATTGGGATTTTTGAAAATCATAGAAATGTACAGAAAATCTTCTGCTTCAACCACTTTTATTTGTTGTTTTTGTACTCAATAAGTTCTGAAATAGTCACAAATTTGTATCCTTGTTTTTGGAGTTCAGGCAAAATCTCCTCAAGTGCTTTCACAGTCTGTTTACGATTACCACCACCGTCATGGAAAAGAATGACGTCTCCTGGTTTCGTAACATTCACCACTTTTTTTACAATGTTTTTAACACCGGGATTTTTCCAGTCTTCTGTATCTTGGTGCCAAGACCACATTACAACTTTATAACCTTTGTCCACTGCCGCCTTAATCATGTCATCTGTGTATTGTCCGCCAACAGGTCTAAACAACTTTGGGTAAAATCCTGTAATACCGTATATTGTTTCATTTGTCTGTTTTAGTTCATCCTCTAAATGTGCAATTGTTGTTTTTACAGGATGCGTATATGTGTGGTTTGCTAATTCATGTCCTTCCTCATGTGCTCTTAATACAAGTTCTGGATACTTTTCTGCATTTTCTCCAATAATAAAGAAAGTTGCTTTAGCATCGTATTTAGCTAATAAATCTAAAACTTCGGCAGTATATTTCCGGTGGGGACCATCGTCAAATGTTATAGCAATTATTTTTTCTTCAGTTTTTATATCCCACACAACTTCCCCAGTTTCTTCGTAATGGAAACGTCCTTTATCAGCAAATACACTAAAGCTAACATAAAAGATGGAACTTAAAAGAATAATAATAGATAACACTAAAATATACTTTCCCTTCAATTCATCACTTCCTTAGACTAGTTTTCCCAAGAATCTCATCCACTTTATTCTTTACGTTACGCAATAATTTATACTTTTAAAGAGCTCACTAATTTTGTCCTACTTAAGCACTTTTGGTGTAACTATTTTTATCCATCCGCCAATTTCCTTTTAACAAGTCTAAATTGAAAAAAGAGAATTTAGATTTGGGAATTTGTGCATTATTTAGCCAAAGACTTCTTTAATTTGCACTGAAATTCATAAAAGTGTCTATTTTAACAACGCTCACTTTTTTCCTCCTAAGCTGGTGGCAATTCTTCTTTCATTTCCGAAAAATGATTCATGAAACGGAGTGAGATGGAGAAACTATGGACCGTATTGATAAAAGGAGGGTTTTGTTTGTTCCAGAAGTTTCGATTTATGCTTTTTGGGGTTATGAGCTTTTTCACTTTAGCATCGGTTGTAACAGCTGAAGTCGAACAGACCAAAGAACAGCTTTTGAACCAACGTATGGGCTATTATCAACAATATGCCAATTCTTCATTGCCATGGTACTATTTGGCAGCAGTGGATAAGTACGAGCGAAATATCCAACAGGTCCGTAACGATCTAACTAAGAGGCAAGGTCCAATTGCCCTTCAGTTTTCAAATGAATTTTGGGTGGGTGACTTGAACCCGGTCAAGAACGATACGCTGTCCTCTACCATCTCATTTTTCGGTGGAAATGGATTGGACGGAAATGGGGACGGCAAGGCAGACAGAGAAAATGATGACGACTTGATGCTAACAATGTCCAGTTATTTGAGTAAATACGGCCATTCTAAAAATGATTTTAAGAAGGCACTCAAAGGTTATTACGGTCGCGATGAAGCTGTTAGGCAGATTATGATAATTGCACGGATCTACCAACATTTTGAAATGCTAGACCTTGATCAACATGCCTTTCCCCTCCCTGTCGGAAACAATTATAGCTACCGCAGTACATGGGGAGCCAGCCGCGGCTGGGGAGGACGCCGAATGCATGAAGGTACGGATTTGTATGCTCCCTACGGTGTCCCGGTTCGGTCTACAACATACGGCGTAATTGAAGTGATGGGCTGGAATGATTTCGGGGGATGGCGTGTCGGAATCCGCGATATCCATAATACCTACCATTATTTCGCCCATTTGTCGCATTTCGATAATGGCGTCAAGGAGGGTGATATTGTGGAGCCTGGGATGATCGTCGGCTATGTTGGAAGTTCCGGGTATGGGAAGAAAGGAACTTCAGGCAAGTTTCCACCGCATCTTCACTTTGGGATGTATAAATTCAATGGCCGAAATGAATCGGCATTTGACCCGTTCCCTTTTTTGAAACAATGGGAAATCGAGGACAGGAAAGCCCTGTAAACAAAGGTACTCACAGATTCATGAATGTGGGTACCTGCGCCGCTTGTCTCGCAGCAGCTTTTCCTGTGCCAGCCGCAGAGTCGTTCAGATGCTTCATTCTCAGATGAGAATTTGTCCTTCTTGCCTTCCTCTAGCAGGAAAGAGGGATAATTTTTTCTTTGAAACACTTGAGGGGGAGACTTATGTTGAAGAAATTCCTGTGCTTACTACTGATTGCGGGAATAGCAATACCTGTTCCTACTAAAGAAGCTAGTGCTGCTACTGTAGCCTATGCAGTACCTTTGAAGGATTTGGTAAATATTTATGAGGAAGCACTAGGGAATATGCTTATCCAAAGCTTAAACAGCATGGTTTTATAACAGAACAGTTTTTAATCACTAGTCGTATTCCAGCATCGCCTGCCACTTTTGACCACAAGAAACTACATTTCTTGAGTCAGCAAGATATGGATGGATACTATGAGTGACGTGTTTAGCTATGAAAGCCATACTCACCATTTACACAAATTTGATGGAAGTACTACTAGTCAAGTATTGACTAAAACTGACGCTGAAGTGTTTACAGATATTCAGACCAGTCAAGGTATATTAGGTGGATGTAAGTATTTTGCTTACCCGTTTGGTCAGTATGATACTGGTACAATCAATACTCTTAAGAGTTTAGGATTCACTATAGCAGTTACTACTAAAAATGGTAAAGTCACTCTAGGAGAAAACAGACTAGAAATGGACAGAGTTGGAGTCCTACCTGGTGTAGGGTTAACTGAATTTGCAGATAAAGTAGACAACTAATAGTAGGGAGGGGAGAAGTTTCCCCTTCCTCTTTTTTTACTGAAAAGGGGGAACTTTTGTGGGACCTATGTACGTATTAGACATTGAGACTTGTTTATAATGCCTCAAGATTAGCCTCAAAAACATCAATTATGAAATTGATTCCCATGAATAAAAAAACGGAAATGAACCAATCTACCTTAAGAAGCTTAATAAAGGAGGAAATTTAATGATAAAAATGCTACAAGTGCCCGTGACGCTGTTGCTCATCTTTTCGTTGATGGGTTGTGGGACGACGAAGACGGATAATGGGGAAAACACTGCAACAAACAACGAAACAAACACTGGAACTGAAACAAACGCCGGTACAGGAACAACGAATGACCATATAAATGAGAATGTGAACAACAACACTTCCAATGGCATGGGTACGAATACAACCCATGGACAAAAGGTAGAAGTCGCAGATAAAGTCGCAGATGATGTCGCGGCTATGAAGGAAGTGGAAAGTGCCAATGTCCTCGTCACAGATGTCAATGCCTATGTGGCCGTTGTGTTGAAAGAGGGAGATAAAGGCAATGAGCACATGGAAAATAAAATCGCGGAGCATGTACGAAAAGGAAACCATAATTTCAAAAATGTCTATGTATCGATGAATCCCGACTTTGTGAAACAAATGAACGATTACGGCACTAAGATTCGGGCAGGGGAACCAGTCGAAGGGTTTTTCGAAGAGTTTTCGGACACTGTACGTAGAGTATTTCCCGATGCCCATTAATCATCCCATAATTCGATAAACTGAAAATCATGATAAAAAACCCATAATAAAAACTGCATCCCAATTGTTAGACACAATCTAACAATTGGAGGTGCAGTTTTTCTATGGCAAAATTTACTCCTGAGGATAAATTACAAGCTGTTTTAAGATATTTAAATGGGAAAGAAAGTTATAACGAAATTGGTCGCTTTATTGCGACAGATCATAAGTCTATCGTTAAATGGGTGAAGCAATATGAATATTATGGTGTAGAAGCTTTGAACAGGGTACGTCCTTAACCAAAACAGCGGTTATCTTTAAAATAGCAGCTCTTTCAACGATAAGTGTTTGGAGAAAACAATTTGAAACACAAGTAACCCTGACGCTTACTCTGTTGCAAAGGCAACACAACCATTAGATTGGCCAATTTAATAATAATCTAGGTGCAAATAAAAATTCATAGTGTTACATTATTTCTATTGCCATAAAATTATTTGAAAAACTTGATAATTTAATAATCTTCAATTCTTTTGAGAGATTTATATCGCAAAACTATTACTAATAAAGCGAGGGAAAAAGATGAAATTTGAAATCATGAGACACCGATTATTAGATGGATTAAACGATGTAATGAAGGCAGTAAGTTCGAAAACAACAATTCCGATTTTGAATGGAATTAAATTAGAGGTAACAGAAGAGGGATTACACTTAACGGGCAGTGATTCCGATATCACAATTCAAACATTTATTAAAGCAGAGGAAAATGGCGAACAAGTCATTCGTGTGATTGAAGAAGGCACGATTGTCGTTCAAGCACGCATGTTCAATGAAATCGTCCGTAAATTACCAACGAGTGATGTGGAAATAGAAATTACGGAGAATTTTCACACACATATTCGTTCAGGAAAGTCAGAGTTCCATATCATTGGACAGGATGCTTCAGAATATCCACTCCTTCCAGAAATTCAGGATGATCGAAATTTTGTCATCCCAGCAGATTTGTTGAAATCGCTAGTGCGTGAAACTGTATTCGCGATATCGACTTCTGAAAGTCGTCCAGTATTAACAGGGGTTCATTGGGAAGTGAAAAATGGAGAACTTACATGTGTAGCTACAGACAGTCACCGTTTGGCACGCCGCAAAACGAAATTGGAACAACTGCCGGAGGGAGAATATAGCGCGGTGATTCCAGGGAAGAGCTTAAGTGAACTAAGTAAAATCCTTGGTGATTCTTCACAACCTGTTCAAATCGTCATGACAAACCAACAAGTATTATTTAAAACATCCAATGTATTATTCTACTCGCGTTTATTAGAAGGTAATTACCCTGATACCTCTCGCTTAATTCCAACTGAATATAACACGACTGTTACCATGGATGGTAAAGCATTATTTCAAGCAATAGATCGGGCTTCTCTTATGGCACGTGAAGAACGGAATAACATTGTTCAGTTCACATCTTTAGAAGGCAATGTCGTTGAAATATCATCGAGTTCACCTGAAATTGGAAAGGTGGAAGAAAAAATCAAGACGACCTTGATTGAAGGCGAAGAGTTGAAAATATCGTTCAGTGCGAAATATATGATGGATGCATTAAAAGCCGTGGGTGGACATGATGTGAAAGTTCAATTTACTGGTGCAATGCGTCCATTCATCCTGAATTCAATTCATGATGACTCGGTGCTGCAGCTAATCGTTCCGGTACGTACATATTAACCTCATGAAAGGAGAAAAATGAACATAAAAACGGAGAATACTACATCAAAATAAATGGCATATCACATTGGATAAAGGTTGAAGAATTTACATATGCTTTTCCAAATTTGATTAATAAAGTTGTTCTATCCGGTCCTAGTCTTATCGCTTTAAAGACACAATACATGATTCAAATATCAGGTTTTATGTCGATTGCAGATTTAGATTTGATGGAAAAAATTGAAAACATTCTGAGTGAAGATACCACGATTGAAAATAAATATGAAAAAGTGTGGGAGTCTGTTGATGAAGAAACAGTAAATCGCCTATTCTTTGAGAATCAGAATATCGCCAAAATGTTTCGACAGCTTGTCAAGGAGAGCAATCTTTCAAATACAGGGTTAATGCTAGAGGCCTTCCAAAACAATCCCGCAGATATTCCATTACAAGAACGTCTTGAAAACCTTCCACATAACACGTTAATTATTACAGGTGTTCATGACAGAAATACAGGAATTCCAATTTCAAAAATAATAAATCGAAACCTCCCCAATAGTAATGGATTTTGTTTAATAAAAGCGCTCATTTTCCAGAATCAGAGGAAACCGAATATTTTGTTCGTGAAGTATGTCGTTTTTTGAAAGATTAAACTCTTAATAGTGGGAGGATTTAAATGACCGGTTTGCAAGTAATCAGGTTAGATCATGTTTCATTTCAATTAAAAGAGAAACATGATTTTGAATGGCTTAAATGTCTTGGCGAAGTTTTTTGTGTCTTTGATGAACAAGATTCGGGGAATATATGTTTTGGGATTGAAAAAGGCGGGGTTAAAAAGTTTGTGAAATATGCAGGAGCGAAGACAGTAGAGTATTCCGGAAAACCTGAAGATGCCATAGCAAGACTAAAACGGTCTATTTCTCTATATGAGAATTTAAACCATCCACACTTGGTCAACTTAATAGAATGTTTTGATGTTGAAAATGGTTATGTTTCAGTATTTGAATGGGTTAATGGGGAGTGTCTACATTCTCCAGGTGCTTTTCCTCCTCCGCATAAATATAATCATCCTGATTCCCCTTTTTATCGATTTAAACAACTGCCGGTTGAATATCGACTGGAATCAATAAAGAGAATTTTTGAATTCCATGCTCATGTAGAAAAAATGAATTATGTAGCTGTCGATTTTTATGACGGCAGTATTTTATATGATTTCAAGAATCACATGACAAAGATTTGTGATATAGATTTATATATGGAAAAACCATTCAAGAATAATATGGGAAGACTTTGGGGTTCTTCAAGATTTATGTCACCAGAAGAATTTAAACTTGGTGCTGAAATAGATGAAAAGACAAACGTGTTTAATATGGGTTCAATTGCATTTGGTCTATTAGGTGGAGAACGTGATCATTCATTTTTAAAATGGGATGCAGGGCAGGAACTGTATGAAGTCGCGTTAAAAGCAGTTGAAGAAGATAGAAGTCTCAGGTATTCCTCAGTGGAGGAACTCCTAATTGCTTGGAGTTCTTTTTCAGGAAATTAAAATTCTTCAACTTAGGTGGTACTTATGGATATGAAAAGATATTTTATAAATAACGGTGAAATCGATGTACATATAACAGAATGGGGTCACCATAGTAATCCGGTAATTTTTTGTCTTCATGGATTAGGGAGTACTGGCCTTAGTTTTATAGAGATTGCAGAGGAATTAAAAGAAGAGTTTAGGTTCATTTCAATCGATGCTCCGGGCCACGGTAAAACTCCTTCTTTTGCAGAATCTGATAAATATGAATATCCAAATCTTGCTTTATGGCTGAATCGCATTCTAGATGTTCTTGAGATAAAGAAGTTCTATTTTCTATCGCATTCCTGGGGAAGTTTTGTATCACTCTATTATTTAGTGAAATTTCCCAAGAGAGTCATTAATACAATCCTCATCGATGGTGGATACCAAACAAAATGGCGTGGGGATAAAACTGTGGAGCAAGAAATCTCCTATTATGAAAAAGATTTCGAAGAATACGTTTTTAACAACTGGGATGATTTCTTCAAAACTGAAAAAGAATCATATTCCAGATGGTCTCCACTATTGGAAGTGGCCGTAGGGGACCTAGGAATAGAAGTGAATAATAGAGTAATCTGGCATGCGAGAGGAAAGACAGCGAGACATATTATTAAAGCGATGTACAAATACGAAACGGAAGACATTTACGAACAATTGCCGGAACATATCTTATTACTAAGGGCATCATTGCCAAAGGAATTGGATGAGAAAAGAACTATTACAGCAGAGATTTTTAAACAGAAAGCTAGGGGTCATGTCAAACTGATTGAGAATACAACACATATGTTACATTGGGATAATCCAAATGTTGTAGTTGAAGAAATTAGAAAAAACTGGTGAGAATTTATGGTTGTCAATAGATATTAAAAACTATCATGTACTGGAGAATTCGAAAATGAAAAATGTTAGTTTGGAAACTGCGATTGTCAAAGACGCAGCAAATATTTTTGATATTCAAGTCAAAGCATTTAGTCCACTATTGGAAAAGTATAAGGATTTCGATACAAGCCCAGCGAACGAATCTGTTGATCGGGTTATTGCTAGGATAACTAATCCTCAAGGCAAGTTTTATAAAATAATGTTAGATCAAGAACTTGTGGGTGCAATCTGTGTCCTTTGGAAAGAAAGTAATCATTATTGGATAAGTCCAATGTTTATTGATCCAGAGTATCAGGGTCAAGGGATAGCTCAAAAAGCGATACTTTTAGCTGAGGAAATGTATCCTAAGGCGATTAGTTGGGAGTTGGCAACAATCTTAGAGGAAGCAAGTAACTGCTATTTGTATGAAAAAATGGGTTATACCCAAACGGAAGAAAAGCGGAAAATCAATGATAATACGACCCTCGTTTATTATGAAAAATCTGTTTGAAAAATTAAGAGTAAAGAGATGAAGAGCTTAATATGAAAAAAGCGATAACGAAACAATTTGTAAGCCATATTTACAATTCGGAACAGAAAAGCGTCGGCAAAACTATCATGATATTTCATGGATGGGGTTCGAGTGTCAATAACTATATTGAACTAGCAAATCTTCTGTCAACGTTTGGTTTTCGGGTTATTCTTCCGGAAATCGTATTTCATGACAGCAGAAATAAACTAGGAAATCATTTCGCGAAAGAAGTTACGCAAGAATATTTTTGGAAAGTCATTATGAAAACGATTGATGAAGCCAACCATATTTTAGAGGAATTAGATATTCGCAAAGAAGAAGTGATACTTATGGGAGTCTCGATGGGAGGATTCATCGCAAATGGTATATTTGTGAATGGCCATAAGTTTGCAGGTTTAATCAATGTTAACGGTTCGGGATCATTTCTGTTGTCTGAAGAAATTTTCAGAGAAAATGATCATCGCCCAGAAATGACGACTGATGAGATAAACGTACTAAGGGAATATGATCCAAAAGGCAAAAAAACGAAATCATCCCCAATATTATTAATGCATGGCGAACAAGATACAGTGGTTTCAATTGAAGGTCAGAAAAATTACTTAACCTATTTAACTGAAGGCAATCGTATACATGATGTTGTTTTCAATACATACAAAGATGTGAATCATTCCTTTTCTGAAGAAATGATTGAAAACTTAATTCAATGGTTAATAAAGAAGTTTCATGTGGATAAAGGCGTTACCTATAATTAGTTCATCATGCGAAAATATACAATTTCATCAATCACTGGAGAAGATAGATTAGTTTAAGAAGGAATTCAACCCAATTCCACCGAATTTTAATACTAATATATCTGAGAGGATGATTAATAATGTGTGGGATTTGTGAGTAGACATTTAGAAAGAGATAATAATTTACCAAAGTATCGAGATACTCTTTTGAAAAATGCATTGATAGATTTAACAGCCGATTCGAATGTTTTGGCAATTTATCTAGGCGGTTCTTTAGCAAAAGGGAACTTTGACATATACTCTGATATTGATTTGCACATTATCGTGACTTCTGAACAGAAAACAGATTTCATAAAAGAGAAACGTAAGAGATCAAGTTCTTGGGGAGAAGTGTTATTTTATGAAGATTTCAATCCTCTTTCTCCTGTAATCGTGACTCACTATGATTGCTTTATTAAAGTGGACAGTTGGTATCACTCACCTGAAGAAGTCGTTCCTTCTATTTGGTTGAAAGATCTGGATGTTCTATATGCCCCCCATAACATAATAAGTGACGTGATAAAGGAATCTTCAATCAGGGAATATAAGCCATCAAAAGAGGAAGTAGAGTTTTGGAGAGGGAAGATCATTGCCTTCATTCACGAAAGCTACCGAGCTGTTATGAGAAATGAAATTTACTATGCCATATCAAATTTAGATCGAGTCCGGTGGCTGATTGCTTCAGGATGGTATATGGAAATAGAGCAACATTTAGACAGTTCCTATGGGGTCTGGTCAAAAGTTGAAGGCAATCGAAGCAAATTAAACAAGCAACAATTGTCCCTATTGGAAAGATGGTATTGTAGTCGTAATCCTCAGGACATTATGCAAACCATGGAAAAAATGATTCCGGAATTTCTTAGACTTAATAAGCTTCTAAGTGAGAGAGTTGAAATAGAGGAAAACGAAGAACATTTCAAAAAGATAATAGAAATGACGATTTAATTCTCAAACAACAGGTGATGGGTAAAAAACGTTGGGAAAGATTAAGCCGGAATTTTTGAGACTGGGGTTGTGTTCATGAGTCGGTTAGCAATTATGACAGTCGGTAAAACCCATAGTGGCAAAACTACATTTGCGAAAGCTTTAGAAAAAGAGCTGCCCAACTCAATTGTGATTGATCAAGATAACCATGCTGAATTCCTCCACACGTATTACCAAACATTATTACCAAAACAAGGAAATAATATGATTAAGTACGCTCTTACACAAACGATTGTTAATTATGCAGTCAATGAGACTAATTGCCACCTCATTCTGTGTAACTCGAATCGTAATCGTAAAGGTCGGTTGAAACTGCTCGAACATTTACATCATAATGGATTTACCAGCATTCTTGTTAATTTTGATTTCCCTGACCATGTTCTTAAAGAGCGGGTTTTGAAAAGCCAGCGTAGTACAACGATATTAAGAGTCGCTTCAAACTTTGAGGAAGTGCTTACCCGTCAGCAGGATGAAACTGATCTAGGGGATGTGATAGCGCCAATAGAAGGTGAAGCGGACCATTTATTTGTAATCGAAAACGCGGATGAAATACGGTCTGTTATTCGGAAAATTGTCAATTGTGCTCAAGTTGGTGAGTAGCGAAAAAATGTTGATTTGAAAAGTGAATTTCAAAATACGCGCGGTATCTTTTTTACCTTTCGTAGTGATTACAGTTGACCTTCACCAAATAGTAATAAACGTGCCTGTCACCGCCCGTACTTTGGATGATGACAGGTACGGTAAATCGTATTAAGCTGTATCAAGAATTCTATATAGATCAAGTACCACAAAAAGTTTGGTAAGAACCATCTGAATGCAAAGGCATAGTGCGGTAATCAGCTTGTTTGTTTGAATGTGCATAAGGATTTGAAAGCACATCAAGAAGCTGCTCCATTACACTATAATCTCCATTAACTGCGGCATCCAAAGCTTCTTCCACTCGGTGGTTACGAGGGATGACGGCAGGATTGCTGTTCTTCATTAGTTGCTGAGAGGCTTCTTTTGCTTCCTTTTGCTTGTCTAGTCTAGCCAGCCAAAGTTTTTCCCACTGAGCAAATTCTGTGCTGTTAAACAGGGCGAAATCTTCCCGCTTGTCAAAAGTAAGTGCACGGAAGGTATTGGTATAGTCTGCACTATACTCCTGCATCATCTTCAGTAAATCTTCAATAAGAGATTCATCCTCTTTTTCTTCATTGAAAATTCCTAATTTTGCTCTCATGCCTGCAAACCAATTAGCGTGATAAAGCTGATTAAATTCTGAGATTGCTTCCTGTGCGAGTTTGAGTGCTTGCTCTTGATCGTCATGTAGCAACGGAATCAGGCATTCAGCGAATCGAGCGAGATTCCATCCACCGATATATGGCTGATTTCCGTAGGCATAGCGACCTTGATGGTCAATGGAACTGAATACCGTTGCCGGATCATAGTCATCCATAAAAGCACATGGACCATAGTCGATGGTTTCGCCACTAATGGTCATGTTGTCGGTGTTCATTACCCCGTGGATAAAGCCAACTAGTTGCCATTTGGCAATGAGTGCCGCATGACGTTTGATTACTCCCTGAAGTAGGGAAAGGTATCGCTGATCATCCGCTTTTATGTCAGGATAATGACGGTCTATGGCATAGTCAGCCAGTATTTTGAGTTCCTCTATTGTGCCAAAATTAGCCGTGAATTGAAAAGTGCCGAATCGTAAATGACTGGCAGCCACTCGGGTAAGAATCGCACCAGGCAGGGCAGTTTCGCGATATACTGGCTCACCAGTTGTCACCACTGCTAGGCTACGTGTGGTAGGAATACCAAGGGCATGCATGGCTTCACTGATGATATATTCACGTAACATCGGTCCAAGTGCAGCTCGACCATCTCCACGACGGGAATAAGGCGTTGGGCCAGAACCTTTGAGTTGAATATCAAAACGTTCACCTGAAGGCGTGATTTGTTCGCCAAGTAGTACCGCACGACCATCCCCTAACATCGTGAAATTCCCAAATTGATGTCCTGCATAAGCTTGAGCAATCGGTGATGCCCCTTCTGGAATCTGATTTCCGCCAAGTTCCGTTACACCATATTGGCTTTTTAGTGAATCGACGTTTAATCCAAGTGATGTTGCTAAGGAATCATTGCTAATAACCAATTTCGGCGAGCTTACAGCGGTTGGGTTAACGGGCGTGAAAAATGAATTTGGCAGTCGTGTATAACTGTTGTCAAAGTTCCAACCAGTATTTTTATTTGTCATCATATTCCCTCCTTTTTCATTATGTTTTCATTTGACGCAGTCTAGTTATCTGCTTTCGCTTCGTATACAAGGCATCCTATTAATGTTTGCTATTGTCCATTTATTATACCCATGCTACACAGAGTTATCTTATTTCAACAATGCAAGAGTGAGTTTCTTGTTGTTTTTAACAATAACATACGAATGATTTTGAATATTGGAACTTTTGTGTTACATAGAACGTACTAATAATGGTAATTGTTTACTAGAATTAATCATCAAGCAGTAATATTTGAAAACGAACTAAAGGAGATTTCTTATGACTCGAAAAGAAGTTAAAACACAAAAAATAAAATCTAAAAAGTCCCTGATCCTAAAAATATCAGTACTTCTAGTAGCTGGAATTCTCATTAGTGGTTCAGCTTATGGATTTTATTTGGTGAAAAAAGCAAAGTCAGCTGCGGAAAAATCGTATGAAGCGGTTGAAAACCGTGATGGTTCCGTTCTTCGAACTAGTGAAGTTACGCCACTTGAAGATCATGTATCCATTCTGTTTATTGGAGTCGACGATAGTGAAACGCGCAATCAAGGAACAGACGAAAGTCGATCCGATGCGTTGATGTTAGCGACGCTAAACAATAATGAAAAAACCGTAAAATTGGTCAGCATCCCACGTGATTCATATGTCTATATCCCTGAAATTGGCTATGAAGATAAAATCAATCATGCCCTTGTCAAAGGTGGGTTAAAGGCGACGATTGAAACGGTTGAGGAGTTATTGGAAGTCCCAGTTGATTATTATGTACTGATGAATTTCAATGCCTTCATTGATGTTGTAGATGCTTTAGATGGGATTAACGTCAATGTACCGTACGATCGATTAGAGAAAGATGAAGAAGATAGATTCACGATTCAATTAAAAAAAGGATTTCAAAAACTCGATGGGCGAGAAGCACTTGCATTGGCTCGTACAAGAATGTTGGACAATGACATTGAACGCGGGAAACGACAACAAGAAATCCTATCTGCCATTGTAAAAAAAGCATCTTCAGCCTCTTCGTTTACGAAGTATGGGGATGTAATCGATGCTGTTGGTGACAACATGAAAACGGATATGACATTTGATGAGATGAAATCATTTTTATCCTATATAAAAGATGGAATGCCTCAAGTAGATTCAATGTACCTGAGTGGATATGATGATACATCAACTAAACCCTATTATTGGAGATTGGATAATGAATCGTTAACGGAAACGCAAAACATACTTAAAAGCCACCTAGAGCTTGTGGAGGATTGATAGCAAATAGCTTCTATTTTCATGATAACATGGGAGTATATGAAACGAAGCGAAGGGGGAGATGATTTCATGTTCTTGGATAAGTTGAAGAATGAGCTAAACCACAATCAACCTTTATTTATTGGAGAGGCGACAGCGATGCGTTCGGCTGTTCTGATTCCACTTATTCAAGTGAATGAAGAATGGCATGTCCTGTTTGAAGTACGTTCAATGACCATGCGAAGTCAACCTGGTGATATTAGTTTTCCAGGTGGGCGTATCGATCCAACAGATGCATCACCAATGGACGCAGCCATCCGAGAAACACATGAAGAGCTAGGGATTCCAATGGAAGCAATTCAAGTGCAGGGGCAAATGAGTGCCTTTATTCCAACGTCGTCATTTATTATCTATCCATTTGTAGCAACCATCGATCAATATCCAACCGATTCATTCAACAAACAAGAGGTAGAAGAGATCTTCACGATACCAGTCAATTGGCTGTTAGACCATGAGCCATATGTACATAAAGTACCCGTACAACCAATGCCCTTAACCGATTTCCCTTACGATAAGATTGCGAACGGCAATCAGTACCAATGGAAATCAAGAGTGATCGAGGAATGGTTCTATGATTACGAGCAATATACGATTTGGGGGTTAACTGCCCGGATCTTAAAACATTTTATTGAGACGATTAAATAAAAGAAAATAGAATCCAAAAAAGCCAGAGATTCAATAGGAATCTCTGGCTTGAGCTATTTATAAAAGAAGATATGCCTCTATCTACATGATACAAAAAAATTAATTATAAGTCTATTTCTTTTTGATTCTACATGTGAAAATTAGGTGTGCACAAAGAGCGTAACGTTACGAATTCAATTGAAATGAGGACGTAAAGTGAAGAAACAAATGACGACAGATGAAGCCATTCAAAGATGGGATCAGCATGCCGAAGTTTTCACCGTAAATTATAATGAACACGGAGATGTTCATCGAGAAGTTTTACTTAATCCTGCTATATTTTCGTTAATTGAACAAACTTCAGGAGTATCTATACTGGATGCAGGGTGTGGAGAAGGGTATTTGAGTAGAATACTTGCTCTACAAGGAGCCCGTATTACAGCAATTGATTACTCCAAGAAAATGCTTGAGATAGCGGAAAGAAAAACACCCACTGAACTTGGCGTTCAATTCTTTCATGGTAATTGTGAAAGGCTGGATGATCTAAAGAGTTGTACATTCGATATGATCGTATCCAATATGGTCATACAAGACTTGGCTGATTATGAAGCAGCATTTAGTGAAATGTATCGCCTCTTGAAAGAAGGGGGCTATTATATTTTTTCCATCCTGCATCCATGCTTTGTGACACCGAAAAGCGGGTGGATCAGAGATGAAAATGGGAAAAAAACGCATTGGAAAATAGATAACTATTTTTATGAAGGGGTGTATGAGCAACAGATTCCAGTTGATTCGGAAGAAAAAATTGTATTTTACCATCGTACATTAACGAGTTATTTTCAGGCTATTCAACAAGCAGGATTCATTGTGGAAGTGTTGGTTGAACCAAAACCATCACAAGAGATGCTTTCCAAGTACCCACATTTTGAAGAAGACTTTAATATTTCGAATTTTATCGTGTTTAAGTTAAGAAAGTAACCATTTTGTATAGTCCAATAAAGCATTTGTAGCATTAATCCAAGCATATAAACATGATAAATAACCTATCCTTGAGTTTACGCTCAGATGGGTTATCTCTATTTTAGCCACTCCCCTTGAAGGGAACCATCTGTTACGTTGACCGTTTGGATTAGACCCCCAAACGGTCTTTTTTATTGGACTCAAATTCTGATTTCATCAAACCAAAGGAATTTACGTGTATCAATCAATAGAGATAGTAGAGTTCAACTCATGGAAAGGACAAGCAACTCCACAGCTGCCAATGGTTTGCCAATAGGAAAAAGAGACGATCCAATTGATTCGATCACTTTTAATTTTAGGGAGAAAATATGTAGGACTCCACATTAAACCGTGTGTCTTTTATCCTTAACCAAATAGTTAAACTAGTACTATCGAGTCATCTTTATCTGAATAGTTTAAAAATTCAACAAATTATAAAGGTATATTTCAAATTTTGCAGTATTCCCTCTATAACATAATTTTTGGAGGTGCAAGATTATTGAAATGGTGTAAGAAGAAAAATGCACGGAAGTATTTTGCTGTACTGTTGGCCTTTCTATTAGTAGTTTCCACATTTGTCCCTGAGCTCGCATATGCAGCCGAAGAAAAGACGAAAAATTACTCTGAAGAAGAACTGTTGCTTGAGAAACAGCGCGAAAATGAATATGAATCGGGAGAGACTGTACAAGAATCAGATGAAGGTTATGAAGATAGTAGTGGACTCACCAACCTTCTAACAGGTTTGGGAATCGAAACGCCACCTCTTGATGGTGAATCGAAGCATAGTAATCCTAAAGGTGAGTCAGAATCGAAACTTTTAAAAGCTTTTGAAAAGGAAAAAGAGATTGATGTCATTATTAGGATGAAAGATCGACCTAATCTAGATAAGGTCTATGGGCAAGTAAAAGCAAAAACGAACCGTACTGAGAACATTACAACAATCAACAAACATCTGAAGGAAAAAGCAAACGCATCTCAAATAGGAATTCAGAAAGCATTAGCTGTCTTAGAAGGTAAAGGAAAAGCAAAAAAGAAAGAATCACTATGGATCATCAATGGGTTGACAGCTACAGTCACGAAAGATGCCTTGGATGAGTTGAAGAAGCGTGATGATGTTGCTGAGATTGTACTAGATGAAACATTGAGTCTGCCGGAGGTAACAGTTGAAAACAACCCGCCAAAACTTCCGCAATGGAGTCTTGAAAAAATATTAGCTCCAAAGGTATGGGGCCAATATGGATTGAAAGGGGAAGGTATTGTAGTCGGTATCATGGACTCCGGAGTGGATGGCAGCCATGAAGCGCTTAAGCAAAACTATCGAGGACGTGATGGCAACCATAAATATTCCTGGATTGATCTATCAGGACAAAATTACGCTACTCCGAATGATGGAAATGGTCATGGAACCCATGTAGCTGGAACGGCAGTTGGAGGAGGAGCGGGTGAACCCATAGGGGTAGCTCCTGAAGCAGAATGGATTGCTGCTAAAATCTTCAATGATAATGGCTCAACTAGCTTATCAACGATACACCAGGCGTTCCAATGGTTCTTGGCTCCAGGGGGCGACCCTTCCAAAGCGCCGCAAGTCGTCAATAATTCATGGGGCAACGCCAATACGTATAGTCTAGAATTCTATGATGATGTGAAAGCTTGGGTTTCAGCCGGTATTTTCCCATCGTTTGCGGCAGGCAATGACGGACCGGGAGTCCAAACAATTGGATCACCGGGAAGCTTCCCCGAAACCTTTGCTGTCGGCGCAACGGATATTTACGACCAGACAGCCTCCTTTTCAAGCCGAGGACCGGTATTTTGGGAACATAAGAATGGTGAAACCGAACGTCTGATCAAACCGGATATCTCTGCACCAGGCCATAACATTTACTCTGCTTGGCCTGCTAAGTTGAATAAAGGTAAATATAATACAATCAGCGGAACATCAATGGCCACGCCTCATGTAACAGGTGCAATCGCCCTTTTATATCAAGCAAATCCGAAACTAACGATTGATGATGTGAAAGAAACGTTAAAGGAAACTGTCAGCATAATGCCGCATATGGGGACATTACCAAATGATTCTTATGGAAGCGGGATTATCAACATTTATCAGGCAGTGACCGAAACAGCATTTGCCGGGGAACTGAAAGGAACATTAAAAAATAAACAGGGTGAGCCGATAACAGGAAGACTCGAAATTAATGGAGAAGGCCTCTCATATGACGTCTCTGAAAAAGGCGAATTCAATTTTAAAATTCGCGAGGGTATTCATAAAATAAGTATTAGCTCTTTTGGCTACAAGATTTACGAAAGCACCATTGAAATGACAAAGGGAGAAACCCTATCAGTTAATTGGGTGCTCGAAAATGCCCGAATTTATTCGATAAAAGGAAAAGTCTCAGATGAATCCGGAAAGGCAATTCCATATGCCTATGTCCGAGTAAAAGGAACTCCACTCTTACCATTAAGAACAGATGAAAAAGGGAATTTTGAAATAAATAGCATCCCTGAAGGTATGTATGACATGCAAGTAACGGGAGAAGGCATTAAGGGATTAATTAAAGAACTGGATGTTAACGAAAATAAGACAATCGAGTTGAAAACTAAACTGATAGAGTCTGCTTTCACGAGAGAATGGGGCATGGCAAACGGAAATATACATCGAAACGCAGTTTCCGCCAATGCCATAGATCTTCAAGGTCTAAAGAGCGGTTGGGCCTACACGGCTTCTGGTAAAGGAAGTATCTTGTTCTCAACTCCTGCAGCCGCGAACGATCGGGTTGTATTGGTGACGGACCGAGGCTATGTAGTTGCGTTAGACTCGACTAATGGGAAAGAAATATGGACAGTAAGGGTAGGAAACAAGAACCGTTCATCACCAACCATACAAGGAAATACGGTCTATCTTTCAGGTGGTGAGGATGGAAAAATCTATGCCTTGGACCTTGAATCCGGAGGCATCAAATGGATAACCCAGGTTGGTATCATGACCATCTATGAATCTCCAGTTGTCCAAGATGGAACACTGTTTGTTTCTTCTAATCTCACAAAGGATGCAAAGTTGACTGCACTTAACGCAGAGACTGGAGCGGAAATATGGAGTAGCCCGCTTGGGGCCGCGACATATTCTGGGCCAAGTGTCGGAGATGGAATGGTTTATATCGGCAGTTATGAAAATCATACAATTCGTGCCTTCCGCATTGAAGACGGTACGGAGGTATGGAGTAAGACACTTAAAAATGAAAGAATCACTTCGAAGACAGTATTTGATAATGGCACACTTTATTTTGCAGGATCCAATTTTGAAGCAGGTACAGGAACTCTTTACGCATTTGACGCCAAAACTGGTGAACAAAAGTGGAATGCTACGGGGATTGGTGACACCCAGGCCGGTTCACCGATTGTGTATGAGGAGATTGTCATAATCGGTTCAGCAACACTGCCAGTATTGCGGGCCTTTGACCGCACGACTGGTAAGGAACTATGGAATAACCGGTCTGTTGGAATGTCTTTAAATAACGGATCAGTATCTGCAAACGGACTGTTGTTTTACGCGGGGACAAACGGGAGTCTATCTGTGATTGATGTATATACTGGCGAACGCTTAAAGGATTTTAGTCTCCCGGATTACAGTACATCGGGTATCCCGCTACTGCCTGGACAGGTAATTGTTCCTCATCAATCAGGAGTCAGAAGCTATGATTCTCCTGGGATTTTATCAGGCGTATTAACAAATGAAAAAGGCCAGCCTGTTGAAGGGATGGTAACCATTGTTGAAACTGGAGAATCTATCACCTCGAATACAGATGGAAGTTACGAGTTAAAACACGCTCCTGGCGAATACACAATTCAAATCTATCAATATGGCAAGAAACAGGTCACTGAAAAATCAACATTTGTGTCCGGCTATAGTAAGACGAAAAATGTGGAGTTAAAAGATGCACAGTCAGGCTCAATTTCTATTACTGTAAAAGATAATAGGACGAAAAAACTGCTAGAAAATGTCGAAGTTACGCTAAAAGAAACGCCTGTAAAAGGGAATACCAACAGTTCTGGTGAATTTTTTAGTGAAGGGATTTTTGAAGGTACCTTTAAGGTCAGCTTCACATTAACAGGCTATAAAAATGGTGAGGGTGAAATCACTGTAAATCC
The DNA here is from genome assembly GCF_001939075.1 of Paenisporosarcina indica. Classification (GTDB taxonomy): domain Bacteria; phylum Bacillota; class Bacilli; order Bacillales_A; family Planococcaceae; genus Paenisporosarcina; species Paenisporosarcina indica. Next base: position 216,718 of record NZ_MPTA01000003.1, on the reverse strand, counting down.
TGGTGAAAAAGCGGACATCACATTGAATCTACAGCCGATTGACGTGGCTGTTTTGAACGATTATAAAGGTGAAATAACTCGATTTTTAGGAGCGAACGGTTATACAGCAGAGGAACGTGGCTGGGATGTGGGTGAAGATATCGGAAGCTACAAAGTGCTCTATCTCAATGGAGCATACGGGACAGGTGGTGTGCAGCCTACAAAAGAAGAATTCGATGCATTGATAAAAAAAGCAAAAGACCATGACGTCAGTGTCATATTTGCGGATCAATGGGGTTCTGGATACGGGTCGATTGAACATCTGAGGGATTTCGAGCAAAATCCAAAAGAAATTGGCCAGGATTATGGTGGTGGCGAAGTCAAGATTCAGGTAGAAGCAGAACATCCAATTCTAAAGGGATATAAAGCAGGCGATCGAATTAATGTATTGGTTAATGATGCGGACTTTGCATGGTTCAACCAATATTCAGGAAGAACGATTGGTAAGATTGGCAACACTGAACTAGGAATGGTTGGGTCGGGGATTGCTTATAATGCTGTTTCTGAAACAAGCGCACATCTATTGTTATCAAGCCACGCATCAGTACCGTGGGAGACGACGCAGGGCTGGTTAATAGGTCAACAACAGATCCTGCTGAATAGTCTTGACTATTTATACAGCTCAACATTCGGTGAAATTTCTGGTTCAGTTCAGAATTCAGCTGGGGAGCCTGTTGAAGCAAGTATTGAGGTCCTTGAAACAGGAGTGAAAACCACTAGTGATGAAAATGGAAGATTCGAACTTTTCCATGATGAAGGCTCATTTACAATTGAAGTACGTGCGAAAGGACTCGGTTCGAAAACAGTTGATGTAACGACTGCTTCAGGTATACCGGGCATTGTCAGTGTGACGCTTGGGAAATCAGAAAAAGGCATTCTAACAGGAGCGATTACTGATGCTCAATCAAGAATTAAGCTCAGTGGCGTTAAGGTAGAAGTGAAAAATGAATCAGGAGAAAAAGTTGCTGACACACAGACAACCACAAATGGTCGTTATGAAGTAACAGGGCTTGAAGAAGAAGTATACCAACTAAGCTTTACAAAAGAAGGGTACATTGGAAGCAATCAAACAGTTGATCTTGCTCACCTAGATGGTGACATCGACGTTACACTTCGTACGATGCCGTCAGTGGCGGTTGTGGGAGACTACACTACTTCTGGTCAAAACTTTAAAGCCATGTTGCAACAAGCGGGTATACCTGCAACAGATCTACAACCAGTAAATCTGGTAAATAGAATGCAAGAATTTGATGTTGTATTCTTTAATGAACCAAGCACAGCTACACTTACTAAAAAGGTATTCGATGAGATGATGATCGCTGCGGATAAGGCTGAGACAAGCTTGATTTTCGGAGATGCTTACTGGAGTGGATCAGGCATTAACCATCTCGTTCTTCATAGGAAAGATCCGAAAGAACGTGGGACAGTCAGAAACACCAATGCTTCTGCACAGTATAAAATCCTGGAAGACCACCCAATCTTCAGTGGTGCAAACCAGGGTGACTCAGTGGGGATATTAACTCCGGGAGCGAGTATCATCGGTTATTTTAATGATTACAGCGGCTATCCGCTAGCTGAAATCAAACATGAAGGTTCGGATACATCGCATGGGCTTGGAATAGCTTATAAACCTAGAACCTCCGGCAGCGTCGAATTGCTGATGAGCGGCCATGGCTTTAACATGTACCATTCATTAAAGGATTACACGGAGGAAGGCAAGGAGATGCTAGTCCAATCTGTTCTTTGGGCTACAGATGCAAAATTCCCAGTCATAAGTGGATCAGTATTGAATGAAAATGGGGAGCCATTACAGGCAGAAGTAAAGGTGAAAGATGAGAATTTTTCAACTAATTCAAACGGTGAAGACGGCGGTTTCTCCATTGCAATAGTAGAAGGTGACTATGAAGTAGAAATAAGTTCATATGGTTATAAAACTAAAGTTGTTCAAGTGAGTGCTGTTACGGGTAATAAGCCTTTGACCATTTCAATGGAGGGGGCTGACAACGTCGGTACATTTAAAGGAATTGTTGAAAATGAAAAAGATGGGAATGCGGTAGAGGGTGCCAAGGTTTCGATTATTGGCAAACCAAGAGAAACAATTACAAGTTTACAAGGACAATATAGCCTGACAAAAATAGAACCTGGCGACTATATAGTCCGTATCGAAAAAGAAGGATTTGTCAGAAAAGATGTTGAGCTGACGATTACTGAAGGGGTAAATGTGGACTTGAATGTCACGTTGAAACCAACCCCAACGATTGGGATCATTGTCGATTTAACCGCCTCCGGTACGAATCTTACGCAATATCTGGTGGAGCGGGGATATAAAGTAGAAAACATGACTTACAAGGACATTGATAAATTGGATCAAGTCGATTTAGTATTTGCCAATTCAGACTATGCACCAAACATGGTACCAAAAAAATCAGAGTTCGAAGCTTTCCAGAAAGCGTTGGATGAAAAGCGGGTTTCCGTTATTTGGACAGGTCAGGCAGGTGGAAGAGGCTCAATCGATTTCTTGAATGAATATCTTGATGACCCGACAACAATCTTCAAAGGAACGAATAAGTCAGGAACACAAGGTATCATCAAGGAGGAACACCCGATTACAGCTGGATTTGAAGTTGGTGACGTGTTCGAAATTCCTTCAAAATCGCGTTACTATTACGGATTTGAAGGATATTCTGGAAAAACGATCATTGATTTTTCCCAAACAATTACTGGTGAAAGTGGAAGCATGATCGCCTATAAAGGACGTACAATTGACTCGCTTGAAATCCTTATGGCAAATATGGTCATAAGCCAAGAGTTCAAGCCGGATTCATTTGATCCGGTAAGGGAGAGGCTCCTAAACAATGCGATAACTTGGGCGTTAGATGAAAAACCTGCGCTAGTTGGGGAATTACACGGAGTCGTCCAAAATGAAAATGGTCCGGTAAAAGGCGAAGTAACCATCAAAGAAACAGGCAAGAAGTATAATGCTGATGAAGCCGGCCAATTCTATACTGGGCTTGAAGCAGGGACATACACCGTTACAGTCGAGGCATTTGGACATCAGTCAAAAGATTTTACTGTCACGATTGAAAACGGACAAACCTTGAAAAAATCCTTCATCATACAATCTGAAAATTCTGGAACACTTGGTGGTAAAGTTGTCGATGTGGAAACTAAGCAGCCAATCTCCGGAGCAAGTATAGACATTGTTGGTACACCAGCGGGAGTGAAGACAACGGAACAAGGGGAATACCAGATTACCTTGCCAGCTGGAACATATGATGTACGCATTATGGCAACTGGCTACTCTCCAATCTATAAGACTGTCGAGATTATTGAAGGAGAAGCTGCGTCGTTAAACTTGTCGATGGTCGTTTCGAATAAAGTTGCTGTCCTTGCTAACCCGACAAATGAGGCTCGTATAGTACCGTTCCTTCAGGCAAATGGATATGAAGTAGATTTCTATCCATATGGAGAATTCGAATCTTTAATTGAAAATATACCCAATTTTAAATTGATTATTGCAAACGATATTTCCTACTCGATGAAGGAAGACCGTTTTAAAGCTATGGTCAATACGGCCAATGAAAATGAAGTAAGCATGATTTTCGCTGGACAAAGTAATTTTGGCACACTTGGAAATCTGTCAGTTGCATACGAGGATCCTAAACAAGTACTCTCAAGCTTTGCAGAAAAAGAAATTAAAATGCGAGTGGATGAAGAGCATCCAATTTTCCGCGGTTTCCAACAAGGTGATGAATTGTCACTGCTTGTGAATGCAAAAGGTGCTACACAATATCAAGTTTACGCTAATTATAGTGGGACGACCGTTGGATCACTCGGGCATGTGGTTAAAGGGGAACTTGGCAGTTCGGTTGGTTACAAATTTACTTCATCCAACAGTGTCCAAATCCTTCTTTCTACTCTGCATGTTGGAATATATGGAAACCCGAACGACCGCTGGACTGATCATGCTAAACAAATTTATTTGAATGCGGTAGATTTTGCCTTAACAGCAAGCCAAGGAGAAATCAAAGGTGAAGTAAAAGATGAACAAGGTAATCCAATAGCCGATGCACTTGTCACAATTCCGGATAAAAACTTGAAAACCACAACAAATGCGGAAGGGTTTTATCGCTTTAGCATCGGGGTTGGAAAATATGAAGTGAAAGTGAAAGCAAAAGGGTTTACAGACCAAATTAAACAAGTCAACGTTGCAGAAGTTGGCAACAGTGTTGACCTTCATTTTACACTGGAAGCAATCAACGGATCCGACCTTAAAGGCGTCATTGCTGACAAGAGTGGTGATGCTGTTGAAGGGGCGATCTTAACGCTCATTCCAAAAGATGACCCTGATTATAAAGATATAGTAGTAAGTGGTAAGGATGGTTTGTATACGTTTGAAAACCTTCTTCCCGGTGAATACATGCTTGAAGTGGTTGCCGCAGGGTATCTTCCAAAAACAGTTGAAGTATCCATTGGGAAAGAAAACGCGGAATATAATCTTAAATTGAGTGCCTATGAGGCAGCGGTCCTCGGAGACATGAATCAAGAGTTGACCAAGTTTTTGAACGAACAGAATATCCTTGCAGAAGAAAAGGACTGGAACATACTTGGAAACCTCTCTAAATATGAAGTAATTATCGTGAATACAAACAAAGGTACAAAAGAGCAAGTCCAACAGTTGATTAACGAGAGCGATGAACATCAAGTAAGCCTTGTATTCACTAGTACTTGGGGTCTAAATGAAGGCTCGATTCAATTGCTTAAAGAAGCTGAGGGAAGTCCGGAATTAGATAACCACGGTTATAATGAAGGTGCTGTTTTTGTAAGTGCAATAAATGAGCATCCATTGTTTACAGGAATTGAAGCAGATGAAAACAATCAAATTAAGATCCATACAGAAAAGAGTCCATACGCAACTTTTAAAAATTATAAGGGGATACCACTTGCTAATTTGATAGTAGACGGAATGGACAAAGGAAAATCGATCGCATACGAGTATAGAAGCAAAAATCACGTCCATTTACTTCTCTCCTCATTTGCGGTAACAAACATCATTGGACCTGAGCATGGCTGGACGAAAGAAGGGAAGCAGCTCTTTACAAATGCCATGCACTGGTCGATGGATACAGAACAACAGCTGCCACTAGTGCCAGTTTGGGACAATGAGGATCAAAAGGTAAAAGAAAATCAATTAACAGTCACGGGTACAGCAGAGTTAGGTACGACAATAAATATTTATGAAAAACATGGCAATAAACATACACTGCTGGGATCAGTTAAAACCGGACAAGATGGAATATTCTCCATTGAGCTTGACGTCGATAATGGTGCACATTTTTTGAAGGCAGAAGCTCAAAACTTTGCAGGTAAATCCAAAACGCTAGCGGAAATGAAACTCATCGTGACTGGCAAACCTAAGCGGAAAGACAAAGCAAGTTAAAAATAGTGAATAGGTTCATGATAGAGGCTTCCCATAGTGGAAGCCTCTTCGTGATATATATGGATTCGTTTCTTAAGTTTTATGAAAGATGGATGCATATGCCAAGCTGAATTGCTATACGCTTATTACGTGGGACCTCTGCATAAAGTAACTCATGTATGCTTTTATAAAAAATGGAGGAAACTGAATGATTCACAAAACTTACAAACCAATGCCACCACTCGTCAATGCCATTGTTGAATAGGGATTATATGCATTTGGCATGACAACAGTGGATTGAAGGTTTACCTAGTTATATCAAGGTTTATTTAATTTCACTGTGCGAAAGTTGAGATTAACCATTTTAATATAAAGGATGTGTAACTAATGAATTACGGAAATAATAATCAAAATGGTCAAAATACTGAATCACCAGAAATTTATGCTGCTAGGCTCTCATTAATCGGAACTGCACTTTCCACATTAGGTGATGGTCTCCAGACAGTCGCAGCAGGAATTACGCTACAAGAATTAGAAAACCCAAATACTCAAGATTCACAAAAACAATTAGATCTATCAAGTCAATTAGAATTAATGCAAAAGCAAATTGATCAATTATCTAGAAAAATAGATAAAATGGAACGAAAAAATAGGTGAAGAAATTATTTTGCTTAAAGTCTTTCCTCATTTTTTGATACTCAGCATCTCTATTATTAATTTGGGCAATGTAAAGGGTTATTCAACTGGTCAATTCCTAACAACAAATCTCAGCCAAACTATGACTAATTTTTTCAATAAAGCATCGGACAAGATTATTCTAAGTACATCCCTTCATAAACTGATAATGGAGGTGAAAACGAAATGAATCAAAACTCTATGCAGCCTTCTACTAATACGGAATTCATCAATGATATTTCTAAAACCCTTAATGGGGAATATCAAGCAATTTATTGTTATGAAATATTAGCCAATCAAGCTACGAATGCTGAGATAAAAAGCAGAATTCTCGAAATAAGAAATGATGAAATTAGGCACTTTCAAACTTTTTCTCACATTTATTTTTCATTAACAGGAAGTCAACCAACTCCAAAATTAACTAAACAGTGCCCGAATGATTATAAAAGTGGAATACTAGCTGCATTTACAGATGAACAGGAAACCGTAGATTTTTATCATGAAATCGCTAGAAAATACAGTAATGCTGTTATTAGAAATGCATTCACGCAAGCGTCTGCCGATGAGCAAAACCACGCAGTTTGGTTTTTGTATTTTATGAATCATCATTAAATTTGTATCCGCCGGCTTCCAGGTCGGTTTTTTTTTGTCAATTAGTTGTAAGGTGCTAAGTAAAGTTGTGAGTAGGTGCGAATCTATATACTACATATTAGGATAATATACCTACACAAACAAACCATTTAGGTATATTTTACATTATTTATAAAAATTATAAAATTTAAATAATTCTAAGTATTCATTCAAATCATTTTATACTAATCTATAATTAAAATTATCTAATGAAGGAGGTATAAAGTATTGAAGAAAAAGCTTATTGCACCTGTATTTCTGTCGTCTGCATTGTTGATTGGATCTATCCCAGTAAGTAGTGTATTTGCCCACTCGGTTGATTCTAGTGAGGTTAGTAGGGTACAAGCATCTAAGGAGTGGAATGAGAAAGCAAGCGTTCCATTATTTGTGAAGGAGCGATTTGAACAGAAATTCTCTACTAGCACCCCTACCAATGCATTAAATTATTTGAAGAAAAACCAAAGTAAAACTGGAATTACAAATCCGGATAAAAACCTAAAAGTGAAAAGTGTACAAAAAGATGAACTGGGTATGACTCACGTCCGTTTTAATCAAGCAATAAATGGAGTTAACGTAGAAGGATCCGAAGTTATTGTTCATTTTAATGAGAATAATGAATTAGTATCAGTGAACGGAAGAATAAATCAGACGATTGTCGAGCATGGGGTGGACACGACTGCCACTTTAAGTAGTGATGCTGCTCTAAAGGTGGCGTTAACCTCTGTCAATGCCACTGAAGAGCTGACATATGAACCAACTACTGAGCTTGTTGTCTATCCTTTTGACAAGGAAAATCATACAGCTTTTAAAGTGAATGTTAACTTCATGGGTGATGAACCTGGAAACTGGTTTGTGTTTGTGGATGCAAATACGGGTGAAGTAATCGATAAGTATAATGGCTTAATGCATGCACAAGAAAATAAAACACAAAAAGGCGTTGGAAAAGGCGTTCATGGCGAACACAGGGAATTGCATATTACCAAAGTGAAGGAACCGAAATCTGGAACTAAGTTTGCGTTAGCAGATTATTCTCATGAAAATCTTGAAGGTATTTTTACCTATGATGCTAAAAATGATGGAAGTTCAGGGAATGATACTCTATATGTTGGGAATTCAGCTTCATTTAAAGGCGACTATGATCGAGCTGCTGTCGATGCACACTATAATTCCGAGAAGGTATATGAGTATTTTCTTAATGAACATGGCCGTAATTCCCTGGATGGGGATGGAATGGCAATCGTTTCTAAAGTTCACTATGGCGAAAATTATAACAACGCATTTTGGAACGGCAGTTATATGACATATGGAGATGGTGACGGTGAGTTCTTTATTTCACTATCAGCAGGCCTTGATGTTGCTGCTCACGAAATGACTCACGGTGTCATCTCTAAGACTGCAAATTTAGTATACCGCCATCAATCTGGAGCCCTAAACGAATCATTTGCTGATGTTTTTGGTGTACTGGTTGACGATGAAGATTGGGAAGTGGGCGAGAATATTATGGCACCGGCTGCAAAAGCTGGAGGTGTAACAAGATTGCGGAGCTTAAGTGATCCAAACAGTGTTGTCGTTAGTAATGCGCAAAGAGCAGCATATGGCAGTGGGGTCTATCCGGCTCATATGGATGAATATTATAATATGCCAACTAATGTAGATAATGGCGGTGTCCATGTTAACTCCTCCATTACCAATCATGCTGCATACTTGATAGGTCTAGAAATTGGAAGGGAAAAATTAGGACAAATTTACTATCGTGCTTTAACTGTTTATTTATCCCCTAATTCAAACTTTAGCGACGCACGTCAAGCTATCGTTCAGTCTGCAATCGATATTTATGGTGAAGGCAGCGCAGAAGAAGTAGCAGTTCAATCTGGATTTGATGCGGTAGGAATTTACTAAGTAGATAATTGGAACGTATGCAGAAAAAATAAAAGTGTCTGTCCCCGGCCGCATTATTGCGGTAGTGAATAAGGGGACAGGCACTTTTTTTCGGCTGTACTAGTTGTAGTAGACCTTCAACTTCTGGGTGTATCTGGAATGGCTAAAATTTTCCCGGCAATCGTTTTTAGTTTGTGTTCTTCGCGTCAAAAATGGAAGATTCACGAAAAATAAAATGAGTCTAGATTTAGAAAAATAGGGATTATTATTGCAGAATTTATTCTTGTCCCTAGATAGGAAAGGAATTCTCGAAGTGCACTGGGAAATGTGGTAATTGATACTGTGTTTCACGGTATGTCTTAGCGGACGATGCGATTAAATTAGAGAACATAACGATCAATTGGAACCGAACTTTCGTTATGATGGACGATATATGGATATTTATTAAACGAATAACCTGGATTCGACATCAAAAGTGTCGCCAAATGTTTAAAAGATGGTCTTCCAACTATATTTGTCAGATAGGCTGATCGATTTGTCCCTGGACTTCTCGCTTGATTCAGAGCATGAATAATTTGTTCAGCTGTCATTATTCCCAACCCATGACCAAAATAAGTACCGTCTCCTAAAACAACAGCATTTTCTCCTCTCCAATATGGGGTTTGTGGGTTGAAGTCCGGGTTTTCAAAATAGATGACATCTCCAGGCAGAAAATGGGTTGTATAAATTGGTTTTATTCCGAGGTCAGAATCAGCATGCCAACTGTATAAGTAGATGTTTGGAAAAAATTGATTAAATAAGGCTTCTCCCATAGAGTTTAGGACCGCATGGTAAATGATAATTACCTTTGCTGTAGCACATTCAAAAGCATATTGTGAACTGTTCAAGTAGATATCCTGAATCGCATCAGATGGTTTTACTCCATGCCGCAGCAGGAATCCGCCGGTTCTAGTCAAATCCCAGTATTGAGGATTACAACGGGAATTTGCAAAACTTTCAAACCTTACATTGCTTTGATTCATGGCTCTTGCACTTAGAATAATATTTTTTCGCAAATTAACTTCAAACGATAATTCACCTATGGACTGATACGAGTAAACGGCTGTATCTTCATTCATCCGTTGAATAATCATTCTTTCTAAGCTCCCTGACGACCACAAGTCACTTTGTTGAAAGGGCAACCCCGATAGTTGAATCATAATAAACCTCTTTTCAAGATCGAGAATAAATTCATATTATTACCTAGCATATTCAAGAATCGTTTTATTGTGTAGCTTTCAAAAATTACCCGCTGAAATATGGTGGAAGATTTGTGACTTGAATTAAATGATTTTCATAGTAATTTATGTGCTGCCATAGTTTTGTTTTTATTAAGACCTTTTGAAATATCCGTGCTTCTTTATATCAGATTAATAGTTACGAGCCCCTGTCCAAAACAATCATGAACTTTTAAACAATCACAATAATTCAAACTAACGTGATTGTATTTGACACAGCAGACATTAAAGAAGAAATTAGTGCAATTAGAGGAATGGTTTATAACTCTAGATATTAATAATTATTAGTATAAGCTATAATAGAATTAATAGAGTATTATGATAATTAGCGAGATTATCATTCAGGAAATGAGGAATGAACATGGAGACATTGACACGTGAGTCGGGAATTATATATGAATTCAATAAAGAAAATACATATAACAAGAAAGTTGCATCTGGTACAACGATCAAAATTGAAACATATGATTGTTTTCAAAATCAAATTCAATCAGAAGAAACAGTTGTAGATGAAATAAATTGGAATAACATTAACCCAGCGACTGGTCCCATTTATGTTGAAGGCGCAATGCCAGGAGACGTATTGAAAGTGAAAATTGACGAAATTGAAATTGGTAATCAAGGTGTCATGGTAGTAGGTCCAAATTTGGGGGTCATGGGCCATCGAATTGAAAAGATGACAGCAAAGATTCTACCCATAGAAGGTGGAAAAGTCCGATTCAATCATATTGAAATTCCAGTAAACAAAATGATTGGTGTCATTGGTGTTGCTCCCGCAAACGAAGGCATAAATTGTGGGACACCAGGGCCACACGGTGGAAATATGGATAACAAAATGATTACAGAAGGAGCAACATTGTACTTCCCTGTATTCACCGAGGGTGCACTTTTTGGCTTGGGAGATTTGCATGCCGCTATGGGTGATGGAGAAGTCAGTGTTTCTGGAGTAGAAGTACCTGGGGTAGTTACGGTTTCGCTAGAAGTTATAAAAGGAGAGTCACTCCAACATCCAATGCTTGAAAATGAAGAGGTATTTACACAAATTGTTTCCGCTTCAACACTGGACGAGGCGGCAAAGGTAGCAACGGAAGAGATGATTCAACGAATCGTTCATAAATCCGAATTAACAGTAGATGAGATAACGATGTTAATGAGTGCTGCAGGGCATACCGAGATCTGTCAAATTGTCGATCCTTTGATGACGGCAAGATTTGTCGTCCCGAAGTGGTTACTGAAGCAGTTGAACGTAAAGTTAATTTAATTGACAAGCCAGACCTAAAACAATATAGGAAACCACAAGCGACCGAATCGTATTTCGGTCGCTTGTTTTGTATGATAGCAGCTCAACGAACACTATTTGTATACCTATTACCTGTTACAGAAACTATTCTGTACAAGTAAACTATGATGCATTCAATGGTCAAAGCGGGAGCGGGAAGAACTACTAAGGCTAGCCAAGGAAGTTTAATAAGCCGCTACATTTACTGGTTTTATTTATCATATGCTTAAGTAAAGTATTTTTTATGCATGAGTTGGTAGCCATCTCCACCAAAATGTCATAGGCTAATGGTTTAATCTGTTGAAATCTTGGTAGAATAAATGAATAGCTAGTAAATGGAGGTAACATAATGAAGAAGATTTTCTTAACGATTTTATTCTTTGTACTATTTTCAAATTCAGTTTCGGCCCACTCAACCATAATAAATTCCACTCCGTCTGATGGAGAGACGGTTAAGGAACAATTATCAGTGATAGATATGCAATTTAATACCAGTATTGAAAATATGAGTACATTTACATTGAAGGATGTAAGTGGGGGAGAAATCCCAGTAAATACTTCGGTGAATGGTGACCGACTTAGCGGGACAGTTGAATCTCCTCTTCAAAATGGAGAGTATACCGTAGACTGGAATATTATAGGGGATGATGGTCATCCAATCACGGGTTCATATTCCTTCTCGGTAGCACTTCCAGAATCACAAATATCCACTCCTGAGACATCAAAACCTGATGAAGAGAGTGCAATAATTGAAAATAAGGTCCCCGCAAATGATGAAGAGAGTGAAGCAATCGAAAACAAAGCTTCGGCAGATTCAGATAATGATGCAGGTTCATCGAATAATTTTATGACCATCGGGATTGTCGTGTTGGCTGCCATTGTAGTAATCACTTTATTTTCTATGGTTAGAAAAAGTAAGAAATGATTTGGGTTTATATTAGTGAGCTTTTGCTTTATCTTTCCTTTTCCATCTTAACTGGTACTTTAATTATTCAATTAGTCCCAAAGAGCTTGAAGCCCACGATCTTATTAAATAAACGGATAGTCCAATTATCGATTATCGGGATTATGGTGTTTTCAGCTGCACCAGTGTTACGACTTGTTCAAATCTTTTATAAAGACCAAGGTTTGCTTGAGGCAATGTTAAATGTCATTAGAAGTTTTGAAGTTGGAAGGGCGTGGAGTCTAACCGTAGTGATTGCCTTATTCTTCTTTCTACTTGTGACGTTTTTTCCTGTTTTTCAGAATCGAAAATTGACCATTCTCTCTATGGCTTATCTATTTGCTCTTATTCTTGTTTTCGCATGGGCAAGCCATTCTACTTCAATTGCTAATTGGTCTGGGTTTGTGTTTCATACACTACACTATGCAGCTGTCATAACATGGGTAGGAATCCTGTTGGTTGTAGGGTGGTTTTCGATAGATTCACGGAATTGGCTTCAATTCCTGAGCTGGTTTACATCAGTAGCAGTCATATGCCTGATGTTCATCTTTGGTTCGGGAATAATCCTTATGCAATTTGTGCTCGATACAAAGGATTATGGGAATGCTTGGGCGATTCCATATGGACAGGCTTTGTTAATCAAGCATCTCTTGATTTTACCCGTCTTGATCTTCGCTTTTATCAATGGCATTTGGGCGAAAAGGAAGTTGGAACAGAAAGAGAAAGTGAATCCACTTCCGTGGGTTAAAGTGGAAAGTGTGGCTCTGCTCTTGGTATTCGCTGCTACTGCCGTACTTGGACAGCAAGAACCGCCATTAAACATAGATCAAACACTTCTGAACAATGGACCATCTGCTCTTTTTGACTTCTTTTATGCAGGAACAATTGATACTGTTGAAAATATACAGATTAATTTTAGTAACATTAGTGTGATTTTGTTTATTTTATCTGCAATATTTGCGTTAATCATGTTATATGCATTCAAAATGAGAGCATCCACGGTCGTTTCCTTTGTAATGGGGCTTCTTTGTACGCTCTGCCTGTATCTTGGCTTCATGTCGAGTATTCAATAAACGGGTTTCACTAGAAGGAACTACACGTTACTAGGGTGAAAAAGGTCTAGCCAAAAAGCGCTTGAAAATATATATAAGAAAGGGGCTGTCCCAAAGGTCATAGAAAATGACTTTTAGGGCAGCTCTCTTCATATTTTATAAAAATCAAATTACAGGTAAGTTCAGCTGAATAATCTGAATGTTGTTTCAAATCCATTGGTAGCAAATACATTAACCTTTCCACTCACAAACAAAATTCTTAGCCGAATGTTTTTCGAAATGTATGGGTACCGATTTCTTTCCGTCTCACTTGTTTTGCAGTGTCACTTACTAGTTGTCACAATTATTACCTAATATGTGGGGAATTGAAAATAGAGAGTTACATTATTAAAAACTAATGCTATATTTTTATAATGAATAATTTTACTTTTAAGGATGTAATGAAATGAAAACTTTGCGATTTTGGATATTGCTACTGATTTCCGTTACCATGGTATGCATGTTAGGGATAGGTTTAATTTCAGCTTACTTTGTAATTAAAAATAACTTAGTTAATGATTCTCAAATAGTCAATAAGGAGTACTCTGAAAGTGTAGCTCAAAATACCGAAAAACTGTTTGACAGAATGCTATCAACCTTAACTATTGTTGCAGAACAAATTCCACATACTATGCATGATCCTACTCTTGTTGAAGAACGTTTGAAACGACTATTAATTAGTGGAAATCACTTCAATTCAATGTCCGTTGTAAATTCTGATGGTGTTGTCATTGCCACATCTCCTGATGTAGGAATAACGGGGGCAAAACTTAAATCTACTGGTACTCTGGAAGCCCTTGCTAACAGAATACCAACAGTTTCTAGTCCATATACGGCTACTACAGGACGTCTTATCATATTAGTCTCAGCCCCTTTATGGAGTGAAGAGCATGAATATTTGGGTTTTATTGCTGGAACTATTTATCTACAGGAGGAAAATTCTCTGCAAGAGGTTATTGGCACACACTTTGCTAATAACGGTTCATATATATGGGTAGTGGATGAAAAAGGAAATCTTATATATCATCCTTCAGAAGAAAGAGTCGGAGATCCTGTTAAAAATAACCCGATTACTCAAAAAGTACTCAGAGGTGAAAGTGGTTCTCAGCGTGTAACAAATACCTTAGACCAAGACTTTCTTGCAAGCTACACATATTTGCCAACGTCCAGGTGGGGAATCGTTTCACAGACTCCTTATGAAGTTGTCGTGAACCCGGTTGGAGGAATCATTCTTAAAATGTTTTGGCTTGCAATCCCACTTATCTTAATTACAATGGGACTCGCGGTTTATGTCGCAAATAAAATTGTTTTTCCAATACGAGATTTAGCATTTTTTTCACAACAATTAAGAGAGCATGGGTTAACCAAGAGACCAATTATTCCAACCTGGTATTATGAAGTTAAACAATTAGACGAAACTATCCATGCTTATGCCTTAGAGCAGAAAATTAAATTAGATAGATTCGAAGAAACTTCTCTTACAGACACTTTAACAGGATTAAAAAATAGAAGATTCATGGAAGACATCAAACGTAAATGGCTAGAAACCGAACAGGAATTCTCTGTGATTATGATTGATATTGATAAATTTAAACTTGTCAATGATACTTACGGACATCAAGTTGGAGATGAAGTTCTCCAATTTCTATCAAGACTGATGATTGATACAATAGCGAGCGAGGGATTCCCACTACGCATTGGGGGAGAAGAATTCCTAATTCTTTTGCCGGATAAAGATTTGGAAAAAGCAACAAGTATTGCGGAAACGTTGCGCCAACGTCTTGAAGTGACCGATAGCCCAACAGGTAGACCAATCAACATTTCAGTTGGTGTCGGCGAGTACTCTAAAGGAGAAAACTACTCAGATTTCCTTAACCGTATAGATCTCGCTCTTTATGTAGCAAAATCAAATGGCCGAAACCGAGTGGAACAATCAATCAATAAATAAAATAACTAGATTGGTCTCAGGTGTTGTTTTTTGTCTGAGAAATGGAACGTATTTTTTATTGAGTAGATGACTCAGTATTTTAGAGACCTTAAACAATATAAATAAAAAGACAGTGATTCAGGTGAAATACCTAAACCATTGTCTTTTTTAATTATAAATGGGATTAACGAAGTAAGTTCGAATGCTGTATTTGTTCTAAAAAAGAGCTTGGAACAAACAATTAATCGATGATTTCCATTCCATATTAATAGGTAATACAAATCAACTACCCGAAAATAATGGGTGGTTGATTTTCATTATTGCTCTTCTTTAAGCTCAGTTATATCGATTTCGGATCGTTCATCTAATAAATGTCTAAATGCACAGTCGCTGTTTTTTCATCTTCGTGGATTTGTACTTACGAAGCATTTTCTTTCAATAGGGATGATAAAATTATAGGACAGCGGCAAAATATTGCCCTTTCAAGATTCTTCGGTATAGTGTGACAAAAGTGATTATAACTGATCATGTAACATCCAAAAAAGGGATGCAGCCGTCATTAATTTGAATAGTTGCATTTCCCCTTGTTCATAATTTTTGTTATCACCCAGTTTCAGCGGTATAATTACTAATTAAAAAAGAGGAAATCCACTTGAGAAATATCCCTTCCGAATCCATCTTTTCCACACTTTTATTGACCATCAAACAAGCTTTTGCAGTAAACAAGATTCCCCTTCCTTGGATGAAGGCTTTTAGTGCAGGTATTTGTGCTGGTTTACCAGTACTAATCGGTTATTTGTTGGGTAGTTTAGAGTACGGACTTATTGCAGGTCTCGGAGGCTTAACGTATCTTTATGTATTTAACATTCCATATGCATTTCGAGCTAAAAAATTATTTTTTGCATTAATCGGATTATCGATTGCAATGGGGCTAGGCACGTTGTTTGCGCCTTATCCTTTTGTATCAGCGTTTGTAGTTGCGTTAATTGGATCGATTGGTACGTTCCTGTTTGGGGCTTTACGAATTACAGGCCCGGCGGCAATCTTTTTTGTTTTAGTTTTTTTAATGGGCACGGGAATGCCTGTGGATCCATCATTAGCCCCACTACGTGCAGGACTTGTTTTTCTAAGCGGAGCATTTTCTTGGGTCATTGGTATGATTGGCTGGTTTAACAACCCACATGGACCAGAGAAAGTGGCAGTGAAGAAAGTATACGCTGAACTTGCTGTTTTAATCGAATCGGCTGGAACTGAAGGTTTCGATGGTTCCAAGCAAAAAATCAAAGCTTCTTTAAAATCAGCAGAAGAACTTCTCTTGTCTGGATACATTCCTTGGCGGGTTTCGGAAACCTTTAAACGTCTTGTTTTATTGAACGAAGAGGCAAATAATATGTTTCTATATGTTCTCGAAAATGTTGGGAAGCTAGAAGGGAAATTGCCTAACGAAATTGGAGCGACCCTTCGATTTATTTCCGGTATCATTGACAAAAATGAGCAGGAAATTCTTCCATCACTTGAAGTGCCTAATAATCAGCTTGCCCGTTTGTATGAAATGGTAAATGAAGCTAGCATGCTTCTAAACGATCCATTATCCAATATCCACCACCGAGAGATAAGCATTTCGAAGTCTTCTCTTCGTGTCGTACTTGGGGGAGCATTCGATAAGAATTCTGTTGTGTTTTTGAATACAATACGTTACGGTTCAGTTCTTTTTGTAGCTGCAATTATTGCACAATCATTTGATTTTAATCGCTCGTATTGGGTAACTTTATCGTGTGCCGCTGTCTTATCAGGAGCAACTATTATGGGGACATTCCACCGAGCAATTCAGCGTTCACTTGGGACAATTGTTGGGATATTAACCGCTACAGCCATTCTCTATTTTCAACCAGATGGCTATGTCATTGTGATCGCTATTTTTCTTTTGACATTTTTGACAGAGCTAGCTATTGTTTTGAATTACGGAATTGCTGCATTATTTATTACTCCGAATGCATTATTGCTTGCAGAAAGTACGACAAAAATACATGATATCTCCTATTTTGCTTCTGCTCGTGTATTTGACGTACTCATCGGGTGTGCAATTGGTCTAATTGGGACTCTCGTCATGAACCGGAAAAGTGCAGCTAGCATAGTTCCCCATACAATGGCAAAAACAATTCGAAGTCAACAACAATTTTTTCTCACACTTTTTTCGAAAGAATCTAGTCTAATAAAACCTGAACATTCAAGAGAACTAAGCAAAATGCAGACAAACCTTACGAATTTAAAAATTGTCTATACGACTGCTTTAGGAGAAATTTCTAGAGATAAAGCACGACTGGATCTTCTATATCCTGCGATCCACTCGATTGAACAGCTTGGTTATTTACTAGATACCTCGGCTAAATATAAAGATCGGCCAATACTCCCTGATAGCGAACTTTCGCAAATGTTACTCGTTTTTGAGATGATGGCAAAATCAGCAGAACAGGAACTAGAATTTTCTAAAAAATCTATTCCTGAGATAAGAGGATTTAATAAAATACAAACGGAAGTCCATCGTCTGCAGGATTCACTGTATGCAAGTGGATTGAAGGTTAAATAGAATAGAAATAGGAGTGCAGGATTAGATGAACCCGTTACGAATCCTATCTCAAACATTGAAAATGCAATATTAAATGGCTATCAATTTGTATATAAATTGGATAGCCATTTATTGTTGATGTATAGGGATTTTAGTAATTTAAACTGCGTTGATAATCTGGTGATTAGTCCTTTAAATCTTATTGAGGATTCAACTATGGAGGCATATTGGTGGTGCATTCCTTCTGCATATAAGGATTGCTACCTAACATCATCTTTATTAATAATTGTCCATTCCTCACGCAATCTTCTGCATAAAATAAGTAGATGCCAATAGATTGTGAAGGAGGTGATTACGTGATAGAAAAAAATGAATCAAACTCCTCTTCTTATAACCATTCTCACTGTTTTGAACCATTCATTAGTCCCAACCCTAAAACTTCATTTAATCCTGTTCAAATTTTCCCTAAAATTGACAAAACCTCGTTTATAAGTCAGTTTTCCAGTGTCATAGGTGATGTTACCATTAGAAACAATGTATATGTAGCTCCTAATGTAAGCATACGTGCGGATGAAGGAACTCCTTTTTATATAGGTTCTAATACAAATATCCAGGACGGAGTAATTTTACATGGTTTATTAAATAAAAGGATTTCAGTTGGAGGAAAAAGGTATTCTATATTCATTGGAAATGAAGTGACCATCGCTCATGGTGCCCTTGTCCATGGTCCATGTTGTATCGATGACAAAGTATTTGTTGGTTTTAATGCCATTGTTTATAGAGCAATTATAGGCAGAGGCTCATTTATTTCTTATAATGCAGTAGTAACTAATGGTGTTCGAATTCCACCTAATAGGTTCGTCCCACCTGGAGCTAATATTGATTCTCAAGAAAAAGCGGATGCACTTTCACCAGTGCCAGAGGATAGTAATGAATTTGCACGTGAAGTTCAACGGGTCAATCAGGAATTCCCCGCATCTTATCATTTGTTATTTGGGAATAATCGTTGCTCATGTGGAATTGCCTATGACTAACATTTAAAGTGTGAAATGTATGCTCGTTCGAGTCCTTTTCGTAGAGGACTCTTAATAGAAATGCGAAGCTGTCATCGAGGCAGCTTTTCTTATTGTAAAGGGAAAGGGGCGTTGGAAAATGTACATAACATATGAGATTGTGAGCCCCTTGTCCGAAACAATCATGAATTTTACACAATCACGTAAGTTCAAACTTACGTGATCATTTTTGACTCAGGGGCGAAACACTCAGGAGATCTAGAATCCTCTTACCTGTCAGCACATCTAATCCTGATGTCGACCCATCAATCTAAAGAAGATTTATATTTTTTGAATTTTATCGTATTAAAGTTTAGAAATTAACTCTTCACTAAATGTGTTTTTGGAAACGAAGAAGGAGGGAAATTCTCCTTCTTTTTTGATGCGTTTTTTTCGCGGTTGATTTCAAGCAAGAACATTTTCACTGATTAATTTTTTAATCAATTCTTTATTACGGGTTATTTAAAAAAAGTGGAGGTTCTTAATTTAAATAAGCAAGAATATATTTTTTTAAATACGTGGTCTGACCGTAGGACCAGATTGATGTTAAGAAGGAGTGGGAGATTTGCGATTATGTTCATTCTGTTCATTCGTTGGTTCCGCTGAAGTAAAGTTAGGGGTTCGGACGGGGAGTGGTGTTGTGGATGTGGCTGCGACTGCAGCTAAGAGTGGATTGGTGGTTCCGAGTAGTCTTCAGGAATTGATTGAGGCTGGCGAAATTGGGTATAAGCAGCTGCAAACTGTGCTCGAAAAGGAGTTGGTAGTAGTCTCAGAAGAGAAACTTCAGTTTGCACCGCCGTTAAGCTCACCGGAAAAGGTGATTTGTGTAGGGTTGAATTATGAGAAGCATGCGAAAGAGGGCGAAATGCCAATTCCGGAGTATCCGATTTACTTTGCGAAGTATGCGAACAGCTTGGCCGGCCATAAGGAAGAGATTGTGCTGACAGAGTATGTGAAGAAAGTAGATTACGAGGTTGAGCTTATTGTCGTAATCGGCAAGGAAGCGAAGGATGTATCGAAGGAAGAGGCACTCGACTTTGTGTATGGTTATTCCACTGGAAATGACTACAGTGTCCGGGAGTTGCAAAGCCGCAATAGCCAGTGGATGTACGGAAAGGCGATTGACCAGTTTGCACCGTTCGGTCCTTATATCGTGACTGCCGATGAAGTTCTGGATCCGCAGGCTCTTGATTTGAAGCTTTGGGTGAATGGTGATCTTCGCCAAAACTCGAATACAGCAGATATGATCTTCACGGTTGCAGATATAGTGAGCGATTTGTCAAAAGTCATGACATTGAACCCGGGGGATGTCATTTTCACTGGAACGCCTGAAGGGGTAATTTTAGGAATGGAAGAGAAAGTGTGGTTGAAGGCAGGAGATAAAGTTGTTTGTGAAGTAGGTGACTTCGGACAATTGGAGAACGAATTAATCAGCCAAGAACAAGTGAAAGAAGTTTCGGAGGAATTAGTAGCCAAGACTTAAGGACAAAGGCTATTCATTTAATTGTAAGCGCTTTCTAAAGAGTCGGGTGGGTACGAAATGTGTTGCAATCAAAACGAAAAGGGGAATTAACTTGGAAGGTACGATTTTATCACTGTTACCGCCAGTCATTACGATTGCATTAACAATTTTAACAAAACGGATTGTTTTGTCCTTAGGGGTAGGGATTTTGTTCGGCGCCTTGACGGCAAATAGCTGGAACATTACCGGATCCGCCGGAACCATTTGGGAAATTGCACTCTCCGTGTTAGGTGAAGGTTGGATTTTGCTATTAGTGTTGCTCATTGGAGCATTGAATGCACTCATTTATATTTCCGGGGGGGTAAAATCCTTCGCTGAGTGGGCGATAAAGAGGGTGAAAACACCATTCCAGGCTCAGTTGGTCGCACTAGTGTTAGGTTTCTTCTGTTTCTTCGATGATGCGTTCAGTTGTTTATTCCGTGGAAGCTTGGTTCGCCCGGTGACGGACGAGCATAAGGTATCACGTTCGAAGCTGGCTTACTTGCTTCACTCGACATCGGCCCCAGTCATCATCATCACGCCGTTCTCTGCGTGGGCAGGTTTCATTGCTGCGCTGATTGGTACAATTTTAATTGATAACAACATTACCGAGTATGGTGCTTATCAGACGTACTTGATGACCATCCCAACAAACTATTATGCAATAACAACGATTCTTCTTGTGTTCGCTGTAGCATACTTCAAATTGAACATCGGTCAAATGAAGCGCGATGAAAAGCGTGCTTCTGAAGAAGGGATTCTGTTTGATACATCCAGAGGGGTAGTCCCTGGTCAAGAAGAAGGTGCTCTGAAGGTTCAACCAGGAGGTCGGCTTCGAGACCTAGTCATTCCTGTTGTAACGTTAGTTGGTTTGACGTTGATCTTTGCAACGTATATGGGGATTGTGAATACAGAAGGTACTATTACGCCTCTACAAGTATTGATGAATACTGACGTCATTCTTGCACTTGTGTATAGTGCAGTAATTGCTGTTGGGGTTGCGATCATCAGTTTATTCAGCAGAAAGATTGCTGGAAACGAAGTGGCAAAGGCAGTAGGTTCTGGAATGAAGGCTGTACTTCCAAGTGTAACAATTCTTTTCTTAGCTTTGATGACAGCAAATGTCATCAGTCTGTTGGGTGTAGGACAATATTTGGCATCTCTAATCAATAACAACATGTCCCTTGCATGGTTGCCTGTAATTTTCTTCGTCTTATCGGCATTCATGTCATTTTCAATGGGAAGCACATTCGGTACATTCGGACTCATGCTACCAATAGGTGCTGAGATTGTGGCGATTATCGATGTAACGTATTTGATTCCGGTATTTGGTGCAGTTTTGGCAGGCTGTATCTTCGGTGAACACAGTTCTCCTCTATCTGATACAACGATTCTTGCTTCAATCGGTGGAGGTGTGCATATGATGGACCACCTGTTGACGCAGATGCCTTATGCCATTATTTCAAGCGTAGTATCAATTGTAGGGTATGTAACCCTCGGTTTCACGAAGAGCATTACTGTCGGGTTCATTGCTACATTGGTAATGTTGATTGTTATGATTTTCTTGTTATTCAGAGCGAATAATCGAACGGTCGGCAAAGGAAGTGGCGCGACCGTTTAAGTTAGGATAGG
Organism: Paenisporosarcina indica; assembly: GCF_001939075.1. Lineage (GTDB taxonomy): Bacteria > Bacillota > Bacilli > Bacillales_A > Planococcaceae > Paenisporosarcina > Paenisporosarcina indica. Next base: position 194,809 of record NZ_MPTA01000003.1, on the reverse strand, counting down.
TGATTCTGTTGATTGAGCCGGTGAAGAGATTGAAAGTCGGAGACCATATAGTGAACCAAATAAAAGACCTGTTCTTAAGCGGACACTTGAAGGCGGGAGATCGCCTTCCACCAGAGCGGGATATGATGGATATGTTCGAAGTCGGACGGACGACCTTACGTGAGGCGCTCAAAGGATTGGAATCAATCGGACTAATTGAGCGCTCACCGAAAGGTACTTTCATTTCCACAAACTTCAATAATGCCTACGCCGAATCGCTGGTCTATCAATTCTACGTATCCGAAGCTGAGTGGGATGAAATCTACGAAGCTCGGAGGATGATTGAGAAAGAAATGGCTTATCTCACAGCGCGGCGGTCAACGGAAGAAGAGTTGGCAGGAATTCGAATGACCGTCGAACTGATGGAAAAAGCTGTTTTGTCGGGTGACCAGGCTAACTATGTAGAGTCCAACGTCCTTTTTCACGAGCGGATAGCTAATGCTGCGGGAAATAAAGTACTTCTGGATATCTATCATTCCATCAGTAACTTAGTAGTCCAATCACAAAAGGTGCTTGGCATGCACCAGGAACAAACACTGGTCAAGAGTGTCATGAAGGATTCATTAGAATACCACCAGCAAATTTGTAAGGCACTGGAGGGGCGGAACGCTGAAGCAGCTCGTAAGTTGATGGAGGAGCATATAGGGATTGTTCAAGGGTATTTTAAGAAGGCATAAAGAAGATGCATCTCGTCTGAGGTGCATCTTTTTTTGAGGAGAATTTAGGGTGGTGAAGTAGTTCGGTTTTTTAACGGATTCAAGATCCCAAAGCTACCACATCTAAGCAATGTGCCTAGGTCTGCTCTGCTGATTTAATATGTTTTCTTATGGAGTAATAAAGGTTGATGACTTTCTACTCCGGATGTTATGTCAACTATATTCATTGCTTCATGAAAACTACATAAAATACCCATTAGTTGCCTTGGGACTTACCAATGCTATCCCAGCCAATGTTTCAGACTATAGACAAAGTTGGATACTATCGACTTCGTTTCAAGTCTTTTTGTTTATGATGCTTACCTCATCCATTAACAAGAAAACCGTTTGCTTACACCCCTTTAGGGTAAAGCTTATAGAAAACAAAATGTATATCCGAAACGACTTAAAGACGGAAAGGTGATTATTTATGATAACTTTTGATGCCCTCATTATCGGGTTTGGCAAAGCTGGCAAGACATTGGCCGGGGAACTTGCGGCAAAAGATTGGAAAGTGGCGCTGGTTGAAAAAGATTCTAAAATGTATGGCGGGACTTGTATCAATATCGCTTGCATCCCAACCAAAGTACTCGTCCATGATGGCTTGCACCAGGTGCCTTATGCAGATGCAATTGAACGGAAAAACGAAGTCGTGGAAAAACTCCGGAACAAGAACTACAAAAGCCTCGCAAATAATAAGCAGGTCACCATTTTCAATTCCACCGCAAAATTCCGCTCCGACAAAGAAGTTGAAATCACAGTTGACGGGCAGCAAGAAGTATTGACCGCTGAACATATCTTCATCAATACTGGCGCAACGAGCATTGTCCCACCGATCAAAGGAGATATCAAGTCGGATAAGGTCTACACCAGCACGACATTGATCGAACGGAAACAATTACCCGGAAAATTGGCCATTATCGGTGCCGGCTATATCGGCCTTGAATTTGCTTCAATGTACAATAATTTCGGTGCAGATGTCACATTGATTTCACCAGATGAAGAATTATTGCCCCACGAAGATCGGGAAATTATTGCCGAAATGCAAAAGGAAATGGAAATAAAAGGGATCCGCTTCATCTTCGGCAATCACGCCGAAGAAATAACGGAAAGCAGAAAAGACTCAGTCACTGTGGTTTTGTCAAACGGAGAAAACCTCAATACGAATGCGGTATTGCTTGCAACCGGCCGAAAACCGAATGTGGAACATCTGGGCCTTGAGAATACTACGATTGTACTGACAGAAAGAGATGCCATCAAAGTGGACGACCATCTCGAAACTACAGCAAAGAATGTCTGGGCGCTCGGTGACGTAAAGGGTGGCATGCAATTTACCTATATCTCACTCGACGACTCCCGCATCGTGATGGATAGCCTTTTTGGGGGGAAACAATATTCGCTAGCCAAACGGAAAAACGTTCCCTACTCTGTCTTTATCGATCCGCCTTTGTCGAGAATCGGATTAACGGCGCAAGAAGCAAAACAACAAGGTTTCGACATATTGGAAGGAAACCTCTCGATTGTGGATCATCCACGAGCGCATGTCATCAATGACTTGCGTGGAATCTTCAAAGTCGTCATCGATAAAAAAACAGATCAAATTTTAGGTGCTAGCTTATTCGGTCCGGAGTCTCCCGAATTAATCAATCTGGTGAAACTGGCGATGGATTTGAATGCTCCTTATACCTTCCTGAGAGACCAAATTTACAATCACCCAGTGATGAGTGAAACATTTAATACCCTATTCGATATCAACGTATGAGCGGAGCGGTTATGGGCATAACTTTTTTACTGACCTTACTTATACAATCATCGTCATCGTTGGATTTGCACTATTTGGTCTTGGACTTGGATTATATGCAACTCCAACGACAGATACATCAGTATCGAATGCTCCTGTTGACAAAGTCGGTGATGATGCCCTTATCGTGGTAGCAAACAGTAGGATATGTTGTTTGCGGTTATTATGAGTTAGATTAGAAAAAAGGATAGACTTGTTAGTTTGGTGTGGAATAGATGTCCACAGGCTTTGGTGTATTACGATTGAGTTTTTGACTATGGGACTATTGGGAAAGGAGGGTGCGCTTTGATATGGGACATTCTTAACATCATTGGTACCCTTGCTTTCGCTATAAGCGGTGCCCTTATCGCAAGGGAAGAAGATTATGATGTATTAGGAGTTTACTTTTTAGGGTTTACGACAGCATTCGGAGGAGGTCTTGTTCGCAATCTATTAATTGGAATACCTATTGAAAACATTTGGAAGCAAGATTATTTATTTGAATTTGCCTTTTTAGCTATTACCAGCGTTTTTATCTGGCCGAATAAATGGATTGGCCATTTGAAAAAGGGTGTGGTATTTTTTGATGCGATTGGTTTGGCGGCATTCGCCATTCAAGGTGCAAACTATGCGGTTTCGATTGATGCACCATTCATTGCCGTAATCGTAGCAGCTACCATGACAGGAGCAGGTGGTGGGATGATACGCGATATATTTGCAGGTCGAAAACCAATGATTTTCCGTTCGGAAATTTATGCCTTATGGGCAGCATTTGCGGGTTTTATCATTGGTTTAGATTTGATACGTGGACCCTATGCGACAATTTTTCTCTTAATCGTAATCGTTTTCTTTAGGATTTTATCAGTCTACTTTAAATGGAATTTACCACACAACATTCAAAATGATAATAATAGAAGTTTGGATAAATAAAAAAATCCACCCTTTTTGCAGGATATATATCTTGGAAAAGTTCAACGATCTTTAAACAGTTGTATTTATGGGTGGTTAACGTTTCCTTAAAGTAATGAGATGGATCCTAAAGTAGGTCATCAAGAACTTGATTTTGCGATTGCCTAAGTGATGATTATTTACGGTATAGTCCATAACCCCTTCATTTCTTGTTCACAAAACAGTCATAATTTGTTTGACAATATTGTGAACGAGGTGAATAATATAATAAAGGGAAGGGTGGTTAATATGGAATCAAATTCAAAAATGTTACAAGTTACAAGCTATATAGGTAGCGCACTATTAACTGTAGGAATTGTGATTTTTTTATATGGCGCTTTTGGAACTGGTTTAACTACTACAATTGGAATAGGTATTGGAACTGTCATGGGAGCTGTGTTTGTTTTTTTAATGGGTATTTTTCTTGTGGTTACAGAGGAAATGATTTTGAATTCTAGAAGTTGCAAAAAAGAGAGCGTCTAATAAAAGACACTCTCTTTTCATTTTTTACATATCCCAGACCATGACTAATAATGTACCGAAGATTGTAATTAAGGCAATAAGTACTCCGTAATATATATTAGTGTAAATTGACTTTTTATCATTTGTCTCTCCAGCATGCATGAATACAACTATTTGAAGACCAGCTTGTATAAATGCTGTCAGGAGAAGAATAGTCATGCCTAACGAGAATGACATATCAGTGAAGTAAGCTATTAGTGCCACTGCCGTGAGTACTAAAGAAAATACAAAGCCCATTACTTGTTTTAAAGGGAATAATTCTTTCATATTACATCATTCCTTTCAAGTAGATGAAGCTAAATATAAATATCCAAATGATATCTAAGAAATGCCAATATAGTGAGAAGATAAATGATTTATTGGCTGTTTCTGGCGTCAATCCACGTTTTTTAATCTGAATAAGGATAAATAATCCCCAGACTAAACCAAATGTTACATGTAAACCATGTGTTCCCAGTGTAGTTAACAGAATGGCAGTGAATGCACTTGTTTGTAAAGTTGCACCTACATGAACATAGTGTATAAATTCATATATTTCGAAGCCTAAAAATCCAGCACCCAGTAATAGGGTGATTGAAAAAAAGATCATCATTGCCTTTTTGTTACCTAACCGCATAGCATGAATCCCGAGACCAATAACGAAACTACTCGTTAAAAGTAAAATTGTTTCAACTAAGACTGGTGAGATCTCAAAAATTTCTGCACCAGAAGGGCCATTGCCTATACGATTTTCTAAAGTGAAATATGCAGTGAAAAGCGTTGCGAATAGCATGATTTCAGCACCTAGGAATATCCAAAAACCTAAGATTTTCAAGCTATTTTCTTCCGTACTATATTCAAGCGGAAGCGAGTTATCTACCTTCATTTTTTAGCACCTCGCAATTTTGCTTCAGTTTCTTCAATTTCCTCAACGGAGATATAGCGACCATGATCCTTTTCGAATGAACGATAAGTCAGACAAGCCAAAATACCGATCAAGGCGATAATCGCCACAGGCCATATGCTGAATACCATAGAGAATCCAAACACAAAGAAAATACAACTCATAATAAACGGTAACGGACTGTTATTTGGCATATGAATTTTTTCGATTTTACCTTTAAATAATTCATGTCCTTTTTTCTTGGAATCCCAAAATGCTTCTGTTGATGCTACTTCGGGAATAATTGCAAAGTTATATTCTGGTACTGGAGTGTGAGTAGCCCATTCAAGCGAGCGTGCATCCCAAGGGTCACTACCAATATCTCTAGAAGCATATCGAATACTATAGTAAATATTGTAAACAAGTAAAGCAAACGCAACTGCCATAATTGCAGCACCGATAAATGAAACCATATTTAACGTACTAAAACCAGTTGATTCAGAGTACGTATACATACGTCGTGCTTGACCATCTAATCCAGTAATATACATTGGTATAAAGGCTAATACAAAGCCGACTGAAAGTAGCCATGCAGTCCATTTACCCAGTTTTTCGTTTAGCATGAAGCCAAACATTTTAGGCCAGTAGAAAGTTAAACCAGCTATCATAGCGTAAACAACTCCAGGAATAATTACGTTATGGAAGTGGGCAACCAAGAACATTGTATTATGATATTGATAATCTGCAGCTGACATCGCGAGCATAACTCCTGTAACTCCACCTAATGTGAACAAAGGGATGAAGAGTATGGAGTATAACATTGGGGTTGTAAATACAATCTTCCCTTTCCAAAGCGTGAATAGCCAGTTAAATATTTTAACCCCGGTCGGAACAGCTATCGCCATTGTGGTGATAGAGAATATACTGTTAGTAAGTGGTCCTTGACCCATTGTAAAGAAATGGTGAGCCCAGACGAGAAATGAGAATATTGAGATGACGACCATAGATGCAACCATGGATTTATAGCCATAGAGATTACGACGTGCAAAGGTTGAAATGATCTCACTATACAGACCGAATGCAGGTAAGATTAAGATATACACCTCAGGATGTCCCCAAACCCAGAACAAGTTCGCCCATAGCATATCCATACCACCATTGTCAGTTGTAAAGAAATTAGTTCCGAATAGTCGATCCATTGTTCCCATTGCAAGAAGAACTGTTAAGACTGGGAAAGCGAAAACAACTATGACATTAGCAATAAATGCCGACCATGTGAACATTGGCATTTTCATTAATTTCATACCAGGTGCTCTCATTTTAAGAATAGTAGTTATAAAGTTTATACCAGTCATTAATGTACCCATACCAGCTATTTGAATAGCTATCATATAATAATTCGTACCTACTGATGTACTGAATTCATTGCCTGCAAGTGGGAAATAAGAAGTCCAACCTGAATCAGGTGATCCACCTACTACAAAGGACATATTAAATAGCATTGCACCCATAAAGAATAACCAGAAACTAAGTGCATTTAAACGAGGGAATGCTACATCACGAGCTCCAATTTGTAACGGAATAAGATAGTTAAAGAAGAACGTGATGAACGGCATAGCCATAAATAGGATCATGACGATCCCGTGTGTAGTGAAAACTTCGTTATAATGCTGTGAATCTAGAAATGTGTTATCAGGCATTGAAAGCTGATAGCGCATCATTATTGCATCTACTCCACCACGGAATAGCATAAGTAGAGCAACTATTAAATACATAATACCAATTCGCTTATGATCTACTGTAGTTAGCCATTCGCGCCAAAGGTATCCCCATTTCTTAAAGTAAGTGATTCCTACGACTACGGCTATCATTGCTATAGCAATAGAAACCATTGCTCCGTATATTAAAAAGCTTGGATGTGGTACGGCAAAGCGATTAAAGAAATCCATACTTTTGTAGCTCCTTTCAGGAATATGTTGCTTGTATCTTGAAGATTTAAGTTGGCAAGATTGTCTAACTTAAGCTTGCTGTTTTCCCCTCGAGGGAATAAGAATAATTGGTGAAAAACTTCAATACTCAATTATTCGTTTTACTCCTGTCGGGGCGGACAGATCTGTAATCGATTACTGATTAATGATTGTCATGATTTGTTTGCTTTCCAGATTCATGATCTGTATGATCTTCTTGTTTTGGTTCTTCAACTTCAGAATCAGTTGAGCCATGGTCATGTTCAGGAGCTGGTGAGAACTCTAAGTGAGTACCAGTATAAGTTGAACGACCAAGATGTCCTGGCTCTAATAACTCTTCAAATTTTTCATCTGTAAGTGGGTCAGCTGTTTCATGTACTTCGTCTACCCATTCATCAAAATCAGCCTGAGACATGGAAGTAACTTCAAATGTATTTTCCGCAAATCCAGCACCGCTGAAGTTTGCATTTCTACCCATAAATTCACCTTCTGCATCAGCTGCTAAATGTAAAGTAGTGACCATATCGGACATAGCATACTTTTGTCCACCCAATTGTGGAATCCAGAAGCTAGTAATTGGTCCATAGGAATACAATTTGAATTCAATTGCACGGTTTGCAGGAATGTATAAGTAATTAACTGTTTCGATATCCTGTTCGGGATAACTAAAATGCCATTTCCAGTTTGAAGAAGAAGCGTAAATGACAATTGGTTCTTGATCCTCATATCCTGCAGGAGTTGCCTCTACTTTATAGTTACTTTCCACAGAAACGATTGAAAGGAAAATAACGATAATAATTGGAATCCCAATACAGATTGCTTCTACAAGAGGACTTCCTTCAATATGTGGTGGTTCGTAATCTTCACTTTGATTAGAAGCACGGTATTTAATTAAAACAAATATTAATATCGCTAAAACGACAATGACTATAGCTGACATAAGCCAAATGGAAAGCATAATATCATCAGCCTGCGTTTTTGCTTGAGGACCTTTCGGATCTAAAACTAGCAATGGTTCACAACCAGCTAACACAGTGGCAATCGTACAAACTATCGTTAAATACATTAACTTCATTTTTATTCTCATAGTTGAACCCCTTTCTAATCTATTCATATATACATAGCTGTTTAGAGAAACGAAAAGCAAACAGATGTTTTCTCTCTGTGCCTCTATCATATTCTCGAAAATTAAATAAACATACCGATAAAATCTTACTTCACACAATGTTCATTAAGGTATGAACAAATTAACATAGTTCCGTTACACATTTGTGAACTTTAAAGATATATGTAAAAAATATACATATATACCATAGGATTGAATGAAAAATGTCCCAAAACAATTTTATATTGTTCTGGGACAAGACATTCTTTTATAGAAGAAACTCATGGGAAAAGAGTTAGGAAGTTCTTTGAAAAATTGTTTTTAATTATTGTCATTCAGGACAAACAGTAGAACATACCTTAAAAAGGATGTGAAATGTGAAGGGGTGTGCACGTCTACTGTGGTGAAATATAAGAATAATTGGATTCCAACCAAAACACTTGAAGAAATGGCAGGGACAAATTACGATGTTCTCATTGTGGGAAGCGGTCCTGGTGGAGGAGCGACCTTGCAGAGGCTTTGTGAACTGTGGAAAAATCAAGGTGCGAAAAAAATTGGAATTATTGAAATGGGAGATAAGTTATTTCATTCTCATTCACTTAACATCCCTACGCAGAATGTATATACTGCGAGAGACGAACTACTACCTGATAATTCAACTCCGATTGGTGAACGTTTACCACAATTTTCAGGAGCCAGAATGGTATACGCTCTTGGGGGAAGGTCATTATTTTGGAATGCGGCAACTCCAAGACCAATTCGAGAAGAGCTAAATAAATGGCCGATTCATCCTCGTGAAATTAATGTCTATTACGGGATGGCCGAGAAATTATTGCATGTAACAAACGATTATGCCAAGGGTTCATCATTGCAAAATACTCTTTTAAAGAGGCTCCATTCAGGTGGTGTACTCGAAGCAAATGATATGCCAGTTGCTTTTGACATGACACCTTCCGGACAAGGGGAAGTCCATTCAAATCCTTGGTTCAGTTCAATTAATGCGCTAGCTGCAGCCCTTTTTGATCGACCATATGATCTCGCTGTAAATGCCTTTGCCTCTCGAGTAATTGTTGAAAATGGAAAAACAGTTGGTGTGGAAGTATTTTCCTCGGATAAGAAAGCTCACATTATTCGGGCGAAAAATGTAGTAGTGTCTGCGAGTACTTTAGAGACTCCACGTCTATTGCTTAATTCTGGAATTCGGGGACTTGCTATTGGCCGTTATTTAACAGGGCATGTGTCCATCATCGCGGTTGGAACAATAAGTAGAAGTCAGTTTTCTGATAAACTCGGCAATTTATCTATTTTGAAATTTGAAACAAGGGAGTCTCCATATCAAATTCAAATTTTGGGTCCAGATCAATACTTTTCATACCAGCAATTTGAAGATAAAGTGCTAAAAGATACTCTTGGGGTCGCATACGCTGCCTTTGGTAGGGTTGAGCCTCGGGCTGAGAATAGAGTGTACATTGACCCATCTACAAGGGATGAATTTGGTGTACCTTTACAACAAGTTCAATATTCTTTAAGTAATAAAGACCGTCAAGTAGCTGAACAAGTTAAGCAAGGAATTATCCAATCTGCTGCCGCAATGGGAGTTACTTTAGATACTTCTTCTCTAACTCTTCGTCCACCTGGAAGTGACATGCACGAGGCTTCCACTTGCAGAATGGGTGACGATCCAAATACTTCAGCTACAAATCGCCACGGTCAGATACATGGTGTTCAAGGTTTATTCGTAGCTGACAACAGTGTTCTTCCTTCACTGACTGCAGCTGGACCTGTTCTTTCCAATGTTGCTTTAGCTATAAGGTTAGCAGATCACATTGTTCGTCAATCAGGGGAATAGTTCATTCTTTTTACCAAATCTATTTTTGTTCTGAAATAAAAAGTGAACCTTTCTGTCAATAAGTTATTTGACGGAAAGGTTCACTTTTTTATTTTTCAGTTATTGAGCTGTGTAACCACCATCAATTACAACAGCTTGCCCTGTAATACTCTTCGCTTTGTCACTTGCTAAGAACAATGCATAGTCAGCAATTTCACTAACATCTAATAAACGTTTTTGAGGAACTAAAGGAAGAAGAACTTCTGCTAATACATCCTCAATAGGTACATTACGAGTTTTGGCTAAATCAGCCATTTGCCCACGAACTAATGGAGTATCTACATAGCCAGGCGCAATCGCATTTACTGTAATGCCATGTTCAGCACCTTCTAATGCAGCAACTTTTGTTAAACCAATTACTCCGTGTTTTGCACTATTGTATGCTGCTTTACCTGCAAATCCGATTAAACCGTTTATTGAAGCAATGTTAATAACACGTCCAAATCCTTGTTCTTTCATAATTGGGAAGACTGTTTTTGTAAGAATGAAAGGAGCAGTCAACATGATTTTTATCATCAATTCGAATTTTGCTGTTGGAAATTCTTCGATTGGTGATACATGTTGTAAACCAGCATTGTTAATCACGATATCCACGCGACCATAAGTTTTTTTAGTTTCAGCGACTAAATTTTGAAGTTCTTCTTCATTTGTTACATCTGCTTTGATACCAATTACTTCATAACCAAGTTTTTTTAGTGATTCGGCCGATTCTTGTACCACTTCGTTATTAATGTCAGAAAGTACAACTTTTGCACCATCTGCAGCAAAATGTTTCCCGATTTCAAATCCAATACCACGTGCAGAACCAGTAATAATAACAACTTTATTTTCAACCATAATTATATTCCTCCAATTTAAATTTAAATTTTTATGTAAATCGGTTCTATTTATTAAACTAAACCGATACCTCCCATTATGATACCAATAATTACTGCAATTGTTCGTATTAAAAAAGCTACTATAAATTCATAGGGAACCAACTCTTCACAAATTCAACTGATCCACTCATTAATGCTACAACTCCAGTAGCTAAAGGAGCTACCCAAATAATGGACCATCCTAAATAAGCTAAAGCCATTAATAGTATTAAAACAACAACTATATTTAATAATTGAAATTACCTCATTTCAATTGTGATATGAATAATTTCATTTCTCTAGAATGTATGACTATGAGATCTTCTTTCAAAGTAGATTAAACTATATATTACTGAATTTATGAATATTTGAATAAAGTATCTTGAATACGAGATAATATTTTTCGTTTTGTTATGGAGCAGTCGGGAGACGGCTGTCCTTGTGTCATTCACAAATTGAGAAACACTTGAGTATGACACCGAGACTGTGAAAATGCTTATTTTTTATTATTTTCCAAATCAAAAATCATAAAAGAACCATCGTTTGAATAAACACTTGCACTAGAAAGTAAAATGCAATAGCAAATTTCAAATTGAACTGAATTCCATTCCTAATGCCTGTCAAGCCATTCACGCTGCTCAAAATAATGACCGGCATGACAAATGGCGATAGAATAATTGAAATGACACTTCCTGAAGTAATGGCCAGCACAATCAGTTCAGGGGGGTAAGGCAGTGCAACTCCATTTAATATCCCCGCTACTAAGACGATGACAGGCAAAGGCCCTAACCCAATAAACCCAAGGAAAATAACGATAAATGGGAGCAAGAAAAGAATATTGATTACCGGTACGATATCGGTTAAAAAGTTCATGCCGCCGATTACGTAAAGTCCAACAGGCGATTGGTTCAAGGAAAAAATCAGTAAACCAGCTGCCAGTAAAATACTAAATTGTTGTGCCTGTGTTGCAATCCCTTTTGAGAAATAAAATTTGTTATTCTTAAGCAAGCTCTTTTTTCGTCTCTTGATGAAAAAGTAAAGACAAGTCCACACAAGAATTACCAATGGAATTGCTAGTAAAAATTCCAATCCTGAAATTTCATGGACAAGGAAGATAGTTCCAAACAGCGAGACGAAAAGGAAAACAAATTCTGCTACATCCCGATTCCAATAGCCTCGATTGCGTGAGTTTCTTACTGCTTTATCGATTTCTAACTGTAGAGTAGTTGTGAAATCTGCATTGTATTCCTTTTCCTTAAAATAGGAAAAAACAACGGCAAGCAGTGTTCCTACAAACGCGAAAACAAAGCCCAACAGCATCGACTTCCACAGAGTTGCCCCCAGTGCTTCTACAGCAAATATAAAACTTGGAATGCTGACTACCCACATCGTAGATAAAGCAAAGCTGCGCAAAATGGCCGTTCCTTTAAAGTTTTCCCATGCTTCATCTTTATGTTCACTCAGAAAAGAATCGATGAAACGATACATCATCGGCACTGCTCCGAACAGTAAAAAGTGTGAAATTACTTGTGTCATGGCCATTATTCCAAAATAAAAACGTTGGCTTTTATTGAGCAGGTTATGGAAATAGCTCATGATTTCTTCTATATAAGGCTCTTCTTTTAATACCCAACTGATCATCGGTACAATGAGCAATAGCCCAATCAAATTGCGCATTTGTGTTAAGCCTTCAATTATATCGTTCAACATTGAATCACTAGTGAAAAAAAGTACAAGTAAAGCGACTGTAATTAGAAATAGCTGCAGTTGGAAATATTTCAATGGTAATAGCCAACAGGCAAAAACTAAGATAAGAATGCCGAAAACAGAAATCAAAAAAACCAAAAAGACAGCTTCATAGAAATATGTAATGAAGTGCATTAAAGCATAAATCGATACGGAAAAGGTAAATCCTCTAGATGCGAACAATTTCAAATGGAATCCCCCTTTAATAAGGCTATTCACGTTTGTTTCCATTTTACACCTTATTCCACTAGCATTGTATTAAATAATTCTAAAATTTAAGGTCCAATAGCAAGCAAAACTTTAAGCGGTCCTAAAGATAAAAAAACATTAATCGATGAAGAAAATCACATTTTAAATAGTTAAAATTGTTTCTTTTAAGAATTTCTTTATATTAAAGTATCCTTTTAAGGTAAGTATGTTTGACTAAGTTTCGGGTAAGTTAAAGAGATACACAGGACCTGTATATAAAATATTGAAATGAGATATCTTTACAAAGTCTCAAAACCCTTTTGATTTATCACCACTAAAAAGTGGGAAGTAACTAGGTGCCCGTCACCGTGCATCAATGGGTCCAAAAGATGGAATCCTCTTTCCGATAAGTGTTTCTAGCACTTTATTGTGAACTATTCATAAGAAATAAAAGATTAGCTTCTTGCTGATAAAGACGAGTTGGTTCTTTGTACTCTCAATACCATGCACTTGATAAACAGATGTCTCACAAGTTCTAGTAATGCCATCGATTAAATATTTTTCATCAAATGTTGACAAATGAAATGCATTCATGTTAAATTTACTTTGAATTAAAGATGTTTTAATTAAAGGTAATTTGGATGAGAGATACGATCGGAACAAGTTGCAATATGCTGAATGGTGTTGCAGTTATATTTTGTGCCTCCCAATCGATTCAATAAGTGATTAGAAAAGATGGAGCTTCTAATGAAGATCGAAGAATTTTTGAACTGTTAGGACATGAGGATAATGTTGAAGTTATCGAACCAGATAAATAAAATAGACAACCCTCAAAGTAATCATAAATTTTTTTATTTTAATATCTTGATTCGGAGATATATTAATTCAATATAAAATACAGGAGGAATCATTATGAATCATTTAAAAGGAATTCACCATGTAACAGCTATTACAAGTAGTGCAGAAAAAAACTACGAGTTTTTCACATACGTATTAGGAATGCGATTAGTTAAGAAAACAGTCAACCAAGATGATATTCAAACGTATCACTTATTCTTCGCAGACGATAAAGGTTCTGCAGGTACCGATATGACATTCTTTGATTTCCCAGGTATTCCAAAAGGAACACATGGAACGAATGAGATTTATAAAACTGGTTTCCGTGTGCCATCAGACGTTGCACTTGATTATTGGGTGAAACGCTTTGATAAGTACAAAGTGAAAAATTCGGGTATTAAAGAAGTATTTGGTAAGAAAACAATTTCATTCGTTGACTTTGATGATCAACAATATATGTTGGTCTCAGATGAATTTAATAAAGGTGTTGCATCTGGGACACCTTGGCAAAGTGGTCCAGTACCACTTGAATTTGCGATTACAGGTTTAGGGCCTATTTATGTTCGTATCTCACAATTTGATTATTTTAAAGAAGTATTGGAAAAAGTAATGTTAATGCGCGAAATCGCAAAAGAGGATTCACTGCACTTATTCGAAGTCGGCGAAGGCGGAAACGGCGCTCAAGTAATTGTGGAGCACAATACGATTTTACCAGCCGGTCGACAAGGCTACGGTACAGTTCATCACGCAGCATTTCGTGTGGAAGATACAAAAGTATTATATGAATGGATTGAACACATGCAAGGAGCTGGTTTCGGTACTTCAGGGTATGTTGATCGCTTCTTCTTTGAATCTTTATATGCACGGGTAGCACCTGGCATCCTTTTTGAATGGGCTACAGATGGTCCTGGCTTTATGGGAGACGAACCTTATGAAACAGTAGGGGAAATCTTGTCGTTACCTCCTTTCTTGGAAGGAAAACGCGAACAAATTGAGGCGTCGGTGCGACCGATTAACACAGTACGAAGCACATTGAAACTCGAAAAAGAGTACCTGTAAGGAGGTGAAATAGGAAAAATGGGATTTTTAAATAAATTATTTGGAAAACAACAACAACAACAAGAGGAGGAAATAACAATGACAAAATCAAATATTGGTATTATTTTAGGATCAACACGTGAAGGACGCGTAAGTCCACAAGTAGGGGCATGGGTAAAAGAATTAGCAGATAAACGTGGGGATGCAAACTACACGATTATCGATATCGCTGAATACAAATTACCACTGTTAGGTGAAGCTGGCGGCGACGCATCAGGTGCAGCAGCATGGTCAGAAATCATCGCAAAACAAGACGGATTCGTATTCATCGTTCAAGAATACAATCACTCCATTACAGGCGCACTAAAAAATGCTTTAGATTACTTACGTGATGAGTGGAACAACAAAGCTGCTGGTATCGTATCATACGGTTCAGTAGGAGGAGCTCGTGCAACAGAACATTTACGTGGCATTTTAAGTGAATTACTTGTAGCGCATGTTCGTGTACATCCCGCATTATCATTATTTACAGACTTCGAAAATGGTACAGACTTCAAACCAGCTGCTGTACAAGCAGATTCAGTAAACCAAATGTTAGACCAAGTTATCCCTTGGACAACTGCATTAAATACAGTACGTAAATAATATTGTAGTATGTGAATTTATTTTAAAAAACCAAAATGTGTATGAGAACATGCACATTTTGGTTTTTTAAATAAATAAATTTTGATTAAAACGCTATCAAGTAGATTGAAGGTTTTGCTCAGAATTTATATAAAAAAATTCGGATAGAAAGGAAGGATTAGATTGAACAAAATAGCAGGACATCATCATATTTCAATGATTACTAAAAAAGGACATCAAAATAATCAATTTTATCAAAAAGTGCTTGGTCTTCGCAGAGTGAAGAAAACGGTAAATCAAGATGATCCGACAATGTACCATCTGTTCTATGGAGATTTAACTGGTAGTGCTGGAACAGAGCTGTCCTTCTTTGAAATTCCGATGGCAGGTAGAACAACGCGTGGAACGAATGCCATTACACGAATTGGTCTACTCGTCCCGTCTTATGACAGTTTACTATACTGGAAGAAAAGATTTGAGATACTCGACGTGACCCATGGTGAGCTCACCATGTATGCCGGGCGTGAAGCACTTCATTTTGAAGATTGTGAGGGACTACGCCTTGTCCTTCTAAATAATAACGGGGAAGAAGTACCAGCATATTGGCAGTCTTGGGACGATTCTATCGTCTTAGAAGAACATCATATTCTTGGAATGGGTGCTGTGGAAATGACCGTGCAATCACTGGATAGCTTAGCTATCACATTAGAAAACTTGTTTGGCTATGAACTTGCTTCGCGCACAGAGAACGAGGCACTCTACCAATCTGTAAAAGGACAAGCTTTTGGTGAAATTCTGATAGTCGAGCAAGAAGGCCCAAATGAAAAACCCGGAAAAGGCAGTGTGCATCACGTAGCGATTCGTGTAAAAGACGGCGAGGAGCTGCGAGCATGGAAACAACGTATTCAAGATTTTGGTTTTAAGGTAATGAAAATAACAGACCGCTACTATTTCGAGAGTTTATATTTTAGGGAAGAAAACGGCATATTATTTGAGTTAGCAACAGAAGGTCCAGGCTTTACGGTAGATTCGTCCATCGAATCCCTGGGTAAAGAGCTAGACTTACCACCATTTTTAGAAGGCAAGCGAGCGGAAATCGAGGCGAAATTAGAACCGATTGAGTAAAGGTAAGAAGAAGTTGAATTAGTGATAACAATAGGAAAGAAAGAGAAAGTAGTAGATGTTTACGTGGTTAACGTATGCCAGTCAATGAATTTATGAAATTCATCTTACGAAGGAGGAAATAATAGTGAAAAAACAAACTGCGGGTATTCATCACATATCAGCAATAGTGGGTCATCCACAGGAAAATATTGATTTTTATGCAGGTGTATTAGGTTTACGTTTAGTCAAACAAACAGTGAACTTCGATGATCCTGGCACATACCATCTATACTTTGGAGATGGTGGAGGGAAACCAGGTACAATAATTACCTTTTTTCCTTGGGCAAATGCTTATCAAGGAAAAATTGGGGACGGTCAAGTCGGAGTTACAACGTATGTAGTGCCAACGGGAGCATTTAGTTTTTGGGTCAATCGTCTTGCAACATTTGCGGTTCCATTTACAAAAGCAGAGCGTTTTGGAGAACAAGTAATTCAATTTGACGATCCACATGGCTTACATCTTGAAATTGTAGAACGCGAAGCTGGAGAACAAAACGATTGGACATTTGGCGGAATAAAACCAGAAGTCGCTGTTAAAGGTTTTGGTGGGGCAACACTTTACTCAAGTAGACCAGAAGAAACTGCTAAAACATTAACTGATGTAATGGGGCTTGAACTGGTTGGAACTGATGGTGATTATACAAGATTTAAAGCTTCAGCTAATATAGGCAATATTATAGATTTAAAAATGATTACTGGAGAACTTGGCTCGATGGGTGTTGGAACCGTTCACCATATTGCATGGCGTGCAAATGATGATGCAGACCACCTGGAGTGGCAAGAATATGCAATGAATCACGGTCAACATGTAACGGAAGTGAAGGACCGTAACTATTTCAACGCATTGTACTTCCGTGAATCAGGCAAAATTCTATTTGAAATCGCAACAGACCCACCAGGATTTGCACATGATGAGTCACTTGAAACCATGGGTACTCAGTTGATGTTACCTGCACAATACGAACAACAGAGAGAGCAATTAGTTGACTCGCTTATTCCCATTCAAGTTCGTCCACTTGACTAAGAAAGAGGCTGGGGGAAATGGCTTCGAATCTGATTTAGCTTTAATGGCAATGGCAGCATTCTTAGCCATTGTGGGCAGTCAAATATATGCACTCGATCATCGTGTATTCAATTGATGAAATGTATTTTGTACTCAAGTTCTTATTAAATGGTCAGTTATCGAAATTAGTATTTAGATAACCCTACATTGAAACGTTAAATACTATCAAGTAGCTAAGCTGATCGGTAACCAATCCGGTTAGCTTTTTTATATTTTCAATTTAATCTTTTTAGTCGAGAGTGGAATTTTAAATAATGAAGCGCTCATAGTATCGTGAAAGTCTATAATGAAGTTTCTGGATGGTATGAGGATTTTTACCATCCAATGCCGATTTCCCATGGTACACCGGGTACCACCGACCCTTGTAGACTAGAAGCTACACCAAATAAATAAAGGTTAGAGAGTATGTATTATAAACAAAAAGACTATAAACAAAGTCAGTATTATCCAACTTTGTTTATAGTCTGAAACATTTTCATGTTCACATATACACTTAACTAATTAGTTTATACTTATACGTTATATAATGCCCCATCAATCGTGAATGATGATGAGCTGACGTATGACGCTTCGTCAGATAGTAAGAATGCAATTACATTCGCTACTTCTTCAGGTTCTCCATAACGTTTCATTGGTACAGCATCGTTATACGCTGATTGTGCTGCTTCAGCAGCTCCGGGTGCAACTTTAGCCTCTATATTACGCATCATTTGAGTATTAATAACGCCTGGGTTGACTGTATTAACACGTACATTAAATGGTGCTACTTCAAGTGCTGCAACTTTATTAATCCCCATAACCGCATGTTTCGATGAATTGTAAAGCATCATATTCGGCGAACCGATTAAACCAGCAACTGACGATGTATTAACAACAGATCCTGATTTTTGTTCCTTCATAACTGGTAATACATATTTTAAGCCAAAGAATACGCCTTTTACGTTGATACCGTAAACAAAGTCAAACTCTTTTTCTGTGATTTCTTCAAGATTTTTCGCTGGTCCTTCAACACCTGCATTGTTGACAAAACCATCAATACGACCGAATTTAGCTAATGTTTGGTCTACATAGTTTTTCACGTTTTCTTCATTTGAAACGTCTGCTTTTACGATTAAGCTATTTTCGTCCGTTAATTGAAGTTCTGTTTGAACAGCTTTAATAGCATCTTCGTTTAAATCGACTAGCACGACTTTTGCTTGTGCACTTGCTAATTTGCGTACAACTTCTTTCCCAATTCCACCTGCTGCACCTGTAACAATTACTACTTTGCTTGAAAAACTCATTTTACTCTCCTCCTATTGGATGGTTTCAAATACTGTTAAAAAGCCATGCAGATATCTCGAATTCATTTATCTTTAATTAAAGATATCTATATGATTATTCTATTCCTGTATTGTAATCAAGTCAAAGATATTGCTTTGGCTTAAAATAATCCTGCCCTATAATAATCTTCAAAGTTGCTGTCAAATTTTATAAATTGATTGAGTTTCTTCTCTCTATATATAGTTATACTGAAGTTCAATCTCTATTCTTTCTTTATTTCGTACCAGTTATTACTGCTATTAAGTAGAGAACTGATAGTTTATTCATTAAAGCATCAAGATATTGATTGAGGGGAACGGTATCCGGGATATTCGAAATGCCACTGTTTATGCTGCAAATTAGCCACAACATGTGGACGAGAATGAAATCCTCATTAGACCAACTGATCAATTAACATAATATAGAAAACAGAGTCCAGTGGGTCTATCTCTGGACTCCATTTATTTTCCCAGAAACAAGTCCACTCTGAAGTGTGTCTAAAATGTGAACTCGTTTTCAGCAAGAAAATAAAAAACACTTACATCATTGGTGCGAATTTTGTTATAGTGAAAAACAGACCGGTTGGTATGCTGGGAGGAATAATGAAAAATGGATACAAAATCTCTAATGGTCGACATAGCAACAAAGCTTTTCCAGCAAAAAGGATATAAAGGGGCAGGACTAAATGAAATATTAAAAGCTTGTAATATTACAAAAGGTGCCCTCTATCACCATTTTCCAAACGGCAAAGAAGAACTATTGATTGCTTGTCTGCAATCTTTGAATGAAGCGATTACAACGGATATCGAGTCGATTTTCCGGCAACATTCGTCAACACTAGAAGCAATGCATGCAACAATTGAAAAGTTAATTATGATCTTGGAAACAGAAGGGACGATTGCAGGCTATACGTTCAGCAGCATCGTGAGCGAAATGGCATCGTTAAGTGAACCCGTTAGAAATGCGTGTGGAGCACTTTATGAAAAAATCCAAGACATTTACCGTAACAAACTAATAGAAGATGGCTTTTCTATTGAATCGGCTGCATCTGTTTCATTATTCATGACAGCTTCCATCGAAGGAGCGATGCTGCTTTGTCTAACGCAAAAATCAGCGGATCCTTTAAAAACGATTAGCAAACTATTGCCAAATGTATTGATGCCGTAAAAATTTTAAACAAGAAATTAAATCTAAAATAAGCTTTTTGAAAGGAAGAAAAAAATGCAATTTGAAAAAAGGTTACCAAGAAACGGCAAGGAAGGCCTTTTGTACGGCACCATTATTTCTACATTGACGGTTATATTCATGACAACATTCAGTGTTATTCTCGCTGTCGGGGAATTTAATGGGGATGTTGCTTTAACCATCTTGAAGATGATGCCGATTATCTGGGTCATTGTTATGATTATTGAACCAGCTATTTTCGGTCGCATTGCAGAAGCTTTAGCTGCAAAATTCACACAACCAACGGATAGCTTCAATGCCAAAATATTATTCCGTATTCTTTTCACTGTACTAGGAATGTCAGCTGCAATGACGCTTATCGGCGATATTGTAGGAAACGGTTTTCATACTGAAATCTTCAGCAACTGGATACACAATTGGCCACGTAACTTTGTAATCGTCCTTATTGCAGAAAGTTTGGTCATTCAACCGATTGCCCGTTTTGCGATGGTTAAATTACATGAATCACAAGATAAAAAAGCTCAACTAGAAATAAATGCACAAATACAATAATTAAAAATAAGCTCTCAGACGAACGATTTGTCTGAGAGCTTTTATAGTTTATCTTACAACTGTTGCCAAATTAGGGAAAGAGAAGGAAATTTCATTATTCATGTGCAGCACTCTTGGATGCTTGATTTCAATCTGATTATATCTTCTTCATACGTGTTGATCAATAAGAATAGGATTTCCATCTGGATCTTCAATCGTAAAACTTGCAGGTCCAACGCTAGATTCATCTGCTTCAGTCAGCAGTTTGATTCCTTTTGCTTTAAGCTGCTTTTGTAGGTCTCGAATGTCGGTAAATGAATCGAGATTGTCAGCAGTTTGATTCCATCCTGGATTAAAAGTGAGAATGTTCTTTTCAAACATTCCTTGGAATAGTCCAATTACGCAACCTTCATTCCTCATTATCAGCCAGTTTTGAGTGATATCTCCTGCAAAGATTTGAAATCCTAAGTCTTCGTAAAATGATTTTGATTTATTAATGTCTTTTACACTTAAACTAACAGAAGATGCTCCTAGATTCATATTTTCTCCTCCATACAATATAATATTCAGAAACTTAAGTATAAATAAACAATTTTAAATATACAACATAAGCTGCTTTGTTATATAAGATTATAAAATTTGTTGGCCCATGCGGAACCTGCGCAAGCGCAAATATATGATTAATAAACTAGATAGTTTAACAAGGTATAAAGCAAAGAAAGCCCAGGAAATTCCCTGGGCTTTTGTCATGTAAAAAATGGCTGCACTTTCATTTTGAAAGGCAGCCAGCTAGATTTCGTGTTTCTGGCATTTCATTATGGTTGCAAACCGATGAATTGTGTACTTGCTGTTTTTAATGCAGCCTATTTAAATTGTGCTTGACATACGAACAGACGCAGGTAGTTGAACATAAATCTTATTATCCAAATATATGAAAAAGAACGTACATTCGTGTTAAGATTAATTTATATTACAAAAATAGGGGGATTTGGAATTGAAGAGTATAAACATTAGTGAGCGTATGAAACATTATAATGTTTCAGGTTTAAGTGTGACATTAATTGAGAATGGTCAAATTAAAATTACTGAAGATTATGGTTTGCTAGAGACCGGAACCAATAAAAGTGTAAGCAAAAATTCTATTTTTAGTGCTTGTTCAATCAGTAAGTTCCTAACGGCAATGCTAGTTATGAAATTATCGGAACAAGGTCTTCTTGATTTAGATGAGGATGTAAATAAAAGGCTTGTATCGTGGAAAGTACCTGATAATAATTTCACTAAAAATAAAAGAGTTACATTGCGAAACTTGTTAAGTCATCAATCTGGAATTATAGATCCTGAAGATAGTTTCTCTGAACTTAAGTCGACGTTAGATATTCCTTTAATGGTTGAAATATTAGAGGGGAAAACACCTTATTGTAAAGATCATATTGAAGTGAAATATGAACCTGAGAGTGAATTTCACTATTCAGATGCAGGCTATTGTATCATTCAGCAACTAATAGAAGATATTGCTAAAAAACCGTTCAAGCAAGTTATGAATGAACAAGTATTTAAACCATTAAAAATGGAAAACAGTATATTAGATACCACAATCTCAGAAACAAAAAGAGAAAATTTTTCTTGTGGTCATAACAGAAACGGTGAATTAATAGATGGGAAATATCCTATATATCCCTACCCAGCGGCTTCAGGACTGTGGACAACATCTTTAGATTTAGCTCAATTGGTCCTCGAATTATTAAATGCTTTAAAAGGAGAAAGCAAAATTGGAATTACGGCAATTAGAGCAAAAGAAATGATAACCCCACAAGGTAGGGAGTGGACGGGGCTTGGTGTGTTTTTAAATGGTTCAGAAAAAGAATTTGAAATTTCTTCCCTCGGTTGGGGAGTAGGTTTTCAATGTATGATGGTGGCGTTCCCTTATATAGAGAAAGGTGCAGTCATTATGACAAATGCGGATTTAGGTGTTCATCAAATGGAAGGGGTTATTGGAGAAATATATAAATCTCTTATAGCTACTGCATCTTTACCTAAATAATGAGCTAGTGGGATCAATGTGACTTCGTCACATGCTCCCACTAGCTTTTTAGATAAATGTAAGAAGTTACAACTTGTTTTGTAACTTCAAACACCACTGCGGCCACCAAAATAAAGAAAGTTGTGGGAGGTCAAAATTCATCTTTTGACCGATTGTTTGATAAAGGAAGCATCTATTCTCTAGCTGTCCAAATCAAATACACTTTGACAATACAGGTTGCAAAGGTGCGACGGACGTGCACCAGCAACAGGATGATTTGACAAAAGGGATGTGCGTCTAAAGCACTCTGGAATCCTTTAAGTTACAGTGATTAATTAAAAAAATGATCTGAAAAGAGAGGAAGGTGCAGAAATCAGGCAAACATAGCGACCTTAGAACCTGGATATGTAATTGGCATTTTGATGTACGATTTATCAATCAGCGCTGATAATCTTTTGCTCGCGTTTCTCGTATTTGTTTGTATTAATGCCATCCTACTAACAATCTCATCGGGCATTTATTCATTTTTCAATGAAATGAAAAGTCCGCTTGTTTTTTCAATTGTCATTTTTCAAGTGGTCATTTTCACCGGGGACTTTACCATGCCTGTCGAGAGTATGCCGGAATTTGTTCAATTCATGCCAATTTAAACCCTATATTTCATCTGAACCATCTGTTTGTCGCAGTCTGGAACAATGCATTTGAATTGAACAGCGATACAATTAAATCCATTTTCTACATTGCTGGTTTTGTGATTGTTTCATTATTCGCGCTGATGTGGAGAAGGAAGAGATAGTGAGATTGTGCAAGTTACAATTCGAAACATGAACTACAATCGTAAATAAATAAAAGGAAAACCTAGTAATCATTATATGGTTAGGTTTTCTTTTTGAATATCACAGTGCCAACCGATGAAACAACTCTGAAGTAGATAAGAAGGAAATGAATTACAATGTGCAAAAAAGAAAGATCTGTGAGTAAGTTTCAGCTCATAGATCCTTCTTTTTTGTATTAGAGACAGGCACTTCCGATCCCTAAGAAAGGGTAACGTTGAATAAATCGAACGTTGGTAAAATGAATAACGCCATAGGTATAGGATTAGAATCGATTCGCAAGGGTTTTATTCAAAGAAGCTGAATAAGTAGGGAACTCTTCAAATCACATGACTATCAAGAAGTTTTTCCTGCAAAAAATCGATCCATTTCCGAGTGGCAAGTGACACATATCCATTTTTCTGCCATCCGATGCCAATTTCCCAAAATACTTCGGGTGCTTCGAGCGGCACAACTTCGATGCCCTTGTGTTTAACTATGATTTTCGTCAATGTGCTTTGAGGCAAAACGGCGATACCCAAATTAAAGGACACAAGCTCCAAAATGAATTTCCACTGGGAGGTCTCACAAATGATTTGCGGTTCAAATCCTAGTTGCTTGGTTTCCCACATTATCATATCGTAAACGGTAAATCCTTCACGTAACATGATGAATTTTTCGTCTTTAAGTTCTACCCATTCGACAGTTTTTCTGTTTGCGAGGGTATGCCCTTCATGCACTAGAAGCTGCAAGTCTCCTTTCAAAAATGGAAATGATTCAAACTCTTCATTTGTAGGTAAATTCACTACCACCAAATCAAGTTCTCCTTGGATTAATGCTTTTTTTAAATGATCCGCACTATCTTCGACGAAGGTGATGTTGATGTCTGGGTAGATAACGTAAAAATCAGCCATAATTTTTGTTAGAATTTCCGTTCCGACAGAAGTAAAAACCCCCATTTTAATTGTCCCTTTCATACCTCTTTTAATATCATTCATTTCATCATGAAAATGTAGCAGGGAGTTTGTAAGGCTTTGACTATATTGATAGAGCAAACGACCGGCATCAGTCAATTCAAATTTCCGTGTCGTGCGAATAATTAATTTAGAATCCAGTTCGTTTTCCAAATCCTTCACCACATTGCTGATTGTAGGTTGAGATACAAATAAATGTTCTGCGGCTTTTGAAAAGCTGCCATGCTTAACAATTTCAGAAAAATAATGAATCTGTCGAAAATCCAGAATAATCACCACATTTATAAGTTTTTTGAATAAATATTATTAAAAACATGTATTTTTATTATAAAACAGTCAGGCTTACAATGGAAAGGTAAACGCATCGAAGAAACAAAGTGTGTAAGTTTATCGAAGGAGTGGATGAATAATGGAGTTTAAAAAAGAAATGGTGATCGGGGTTTGGAGCTTGGTGTCCTACCATGTAACGGATGCAGAAGGCAATAAAACATATCCGATGGGAGAAGACTGCACTGGTTATATCATGTATCACCATGAAGGGTTTATGTCAGCTCAGATGATGAGCCAAGGTCGCTCAGCGTACGCCTCAGGTGCTTTGCATACTGGGACGAAGGAAGAAATGGCAGCTGCAGCAGAGGGCTATCTTGCTTATTGCGGACCTTATGAAGTCGATGAAGAAAATAAAATTGTAACTCATCATATGGCGGTTAGTATGAACCCAACTTGGCTTGGAGATACACAGCCGCGCTATGTAAATCTAACAGATGACATTCTGGATATTTCTGCCCCACCGATTATCGTAGACGGCAAAGTACAGAATTCAAGTCTCGTGTGGAAACGTTTAAAGGTTTAATAAATAATATCAAAGCAGATATTTAGAGGAGAAACTCATGGAAATTATTCAACCGCTAGGAATTTTATTAGCGATTATAGTAATTATCGCTCTGGCAATGAAAGGTTACAGCATTCTAGTGGTGGCACCATTAGCGGCGATCATTGTCATTGTTACCAATCAAATGAACTTTTTCTCATCCCTTATTGGACAAGAAAATTCCTATATGACAGGTTTGACAGGATTTGTTGTCAATTTCTTTGCCGTATTTTTACTGGGCTCCGTTCTAGCGAAATATATGGAAACAAGTGGAGCAGCACAGTCCATTGCTAAAAAGATTTTAGAGAAGACGGGGACCGATAAGCCATTCCCTGTGCTCGTCGCTTTATTTGTCATCACCTCAATCCTCACATATGGTGGGATCAGTTTATTTGTGGTAATTTTTGTGCTTGTACCTTTGGCAAAACCATTGTTTAAAGAATTGAATATCGCCTGGAATTTGATTTCAATTCCAATCATGCTTGGATTGGGTACTTTTACGATGACGATGTTGCCTGGCGCACCTTCTATTCAAAACGTGATTCCGACTACGTATTTAGGAACGACATTAACTGCTGCTCCTCTACTAGGAATTATCGGCTCAGTAGTATCAATTGCTTTTGGACTTTGGTACATGTGTACAACTTTGAAAAAGAGCATAGCAAGGGGAGAGACTTTCGCTGATTTTAATGTCAGTAATACGAATCAGGAAGTAAAAACCAATATTCCCTCATTTTTCATAAGCATCCTGCCAATCCTAGTGTTAATTCTTATTATATTTGTGGGCAGTATGATGGAAGTACCAAACATTATCTTGATTGGGTTGGGAATTGCCATTGCCATATCGGCTGTAGTGTTCAGGAATTACATTCCGTCCCAAAAGTCCGTCATCAATGAAGGTGCGGTAGGTTCAATTATGCCTGTCTTCTTGACATCATCAGCGGTAGCATTCGGGATTATCGTTATGTTAGCACCGGGATTCACATACGTATCAGAACTAATTTTAGGCATGCCTGGAAATCCCTTGATCAGTCTGTCCATTGCTTCAGGGGCATTTGGAGCGATTACCGGATCCTCATCAGGCGCAATCGGAATTGTCATGGAAGCGTTTTCGCAAAACTATCTGGATATGGGGGTTTCTCCGGAAATTATTCATAAAGTTTCTTCCATTGCTTCATCCGTATTTACGATTATGCCACATACTGGTGTTGTCTTGACCTTCTTTGCATTAACAGGTCTAACGCACAAGAATGGATTTAAGTATACATTTATCGCTATGACAGTTGCCAATTTATTGGCATTGATTGCCGTTGTCATTGCAGCGATATTATTATATTAAAATATAGTCGATTATCAAATAGGTTTAGAAAATAAATGAATAAATCATTTAAGGAGGAAAATTAAAATGTCTACACAAAAAGATCGGACAGTTATCGTAACGGGAGCTGCACAAGGAATCGGATATGCAATCGCACAATCATTTATCGCGGAAGGTGATTTTGTGGCAGTGTTTGATTTGAATCTGGAAGCAGCGGAAAGTGCAGCTGCAAAATTAGGGAATGCTAAAGGCTTTCAAGTCAATGTGGCGAACGAAGAACAAGTGAAAAGTGCCATTGGTCAGTTAGTCGCGGAACGTGGAACTGTTGATGTCATAGTTAATAATGCTGGGCTTCAATACATTTCTCCTGTAGAAGATTTTCCATTGGAGAAATGGAATTTACTATTAGATGTGATTCTGACAGGTACGTTCCTTGTCACGAAACATGCCCTTCCAGTCATGAAAAAACAGCGTAAGGGACGCATCATCAATATTTCTTCTGCCCATGGTAGAATACCAGATGCTTATAAATCTGCCTATGTTGCTGCAAAATTCGGGGTCGTCGGTTTTACACAAACCGCAGCACTCGAAACGGCGAAGGACGGCATCACGGTGAACGCCATCATGCCTGGACCGGTGAGAACCGAGTTAATCGAAAAACAATTACCACAATTGGCAGCGCAAGACGGTACTTCAGTTGAACAAGCATTGAATCATCACATCCTTGGTAAACAGTGGATGAAACGTTTGCTCGAACCTTCTGAAATTGGTGCGACTGCAGTGTTTTTAGCATCAGACGGCGCAGCAGCAATCACTGGTGAGAGTATCGGAGTTACTGGTGGTATTTAATATAACAAATATCATATTGTTGTGATCTTTGAATTTCACCCCAGATAGTAGACACTTGAAAGAGTGTTTTCTATCTGGGGTTTTTGCATGTCTTTATTGTTTCGTACATAGTGGCGGGACTAATTATTTATCAAAAAGTGAAATAATAGAATATTTAATTTAATAGTGGATATATATGTTAAAATAAATTAGAGTTCGTTTAAGGTCAAGACCCTATTAAAGAGTTTCAAGAAGAGATTGAGCCTAATTTAATCATTAGCATTCTGTCGATATTTTCTTGAAATGATATTTTTTATTCAAAGAGACATCTAGAGTTTATCAATGATAACCAGATAAGTTAGAGGGTATTTAACTAGGAGGCCATTTGCGATGGAACAAACGATTAGTCAGAATTGGAATTTAGAATCTTTATATGCTGGTGGAAGCCAGTCGGAAAAACTCAAGGAGTTAATGACCCAACTAGCAAACAGAATCATATTGTTGACCAAAGAAATACAAATATTCAATGCTGCAAATACAAAAAAAGAATTACAACACCTAGTGGGAATTCTCCAGGATACACAGAATGTACTCAGTTGGTGGGAGGAAGTCGATGATTTCTTAATCTGTATCTATGCGCAGAATGTAAAAGATACTGAAGTGATGATTTTAATGGATGAAAGTGCTGTCATAAAATCAGAGTTGACGACTATACAGTCAGAGGTAGATCGAACACTAGCAAGTCTTTCAGAAGAAGCCTGGATTGATTTGTTAAGCCAAAATAAAGTTGAGAATTACTCTTTTTATATAAAAGAAAGAAGGCAGGCTGTTAAGGATCAACTGCCATTGGAATTGGAAAAAATGATCAATGTCCTATCCGTAAATGGATTTGATGGGTGGGAAAAGCATCATGATCAAATGCTAACTAGGTTGAGGATTCCACTTGAAATCGATGGGGAGAAGAAAGAAGTTTCCATTGGTCAAGCGCTAAATCAAGCGATTTATTCCACTGAACGGACCTTGCGTCAAAATGCTGCAAACGCCATTAAGGATGTGTGTGAAAAAAATGCTGACGTATTTGCTTCAGTTCTCAATCGAATAGTCGGGTTTAGACTGGATGTTTATCAACAGCGTGGGTGGCAAAACCTTTTAAAAGAAGCTTTAGAGCAAAACCGCATTAAAGAAGAAACGGTACATACAATGATTTCGGCAATCAATCAAAAGAAAGACTTATTAAGAGCTTATATTCAAAGGAAGATTGAACTGGAACAGTTAGATAGACCAACATGGAATGACCTAGAATTCCCGAGTTTTGCGACTACTAAGAAGATTTCTTATGAAAATGCAGTCGAAATAATCATTAAACAATTCCACAACTTCAGTGAAAAAGCAGGGAGCTTTGCCAAAAAGGCTTTTGAAGCTGGCTGGATTGAAGCTGAAAACCGACCTGACAAAGCGGAAGGGGGATTTTGTGCTTCCCTACCGATAGCTAAAGAAAGTAGAATTTTTTTGACCTTTCGAGAGAATTATCAGGATGTGATAACAATTGCCCATGAGTTGGGGCATGCTTACCATAACAATATATTGCATGAAGAACCCACTTTTGCACAAAAGAAAGGTACAAGTGTAGCAGAAACTGCGTCTACGTTTATGGAAAACTTAGTGCTAGATGCAGTGATTAATCAGACGACAGATGAGAAGGAAAAGCTTGCTTTGCTGGAACTTAAAATTTCTAATGGACTCAAGTACATAGGGACGGTTCCAAATATGTTCCAATTTGAACTGGAACTATATGAAAAGAGAAAAAAAGGAGTTCTGACTGCCGAAGAAATTAATAATTTGATGGCTGAAGCAGAAAAGGATCTGTACGAAGGTTTGATTGAAGAACTGAATGTTTATATGTGGATGTATATCTCTCATTTTTACGACACAGAAAAAGCTTTTTACAACATCCCTTACACGATTGGCTATTTATTTAGCAATGGGATATATGCATTAGCAAAGAGCAAAGGAAATGAATTTACCGAGCAATATGATGAATTATTGCGTAATTCAGGAAGAATGTCAGTAGAACAATTAGCCCATGAATACTTAGAACAAGACTTAACGAAAACTGAATTTTGGGAAGCGGCCTTGCAACCATTAACGGAGACTATTGAAGAGTATTTAAACATGACAGAAAAACTACTGTAGTCATTTTTGCTTTGACTTAACGTGCCCTCTGTAGAAAACTATTCTAAACAATTTTGACATTTATCTACAACTAACATGATTAGGTATGCGGTTAGAAGGTGTTTCATATCGGTTTATACTTCAATTAAATGTGGTTGACACCTCAAACTGGGAATTGTCTAGGGTTCAAATCGAAACTGTATAAGAAATACAAGAGCGGTCGAGATTGCATCTTCGGCCGCTATCTTTATGTATAATATTTTATCATCTTCGCGATGGACAATAATAAGAACAACATCCTCAGGTAGGGAAGCATGTTCAACATCTTTATGTAGTCATTCATTCCATAGAAAAAGCTCCAGCACTAAAAAACTGGAGCTTTTCCTATGCTCTTCTAAAGCTTGCTTAGTGGTTTGTTTCGAGTGAAAGACCGACAATGATCCGCATATCAGATTCAACATTGAATAGAATACATGACGCTAATCATTTGATAGGTGGCATTAGTGTAGTAGAAAGGAATACTAATGTCATGGCAGGCACTTAAATTGACCTCCGATTATGCTTTAAGGTGCATGCGTGGAAATCGAATATGTGGGGATGGTACGTCGGGCAGTTTAGTTTGATTTTGAAGTTATGGCTAGGTTAAACATAACTTCAGATTTCTTCGTCACTAATTACCACAAACCTCGGCAAAAGAAACAAGGATTAAAGCGACGTCCTCTACATGAGCATCTGGATCTGTTTGAAGAACGTTTATTAAACTTGCATTCGTTACGGTTGGAACTTTCATTCCTTTCATTCCTTTGGTCAGTAGGAAAGAACGTTCTTGAACAATTACAACGGTTATTATTGTGATGAATTGGTCGATTATGTCTTGAACAGTTGTTACACATTTAAAATTCACCTCCTTATACCCTATGTTATGAATATTTTTTCATAGTGTCTGGGGAGATTGATAGAATATTGATAGAATATCTATCGCTTTCATTTTTATGTTAAAAAGCTCCAGCGAAAACATACTGGAGCTTTTCCTATGTTCTTATAGTGCTTCCTTGATAACTTTTTTTGAGTATAGAACAGACAGGAGGCCAAAAATCGAATATAGAACGGTATAGATTCCCATAACGATGAACATCGGCGTCCAAAGTTGTGTTCCAAATAGGAACCAGCCTGATTGGACGGCAAAATAGCTGTGGCAAAGCCCAACGATCAAGGGAATGCCGAAATTGAATAATTGCTTGAGCTGTATGCCTTTCAATAAATCTCCTTGCGTGAAACCGAGCTTACGCAGAATCGTGTAGCTTGGTTTTTCCTCATCGCTTTCACCCATTTGTTTGAAGTATAGAATACACCCAGATGTAATGAGAAAGGCGAGTCCGAGAAAACCGACGATAAACATGACGAGACCCATGATGTTTTTTTGATTGTTACTGATGTCGAGTCTTGATTCAGAGTAAAATGGTTCGGATATAAGAAGTTGTTGAATTTTCGCAAACAGTTCATTTGCCTGTTCAAGCTTTTCTTCATCGACGATGTCAATACCAATATAGAGAATGGATTTTTTTTGAATATCCGGGTCCATATCATTTTTCAGTCGGTCGAAAACGGGCTCGTCAACGATGACGATGGGAACTCCACCATTCGTGAAGTATGAGGAAACGACGAACTCTTTTTCCACCCCGATAAAGTTTTGTGGGATGCGTTCTGTTTTCCCCAAAAGCTCGATTGTCCCTGAATCTTTTATCGTGATGATCCGTTCGAGTATATTGCTGGTGCCAGTGAAAAGAGTTTCTTCTGAAGAAACGTCAATGTCTTTGACACTTTTGTCACTGACGACAGGAAGTGTCATGGAATTAGCGTCCTCAACGATTGCTGGTAAATCTGACTCAATGATTTCTGATGCATTAATATCCACTTGAATCACGTCGATAAGAGTTTCGGTATAGTCAATGTCTGCCGTTTCCAAATCTTGCTTGAATTGTTTCGCAGTAGCCGTGTCCGTCAGCGCGAAATCTTCCGGGACATAATCCCTTGCAACCTTGTCCGCAGAATAGTATGAGATGTAACTCAAGGACAGCAAACCGATGGCAAGTGCGGAAACGGACGTGATGATGGTCAATAATAAAGCGTTTGACTTCAGTCGGAACTGGATTGAGGATAGCGATAAAACTTCATGGACGGCCAAATGTCCATCTTTCTTCTTTCTAATCATATTGGCAATGAAACTGACCGATCCTTTATAAAACAAGTAGGTTCCGATAATAACGGAAGCGAGCGTGTAGCCCATGGCAATGAACAATCCCGTCATCCCCGTGAAATCGCCATCGAATAATTGTGAGGACACGAAATAGCCTGATGCGATCAAAAACAACCCGGCAATTCCTATGATGATTTCCAACTTGGATGTTTTTTTGACGTTACTTTCAGTTGAAGAGATTAAATTGAACAACGATAAAATGCTTTGTTTTCTGATGAACAAATAATTCATCAACAGAATGAAGAGATAGATTCCACCGAAAACAACTAGTGTTTGAATGAGTGCATTTGATGAAAATTGAAGAGTAGCCTGCGTGTCCACCGCAGTCACTTTGAACAAAATCATCAGGATTAACTTCGAAAAAGAAAAGCCAATTATAATACCCACGACGACAGAACTAAAATAAAGAATGAAATTTTCGATACTCAGGATGCGGAAAATTTTAGTTTTGGTCATACCAATCAATTGGAACAAGCCGATTTCCCGGCTCCGTCGTTTGATGAAAATTGTATTGGCATATAACACAAAGATGGTGACAATGGCTACGAGTAGAATAGATGCTGCTCGTATCGATGCTCCGCCTTTAACCGAGCCTTTCGTTTCATCTAGCGCTGGATCATATTGAAGGGTAACGAATGAAAAGTACAGTGCCACACTGAAAAACAAAGCGAAAACATAGAGGTAATAATTTTTGAAATTCTTTTTTAGGTTGCGAAAGATGAGGACATTAATGTTCATGTTGCACGCCTCCAAGAACTCCTTGTGTTTTGATAATATCTTCGAAGAAAGTGCGTCTCGATTGCTCCCCTTTATGCAGGTGGGTATACACTTGACCATCCTTGATGAATATTATCCGGTCGCAATAGCTTGCTGCAGTTGGGTCATGCGTCACCATGACAATCGTAGCGTGTCGTTGACGATTTAGTTCGCTCAGCTTGTTCAAGAGGTCTGAAGCGGCTTTTGAATCGAGTGCACCAGTTGGTTCGTCCGCGAAAATGATGCTTGGTTCATGGATGAAGGCCCGTGCCGCAGATGTCCGTTGTTTTTGACCGCCAGATATTTCGTTTGGGTATTTATGTGCGATATCTAGAATGCCAAGTTCTTGTGTCAATGCCTTAAATTTATCTTCGGCCACCTGTTTTGGCATCTTAGTAATTGATAGAGGCAATAGGATATTTTCCTTGACCGTTAGGGTGTCCAGTAGATTGTATTCCTGGAAAATGAACCCCAAGTGATTTTTACGGAATTCAGCCAGTTGCTTCTCTTTCATCGTGGTCATTTCGCTGCCATTAATCGTAATGTTGCCCTGGCTTATCTGGTCGATGGTAGACAGGACGTTAAGCAAGGTTGTCTTGCCCGATCCTGAAGCACCCATAATGCTGACGAATTCACCTTTTTTGATGTTAATGTCAATGCTTTTCAATACTTCCTGTCTATTTGCCTTGTTGCCATAGCTTTTGTGAAGTTTTGTTGCTTCCAAAATGTTCATATGTCCGTACTCCTTTTGGTTTTAGTTGTTGTATTCATTATAGAAATGAATGGCGCTTTTTTCGTGTGATTGGTCGAACAAATGACAAAAGCGTGTGACACTTTTGTCACACGCTCTGTAAGTTAAGAAATTCATTTCTTTTTGGGAACGCTAGTGTGGCAGTTGTCCCTTGATGTAAGGTGGATTTGATGTCTATTTCGATGAGTAGAGGGATTGTGGCTTTTTTCGCCAAATATAGACCAATGCCTGTAGATGCCTGCTCGCGGTGATGGGTAGTCGACGTGAACCCTTTGTCAAAAATTCTTGATATGTCTTTCGGATCGATACCTCTTCCCATATCTGTTACGTCCAAGAATGTCTGGCCATCTTTAGCATAGCTTCGAATAATAATGTCTCGTTTCTCACTATATTTTATGGCATTGGTTACTAATTGCCGGGTGATGAAGGACAGCCACTTGGCATCACTCAACACGTCCGTTATCTCAAGTTGGATATCGAAACCAATCCCTTTTTGAATGCACCAAGATTGAACGGTTTTGATTTCACGGAAAACGATGGATTCAAGATTGATTTGCTCAATGTATAAGTCATTTTCGATGACAGTCAGCCGTTTTTGATGAAGTTGCTGGTCAAGCAGGAGGTGGATTCGCAGCCACTCATGGTTCAATTGGGCTTTCAGTGGTTCATTTTCGATTCGCCCGATCATCAACTGCATGGCGGTCAATGGGGTCTTGACCTCATGGATCCAGGACAGGAGATCATCTTTCTCCTGTTCCAGGGTGATGAGATTTGTCGACAACTCACTTTTCAACCAGGAGGTTTGTTCCGTGATGCTATGCTCCACAATCGTTTCAAATGGGCTGTTCGGTTCTGCCATTTCAGTAAAATCGAGATTGATTTCCCGTTCTATCAGACTTCTGTAAAATCGAGTTTCTTTGAAGTAGCGAGTGACCAGAAAGACAGTAAATAGAACGAGTGACAAAAATGAGACATATAGCATGGACCCGAATGGGATTGTGACGTCCACATAGGCCATGAACAGGCTCAAAACTTGCAAGGAAACGAACAGGAGAATCCAGCTACTTCTTTCTATCAAAAAGTTACGGATCATATGTCTTTGCCTCTTCTAACGCCATGTAACCAAGTCCCACTTTCGTATGTATGTAAATTCCCAGTCCTAGTTCATCAAGACGTTTGCGCAATCGGTTGACATTGACCGTCAACGTGTTATCGCCGATAAAGCGTTTGTCGTCCCAAAGGCTGTTCATCAACTGGTCCCTACTGACAATCTTGTTCTTCTGATCGATGAGAAGCTTCAGGATGAAACTTTCATTTTTGGTCAGTTCGATGGAACCCATTTCATTGGAGACTGTATTCTTTTCAAAATCAACCGCAGCCCCACACCATGTGTGAAGGCTTACCGGCTCGGCATTATAGTTATAGGCACGACGAAGAATCGCCTGGATTTTAGCGATGAGAACCTCGAAATGAAATGGCTTTTGAATAAAGTCATCCGCCCCAAGTTGCATGGACATTACCATGTCCGTTGGATGGTCGCGGGAGGATAAAAAGATAAGCGGAACATTCGAATGCGCCCGAATCAACCTACACCAATGAAAGCCATCGTACTTAGGCAATTGGATATCAATAATGACCAAATCAGGCTTTACGGTTATGAATTCTTCCATGACTTGATTAAAATCAACAATCCCCGAAACTTCGTAGGACCACTGTGAGAGCCTGTCCTTGATTTCGTTAAACAAGGAAGTATCGTCTTCTATCAACAATATTTTAAACAATGAAATCACCACATAACTTTTTAGTATGATATAAATTCTATAGTAAAATCTGCCAGCAGTTCAAAAGCCTATAAACGGTTACCATCTATTAGAAGAGGTATTGATTAATTTGTAGGTTAATGAAAAATATTTGATTTGCAGATGTTCACTGCAAATCAAAGCTTTTCACCTGTCTACTTCTTTTGAATAAGAAATTTCTCATCACTTTTATTTAACTGTTCCCGATGATGGGGTGTATTCCATATTGCTAGATTTGGTCCTTTTGGCAAGATGGTAGGTTCAGTCTTCTCGGGTGAAATGGTGATTGATAGATGGTAATGTCTCTTAATGGCATCAAAATCAGTGGTGTCGCCAAAGCCTGGAGTTTGGTACAAATCACGTGCGTAACCCCATAGACTTGGGAATTCACGAATTAGATTTCGATTCGTATTGAATGCTGAAAAATAGGCGGCATCGAAACGTACTAAAGTGGTGAACAGTCGTACATCTGAATCGGTAATAAAATCGCCGAACAAGAAACGTTGTTTAGATAGGCGGATCTCTAATTCATCCAGTCGATTAAACAGCGTATCATAGGCCTCTTCATATGCTTCCTGCGATTTGGCAAACCCACATTTGTACACGCCATTGTTCACTTCATTGAAGATGAGATTGTTCAGTTTATCGATTTCTTGCCGTAATCGTTCTGGATATAGATCTGGTGCATGTTCTTTATGGAACGGAGCCCAGGCTGTTTCAAAATGATTGGTTAGTTTGAGGTAATCATTATTCACGGCTTTTTGCAGTTTCGTATCGACCATAACTGGCACAGTAGGGCGTCCCAAATAATCGGGATCTGCTTTTTTATAAATTTCGCTCATATATCTGATCCCTAAAACAGGATCCACGCCCTTCTCATCCAATGAAAATTCCCAATCCACATGAGGGAGTCTCGGACGCATGGGGCTAGCAGTCCCTAGACTGATGACATGATCCAAACCCAATACTCTTCTGACAATGACAGAACGATGTGCCCATGGACAAGCGGCAGACCATAAAAGACGATAACGTCCGGCTTCAATTGGCAGTTCACCCGGGTTATTTCCAAAAGGTGTTGTAAAGGCATTGATTTGTCGATTAAAAGAACCATCCGCTGTAATTTCAGTTGATGTTTTTGAAGTACGGGTTGCAGCTTCACCAATCAGGCAGGTGTCTTGTTGTGTGTCTTGAGTCAATTTAAAACATCCTCTCACTTTTTGTATGTAGTTCTAGTATATAGTAGAAACTCTTTCGAGAGAGGTTAATTCTGTTTATTCGGTATTATCCATTTGTCTTCGTGAAAGTTTCATGGGATGGAGAGGAAAGACTTGTTGAGGGAAGTGCTGAAAAAAGAGACGAGCAAAGTAACCAGTGTCATCTCATTCGAATTCGACATGTTTCACGGGAAATGACGACTTTTGGCATATTTTCATGGGAAATAATTTGACAAATTAATGCCAATTTAGACAGAGAGGTATGTTCGGAGAGGGGGGAATTAAGAACTGAGGAAGCATTTGATTTGCAACTCAAAATATGAAATTTAAATGCGCACAAAAAATTGGGCACTATACATGAGATAATCGAAGGAGACCATGTTTTATTATTTTTTATATAATTCCAATTAAATTGCCGAATCATGATTTATATGCGAAAATAACTAATTACTATCTAATATTCTAAGGGGAAAATATGAAAAAAAGCATAGAAATGTTCCGAAAGATACCATATATCTATTTAATCATAGGACCATTTTGGATTCTTGGTACAGACTATTTAATAAGAATGTCAAACATGTCTGCTGAAAAAGTCTTTATCGTAGAAACAATCAAAGGTTTGTTATTCGTTTTCATCACAGCAATACTCTTATTTGTTCTTATAAAAAGTTTAAGCCATTCCAAACAAATTGAAGAAGAAAAAGAGAAGCTAACATTGTTAATTGATACCATGCCCGACTTTGTTTCGTTCAAAGATGGTGATGGAAAGTGGCTGCAAATAAATAAATTTGGTGCTCAGTTATTTGAATTAGAGAACGTCGATTACAAAGGGAAAACAGACGAAGAGGTAGCAAAATATACCGATTTTTATCATGATTCTTTAATTTACTGTATTGATACAGACGAGGAAGCGTGGAAGGAAGGAGGGGTAAGTCGGTGTGAAGAAATTATTCCTTTACGAGATGGTTCAAACAAAACATTTGATGCATTCAAAGTGCCAATTTTTAATAAAGATGGTTCCAGAAAAGCATTACTAGTGATTGGTAGAGATATTACTGATTTAAAAGAAACCGAGAGCATGTTAAGACAATCTGAAAAAATGGCGGTTTTAGGTGAATTAGCTGCGGGTATTGCACACGAAATACGAAACCCACTTACAACGATTAAAGGCTTTATGCAAATGCATCAAGAAAAATCAATTAAAATTGAGGATCATATTGACGTCTTAGTGAGTGAAATTGATCGGATTAATAGCATTTGTTCGGAACTATTACTTGTAGCAAAACCAACTGATATCAATTTTTCCAATCAAAACATAAATACGATTGTTAGGGAAGTTGTTCAATTGATGTCGACGGAAGCGTCGCTTCAAAACTCACAATTAAACTTGATTGAAGACAATCAATTCAATGCATATTGTAATGATAGTCAATTGAAACAAGTGTTTATAAATATAATTAAAAACGCGCTAGAAGCCATCTCTACAAATGGTGAAGTTACGATTACAATCTATGAGAAAAATGAGGATTACTTTGCCATTAAGTTTGAGGATAATGGATGTGGAATTGAAGAGACCCGTATAAAACACATTGGTGAACCTTTCTATAGCGTCAAAGAAAAAGGCATTGGGCTGGGAATGACTGTGAGCTTTCGCATTATAGGAACACACAAAGGTTCAATCCACATCACCAGCCAAGTGAAAATGGGAACTAGCGTTGAATTACTGTTACCAAAATCGAAACAATGATTTTCGGGTACTAATGTTATGATTGCACCCTGTGTTATAAAAAATCAGCCATGCCCCAGCCTGGCACCTTCTATGAAATTATTCGGGTACATAATGGATCGATAAATCAACCAATTGAAAATTTCATCATTATTACCTACTTTGTGAAAAACCCAGGAATATATAAAAACATATATATTTCTGAATTAGTCGTATGTCTACCATGTGGTTTCTAACACCAAACAATAATTTCATAAGGTGTAGTCTGGGCTGGTATGCTTCTGGTTGTCGGTCCATAAATCACAATTAGATTGCGGTTCGCAGGATTCCGTGTGAAGGCTTGCCCATTTATCAAAACGATTGGCGTGAAGGGTGAAAGATTCAATTTTAACTGCCCATCACGACTTTCCAACTGACTATTGAAGTAGTCTACTTTTACATTTTGATTTGGATTGTCTTTTACCATGACAAGTGCCCGATATTGGGGTGGGTAAATAAGGGGAACAGGGGCATTCCCATCATAATATCCAGTTACCCTGTCTCCTACTGAGACCATTACGTGGTCTACAAAATAAGTTGTGGGTGCCACCACGAAATTTACTGATGCCCCCATGCCGTTATCGACCGATAGTAATGTATAGCAACCCTCGTCTTCACCATTTGTACTTATCGGGAAATCACTGATCATGGTGATGGTCCCTTGAAAAGATTGAAAAAGTACCATACGCATTCCTCCATTGTTAATTTACACATATCCATATGCTATGCATACATGAGACTTCGGGTGAATTGTACGGTTTAGCATTCAGAATACTTTTCTTTAGCTGACGATTATCAGGTCGTGACTGTTACCTGTAAATGAAATTCAAAAGTGGCCGAAAATGCATCCTCCGGCCGTGTCAATACGAAAATAATACTTAAATTAATCCGGTATTGGGTATCAGTAACACTGGAGAATAAACTTTACTTGGTCAAATTGTTTTTTGATTAGGTCGGTTTTATATATACAAAAGTAAAGCATTCCTACATCGCCCCACATGACATCTAAATCCTCGTCACTGTCCATTTGAAATAGTAAGGTCATCTTCTTTCTTTTCGAGTCCATTTCAGCTGAATTCCATTCTATTTTTTCGTCATTCTCATAATAAATGACATCTTCCAATACGTTATTTTGTATGTTGAAAGGTTCACCTAGGAGGTAGTGTTTTGGAATAGCCGATTCCTCATCAAGTTCTTGATGGGTATTGTCTGTTTTACGAGGTTGCATGATTGCTTCCCTGAACTCAAAGTAATCATCCAACTCTGATTCGTCCAGTTCCAAGCCTACTGGATCTTCAGGAAAAGTCAGCATTTTTGTGAATTCCACTTTATGCGATGGTAATGGGTAATAGTCTTCCGTTATTTGAGGATAGGAAGTGCGAGATAAGTCATCTAAATCCCCATCGAAATAAAGAACCTTATAACTATCACTGTCTTCTTTTTCAAAGCCCCATGGTTGATTTACTACATCGTAAAAGAAATACAGCATTCCCGTTTTTGGCAACAAATCATCGGTTTCTGAAAATGTAAGATCTTTTAGGTTAAGTTGAGCTAAAAAAGATAAGGGGCCATTATGGTATTGGGGAAAAGAAAAGGAAGGTGGTAAATCAGGAAGTCCTCCAAATTTGGATCCACCAATTTGAATATTTTTATCGTCAGTTTTCTCTTTCAAAATACCAATTGATGAAGCCGCAATCTTTAATATGTCTTGCTTTTTATGAAGGAGGTTGTAATCTTCTACTATTGAATTGAATGTATGCATACCCTATTCATCCTCTCGAAAATTAATTTTTATTATTTCATTACTGAAATATTCTAGGCTGGAGCCTACAAATCCTTTTTTCAAAGATATGTATAACATTGGGGACTCCCCCGAATCCAGTATTCATAGCTTTTCCTATCATTATGGATGTCACTGAAAAAGACACCATTATAGACTGGACTAAGTATTCCCTATAATAATGCTCCGGCTAACACTTGAAAGGCGCCTGCGCTAGTTCTGCCTAGGCATATTGATACCATCTAAATCAGTGTGGTGTCTATAAAAAACTAACGAGTCCTCCCAGGATGTTATCGAGGGAAGACTCGCTTGTTTAGATTGAAAGGACTTTTTAGTAGTCAACTACCTTTTAAGGGGTATTTTTATGAAAGAAATTGGGTGATCGGGTAAAACAGAATGTAAGGGACAACGGACGCATATCCAGCGTAGGAAGGTCTGAAAACAGAGGGATGGGGGGAGTGATGAAGTCACCCGCCGATTGATACTAACGCCGTCGCCGTCTTCTTGACACATTTTCATTCACCATTTCAAACATGGACTCGACACCCACTTCTGATGCGACAAAGTTAAAGGCATTATCTGATTGTATCCCCATGCTGCTGGCTTCTTTTGCCGCATCCATGTTGGCTCCGATGAAAATGAACTCCCAGTTATGTTTCTCTTCCTGATGTTTAATACGTTCTTTCACTTTTTCATACGTGAATTCTCGACTGGCGTTTTCCATCCCGTCTGTGGTGATGACAAATATGACTTTTCCTGGTTTTTGATCAGCATGTGTATGAGTTAATCTGTGATTAACATCAAGTATTGATTTGCCGACTGCGTCTAACAAGGCAGTAGTACCTCTTACATAATAATTTTCATGCGTCAGCTTTGCGACTGATGCATCGATTCCGTTCCATAGGATTTCATATTGATCGTCAAATAGAACTGCCGTGAGTGACACTTTACCGAGTTGGCACTGCTTTGCAATAAATGCATTGAAACCGCCGATGGTATCACTTTCAAGTCCTGACATGGACCCGCTGCGATCGAGAAGGTAAATAATTTCGGTTACATTCACATTCAAAGTCATCATCCTCTTTCGTTTGTTGTTATGATAATACTAGCAATATCTCACCATGATATGGTCGCCTGCAAAGCGACATTTAGGGAGGCAAAACCATGCTCGATAAACAGACTCTGATTGATATACACGACTATATTCAGTCTCACTCGAATATTCAAGAACTGGGTGTTTTAAGCGAAAAAGCGATTTGCCAGGTGAATCAGCTTGAGTCGGAAATTTTCTTAACGACTGATTTGGAGGACTATATTGACAATCATCGCCAACCAACATTGAACGAAGAGTTGTTCCGATTAATCGACATTGCTGGTGTACAGGATACAGAAATCTATCAGAAGGCGGGTATCGATCGAAGACATTTTTCGAAAATCCGCAAACCGGACTATCGGCCAGGGAAAAATACAACTATTGCGCTTGCATTGGCCTTGCAGTTAGACAAAGAGGGAACCGATGCTTTGCTAAGTTCTGCTGGATATTCCTTATCGGGTAGCAGCACATTCGATTTAATCATCCAGTATTGTCTTAAGAATCGCATCCATGATATGCATGCAGTCAATGAAGCGTTGTACCATTTCAATCAAAAAACATTATAGGGATGAAACTCCGCAATATCATGCACACTTGTTTTAGGAAGATAAATAATGGCAAAAGTATTTTTTTTTTTTTCAATATTAAAGATACGTGACCGATTAATTTTTTCTTCCAAAAGGGAGAGTATGAATGTTAAAACGCATATGGCATGAGTGGACAACATTTGAAAAAATTTGGTTGGCAGTTTTTACGGCCATAAACATTTATTTGTTTTTTGCTTTGGGAGATTCTTTGATTGGTTTAATTTCTTCAATTACTGGAATGATTGCCGTAGTATTAATTGCCAAAGGGAAAATCTCAAATTATTTCTTCGGCATTATTCAATCGGGAACTTATTCATACATTTCATTTAGTTACGGTTTGTATGGTGAAGCGATGTTAAACGGACTTTTTTATTTCCCGTTTCAATTTATCGGTATGTATTTATGGAATAAAAACAAAACGCGAGAAAGTACAAAAGGCGAAGATGTGATTGTAAAACGACTAAATAAAAAACAATGGATTCAGTTATCTCTTGTTATTGTTGTTTCTTCTATTATTTATGCATATTTTTTACATTCATTGGGTGGCAAACAAGTTCGTATTGATTCAATCGCTGTTGTTTTGTCAGTGGTGGCACAACTATTATTGGTGAAACGTTATGTGGAACAATGGATTTTATGGATTGCCGTTAATGTTCTTTCAATTACATTATGGGCGATTATCTTGATGACATCTGGCGGAAACGATTGGTCCATGTTAGTCATGTGGTCTGCATTTCTCCTGAATAGTGTGTACGGCTACATTAACTGGATGAAAATCAGCAAAAAACAGCTGGCAAAACAATGAAGCTGTGAATGTTTGGAGGAAAGTTTCTTCACGCACAAAAAATAATGAGTGCACGGGAATATAATCTGGAGGAATCGATATGTATGATCCAACAATATTTGAAAACTTAAAAGTAGCAATAGAAAACCAGGTGTACGATTTAGATAATATAGATCGCAAAATTGCGATTACAAATAGGTTCGATCGAATGGATTTTTCTATCATTAAACGAGATTTTGGTATTCAATTTACACTGGTCGATCAGCAAGACGTGAAAGCAGAAATAATAATAGAAGCCTCTATTGAAGAACTGGCAGCAGAGATATTGGAGCAGCCTGGAAAAAGTCCGGGTTGTTCTATGTACTTGCGATTTTATAAGCGTATTCAAAACGTAACCAACCAGTGTAAAGAAATTGAGGAATCGCTAAACAAGATTTGGGAACCTGACCTCCCGATCACTCAAGCACTGAGTTTCGTATATGTAAAAGATTCACCACCAAGTTACCTGGACATTATTGAAGTGGCATTTAACCATAAAATTAATGAGGAGCATATGGGCGACATTAAAGATTTTCTGGAACATGTGATATCAACGTTGGAAGTGTTGAATGGTATTTAGCGAAATCCAGTATCGGTTTCATTGCTCATCCAAAAGATGTAGAAACCTTTCATCCTTTTGTACATATGGTTTGATTAAGGGCTCTAGTACAATTGAATGGAGGTGTTGAAAATGAAAATTCTTAGAATTGTATTAGAGACCGGTAACCTTGAAAAAATGAGAGAGTTCTATACTGAAATTTTGGAGATGCCAATCGTAAGGGCAAAGGATGGTTTTTTTACAGTACGAGCAGGAAATACTCATATTACGTTTTTACAATCTAGTGACAATGAAGTTCCTTTATACCATTTGGCATTAAGGACTAATCTTGCTTTCTATGACTATATGTTCAAGAAACTGATAGAGCGTCACGTTAATCTCTTACCTGATTCTGATGGTCAATTGAGTGGATATTGGAAGGGCAAGCAACTGTATTTTACCGATCCTAATGGAAACATTCTCGAGATTTTGGAGCGTACTATCCAAATTGGTGAAAATCATGTAGGTTGGGTTGATGTATGTGAGATCGGGCTCCCTTGTGAAAGTGTTGAGGAAATGAGTAAGTTCATGTCTCCAATTAAAAACGTGAATCATTCTTCATCTGATACATTTCGTTTTTATGGTGATGAGTCTGGAAATTTTGTCTTGGTCAAGGAAGGGCGGAATTGGTATCCGACAGATAGACCCGCTACAATCCATCCGCTAGTAGTTGAAGTAGAAGGGGAACACTTTCAAATTTTGAAACATTCGAGCTTACCTTTGACAGTCAAGGTGAAAAAGGCTTGGTCCAATGCACTTCCTGTCGTTCAAATGAGAATCGCAAGACCAACAGATCAACTTGAGAAGGTCATAGCGTTTTACGAAAAGGGTTTAGGGCTAAAGAGAATCGGTGAGTTCTGGGAACATAATGAATTTAATGGTGTCATGTATGGCATGCCTGACGCGAACGTTCACTTGGAGTTTACGAGTCATAGAGCAGGTACACCTTGCCCTGCTC
This sequence comes from Paenisporosarcina indica, assembly GCF_001939075.1. Classification (GTDB taxonomy): domain Bacteria; phylum Bacillota; class Bacilli; order Bacillales_A; family Planococcaceae; genus Paenisporosarcina; species Paenisporosarcina indica. The sequence goes on along the minus strand of NZ_MPTA01000003.1, from coordinate 151,091 downwards.
CAACTAAAGACAATTTGCTCGTATTTTATTTACCGAATTGGGATATAATTTCCATCGTTGCTAGTAGGTTGAAGGAAATGGGATATCCTGAAGCTGAAGCAGAAAATCCTTATTGGGGAGACGCTGGAATTACGATTGAAGATCCGGATGGCTGGAGGATTGTCCTGTTTTGCTCGACTGGGTTGTAGTTCAGGTGCCAGTTTGAAGGTCATTGGTTTAAAGTCGACTTTGTTTCATCAATTGCCAGCTTAAGATATACTGACTTTGTGTTTGGAAATTACTTAAGCATTCAGAGGAGGGGAAGTTTATGAGCGTAACTTTAACAGGTAAAAACGCAATCATTACCGGTGCCGGGAGAGGGATCGGACGAGCGATCGCGCTTGCATTAGCTGCTGAAGGAGTGAATGTAGGTCTTTTAGCACAATCTGAAGAAACATTACTGAGTGTTGCGAAGGAAGTGGAAGCACTCGGTGTAAAAGCCTTTATTGCAAAAGCAGATGTATCATCTAATGATGAAGTGAATCTGGCGATCGATTCATTGACAATCGGACTGGGACAAGTGGACATTCTAATCAATAATGCTGGCATAGCGAAGTTCGGTAATTTCATGGACTTGGAAGTATCGGACTGGGAGAAAATCATTCAAGTGAATTTGATGGGTGTGTATTATGTGACTCGTGCTGTTCTTCCTGGAATGATCGAGCAGAAATCCGGCGATATTATTAATATTTCGTCTTCAGCAGGACAAAAAGGAGCGCCTTTGACAAGTGCGTACAGTACCTCCAAATTTGGCGTGTTCGGACTAACCGAGTCATTGGCGATGGAAGTGCGTAAGCATAACATTCGTGTGACAGCTCTAGCACCTAGTACCGTTGCAACGGATCTGGCCATCGAAAATAACTTAACGGACGGCAATCCGGACAGAGTGATGCAACCCGAAGATATTGCGGAGTTTATCGTCGCACAATTGAAACTGAACAAACGAATCTTTATTAAAGAAGCGGGACTTTGGTCCACGAATCCGTAATGCGTAGACAAATTAAATGATAAATGTGAAAGAGAGCATATAAAGTTGATGCTCTCTTTCTTCATCAAACTTAGCTAATGACGGAGGGAATCTAGTATGGATATTGAAGTGATATTGGATGAATTTGTACTCAACGTTTCAAATTTCAAAGAGAGTGTTATTAATAAAGTTGGCAAAGAATTAAGAACAATTCGTTTTGATTTCAAGGTAAGAGGCGGGACAGAATATCATGATGTCACTGTTCACTTATATAAAACAACCTTTGATGTGAAAGTACCGGAAAAAGAGTTGGCTTTTAAAGGAACAATCAATAATTACTCGACTTCCAGAAATGATTTTAAGGATGAACAAACTGTTGCAGATTTCCAACTGGAGCTCATTGAAACTAAGTAGTGATGGGGGGAAACTATCATGAGATTAAGCATATTAGACCAATCACCGGTATCTTTTGGGGCAACGGCAAGGCAGGCAATGGAAGCGTCCATGCAACTTGCACAAAGCGGGGAGAAAATGGGGTATACGCGTTACTGGATTGCTGAACACCATGACTTTTCAGGGCTTGCGTGTTCAGCACCTGAAGTCATGCTCGGATACATTGGAGCCAACACGGAAAAAATCCGCATCGGAGCTGGTGCCATTTTACTGCCACACTATAAACCATTAAAAGTGGCTGAAAGTTTCAATATGCTTGCCACTCTGTTTCCAGGTCGTATTGATCTTGGAATTGGCAGGGCTCCCGGTGGTTCTGCTGAAGTAACGATGGCTCTTTCGGATAATTTCCTGCAAAACGTATTTAACATGCCAGCCACTTTCAAGGAACTGCTTCATTTTATTAATGATGATTTTCCCTCTGAACATATGTACTCGAAAATCACTGCTGCACCCCTTCCCGTTATTTCACCTCAACCATGGATTCTGGGAACGAGTGGCAAGAGTGCAAAACTCGCAGCGGAGAATGGAACGGCCTACGCATTTGGCCATTTCATGAGCGATAAAGACGGGCCAGAAATAATGAAAAACTATATCGATCATTTCAAACCAAATGCCCAGTTGCGAAAACCCGAATCGATCGTGGCTGTGTCAATGATTTGTGCAGAAACGACGGAAAAAGCACAACAACTTGCATTAAGTGGATTCTTATGGAAAATCCAACTTGCAAAAGGTCAAGGTGTTGATGGAGTTCCTTCTATTGAAAAAGCTGAACAATATCCTTACTCCAGCGAAGATCTAAAGTCGTTGGAAGTGATGCGGAGTAAAACGGTGATTGGCAATCCAAAAGAAGTATTGTCAAAACTGACTAAATTACAAGCGTTGTATCAAAATGATGAATTCATGATTGTCACCATCACCCATTCCTACTCAGACCGAACCCGTTCGTATGAGTTGCTTGCCAACGAAGTTTTTACATAATAGCGGAGGTAATGTAAATGAGGCTATGGTAAAGAATGCTGTTGAAAATAAATGAAAAACGAGAGAGTTCATTTGCGCCTTGCATAAAAACAGTTCACAACGAAGCCACCGCATTCTTTTTCTCGGTGGCTTATTCAATTTACGAATACTATTTAAGATCAATAATTCACATTAGCATCCGGAGCTTTATCAGCTACAAGGTTCAAGACAATATTGTGTTCAAGAAGTGCCTTTAATCCGGAAAGAACAATTGTATATCCACCAGTTGAATCAATGACTTGCTCGACGATGGAATCTCGATCACCTGTAAAGCCTGTGTTGATAATCGTGACAAGAGTTTCGTTCTCTGCCCGAGGAGTGAAAATCCATTCGGCGGTGGTGTTGTTCTCAAAATGAATGAATATTCGTTTGTTAATCTCGACTTCTTTAACAACAAGAGTTGCAGAAACGCCGTACATTTCCCAATCCCACTTTACAGTTTTTCCCGTTTCTAATTTCCCACTACTTTTCGTGAACCAAAATTTCGTCGTAATCGCAGGATCGATAAAAGCCTCAAACACTTCTTCAACCGATTTTCTAATAAGCATTTCTACTTTTGCAGAAGGTAAATCATTCAGGGTTGTCATCATATATTCTCCTTAATTGTACAAGATTTCTGATTCCAGACGCATTTCAAAAACATATGTATGAAAACGTTGAATAGAGAGCTGGACATCACTAGTATTCTTAGATATTTAGATTATTGAGCAAGACTACCTTCAAATTGTATCATCGTACTTCAAGACTGAGTGATTCGATTCTCCTCTCTGTCTTTTGAACAATCATAACATTTAAAAAGTCTAAACATTATAATTATTTATAGAAAGACAAAAAGTAGCTAAAAAACTGTGATATTTTCTGGTTAAATCTAGGGAATATAAAGTCATTAACTTTGATTTAGTCGATGTTCGACTAGCTCAACCACATTGTCAATAGTTATAGCTGTTATATCCACGACTAGAACATCAATTTACTGCCCATAAGTTGTTACAATAACTATGTCGAAAGATATGTCATAACGTATAACTAGTGTGAGTAGAATGGCGTTTCCTGCCATTATTTCTCGGGAAATATTTTGACATTTATACGTAATATTAGACAAAATTAATCAATAAGTCACAATATAAGAAGTCGATTTAACATTTTTGACATTTATATCGACCCTAAAACTCATATGAAATTACATAGAATGTTCTTTTATTGCAAAATAAGAAAGATCACGTGGATTTCTCAAGGGTTCTCTTCTGAGGTGCGAAAACTTAAAACACAATATAAAAAGACTATCATTTTGAAATTGAGTTGGTAGTCCTTTGTTAGTGGATATATTAGCTTTTTCACTCTGAAATCTTAATTTTCCCTGTATAATTGGCAGCCGAATTGCATTACAATAAAAGTTGTAATGCAATTAATTATCTTGCTACTTGCAGTGCTAAACCATAGCTCTTTTTATTATCAGAAAATATTATTTTTTCGGTGAAAAAGGAGAGTGTCGGTACTATAAATATAAGAAGATTTTATTTTCTTATTGAACTAACTAGGAATGTTAGTGAAACCATGAAGAAGTGAATAATGTTATCTATTACAGTTACTTATAAGGGGGGATTTGAGATGCTGAGAACCAAGTTTGAATGGATTGGTTTTATTATCGTTGGCATTTCGCTATATGTTAATGGTGCTTTTCGTGCAGATGGTATTACAACTGGTACAGGAATAAACTTAAGCGTAATCGGAATAATTGTGGGAGCAATTCTTACTTTGACTTTCTTCTTTATTAGGATATTTGGAAAGAAAGAAGCACATAATAAATCGGTAAATTAACCTACTATTTTATATCGATTTCTTCACTAACTGATGCTATAGTCAGGTAGAGTAACGTCTTCTAAGACATTGCTCTTTTTACGTTTAAATGTACTTCTGATAATACTCCTTTAGCAGCCTTCCACTCAAGAGAACCCGTTAACGAATTTCAGCGTCCATAGAGAGAGTTCTTTCTTTCTAAAAAAGCGAGCCTTTCCTCGATAAAATCGCGGAAAGACTCGGTAGTTATTTGTATACACTGTAATAAATAGATGTAATTCACATACATAGGCAGGACCAGCGTAGGCACCTTTTAAGTGGTAGCCGAGTGATCTTTTACCTGGCTTCTCGCGGGGGCATCCACAAAGCACCGAAGCGGTATTATAGGAAATACTTAGTCCAGTCTATTTTAGGAATTATTATTCTTTCAACAACCCATTTTCAACAAGCCATTCGTAAGCAACAACTGAGACACTTTCTCCATCTATATCCACACGATAATTTAAGCTTCGCATAATATCACTATCTAGTTTTTCTGCTAATTTCGCGGTAATTTCCTCAATTTCAGGATATTTCTTAACTATTTCTTGGTTTATTGAAACAGCTGCACGATAAGGGGGGAAGAACTGTTTATCATCTTCCAAAATAACTAAATCGTATTGTTTAACGGTAGCATCTGTTTCGAGTGCTACAGAAACATCCACTTGCTCATTGTCTAGTGCACGTTGGGTTAAACCAGCATCCATTTGAATTACCTGATTGGCACCAAACTCAAAACCATAAGTGTGTTCTACACCCTTCAAACCGTCTGGACGGTGAGCAAATTCAGCATTTGCGGCTATCGTTAACTTGCCAGGATTTTTTTTGATATATTCCGCCAAATCACTGATGGATTGTAGCTCAAGTTCTTTTGATTTCTCACTTGTCACGGCTAGGGCGTATGTATTGTTGACATTGGACATGTTCATCCAGTGTATGCCATTCGAAGCATCGATTTCTTTGACCTTTTGAAAGGCTGCTTCAGGATCAGATATTACTTCTTCACCCATATAGGTGATAAGAGCTGTACCTGTATACTCCCACATCATATCCACTTGACCGTTTTCCAATGCAGAACGGAGAACACTGCTCCCAAGATTACTCATTTGATTCACTTTAAATCCTTCTTCTTTCAATAAAAAACCTGTCATTTCAGTTAATAAATATTGCTCCGTAAAGGTTTTGCCACCAATCGTAACTTCTTTTCCTGCAATGCCCAGACTGGAACAGGCTGAAAGTATGAGTGTCATGAGCAACAATGGGATAAGTTTGACTAATAGATTCACTAATGAAATACCTCCTTTCGATTGCAATATGTTACGTATTTGCTTCACGTCTTGAACCTTTTGGAACAAGCACATTTTCTAATTTGCGAAGTAAATAATCAGCCAAAATAGCCAGTAATGTAACGGGAATTGCTCCCGATAATAAATACCCATTATCAAATAGTTGAATTCCTGTAAAAATCCAGACACCTAAACCACCGCCGCCAATTACATAAGCTAGAGCAGCTGTGCCGATATTCAATACGACTGCTGTCCGAACGCCTGCAAGGATTGAATAAACCGCATTTGGAAGTTCGATCCGAAATAATATTTGGCTCGGTTTCATCCCCATCCCTTTTGCAGCATCAATCAAATTTTTATCAATCGAATCTAAGCCAGCTACTGTATTTCTGAAAATTGGCAAGATCGAGTAAAGGAAAAGTGCAAAGACCGCCGTTTTAAAACCAATGCCCAACACACTAATCATCAGAGCAAGAACTGCCAAATTGGGGATTGTTTGCAGGAAATTCACGATAATAGATACTACCCATTCAGCCTTCCTGAACTTGGGTCTTGTTATTAATATTCCAGCGGGTATTGCAATAATAATCGCGATTACTGAAGAAACAACGACAAGTTCAATATGCTGTCGCATTAGGACTAAAAAAGTACTGGATTCACTAAAGATATAATCAAAATAGTGATTTTTTATTATCCAACCAAAAAATAATATGACTAATGCATAGAGTACTAATCTTACACTGTAAGCTATTAACTTTTTACTATTCACCGAATCACCCTTCCTGGGATACGGATAGTTCCCCTTTTATTTCAAAATGAAGATATTTTTGTACATGATCAATCGTTATAGACCCAATATTCTCATCCTGATCGTTTGTTACAACGACTTGATCGGCTTCCTGATTCATTAGCATAGACAATGTGGTACGTAAGTCCTGGTGAACATGAATTGTTTTTGTATCTCGAATTGTTGCATCAATTGGAGCTAATCCGATGATATCTTGTAAATTTTTCACAGTATGTAAGCTTAAACTTTTAAGTGCTCGATCTTTTCCAAAGAACTTAGAAACATATTCGTTTTTAGGATGTGCCAGCATTTCTGAAGGTGTGTCGTATTGCATGATTTCTCCATCACGCATTAACACGATTTTATCCGCCATTTTTATTGCCTCATCGATATCATGACTAACAAATAGAATGGTCTTTTTTACTTCCCGTTGAATTTGCAAAAACTCATCCTGAATTTTTTCTCTAATGATAGGATCGAGTGCTCCGAATGGTTCATCCATTAACATAACAGGGGGGTCCGCTGCGAGTGCACGTATTACGCCTATCCGTTGTTGCTGTCCACCAGACAGTTCATGTGGATATCGTTTCCGGTAATCTTGGGCGTCCAGCCCAATGAGTTTCATTAAATAAGTGAATCGTTCGCGTTTTTTTTGCTTACTCCATCCAAGAAGATCTGGCACAATCATGACATTGTCTTCAATCGTCATATTCGGAAAAAGACCGTTACTTTGAATGACATAGCCAATATTTCTTCTTAATTCAATGGCATCAAGTTCCATGGAATTTTTATTATTAATCATGATTTCCCCGTTTGAAATGGACTCCAGTCGGTTGACCATCCTCAACAGAGTTGTTTTTCCGCAACCAGAAGGACCAAGCAAAACTACAATATGTCCTTTTTCAACGGTTAAATTAACATCTTTTACTGCTATATTGTCTTCACTAAATGATTTTGTCACATGATTGAACGCAATCATTCTTTCACCTCTTTCCAGTTAATTCACTATTTCTTTTGTCGTGAAACGTTTTTGTATCAGCAGTAAAATTGCATCAGCAACGATTGCTAATAAAGCAACAGCCAATGACCCGCTAATAATTAAATAGTTGTCACCTCTGCTGATTCCCTGCGTAATCAGAACGCCTAGTCCACCAGCACCAATATAGGCAGCGATTACGCCAATCCCAATGTTCAGCACCACCGCTGTTCGAATACCGGCCATAATGACAGGTAGAGCATTCGGGATCTCAACACGCAATAAACGTTGATGTGTTTTCATGCCCATTCCGATTGCAGCATCCCGCATGTTTGGATCTACGTTTTTTATTGCCGTATATGTATTGCGGATAATGGGGAGTTGGGAATATAGGACCAGTGCAACAAATGCGGGGAGGAATCCAATTCCTTGATTAATGAGAGAAAAAATGGGAATCATCAAGCCAAATAGTGCGATGCTTGGAATCGTCAATGTAATGGAAGCCGCTTGAAGAATTGTCCCGGCCAGGTATTCGTTCGTGGTTAAATAAATGCCCATTGGGACGCCGATTATTAATGCGACAACAATGGCGATGGTGACAAGCACCGCGTGATCTAATGTCAATTCCAAAATTCGAGGTGTATTTACCTCCAGAAACCTTAACCATTCCTCCAATGTAAAACCTCCTTCTAAGACTTGCATAGACAGGTAATATATACCCATTTTTTTGAAAGATAATCCTGCCAGTGAACTTAAACGTAGAAAAAGAGAGACGATTGAAGTGAACTAGTCACTTCAATCGTTCCTCTTTCAACTTATAGCAAGAAAAAATTGCATTTCTATATAAAAAACCCCACTTGCAACTACTGCTTTTCTACCTCGAAACGCATTCTTAATTCCTGCATTTCCCCCACTAATTCTTCGCCAATTGTTTTTGATAGCTCTTCATATATAGGATCAAGGTCCGTCTTCCATTTCTCTATTTCTGTCTTGGTCAGTTCATGTAACTGTATGGATGAGTTTTGTTTAATGAGTTCCAGTTGTTCTTCGTTTAGTTTGATGGAGTTGAGGTCGTTCCAGGTAGTCGTTTCATTCATTGCTTCAAGAAGGATCTTCTGAGTATTCTCAGTTTGCTGATCCCAAACTTTTTGGTCCATCATGACGGCATAGCCTAAATAACCATGGTTACTAAGTGTTAAATACTTTTGAACATTGTAGAATTTCTTGGAGTAGATATTGGAAATGGTGTTTTCTTCTCCATCCACCGTTCCAGCTTCAATCAAATTATAGGTAGAATTGAATGATTCCTGATGTGATTCGGCTCCTAATAAATCAAACTGGGCTTTGATGACGTCGCTTTGCATGATACGAAAAGTTTGTCCCCTCAGATCTTCTGGCACAACAATTGGTCCATTATTGGTGGTGAATTGCTTGAATCCATTTGACCAATGAGCAAGCCCTTTGATTCCTTCTTTTTCTAAAGAATTCAGCAGTTGATTTCCAATTTTCCCGTGGATTCCTTCTACCATTGCTTCATAATTGGGAAAGACGTATGGTAAATCTAGTACACCCCAATCTGTGGAGAGCATGCCAAGCTTAGAGGTGGAAGGTGCAATTATGTGGACTTGTCCATCTTTTAAGGCATTAATTTCTTCGATATCCGAGAATAAGCTTCCATTAGAAAAGACGACGATTTTAATCGTACCGTTTGAGTTTTTATCGACGAGCTCAGCAAATTTTGCTGCCGCTTGCCCTTTTGGCGTATTTTCCGCCACAACATGGCTAAACTTGAAAACTATTTGATCACTAAGTCCTTCTTGATCATCATCATAGGGAAGGGCGTTTTGAGGGAGTAGAGTGTGATACCCTATAAAGACAGCAAGCACAATTCCAATACTTATCATGAACAGATAAATCCTTGTTTTTTTCATAGGCGACCTCCTGTTGAAGCATTAGTGTAAGCATAAGCAGAAGATGGTTATTCGTAAAGGGAAAGGGGGACGAAACATGAGGCTGCTGCCTATTCGCTGGAAAATTATGATTCTATCCTATGCTATCGTGATTTTTTCCTTATTGATTGGTGGAGTCGTCATTGTAGCCAATATACAACAATCAGAGGAAACAGAATTAAGAATCCGATCGATGAATACTGCAAGAACTGTTGCTGAAATTTCGGAAGTGAAGAAAGCAGTCCAGCAATCAAACGGCTGGAATACTGTGAATCCCGTCGTAGAAGAAATAAGAATCATTAATGAAACAGATTATATTGTGGTCATGAATATGGATAAAATCCGCTATTCCCACCCGATTAAAGAAAAGAACGGCACTCCTTCGATGGGGGAGGATGAAGAACCAGCATTTGCCGAACATATTTATTTTTCTAAGGCAAAAGGAGAGATTGGCACCGTTATTCGGGCATTTGTTCCAATAAAGGATGCTGAGTTAAATCAAATTGGTGTAGTTGTCGTCGGAAATAAAATCCCAACTGTCACTGACATCATGTTGGGCTTAGCGAAAGAAACCCTGTTAATCGTAGTTTTAACGTTGCTGTTTGGCTTAATCGGTTCCATCTTACTTGCCAACCATATCAAAAATCAGATATTTCAGTTGGAGCCACTTGAAATCAAGAGAATGCATGAAGAGAGAACAGCTACATTCCATTCCATGAATGAAGGAGTCATCGCCATTGATAATAAGGAAATCATTACGATATTCAATGATAAAGCCAAAAAGATCTTTCGTGTGTCGGGGAATTTAGTGGGGCAACAGATACGCAACGTGTTAAGGGATACAAGGTTGCCGGAAATTGTAGAGAGAAATCAAGCGGTATATAATGAAGAAATTAAGGTGAGTGGGAAGGTCATTGTCAGTACACGTATTCCAATCAGAAAAGACAATGAATTGATTGGAGCAGTCGCGATCTTCCAGGATCGCACAGAAGTAACGAAATTGGCAGAGGAATTAACAGGTGTCAAAAACTTTGTAGAGGCATTACGGGTCCAAAGCCATGAACATATGAACAAACTACATACCATTGCAGGTTTGATCCAGCTAGGAAAACCAGAAAAAGCGTTACAGCTTGCCTATAATGTAACCGAAGAACAAGAAACGGTCACCAGCTTTTTGAATGAAAAAATCCAAAACGACGCGATAGCAGGTCTCCTCTTGAGCAAAGTAAGAAGAGGGAAAGAATTGGATATCCAGGTGGTGATAGACCCAAATAGCCAATTCGAAACATTCCCAAGTGAGTTGGACCAGCATGATTTTGTTGTGCTGTTTGGGAATCTGATTGAAAATGCATTCGGGGCATTTGAACATAGTGAGATTGAGCATAGACGAATTGATATTAGTATTGAACAAACAGAGGAACTGTGTGCCGTACTAGTTGAGGATAATGGATCGGGAATACTGGAAGAATATATGCCAAGAATATTTGACAAAGGCTTTACTATGAACAAATCACAAGGAACGGGTTACGGTTTATTCCTGGTTAAACAGATTGTTGAAAAAGGGAGAGGTCGAATTCAAGTTTCCTCTCTACCAAGTGAAGGAACTTCTTTCATAATTACCTTCCCAATGGAAGCGGAGGATGAATTGTATGAAGAATAAGAATCAAATAAATGTCCTGTTAATCGAAGATGATCCAATGGTTCGGGAAGTAAATAAAGAATTTATTGAAAGTGTCGAAGGGTTTCGTGTTGTGGAAGTGGCAAGCAATGGAGAGGAAGGTCTTTCTCTAGTGAAAAAGCTACATCCTGATCTCGTGATCTTGGATATTTTTATGCCCAAAAAAGATGGAATTAAGACCTTGCAAGAAATCAGGAAACAAAAATTGGAGACGGATGTTGTTGTCGTGTCAGCTGCAAAAGACAGTGAGACGATTAAACTCATGCTTCAAAATGGGGCAATGGATTATATTATCAAGCCCTTTAAGCTTCATCGAATCCAACAGGCTTTAGAGAAATACCGAAAATACAGAGTCAGCTTAAATAAAACGGAAACAGTATCACAAGAGCAGCTTGATTCTTTGTTGTATTCTGAGCATGTAAAAAATAGACCAGAAACTTTGTTGCCAAAAGGGTTGAATGAATTCACGTTAAATGAAATTAAAGTGTTTGTGCAGACACAAGAAGTTCCCAGGTCTGCAGAAGAAGTAGCAGGAGCTATTGGAATTGCCCGAGTAACAGCCCGACGTTATTTGGATTACTTGGAAAAAAGCGGTGTAATCACTCTCGATGTCCAATACGGAGGCGTGGGGCGACCGGTAAACCGTTATGTGAATATTGAAAAATAATGTAAGACCAAAATGACCAAAATATTCGTTATGACCATAAGCTTTTCCTCTTTCAATGAAAGCGTTATCATCTGAGAATAGAAAAGATGAATTACTATTCAGAAAAAGGAGGAGAAAAAATGAAAAAACAAATATACAAAAATTTAACCTTTCAAGTTTTAACGGCTATCATCATCGGTGTTTTAGTAGGATTGATTTGGCCGAATATCGGAAAAGAAATGAAGCCAATCGGCGATACATTTATCAATGCCATTAAAATGGTCATTGCTCCAATTATTTTCTTAACCATTGTACTAGGAATCGCGAAAATGGGTGATATGAAAAAAGTGGGAAAAGTCGGCGGTAAAGCCTTCATCTATTTTGAGGTGGTTACAACTTTCGCACTCCTAATCGGACTGATCGTTGTTAATGTGTTAAAACCTGGAGAGGGACTTAACTTTAATGAGCTTGAAAAAGGTGATGTGTCTCAATATACGGCTAATGGCGGTCAAAGTATTAACTGGATGGAGTTTGTCACACATATTGTTCCTTCTAATATGGTTGATGCATTTGCTAAAGGTGATATTTTACAAGTATTGTTCTTCTCGGTGTTATTTGGTGTAGGACTAGCGGCACTTGGAGAAAAAGGGAAACCAATCATTGACCTACTAGATCGACTTTCATTGGTCTTCTTTAAAATCATTGGTTATGTTATGAAAGCGGCTCCAATCGGTGCCTTTGCTGCCATGGCATATACAATCGGACATTTTGGGCTTACTTCACTTGTACCATTAGGTAAATTGATGATTTCTGTCTATATGACAATGTTCTTATTCATTTTCGTGGTTCTGAATATCATCTGTAAGATTTATGGGTTTAGTCTTTGGAACTACTTGAAGTTCATCAAAGATGAAATTCTAATTGTTTTGGGAACAAGTTCTTCGGAGTCTGTATTGCCACGAATGATGGATAAAATGGAACGCTATGGAGCATCCAAATCAGTTGTGGGACTAGTTATTCCAACTGGCTATTCATTCAACCTAGATGGTACATCTATTTATCTATCAATGGCTGTAGTCTTCTTGGCCCAGGTATTTGGTGTGGATTTATCAATCGCACAACAAATTACGATTATCTTGGTATTGATGTTAACGTCTAAAGGTGCAGCAGGTGTAACAGGAAGCGGATTTATCGTATTGGCATCTACATTATCTGCTCTGCAAGTAATTCCTCTTGAAGGATTGGCACTACTTCTTGGTGTGGATCGTTTCATGAGTGAAGGACGAGCAATCGTTAACCTAATTGGTAACGGAATTGCAACAATCGTAGTAGCGAAAAGTGTTAATGAGTTTGATGAAACGAAAAGCAAGGGAGCACTTACTGAACTAAAAGCTATGAAGGCACGCGAAGTCGAAGCGCTGTAAAAGGTAAGACTATTTAAGACAATTGATTGGAATCCAGTTACTTTACGATACTGGATTCCTTTTTATTTTTGTGGATTGTTATATCACCTTTCCTAATAACCTGTGATTTATTAGTAAAATCACGTTCTTTCGTCGATTCAATTAAAATCCATGTGGGCAAAAGTAGTTGGAAAGGAAAACTTTGCCTGTCACAATCTCGTAATCTTCTGTTACATAAATGCAATACACATGATAACATGTAATGGTTATATGTTACTCGAATTAAAACATAGGTCTAAATTATAACTTATTTTTGTAGATTCCTATTAAAATCAGAGGGTTAGGACTTACATAGAAAGAAGGACGTAGAAATGGATGCAATTTTTGGATTACTAGGTGTTCTAGGAATAATTATAGGTGTAATCATGTTGGTGGTTGCTTTATTTAAAAAGAGATCCAAAAAAATGGCCGGAATTGTAACAGTTCTTGGTTTGGTCTTTTTCATCATAGGTTTATCACTTCCTTCAAATGAAGTTGAAACTGTTTCCTCAGAAGAAGAAGCTGAAGATGTTCAGGAATCAGATGAAGAAACAGAGATGGCTGAAAAAGAGGCTGAAGAAGCAAAGGCCAAGGCAGATGCTGAGGCACTGGCTAAAGAAGAAGCGGATGCACAAGCCAAGGCAGAAGCTGAAGCACAGGCAATCGCGGATGCTAAGGCCAAAGAAGCCGCAGAGGTTGAAGCGAAAAAACAAGAAGAATCGACTAAATTCAGCAATGCAATACAAGCATTAGATAAAAGCTCAGTTGAAAAAGAAGTATTAGCCCAAGCAGAAATTGATTGGGATGGTGACTATGAAATGCAAGATTACCAGTACGAAAATCAAATGTCGGCGTACGCAAGCTTAGCTAACCTAACAATTGATGAAGAACATGAAGAAGTATTACTAAACAATGCGATTAATGATTGGGATAACGATTACGAAATGATTGTATATCAATACGATAATCAAATCGCTGCTTACAATTGGGTACAGGATCTAAATCTTGATACGGACGTGAAAAAGAATATTTTACAAGCGGCCCTTTCAAATTGGGGTAGTGACTATGAAATGGTTCAATATGAATATGAAAATCAATTAGAGGCATATGAAAACTAATATCTTGTAAAGAGCAAGAGAATCGAAGTGACACTCACTTCGATCCTCTTTTTCATTTCTTCATTCTTTTGGTGATAGGGATTTGTCTAGATATAATTAAAGCTTGTCCAGATATAATTAAACTAGTGGCTTGTGCAGATATCCACACTCTTTATCCAAATATCTCGAGGATTGGAATAATATATTCAATTACAGATTTGAAATTTCATCGTATCCAGTCATTGTATGCATATGGCTTGCAATCATTGCGATAATTGTGCTGGCCTCTTCCTTTGAAAAGGTGAAGGTACTTTCGTCTTCGACAAGCTCTTCGTCTTCAGTCCATACTCGGTTTACCCGTCGGAGAACACCATCGCCATTTGCGCTGTCTACTCCAAATTGATAGGTTACTTCAATTTCATCCTCGATTTGGAAAGCAGTGACTTCAGGGGTTTCCCATTCCACATCAATTACTTCAAGCGTTTCTTCATCGTCAATCACTTCACTTAAGTAATAGCCTTCGACTTCCTCATCCTCTAATATGTTTTCATCTTCATCCACATAATAAACTTCACTATCTTCGCTCATAAAATCATGGAAGCTATGATGGACAGCGTCAACAACCGCTTCAAAATCAGAAAGAATAACTCTTGTTGGCTGTTCGAGAGACAAATCAAAACTCTCAATGTAAAACTCTGTATTGTACGGATCAAAGAGGAGGGTGCAAAAGTAGTCTCTTTCGTCATCTTCTGTCTCAACAAAGAACTCAATTCGCGGATGTTTTGCACTTTGATTGATCGTCATATGACCAGTTTGGTCGTACTCTTCACAAATCGATTTTAAATGATCCTGAAGTTCACTAGTTACTCTGTTAAACCATTCCATGGACATAGCATAACCGCCTCTTGTTATTATTTATTCCTTTTTATCTTCTCCCAATTTTTATAATTATTACGTTCCATTTCTATCCAATTACTTAAAAGATTATCTCGCTTTCCTAGTCTAGAGGTGGCTTTGAGCGGATTAATCGTTTATTGAAATTTAATTCAACTCCTATTGCAAGCCGTGAGCGGAAACGGGCAGCGGTTCCTGCCCGTGGTTTCATGCTGCTGTTCATCAGCGCACTCCCATATAATTCTATATATAAACTGGAGTGAGACAACACATACTGATTAAGTAATCGTTATCACAAGATGAATCCTTATGGATAGTCAGACATTTCAAATGTTTTTTCCTTTACAGTTATAGAACGCTTCAACTTATGAGTTGGCAAATTTAGGATGACTTGTTACGTATATGACCTTCTGTTTTAGAATTGTTAACTAAATGACAAATAGATATTAATTTGATGTATTAGAAGGGTATGGGTTTATCTTTATATGAATATTCGTTATTATACAGAGTAGGCTTTATTAATATGAAGGTCTAAAGATTTGAAAGGGGTTTACATTGCATGAAATTCAAAAAATTATTATTGCCGTTTGCAGTTGGTGCATTAGCATTTACTTTAGCTGCTTGCGGAGACGAAGATAAAGCAACAAAAGAAGAAACACCAAAAGAGAAAACAACGCAAGAAGCAACAACGGATGAAAAAGAAATACAAGCCAAACTGGCTGAGCAACAAGTGGACGAGAGTGAAATTGTGGCAGTTGTTAATGATGAGGAACTGACAGGGTTAATGTATAATTCTGTGTTGTTTTCAATCCAAAGTGAAATGCAGCAAATGGGCCAAGACCCAACTAGCAAAGAAGCAGCCGAACAAATCAAAAAGACAACACTTGATTCGCTTGTAAGCCAAACCTTGATTGTTCAAAAAGCAAAAGAAGCTAATTTAACTGCATCAGAAGCTGAAATAGAAGAAAAATATGCGTCGATTCAAGAACAAATAGGTGGCGAGGAAGCGATGCAAAAATCACTCAAAGCCGAAAAAATGGATGAAAAAACATTGAAAGAACAAATTGGTGAGTCCATTCTATTTGAAAAATATCAAAACAAAGTAGTACCGGCAAAAGAAGTGACAGATAAAGAAATTCAAGAGTATTATGATCAAGCTGCAGCTCAGACTAAGGAAGCTGGACAAGAATTTCCTCCATTAGAAGAGGTCAGTGAAAAAATTAAAGGGTTACTTGTACAACAACAACAGCAAGAAGTATTTGTAAAACATCTTGAAGAGATCAAAGCAGATGCCAAAATTGAGTTGAAAATATAAATTTAGCGGTGAAAACACCTCCATTATTTCAAATAATGGAGGTGTTTTTTGTAAAAATATTTAGAGATACTCGTGATATCCGTTGATTCGAGATTCATTTTGTGTTTTTATTTCACTTTGCAATCCCTCAATACTTTCTTTACGTCGCGCGTTTGCCTTCTTAATTGACTCAAGTTCTTTTCCATCTGCGAATGCCATGGCCTCTTCTGCAGCTTCCATATTACCAATTGTATTCTCTAATCGTTCTTCATTATTAGCTGAATCATTCGGTTGTGGAGTAATTCTTCTATCTGACATTGTTCTACCTCCTTTATTTAACCTTCAAGAGATAGTATTCCCAAGTTCAAAAAAAGTATTTATTTCCGAAAATCAATACTTAGCAAAATCGGCTCATTATATGAAGACTGTTGTTGTTAGCCAGGGAAAGTCTCTAAAAATTCTTCATGACTAATATTAAAAATCCTTTGGTAATTAGTGACCGCGCTGATTCGTTCCACAACGAGTGGATCTGGTGTCATAAACAGTTTCATTTGATGGATTTCTTCTTTGTTTTCTAAATAATGTTTTTCGATTTTTTCGTAAGCAAAGCTAAATAACGTAATGATTTGCTCTTTTTTGTTCGTTGCAGGAATGAACACATAGTAAACATATTCATCTCGAATTCCTAAATATTCGCCTGAAGCGTCTTTAAAATATTTAAATAATAACATCTTATAGCCCCTTAAATTTAATACTATTATTGTAGTCATTTTATATATGATTTATTCCTTTGATGATAGGTAGAGGTATTTAAGAAAAGGTTACCCATTTATTCCGTTCAGGTTCTAATTCTTCGTCTTTCTTCTTAAAGTGTAACAACGACAAGAAAAGGGAGAGCGTAATGAATGTTAATTGATGGGGTGTTTTCAGGGGGAGGTTTAAAAGATTTTGCGCTAGTTGGGGCGTATCAAGTGTTGGAAGAAAAGGGATTCCGCTTTCAACGGGTAGCAGGAACGAGTGCCGGGGCCATACTTGCCTGTTTCATTGCAGCTGGATATACCGCTAAGGAAATGGAAAAGTTGTTGGATGATACAAATTTTAAGACACTCATTGATCCTCGCAAAACCATGCTACCGTTACCATTTATGAAATGGTTCTTTCTTTATTTTCGAATGGGCTTATATCAAGGGAAAGCTTTGGAAAATTGGTTCTTAGAAAAGTTGGCACTCAAAGGGGTTTACACATTTGGTGATTTGCCACCTGGTACATTGAAGCTTGTTGCTTCCGATTTAACGAATGGCAGAATGCTCATTCTTCCTGATGATTTGGTACATTACGGGATAGCGGCTGATACGTTCTCCATTGCTCGTGCTTTACGTATGAGTTGTGGGATTCCATTTTTTTTCGAACCGGTCAAATTGAAAGTTGGATCAGGTGAGAATATTGTTGTAGATGGAGGGGTATTAAGTAATTTTCCATTGTGGATATTTGATGATTCACAAGGAAAAAGAGAACGTCCAGTTCTTGGCTTGAAAATAACTCGAGGCTCTCAGAAATGGAAAAAACATAAAATCGACAATGGCCTGGAATTATTCGAAGCACTTTTTTCTACCATGCAGAATGCACATGATGAAAAGTATATTTCTCGAAAGTATGAAAAAGATATTGTTTTCATTCCTGTTACTGATGCGAGTGCGACTCAATTTGATCTTTCAGATGAGATGAAAACAGAATTAATGGAAAGAGGACGGAAAAGCACCATTCAATTTCTGAAAACCTGGCATGCTCCGGTTGATCAAAAAATCTATCAATGGATGTCTTCAAAATAATTTTCTTTATAAAGAAAAATAATCCCAGTAAGCATCTTCTGGGGTTTTTTTTAATATTGATTGGAAATTGTTACTTTATTGATATAACCAGTTTGCACATTGATTTTATTAACTTCTTCAAAAAGGGCGGGCAAGTAAGTTTCCGCTATTTGCTTTTCCGAGCTTCTCATCAAATTCGTGAAAATATTGATTGCTGCAATGGGTTCACCTTTTCAATTGAAAACAGGCATTGCAATAGAACGTAAGCCGACCTCCAGTTCATCATTACTCTCTGTGTAGCCTTGGGAACGGCATGTTGCCAAATGAGCTTCAAACTCTTCATAAGTAGTAATTGTCTTATTCGTAAATGCTTCGATGGTTGCTGAATCCCATATTTTTTTCTGTCCATTTTTGGGAGCCAAGGGACAAGCGCTTTCCCCAAAGAGGTTGCAAAGTAAGGGTAACCTTGATTCAACTCGTAAATTCGCTCCAATGATCCGCTCCGCAGCATTGACCCTCAATACATATACCACTTCCGGACCATCCAATATGGCCATGTTCGTAGATTCTTTCACTTTTCCAGCTATGTACTCAGGGACAGGTAATGCCAAATCGGGCAAGTTCAGAGATTCCAAGTAATTTGCACCCAACGCCAATACTCTTAGGCTCAGCTCAAATTTATTATCCGGTAAGAGATTGAGGTAGCCCAAATCGACTAATGTCAAAGCGAATTTCCTGACCGTGGCTTTATTGATTCCTGTTTTTATCTCCAAGTCCCGAAGCGACATATTGGTAGAATTCGAATCAAATGCCCGTAATACTTCAAATCCCATGGCAACAGAATTAGCAAAATATGGAGCGTTTTTTCATTTTCCAACAAATTCCCTTCTTTCTTTGTGTTCGATATTTTCTAAATTTTAGACGAGTGAGTATTCTAAATATTTGAGAAATGTCTTGAAAAATAACAATTATCTGTATATACTAAACAAATGGTACACATAACGTATTTTTGTACGCATAGTGTACATTTTATGAGGTGTTTTTCAACTAAATTACCGTTTTTGTATATAGTAATGTAAGGGTTTACATCGGCTCTAAATTAGGAGGATTTCTATTAAATAAGATTGTAACTTCGAATGAAGCAATTTCTCACATGAAAAGTGGTGATATCGTAGCTGTATGAGGTTTTGGATTAGTAGGTTGCCCGCTCCAACTAGTAGAAGCACTGTCCGAACTTTCGGTTTCAGGCTTGACTATTATCAATAATAATTTAGGTGGACCCGGTGGATGGCGAGCCGAAGGTTGTGGAGAGCTGTACGTATCCCGTGATGGCGAAAAATGTCGTAAGCACACTTATTTAGGAGCAGGATTCCGTTTTGTTGATAACAAAATGATATTGGAAGAACTGGCATAAGGTTTGACTGTTGAATGATTGAAAGAAATCACGCCTTCAGACTTTACAGTATCAAAATCATTGACCATCTATTAAACATTACCTAATACCTAAAAAGGAGTCTTGTGAAATGGAACATGAATATGTCATCGTAAGTGCCAATCGTACGGCAATTGGACGTTTTGGTGGACAGTTAAAGAATGTAACTTCAGGAGATTAAGCGGCCTCAGTAATGAAAGACGCAATCAAGAAGGCGGGTTTGACGGCAGACCAAATTAATGAAGTAATTTTGGGTGAAGTAAGACAGTCAACTGAGTCCTCAAACTTAGCTAGAGTGGCTTCATTAAAAGCAGGCATTACTTTGGAAGCTTCTGACTACACCGTGAACCGACTATGTGCTTCAGGTATGCAATCAGTGGTGTCAGGGGTTCAGTATCTGGCTTTTAATCCTGATGATATTGTCCTTGCTGGTGGTGCTGAAAATCTGAGTAGAGCACCTATCTATTTAAGAAACTCTAGATTTGGCGAAGGAAATCCATATTTAGTAGATTCGAATTTAGAGAACGGGCAACAGCCTACAGAAATGTATGGAAAAGACTTAGGAATGGGCATGACAGCTGAAAATGTCGCAAAACAATATGGCATTTCGAGAGAAGATTAAGACTTGTTCGCTTTGGAAAGCCAAAAACGGGCGAAAGCAGCTTGGGACAATGGAAAATTTGATTCCCAGATCGTACCGATTGAGATTAAGGCTAAAAAGGAAACGTTTGTGTTTGCAAAAGATGAACATATGCGCGAGACCACATTGGACAAGCTATCAAACTTGAAACCAGTATTCAAGAATGGCGGAACTTTTACAGCTGGTAATGCTTGTGGACGTAATGATGGTGCAAGTGCACTTATTATTATGACTGCCGAAAAAGCTCAAAAGCTTGGATTAAAACCGTTGGCAAAAATAAAAAATTGGCATGCTACAGGTGTTGATCCACGTTATATGGGAATCGGGCCTGTCCCAGCAATCGAGAAACTATTGCATAAAACAAGCCTTCAAATACAGGATATTGGGTTATTTGAGTTGAATGAAGCATTTGCCGCTCAGTCACTGGCAGTTATTCGTGAATCCAATATTGAAATGGACAAGGTGAATGTAAATGGTGGAGCAATTGCTTTAGGCCATCCACTAGGAGCGTCTGGTGCAGTTATACTTACAAAACTTTTGCATGAAATGAGAAACAGAAATGATCAATTCGGTATTGCAACGCTTTGTGTTGGTGGAGGCCAGGGGATGGCCGTACTGTTAGAAAATACTTAGAATTTTAAAGGGGGTAATACTTTGTCAAACATTAATAAAAATCTAATTCCACCTAAAACAATGGGTGAAAAGCTTAAACAGGTTGGACCTGGTCTTATTGTTGCAGCTACTGGTGTAGGAACAGCCGATTTGATTACATCGATTGTAATCGGTACATCATTTGGCATGACGTTTGTTTGGGCAATCATTGTCGGATCAATACTTAAATATTTCTTAAATGAAGGTGTAGGTAGATGGTATTTGGCCACTGGCAGAACCATATTGGATGGCTGGCATAGCCTGGGCAAATGGGCTACAGGGTATTTTGGAGTATACTCCATTATTTGGGGATTTGTATACGGAGCAGCAGCAGCGTCTACTTCTGGTATGGCCATGCATGCGATGTTTCCCATTATGCCGTTATGGGCATGGGCAATTATTCATTCGATTGGTGGATTTTTATTGATTTGGTCTGGCCGCTATCTTCTATTCGAAAGAGTCATGACCGTTTTAATTGGGGTTATGTTCATCACTATTATCGGGACAGCAGTGTTGTTCCTGCCAAGCATTGGTGACTTTGCAGGCGGTTTTGTACCGAGAATCCCTGATGGATCATTCATGATGATGATTGGATTAATTGGAGGTGTAGGTGGAACAATTACCATGGCTTCATATGGTTACTGGCTTGCAGAGAAAAACTGGAAAGGCAAAGAGTGGATTCCGACCATGCGTATTGATGCCAAGGTAGCTTACACACTGACGGCAATATTTACCTTGGCTGGTCTGGTAATCGGTGCTGAATTCTTAGGTGGCTCTGGTGTTAGTATTCGAGACGATCAAGGGTTACTTAAATTGGCAGATATGTTAGGTGAAGAATTCGGAACACCTATGAGATGGATGTTCTTAGTCGCATTTTGGTCAGCAGCATATACATCATTACTAGGTGTTTGGAATGGTGTTCCTTATCTATTTGCGGATTTCATTAAAACAGTGCGTAAAAAGAAAGCTCCAGGAAAGCAAATTGTATCGGTAACAGAACCAGCTTACCGTTTCTACTTAGCTTGGCTTACTTTCCCACCAATGATTTTATTCTACTTCGGAAAACCAGTAGAACTCATTATTATTTATGGAGCTTTAGGTTCACTATTTATGCCTTTCTTGGCTATTTCACTACTTCTTCTATTAAATTCAAAATCAGTGGCACAAGAATTGAGAAACAAATGGGTTGCCAATATTGTATTAGTGGGTTGCCTAATTATGTTTGTCTATCTAGGTGCAGATCAATTGATCAATATATTAATGAAATAAGTAAATCAAAAGACGATCGCTTACATAGGATCGTTTTTTGATTTAACTTGTAAAGGTATTTCATTAATAAGAAGGAAAAAATACTTTATAAGAAGAAATAGTCTTTATTAAGAAAGGTGACGATATATGATGCAAGTGCAAGAAGGGTTTATCCCGGTTACAGGAGGAAACGTATGGTACCGTAAGTCTGGGGATGGATCGGGTGTTCCTTTGCTCGTGTTGCATGGTGGTCCGGGTGGAAGTAGTAGTGATTACGATCCGATAAGGACACTAGGCGACGAAAGACCAGTGATTCATTATGATCAGCTCGGATGTGGGAAATCAGACCGTCCAACCGATCGTTCTTTGTGGACGGTGGAACGTTATGTGGAGGAATTGGAGCAAGTGAGGGCTGCCCTTGGGTTAGAAGAGCTTCATATCCTTGGTCACTCATGGGGAACGATGCTTGCTGCTGCCTATCTATTAAAAAAGCCAACAGGTGTAAAGAGTGTCATTTTTTCTGGTCCGTGCCTGAGTGCAAAAATTTGGGAACGTGATCAGCGGGAATATATGAAGCAGGACTTCCCTATAGAGACGCAGGAGCTCATTGAACGCTGTGAACGAGAAAAAGCCACAGACTCGGTTGAGTATCAGCAAGCGATGATTCAATTTTACGAACGACATGTATGCCGACTTCTTCCTTGGCCACAAGAACTGTTGGATGGGATGAAGAAAAATAACCACGAAATTTATAGCATGATGTGGGGAGCGTCGGAGTTTACCGTTACTGGAACTTTGAAGGAATTTGATGTAACTGATCGACTAAATGAGATTGTGATTCCAAGTCTCTTTACATGTGGTCGTTTTGATGAAGCAACTCCAGAAACAACGCAGTATTATGCAAGCTTTGTCCCCGGTTCGAAGTTTTATGTGTTTGAAAATTGCTCTCATATGCCAGGCGTTGAAGATCCGCAAGCATATGCCAACAAAATGCGTGAGTTCCTCCATCACCAATCACGCTAAACTTAAAACAAGTCCTTTGTGTTGAAATAAACGCGGAGGGCTTGTTTTTATTTATAGTGATGGCGTGTTGAAAACAAGACTGTTAAATTATGTCAAATTTACTACAAACACGAGTGAAGAAAGAACTTTATTAATCCAAACTTCAGAGAGAAAGACTTCTAAACCCACATGATCGAAAAAAGGAGTATACTATCAAAATAATATAAGGTATAGGAGTAGTGATATTGGAAAAGCAAAATAGTAAATATAGATGGGTAGTATTTGCGACCGTATTGTTTTCTTACCTCTTGATCGTGAGTCAAAGAACGGCACCAGGACTAATCTCGGATCAGTTGATGAGTGATTTTAGCGTGACGGCATCGACGATTGGATTGCTGACAAGTATTCAGTTTTTAGCATATGCTGGTTTACAAATACCCATTGGAATTTTATCTGATCGATTTGGTCCCAATATTTTTCTGATTTTAGGGACCATATTGAATGGTTTAGGGACTTTGATCTATAGCATTGCCCCAAATGAATCCGTTCTATTTCTTGCTCGATTTTTGGTAGGAGTGGGAGACGCGACCATTTGGGTCAATCTAGTTTTAATATTAAGCATCTGGTTTAAAGTAAGTGAATTTATTGGGTTGCTTGGTCTTGCAGGTATGACAGGGAGTCTCGGATTCTTGGTTGCGACGGTTCCGTTTTCGGCTTGGATTTCCTGGACAGGTTGGAGGGCTCCTTTTTTTACGGTGGGTATCGTATTAATTCTTTGGGGCTTACTTCTTTATTATATTCTTGTCAGAAAACCTAGACAAATGGATAAGAACGATATAACTAAAGAGAAAACTCCTGTAAAGGTAGCGATAAAACGTGAGAAAACACGTGTCATACTCCGTCGTATCTTTTCTGATCGACAAGCATGGGCGACGTTCTTATGTCACTTTGGAGCAGTTGGAACATATGTAGGGTTTATTGGTTCTTGGGCTGTTCCATATGGGATGAACATGTATGATATGACGCGATCACATGCCAGTCAATTCATTATGATTGGTCTAATTGGAGCGATCATTGGGGCTCCTTTAACCAGCTGGATTACAGGTCGTATCGGATCGATTAAGCGTCCATATATTATTGTTCATGTTATTATTTTAGTAAGTTGGTTAGCATTTATTTTGTTTGACGGTAAACCTCCTATAGCCGTACTGGCCATTCTCTTCTTTCTAATTGGATATGGGAATGGGGCCAGTGCGTTAACATTTATCATTGTTCGTAAATCTTTTGATATCAGAGTAGTTGGCGTGGTGTCTGGTTTTGCTAATACTGGCGGATTTTTGAGTGCCGTTTTATTACCAAGTATTTTCGGAAAAGTATTGGACCATTTTCAGTCGGCGGATCTTAGTATTGGCTACCATTATGGTTTCATCATACCTCTTATCTTCTCTATGATTGGCTTGGTCGGCGGATTCCTTATTATGGAGCAACGTCTACAAAAAGCACAGACATGAATAATTCCGCCACGACAGTAATTTGTCGTGGTTTTTTGATGTGCGCAGAACTTCTTGTTTTTTGGATAAAAAGGAGAATCAACGGTTTAAAGAGAATGAAGGGTGTTAAGATGGTATTAAATGTGATGTGCACGAAATAAAAAAGCACCATTATTGCATAAATTAATTCGTCTTAAGAAGTTAAGCGACCCCCAAAAAATAACTGGAGAGTGTCATGATAATGAAGCCTGAAACTAAGAAAAAAGAGTTGAATGTGCCTGCAAATTTATTTAGAGGGATTGAAGCGGTTGGTGGAAGAATGAAAATTACAGAAACAGAGATTGTCTTTCATCCACATAAAATCAACGTAAACCGTAATGATTTAACACTTAAGATGAGTGACATTAAAGAAGTTGGGAAACGAAATACACTCTATATTGTACCTAATGGCTTGAGAATTGTAGTGATTAGTGGAGAAGAGTATAAGTTTGTAGTTAATAATCGAAACAAATTAATCAAACGAATCAGTGAACAGATAAGTAAGTAGTTGAAATTAGCTGTAGCTGGTTCTTCCCTATACAACACAACAAACTGACCATTAGGTGTTCATTCACCTAATGGTCAGTTTGTGTATGGTTACATTTGTGTGAAGAAAAACGAAAAAAGGACATCTACGAAGATTACCGTAGATGTCCTATTACTTCTTCATTTATAGGTTTTTGTTGGCGATAATGACGAGTTTGCCTTTATCGAGTTCTTCTTCATATTGAGCAGCTTCTTGTTCTGATAAGCCAACAGATGCCAATTTTGTGCGCAGTTCATCTCCGCGAGATCTCGTCGTATTCTTCAAAGTGTCAAGGAAGCCTTGTTCTTTAAAGCCCACTTTTTCCACTTCCAAGGCATTTGTAATATCTTCCGAACGAGCTCTGTCGTGTGCGAAGATATAAATATCGTCATGTGTGAAACCCTGAGTCTCTAATTTCTCGATTTCTGTTTTGGCTTGTAATGCATTTTCTACTGTTAATTTTACTGTCATAGTAATCCCTCCATTATTGGTTCTTACTACTATGCATACCACCTGCACTGATTGATAAACAAATGAATTAAAATTGCATCCCAATCTTTTCCTTAGTGTACAAATACGGATTATTGGCATGCTAATGTTAAAATTCAACAACTTGGTGGCAATGTTCCGTTAGAAATTATATGATCCGAGGAGGTAATTGTCATGAAAGAATTCAAAATAACTTATTTCTTTGATGAAGAACATTATATCAGGAGATTTATCCATTTGGAGTCTTTTGAAAAAGCAGAAGAGCTGGTTCAAAGCGAGCGAGACCAATACATTGCGTTTCGAGATAGCAGAGATATATATCATGAGCTCAATACACGTAATGTCCGAGTCGTTCAAATATCTGAGTATCACCGAGTCGACAAATCAACTAAGAAATCGTCTGGTCCGAACGAGAGTTGATCAGATTCAGACGGAAGTTGATCAATTCCTGGCTAAAGTTGATGATGTCAGCCTGAAAGTTGATCAATCCGCCTCAAATTGTACGTTTTTGATATAAGTTAATCGTATGATTTCTCTTCTTGACTCTGTTCACGTTGATTTTGAGTCATTGGTTGATGTAAAGGCTTCAAATTCCCAAGCTCGGCTAACTCTAAAGAAATTTCTTCTTTTCCATTTTTTTGGACGGACATAGACCCTTTATTGTTAGTAGCTCCAGTATGATTGTCTCTTGTCATAAAAAAACCTCCTTTCAAACGATTTCCGTTCCTCCTTAACATGGTTTAAAACGTAGTAATAATGTATGTTTTAACTAATTTTATTAACTGTAGTCAATATTCTAATCAGAATCAGCGTAGCGTAGGTGCCTTTCCAGTGGTAGCCGGAGCGAGAAGAATGTCAGTAATTTTCTGTCTGGCTTCTGACAGGAGGCATCACAAATCGCCTTAGCGTGTATTATTGAGATTATTTAGCCCTGTCTAAAATGGTGAACTTATTCGGTGGTCACTTTACATATCAAGGGATAACATTAGCAAATGCTGAAATCCTCTATCTTAGAGTGGTTGACAGCTAGAATACATTATTGTAGAATATGAAACATAATTGAATATTAACCTCACTTTGATAGGTGAGGTAGAGGTGCGATATTTAACAGTCTTTAGAGGAGTTTGAGAAACTTTGATTCTAAGGAGAAGGAACTGTCGCCGAAGTTAGTAATATTTCTCGGTATTACTTGCTGGGTCTGTAGTTAAGAACTGCAGGACTGTCTCAATAGACTTCCCGGTTTATTGCGATGTGCTATCTCATTTGGGAAAAGAAGAGGATTTAGGGCAACTATACATATTGCGACCTGAGTTTATCTCAGGTCTTTTTTTGTGCAAGTTGGCCTTTTTAATATATTCAGATACTACTAATCATATATTTCAAAAAAAGGAGAGATTTACTCATGAGAAAGAATTCATACGTAGTTATTACCATGATTCTTGCTGCCATTTTGCTGTTGGCAGCATGTGGATCTGATACAGATAAAACGGGATCAACAGGAAATAAAGACACTTTCAAGGTTGGTTTAGAAGCAGGTTATGCACCATTCAACTGGACGCAAATGGATGATTCCAATGGTGCAGTGAAAATTGATGGCAATGCAGAATATGCAGGTGGATATGACGTGGAAATTGCTAAAAAAATTGCTGATGCGTTAGGCAAAGAATTAGTTATTGTGAAAACTGAATGGTCTGGTCTTCCTCCAGCATTAACTTCAGGGAAAATCGATGCCATTATTGCAGGTATGTCACCAACAGATGATCGTAAAGAATCAATCGACTTCTCAGACAACTACTATAAATCAAATTTAGTTATGGTTGTAAAAAAAGGTGGAAAATATGAAGGAGCTACTTCTATCCAAGACTTCAAGGGTGCAAAAGTAACTGCTCAAATAAACACTTTCCATTATTCTGTAATTGAGCAAATTGACGGTGTCATTCAAGAAACTGCTATGGACGACTTCCCGGCAATGCGAGTTGCGCTTGAATCAGGAATGATTGACGGATATGTATCAGAACGTCCAGAAGCTATTAGTGCTTCTGCTGCAAACGAAAACTTTGCAATGGTCGAATTTACTGAAGGATTTGTTGCATCCGACGATGATATTGCTGTTGCTGTCGGGTTAGAAAAAGGTAGTGATTTAGCAACGGAAATCAATGAAGCCTTAGCTGAAATCTCGGAAGAAGAGCGTCAAGACATTATGGATACTGCTATTATGAACCAACCTGCTGCACAATAATGTCTATGTGATACCGGTTGCAACTATCTGCAGTCGGTTTTATTTTGTAGGAAATCGAAATAAAGCGTTTAAAGCTTTTCTATATAGGAGGATTAAAATGAGTTTCGAATGGGTTGTAACGATCATTACAAATAACTGGCCAATGTTCCTGCGTGGAGCTGGTATGACTCTATTGATCTCAATGATTGGGACGATTGTGGGTGCAATTGTTGGGTTATTAATTGGAATTATTCATACCATTCCAGTGCCTGAACGTGGTGTTAAAAGAATCTTACTCAAAATAGTAAATGCGATTCTTTCCGTTTATATCGAGTTTTTCCGAGGTACACCTATGATTGTACAAGCTATGGTCATTTATTATGGTTCGGCTATGGCATTCGGAATAAATATGAATCAATTAGTCGCGGCACTCTTTATTGTGTCGATTAATACTGGTGCCTATATGGCAGAAATTGTGCGAGGTGGGATTGTGTCGGTCGACAAAGGACAATTCGAATCTGCACAAGCGATTGGGATGAATCATTTTCAAGCGATGATGCATATTGTATTGCCACAGGTTGTCAGAAACATTTTGCCGGCGACAGGAAATCAATTTGTAATCAATATTAAAGATACTTCCGTTCTGAACGTCATCGGGGTAACCGAATTATACTTCCAAACAAAGTCAGTTGCGGGAAATAACTTCAGATATTTCGAGTCATTCTTTATCGCCTGTGTCTTGTACTTCATCATGACTTTTACCGTCACATGCATTTTGCGCTATATTGAGAGAAGATTAGATGGACCGAAAAACTATAGTATGATTGGTCAACCACCCGTGCAAGTAGAGACTCTAGTAAGTACTAAAGGTAGAAATGACCAACAATAAAAACGAAGGAGGAGGTCACATGGAAAAAGTAATTGATATACAACATTTAAGCAAATCCTTTGGAACTCATGAAGTATTAAAAGACATCGATTTTTCGGTGCATAAAGGTGAAGTTGTCTGTGTCATCGGTTCTTCTGGATCGGGTAAGTCTACCCTTCTTCGTTGTGTGAATCTATTAGAAAAACCAAGCGGTGGACAAATTATATACCAAGGTGAAAATATCTTGGACCACAAACATGACATTCATGCATACCGTACAAAGTTAGGTATGGTTTTCCAACAATTTAACTTATTTAATAATCACAATGTATTAAACAATTGTGTCGTGGGACAAGTGAAAGTGTTAAAGCGTTCAAAAATCGAAGCTGAAAAGGTAGCGATGAATTATTTGAAACTTGTTGGGATGGACCAATATGTAAACGCCAAACCAAGCCATTTGTCTGGTGGTCAGAAACAACGTGTTGCAATTGCTAGGGCACTCTCGATGAATCCCGATGTCATGTTGTTTGATGAACCAACATCAGCCCTTGATCCAGAGATGGTTGGAGAGGTTCTTAAAGTCATGAAGGAACTTGCTAATTCAGGACTTACCATGTTAATCGTCACACATGAAATGGAATTTGCTAAGGAAGTTTCAGACCGTGTGGTGTTTATGGATAAAGGGGTAATTGTTGAAGAAGGAAAACCAGAGCAAATCTTCAATCATCCAACCCATGAACGTACAAGAGAATTCCTGAAACGCACTTTAAAGTAGATTAAAAAACGTAAAAACAACCCGCTAGTCAGCCAGTTTATACTGTGCAAACTAGCGGGTTGTTTTGTTATTTCTAGAGAGTTAGGGGCAATTTTCCAAAAGTCGTTTCATCATGTTTAACCTTAAGCATACAAGTTAATGCAAAGAGCATACTCACTGCGGTCGCATTAAACAGTATGCCAAAACCGAATAAGTCGATAAATAACCCTAAAGTTGGTGGAGAAATGATGGCCGCCAATGAGGATACCAAATAATATAAGCCGGTTCTAGTACCAAAACTGTGTTCACTTCCCATGGAAACAATTAAAGGATATGAATTGATATTAATACATGCCCAAAACATACCGCCTACTAATAAAAGAGAGCGTAACGAAACGACCGATTCTATCCAATTTAATAGGAAGAAGACTAGAAATAATCCGATGATGCCGATTATTATCATTTTCTTCTTGCCGAATTTTGCACCTAATAGTCCACATGGTATGGCTGCAAGGACAAAACTTAGTGAAAAGAAAGCTAAAGAGAAGGCCGAAGCACCTTTAGATAACCCTAGCTCATTTACTCCATATAAAGTGAATAATGCTTCCATTCCCTGGATTGCCATAAACCAGAAGAAGATAGCAGCTAACAGAAAAACGGTCGGTGTGGTTAATTCCTTTTTGTAATTAATTTTCGGCGTTGTAGTTGAAATAGTAAAAGGTATGCCATCCCTGTTCTCCTTAATATGGATGTAGATAACCCATAATGCGACAAAGAAAATAGCGGACACCACTAAAAAGGGCAAGGATTCTTCAATATCAAATAAGTAAGCTCCGACGCTAAATGCTAATATTCCTCCACAGCCACCCATGAAATTAATAACGCCGTTTGCTTTTGTGCGTTTAGATTCTGGGGTAATATCTGGCATTAAGGCGATGGTCGGGGAACGGAAAATGGCCATTGATAAGTTCATGCATACCATGAAAATGATTAATGTAACTAAACTGTTATGAAAGGGAATGAGAGCATAGAATATTGCGGCCAGGGGTATTCCGATAAGTAAATAAGGCATTCGTCGACCAAAGCGGGTAGAGGTTCGATCACTGCGGTTTCCGATATATGGTTGCAAAAAAAGAGCGAAATAATTATCAATTGTCATCAGAAAACCAATTAAAGCTGTGCTAGTAAGATAGTTATCAAGAAAGAATGGAACGAATCCATTGTAAAGCGACCACCCTAAACTGATGCTAAAGAACCCAAACCCTAACAGCCATATCTTTTTCATCGCATTTCTCCCTCGTGATGGATTGTTTGAAAATGCCAATCATAAGAACCAGGAATGACACAGTTATTTAGGCGATTTTAAGCAACACTCTTCCATTTTATGAAAAATAAAAATGAATTAGCATCGTATTTTAAAAATCGTGGAATAGCGATAACTTTGTTATGGTAACATTAGTTTAGAAATGATTAATTTGTTAATCAAAACAATGTATGTAGAAGTTAATCAGAAGCCGCAAGAGCCTATAACGTGAGACTCAAGTAAGGGGAAATAATCAATGCAATCCCAATGGAAAAAGACATTCGCACTCATATTTAGTGGACAAATATTTTCTATACTAACCTCATCCATGGTACAGTTCGCAATTATTTGGCATTTAACAGCTACAACAGAGTCAGCCATCGTGTTAATGATTGCTGCATTGGCAGGTTTTTTACCACAAGCACTACTAGGTCCTTTTATCGGCGTTTGGCTAGATCGCTGGAATCGTAAGAAAACGATGATGCTGGCGGATAGTGCCATTGCATTTTTTAGTTTAGTGCTTGGGTTGTACTTCTTTTTCGGTGAACCAAGTTTAGCGTTTGTCTATCTTATTTTAGTGATTCGATCGGTTGCGTCATCATTTCATGCACCAGCATTCCAGGCTGCCATTCCATTGATTGCACCAGAGGATGAGCTGACACGTGTAGCAGGTTGGCAACAAATGGTCTTTTCGTTTTCAAATATTATCGGTCCTGCACTAGGCATAGCCGTATACTCTACGACCTCATTAGGCGTCGTTTTGTTTTTAGATGTTTTGGGTGCATTGATCGCCAATATCATGTTGTTGTTTGTATCAATCAATCAACCGAAAATAGAAAAACAAGAAGTTCCCTCATTTATTAATGAGTTCAAACTGGGGTGGAACACTTTTATTGAAGTAAAACCAATTGTATTGGTCACCATTGGGATAGCCATTTTTGGTATTGCTTTCATGCCACTGGCCACATTATTTCCGTTCATGACCCTCCAACATTTTGAACGTGGAGGTTTTGGTGCAAGTGTTGTGGAAGCATTTTTTGGGGTTGGAATGATTCTAGGTGGAGTGTTGCTTTCCATAGTCGCTTCGAAATGGAAAGACATTACGTATATGTTTCTGTCACTCGTCGTCATGGGGTTGACCTGTGTCATTAGTGGTGTTCTTACTAAGGACGCTTTTGTTATATTTTTGGTATTATGTTTTGTCATGGGTTTAAGTGCTCCGTTCTTCAATGGTCCATATATGGCAATGATTCAACGGGCTTATGCACCAGAGATGCTGGGGCGAGTCATCTCCATTGTCACGAGTGTGATGTTGTTGGCATCTCCAATAGGACTAGCTATAGCAGGACCAATCGTTG
The DNA here is from genome assembly GCF_001939075.1 of Paenisporosarcina indica. Lineage (GTDB taxonomy): Bacteria > Bacillota > Bacilli > Bacillales_A > Planococcaceae > Paenisporosarcina > Paenisporosarcina indica. Next base: position 118,904 of record NZ_MPTA01000003.1, on the reverse strand, counting down.
ATGCATATGGGGTGCAAATCTGGTTTTTCTGGTCAGGCATTGTAACCATTTTGACTGGGTTCTTTATTTTCATTCAATATAAGAGAATGCACGCAGATATTTAAGAAATGAAATGAAACTAAGTAAGTACTATTATTGCTTAAGAAGGACTGTGGTAAGTATGAAAAATTTAGCGGGTGGTTTGCAATGGGCAGTATTTCTGATTGCATCGTCAATTGCAGCTCCGATCGCAATTGCTCAAGTGTTTGGGATGGATGGAACAGAAACAGCCCTCTTTATACAACGGACGATTTTTACCCTTGGCATTGCTTGTCTTATTCAGTCATTCATTGGGCACCGTTTACCAATCAATGAGGGGGCTGCCGGATTGTGGTGGGGGATCTTCGTTGTGTATGCCGGAATGGTAGGCGTTATATACCCAACTGCTAAAGACTCTTTGCAGGCACTTCAAAGTGGGATGCTGTACAGTGGAGTTCTCTTCATTATATTAGCCTTATTCGGTTTTGTTTCAAAAATGAAGAAACTTTTTACACCGACAATTACGTTTACGTATCTGATGTTACTGATCTTGCAATTGAGCGGGACGTTTGTTAATGGGATGTTTGGGCTCAAAGAAAAAGGGGATCATTTAGATGGAATAGTTGTTGTAGGAAGTATGGTTGTTGTCTTCATAACATTTATAACCATGAACCATAAAATAAAATGGGTTGCGAAGTATTCGGTACTGCTATCAATTGGGTCAGGCTGGATACTATTTCTTTTACTAGGGAAGACTCCTGTTTATACTTCCCATACGACACAGCTGATCGAACTGCCAAGTATGCTGGTTTATGGAAGACCGGTGTGGGACAGTGGAATCCTTGTAACTTCAATCTTTATTACATTACTGTTGATTGCGAACATGATGGCGTCCATCCGTGTGATGGAAAGCGTATTAAAACATTCGTTTTCGATTGAAGTACAAAGCCGTGTGAAAGAGGGGGGAATTGCCTCGGGAATGAATCAACTGGTTGCTGGATTATTCTCTTCGATAGGGCCTGTCCCCATATCTGGTGCAGCTGGTTTTGTCAGTGCGACGAGAATGGTATCGATGAAACCGTTTATTTTAGGAAGCATCATCGTCGTGGCAATCACGATCTTTCCAGACATTATGTCGGTATTCGCGACTCTTCCAGCTGCGGTAGCCTGTGCGGTTACTTTTGTCATTTTTACGAAAATGGTTGAAATGGCCTTTAAGGAATTGGCAATGGAACCGAATCAAGTTCAGGCATTTAAAGTCATAGGCCTGGGGTTAATGATTGGTGTCGGGCTGATGTTCGTCCCTACTGAAAGTTTGGTTGGGTTGCCGAATATTCTTGTGTCCATCCTATCGAACGGGTTGATTACGGGGACAATTGTCGCGATTGTCTTGGAACAGTTTTTATTATGGAAAAAGTAATACAGAAGCATGTTGGCAAATTATTGTCACTTGGTCAAGCAGATATTGTGTATACCCAGTTAAAAGCTGGTGAAGGGATTCTAGAACGTGATTCAAAACGTTGATTTCCTAATTGTGATTCGAAAGGTGTGGTCATGTTCACTGGAGAAAATAAGGAGTATCAATTACAGGAGAATAATTGCCTACATATTGAACCATCCGAAAAGCATACATTGAATGCGGTTGAAGAGATGGACAAATTAGTGTTTCAAATTTAGAAAAAAATGAGATTGCCCAATCAGACTGACTGATGAGGACAGTCTCATTTTTTTATACAATATAAAATTCTGCTAATTGTTAACAAAAATCGCAGCTATCACATCATTGAGTTTTTATTTAGTATCCCATTCTTGAGACTTAACTAGGAACTGTAACTAATTATTACTCAGTAGATCATGTTCACAAATCCAAAAAATAAAAAAGAGACACCACAATCTACCGTTAAGCTGATTGTGGGTGTCTCTTTTATGGTTAATCGACTATCTGAATGCTATTTAATCTATTCACAGTGTCTGGAAAATAGATCAGGCATATAACAATGCTATGATCTATTGAGTGACGGTTAGAGAACGTTTGCGAATTTCAGTTTCTAATAAAGAGATAAATTCTGGACAAAGCTTTAACTCTTTTGCCTTCAGATAGGACTCGATTAATAGTTCAGATGACATTTTACCCATAATTGAATGAACCTCCATTTTTATAAAAAAGCATCATTAGCATCTTTAAATGAAAAAATTATGACTCAAGGACGACTCTATTTTTACGTAGCTTTGCTATATATTTAATCTATCAGATAGTTTTGTTGAGAACAACCGTTCTCTTATTCACAGTGTGCGGTGGATAATCTGTGACTAACTTGTGCATATCTCTTAAAATCATATGCTGAATAGTCGGTATAATGTGAATAACCTTATCCACAGTTAAGAAAAAGTGAAAAATTTGTCGAAACATTTTTTGGGGATTAGATTTATTTGCCTTCGGTCAATAAATTAAATGGAATTACCATTTGAAGAAAAATTGTTAATTCGCTTGTTAGAAAAGTTAGAGAAGATAAACCATAAAGAATTGTAGTAAACAGTGCGAACTACTTATTCGTAAGACTACATATGTGAAAAAGGAATAAAGATGTTCATGTAATAACGGGAATCATAAATACTCTCCTTTCATACTATGTATAAAATACGCCCTGAATGGAGGGGAATAATGGATATATTAAATAAGGTGAGAAGCTACCGTGAAGAAGAAGATAAGATCAAATGGGAAGGTACATTTGCGGAATATTTAGACATTGTAAAGAGAAGACCAGAAGTTGCCCAAACTGCTCATTCGCGCGTTTATAACATGATTAAAAGCTCCGGTTTAACTGAAAGAAACGGCCAGAAATTGTACCATTTTTTCGGAGAGGAAATCTTCGGTCTTGAGGACTCAATTGAACGATTAGTGGAGGAGTACTTTCACCCGGCAGCAAAAAGACTAGATGTACGAAAACGTATTTTATTATTAATGGGGCCAGTTAGTGGTGGGAAATCTTCCATTGTGACATTGCTAAAACGTGGTTTTGAACAATATTCCAAAACTGATGCGGGTGCGGTTTATGCCATAAAAGGCTGTCCGATGCATGAAGATCCACTTCATCTGATTCCGAACCATTTACGTGACGACTTTTTTGAGGAGTATGGAATCCGTATTGAGGGCAGTTTGTCGCCACTAAGTACGATGAGATTAGAACGGGAATACAATGGACGTATAGAAGATGTATTAGTAGAACGTATTTTTTTCTCGGAGGACAAACGAGTAGGTATCGGAACATTTACCCCATCCGATCCTAAATCACAGGACATCGCTGATTTGACGGGAAGTATCGATTTTTCGACGATTGCCGAGTTTGGGTCTGAATCGGATCCGCGTGCCTATCGTTTTGATGGTGAGTTTAATAAAGCCAACCGCGGTATGATGGAATTTCAAGAGATGCTGAAACTAGATGAAAAGTTTCTGTGGCATTTATTATCATTGACACAGGAAGGGAACTTCAAGGCAGGAAGATTTGCATTAATCAGTGCGGATGAGCTAATTGTAGCTCATACAAACGAAACCGAGTATCGCTCTTTTATTTCAAATAAAAAGAATGAAGCACTTCACTCCAGAATTATCGTCATGCCTATTCCTTACAATTTAAAAGTGAGTCAGGAAGAACGTATATATCAAAAAATGATCAGAGAAAGTGATATGAAACATGTTCATGTTGCTCCACATGCCCTGCGAGCAGCTGCTATATTTTCAATTTTGACAAGGCTGGAAACACCAAACAAACAAGGTGTTGACCTTGTGAAGAAAATGCGACTTTATGATGGAGAAAGTGTGGAAGGGTTTAATCAAATGGACGTGGAGGAACTTCAGAAGGAGTTTACGAACGAAGGAATGAAAGGAATTGATCCTCGTTATGTAATCAACCGAATTTCTTCAGCTATCATTCGTAAAGAAGTTCCTTCGATTAATGCACTGGACGTGTTGCGAGCGCTGAAGGATGGACTTGACCAACATGCCTCCATTTCACAAGAAGACCGAGATAAATACATGAATTATATTGCCATCGCAAGAAAAGAATATGATGAGATTGCCAAGAAAGAAATTCAAAAAGCTTTCGTTTACTCTTACGAAGAATCAGCAATCACGTTAATGGATAATTATTTAGATAATGTTGAGGCATTTTGTAACAAAAATAAAATTAGGGACCCGCTTACTGGAGAAGAAATGAATCCAGATGAAAAACTAATGCGTTCGATTGAAGAGCAAATTGGCGTTTCTGAAAATGCGAAAAAGGCATTCAGAGAAGAAATTCTCATTCGAATTTCCGCTTATGCAAGAAAAGGAAAACGTTTTGATTACAATTCCCATGATCGACTACGTGAAGCCATTCAAAAGAAACTGTTTGCTGATTTAAAAGATGTTGTCAAAATTACGACATCATCTAAAACGCCAGATGAATCACAACTTAAAAAGGTAAACGAAGTGGTAGCCAGATTAATTGATGAACATGGTTATAATTCCACTTCCGCCAATGAATTATTACGATATGTCGGAAGCCTGCTTAATCGATAAAGTCATTTTTAAATAAGAAACAAGACTGATACTTTTCCATTAGTCTTGTTTTTTTATAGGCAATGTTAAAGAAAGCTGGCCGATATTTAATGAGACACAAATGAGTGCATTTGCGCTTAGCATATCTATTCTGCGACGAGCTTGCGCAGGAGCAAACCTCAATAGTGTGAAGCGTGTGACCCTCAAGCATGTGGTTTCATGCTTGTTGGCCCATGCTGAACATGTGGCCAATCGCAAATGTGCGATAAAGAGCAATAGGTTCCGTTAAAAGGACGTTTTCCGCATTTCATGCAATAACTTGTTCGTCACCGCATATGATAAAAAAATTAGATAGGTGTGGAAGATTATGAACGAAAAAAGCAATCGTTTTGTCATCTCACAGGAAAACTGGTCCCTCCATCGGAAAGGGCACCAAGATCAGCAACGTCATATGGACAAAGTAAAGGAAGCCATTACAAATAATTTGCCTGATTTGATTAGTGAGGAAAGCATCGTTATGTCCAATGGAAAAGATGTTATAAAGATTCCCATTCGTTCGTTGGATGAATACAAAATTCGCTACAACCACGATAAATCTAAACATGTAGGGCAAGGGAATGGTGATAGTCAAGTTGGAGATGTGATTGCTCGTGGTCCTGGTAATGAACAACCCGCTTCGGGGCAAGGGAAAGAAGCAGGTGATAAAGCAGGTGAAGATTATTCGGAGGCAGAGGTAACCATTGCCGAACTAGAGGAAGTTCTTTTCAAACAATTGGAGTTACCCAATTTGGAACAAAAAGAACAAGCTGAAATATCCACAGATAAAATTGAATTTAATGATATTCGTAAAATTGGGTTGATGGGAAACATTGACAAAAAACAAACAATATTAACAGCTATTAAACGAAATGCAATCAAAGGGAAAGCTGAAATCGCACCCATTCACAATGATGACTTACGCTTTAAAACATGGAATGAAGTGATAAAGCCGGAGTCTAAAGCAGTAGTATTAGCGATGATGGATACGAGTGCATCCATGGGGAATTTTGAAAAATATATGGCTAGGAGTTTCTTCTTCTGGATGACGAAATTTTTGCGGACCAAATATGAAACAGTAGAAATTGAATTTATTGCTCATCATACAGAAGCAAAAGTTGTAACCGAAGAAGACTTTTTTTCAAAAGGGGAGAGCGGGGGAACCATATGTTCATCTGCCTATCAAAAAGCTCTAGAGTTGATTGAAACTAAATACAATCCTGCTCGCTTCAATATTTACCCAGTTCATTTTTCAGATGGGGAAAACATGCCGAGAGATAATGAGAGATGTATCAAGCTTGTTAATGATCTAATGGACGTATCCAGAATGTTTGGATATGGTGAAGTGAATGAACACAGCCGTTACTCAACATTAATGTCTTCCTATAAAAAAATTGATAATCAAAAGTTCCGCCATTATATTTTAAAAGATAAAAAAGACGTTTATCATGCATTGAAAAGTTTTTTCCAAAAAGAAGTAGCTTCTTCTGATTGATCGGATTGATACCAGGTAACCATCACTCAAAAAACTTAGGAGAGGAATCAATTTATGGAAAGAAAGCTTCATCGTGCAATTGACGAAATAACTGAGATTGCGTCTGGCTTTGGTCTTGATTTTTTTCCAATGCGTTATGAAATTTGTCCAGCTGATATTATTTATACATTTGGTGCGTATGGTATGCCAACACGATTTACCCACTGGAGTTTTGGGAAACAATTTCATAAAATGAAGCTGCAATATGACTTTGGATTAAGTCAAATCTACGAGCTTGTCATAAACTCGAATCCTTGTTATGCATTTTTGCTTGATACGAATAGCCTGATCCAAAATAAGCTGATTATTGCACATGTACTTGCCCATTGTGACTTTTTTAAAAACAATGTTCGCTTTTCGAACACACGACGAGATATGGTGGAAAGTATGACTGCTACTGCAGAACGGATTTCAAATTATGAAATGTTACATGGCAAAGATGAAGTAGAACGTTTTATTGATGCTGTTTTAGCCATTCAAGAGCATATTGATCCATCAATTTTAAGACCTAAATTACCAGAGTATGATTTAAATGAGGAAAGTGAAAAGACAAAAATTGTTCGAGTGACACCTTATGATGATTTATGGAATATAGATCAAAAGGAAACTGAAAACAAGTCAACCAGCACACCAAAGCGAAAAAAATTCCCTCCGAATCCCGAAAAAGATTTATTGCTTTTTATTGAAGAATACAGTCGTGAATTAAAAGATTGGCAACGTGACATATTAACGATGATGCGTGAGGAAATGCTTTATTTTTGGCCACAGTTAGAGACCAAAATTATGAACGAGGGATGGGCCTCTTATTGGCATCAACGCATCTTAAGAGAACTGGAATTAACGACTGCTGAAACCATTGAGTTTGCATCATTAAATGCAAATGTTGTTCAACCATCTAAAACATCCATCAATCCATATTATCTAGGATTGAAAATTTATGAAGACATTGAAAGAAGATACAATGACCCGACGGAAGAGATGCGAAAATTAGGGGTGAAGCCAAATTCAGGCAAAGAAAAAATGTTTGAAGTTAGAGAAATGGATTCAGACATATCCTTTATTCGGAATTACTTAACAAAAGATTTGGTAAAGCAGGAAGATCTGTATTTGTTTGAGAAAAAGAATGGAAATTATCAAGTGACGGATAAAGACTATGAAAATGTTAGAGATCAACTTGTCTCTATGAGGGTAAATGGAGGCTTTCCATACATTGTAGTTGATAATGGGGATTATTCCCGAAATGGTGAACTGTATGTAACCCATCAATATGAAGGAACAGAATTGGATCCTCATTATTTGGAGCATGTGCTCCCATATATGTATCAACTATGGGGAAGACCCGTGCATATGGAAACGGTTATTGAAAATAAGCCAATTCTCTATTCATATGATGGGAAAAAGGTAACTCGTCGTGCACTTGGAAATGACTGGAATTAAAATGTCTTAGTAGTCTAGCCTGTTATTTATCGTACATTTACTCTTGCCGCAAATGCACTTTTCCGTTTTATCTTAATTATTTGTAGCTTTCTTTAACTTATCCCCAAAAAAGTGAGTCTGGAGATCATCAAGTGATTTCCAGACTCTTTTTTTATGTTGAACTGAATCTTGAAAGCGATAGGAATAATAAATCGGATTTGACTAAAGATAATGAAAAACGATTGGTGGTGTTTTTCTTATGGAAAAAAGTAGGAATGATCAAGATTTATATACAATTGCTGGGACCAGTATTGATGACGTAATAAGCCAAAATGAACGATCGGGTTTGACATTCAATGAATTAAATAAAATATTTGAAGACGAAGAAATTATTGGGCAACATGTGGATGACAAACGGAAAAATCAACAATAAGTATTAGTATAATGAACCCGCCAATATCTTGTAATTTTTGGTTTTTTTTAATTATGAAATTTTTAGGGGATAGATGTTGCGTACCAGAGAGTCGGATAGAAAATATAATAATGGTTAAGATAAGTGCGATTTCAAAAATGAAGAAAGGAGTTGAGTGCTGATATGAAATCATTCTTAATTAAATGGATAATGGTTTTGGCCGTCTTGTGGATTGTTTTGGGATGGTTTTACGGGGTATCCTTTACTGATATTTTATTTACAAGTGTTGTACTAACAGTAGTAGCATATGTAGCCGATGTTTACATTTTACCCCGAGTTGGTAATGTTTTTGCAGCAATATTGGATTTTATTCTGGCGATGGCCGTAATCTGGTTTATGGGTTCATTTTTATTCGAAGGACCAATTGCCCTAGGAACTGCATCTTTTATTTCTGCAATCATTATCACAATTGGAGAGTTGATGTTCCATCGGTATATGAAAAACCAAGTTTTTGATAAGGAACCTGAACGTACTGAAACAGACAGTACCTATTATGGACGACCTTCAAATCTTCAGACTGAGTTTGGGTCGGAAATTGATGTGGATGCAGCTAAAAAAGCAAGTGAGCAAGGCAGAAACGATGACAATATTCAAAGTTCAAATCTAAGAAATGAGTTTGGATCGGAAGTTGAAATCGTTGAAGTTAAAAGACCAAAAAACAAAAATCAACCCAGTACCAAAAACAAGAACAAAAGGAAAAAGAAATAACCATACAGTAGTATTGGAAAAAGATGGGGACTAAAAGTCCTTTCATTCTTAAATAAACAAGCCTTTCCTTGATAAAATTGAGGAAAGGCTCGTTTATTATTTGTATAGACTGTGCTAGGCAATACCAGCGAAGTCGCCATTCAAGGGGTAGCTGGCTTGTCGCGGAGGTAGGAAATACTTAGTCCAGTCTATAATGGTTCACTTTTTCCGTGGTCCCATTAATCCTTGTTTTTATATTTAGAGCAATTTGAATAAAACATGCTATTATTTATATTGAAAGTATTTTCAGAAAATGATTGGAGTTACATACAATGGTTGAAAAGAAAAATCTAGAGATAGCATACAAACACACTGATTTTCAGGTAGCAGGACACGGAAAACGAGATGTTCAAATACTAAAAGATGCACTACTGGCATATGACGGGGACCAAAATAGTGATATGTATGGTAAAGGGAAAATAATTGAAGATTTTCAAGATAAAATGGCGGAGTATTTAGGAAAAGAATCTGCCGTATTTTTCCCAAGTGGAACGATGGCACAACAAATAGCATTACGGATTTGGTGTGATCAAAAAGATTTAAGGAAAGTAGCCTATCATCCACTAAGTCATTTAGAGATTCATGAGGAAGATGGACTGAAGCAATTGCATCAGATTGAAACGATTTTACTGGCTGATAAAAACCGAGTGATTGAACTAGAAGATGTCTTGAGCATGGAGGAAGAAGTAGCATGCTTATTACTTGAATTGCCCCAACGAGAAATTGGTGGTCAATTACCAGACTACGAAACGCTCGAAGAGATTTCTAGTTATTGTCGTAATAAAGGAATTAAATTGCATTTAGATGGTGCAAGGCTACTTGAAATTCTGCCATATTATCAGAAATCGGCTTCCCAGATTTGTAGTCTTTTTGATAGTGTATATATTTCAGTGTACAAAGGGATTGGTGGAATTGCCGGAGCTATTCTTGCGGGTGACGAAGCGTTTACTAAGGAATCAAAAGTATGGAAAAGGCGCCACGGTGGGGATCTAATCAGTCTATATCCGTATATTATTAGTGCTGATTATTATTTTGATCTGAGATCAGAAAAAATGGGACAGTATTACAAAGAAGCGAAAGAGCTTGCTGAACTTTTCAATTCATGTCATGGAGTTTCAACAATGCCATTAATGCCTGTATCGAATATGTTCCACGTTCATTTCCATGCACCTAAAGAGGAAATGGAATCTTTACTTGTTGAAATTTATGAGGAGACTGGTATCGGATTAACTAGCTACTTAAGAGAAACTAGTAACTTGGCATGCAATTACGAAGTAAGTATAGGCGATCAGTATGCAATGGTTCCAAAAGAAAAATAAAACAGGTATTTGAATTGCTACATAAAAAAATGATGTCCAAGTAGGTACAAGAGTAGTTAGCGAATCTGATAATCATATAGAAAATGAAGTTACCTCCAATCAAGATAACGATGGAGGTGGCTTCATTTTTTTCTAATTACAATACAAGTTCGTATGCCGATTGATAATTCATTTTGGTATTGTGGACTGAGACCATGTGATTGGCATGAATTTTCAACAACTGTCGTTCGACCCATTAATTATGATGGTGTATAAGGATTAATTACATTATTATCGACTAAATTTGGTTGTATTTACTGTAAATTGCCTCCAGAAATATTGAGAATGATGAAATCACCAGAATCCATCTTCATTTCGCCTCATAAATAAATGATGAAAATAGCAGTTCTCTTATCACTATTGAATAGTTAATAGATCATAAGAAAAAGGGAAAATGGACCAATTATTACTCTATTTAAGGGTGTAGGTTATAAATATAGTTAATTATCTTTTTAAACTAAATATTCAGATGGTTCTATATATTTATATTAGTATTGTGTATAATTGGTAATGCCACACTATTTATCCAAGTGTGAAATCAAAGGGAAAAAGGGGAAATGAGATTTGAAGAAAAGTAAGTTCACGAAATACTTCAGTAGTATTCTTGCTTTCGTCATGGTTCTTTCGCTACTAACACCGTTCTCGGTATCTGCAGCAAACACGAGCCAAGAAAAACCATTTAAGCCTAGTGGTCAAAGCGAAAGTACGATGCAATTGAAGTCAGCTATCGCGGAACAGTTGAATGTATTGGAAGGAAAACCCCAGTTACACGAAGCTCTACTTGGTCAATCAGGGAAACAGGAAGTGAATGTTATCGTTCATTTATCTAAAAAACCCGTAGCGCTTGAACAAGGAATCAGTGAATTGGCAGGAAAAACTTTCACTAGTGCACAAGCAGCTCAAGTAGAAGCTGATGTAAAAGCACAACAAACATTCGTGAAGAAAGAAATTAGTACAAAAGGCATTTCAATGAAAGAAGGGTTTACATTCCATACAGTTTTAAACGGCTTTGCTGCAACTGTTAAAGGGGATGACCTTAAAAAACTTCTGACAGTTAAAGGCGTGACACTTGTTGAACCAGATACAACCGTTTACGCATTGGAAGACCCAAAACCAACTACAACAACGACATCATCTGAATTAATTAAAAAAGATGACCAATTGGAAGCAGCGATGAACACAAGCCTTTCATTCTTAGGGATTGAAAGACTTTGGAATGAAGGATATAAAGGGCGTGGAATTAAGGTCGCTGTACTTGATACAGGGATTGATAAACACCACCCGGAATTTGCTGGAATTTTCAAAGGCGGCAAAAACTTTATCCCGAACTCAGCAACATACACTAGAGCAAGAGCTATAGACGATGTCTCTGAGACATTGCCATCTGAACGTCCTGTTGGATCACCTGAATTTAACTCGAACGGCAGTTCATTCTATACATCTCACGGTACTCACGTAGCAGGTACAATTGCTGCTATTGGTGCTAACGAATTCGGCATCAGTGGCATTGCCCCTGAAGTGGACCTATACGCATACCGCGTACTTGGCGCATACGGTAGTGGTTCTACATCAGGTATCATTGCAGCAATCGAAGAAGCGGTAGTACAAAAAATGGATATTATCAATCTATCACTTGGCGGTGGAACGAACACTGAGACGGACAGCGGATCATTTGCAATCAATAACGCGATGATGGCTGGAACAATCGGAGTTCTTGCTACTGGTAACTCAGGTCCTGACCGTGGAACATTGGGTACACCAGCAAGTGCACGTTTAGGGATTGGTGTAGGTAATTCGACTAACCCTGAAACTATGCATAATGGTCAAGTCAATGTAACTGTTGGAAGCTACAATCTTTCTAAACAATTACAATTGATGGGAACTACTTTCGGTAAAGACGTGGCAACACAACTTCAAGGTAATTTCGACTTGGTCGCAGTTCCTGGAAATGGTACTCTAGCTGACTATGCTGGCCTTAACGTTAAAGGAAAAGTGGTACTCGTTTCACGTGGTGCAATCGCATTTGTCGATAAAATTGCAGCTGCAAAAGAGAAAGGTGCAGTTGGGATGCTCATCCACAACTTTGCTGGTGGCACAAATGCTCCAAAAGAATCAGGGACATTCCTTGGTGACTCATTTGCATTCATCCCGACGTTCGATGTGTCTCAAACAGACGGAGATGCAATCCGAGCAGCATTGGCAAGCAAAGCAGGGACAATTTCATTCGGTGACTTTAAATCCGTAAAAACAACTGGAGACGAAGTAAATGAATCAAGTTCTCGTGGACCATCCACTCCGAACTTTGATATCAAACCGGATGTTACAGCACCTGGTACAAACATTATGTCATCAATCGCTATGTATAAAGAGGATTTCCCAAATGTTTCATATGATGAAGCATACGATCGCTATACTGGGACATCAATGGCAACACCACACATCGCTGGAATCGCGGCTCTAGTATTACAGGCAAACCCTGAATGGAACGCGTTCGACGTGAAAGTGGCACTTTCTAACACGGCCAAAGTTCTTGATACAGAAGAATACGATGTCTTCTCTCAAGGTGCTGGTCGAGTTGATGCCTACGCAGCGGCACATCCTGATGCACTTGCATATGCAATCGACGAAGCAGTTCGTGATGCAAGTGGAGCAGTTGTTGAAAACTTGAAAGGGACTGTAACATTCGGTCCACAATCACTTGAAGAAAACCTTTCGGTAACGAAACAAATTCGTGTTAAAGATGTTAAAGGCGACGGAGGAAATTTCAAAGTAACAGTTGATGTTACGAAATCGTTCGGCGATGCAAAAGTGACGGTGGACAAACCAACATTCACTTTGAATGGCGAGCAAATATTGAACATGACTTTGACAGCTTCAGCAGCTGATGCACCAGCTGGTTCGGAACTTCTTGGTTATATCCACATCACTGGTGGGGAAACAGAAATTTCATTACCATTCGCTGCAGAATTTGGTGGAGAATCACTACCAGAAGTTACAAATATGAATATCACTGAAACTGATCTTTCGTTTGATGGTGACGGGGTAAATGACGAAGCTGAACTGACATTCACATTAACTGGTGATGTTTCAGACAACTACATCGAACTTTGGGATATCATGAATCCTGAAGGTGGAGTGTTTGAAGACGGTTATATCGGTTATTTGCATGCAGGTGAATCCCTTGCCGCAGGATCTTACAGATTACCGATTGATGGTATTTACCAACCATGGAGCGATGAGCCTGAAACAACGATTCCTGATGGTTTATATACAGTTGACTTCACAGGATGGGTTGGTGAAGAAAACATCGGTGATTATGTTGGACCGATTGTTGTTAAAACAACAAAACCTGTAATTTCTGGTTCTGTTGCAAGCGGGCAAGTAACAGGTAAAGTAACAGATAAATATTTAGTCTACAATGAAGAGTTATGGTGGTATGATCTGGATTTTGATTTAAATGACAAACTATTTGCTTCATATGTAGTAACTAAAAATGGTGTAGCAGGACAACCTGTATCATTTGATTTAGAACAAGATGGAACATTTGCATTCCCTGTATCAGAATTGAATGTGGAAACAGACTCAGTAAAAGTCATCATTGAAGATGCAGCTGGGAATGTTGGAGAAAAAGTAATCTTCGGTACTGAAGTGGTTAAACCAGAGTTACCAATCGAAGTAACACCTATAACTCCGATTCCATCTAAACCGATTGGCAACTCAAATCCATTCGTAAAATCATTCGGATTTGATAGCATTGCAATCTCTCCTAATGGAGACGGTGTAATGGATTCAACAGGATTCTCATTTGAATTCAAACAACAACCAAAATGGGGCGTAGGCGTCTTCGTTAAGGATCCAGCAGAATTCTCTGGCATACCGGACGAGTATGGCGACATTGGAGTTATCCATTGGGATTCCGCAAAACCAAAAATTGGAACTGGTACATTTGACGGTTCGTACACAACAACTGATGATGATGCCGGTGAATTAAATGACGGCGTATATGGCATGGAACTATATTCTGCTACCGATTCTGAAGATATGATTAGTTTACTAGAACCGATCTTTGTTAAATCAACTGACCCAGTAATCACTGGTGAAGATGCAACTGAGGTTGATGGTACTGAGTTTACATTGGACGGTACAGTAGAAGACCAATTCTTTGAATTTAAATCTGCATTAGTTGCCGACTACGGGGTTACAAACTTCGATATTAACAACTATCTAAAAGGTTCATATGTAGTACAAAACAATGACACAACAGTTGATGAAGGTACATTCACTATCAATGCGGATGGCACTTACTCAGTCAACTTAACAAACCTTGAAAAAGGTAAATCGTATAAAGTGTATGTAATTGTACAAGATATCGCAGGCAACACGGCTGTTGAAACAAATATAGTTACAACAGTTGCGGCACCTGAAGTTGAAGTAACACTTTCTGTAGACCAATCAGAACTTGATTTGAATACAGGCGATACTGCAACTCTTACAGTTACACAAACAACAACTGTTGAAGGTAAAGCAACAACGGAAGACGTAACTGATGAAGCAACATATACAGTTGCGGATGAAGAAATTGTAACAGTTACTAAAGGTGTAGTAACAGCTGTAGCTGAAGGTTCTACAACAATCACTGTTTCTTACGGTGAAAATGAAGTAACGGTTGAAGTAACTGTTACAGACGAAGTAGTAGTACCAGAACCAGTTGTAACATTAACTGTAGACAAAACAAACCTTAATATAACAACTGGATCAAATTCTCAAATTACGGTTAAACAAGTAACAACACCTCAAGATAGTGAAGCTACTGAAAAAGATGTAACTAAAGAAGCTACGTATGTAGTAGCAAATGATAAAGTTGCAACAGTTGCTAAAGGATTAGTAACTGCTAAAGCAAAAGGTACAACAACAGTTACCGTTTCTTATGGTGGTAAAAATGTGACTGTCAATGTGTCAGTGGCAGATCCTGTTATCGTTAATCCACCAGTAGATCCAAAACCAGTGGACCCTAAACCAGTAACACCACCAGTATTCTCGGATATTACAAATATTTTCGCTAAAAAAGAGATTAATATTCTTGCAGCGAAAGGAATTATCCAAGGGAAAACTGAAACTAACTTTGCACCAAACGCACAAATTACACGGGCCGAGTTCGCTGTATTGCTTGCTCGTGCACTAAACCTTCCATTAAATGCTTATGAAGGCACGTTTAATGACGTCAACACAAGCAAGAAGTGGGCATTCGCTGCCATTGAAGCTGCTGCTAAAGCAGGAATCGTTAACGGAACAACGAATGGTTCATTCAATCCGGACGCTCCAATCAAACGAGAAGAGATTGCGGCAATGGTCGTACGAGCAGTTGAATATCAAAACAAAGCAAAACTTGACAACCTTGAAACACCAGCTAACTTTAAGGACCATGGTTCAATTGGTGCATTTGCCATTGAATCCGTCTACAAAGCAACTGCACTTGGTGTAATTCTAGGGAATGAAGGTCAGTTCAATCCTAAGAACAATGCAACACGTGCTGAAGCAGCAGTAATGCTTTACCGTGCATTGGACAAACTTGAACTGCTAAAATAATTTCGAGAAAGAGCCGAATTCATTTCGGCTCTTTTTTTGTGCAAAAAAACTTGAGAGCCACTTCTTCATCTAAAAGTTGTTGGAAAATTGGAAGTAATTCTAGTTAATATCCGAGGGTTTGTCGACAATGTATTATGCTATATTAAACTAAAAGATTAATGGATAGAATGTGCGAAAGGAGTGTTTACTATGCAATTAACGATAAAAGCCACTGGTGAAAATGTGAAAGCCATTTCTTATTTGCTATCAAAGAACCCTGATAATGTATATGAGAGGAATCACAAAGGCCATTTAGTGCGCCTATTCTATAGCAAGTTTACAGAAACAGAGCTAGAAGTGACCATCTTTGTTACACCGGATCCAATAGAATTGATCAAGAGTAGCTCAAATTCCTATGACATTACCCATTACATAAATGATCGGGAATTTGCTGTTAGTAGTATTTTTTGTTCGTTTATTCGTTCTGCATTGGGAACGGCATTAAACGGACAGCCCAAGGAAGAATATATAGATTGGGTCAATCATCTTTTCCCATTCGAGTTTGAATTTGGTCCAGTAGTTTCAACCATTTCTGATGAGGTTTTAAATGAGTTGTTTGAGCCGATAGGTTATCAAGTGACGATTACCCGTCCGGAAATTGACTATTCTTTTCAAATGAAAGAGAAAAGCTCAGTAAGTTATATTTCCCTAAAAGGAACGAAAACGCTACAAGATGGATTAAGACAGCTATTTATCTTAATTCCGGTCATCGATAACTACAAGCATTATTTCATTGACGAAAAAGAAATTGAAAAACTGGAGCGCTATGGGGAAGGCTGGCTTGAAGCGCATCCAATGCGAGACATGATCTACCGCCAGGCACTTAGGTTTAAAGAAGTTTATAGTCAAGTCGAGAACACGAATTTAGAGGAGAAAATCGAAGAACCAAGTGAGAAAATTCGACTCAATGATCTTCGTTACGAAAGAATCGTTGAAACTGTCAGCCTTATGAAGCCAAAAAGCATCGTAGATTTTGGATCAGGTGAAGGAAAGCTTTCAGTACGCCTTGGTTTTGTGACTGGAGTAAAAGAAATTTTGGCGGTAGAGCCATCAGAATCTGCCACTCTCAAAGCATTACGCCGATTCGAAAAAGTGACGAATAAAGAAGGTTTTGTAGTTCCTGAAACACTTTGGGGTTCTCTTTTTTACTACGATGAAAGATTAAAGGGCAAGGATGTCATGATTTTATGTGAGGTGATCGAGCATATCGATGAGTACAGACTACCCAAAGTACTAGATACAATTTTGCATGATTATCAGCCGGGTGCACTAATCATTACAACGCCAAACCGTGAATATAACATGGTATATGATATGGACGATCATTTCCGGCACAATGATCATCGTTTCGAGTGGACGAGAGCGGAATTTTATCAGTGGTGTAATGAGCGAAATCTCCGCGAATCATATGACCTTCATTTTGATGGGATTGGTGAAGAGCATGAAACACAAGGTTTCCCAACACAAATGTGTGTGTTCAAAAGGAAGGTGAATTAACGATGCAAATCAGAATACCATACGCAGGAATTATCTTGTTGGTTGGCCCTTCTAATAGTGGGAAATCTACCATGTTAAAAAATATGATAGATAAGAAAGAAATCCAAGAATCCGAGGTCATCAGTTCAGATGAATTTCGCGTCTTGGTCAGCGATATTGAATTTATGGACTGGGATGGTAGACCTAAGGATGAAGCTGACACATTAATGGACGAATATCATGAGATTTCGAAAGAAGCTTTCGCTATGATGGATTCTGTCATTAATGCTAGATGTCGTTTAAATAAATGCACGTTTGTAGATGCAACTCACCTCCATCCAGATGATCGTAAGAGATACCTGTCAATCGCAAGGGAAAATAATGTACCCATCCTATCCCTCGTTCTTGATACCCCTGAAGAAGAGCTGCTGACAAGGGATGAACAAAGAGACAATCCTAGAGGGAAGAAACGAATTAAACAGCAATACCAGACTTTTAAACGAGAAAAACGTTACCTGAAAAAAGAAGGATACGATTCCGTTTATACCATTAAGGAAACACAAGACCTAGAGTTCGTAAGACAGGCAAACCCTATTGAAAAGGATGTTCAACACGGGATTGACATAATTGGAGATATTCATGGCTGTTACGAGGAAATGATTCTTTTACTTGAAAAGTTAGGCTATCAAAAAAATCACGAAGGACTCTATCTCCATCCTGATGGACGTAAGTTTGTTTCCATTGGAGACGTCATGAGTAGAGGACCTCAATCACTTAAAACGATGCTCTTTTACTACGAACATGTACAACAAAATCTAGCCTACATGATTGACAGCAATCACGGCTGGAAAATTGCCAGATGGTTGGATGGAAGAGACGTTACACTCCACCACGGGGATGAAAAAGTAGAAGAAGAATTCAAAGAATACGAATTACAAGTTGGAAGTGAAAAAGCACAGGAAACGAGACGAGCTTTACGAGATTTTCTCCTACATGCACCTGCTCACTATGTATTTACAAAGAATGGAGTACAAACCTTAGTTTGTGCACATGCAGGAATCAAAGACGAATATATCGGAAAACAATCGCAAGCCATTCGCGATTTTTGCCGTTACGGCGATACCGATGGATTTGATGAGAAAGGAAAGCCGGTCCGGAAAGATTGGTCGATCTCACACAATAAGAGTTCACTTATTGTATGGGGACACGACCCAAAGCCACGCCCATTGCTAATTAATAATACGATTAACATCGATCAAGGAGTTGTCTTTGGTGGAGCACTGACTGCTTACCGCTATCCAGAAGGAGAATTCATCTCGGTTCAAGCAAAACAAGATTACTCGGGAGCGGACGACAATCCGTTGGTAGAGTGGAAGATGAACCGTTTGAATATGCCGAATATCGGCAAATTCATTAATGGATATTCAGTACTTACGGAAGATTTGGGAGAAGTTAAAATTCATCAAGATACCGTAAAACCTGCGATTGATACAGTATCACATTTCACGATTCCTATTGAACAATTAATCTATATCCCGCCAACCATGAGCCCAACTCCTACTCCATCTTCTTTAGATGATTACTTAGAACATCCAAAGGAAGCCATGGATTACTACAGAAAAAATGGGGTCCAGACTATGATTGCTGAAAAGAAACATATGGGTAGTCGAGCCGTTCTTTTGCTGTTTAAAGATCAAGAAGCCTCTAAAAAGCATACTGGGATTGAATCACTAGGAGTTATTTATACAAGAACAGGAAGACGATTCTTTGAACCAAACACTGAGAAAAAATTAATGTTGAAAATCAATCAAGAGTTGCATGATCACGCCTATTTTAAACAATACGAAACGGACTATGTGCTCCTGGATGCTGAAATCATGCCTTGGAATCTGAAAGCAAAAGAATTAATCAGTAGCCAATATGCACACGTATCAGAGAATGCAATACTTGATCGAACCAAGCTGAAGGAGAAAATTAAGTCAGCTAATGGTGGTAATGAAGAATTGAAGGCTTGGTTAGAAGAATATAATCAAAAGCTGAAAAACGCACATACATTCAAAGAAGTGTTCCAAAAATATTGTTGGGAAATTGAAGACGTGAATTCCATTCAAATTGCACCATTCCATGTACTGGCTCATAGCAATCAAACATTCTTTGATCAACCGCATACATGGCATATGGAAATGAACCGTCAGTTTGCAAGTCAATCAAGTCTGTTTGTCGAGACAGAATTCAAAATCATCAAGGGCGAAACAAGCGAAAATGAAGTTATTAAATGGTGGCAGGACATAACAAGTGAAGGTCATGAAGGCATTGTCATCAAACCTGAATTTTATATTGCCAGGAATAGGGGCAAGTTGTTGCAACCTGCAATTAAGGTTAGAGGAAGGAAGTACCTGAACATTATTTATGGGATGGACTACTTGCTGCCGAAAAACCTTGAGAGACTTAAAAATAGAAATACAGGTAAAAAACAAAAATTGGCACTTAAAGAATTTGCACTCGGAGTTGAAGGGATCAATAGGTATGTCAATGAAGAATCGATTGAAAGAGTCCATGAATGTGTACTTGCAACACTGGCAATGGAATCTGACCCTGTAGATCCTAGGTTATAGGAAATAAAAAACACCTTCAAAAATCTTCACTTAAGCTAAGTGTTGATTCCGAAGGTGTTTTTTTCTATTTTGAAGAGTTACTAGACACTTAAAAGGGCATAACCATGGTGTAGAAGTAAAGCGTCCAAAGCATCTGGAATGCTATATGTGTCAGTGTATGATAAAAGCTCTTTAAGGCATGTTGCAGCAATCAGCCATCTATAGAGACCTGAGAACCTGGATGTAAAAGTGATCATTATCAGTTTTCAATTACAATGAGAGACTTGCGACATTTTGCCAGGCTTTTCTTATGGAAGAAATCACATAAAGAAAAACTCTCATCTGTCACCGACTAAATTCTTTGTTTTTGTTCGTAGTGATATGGAAACACCTATAACAATTACTAATGCTCCGACTAATTGAAGGGTTTGAATACTATGCCCCAATATAGGGAGAGCGAAAACCATAGCTATGAATGGTTCCAAATTCAACAGAAGTGCAGCTTTTGTAGCACCGACTTTATAAATGGAATGATTCCACAAGTAAGTACATAACCCATGCATAATGATTGCTGTAAGAATAAGTAACATCCAATAAGAAAATGGAACGGACAATACAAGATGAGTATTTTTCCACGGTACGAATGGAAGTATGCCGATCAGTCCGAAAACATTACTATACCAAGTGATGGTTGCAGGATGAATCGATTTGGATAAATGTTGTACAAAGACGAGGAAAACTGAAAATGATAGCATTGTTAAACCGATTAATAGCTCACCTTTTCCTACACTAGGTACAAGTAATGACCCTTTTGTGATTACTAACCAAACACCTAACAGAGCGACGAATGATCCAACCCAAAATTGAAAAGTTTTCCTCTCTTTAAACCAATAAGAAGAAATTAGGGCAGTGACTATCGGTGACAAAGCAAGGATTAATGCAGCTGTTACCGGTTCGGTGAATTGAAGGCTTGCATAAAAGCTCCATTGGTTCAACGATATTCCGATAAAACCTGCAATCGCTAACCATATAAAGTTGTGTATATTTAACTTCGTACGATAAACGGTTCGAAATGTCATGAAAAATAGGAATATAAGTATAAAAATTAGCCTGAAAAATGCGATTATGCTTGGATCGAATACACGAACCAAAATTGAGCCGAAAACAAAATTGCTTCCCCAAGCAACTACACAAAATAAAAGGATTAAGTATGTGAACCACTGTTTATTCATCAAGTATAAAATTCCTGCCTTTCAGATGGATGAGATAATAGAAGAAGAAAGTGGGAGTCACTTTCTCTTTTTATTATAAAGTAAATTCATATGTCATTTTAATAATTCACCATTAATCATAACTAAACGGCTATTCGAATTTCTAGCAACGACTACTGCTGAGGAAGTTGCATGTAGTAGATGAATATCGACCTCTGCATTATAACGGACTTCTGATCGAACTTAAATTGATTGATAAATGAAAGCCCTTCCTTTAGAGATGTTACCTATTGGGGAATAGATATGAGAAATGTCGGTTACGGATACATATACACGAATAAGAAGAGCGGCAACTTAAACATGATTTCGTCTTTCAAGGCACTGCTCTTTTTCGTGTTTTATGAACTTTATTGGTTGACTAAAGTACCTTTAGAAACATATACTAATGACAACTACTTTGTAAAACAAGGTAGTTAGTTTTTAAATAGCTACCTTGTTTTACAAAATACTGAGAAATGGAGAGGTTCTATGTCATTACGAAGTCAGTTACTAAAAGGAATATTGGATGGATGTGTGCTGGCTGTGATTGAAAAAGAGCTTGTTTATGGTTACGAATTATCACGAAAGTTACAACAGGTAGGCTTATCAGATGTTAGTGAAGGAACCATATATCCAGTATTACTTCGATTACAAAAAAATGGGCTGATTCGAGGGGTGATGAAGCCATCTGAATCGGGTCCCAATCGCAAATACTACTCGTTGACCACAGCAGGTGAGGAAGCGTTGAAAGTGATTTCAGAAGAATGGAAACAAGTGTCGGTTCCGATCAATGCACTTTTATGGAAAGGGGAAGATCTACATGAAAGCGAATGAATTAATTGAACAGAACAATCAGAAGAGAGAATTGCTCACGGAAGAAAATGAGATGTATTACTCTAAGTTATTGATGTATATACGAACAAAATTGAGCTTATCTGAACAGCAATCTGAAGAAGTATTGATGGAAATGTTAGATCATTTACTTGAGGGTCAAGATGAAGGTAAAAGTGCTCGGGAAATCTTTGGAGATGATCCTAAAGGCTATGCAGATGAAATCATCGAACAATTGCCAACAGAAGAAAAGCGGGATATGGTGAAGTTTTTAGGGCAACTCAGCTTTAATTTGATGGGATGGTTTTTGGTTATCCGTGGATTCACATTGCTTCTTTTCTCAATATTTGTAGATGTAAGTGACACGGTTTATATCCTGCCGACAATCATTATTTTAGGATTAATAGCACTTAGTGTATCTTTTGGGGTGAAAGTGATTCTTGGTTTAATTCATCAGTCTTTATTTAATGAAAAATCCAGCGAGAAGAAGGATATGTTAAAAGCTGGACTTTATGGCGCAGGAAGTTTTGCTATTATTTTGGCAGCTAATTATTTCATCCGCGAATTCGGACCATCATTCGAATTTCCTTGGACTGCGTCTCTTGGGTCTGGCGGAATGCTCTTATTAATTTCCTGGTTAATGAAGAGAAAAGTGTTGTAATGGGTGAATTTATAAGTTAACTAACAGAACAAAGAGGAGTGGGAAAAAGAAAATGACAGAGTTGACAAGTGCATTGAAAAATATTCTAAATGGCAAAGAAGAGAGTATTACAAAGGACATTCTTAATGACATGATTGAAAATATAGGTTCAACGGATCCAGTACTAAGGGACCAGCTAATATATAGTGCATTTTGTAAATTAGTAGATCGTCTAAGCAAACAGCAATTGGAATATGTACTAAATCTATTATTATATAAGCAACTACTAACACTAGATATTGAGAAACCTATGACAGATTCCGTTTTCACACGTTCTTTCACGGCTCTTTTCTTTGCGGCAATAGTAGAAAATGATGCTACCAATCAAATAATCGATGCAAAGATCATACGAAAAGTAATGGATGAAGCACACGAATATATGGCAATAGAACAAGATTTAAGAGGATTTGTAGAGCATAAGGGGTGGGCACACGCCGCTGCTCATGGAGCAGATTTGTTAGACTCATTAATAAAACACCCATTATCGACTGAGGAAGATGCTAAAAAAGTTCTCGAAAATATATTCCGGTTAATCTCGATTGCCGAGGGCTACAAGGATGATGAAGAGGAGCGTATAGCTCGTGCGTTTGTTACTTTGACAAAGCATCATCTCACAGAATCACTAATAATCGATTGGTTATTAAAAAGCGAGCAATTCTTTCTTGAAAGGAAAGCATCTTACAAAGGAGATCTTCAGCCATACTACACTCAACTAGCATTTAAGAATTTCTTGAAATCCTCTTACTTTTTATTAGAAAAAGAAGCTATTCAGAAACCGTTGCAAGAAGCAATTAAAAAAATTGTGGTTAGACTGATTTATTAAATGGATGTGTTTAGTGCTTCGAAAAATGAAATATAGCTCGATGTGTGTACGTACGAATATAATTACGATTTTAAATAACTGAGTAATTAAAATTTTGTTATATACATATAGATTTTCTTTATGGTATGATAACCAAAATCATTAGCGATGAAGAGAAGAGTAAGTAATCCGATTTCTTTAACAGAGAGTCCCGGTAGCTGCAAAGGGGCAAGAAAAAGATTATTGAAACAAGTCTCTGAGCTTCACATGGGAACCTTAAAAGGGAAATTACCTGAAGGGGGATTGTGTGACAGGTGCTCCTGTTATCGAGCTATAGTATAAGCATGAAATTTATGCCGTACTTGAAAAGGTGCTGATGGTGACATCAGAACAAACTGGGGTGGTACCACGACATGTTAATCTCGTCCCCAAGACAATTGTCTTGGAGGTGGGATTTTTTTATTTGTTTCAATAAAACATGTCGGAGGTTAAACGTATGAACAAGTTGAAATGGAAGTTTCCGGTCCTTTATTTGAGTGCAGTCGGTATTGCCAATATCGGAGGATGGATATATTTATTAGCGATTAATTTAATGGTTCTTGAAATGACAGGGTCAGCTTTGGCTGTAGCGGGACTCTATATGATTAAACCCGTTGCCCATATGTTAGTGGGGGTATGGGCAGGCAGTTTGATTGACCGGGCTTCAACTAAGCATTTGATGATTAGTTTGGATTTATTAAGAGCAGCTTTCATCCTGATGCTTCCTTTTATGGAGTCCATCTTTCTTATCTATTCAGTTGTCATGATCATTCAAATGGCTGGGGCGATGTTTGAGCCTGCATCTTTTAAATACATGACATTGCTGTTGCCAAAACATGACCGTAAAAGATTCAATGCTTTACTAAGTTTTGTACATTCGGGAGCATTTGTATTGGGACCAGCAGTGGCGGGTTTGTTGTTTATGTTAGGGTCACTTGAAATGGCTTTATTTGTGAATGTTGGAACGTTTGTGATCTCAGGTGGATTAACACTCTTTCTTCCAACTCAATTAACTGTCAGCACTACTGAGAAAACAGGCATAACTTTACATGATATCAAAAATGATTGGAACATAGTTTGGGCTTTTAGTAGGCAGGCGATGCCTTTTGTGCTTGTATATATGGGTTTTCAAGGAGTTATGTTGCTAACAGCTGCTCTTGACTCAATGGAAGTAGCGTTTGCGAAGGAAGTCCTTACCTTATCCGACTCAGCGTATGGTTCGTTGGTTAGTGTGGCAGGAATCGGATTTTTAATGGGTGCAGTATGTACAAACATGCTAATTAGATTCACTTCAGCAAAACAATTAATGGCAATTGGTTCTCTCTTTGTCGCAGTCGGTTATGTCATTTACAGTGTATCGACAACCTATCTAGTTGCCGGTATTGGATGTTTCATCCTCTCGTGTTTTCTTTCCTTTGCCAATACTGGGTTCATGACATTTATCCAATCAACTATTCCTGTCGATATTATGGGGAGAATCTCGAGTTTATATGGGATGGTATCTAGTTCGATTCAATTGTCTGCTGTTCTTTTATTTGGATTTGCTGCACAGTTATTTTCAATAAAGATAGTAGTTATGGGTGGATCCATCCTAATGTTTTTAGTTGCATGTGTTTTACTTGCTACTTTAATTAATTCCAAGTCTTCGTCACAGCTCCAAGTCGATAGTTGAAACTTATTTTAAAAATAAGCGTAATTCAGTGGTAAGGGGGTGAGTGAAGTGAAGAATTTATATGCCAGATATTCTACTTATTCTTTTCGAGCAGGAATTCTTGCAAGTATTGCAGTCCCATTGATTGCATTTTTAACCTATATTAAATTTTTTTCTGATCTCCAACCGCTAATAAATGTACTATTAGTAGGTTTTATTTCTTTTGGAAGTTCAACCTATTTCAAAAAGGCAAGTCGAAAACTTTCAGAAACCATGACAAATACCGAAACTCATGATTTCTCCGTAAATGAATTCAACTTTCAAACAGATATTTCTTTTCATTCTCGCTTGTATCTAGTTTCACACGAAGGTGAGCAATTGTTTGTGGTGGAACCAACAAAGCAAAAACCGATTTCAAGGTATTTGACAGTCTTCTCTCTTGTATCATCGGGTCTTATCATACCGATTACTTACGATGTGATGTCGCTTAATCGTTCTAAGGTTTTTTCATTTACCATGAAAAATGAATGGAAACAATTTCGAGTGACAGTCACGAATGAACAAGATGTAATAATTGGTGAGTACATCCAGCCATGGAGAACTAGCACATTCAAAAATAAAGGTATTTTATATCTCGGTAATCTAAAACTTCCGAGGAAAATCGAATCTAAAAATATGACTGGGGATATTGATATTCATGATGAGGACTCCCTACTAACCGCATCTTATCGTTTTGGAATATTCCCATACGCATTGCATCCAGCGTTTCAAGCCATTTCAACTAATACACATATTAAACTTGGCCCTCATATTTCTACCGATGAGCGTAAAGTCTATCTTGCTATTTTTTATTTTTGGCTGTACGGTAGATGATTTAATTTAAGTCTATAACCGAAAAATCAGTTGTTAAATGTACTGGTTTTCTTTTGATTACCAACCAAAGAAAACCAAAAAGAGGTGGAGAAAAACGATTCGTTTTCCTCCACCTCTTTTATTTCAGGACTTATGTATCCCACAGGGCACTTAAGTTAATTATGCTTCATTTTATCTACTTGCCATGGATTGCGTCCGAAATGACAGTGTAATTCCTACAACAATGATCAGTGCCCCAATCAATTGTAAGGTTTTAATTCCATGCCCTAGTATCACCAAAGCGAAAACCATAGCTATAAAAGGTTCGAGATTTAATAATAAAGCTGCTTTAGTAGCCCCAACTTTATATATAGAATTATTCCACAAATAAGTACATAAACCATGCATGATGATGGCTGTTAGGATAAGGAGTAACCAATAAGAATAGGGAATATCCCATACAAGATAAGTATTCCTCCAAGGTATAAAAGGTAGCAAGCCAACTAATCCAAAAACATTACTATACCAAGTGATTGTAGCAGGATGAATTGATTTAGATAATTGTTGAACAAAGACTAGGAATATTGAAAATGAAAGCATTGTTAAACCGATTAATAGTTCACCTTTTCCTATACTTGGCACTAGTAGTGAACCTTTTGTGATGACTAACCAAACTCCCAGCAAAGCGACGAAAGAGCCCGACCAAAAATGAAAGCTTTTCTTTTCTTGAAACCAATATGTTGAAAGTAAAGCTGTGACAATTGGTGATAAGGCGAGGATTAAGGCAGCAGAGACGGGTTCAGTATATTGAAGGCTGGCATAAAAACTCCATTGGTTTATAGATATACCGATAAAACCTGCAACGGCTAACCATAACCAATGGTGCATGTTAAGCTTGGATTCTTTTACAGTTCGGAATGTCATAAAAATAAGGAAAATCAGAATAAAAATTAACCGGAAAAATGCGATTAAGCTGGGATCAAACTTATTGACCAAAATCGAGCCGAAAACAAAATTACTACCCCATGCAACTACGCAAAATAAAAGAATCAAGTATGTAATCCAATTTCTATTCATTTAATTCCAGCCTTTCATTTTCGGTGCATAATAAAAAGAGAAAGAGGGGACTTCTTTCTCTTTTTATTTGCCTCATATTTCGGTGACGTTATACCAATTCACCATGTATCATAACTAATCGGTCACTTGGTTTTCTTGCAATAACTTCCGCGGAAGAAGCTGCTTCAAAAAATACGAAACTTGCCTCATCTTGGATATTTGGCCAAACTTTATGACCATCAGCATTTAGAGGAACAATCCCGCCTGTGACCCATTTAAGCGAATTTCTTAGCGATTTTTCGTCGATTTTACGTGTAAGTTCACAGAAACGAGAAGCTTTTTCTAATACATCACCCGTTCCATAAGGGCTCCACGAATCATAAAAGCCATCACAACCAAAATGTACTTTCACCCCATGGTCATCTAATAAATCGATTGGTGGTATGACTCTACCAAGATTTATTGGAATGGTAGACATGATGGCCACATCTTCTTCTGCAAGACGGCTTGCGACTAATTTTTGCTGGGCAACCGGAATATCACCTAGACAAAAAGAGTGACTTAAAGCTGAACGCCCTTGGTATTTTGCATCTTTTACAATGTCAATCCATTTATCGGTTGTATAGTATCCAACAAACCCACCGTCATGAAGATGAATGTCGACATCCGCATTAAATTCATTTGCAATGTCCATGATTTCATAAAGTGATTTTTCAATTGCGTTATCAATACCTGCAGGATCTAAACCACCAACCATTGTAGCACCACTTCTCATAGCTTCACGCATTAAGGTTGGAACGGATTCGCGTAAAAGCCCGTGTTGTGGAAAGGCGATGATATCAGCGGTCACTTTACCTTTAAAATTATCAAGTGCTGCAATTACACCTTCTAAGTTCTTTAAACCAATATAAGGATCAATGTTAACATGTGTACGAATATGAGTAGATCCATTTTCAAGAAGAGTCTCTATCATTTTTGTAGCTCTTTGTTGAGTTGTATCTGATAATAAAGTTAACTCGGCAGCTTCAAAAGTTAATCGTTCTTTTAAATTTGCTACAGGTGTGCAGGCTTTCCAATCCAGCGTCATATACGTTTTATCAAGATGGTTATGCATTTCTTTAAACGTAGGAAGGGCAAGTTTTTGTTTCATGTTAATTACTTCTTGTCCAGCTGGAATGGGTTCTTTGACATCTAGCTGTTCAACGATTTTTCCATTTTCAATTTTCAGGTGAAAGATCGCAGTTTCAGTTTCGACTGTCCCATTTTCTAATAATTTTTCTCCGGTTTCTAGCTTAACATTGGATAGCCACTTAATTTTACTCATTTTAAAACCTCCTTCTTAAGAGATTCACCATTATGAAACACTACATTCCCTTGCGATACTACATGTGTAATAGGGCGTCTTCGTGCAATTGCATGAGCTGAGCATTCTGCATCAAGTAAAAGGACATTCGCGAGATCCCCCTTTTGTGGCCACATGACTTCCCCCTTATCACTAAGAGGCATGATCCCTCCAGACGCGTACTTCCAACAACGATTTAATGAATACTCATCAATATATTTAAATCTTTGAGCTAATAGACTGAGTTTTTCGATGGTATCACCAGTTCCAAAAGGTGACCAGTGATCGGTCAAACTATCATGGCCAATAGAAACTGAAACCCCGTTTTCATGCAAGTAAGGGATTGGGATGGTTGGACGATTGATTGGCACAGTTGTCGTAACATCGATTTTGGCTTCAGCCAGTGCCGATACCATTTCTTCTAATTCTTTCCCATATAAATCGCCTAACGCGATAGCATGGCTTATTGTGACCTGGCCTTGTTTATTTGCTTGATTGGTTAACTCGGCAAGTTTATAAAATTCAAATGCACCCAATGAGTTAGGATCATGAATATGAATATCGATTCCTTTTCCGGACTCAACCGCGATATCCATTGTTAAGTTTAAAGAACGATCGATATCACGATCAATTACTGAAGGGTCAACGCCTCCAACTAATGTTGCGCCCATTCTCATCGCTTCTCGAATTAAAGGCTCTACTTTTGATCGTAATAAACCATGTTGAGGGAATGCAACGATGTCATATGTAACCTGTTCCTCAAACTTTTTGAATGCTGCCTTTGTAAGTTCAATATGTTGAGTACCAATTTGTGGATCAACATTACAATGTGAACGAATATGCGTATGACCTTGTGAGATTAACCATTGAATCATATTTTCTGCACGATCTTGAGCATAGGGAAGTTGATTGGGAAGAAGTACCTGTTCCTCTTCGATTCTTGTGAGAATCCCGTTCGTAATCGGTTTACATGCTTTCCATGGACCACTGAAATAGGTTTTATCAACATGAATATGCATTTCTCTAAAAGAAGGCATTAATAATTTCCCATCAGCGTCTAATACTTCATAACTAGATTGCGGTATGTTCTTTTCTATTTCTACAATTATTCCGTCTTTGATTAATACATCATATATGCTTGTCTCTGTACCAACAATACGTGTATTTTCAAAAATAAAGCCTGTTTCAAGACGTGCATTTTTGATTAGTAATGAACACATTCAATGACCTCCAAATTGGATAAAAGAGACCGAGGTTAAGTCAGTCTCTCATCCATTATTATTTTACTGTAACTTCATTCAAAAGAAGGTAATTAGAAGCATCTAAATAGAAGTTGTCTACATTATTATTATAGATCGCTAGATGTTCATAGTTACGAATAGGAATGTACACTGCTTCATCCATTTCAACTTGCATAGCTTGCTTATAAATTTCTTCTCGTTGTTTAGGGTCTGTCTCAACTCGACCTTGTTCAATTAATTTATCTACTGCAGGATTTTGGTAATAGAAATGGTTCCCGGGAGAACCGACAGATGCAGAGTGGAACAAGTTATATTGATTGTAATCTCCATCACCTGTTGCATTACCCCAACCGCCGATAAACATTTGATGCTCACCACTATTAACTTGTTCGATATAAGAACCATATTCCATTACCTGAATCTCTACATCCACACCTATACCTTTTAGTTGGGATTGAATGACTTCAGCCATATTAATTCGTTCTTTTCGATCGCTCGTTAAGAGATTGATTTTCATCCCATTATCAAAACCAGCTTCTTTTAGTAAGGCTTTGGCTTTGTTGACGTCATAAGGATATGCTTCTACATCCTTACTGTATCCAAATACTTTAGGGCTCATCGCTACATTGGCAAGAGTACCGACGTTATTGTAAACCCCATCAATAATTGCTTCTCTTTCAATTGCATAACTGACAGCCTGACGGACCTTAACATTATCGAATGGAGCTTTAGTTGTATTGAAGCCTACATACTCAACTGCTAATCCTTCAGTTCTGAAAAGGTTTAACGAATCAGAGCTTTCAATTCGATCGATCTCTGTTACTGGAACTTGATCGGATATGTGTGCTTCACCGCTTTCAATCATTGCCAGTCGTGTCGCATCCTCAGGAACAACCTTAAATTCAACGGTATCAATTTTGACCTTTTCACCCCAATAATCATCGTTCTTACTTAATGTAATTTGTTGACCTGATTTCCAGGAATCAAATACAAATGGACCCGTTCCTACTGGATGTGTCGCTAATTCTCCAGGACTTTCTTAAATTGATTTAGGGCTGATGATACTACCTTCATTACTAGCTAAAATTGATAGTAATGGAGCATAAGGCTGGGATAATTTAATCGTAACGTGTGTATCGTCTTTTACGATGATTTCAGAAATCATTCCCAGTTTATCTTTTTGTGGAGAACCTGTTGCTGGATCTAGTAAACGTTCAAGCGTTATTTTAACGGCTTCTGCATTAAAAGGAGTGCCGTCGTGGAATTTAACACCTTCTTGTAAGGTGAATTCCCATGTTAGATCATCCAATTGTTTATATTCAGTAGCCAGGCGCGGTTTAATCTTCATGTCCTTGTCAAAAGCAACAAGTGTTTCATAAACTTTGCCGTGAACAACATTTGCTGAAGGTATATCTGTTATGAAATGCGGATCAAGGCCAGTTGCATCCGACAAACGAACAACTACCAAAGTTCCACCCGTTCCATCCCCATTTTCAGTTTTCTTACTTCCTTCATTTGCGTCTCCTGCCGAACCTGTGGAGCACGCTTGCATAAGTAACATCAGAATAGCCACTATAGCAAACCATTTCACCCATTTTATTTTCTTCATAACCTTTCCCCTCCAAAACCGTTATTTGTCTTTCTAAATTGAAGTATAAAGAAAATGAATTGTAAATATTTTCGAAATATTTACATGTTTTTTAAATTTTATGACTAATCATTCTATTTCTATTTACTTTCGTTCTTTTCTTTTCTATCTTGAGATTACCTTATTACGAAAAGGAAGAACCAAGGAGGGGTATTAAATGACAGTAAATGCATCATTAGTGGTGGATACAGCAGAATTGTTGTTGGCTAGAAGGCAAGTTCGAAGCGAGAAACGTAAAGCGTTTTTTTCCGCTATCGGTCAAAATAAAGCGGCTGTTGTAGGAGGGATTATTATCCTTCTATATATTTCAATGACTTTTTTGGCGCCAATCTTGGCTCCATATGATCCCTATGAAATTAATTTGAAGGATAAATTACAGAGCCCATCAGGTGACCATTGGATGGGAACGGATGATAAAGGCCGAGATATACTAAGTCGAATCCTATACGGTTCACGTTTATCTTTAGGTGTAGGTTTTTCTTCCGTCTTTTTCGGGGCAAGTATTGGAATTATTCTAGGACTAGTCGCTGGTTATTATGGTAAGTGGATTGATACAATCATCAGCCGCTGTTTGGATGTCATGTTAGCATTCCCAGGAATTTTATTAGCATTAGCAATCATTAGTGCACTTGGGCCAAGTTTAATTAATGTCACAGTTGCAGTAGGTGTGTTCTCTATCCCTCTATTTGCAAGAATTGTTCGAGGTTCCACGATGGAAGTAAAGCAATTGGAGTATATTGATGCAATCAGAACCTTGGGTGCAAATGATTTCATCATCATTTTCCGTCACATTTTCCCAAACATATTATCACCAATTATTGTTCAAGGCACGATGCGCCTTGCGACTGCTATTCTATCAGCCGCAGGCTTGTCCTTTTTGGGGTTAGGCGCACAACCACCATCTCCTGAATGGGGAGCAATGTTATCAAGCGGGCGTGATTTTATTTTCAGTGCTCCTTATATGGCCATTTTTCCAGGTTTAATGATATCAGTTTTAGTTTTAGGTTTTAACTTATTTGGGGACGGATTACGCGATGCCCTGGATCCAAGAATGAAGAAATAGAAGGAGGATTCTTATGTTCTTATTTATTTTAAAACGTTTAGCACAAATTGTCCCTGTCATTTTGGGAGTCACTTTAGTCGTGTTCTTGATAATGCAAATGGTTCCTGGAGATTCAGCCGTTATATTAGCAGGTGAAGGAGCTTCGATTGAAACCGTTGAAGAATTGAGAGAGAATTTAGGTTTAAATAAGCCTCTATATGAACAGTACTTTTCCTATATTGCAAATGTGTTCCAAGGTGATTTTGGTAATTCTTTGAAAAATAACCAACCTGTTTTGGATGAAATTATGATTCGTTTACCAATAACGATGGAACTAGCATTCTTCAGTATATTGATAACCATTGTTCTTGGGTTGATCGCTGGAATCATCTCAGCAATACGTCCCTATTCACTTTCTGATATAGGGGTCATGGTTGTTGCCTTATTGGGTATTTCTCTTCCAAGTTTTTGGTTAGGATTACTTCTAATGTATGTATTCTCTATTAAATTGCAATGGTTACCTGTTGCAGGCTGGGATAGTGCAGCTCATATTATTTTGCCAGCGATTACACTTGGTGCAGGTGGAGCGGCAATTGTTGCACGGATGACCCGCTCAAGTATGCTGGAAGTTGTAGGGCAGGACTATGTTCGAACTGCACGTGCAAAAGGGCTTAAAGAACATGTGATTATTTATAAACATGCTTTAAGAAATGCATTAATCCCTGTCATCACCGTAGTAGGATTACAGTTTGGTAGTTTATTGGGAGGAACAGTTCTAGTAGAATCAGTATTTGCTATAAATGGAATAGGACGAATGATTGTAGACGCGATTCGCACGAGAGATATCCCAATGGTACAAGGCGGCGTTCTAATAGCCTCATTAGTATTTGTGTTCGTGAATCTGCTGGTTGATATCATGTATAGAGTTTTCAATAAACGAATCGATTTGAACTAGGAGGTATAACGATGAAAAATGAGGTTGTCTTGGAAGTGAAAAATTTAAAAACACATTTCATTTCGAAAAAGGGAATTGCAAAAGCTGTTGATGGTATCGATTTTGTTTTAAGAAGAGGAGAGACTCTTGGAATTGTTGGGGAGTCCGGTTGCGGAAAATCTATGACATCTTTATCAATTTTGCGTCTGATTCCATCACCTCCCGGGAAAATTGTAGATGGTGAAATACTCTTGAATGGCAAAGATTTAGTCAAGATGTCCAATGAGGAGTTACGTAAAATCAGAGGAAATCAAATTTCGATGATTTTTCAGGAGCCTATGACAAGCTTAAATCCAGTCATTCCTGTAGGAGAACAAATTGCTGAAGCATTGAGATTGCACCAAGGGTTATCTAAAAGACAGGCTTGGGATAAATCAGTTGAAATGATTGGTTTAGTCGGGATACCTTCTCCCGAAAAGAGAGCGAAGCAGGAACCTTTTCAACTTAGTGGGGGAATGAGACAGCGAATCATGATTGCCATGGCTTTAGCTTGTACCCCGGAAGTCTTAATTGCAGATGAACCAACAACTGCATTGGATGTAACCATTCAGGCACAAATTTTGGAGATCATGAAAGATCTCCAAAAGAAAATTGGAATGGGGATTATCTTTATTACGCATGACTTAGGCGTAGTAGCTGAGATGTGCGATCAAGTAGGAGTTATGTATGCTGGGCAAATTGTTGAGCACCAAAACTCAGCTACTCTTTTTAGAAATCCATTACATCCATATACACAAGGATTAATTGGTTCACTTCCCAAATTGTACGAAAATCAAGAGGAACTTCAAATTATTGAAGGAACCGTGCCAAGTCCATATGACTATCCAGACGGATGCCGTTTCGCGGAAAGATGTCCTTTCGCACAAAAAATGTGTATCGAAAAGCAACCAGAGTTAATCCAATACGATGAAGACATGAAGGTAAGATGTTGGAAGTATACCGCTCAATGGCAAGAAGAGAGTTCATCAAGAGAGATGGTGACACAATGAAAACTACCGAGATAGAGAAACAACCAATCTTGCAAGTTAGTGGATTGAAGCAGCATTTTGTGTTGAAAAAAGAAGTGATATTTCAGTCCAAACAAGTTGTAAAAGCAGTGGATGGAATCAGTTTTGACCTGTTTCCAGGGGAAACACTAAGCATAGTGGGAGAGTCTGGATGCGGTAAATCAACAACGGGAAGATCAATCTTACGATTAGACGAACCTACAGAGGGAAATGTGTTATTTAAAGGTCAATCTCTCACGAAAATGAATAAAAGAGAATTACGTAATATTCGAGGCGATATTCAAGTGATTTTCCAGGATCCATATGCTTCGTTAAATCCGAGAAGAACGATTCGTCAAATGCTGGAAGAAGCAATGGCTATTCAAAAAGTTCTCCCGCCGAATCAGAGGGAATCCCGTATGCTGGAACTGATGAAGCATGTGGGCTTGAGACCAGAGTATCTTGAACGCTATCCACATGAATTTTCAGGTGGTCAAAGGCAACGTATAGGCATTGCGAGAGCACTGGCTGTCAATCCTAAAATCATTATCTGTGACGAGGCAGTTTCTGCACTGGATGTATCCATTCAAGCTCAAATTTTGAACTTGCTCAAAAAACTTCAAAAGGATTTTGATTTGACCTTTTTATTTATTTCCCACGACTTAAGTGTAGTCCGACATATTTCTGACAGAGTGATGGTTATGTATTTAGGAAAGATAGTAGAGCTTTCGGATACAGCATCACTATTTAAGAATCCACTGCATCCATATACAAAAGCACTATTGTCGGCTATTCCAGTAACAGATCAAACACAAAGGAAAGAACGAATCATTCTGAAAGGTGATGTTCCATCGCCAATAAATCCCCCAGCTGGATGCAGGTTCCATACGCGTTGTCCTTTTGCAACAGATCTTTGTCAGAGCGAAGAACCGATATTAAGAGAATCGCAAAATCAGCATTTTGTTGCTTGTCACTACGCTGAGAATTTATCTTCTTAAGATTTAGATATCGTGTTATATTCAGTCTAGGTAAATTAGTATTGGAAGAAAAATTGTTAAGATTAGAAAGGACGTATGCATGATGATGCCATTGGAATCTTTTTCATTATACGTCTTGATTTGCGTATTAGCTCCTCTAGTAGGGGCTTTTACACTTTCATTTGTCATGATTTTCGAGAGGCAGATAGATAATCTACCAAAAGAAGCGACCAAACTTGAGATGGAAAAGGAATTGCAAAATGCGCATTACGATCAGTTGAATCAGCAAATTCAGCCACATTTTTTCTTTAATACTCTAAATACGATGCTAAGCTTGGCACGTCTAGATAGAAAAGATGAACTGATCAAGGGATTAGAAGTTATGGCCAAGTTCTTTAAGTTTAAGTATATTAACCATCCTTCGCTTATTAAACTGGAAGTTGAATTGACATATGTGAAAAATTATTTAGAAATACAAAGATTGAGATTTGGAGAACGTCTCACGTTGACCCAGGATATTGAAGAGCAATGTGGAACATCTCTATTACCTCCATTTATCATTCAGACCATTGTGGAAAATGCCTTTAAACACGGTTTTGAAAAATATAGTGGCCCTGCTATGTTAAGGATAAATATCTATCATTCTGAAGGGTTTCTATATATCGAGGTTTGGAATACACATCTTATTCAGCCAATTAATGAGAAAATAGACTATAAACCACGCGAAGAAGGTTATGGGATAAGAAATATACAAAAACGACTGGAATTGTTATTTCCTGAACAAGTGACATCATTAGTCATGAGACACATTGGAAATGAAACCGTAGTTGAAGTGAAATTTCCACTTACCAAATAATTAGAGTGGGAGGAGGGTGTACTTGAATATTCTACTTGTGGACGATGAGGCATTGGAATTAGATCAACTAGAATATATTATGAAAGCCCATTTTTCAAATTGGACATTTTATAAGGCAGTGGATGCTTCAATTGCTATTCAGTTAGCTAAAAAAGTCAAAATATCTTTGGCTTTTCTGGATATTCAAATGCCTGGTAAAAATGGGTTGGAACTCGCAAAGGAATTAAAGAAGAACTATGAGATGGATATTATTATTGTTACGGCGTTTCAATCGTTTGAATATGCACAGTCTTCTTTAAGAATTGGTGTTAATGATTATTTAACAAAACCTATAGTGGAAAGTGAACTATTGATGTTTCTTGAAAAGTATAGGAAATGGAGCACGCAGAACGACTCCATTCAAGAAGTTTTACATATTATTCGTGAAGAGTTTCATGAAAAATTAAGTCTAGGTTTAATTGCCAATCGCATTCATATGAATGCTACCTATTTAAGTCGAAAGTTTTATGAGGAAATTGGTATCGGTTTTGCAGATTATTTAAATACGTACAGACTTGAGAATGCAAAGAAATTATTAATTGAAAATAAGAATTTAAGTATGTCGGTTATAGCAGAAAAAACGGGCTTTAATAGTCAACATTATTTTAGTGCAATTTTTAAAAAGCAATTTGGTATGACTCCTTCTGAATATCGTACAAATCCAAAAAGAAAAAAAGACCATATCACATGAAAACCTATCAACACTATATTACTGGTTCGTTAATCTTTGGTGTGTCCACAGGCATGATCAGTCTCTTAGCACGATGGATAACAGGGAATGCCATACTATCATCTCCAGAATCGCTTGTTAAATATGGGCTGTTGGGGGGCATTGGTTATTCACTAGTAGGGGCAATGTCCATTTTTTCTTTTGGGATTATGGCAACAAAAATAAGAAATAGATTTCCTGACTTTGAAACGATTGGCGATTTATTTCAACAACGACTAAAAAAAGATGGATATTGGATTATGACTATCATCGTTCTTTTTCTTGGTTTAGATTCTCTGTTCATGCAAGCAGTTGGGGCGGCCGTGTTGTTTGATTTGTTGTTCGAGATTCCTTTTACAGTTTCTCTTTTTTTATTCTTCCTATATTGTTTTGTTATTGCCGGATTAGGAGGAATGAAATGGATTCACAGATTTGAAGGGGTTTCCGTATTCTTTATCTTTGCCGCCATCATCTTTATTCCGCTATATTTCTTTATACAAGAAGGTGCATTTGCAGTATACGATGGCATTCGCTTATACCATCCATATTTATTGTTCACTAAAAACCAAGAAGGTTATTTATTTATTGTTACGTTCATGTTAGTTGCATTTGGACAAATTTTGACGGACCGTGCTACTTGGCAAAGGCTTTATATGATTGAACAGAAAAAATTACGTATGACTTTCTGGTCTACAGCATTTGTATGGAGTACCATACCAATGGCACTATCAGCGATGTTGATGATTGTTATATTCGACGGTCCTTTTGATGCAACATACTCTCTTTTGTTTCAATTAATAACAAAAATCGATCCAGTGTTCCTATCAGTTCTGTTTTTCTTATTTTTTTTCGGTACTTTATCCACGACGATTCATGCAGAGCTGCATGCGACGACGATTCACGTTGTTAAGCACATCCGGCTCCCATTTAAAAAAGGGATGACGGACAGAAAAATGAGACAGGAATCCTATGTGTTTTCAGGGGTTTTACTAATGTGCCTCTTAATTATTACTCATTTTGTTCAATTCAACTTACTGGAATTTCTTTTTTTCTATGGTCATCTTTATGCTGCCGCGATACCTGTCATGCTAACAATTCTATTATCAAAACGTGTGATTTCCAGGATGCTACCGTATTCAATCATAATTGGGTGGACTTTGGGCGTCACCGTATTTAACGAGTTCAGTCCCCTGCAAACAATATGGATTAGTTTTGCAATTTCATCATTTGTTTCAGTGCTATCGATGTTGTTTGCAGAAGTGGAATTATACGTGAGAAAAAATTAATGGGAAAAATGTTAAAAATAATCACGTGGTTATGTAGTGCTAATTCCCGCCAATACAAAAATATTTGATAATACCGTTCATACTGGCCATAATTCACCCCCCCTCAGGAGCTGAAGGGGGGAATTGTGTTTAATTAGTATTTTTTCTTGTCTTTCTCCATGTATTCCTTGATCTTTCTTGATTCCCAATCAGATCCGAATCCACTTGCAAATGTTGTTAAACCATGTATAAATAGCCCGACTCCCCAGCCGCCAAGTGGATATAAAAACCACCAAATTTCAGGATTGGTCAATAAGTTGATAGCCAAAAGTAGCATATTCACAAAAATATAAACCGTTAAATGAATATAAAATGCTTTTAACATCTCCATCTTTTTTTTTGCTCGTACATACTTCTGGTCTTTTTCTATCTTCATCAGCTCCATTAAACTTTATAAAATCTGAGATAGGAAAAGCTTGGTTCTTTCATGTTTTGGATTGTCAAACAATTCATTAGGAGTGCCAATTTCAATGATTTCTCCAAAATCAAATAGCACAATCCGATCGGCAACTTCACGAGCGAAGTTCATTTCATGCGTAACGACCAACATCGTTATTCCAGATCCGGCTAATGTTTTTATAACATCCAATACTTCCTTTATCATTTCAGGATCTAATGCTGACGTCGGTTCATCAAATAACATGATTTTAGGTTGCATGGCTAATGCTCTGGCAATGGCAACCCGTTGTTGTTGACCACCTGAGAGCTGCCCAGGATATTTATGGGCCTGTTCAGGAATACCCACACGTTCGAGCAATTCCATCGCAACTTTTTCAGCCTTGGCTTTCGGCCATTTCCGAACCCAAATAGGTGCCAAGGTGATATTCTTTAAAATGGTCATATGAGGGAACAGATTGAAAGATTGAAAGACCATTCCTGTTTCTTTACGTATGGATTCGATATCAGCAATATCGTTGGATAAAGGAATTCCGTCAACCGTTATCGAACCTTTTTGAATTTCTTCTAGCCCATTAACCGTGCGGATAAATGTGGACTTTCCGGAACCAGAAGGTCCTAATATTACCACGACTTCTCCTTGTTTCACATTTAGGGAGACATCTTTTAATACATGGAGACTGCCGAACCATTTATTCAATTGATTACAAATGACTATATCTTGTCTCTGATCGAGAGGGGTATCTGATTTGAATTTTTCTAACATACACGTACCTCCTTGGATTGAGTTATTCTACTTATCGTTTGCCAACGCCAAGAGATTGTTCAATTCTGCGGCTGGCGTAAGACATTAAATTACAGAAGATAAGGAAGACGAGTGCAACGAAAATAAATACTTCCATCTGGGTGCCTAAAAACTCCGGATTGGAAATGATGTTCTTACCCATACCGAGTAAATCTGTTAATCCTACAATTGCTACGAGTGAAGTATCTTTAAATATTCCTATAAATGACCCAACCATAGCGGGTATAACAGCTCGCAATGCTTGAGGTAAGATAATAAATGTCATCTTAATCGTGGTATTCAAGCCAAGAGCTTCTGCTGCTTCAAATTGACCCCGAGGGATAGATTGCAACCCACCACGGATATTTTCTGCTAAATAGGCTGCGGTAAATAGCGTGAATCCTACCATGGCTCTGAAGACATTATCGATGTCTATCCCGTTGCCCAAAAACAGAGGTAACATCAATTGAGCTACAAATAATATTGTAATCAATGGAACACCGCGAATTAATTCGATATACCCAATACTGAACCATCGTACGATTGGCAGTTTACTCCTTCTTCCTAAAGCGAGTAACAGACCTATAGGGAAGGAGAAAACAATCGCAACGATAGCAATCAGTAATGTTAGTAAGAACCCCCCCCAAAGATTCGACCCCACATGATTGAGTACGCCAAATCCATTGAGTAGAAATATAGTAATGGGGAACATCAGGAACCATCCAATGAGTGTGGATT
The DNA here is from genome assembly GCF_001939075.1 of Paenisporosarcina indica. Classification (GTDB taxonomy): domain Bacteria; phylum Bacillota; class Bacilli; order Bacillales_A; family Planococcaceae; genus Paenisporosarcina; species Paenisporosarcina indica. Next base: position 78,833 of record NZ_MPTA01000003.1, on the reverse strand, counting down.
TCTTTAACTTTGACCATTTTTTTCCTACTGCATAAGTAGCTCCTATTACTGCAATATTTATGAGCAACCATATGCGGGTTTCCATCAGGATAAAAGGTAAGCAACCTACAATGAAATACATACTAGTCACAGCAATTGTTAGATGACCCATCGTTCCTTTCCATAATCCCCAGGAAAGTCCGATTAGAAAAGAAACAAGAGTTAAACAAATCCAAACTCGCCACAATTCTGCAATCGGGTATTGACCGACTATTAGCAATCTGAAGTTGGCAGAAATAACATGCCAATTGGCCGTTAAGAATATCCATTTTACAGAACCTATTCCAATAAACGTAATAATCGTGGCAAATACAAATGTCAAAATCGTGTTTAACCAACTACTGAATAAGTTTTTCTTTAGCCAATCTAGAGTCCCAGTTGATGGATGATAAGGTGATTTTTGAGGTTTCTTTGTTAGTAATTTATTTTTATCCATATCGATCACCTCTCTACCAGTTGAGAGTATTTGTTAAATATATTCATCAAGAGTGATGTCAATAAGCTCATTGATAAGTAAACGAGAATGACGATTGAAATGACTTCAACACTTTTTCCTGTTTGACTGAGTATCGTAATTCCAACTCCAAATATTTCTGGGTAAGCAACCGCTGCAGCTAAACTTGAATTTTTAATAAGATTTAAATATTGACTCGTTAGTGGTGGAATAATGATTCGAATAGCCTGAGGTAGAATTATGAGCCTGAGTATGGTGGAACTCTTCAGACCCAACGCTTTTGCTGCTTCGACTTGTCCTTTTGAAACGGCCAAAATGCCGCCACGAACAATTTCGGCAATATAAGAAGCGGTGTACATGACAAGGGCTACTAAAAGTGCACAAAATCCTGGTCCAATCGTATAACCACCAACAAACCCACGACCGACGATTTCTGGGATGCTTAGAAGAAGCGGCAATTCGAATGTAATCAACCATGCAATGGCTAATGAGCTAATAAATGAACCGATTGACCAGAAAAATGGGTATTTGTTCTGTCCAGTTTCTACTTGTTGATTGAGTTTAATCTTCCATACAATAACCGATAGAATGAGACCCGCAATGAGGAAAAGGAACCAAACAAATGAAGATGAAGTTAACTCAAACCACGGAATGACTGTCCCTCTATTGCTAAAGAAGAATAATCCAAATGAATTTAAGCTTTTTTCAATAGTAGGAAAGCTTAAGAATACAGCATAAAACCAAATGAAAATTTGGACTAGAAGAGGAGTATTACGGAAAACTTCAACATATACAGAAGCCACTGATCTTGCTAGCCAGTTGTTGGATAATCGAGCAACACCTACGATGAATCCTAGAATTGTAGCAAAGATTATTCCAATAAAGGCCACTCTTATCGTATTTAATATCCCTACAAAAAAAGCCTTGCCATAGGTATCGGTCGAGGAAAACGAAACTATCTTGTCACCTATGTCGAATTGAGCCATCTTGCTTAGAAAGTCATAGCCAAAACTAATTCCGATTTGTCTCATGCTTTCAACGGCATTCAATAAAAAGATGGTTCCAATCAAAATAACAATCATGGCAAATATGGCCTGAAGAAGGAGTGGAATCACTCGTTTATCGCGCCAAAAGGGAGTGGTCATCAAAGTAGAATGTTTTTTCATGTATGGTTCACCTCACATACGAATTTTATTGAAAATAATAGGCCTGCTCCTTCATTCAACAAGGTGTGCAGGCCTTATTTACTTGAAACTACAACTGGTAGTTACACATGAAATGGAATTTATCGGAAAGGTGGTGAATAATGTAGACCACCCTCTGTCCAAAGGCTGTTGAGGCCACGCTCTAAATCAAATATTGTATCTGGTCCAAGATGACGATTATATACTTCTCCATAGTTACCAACAGCCTTGATCACTTGTACAGCAAAGTCCTTAGGTAATCCGAGTTGCTCTCCCAAGTCCCCTTCAACACCCAGGAAGCGACGGATTTCAGGATCTTCGCTATCCAGGAACGTATCAACATTATCTTGGGTAATGCCATACTCTTCAGCTTGAATTAACGTGTAGACGGTCCATGTCACAACGCCTTGCCATTTAGAGTCGCCATCTTTTACGGATGGAGCAAGAGGTTCTTTCGATATGACCTCAGATAAAATAACATGATCATCTGGAACGGATAGGGTAGTTCTGCGTGAAACAAGTGCAGAGCGATCTGTTGTATATGCATCTACACTACCTTGCTCATAAGCAGCAACCGCAGCATCCTGACTATCAAATACGACAGGTTCATAACTGATACCTAATTTACGCATTTGGTCAGCCAGATTGAGTTCCGTTGTAGTGCCGGACTCAACCGAAATACGGGCTCCTTCCAAATCCTCCAAACTTTCAATTCCACTATCTTTACGAACAATCATCCCTTGCCCGTCATAAAACGTAACAGGTGCAAAAGCAAGTCCTACAGACGCATCCCGTGAAGTAGTAAGAGTCGTGTTTCTTGCCAATACATCGACTTCACCTGTTTGAACAGCAATGAATCGTTCTTCCGCGGATAAAGGTCTGAATTCAACAGCGGTTGCATCTCCAAAGACCGCGGCTGCAATTGCTTTTGTAATATCCACATCCATACCTGAATAACTACCATCTGATTCTACATAGCCAAAACCAGGTATATCAGCGTTGACACCGCCAACTACTTTACCACGTTCCTTGATCACCTCAAGTCGTGACTTAGTTACCTTGGCCTCTTTTTCTGAACATCCAGCTAACACAACCGAAAATACGAGTAAAAAACTTAGTAATGCGATTAATCTTCTTCTCATGTGATGCCCCCCATTTTTGTTTGTCTGCACAGTAACTATTTTTCTATTAATCTGTTATCGATTTGTTGGACAAGTAGATTAATAAACCTAGTTAAAACAATAGTATGTTTACAAATGAAAGATAATTCTGAATATTTAATCCGAATCCCGAAATATCAACTGTTTCAATACTCATATCCACACCCAAACACTAAATTTGTTCACAGATTAATGTTTAAGCTGCTAGATAACTTCTATAAAGAATTGTTGGATTAGTAGGTAGCGGCAGAAGAAATATTCAGCGGATTTCTTTTTATTAAAAGCAATGTTATATTATGCGGTTTTTAATCGTACATTTGCGCTAGCCGCCGTTGCGCATGAACATTCAAGTATGAAAATCACATACTTGTGGGCTTCCTGCTGTGCGCACTTTCTTTTTTTTATTCAACATCAACAACACTCCTTAACAAGTCTATAAAATGAAAAAGTAGGGAACTAATGCATTAATTATCCAAAGATATAAATATTTTTTAGAATTCCACTGTATAAAAATGCCGATTGATTGAAGACTAATTATCATTCTGGAATTTTGAAAGGAGCAAAGAAGATGAAGCCGAAGAAAGAACCGCATGAACAGTTGACCACAAAAAACAATGGACTTTCTGCTACGCAAGAAGTTTTGTATGACGAGGAATTCAGAAAATCTGATAAAGCTAATAAAGTTCAGGACAAAGAGGGAAATGAAAAAAGAAATTTATAAAGCAATTTATAGCATGCCAAAAGCCCTCTATTAAGAGGGCTTCTGAATTTACATTATGAACGGACACTTTCAACTGTACTTGCTCTTTTCCCAAGATAAGCTTCCACAATTCTTGGGTCTTCCAATAAATCTTTAGCCTCACCGTTGAAAATTACTTTTCCTGTTTCCATTACATAGCCATAATCAGCAACTTTAAGTGCTTGTTTGGCATTTTGTTCTACCAACAATACCGTCGTTCCATTGTTTTTTATTTCTCTGATCAATTTAAAAATGTCTGCTACGATAAGCGGGGCCAAACCCATGGAAGGCTCATCCAGCAACAATAGCTTCGGTTTTGAAAGCAATGCACGCGCTATTGCCAGCATTTGCTGTTGTCCACCTGAAAGGGTACCACCTAGCTGTTCTCTTCTTTCCTCCAATATAGGAAATTGAGCCATTACAGATTCGATGTCTTTCTTAATTTCATTATCTTTGCGATGATACGCGCCCATTTCCAGGTTCTCATATACAGACATGCTTGAAAGGATTGCACGACCTTCGGGAACAAGTGCAATTCCTTTTCTGAGAAGCTGATCGGGTCTTAGTCCTGTAATATCTTCTCCAAGGAACTCGACTTTTCCGAGTTTCGGTTTTAATAAACCAGAGATGGTTTTCATGGTTGTTGTTTTACCGGCACCATTTGCACCGAGTAGGGTTACTACTTGACCTTCATTTACTTCCAGGCTGATGCCTTTCAAGGCTTGGATTTTCCCGTAATAAGTTTCGATACCTGATACTTTAAGCAATCTGATCCTCCTCCTCCGATCCGAGGTATGCTTCAATGACAGCTTGATTGTTCTGAATTTCCTCTGGTGTTCCTTCAGCCAGTTTTTTACCGAAGTTCAATACAGCAATCCGGTCACAGAGCTTCATGACGAAGGGCATATCATGTTCGATTAATAGCACAGTTACGCCTCTTTTTTGCACTTTTTTAATCAGGTCGAATAGGTCGTCTGTTTCGGACTCGTTCATTCCTGCAGCCGGTTCATCCAACAATAATAATTTAGGATTACTCGCTAACGCACGCGCTATTTCCAGTCTTCTTTGTTGACCGTAGGACAAGTTTTCCGCAATGGTATCTCGGTAATCGGCTAACCCCACCAATTCCAATAGCTCTAGTGATTTTGCATGCATTTCATTTTCTTCATTGCATTGTTTCTTAGTTCGAAACACACTGTGCAGGACACCTGATTTACTTCGGCAATGACCTCCAACCAAAACGTTTTCTAAGACAGACATTTGTGAAAAAAGACGAATATTCTGGAATGTTCGACATATTCCTTTTTCGGTAATTTTATGTGGCTTTATCCCAGAGATGTTTTCGCCTAGAAAACTGATTTCCCCGGAAGTGGGGAGGAACATGTTAGTGATAATATTGAACATGGTCGTTTTACCAGCTCCATTCGGACCGATTAATCCGAAAATCTGTCCTTGTTCAATTTTGAAAGAAACATCGGTTAAGGCAGAGATACCACCAAAGTTCTTAGTTATTTTTGTTAATTCTAGTACCATGGTTGGTCCCCCTTTTCGATTTCAAATTCTTCTTGAACCAATTTAAAACTGACGCATCGATGATCCCTTGTGGTCGGAATGCCATCATCAATACGAGGATAGCACCATAAATCATATAACGATATTCACTGATAAAACGTAATGCTTCTGGTAAAAGTGTTAGGAAAGTGGCTCCAAAGACAGCACCCAATATGACTTCACTACCTCCGAAGACGGAAAAGATCAGGATTTCAATAGCACGGTGATAAGCAAAATCGGCAGGACTGATATAAGCGAGAACATGAGCATATAAAGCTCCTGCAAAACCAGCTAAAACAGCTCCTTGTGCAAAAGATAATACTTTATAGTACGTAATATTCAATCCCATGGCCTCCGCTGCTTTTTCATCCATTTTGATGGCAGCAAAAGCACGTCCAATACGAGATTTGTTTTGTCTTGTAAAGAACCAAATGAGGATAATATTAATTAGAACTAAAATGAGGAGAACGAGTAAATAAATGAACTGATTATTCTTTAAGCCAATCATGTCAGGATCAAAGCCGATATCCTTGAAGAATCTCAGGAGTTCTCTGCCCATATGGGGGATACCAGATAATCCAATTGATCCACGTGTTACGGATTCCCAGTTTACGAAGATGATACGCACGACTTCACCAAAGCCCAGAGTTGCAATTGCCAGGTATACTCCTTGCAATCGTAGGGCAGGAATTCCGATTAAAATACCAATAATACCGGCAACCACGGCACCTGCGAGTATACCGACAATGATTGGCAATTCAAAATGGATGGTCAGTAAAGCAGAAGTGTACGCGCCAATCCCCATAAATCCGGCGCTTCCCAAGGAGAGTTGCCCCGAGGAGAGTGTTATGTAAATGCTGATTGCCAGAATGATATTGATCATGATAAAAGCAGCGACTTGTAAATAATATGGATTTAATATTTCTCCTAACATATGATCACCTTCCTGCCTCAGCTGTCTTTTTACCGAATAAACCTTGAGGTCTCAAGAGAAGGATGAATATGATGGTAATGAAGGCAACTGCGTCACGATAGCCCGAATCCCCGTAAGCCACGATGCCTGTCTCCGCAACCCCAAGAAGTAGACCACCTGCCATAGCTCCTTTGACATTTCCCATACCCCCTAAGATAATAATCGCAAGTCCCTTAAGTCCCATAGACAAGCCCATTTGAGGGTTAACTGAGTTAAATGCCATTCCGACCAAAATACCGGCAATACCGCCCATTGCTGAAGCAATGATGACTGTTGTAGTTATTGTTCGTTTCGTATTGACTCCAAGCAGACTGGCAGTTTCCAGGTTTTCTGCTGTTGCACGAAGAGCTTTTCCTGCTTTGGTTTTTGAAAGCCAGAAGGAAAGAGTTAGCATGAGTGCAATTGATATGACAAATATTAATATTTGTACGAGATAAACCGTAATTGAACCGATTTGAAACTGAATGTCTGCAAATGCATTTCGGAAAGGTTGGTTACCTGCTCCAAATAAATGGTGTGAGAGATTTTCCAGGATAATGGATACACCGATTGTGCTAATTAAAGGGGCAAGATGAGAGACGCCTTGTTTCCCGCGAAGAGGGCGTAAAGCAATACGCTCTAGCAGGTATCCTAAAGCTGCAGTGACCCCAATTGCCGCGATAAATGCAATCCAAAGAGGCAATCCCAACACGCTGGTTGTCACAACTCCGATAAAAGCACCGATCATAAAAATTTCACCATGGGCCATGTTTATGATACCAAGTACCCCAAAAACCAGAGTGAATCCAAGTGCCACGATGGCATAGATACTTCCCAGTGTTATTCCATTGATTAATTGCTCTATTAACATGACATCACTTCCTCAGATTGATAGATTGACGGGGATAGATTCCCTTTAAAAGTTAAGGCAACCAATACACACAGTTAGGAAGTGACAATTAAATTGGCACTGTTAACATTGTGTATAAGTTGCCGTTACCTAACTAGTACTATTTGTGTTTTAACAACATATTAAATTTACTCGAATATTTGGAACTTCCCGTCCTTGATTATAAGAACTGTAGGATCCATAATTACATCGCCATCTTTATCAAACGAGAACTCGCCGAGAATTCCTTCAAGGCCTTTTATTTCTGCAAGACTATCACGGAAAGCATCTCGATCGGCTTCACCTGCATTTTTCAATGCTTCCGCATAAATATAAAGCGCATCATATGCTTGTGCTGCAAATTGGTCAGGAGCCATCCCGTATTTCGCTTTATATTTTTCAACGAACGCTTGTACTTTTGAATTTTCTTTCTCTGCAAACCAAGGAGTTGCTACAATCAGTCCATCAGCTGCTTCACCAGCAATTTCGATTACTTTTGGAGAGTTGAATCCGTTACCACCTAGGAAAGGAGTATCGATTCCCATTTTTCTTGCTTGACCCATAATAACGGCGCCTTCGTTATAAAGTGCAGAAGCTAAAATGAGGTCAGGTTGAAGATCCTTAATTTTAGTTAATTGTGCATTATAGTCAGATTGACCTTTTTGGAACGTTTCAATCGTAACGATTTCAAGATTCATGTCTTCAGCTACTTTTTTCATCGTGTCAAAACCGGACTGAGTAAAGAGATCGTCATTTCCGTAAAGAATAGCAACTTTTTTAACGTCATAAGCAGCTACTGCTTTTTCCAAAGCTGCTGGAATTGCCAAAGACTCAGGAATTGAGTTTCTAAAAACGTAATCACCAATTTGAGGAATTCCTGCAGCCGTCGTAGAAGTACCAAGAATCGAAATTCCATTTATATCAGCTTCAGGTGCAACAACATTCATTTCAGTACTTAAAGTTGGTCCCAATATCGCAACAATCTCATCGTCACTCATTAATTTTTGAGAAACAGTCAAAGCTTGTTCTTGCTTTCCTGCTGAATCTTCCACAACAAGTTCAATGTTTACATCGCCTTTTTCATTCACTTCTTCCAATGCTAAATTAAAACCATTCGTGATTGCTTCACCATACGCGGCCCCAGGACCGGTTAAATAAGAGATGACTCCAATCTTTGCTGATACAGGACCATCGGAACTTCCTTTACTATCAGCACTACCGCTGCCACTACCCTCACCGCATGCTGCTAATAAAACTAGCATTAATGCAGTAATTACTAGATATGACTTTTTAATGACTCTTCTCATCTCTCTACCCCCATAATTGTTAGAATTTTTTAACTATAGGATATATTTTGATTATTGTAAAGGTCTTAAATAGCTTTAAAGGTTTTAAATAGTGTAATAAGAATTATTTGTGAATAATCCTTATTCGCTATTTTAAAAAAAGAGAGAAATTAAGAGATTTGAAATTTTTGAAAATAAAAATCTAACTTATACTGAAAATATTAATTACCGATATATCAACAATGAAAACGTTATCAAAATTTAGGATTAATCAATTACTAGTACCTATTATAAAAATGGTGGTTGATTCTAAAATTATTTGTTGTAATATTAACGACAATATCCAATTTGTACTTTTCAGAATATTTCTCAAAGTTCACTTTTTTCTACATGAGGAATGATTTAGAGAGTCGAAGATGGATCCATTTACAGACAGGAGCGGTTGAATATGAGTAATCAATGGATTTTTTCAGGTGGACAATTCGTATCTAAAGAGGACGCAGTTGTTTCTGTGTACGATCATGGTTTTTTATACGGAGATGGAATATTTGAAGGTATTCGTGTTTATAGTGGCAATATTTTCAAACTCGAAGAACACCTAAAAAGGTTATATGAATCTGCACAATCCATTATGTTAAACATTCCATATACAAAAGAGGAATTGGAACAAATAATTGTTGAAACCATTCGAAAGAATGAACTCCTCAGTGCTTATATTCGTGTTGTTGTATCTCGTGGAATGGGGAATCTTGGACTTGATCCATCGGCTTGTTCGCAACCAAGAGTGATTGTCATTGCGGAAGCTCTTACCATGTTTCCGCAGGAATTATATGAGCGGGGTCTTCGAATTGCATCTGTAGCAACTCGTAGAAATCGACCAGATGTTCTTAGCCCACAAGTTAAATCATTGAATTATCTTAATAATATTCTCGTAAAACTAGAAGCAAATCAGGCGGGTGTCGATGAAGCCCTAATGTTAAATGATCAGGGTTATGTAACCGAAGGGTCGGCAGACAATATTTTTATCGTGAAAAACAATACGATTATTACTCCTCCAGTATACCTAGGCGCTTTGGAAGGAATTACTCGAAATGCCATTATTGATTTAGCAAAGAAAAACGGATACGAGCTTAAAGAATCACCATTTACAAGGCATGATGTGTATGTAGCAGATGAAGTTTTCTTGACTGGTACAGCAATTGAGGTTATTGCTGTTATTGAAGTAGATCAAAGGAAAATAAGCGATGGGAAACCAGGCAAAGTAACAAATCATCTGTTAACCGAATTTAGACAATTGGTCACTACAGATGGGGTTCAATGCTATACTCATAGTCACGCTGTAAGCAGTTAAGTAACATTATAAAGAAGATAATCAATCATAAAATAGAAAAGAGTCTCAATGCACATTGGGACTCTTTCTATTTTGCCAATTTTTATATAGTAGGAAATTGTAAGTCAGAGGAATGAAAGTACTGGACTTGAACATAATAAATCAAATGTTAGTGTAGGAATTTAAAAGTGTAATACTCAAACAAATAACGATTTAAAAATTCTAACGGCAACACTAGCCGTTAGGATTTATAAAATGAACTTTAATGAATTGATAATGGTCGGAGGTGAATTTAATTGGGGAATTTTCAGAAGCCGGACGGATTTACGGTGGTTGGAACAAATATTGATGAAGTGAAAAGAAATAATGAAAACTCAGGCCTGACTTATAATGAAGTAAAGGAATTGCTCGCTAAAACAACAGGAACTCGAGATGAAGGCAGCTATAGTCAAACTGACATTGCGGCTATGAAAAAGATACATGACTAGTTTATGTAACAGGATTGGCTAATTTTAATCTATTTAATGATGCAGGTACCTATTTTTTGGGTATCTGCTTTTATATTTACTGGATTCTAGGATAGTATGAAGGTATGTGAGGTGTCAGTATGAATAAAACAATTGGGGTATTTGCACATGTTGATGCGGGGAAAACCACCTTTGCAGAACAAATTCTATTCCATACCAAGAGTATTAAGCAAAGAGGTAGAGTGGATCATAAAGATACCTTTCTTGATAGTCATGAAATAGAAAGACAAAGAGGGATTACCGTATTTGCAGATCAAGCAACCTTTTCTTATCTAGATTCTACCTATTATTTAATTGATAATCCTGGACATGTGGATTTTTCTCCTGAAATGGAGCGTTCTGTCCAGGTGATGGACTATGCCATTATTATTATTAGTGCTGTCGAAGGGGTTGAAGGGCATACTACCACGATATGGCAGCTGCTGCAAAAACACCAAGTGCCGACTTTTTTCTTTATAAACAAAACAGATCGAGTAGGTGCAGATGTTAAAAGGGTGCTAGATGAAATACGTTCAGAATTAACTGCTAATGTTTGTCATTTAACTGATTCATTTAAACAGGGTGAAATGAATGAGGACCTTATTGAATTTGTAGCTGAGCGCAATGAAATCCTTTTAGAGCACTATATGGTAGAGGGTTATCAAAAGGATTTGTGGTTAAAAACCATGATTGAGTTGACTGCTGAAAAGAAAGTCTTTCCTTGTTCAAGTGGCTCTGCACTCCTAGATATTGGAATCCTCGATTTCTTGAATCAATTCCATCAATTAACCGTTACGAATTACGAATCTAGCGAAGCATTTTCTGGTCGCGTTTATAAAATTCGACATGATGATAAAGGGGCTAGAGTTACTTTTATTAAAGCTCTAAGTGGAACAATGAGTGTACGGGATGTAATAACCTATAATGGAAACACTGAAAAAATCACGCAAATAAGAGTGTATAATGGGAAAAAATACAAGACAGTGGAGCAGGTAATAGCAGGTGAATTATTTGCGGTTATCGGATTATCCTTTGCAGCGATTGGTGATGGATTAGGCACGATCCAAGAAAAAGCAGTGTATGAAATGGTCCCAACCTTAAAGTCCAAGGTAGTCATTGACCCAACCGTGCATATCAAAGAAGCCTTACGCTGCTTTCAACTATTGGATGTGGAAGATCCATCATTAAATGTCACATGGGAAGAACGTTTACAAGAGATTCATATACATGTGATGGGCACAATCCAATTAGAAGTCTTGAAACCACTCATAAAAGAAAGGTTTCGTTTTGACGTCACTTTTGAAGAACCTGAGATTCTTTATAAAGAAACAATTGCCTCAACGGTGACTGGATATGGTCATTTTGAGCCACTGAAACATTACGCAGAAGTTCATCTTAAGTTGGAAGCAGGCAACAGAAATAGTGGAATCACATTTGATAATTCTTGTCATGCCAATGATTTATCGATAGGAAATCAAAACTTAGTACGGAATCATCTTTTTGAGAAATCTCATAATGGCTTACTAACTGGCTCACCTTTAACAGATGTGAAAGTCACTCTTCTAACAGGAAGAGCAGATATTAAGCATACATCTGGCGGCGATTTCCGCGAAGCTACCTACCGAGCATTGAGACAAGGAATGGAAAAAACTACAAACTACTTGTTGGAACCATTCTACAATTTCAAAGTGAAAGTAGACTTGGATCTGATGGGAAAAGTGCTATCTGATATCCAAGTCGCTCATGGATTTTTCGACTCTCCAAAAACAGAAGGAGATAAGGCAATATTGACGGGGAAAGTACCCGTTGCAACATTCATGAATTACGCATCTGAGCTGGCTTCTTTTACACAGGGAAAAGGGGTGCTCAACCTCGTTTTTGGCGGTTACGAGCGATGCCATAACGAAGAAGAGGTTATTGAAAGATTGGCTTATAATAAAGATGCAGATCCCGAATATAGCTCATCATCGATTTTTTGCTCCAAAGGTAAAGGGTACACGGTTTCTTGGGATAAGGCAGAAACTGAAATGCACTGTATAGTGAGATAAGAATAGAGGGTCAACATGAATGAGAAAGAATACGATCAATTTCTTCGTATCAGGACAGTGGGCACGCTGGAGTTACTAAGTCAATCGGTCCACAATAATCGGTATGAAGCAACTCCTTACCAGGCATTGGATGCACTTTTTAATGATTATGAACTTACAAAAATGGATCATGTTGTGGATTATGGATGTGGCAAAGGACGTCTCTCTTTTTATCTTCATCATCATTTTCGTGCATCAGTTACTGGGATTGAGATGAGTGTACGACTGCATCAGGATGCGAATAATAATTTAAATAGCTACTTGAAAACGGCTAAGCAATCAAGCGATACGATAGAATTTGAAAATTGTCTGGCTCAAGATTATGAAGTTAGATCTACCGATAGTATTTTTTATTTTTTTAATCCGTTTTCCATTCAGATCTTCATGAAAGTGGTCGAAAATATTCTTCGCTCAGTCGATTTGCATTTGAGAGCGGTGGATTTAATTCTTTACTATCCCACTACAGAATATATCCAGTTTCTTGAAACTCGAACCACATTCGAATTCTTGAAAGAAGTGAAGGTTCACGGACTTTATGAACATAATGAAAATGAACGGTTTTTGATTTTTCGATTGTGGAAGGTCTGAAAATAATAGAGTATAGTTGAATATATTCCAAATTAATGAAAAGAGGACTATGACAATGACAATGAATGTACCTACTGAACTGGATGGAGCTAAAGTATTAAAGCATACTCCAAATGATGCAAGCAAAAAATTAAGTCTAATGTTTTTTGAAGAAAAAGGTGGGTCAACCACTGAAGTTGCAATCACTGCTTTAGCAATTGCCCAGTATGAAGAAGATAACACGTACTATTTATTTATGTGTGATAAGGATTGGACAATACAAGATGATCAACAACTGGAAACTATTGAAGAAGCCGAAGCGTGGGCTGAAAAGAACTTCGATGTTAGTGAAAAAGATTGGAACTAGGATTGATTTATTAAAGATAAAGAAGGGGGATAGTGTTCATGAAATCAAATAAAAATTGTCAAAGTTGTGGAATGCCTCTTTCAAGGGACGATGAAGGGGGAGGTACAGAACAGAATGGGAGCAAGAGTTCAACGTATTGTAGCCATTGTTTTCAGAATGGTGTCTTTACTTCCCCAGACTTGACTGTAGATGAAATGAAGGAAAGGGTAAAAGCCAAATTGATTGAATTTAAAATTCCAAAGGTCTTTACTGGATTCTTTACTAGAAATATTCATAAACTCGAACGTTGGAAATAAAGAAAAGCTATTTTAAATATTTCATTCATAAATTATGTAAGAGTTGACCCATACAAAGGGCCAACTCTTTTTTTGAAAATTAATACATTCCGTATAATAAAAGATAGTTAAAAGGGAATACTCTGCATAGTAATTGAAAGTGGGAGGATTCTAAAATTGAGTACAACAGAAAATGCATTGTCAGTGTTCGCTTTAGGTGGCATTAATGAAATCGGAAAGAATATGTATGTTTTACAATATGAAGAGGATATTTTTGTAATCGACTGTGGGTCGAAATTTCCTGATGAGAGTCAATTAGGTATCGATTTGATTATTCAAGATATTTCTTACTTACAGGATAATCAAGATAAGATTAAAGCCTTGATTGTTACGCATGGACATGAAGATCATATCGGTGGCATTCCCTATTTATTAAAACAATTGAATATGCCAGTTTATGCAACCAGATTCACGAATGGATTAATTGAACTGAAGTTAAAAGAACATGGATTGATCAGAGATACAAAGCTAGTTAACATCACGTCTGATTCAGACTTGGAGTTTGGACCGGTGAGATTAACTTTTTTCAAAACGAATCACAGTATACCCGATTGTTTAGGAATTGTTTTTCACACGCCAGAAGGTGCCGTTGTTCATACAGGTGATTTTAAGTTTGATTTAACTCCCGTCAACAATGAATATCCTGAAATTCATAAAATGGCAGAAATAGGGATGAACGGTGTCTTGCTTTTATTATCTGAAAGTACCAATGCAGAACGTCCTGGCTTTAATCCCTCTGAAAAACGGATAGGCGGTCTGATTGAAGAAGAATTCCGCAAAGCGAATCGAAAAGTGTTTATCTCAACCTTTGCTTCTAATGTTCATCGTGTACAGCAAGTCGTAGATGCTGCCCAAAAAACAAATCGCAAGCTAGCATTGCTTGGCCGCAGTATGGTCAACGTGGTTACGGTTGCTACGGAACTAGGTTATTTGGATCTTCCTGAAGGGATGTTAATTGATGCAAATGATGTCAGAGGGATGGACCCGGAGAGGGTGGCTATTCTATGTACGGGAAGTCAAGGTGAGCCTATGGCGGCTCTATCCCGTTTATCCAGTTCAAACTTTCGTCAATTAGAAGTCCTACCCGAAGACACCGTGATTTTTGCTTCATCACCAATACCTGGAAATGAAAAAAGTGTTGCTCGCATTATTGATAATCTATTCCAATTGGGTGCGAACGTAATTTATGGTTCGGGAAGTGTAACTGGTATGCATGTTTCAGGACATGCTTGTCAGGAAGAGCTGAAATTAATGCTGACACTGATGAAACCCAAATACTTTATTCCCATTCATGGTGAATTTAGAATGCTGCGTCAGCACCAATTTTTAGCAGAATCTGTGGGAGTTGAGAAAGAAAACATCTTTATTATTAACAATGGGGATGTAGTGGATATTAACGACAAAATAGCTCGTCAGACACGAAAAGTACAAGCAGGTCACGTTTTCGTAGACGGTACTGGAATTGGTGATGTCGGAAATATTGTGATGCGGGATCGTAAACTACTTTCTGAGGATGGAATGTTAGTTATTGTTGTTACGATGAATAAATCGGATGGCAAGATTATTACAGGTCCTGATACGATATCTCGTGGGTTTGTCTACGCACGCGATTCCGAGGAACTCTTAAAAGAAGTAGATCGTATCGTTGTCACAACCATTACTAATTTACAACGAGGAAATGGACCTCAACGTAATATCCAAAAACAAAGCATAAAAGATTCAGTTGGAAAGTATTTATTTGCACAAACCAAACGCAGACCAATGATCATTCCAATCATAATTGAAGTCTAAAATAGAGCGAATTCCAAACGTCAGGAATTCGCTTCTTTAAATAAGCGGGTTACAATCGTAAAATGGTACAATAATACGAAAATAAGGCGAACGTTCTTGACAAATTTAAGTTACAAAAATATAATTACTTACATAAAGTAACTAACAAACGAATTGTTACCTAAATTTATGCGTTTAACTAACGAGAAGAAAAGATAAAAAAAGGGGAAGTTAATAATGAGTAAAACACAGATAGTTCCACAAGAAGCTTTATCTGTTTTGAAAAATAAAATTAAATTAATAAAATTAAATGAGGGTGCCATATATTTAGTAGGACCCATTCGACTACCTGTTAATTTGTATGGGGAGACTGTCGTATTCCAATGGTACTGCTGGTTAAATGCCAAGGAAGAAAGTGAAAATATTCAACAAGTCATCGATAATTTATCTTCAGCAAATTTAGCTGAGTATCAACAATCAAGTGTTCTTGTTTATGGTGATTTTGAACACGAAGAAGAGGCACTCATGAGAATGCACTCGATTTGTCATACGGGTGATATATTCGGCAGCAAACGATGTGATTGTGGTTATCAACTGAAACAGTCGATGCAAATGATTGTTGATCATGGAACAGGAGCTTTGTTCTATTTAGCTAACCATGAAGGCAGAGGAATCGGCCTATTTAGTAAAGCAATGGCTTATATCCTCCAGGAAAATGGCTATGACACAGTTGAGGCAAATGAAAAGCTAGGATTTGTCGATGATTCAAGAAATTATCATGATGCAATACAAGTGCTGAAAGAATTACGTTCAAAACCGGTAACACTTTTAACAAATAATCCTAAAAAGCTTGCTGCATTAATGGATGCAGGACTCCCAGTTTCTGGACGAACACCATTATGGGGAGATGTTTCCGAATTCAATGAGGGTTATTTACAAACCAAAATTAATCGATCAGGTCATTTAAAGGATGAAGGGAAAAATCCACATGACGAATCATGACTTTTATATGGACCTTGCAATAAAAAATGCACAAGCAATGAAAGGTCAGACTGATCCGAATCCTTTGGTGGGTTCAGTAATAGTCAATGACAACCGTATTGTTGGAGTTGGAACACACTTGAAAGCTGGGGAGCCTCATGCAGAAATTCACGCGATTCGCATGGCTGGCGACAAAGCAAATGGTGGAACGATTTACGTCACACTTGAACCTTGTTCTCATCATGGGAGAACAGGCCCTTGTGCCGTGGCAATTGTCGAAGCGGGGATCAAGAAAGTTGTTATAGCGACGCTTGATCCAAATCCGGTTGTTTCAGGCAGAGGTGTCCAGATTTTAGAGGATGCAGGTATTGAAGTAGTGATTGGCGTTCATGAAGAAACATCCCAAAAAATGAATGAAGTTTTTAATAAGTTTATTGTTGAAAACAAACCTTTTGTCACTTTGAAATCCGGTATCACGTTGGATGGGAAAATTGCGTCACATACTTCACATAGTAAATGGATTACATCTGAAGAAGCAAGATATGATGTCCATCGCCTACGAAATGAGAATATGGCGATTTTGGTTGGCGTAAATACAGTAATTGCGGACAATCCAGAGTTAACAACCAGAATACCGAATGGCCGCAATCCCATTCGAATTATTTTGGATTCAACGTTAAAAATTCCTTTAGATGCTAAGGTTGTGACAGACAAACTAGCAGATACATGGGTTTTTACTAGTATGAACTATAATCTAGAGAAGAGAACAGCTTTAGAAAATCTAGGGATTTCTGTTTTCCACACGAGTGGGAAGAAGGTAGTTGATCCTGTAGATGTCGTTCGAATTTTAGGTGAAAAATTGATTTCATCTGTATTAATCGAAGGTGGCGGGACAATCAACGCTGCATTTTTAGAAAACCAATTAATTGATAAGGTCATCCTTTATATCGCACCGAAATTAATCGGTGGTCGACTTGCTCCTACTTTCTTGGAAGGGCAAGGCATTGATCACATGAGTGATGCAGTAGAACTGTTGGAGACTGATATCGTGAAAATAGGAAAAGATTTTAAATTTATTGGCTACCCGAGTTACAAAAATTAGTTGATAGTTGAGGGATTATTATGAAATTTGGATTTGATATAGACGATACACTCATCAATTTAAGAGAACATGCCTTTCATATTTATAATAGGAATTTGAAACAAAATGTTCCAATCGAAGTTTTTCATGAAATAAAACGTGTGGAAATACATGAAGCGTTTGGACTTACAGAAGTCCAGGGCTCTGCTATGTGGAACGACACATTAGAAGAAATCTATTACACATCTTGTCCAGCATATCCTGATGCGGTGGAGACTTTGCAGGAACTGAGCGAGCAAGGTCATGAGGTTTATTATATTACTGCCAGACCGAGTGAACATGGGGCACGTACGAAAGTCTGGTTGAAGGAACAAGGATTTCCTGTGCAGGATGACAGATTTTTTAGCGGAATGAAAGATCAAGAAAAAGTGGGAATTATTCAAGCATTACAATTGGATTATTATTTTGATGATAAGCCAGATGTTTTGAATACACTGTCCGATGATACGCTGAAAGTTTATGTGAGGAATCAACCGTATAACCAACACTTAGAAATTCCACGAATCACCAATTGGTCGGAACTGAAATCAATTATAAAATAGGGAAAAAAGTGAATGGCAAAAAAACTTCGAGCATATTGTATCGAAGTTTTTTAGCGTTTTTATCCCTAGGATGAAGAAATGAGAAGAATAAAACATAAATAGATGAGGATAAGACGTAAATCCTTGTTATAATGATTATTAATCATGATTAATAAATCGTTCTCGTTAAACTCTATTAAGCGGTGGTTTGATAGTGAGTGTATATTTAATAAGCAGCAATTTCTGTAGATTAGTTATATATCTGAGCAGTTCTCTAGGTTACACATTCAATAAAAGGGAATAATAAGAACACGTATTAAATTATGAAAAAGGAGAATGGAATATATGACACAACAAGAATCAAAGAATGAACTACCAGAAAATTATGAGGAACTGAAAAAAGAAGCAAATCGCTCATCTAGTTGGAGAGCTCGTTATGATGCAGTAGAAGAGCTAGGGAAACATAAGCATAGTAAAATTATTGATGTGCTGACATCAAGAATGACTCAAGATCCTGTGTTTAAAGTACAGGAAGCAGCATATCGTCAGCTAAAAGGTTTTGGTGAGGAAGTTGATAAACCAAAACAAACCAAGTTTGACATCATAAAAGGGACATCTAAAATCTTGTTACGCATTAAGAAAAGTCTTCCAGCAGATCATTCTTATGAAGAATTTAAAGAGAAGTTCAAGAAAATGCGTCTTGATGTGTATGATGCGTATGAAGGTGAAAAAGGCGATGACTTTGATAAATGGCTTGAAAACGAATGGAATTCTTTATTGAAAAAGTAAACTTCTCATAAAAAAACCGATTGCATCATTGTGCAATCGGTTTTTTCGATATGTGATACTTGTTACAACAACCTAATTTAGCAATATGGGTTATATTGGTAAAATAACTGATTTGTTTAATAAATAACTGATTCAAGGCCTGACCGTGGATTCCATGACGGTTATTGTCAAGTTTTGAGTATTCAAATTTACAGTTGCACCAATAGGAACAGCGGCTTTATACGTACCATGCCCCGATGCGAAATTTGTCATTAATGGCTTTCCTAAAGGGACAAGAAATTCATCAATGAGTTGAGCATAAGTCACACCATATGCAGGCGCACAATTTGTACATTCTCCCATAATAATTCCAATACAATCGTTAAATTTTCCAGCTAATCGAAGTCTATTTAAGTAACGATAGACGGTATTTATGGGTTCATGTGTTTCTTCCAATAACAAAATCTTCCCTGCGGTATTGACTTCAAATGATGTGCCTAATGTATCTGAAAATGATGTGAGATTACCCCCGACAATTGGACCAGTGACGTTGCCAGGCACTTTGCTGATGAGTTGTAATTCAGGCGGGTTGTTAATTTGCCATGGAACGGTCCTTACAGAGGTGGCACCAAAAAATTGGTTATAATTATAGACTGGCGTATTTAAATTGAAATCCAGAAGGAGTAAACTGTGTAACGTGATTACATTTGCATATTCGTAAATTGCATTGAGCAACACTGTAATGTCACTGTATCCTGAAACTAGTTTAGGATTTGAACGAATGACTGAAAAGTTAAGATATGGAAGAATACCAGCAACACCAACACCACCCCTTGATGGTAGGATTAATTTTACAGCATCATTTTCAACCATTCTCATGAAATCTGCTGCTCGTTCTTGAGGTGTGCCTGCAAGAAATCCATTTTCTACATATACTGAACTTCCAGTAATGACGTTAAACCCTAAACCTTCCAGCGTTTTAATGCCTTCATTAATGACACTTGCTTCGAGCGGACTTCCTAAAGTAACAATTCCAATGGTATCACCTGGTAGAAGTTGAGGTGGTTTGATGGCCATTTTCAAGCTCCTTTCAATGAGAATACGAGCATACAGTGTAGTATATTTATAATAAATAGATGTTAGTACAATACTTATGAAGTAAAGAAACTTCATGTTGCATGACAACACATGTAGAATAAAGAAAAATACTTGAATGGGTGATGACATGAAACAACACATAAAATTAATTGTAAAACCAACTTTTATAAAAAACCTTAAAGCGGGATATCCACTCATCATGGAAGATGCTATTCAAAATAAGAATGATGTAGTAAAAGAAGGGTCTATTATCGAACTTGTTGATGAAAATTCTCGTTTTATTGCAAAAGGGTATTATGGAATTCAAAACAAGGGAAGAGGTTGGGTATTAAGTCGAAATCAACAAGAAGAGTTCAATCAAATGTTTTTTGATTTAAAGCTACAAAAAGCAATCGCCCATCGCTCCTCGCTATTTAATGATCCAAACACCACTGCATTTCGTGTATTTAATGGCGAAGGAGATGGAATAGGCGGATTTACAATTGATTTCTTTGAAGGCTATTATGTCATCAGTTGGTATAGTGAAGGGATCTATCAGTTTAAGGACCTCATTATTGCAGCCCTCAATAAACAAATGGATGTAAAAGGATTGTATGAGAAAAAACGATTTGCATCCAAAGGGATGTATGTAGATGACAATGATTTCATTTTTGGCCAAGAAGCACCATCCCCGTTAATCGTAAAAGAGAATGGCATGAATTTTGCGGTGTATTTGAATGACGGAGCGATGGTCGGGATTTTTCTGGATCAACGGGATGTTAGAAAAACGATACGCAATAAATATTCAAGCGGAAAAACAGTGTTGAATACATTCTCTTATACGGGCGCGTTTTCCGTAGCTGCAGCACTGGGTGGGTCAATAAAAACAACGAGTGTCGACCTTGCCAATCGGAGTAAAAGTAAAACAATCGAACAGTTTAGCGTAAATGCCATCGACTTCGAAGCTCAAGATATTATTGTCGAAGACGTATTTAATTATTTCAAATACGCCGTTCGAAAAGAACTGAAATTCGACTTGGTCATTCTTGATCCGCCAAGCTTTGCTCGTTCAAAAAAACACACGTTTAGTGCAGGTAAAGACTATCCGGAATTACTACAGCAAGCGATTGCCATTACTGAAAAAAATGGAATTATAGTAGCTTCATCCAATTGTAGTACTTTCAGCATGGAAAAATTTAAAGGGTTTATCGACAAAGCATTTAAAGCCACCAAAGGGAAATATAAAATTCATGAAGAATTTTCTCTTCCTCAAGATTTTAAAACGATTGAAGAATTTAAAGAAGGTAACTACCTAAAGGTTGTTTTTGTAGAAAAATTGGTCTAATTACAACGATCCACTGATATCTGAGAAGATACTTTTTTCTTAGATATCAGTTTTTTTGTGGGTTAATACACCCAATTAGCATGAAGGGTTTAGGGAATAAGTATTGAGTCAAATGGTTTACTGAACAGGAAAAAGGGAATAGATGTAACGCTGCAGTCTTTAAATTATCAATAAGGGGGCTAGTAATGATAAGCATCAAGGAGTATCTAATTAACTTTTCCATATTGTTGAGCATTATTTATGTAAGCGGTTTTCTATACAAGCAATTTCTTGTCAATTCAAAGAAAAAATTTATCGAATATACGCTAGTTCTTATTGGTATATTTGCTGGATGGTGCTCGATGATTTTTGGAATTCACATAACTCATGCTGCGATTTTTGATCTTAGGTTAATACCGGTTATTATAGCGGCCATGTATTCACCAAACCTCTTTTACATACTTGTTATTGGATCAGGAATAGGTTTAACCAGGTTTTCATTTGGCGCAACCCCAGCAGCAACCAATGGACTTTATATCATGATCATCATTTCCGTGATTGCCATGTTGCTATCGTGGATATCAAGAGAATGGACGCGTACGAACAAAATGATTTTTCTTGTGGTTGCTTTGAATATTATCAACACGATTCTCATTGCACTCATCGGGGTTGTACCATTCAATATATATATAAGTGTCATTGTCCCTACGGTTTTCCCGGTCAACATAATTTTGAGTTTTGTTCTCTTATGGATGGTAAAGGATTTGAGTGATGAGTACCTCAACAAGATTAATTTATTGAATTCGTCGAGGAAAGATCCGCTTACTCAACTATATAATCGACGTGCTTTCATGACCTATTTTGAAAAATTCACATCCGGAAAAATGGATGCATATCCTCTCTCAATAGTGTTTGTGGATATTGATCATTTTAAGCAAGTCAATGATCGGCACGGACATTTGGTTGGCGATATTGTCTTGCAAAAAGTAAGTCAGGTCCTTTCAAATAATCTTAGAAGCATTGATGTGATTGCTCGCTACGGTGGGGAAGAATTTGTCATTATTTTCCCGAAATGTAATCAAACAGAAGTTCTTCATGTTATTGAAAGAATACGAAAGATTACGGAAGAAACACCATTCATAGTTAACGATCGTCACATCCAGCTTACATTGTCAGCAGGGGTTGCGACAGCACCTGAAATAAAAGCTAGTCAATTACTTAAGAAAGCAGATGAAGCGCTATATATAGCAAAAGGAAATGGGAGAAATCAAATTCAATATGCTACTACCTAAGATTGCTTAATGTCATGAAAGGCACACCAACAATTCGCATTGTTGATGTGCCTTTTTTTGGTTGGAATTTGTTAATTAAAAAGATAGAATAATAGTTAATAGAATTATTTAAACAATGCAAAAAAATAGTGTATAGTATTATTTAAAAGGTAGAATATACCTATAAATCAACTAAAAGAGGTATTCATGTGGAACTAACCATGCATTTTTTATTTAATCTATCTCTATTGATTGTTTTACTCTTTTTTTGTTTACTAGGAGTGGAAAAATCAAACAGTCATCGCGTGTACAAAATAACCGCTGTTCTATATTTTGTTGTTGCCTTAATTATTTGTAATATCTTTAGTTATCGATTAAATGATGAAATGGTATTAGATTTACGTATTGTGCCTTTTTTGATAGGTAGTCTCTATATGGGATTGAGTCCCCTATTGGGTCTAGTATTGGTAAGTATTCGCGGATTGCACGGAATTGATCTTGGATTTTTTGCAGGTTTAATATTTTATGGTTTATTTAGCTTTTTGATCTGGCGTATCTCTCCCTGGTTTTACAAACGTACCTCCAAGCAGCGAATTCTATATTCAGTAAGTACCACAATAGTAGTTAGTTTGATGATCTTAATTGGAATTGAAATTCTTAACGTTCCCATACAAACATTTGACGTTTGGTTTGCATATATGGTAGTCCCCCCACTTGGAGTTGCAATGATTTCATGTAGCATAGAAATTATTAATAAAAACCTTTTAATTCGTAATCACCTTGTTAAATCAAAAAAATTAGAAGTAGTTGAGCAGATGGGAGCAGCGATTTCTCATGAGATACGAAATCCTTTAACATCTGCAATTGGTTTTGTGCAACTAATGGAAGATGATTCGCTTGAGAAAGAAACAAGAGCCCAGTACCTCGCAATCCTCAAAGAAGAACTAGAGTCTGCTGAAAGAGTCATACAAGATTATTTAACTTTTTCAAAACCAGAACTAGAATCGTTGGAAAAACTTAATGTCAATGAAGAACTCAGCAATGTATTAAAGCTATTGTATCCATTAGCAAATCGAAATTCAGTCGAGTTTACTTCGAATTTTTCTGCTGTGGGATTAATTGAAGGAAATCGACAGAAGTTTCTACAATGCTTTATTAATGTAATGAAAAACGCAATTGAATCGATGCCCAGTGGTGGTGTATTGTCTATCAAAACTGAATCCACAACACAAAACATTACAATTATCATCCAAGATACAGGCATGGGTATGACGAAGGAACAAGTCAGTCGTTTAGGTGAACCATACTACACAACCAAAGGTGGTGGTGGTACTGGTCTTGGTATGATGGTTGTTTTTAGTATCGTGAGGGCAATGAAGGGTACTGTCCATGTAAATAGTGATATCGGCACTGGATCAGTTTTTGAATTTTCTTTTAAGCTATGTAAGCCAGAAACCCAGGAAAGTTATGATGAATCAACAGTTTTTTTGGGTAATAGATAAATGTCCATTAATCTAGAGTATTAATTGTAGAGTACAAATTTTTAAATTTAGTATACTTCAACACTCTTCTACATACATTTAGAGGTGCAAAATGAAATGGAGAGTGGCAATCATAATGAGAGAAACATGGAAAAGAAGAATAATCAGTGTGACTTTACTGTTTGTATTAGTACTATCGCTTGTTGTGCCAAATGCATCTGCAAATGCAGGCACAGTGAATTATTTGGCGTTGGGTGATTCACTGGCCGCAGGGTCGACCCCATATAAAACGCTTGATAATGGGTATTCGGATTTTACAGCAGCTGCTTTAAAAGAGAAAAATCTTCTTGGTAGTTATTCGAAGGCATTTGCTGTACCTGGAGATAAAACCAATGATGTGTTAGAAGACTTAACGACGAATGTACAAGTCAGAGAAGCTGTCAAAAGTTCGAATACGATTACTATTTCTGCAGGTGCAATTGATTTGCTGAAAGACGCTAAGCTAGATTCCGAGAAAAAAGTGCTCGTTCTTGATGAGACGAAAATACCTGGAAACTTAAAGAATGTAGCAGTAAATTACTCATTAATATTAAATGCAATTAAAGAATTGAATCCACAAGCACAAGTCTACGTTATGGGATATTATTTCCCTTTTCCTTATGTAGCGGATGTACAAAAGCCTAAATTGATCGAGTTAACACATACGTTGAATAAAACGATTGAAAGTGTTGCAGTTTCACAAGGTGCAACATTTGTGTCTGTATACGAAAAGTTTGGGAATGATCCGAAAGCGTATTTGCCAAACCCATTAGATATCCATCCAAATACGGAAGGATATAAGTTAATGAGTGAAGCCTTATTAGAAAGTTTAGCCAAACGACAAGTAGTTGCGAAAGATGTTCCAGCAGGTCACTGGGCTGAGAAGGAATTGAATTTGTTGCTCGCTAGCAAAGTTTATAATCTAGATGAAAAAGGCAATGTTTATCCTGAACAAGCCATAACGCGTGGTGAAGTAGCCAATATATTGTTCGGATTAATTCCATTAACTAAAAGTATTCCAGTCAACCCAGGATACAAAGATGTATCAGAAACGCATCCATTTTACATGGCGATTGCTAAATTAACAGAAGCGGGAGTATTCACGAAAGATACAAACTTCAATCCTGATGCTCCCTTGACTCGAGTTCAATTGGCAAAAGTTGTTGCACTGGCGTTCCAATTAAAAGGGGATGGCACAACTCCAGCATACAAAGACATTAGCAAATCGTACTGGGCAACTCCATACATCAGTGCGTTGACTTCAACTAAAATTATGAATGGTTATTCAAATGGTGCATTTGGATTACATGACAAGACGACTAAAGCACAATTTGCCGTCATTTTAGTTCGAATACAAGCTAAAACTACTGCACAATAAAAAAACATTATCACATAGGTTTTCGGGAGCTTTGCAAAGCTCCGCACCTTTAAAATGGGAGCAATGTGACTTTGTCACATGCTCCCATTTTGCTTTTTCAGTTAATACTGCATTCAAACCATTTTCTACCCGGTTACACGCGAAGGCATCCCAAAAGTGCCGAAGCGTGTATTAGAGGGAAAACTTAGTCCAGTTTATAATAATGACTTTTTTTAGTGACCTCATATGTCAGTACTCGTTCTTTTCCTCAAGGCTTATAAAAATTCTCCGTATAATACGGTTGATTCTCATCATTAAACGCGACCCCTACACCAAGAAACGTAAAATCGCTTTTCAATAAATTTTTGCGATGGCCAATAGAATTCATTAATCCCTCATGCGCAAAAATACTACTAGATTGTCCATATGCTAAATTCTCACCTGCAACTGAATAGTCAATGCCATCCGAACTCATACGATCAAAAGGAGACTGACCTTCTAAGTTTGTATGATTAAAATAATTTTGTTCAGCCATGTCTAGACTATGCTTATAAGCAGTCCCTCGAATGGTGGATTCCCATCTGACAGGTGGGATGTTATGGTGAACACGTGCGGCATTTGTTAAATCAAATAACTGAAATTCAAAACCTTGTTGTAATGTCTCGCTTGTTTCCCCATAAAGAGCTGGTTTTTGGTTCTCGAGTGATTCAGAAATAATTTGAATCGCAGTTACCGTATTGCTTTCGTGAATGTCATAAAAAACCGTCACAAAGACATTTTCAATTAAGAAAGTATCCATTTCTCCATCATTATTCAAAATATAATTGACGTTGCCTTTCATGATGTGTTTGATCGGATCTCCAAGTGCTTCTTGCACACTTGATTTTGAACTACTTAACTTAATGCCGTAGGTTGACGCAATTAAATCATTATTAGTAAATAAGCCATTCACACGAGAAGATTCATCAAATGAAACCATTAGAAAGTTTTGATAATCTGTGTGGAAGGTGTGCCACTGTGTGCCATATTCGTTCGTTGTAATTCGTTGTGCCTTTCCCAGTTCAGCATTTACTTCGCTCATTGCATCACCAATTTGAACGTTATGTACTGAAAATAAACCGTCAGTTGGGGTTGCTAAAGTGGGTTTATCTACTTTTTTTACAGGCTCATAAAGTGTTTCCCCTGGTTGCAATGTCAACTTTGCAGGAATCGTTGCAACTGTATTTGAAAAGTCATTTAATGTTTTCTCGATAAATGGTTGGTCTTTTATAAAGTTATATCCTTTAATTACTTGAGCATCAATGGCATCTAAAAATGACACATCCACAAATTCACTTGCTGGTTTTTCCCAGAGCGGGCTTGTTAAGTATGCGACAAAAAGTAAACTAAGGATTGTGCTAATGTATCGCATAAATTGCCTCCTTATTTGACTTGCACCATAATTAGTGCGAGTTTGTACCTTGAAAAAGCTTTTATACTATTATAGTATCCATGTATCGATAGTTGAATACGTACTTAAGTTCAATTTGTTTCAAACTTAAATTTTCATTCTCTAGCGAAACACATTAGAATAAGAGTACTATATGAAAGATATTAGGTGTGCTTCTATGAATTCAATTCTGCGATATATCCAAGAAATGGGTTTCTACATGTTATTGATCTTACCCCTCATTATAATCGTAAGGTTTTTCCGAATAAAACGTAAGAAAATCAGGACGACACTTTTACATGAATTCGGCATTGCCGGTTTTTTTATGTTTTTAACCGGTTTGTTATCACAAACAATCTTACCATCCGTATACACGAATGGGGGAGAGGTAATATTTGTAAATGGAAATCACCAAGCGATAAACCTCGAACTTTTCAGAGTGTTTACCTATACGTTTAACGCCATCAAATACTTGGATTTGTGGCAACCATTTGTAATAAATTTTTTAGGGAATATTGTGATTTTTATTCCGATTGGATTTTTACTTCCCTTACTGTGGAAAAAGTATGATCGAGCATGGCGAACGATTGGAATAGGATTCCTTTTGTCATTAACCATTGAGATTCTACAGCTTCCTCAAATGAGAAGTAGTGATATAGACGATTTGTGGCTCAATTCTTTAGGTACAAGTGTTGGATATATAGTGTATAAAAACTTTCCTACAGTAATTAAGGACCGTTTTAAATTGAGATGAGTCGGGTATACAGGATGTGAATCTAATTTTTAAGGAGTTTTACATCATGTTTGTGCCAACAGAAACGAAAATGGATAATAAAAAAATGACCGTTATTGAAGATTTAGTAGAACAAGGTGTTTTTAAAATTGAGGGAAAACAATTATATGAACTAACTTTATATGAATTAATAAAAGAACATCTAGAAATAGAAGAGTAAGAAAGCGTCAGAGTAACAGGGAAACTCCTGATATTCTGATTTTTTTTCGATTATTTTTATGCTACAAAATACACTGAAAATAAACTAAACGACATATGATTTGAAATAGGTTTTACGGAGAAAATAATATTCAGAAATATGAATGTAAAAGCCGAATCACTCGGTAGTTTCAGCTAGAATAACTTACTATAGGTATTAACAAATTCGTAGTGGAGGAAATCACATGAATCAAGCAAAACGTAAAAAATTAATGGAAGAATGGTTAGATGAAGCAACGATTGCACAAATGCAAGAAAAAATGGCTACAAATGAAATGACATCAGAAGATTTAGTCTTCATGTATTTAGAGATAATTGCGGAAAGAAATCCAAATATTAATGCAGTACTTGAAGTTAACTCAAAGGTGATTCAGATTGCACAAGCACTAGATGATGAACGACTAGAAAAAGGTCCCCGTTCGATGCTTCACGGGATTCCTATCCTTATCAAAGATAATATCGATACTGCGGATGATTTACATACAAGCGCCGGTTCTTTATCACTCGCCAACCACTATGCATTGAAAGACGCTACACTTGTGAAAAAGTTACGGGATTCGGGTGCCATTATTTTAGGGAAAACAAATATGACAGAATGGGCCAATTTCATGTCAGACCGAATGACAAATGGTTATAGTTCACGAGGAGGACAAGTGAAAAATCCTTACGGTCCGTTTGACGTAGGTGGTTCAAGTTCAGGATCCGCAGCGGCGATTGCAGCGAATTTGGCTGCAGCGGCTATTGGGACAGAAACATCTGGATCAATACTCAACCCTGCTGCGCAAAATGGATTGGTAGGCTTGAAACCTACTGTAGGTGCAATAAGCAGAACAGGTATTATTCCATTGGCTCATACACAAGATACTGCGGGACCTATGACACGCACCGTAGAGGATGCTGTACATGTGTTTTCGAGCATAATAGGAAAAGATGAATTCGATTCGATTACGCGTAAAAGCAGGCATTTGGATAAGGTTGACTGGATCAATTGTTTGGATTTGAACGCATTACGTGGGAAAAGGATTGGAATCGCTCGTTCCATTTTTGACAGGGAAGTAACAACGGAACGTGCTGAACTGTTCGATAAACAAGTAACGGTATTACGTGAACTTGGTGCAGATATCGTGGACAATGTTGACCTTGCATGCCTGGAAGATGATTTAGGGTACGCTGTTCTTACACATGAATTTAAAGCGGATTTAAATTCATATTTAGGAAAGACGCGTCCATCTAATCCGATACGTTCACTTGCAGACGTTATAAACTTTAATAAGCAACATTCAAAGGAAACACTTCCGTATGGACAGGTATTGCTTGAGAAATCGGAACGTACTACAGGGACATTAATAGAAAAAGAATATATTGAAGCTTTGGAACGCAATCGTTATTTAGCGGGTGAAATTGGATTGAGTAAATCACTAGATGATCTGGAACTTGATGCACTAGTTTTCCCTCAGGACCATGGATGTAGTATTGGAGCAGCGGCAGGTTGCCCATCTATAACAGTTCCAGCTGGTTTTTCCCAAGCTGGCGAACCATTTGGCCTCACATTTTCCGGGAGAGCATGGAGTGAACCTTTGCTCATATCCATAGCCTATGCATTTGAACAAAGAGTACAAGCACGGAGAAAACCATAAGTTAAAGCATTAAGATAAGTTTTAAAATGCAGGATGATCTGAAAAAGAGAGGGGATGCGAAGTCACATTCGTGCCCCTCTTTCTTCTTAGATCATGGTGCAGCATTTAGGCATCCATAGTGACCTGGGAGTCTGGATGTGTCAATGATCATTATCAGTTTTCAATCATAAACAAGGACCTGGTACACTTTGCCTGGTTTATCTTATATTTTGAAACGAATCGTTTTCACATAAAAAGGCTTAAATAAGCGAATTATGTTAAACTAAAATCACGTATGTATAAAGGTGGAATCGACCATGTCATTTATCGAAAACTTAAAACCAGAACTCCAAAATAAATGGAAATTTGATTATGAAATGCCTGTGCAAACGCAGTTAATCCCAAGCATGCTTGAAGGGAAAGACATCGTTGCACAATCTCCAACAGGGTCTGGTAAAACATTAGCTTTCGTTTTACCGATACTCAACCAAGTGGAAGGCTCATTGCAAAAAACACAAGCACTTATTGTTGCACCGTCACAAGAATTATCAATGCAAATTGTTGAAGTTTTGCGTGAGTGGACTGCTGACACGGATATTACAATTGCTCAATTAATTGGTGGGGCCAACATGGCACGCCAACTAGAAAAATTAAAGAAAAAACCTACGATTGTAGTGGGAACTCCTGGTCGATTAAATGAATTAATGAAATCGAAAAAGCTTAAACTGCACGAAATTCGTCATATAGTATTAGACGAAGGCGACCAACTTTTAGCAAGAGAACATCGCAATATTGTTAAATCACTTATAGACGGTTCAAACCATGACCGTCAAATCGTAGTTGTTTCTGCTACAATTACGGAAGAAATCGAGTTAGTAGCAAACCGAATAATGAAAGAACCGGTTCGTATTCACATTACACACGAAGAATTACCTGCCCAAGGAAAGGTTGTTCATTCATTCGTTAAAGTTGAAGAGCGAGACAAAACCGATTTACTAAGACGTTTAGCATACGTCGAGGGATTAAAAGGGTTGGCTTTTGTTAACAATTTAGATCAGTTACTGATGAAGGAAGCGAAATTGAAATTCCGTGAAGCTAAGATCGTTGCGCTACATTCAGATATGAAGAAAGAAGAGCGTAAGCAAGCATTATCGTCGTTCCGAAAGGGAGAAGTAAGTATATTAATTGCTACCGATATTGCAGCACGTGGGCTTGACATTGAAGGATTGACACATGTAATACATGTTGATGTTCCACACGCGATTGAACCGTATCTACATCGTTCTGGGCGAACAGGTCGAGCAGGTGCAGATGGGGAAGTGTTGTCATTATTAACATACACAGATGAAAAAAATTATAAAAAGTGGACAAAAGAATTGCCTTCGAAACCTGTACAGAAAGTATGGGATCAAGGCCATTTAGTTGAAGGCTCTTCCAAAACACTTCAACAAAGGGGGAAAAAAAGATGACATTCGACGAAAAATTGGCTGAATACGCTGATTTAGCAGTGCGTGTCGGACTCAATGTTCAATCTGGACAATACGTGTTAATTAACACAACAACCGATACTCTTGATTTTACGCGAGTAGTTGTTCAAAAAGCGTATGAAGCAGGAGCGAGACGTGTCCATGTAAACTTCACAGATGGAACAATCAGTCGAGCTTTTTATGATATGGCACCGGATTCCGAAATGAATGAATTCCCTGCTTGGATGGTGGCACAACGCGAAGAATTAATAGAGCAACAAGGTGCTCTTTTATGGATTGATGCAGAGGATCCAGATTTATTATCTGGAGTTCCTGCCAAACGGATTTCTACTCAACAAAAAGTTGCTGGACGTGCTTTGGAAAAATATCGTGCAGCAGTCATGTCCGACAAAATCGCTTGGTCAATTATAGCCATTCCTTCTGAAAAATGGGCAGCAAAGGTATTCCCGAATTTGCCAAAAGATGAACAAATCAGCTCTCTATGGGAAGCCATCTTTAAAACAGTGCGAATTGGTGAAGGTACGGCATTGGAGAAATGGAAAACTCATATAGAAGAGTTAGAGTCCCGTGCCACTACCCTAAATAACAAACGCTATAAAAAAATCATTTATAAAGCTCCTGGTACAGAGTTATCAATTGAACTTCCGGAAAAGCACTTATGGATTTCTGGAGCCAGCAGAACTCCTGACCAAACGGCGTTTATTGCTAATATGCCAACAGAAGAAGTATATACTGCACCATTAAAATTAGGTGTAAATGGATATGTACGCAACACAAAACCTTTTGTCTATTCAGGCAATGTCATTGATGGATTTACATTAACGTTTGAAAACGGGAAGATTGTTAAAGCTCTAGCAGATGTAGGTAATGACTTACTTCAAGAACTCATTCAAAACGATGAAGGTTCAGCTTATTTAGGAGAAATTGCATTGGTTCCTCATGAATCACCGATTTCTTCTTCGGGTATCCTATTTTATAATACATTGTTTGATGAAAATGCTTCGAATCATTTAGCAATTGGGGAAGCCTATCCTACATGTGTAGAGGGTGCTCGTGATTTAGAAGAAGCACAACTTCAAGCATTGGGAATCAATACATCCATCACTCATGAAGACTTTATGATTGGCTCTGCCGAAATGGATATTGATGGTGAACATGAGGATGGAACAACAGAACCTATTTTCCGCAAAGGAAACTGGGCATTTTAGAAGGGGATATCATGTTAAATAAACAAGTGGCTATTATACTGATGATCTCTATAATGTTTTTTGCACCTCTTCAAACGAGTGCTCAAGTATATGGGCCTGTTTCGTATGTAGCAATTGGTGATTCCCTTGCTGCTGGTCAAACGCCGAATCGTGAAATTGATACCGGCTATAGTGATTTAATAGCTCAAGAAATTGCACAACATCAACGACTCGTGTTTTTTTCAAAAGATTTAGCATTTCCAGGGTTTACTACTACCGATGTCCTACAACGTGTGCAATCTAAAGAGGCAAAACCCTTGCTCCAAAAGGCAAATGTCATCACGGTTTCAGCAGGAGCCAATGATTTACTGAGGCTGATTGATTCGAATGCGAGGTCTGGATCATTGTCCTTCCAGCAAGTCCCGGCAGACTTCTCGCTAAACGTTGTTAGGAAAAACATGCAGATACTACTTGCCGACTTAAAAGAAAGTGCCCCAAAAGCAGAAATATATGTCATGGGTTATTACTTTGCATACCCTCATGCACGTGATTCTCAAAAAGTAGGGACAGCTAAACAATTAGATCTATTGAATGAAATACTTGAGAAGGTCGCCAAAGAAGCTGGAGTTGCTTTTGTATCGGTTGACGCAGGGTTTGGCGACAAAGCCATAGAAAAGATTCCAAATCCTTCTGATGTTCATCCAAATGCAGAGGGTTACCGAACCATGGCAAATAGTTTCTTCAATGTCTATGCGAAAGGCAAAATGCAAGTTCTACGAGATGAAATCCCACCAGCGAATCCGATATCATTTGAGCAAATCATTGCGCAGCAGAGTGCAACAGATGAGGGAGATGAATCTGCCGTATTGCCATCATCATTCTTAGCAGATGAGTTTTTAGCTTTAACTGAATTAAAACCTGTCATATAAAAAGTTGGAACTCGGGTATGAGTTCCAACTTTTTATTTCCCTGAATATGTGGTTTTTGAGCTCTTCTTAGAATTCATAACTTTTTTTACAATAGGAATTATGATAGGTGCAAACTTGATCGCGGATTTAATTAGTTTACCAATTTTCATGTATATCGCTCCAGTCAGTGTTGATCTATCATTGTAATTCCCGTTTTAAGGTCTAGTTAAACCTAACGAAGCACTTTAATGCCTTGAACGATGTTCCAAATCAATACAATGATTGACAGAATTGCGTAAAGTAACATAAATAATAAAGGCAATCCAGCACTAAGGAAATCAAAAGATGAACTTTGACCAGTTGTGAAATTTGTTGAAATACTATACCTAGAAAATGAACCAATTATTAATACAATAAAACCAATTATCCCAAGTCCAACTGGAATCAGATGCGATATTATCGACCGTTTTGCATGATACTTTACTTCTTTATCAGGGGAAACAAAATAAACGATTATTGGTAATAAGAAAGGAGCAAATAATACACTGAAATAACATAAAGCAGACAAGACTCGACTATTCTCCATTTTATCCCTCCTACAAAAACCTAATTCCTATTAATACGACTAAATGTTCAAATGGTTTCTAGTTAATGCATGTTTCGTCAAAATATCTGCATACTGTTTAACTGAAGAAATTACTACATACTCCTCGGGGCCATGCCAATCATCACCACTAGGACCAAATTCAATGGCCCCTGCACCAGTTTTTGCATAATAGCGAGTATCTGCAGCTCCATGCTGCCCAAACAATATGGCTTCCTTCTGTGTGACATCAGCTGTTATTCTAGCCAAAGTCTGAACGAAGGAATTATCTTCAGTTGTCGTAATGGCTGGACTTTTCCCGCGAACTTTCACGGTATTTAATGGGTTTATTGATCGAGCTAAATCCGTCATTTGTTGTAAAATGTCTTGCCATTTTTGACCTGGTACAAAGCGGATATCATAACCAACTTCGCAATGGTCTGGAACGACGTTATAGCGATCCCCTGCCTGGATTTTAGCCAAATTAATAGAAGGATATTCATAATATGAATTGCTTGCTGTTGTGAATGGTAAAGTCATAAGTTTTTCATGGAAAGCGTAAGATGCTTCAATTGCATTATTTCCTTCCCATGGACGTGAGCCATGTGCAGCTTTTCCTAAGAATGTGATATTTATCTGCACAATTCCTTTTGATTGAACGCTTAATTTTAAGTGAGTAGGTTCCCCGCAAATGACAAAGTCTCCTGAATGACCCAGCTCCACAAGATGACCCGATGTTTTTCGTCCACCGGTTTCTTCATCCGTTACAATGTGCAAGACGATGCGTTGCTGTAATTGATCTTTTAAAGACGAAATGCGACGGAAGGCCTCCATCATAGCGGCCACACCAGCTTTCATATCAGCTGTTCCTCGTCCGTATAATCGATCACCTTCTATATAAGGATTGAATTGTTCGATTTTTCCAGGTACTACATCCACATGACCATTCCAAACGATGGTAGTGGAACCTTGGCCTATCTCAGCATGAATCATGAGTCGACCATCGTTCTCGATTACCTGATGTGGAATATCATGACTTGTCAACCAAGTCGAACAATAACGAAGGGCTTCATTGGCTCCTGACTCAGTATCACTTTTTATTGCGACTAAATTCTTCAACATTTCGATCATGTACACTTCACAGCCTTCCCAAAATGCATTTATCCTAGTATACTACTTCCAAATTCAAAGAACTATCGAATGTTCTTGATTACCTTTCCCTATTTGGGTACAATTAACACGTTAGAATAAATTAGATGTAAGTACCACAAGGGGAGCCTGTAACGGCTGAGAGTGAACGAGAAAAGTTCTAACCCTTAGAACCTGTAAGTTAATGCTTGCGCAGGGATGTGGATAGAAACCGACACCAACGATGTCAGGCTCTGTCCTGGATATCGTTTTTTTTGTTGTTTTTTTTCACCCCCGACATGCGATTTACAGTACATCGCAAGAGGAGGAAGAAAGATGAGGAATCAGAAAGTTTTATTACTAGTAGAGATCTCGATCTTTGCTGCGTTAGGATTTGTATTGGATTTTGTTGCTTTCAAAATGCCACAAGGGGGATCAGTCAGTTTAGTGATGATTCCGATTGTATTAATGGCATTCCGTAGAGGCGTATTTGCTGGCGTACTAACAGGAGTATTAGTGGGATTGTTGCAGATTGTATCAGGATTAATATCTGTAACTCCATTATCATTTAGTTTTGTTGTCATGCAAGTAATATTAGATTACATAATCGCTTATGCAGTAGTAGGATTGGCTGCTCTACTTCGTTCACAATACATCAGTAATGCCCGCAATAATAATCGTGGGAAATTGATTTTCTCGATTGTGATTGCTGTCTTATTTGGATCTTTTTTACGATATATCACGCATGTCATTACTGGCATTTTCTTTTTTGATATGTATGCAGATGAAGGTGCTAATGTGATAATCTATTCAATTGTTTATAATGCGACGTATATGATTCCTGTATTCTTACTTACAGCTTTCATCTGCTCGTTACTATTCTTAGCTGCACCACGTTTACTCGAACCCAAAAAGATTTAAGAAGATACTAGAAAAAACAGAAATGAAACTAACCTGTTGGTTATCGTGCATTTGCGCTGCCGCAGGTTCCGCATGAGCCTACAAGTATGAAGAGTACATACTTGTAGGCTCATTTTCTTCACGCTCCTGCGCAAGCTCGTCGCAGAAAAGTTGTGTTAGCCGTAAATACACTCTTTTGTTTTTTATTTATGTTCAACAGCATTCAATTATGTGGGCCATTATAACAAGATTGGTTTCGTAATGTTCAGAATGATTTTGATGAATGGGAATACGCACTTTCTTATGGTATAGTATGTGGTAGATATTTTGAGAAAGAAGGATTTAACGCATATGATTGCCAAAACCACAGAAGACTTTGAGACGTTAAAAAAAATTGGTCGTATCGTCGCTGAAATTCGAGATGCGATGCGTGCAGCTACAAAACCAGGTGTAACAACGAAGGAACTTGATGAGATTGGTGGACGCATGTTTGAAGAAAAAGGGGCGATTTCAGGACCTAAAGGTGAGTATGATTTCCCTGGATTCACATGCATTAGCATAAATGAAGAAGTAGCTCACGGCATCCCAGGTAAACGCGTAATAAAAAAAGGGGACATCGTGAACATCGATGTGTCTGGATCATATAATGGCTATTTTGCCGACACAGGCATTTCTTTTGTAGTAGGTGAAGGATACGAGAAAAAGGAAAAACTTTGTGAAGTAGCTGAAAGTGCATTTAACCGAGCAATGTTGAAAGTAAAAGCTGGTGCTCGCTTAAATCAAATTGGTAAAGCAGTTGAAAAAGAAGCCAAGCAAAATGGTTTTACAGTCATCATGAACTTAACGGGGCATGGTATTGGGAAATCACTTCATGAAGCACCTTCGCATATTTTGAACTATTTCGATGCATGGGAACCAACCATTTTAAAAGAAGGCATGGTTTTAGCAGTTGAACCGTTTATATCGGAAAAAGCAGAACATATCGTAGAATCTGGCGATGGCTGGACATTTTTAACACCAGACAAATCACTTGTAGCTCAAATTGAACATACAGTTATCGTGACAAAAGGTGCCCCAATATTAATAACAAAAATTGATTGATAGAAAAGCGGAAAGCGCCACTCTAGCCCGACGCCGGCTGCTTGCAGGATGAAAGGCGAAAACTCCGCCTTTCTGACCCCATAAAGAGGCCCGCGGGCTGGCGCCTGGAGCTAGACATACGAAAAGACCAACTGCCTAGGCAGTTGGTCTTTTTTTTATGAAAATTATTCCTACCAGCATCACTGCACACAAGAATAAGGAAGCAGTTGAAACTAGTAATTCATCTAATCCATTGTGCACAATAATACCGATGTATGCCCAAATAAAAACGTATACAACCCAAACATCAAAATAATGGAACCGAATATGTAAAGCAACAGCAGTTCCTATTGTCATCATAATGACAGCCCATAGTGGATCACTTAAACCCCAACCATCCCATTGATAAACGGTTAAGACATAGCTAATATTCACAATCGTCGCTACAAAGATCCATCCTAAATAAATGGATATAGGTAGACGACTCAAAAGATGTTGGTCCGTTATGGGATAAGATAGATAAAGTATAAGTAAGGTAATGAGGAAGCCAATCATAATCACAACTGTTAATAAAAATTGTTCATAATGCCAAAAGTAAATCCATGCAATATTTAAAATACAACTAATGACAAACAGATTTGATTGCTTTTGATAGGAAGCATCACGTTGCTTATTCTTTTTCCACATGCCCATTAACCATATAACTAACAATACATAGATCACAATCCAGATTGAAAAGACATAACCAGCGGGTTTAAATAAGACTGGAAGTCGATTGGAAATGTCCCCAGTAGTTTGATTATTTATAGGTAAGATATTCGCTAGTGCATTAACTACGATTACACCAATCAGAGAAATGACCATAAGTGCGAAACGACCCATAGCGTTCACCTCCTAATTTTAGTATAACGTCATGTGAAGGTAACAACAAATGACGATTTTACGAAATTTTCTGTAAAAACGGTAACAAATGAATAGATTATATGGGTTATTTTCGATTAAATGCACTTTTTATTGAACATAGTTAGGAAGATAAGAAAGACACTCAGCTACTACCAAACGATATATTAAACCCACAACCTTTTAATATCAACCAAAATGTGGAATTTTTATTGATATATCAGTAATAAATAAAATGATTCAACATATTATGCGAGTATATGTGAAATAAGCATATAGTTTGTAAAACGCATATCGATGTTTCGCATGCCGAATAACCATGATATAATTACTTAGTATTTTCGGAAAATTTAGATAGACTATGGGGGAAATAAATTGACTACAAAAACTTACGCGGAAGTTTGGGATCTAGATATATTTTTTAAAGGGGGAAGTTCATCTCCTGAACTTCGAGAGCATTTAGAATCCTTAAAAATAAAACTTGATGCATTTGAACACAGTTTATCTGGATTTAATATACCACAAAGTGAACTGGACGCACCTAAAATAGCTACTATTATCGAGGAAACAAAACAAGTAGCAGAAAACTTATCTCAAGCAGGAGCAGTAGTCGGTTGTTATTTAGCCCAAGATACTACAGATAAACAAGCGAAACTTTTACAAGGTGAGATTGGCTCATTAGGCGCTCGCTTTTCATCGTCAATGCTTGTGGTTCAACAACAATTGTCAAAAACTGATTCCAATGTATGGCAGTCATTGATGGAAGATAAACAGTTAAAAGAATTTTCATTTGTATTAAATGAATGGCGAGATGAAGCTAAGGAAATGCTGTCTGAAAAAGAAGAAGATATGATAACTGCTCTTGGTGTGGATGGGTATCAAGCCTGGGGCCAACTTTATGATTTATTAGTTGGTGATGTAAAGGTCCGTGTAACAGTGGATGGGAAAGAAAAAGAGTTCTCTGTTGGTCAAGCAAGTAACTTAAGTTCACACGCTGATGCAAATGTGCGCAAAGAATCATTTGAAGCACTTGAGCAAGCCTGGACAGATAAGGAAGAGTTTTTTGCCAAAACACTAAATCATATGGCTGGTTTCCGATTAGCGGTGTATAAAAAGCGTGGGTGGGATTCGGTTCTTAGAGAACCATTACAAATCAATCGAATGAAACAAGAAACTTTAGATGCTATGTGGGGGGCGATTAGTGCACATAAAGCGCCTTTTGTTAAATACTTAAAGCGTAAATCCGAATTAGTTGGTGCAGAATCAATGCACTGGTACGACTTAGATGCACCTGTAACTGAATCAACAGAGAAAGTTTCATACCAAGAAGGTGCGGAATTTATTTTGAAGCATTTTGGTAAATTTGGACCTGAGCTAGAGAAATTTTCACGTCAAGCATTTGAGGATGAGTGGATTGAAGCGGAAGATCGCCCAAATAAACGTCCTGGTGGGTTCTGTACAGGCATGCCCTTGTCACAACAATCACGAATTTTCATGACGTATAGCGGAACAATGTCAAATGTTGCAACATTGGCACATGAACTAGGTCATGCTTTCCATTCATATGCACTTCGTCCCGTACATTGGATGAATCGACAATATGCCATGGGGGTTGCTGAAACGGCTTCGACATTTGCTGAAATGATTGTTGCGGATGCTGCAGTTAAAGAAGCAAAGAGTGCGGAGGAGAAATTAGCACTACTGGAAGACAAGATTCAACGAAGTGTAGCATTCTTTATGAACATTCATGCTCGTTTCTTATTCGAAACTCGTTTCTATGAGGAACGCAAAAAAGGGTTTGTGCCAGCTGCTCGTTTAAATAGCTTAATGGAAGAGGCTCAACGTGAAGCTTTTGGAGATGGATTAGGAGAAGTTCATCCTCATTTTTGGGCGTCTAAACTACACTTCTATATTACTGGAGTGCCATTCTATAACTTCCCGTATACTTTCGGATACCTTTTCAGTTTGAGTATTTATGCTAAAGCAATTGAAGAAGGTAGAAGCTTTGAAGAAAAGTACATTTCCTTACTGCGTGATACAGCGATTATGTCTGTAGAAGACTTAGCTAAGAAACATTTAAATGAAGATATTACACAACATGCATTCTGGGAAAAAGGCATCGCACTTTGTGTCAAAGATGTAGAAGAGTTTCTTGAGTTAACTTCATCTAAAGGGTGAACATACATGATTTTACTTGATGGTCAAACATGTTTTTTACGAACATTAAAAGAAGAGGATGCTTCGGATCTAGCAGGTCTTGTTTATCGAAATCGACATTATTGGTCGATTTATGAACCGAAACATCAAGATTCTTATTTTACCGCTGCAGTCCAGCGTGAGAAAATACTAGAATCTTTGCACAATATGAAAAATCATCGAGAATATAGTTATGGGATATATCATAGTGAGTCACATTCTCTTATTGGACATATTTCAATGTACAGCGTTAAAAGACTTCCTTTTTCTAGTGCATTTATCGGTTATTCGATTGATGAAAATTATGTAGGACAAGGAATTGCGACAGAAGCCGTCAAACTAGTGGTTAAACATGGTATGGAAGTTGTCGGTCTTCATCGTATTGAGGCGTATGTTTCACCGCGTAATATCGGCTCCATTCGTGTTTTGGAGAAGGCAAAGTTACAACGTGAGGGATTACTTCGACAATTATTATTCATTAATGGAGAATGGGAAGACCATTATCTGTATTCCATTTTAGAAAATGACTATTGAAAAGGTAAGACCGCATGGCGGAAATGGCGTAAAATGTTGAAAAGCTGGTTTCTCTTTTGAGAGACCAGCTTTTCTGTCGATTTCCCGGGAAATAAGCCGAGAAAATGTTGTTGTCTGATTTGATAAATAAAACCTTCATAATAAAATTTGCATCTAAACTACAACGATATTTTAAAAGCAGAATGGTGGAATGCTAAAAAGCTAAACATGAGCTCTTTATGCAGTTATTCATTTATCTTCTACGATATCCAGTCTTCCGGTAGCGGGGTCAATTACTAAACCATGAACGGGAAAATTTTTCAAAATTAATGGATGATTTCGAACCATATCTACACTATGTCTAACTGCTTCATGAACATCATCAAACCCGCGTAACCACATATTAATATCAACCCCAGAATGGTTCAACATATTAATGGTCTCATGAGCAATCCCTCTATTCACCATTTTTTGTATCATTTCATCAGGCTTAATCGCACTCATACCGCAGTCATAGTGTCCGATTATGTATATTTCGTCTACTTTTAACTCGTAGATTGCTACTAACAAGCTTCTCATAACTGCACCGAATGGATGGTTAATAACGGCACCTGCACTTTTGATGATTTTCACATCACCGTTTTTAAAATTCATTGCCTTTGGCAAGAGTTCAAATAAACGTGCATCCATACATGTTAGTATCGCAATTTTCTTGTCAGGGAATTTGGTTGTTATGTAGGGCTCATATTGTTTTTCGGATACGAATCTTTCATTAAAAGCAAGAATTTCATTTAAATAAGTCATTATTAGTTCCTCCTGAGCTGTAGTTCCTCTACTTATTGTAAATGAAATTCATAAGAACTTGCCACTTTTATGTTACAAAGCTAAAAATGGTGTATTTTAATTAACACTTACTCATCGAGAGGAATTACTATTTTTTATTAACTTTGGAGATGTACATATAGAAAAAGAGTGAATCAAATCATGAAGAATTGTCGCCCAAATTAAATAGACCCCACAACAAAAAATAAGCAAGATGATAGAATCATCTCGCTTATTAGGAGGTTACCAGTGTAGGAATTAACGGGCGATTTTTTGTAATTTGTCCAACATGACAAGTGAGCGACCTGTTCCAATCGCTACTGATTCAAGAGGATGAGGAGCAATGTGAACAGGAACTGAAATTTCGTTGGATAACCATTCTTGCATCCCTTTCAGTAATGCACCGCCACCGGTTAGAACTACCCCTTGATCAACAATATCTCCTGAAAGTTCAGGTGGACAGCTTTCAAGTGTTGCTCGAATGGCTTCTAATATCGATAATAATGATTCCTTTAATGTTTCTTGGACATCTGTAGAACTGATATTAATTGTTTTTGGTAGACCCGTTACCACATCACGACCGCGTACTTCCATTATTTCTGGTGTATGAGGTACAAGTGCGTAGCCAACTTCCATTTTAATTCTTTCCGCTGTACGTTCACCAATTAATACATTAAATTGTTTACGAACGAAATGAGTAATATCTTCATCCATGCGATCTCCTGCAACTTTTACAGTGTTCGAAGAGACAACTCCACCGAATGAAATGATTCCAATTTCCGTCGTACCTCCACCTATATCTACAATTACACTTGCAATTGGTTCACTAACAGGCAAGTCTGCTCCAATAGCAGCTGCAACAGGTTCTTCGATCAAATGAACTTCTTTCGCTCCACTGTTTTTAACCGCGTCATGAATCGCACGTCTCTCTACAGAAGTTGCTCCAGAAGGTGTACACACCATCACGTTTGGTTTGCGTACAGAACTACCTAATGATTTGCCTATTTTCTTCATGACCATTCGTAACATATCAGTTGTGACATCAAAGTCAGCAATAACACCATCTTTTAGTGGGCGAATGACAGTGATTGATCCGGGCGTTTTACCGATCATACTTTTTGCCTCTTCACCAAAAGCGATAACTTGTCTTGTGCGTGTATCAACTGCAACTACCGATGGTTCATTTAATATGATGCCTTTATTTTTAGTATATACAAGGATATTAGCTGTTCCTAAATCTATTCCTAAATCAATACTTGAAAACATGCGGATTCCTCCTTATAAAGCTTGCTACATCATTATAGAGGATAAAACGTGCTATGCCATGTGGTACTTAATGGGAGTTTTCAATTATTGCAGTAATTTGTGAGTCTAAAGAAGTAGATCTAGTCTTGAAAATAAGCAGAAAGTAAGAAGGTGTCATAATTTTGTCATGCTGGTGTATTAAAAGTGTAAACAAAACGATATGAGGTAACAAAAAAAGCAATCGTCCTAAGACGACTGCTTTTCTATATTAGAATTGATTTTTTGGTTTTGGGTCAATTATTTCTGATTCATGAGCAGGTAATGCTTTTCCAATGAAATGCATAACTGCCATTCCAACGATGCCTAGAATAACTATAAAACCCACGACTGTTATTACTCCGATAGCCATTAGAATTCCCCTTTCTACTAACCTATTTGTACAATACTATTAGTATACATGAAATAAGAGAATTTAGAAGTCCTAACAACTAACTGGTTAATATTGACGATTAAAACGCCCAGTTGCCGCCACGGAATATAGGTTCTTTCGAGCCGTCTTCTTTAATACCATCAATATCCATTTGGTCAGAGCCAATCATAAAGTCAACGTGTGTGATACTTTGGTTTAACCCATTTTCTTTTAGTTCTTCTTGTGACATTTTTTTGCCGCCTTCTAAACAGAATGCATACGCACTCCCGATTGCTAAATGGTTTGAAGCATTTTCATCAAATAGTGTGTTGTAAAAAAGTAATCCTGATTGAGAAATAGCTGATTCATGAGGAACTAAAGCAACTTCTCCTAAGTATTTCGACCCTTCATCAGTATCCACCAATTGTTGCAATACTTCTTGTCCTTCTTCAGCCTTAACGCTAACAATGCGTCCAGCCTCAAATGTGACTTGGAAGTTATCAATTATATTGCCACCATAGCTTAATGGTTTCGTGCTAGATACAACCCCATTTACCCCAGTTTTCAAAGGCACGGTAAACACTTCTTCGGTAGGCATATTTGCCATGAATGTTTCGCCTTTTTCATTCACACTACCAGCACCACACCATAGATGTCCACTAGGTAATTCAATAGTCAAGTCAGTTCCTGGTGCTGTGTAGTGAAGTTTGTGATATTTCTTCTCGTTCAAGTAATGGACTTTTTCATGAAGTGTTTCATCATGTTTCAACCAAGCATCGATTGGAGATTCTAAATCTGCACGTACAGCTTTAAAAATAGCTTCCCATAAAGCTGAAACTTGTTTTTCTTCTGGCAATTCTGGGAATACTTTAGAGGCCCAAGCTTTCGAAGGAGCAGCAATAACTGTCCAGCTAATTTTATCTGATTGAACATATTGACGATATTTATTGAGTGCTGTTCCAGCTGCTTTTTGGAAAGCAGCAATACGAGAGGACTCAATTCCTTTTAAAAGATCAGGACTTGAAGATACCACACTCATAAATGCAGCACCTTGTTCTGCCAGTTGTTCACGCTCTTGAACTTTCCAAGCTGGAAACTCACTGAATGAATCACTTGGTGCTAATTCATAACGTGTACGTGAAATAACGTCATCAGACCAATCTACAAATACTTGTTTTGCACCTACTTCATAGGCAATCTTCGTTAATAAACGAACAAATTCAGGATTGTCGATAGAGGCAGCGATGTATAAACTTTGCCCTGGCTGAATGTTTACTCCTACTTTTACAGCTAATTCAGCGTATTTCGTTAATTTCTCATTAAAAGTTGTCATTTGTAAGTCTCCTTCTATACAGTCTATTCCTATAGTAGCAATATTCGAAGGAGTAAATCAATTACAAAATTCGTAAGACGAAAGAACTTTGTAATGAAATTAAGAGTTGCAAAATTCCTAACAAAAGTTTATATTATAAACAAATGTTAAAAAAGGTGATGTAATGAATGAAAAAGAGAAGGCAATCATGGATATGATTGGCCAAAATCCATTTTTGTCACAAAAAGAAATGTCTGAAGCATTAAACATCTCAAGGCCTGCATTAGCCAATTTAATATCCGGTTTAATGAAGCAAGGGAAAATTGCCGGACGGGCCTACATTTTACAAGAAGAAAAAGAAATTCATTGTATTGGTGGAGCAAACGTTGATCGGAAATTTCATTTGCAACAGAATGTTCAGCATGGTACTTCTAACCCCGCAAATGTAACTGAAAGCGTTGGAGGAGTTGCTCGAAATATTGGTGAGAACTTAGGCCGTCTTGGACATAAAGTACGATTATTTACAACAGCAGGAAAAGATGCTGATTGGCAAACGATTGAAACTGCTTCGCAGGGTTTTATAAATTTGCAATCGATTAATCAACTATCCAATCACGGTACAGGTTCTTATTCGGCTGTACTAGATCCAACGGGTGAATTGGTACTCGCAATGGCGAACATGGGTGTATATGAGGAATTAACACCTGCCTACCTTCAAAGATATGAAATGATTTTAAGTGGTTCTACTCTTATAATAATCGACTTAAACTGTCCGAAAGAAACTGTGATGTTCATGAAGGAGTTTGCTCTTTCAAAACAAATTCCATTTGCCATTGTACCCGTTTCATCGCCAAAAATGGATAGAATGCCGGACGATTTGCAAGGAGTGACGTGGCTTATATGCAATCGTGACGAAGCGGAAACTGCTTTGCAAATGAAGATAGATAAGACTGAACATTTTAATCAAGCAGTTATTGCTTTCCTGGAAAAGGGTGTAGAAAATGTTGTAAT
Organism: Paenisporosarcina indica; assembly: GCF_001939075.1. Lineage (GTDB taxonomy): Bacteria > Bacillota > Bacilli > Bacillales_A > Planococcaceae > Paenisporosarcina > Paenisporosarcina indica. The sequence continues at coordinate 33,940 of NZ_MPTA01000003.1, read as the reverse complement.
CACAGCAGGGGGCAATGGGGTTTATGTTGGTACTTCAAATGAAGATGTATTCCATATGCCAGCCCATAAAACATCCTTGATTGAAGATGTTACAGGTGCAGGAGACGCGTTTGTTGGAGCAACACTTCATGGATGGTTAGCAGGAATGCCGGTTAGACAAGCCATTCAGGCGGGACTTATGAACGCATCTAAAACGTTATCTTCGCCTTATACAGTAAGAACTGAACTATCAGCAACACGTTTGAAATTAGAAATGGAGGAATTATAAATGAAACAATATATTTCATATTCAACAGAGGTTAAGGAAGCATTAGAATCAGGCAAAGCCATCGTAGCACTTGAATCGACAATTATTTCACACGGAATGCCATATCCACAAAACGTTATAACTGCAAGAGAAGTGGAACAGATTATTCGTGACAACGGTGCAGTGCCTGCAACCATTGCTATTTTGGATGGTCAAATAAAAATTGGCCTATCAGATGAAGAACTAGAAGTGCTAGGAAATAGCCCAGATGTGGCAAAAGCTTCACGCCGTGACCTAGGTTACTTATTAGCAACTAAACAAAAGGGTGCCACGACAGTTGCTGCTACCATGATTTGTGCAGATTTAGCTGGTATTCGCGTGTTCGTAACGGGCGGTATTGGTGGTGTACATCGTGGTGCTGAAACGACGATGGATATTTCAGCTGATTTAGAAGAATTGGCTCAAACAAATGTAGCTGTTATCTGTGCAGGTGCAAAATCGATTTTGGATATTGGACTAACACTTGAATTTTTAGAAACGAAAGGTGTTCCAGTAGTTGGATACCAAACTGACGCGCTACCAGCATTCTACACACGCACAAGCCCATTTGATGTAAACTTCCGTGCAGATGATGCGGAAACAGTTGCGGCTATGTTAAAAGCGAAATGGGATTTAAAATTACAGGGTGGTGTAGTTATCGCCAATCCAATTCGCGTTGAAGATGCAATGGAGGAGTCTTTTATTACAAATATCATTGAAAAAGCTTTGGCTGAAGCTGATGAAAAAGGTATTGCGGGTAAAAATGTTACTCCTTTCTTACTTGGAAAAGTAAAAGAATTAACAGAAGGAAAGAGCCTAGTTGCAAACATTGCTCTTGTAAAACATAATGCGGTAGTGGGATCAGGAATTGCTGTTGCATATCAAAAGCTTATTTAAATTTTTTACAGTGACTTGTGTAAAACCACTTGCAAAATTTTAGTATATCCAAAAAAGTGAAAAAGAGTGACCCAAATATTTGGGTCACTCTTTTTTTATTTGCATTTATTTACGTAAAGATCCTAATTCAACTGCAATTGCCTGCATTTCACTTGGACTAAATGTATTGCGCTTCATAACCATGGTATATAAATAGTGTAAATCATCATACTGAGTATCATCAAAGTGTTCTGATTTCATTGCGTCTACATTAACCATGCGCAATTTATCTTTGATTTGTTCAATCATATATTCAACATTTTCTTGAGAAGGCTGTATTAAATTCATTTCATTTCCTACCTTTCGAACCATTTGGTCAATCATTTCACTTACCAGAAAATTTGTCAAATTAATATTCGATCTAGTTTTAAAAACGAAAAATTGGGTATATTAAAGCACATTGACGTATCAAAATAATTTTGGGAGGTATTATGATGACTGTAAGCAAAAATGTAAACACGCATGCAAACAAAAATGAAAAAACGAATGCCAGCAAAAATGAAAACAAAAAATCAAATAAGTTTGTAAAAGGTATGGCTTTTGGGGCAATTGCAGGAGCAGGTATCAGCTTATTAGACAAATCAACACGTAGCGAAATGATGAATAAAGTTAAATCGGCTTCAACATATGTTAAATATTATGTACAAAACCCTGAAGACTTAAAAGCAAAAGTTCAAGAAAAAACGGATAAACTAACATCCATGTATACGCAGTTTTCGCTAGACGCAAAAACTTTTTCAGAAAAAGTAAATGAATTTAAAACATTAACACCACAAGTGAAAACTTTAGTAACAGATACGAAAGATGCTTTTACACAATCAAAAGAAGAATATAAAACACTGGTTAAAGACGAAGAAAAACCAAAAGAAGATGCCTTCTTAATGCCAATAATTCCTGAGCAATTGTTTGCAAACAATCATCTCAACTAAGAAAGGGGATGTATATATATGGCAAACGAGGGCGAACCGATTCAACCGAGAGGGAGCCAAAAGTCCCGTTCCAAATTCAATTTTTTAAGTAAGTTAAAACTGATGAATTTTAAGAAGAAAAATAAATCTGATGATCCTTTTGATGTAACCACATCAAAAGGATTCTTTCAGGAATTGTTGGCTAATATACAACATGTAGACGTAACTGCACTTGGTGCCCAATTAGCATTTTTTTTCTTGTTGGCATTATTTCCTCTACTCATTTTCATGGTAACACTTTTGCCTTATTTAAATTTGCCCGAAGAACAGTTATTTAGTTTTTTACTTACATATGCACCCGAAGAAGTTTATCTATTAATTGAAAATACATTAGATGAAGTACTTGATTCGCGCCAAGGTGGGCTATTATCCATCGGGTTTTTAGCAACAATTTGGTCCGCTTCAAATGGGATGAATGCTTTAATCAAATCACTAAATCGTTCTTATGATATAGAAGAAACACGACCTTTTATTATAGCTCGAGGCATTTCTGTAATCTTTACTTTACTATTAATCTTATTGTTTATCATTGCGTTAATACTACCTATCTTTGGAAAACAAATTGGATCAATTTTGTTTTCATATTTAGGATATGAATCTGGGTTTCTCGAGGTGTGGGGAAACATTCGTTGGACCATTCCCCCGATAATGATTTTTATTGTATTCATGTTGCTGTATTGGATAGCTCCAAACCGTAAATTATATTTAAAGAGTGTAATACCTGGGGCTATCTTTGCAACACTCGGATGGATTCTCGTTTCCTATGCATTTTCATTGTATGTTAGTAGTTTTGCCAACTATTCGGCCACTTATGGAAGTATCGGAGGAATCATTGTTCTCATGATGTGGCTTTATTTCTCAGGAATCATCCTAATGGTGGGTGGGCAAATAAATGCGGTTATGCAACAGCGAAAAGAAAAATTAGCGATGAAAAAAGCAGGAGCCGTCGTATAGACGCTCCTGCTTTCTTTAACCAATCTTATTTATATACTCGTTCGCTATATTGTGATAGTTTTTCCAATGAAGATTTATCTACATCTGCATGTAAACTGTTGCCGTGAGAATCCATCGTAACTACTGCTGTGAAGTCTTCTACACGTAAATGCCACATTGCTTCAGGAATACCAAACTGCATTAAATCGACACCTTCAACGCCTTTTATGCAATCTGCATAGTATTGAGCAGCACCACCGATAGCGTTCAAGTACACACCGCCATGCTCATGAAGTGCAGCCAGTGTTTTTGGTCCCATTCCGCCTTTACCCATAACGGCACGGATGCCGAATTTTTTCATGATGTCACCTTGGTAAGGTTCCTCACGAATTGATGTAGTTGGACCTGCCGCTTTAATTTGCCAATTGCCTTCTTCATCTTTTGCAACAACCGGACCACAGTGATAAATAATTTGCCCATTTAAATCAAGAGGTGCGTCGTGATCAGATAAGTAACTATGAATCGCATCACGACCTGTGTACATCATCCCACTAATTTTGACAACATCGCCAACATGTAATTGACGAATTTCTTCTTCACTGATTGGAGCACGAAGTTCAACAATTCGAGATGCTGCTTCTTCGACAGAATCATCTGCACCATCGTTATTAAATTCAACTTTCTCGCCTTCTTGGTATTGCCATTCATTGATTTCACCAGTTGTAGGGTTAATGTTAATCCCTAAACGACGGTAAGCCCAACAATTATAGGCAACAGAAACAAAGAAACTTGCAGGGATTCGGTGCATTACACCAATCTTGCAACCTAGTAAAGTAGCTTCTCCACCAAAGCCCATTGTTCCAATACCTAATGTGTTTGCTTTTTCGACAATATACTCTTCGAGTTCTGCAAGTTGAGCATGTGGGTTCACATCATCAACTGAGCGGAATAATTGCTCTTTAGCTAAATCATATCCTGAAGAACGATCGCCTCCAATTCCTACACCGATAAATCCAGCTGAACAACCTTGTCCTTGGGCTTGATAGACAGAGTGAAGGATACATTTACGAATTCCATCCAGGTTACGTCCAGCTTTTCCGATTCCTTCTAAATCAGCAGGAAGGCTATATTGAATATTCTTGTTTTCGCAACCGCCACCCTTAAGGATTAGCTTCATATCTATGTAATCTTTTTCCCATTGTTCAAACTTTACGACTGGAAGTCCAACACCTAAGTTATCACCACTGTTTTCCCCAGTCAGCGAATCTACTGCGTTAGGACGTAACTTTGCATTTTTAGTAGCTGTAATCATTGCGCGTTTTATTGCAGCTTTAATTTCTAGTTGATTAACCCCAATTGGTGTCTTGATTTTAAAAGTAGGGAGACCAGTATCTTGGCAAATAGGTGAAACGTTTTCTTCGGCCATTTGGATATTATTTGTAATTGTGTCTAAACTCATCGCAGCTCGTGTTCCAGCATTTTCTGCTGCTTTTGCTTTTCGAACTACACGGCGCACATCTTTAGGTAAGTTCGTCGATGTTTCGGTAATCAACTCATAAATGCTTTTTTCTAATATTTCTAAGTACATGTTTGTGGAGCTCCTCTCATTAAATGCTTAGTAATATTTCCATCCTCCATTATACTCTTTTCACTACTAAATAAAAGGAATGGATTACTCGGAGGGAAGATAGAAGGAGGAGGAGAGGGTTCTGTGATGCTATAGAAAAAGAGAGCGCCAAAGGGCACCCTCTACACGGTCATTCAGAGTCGTTTTTAAATTGTTCCATTTTTTCTTCTAATTCATCCATCATCGCGATGAGACGATCAATATCTTCAAGTTCAGTCGTTTCTGGTTCAATTGAATCTAATACTTCTAAGAAGATGTGTAGACGTTCTTTTAAGTAAGTGACTTGTTGATCTTTGTTTGAAATAGCCTTGCCCATGTGAGAACACCTCGCTTTACACATACATCGTAGCTCATTTCCTTGGGATTTTCAACTCCGAGTAGGACATAAGAAACATTTTAAAGAAAAGTGTATTTTGAATATTTACAAAATTTAAAATGCGTGATAAAGTAAACTTACTTCAACAAGAAAAGGAGGTTGTAGCTAACCGTCGAAAACATTGATCAGTCAGAAGGAGGGGGTTCGGACATTTCACCGGCACAACAGCCGTGAATCGATATATGGATACTCAATTCGAAATTAGTGATATTTAGAAGGCTCAGCCAATCATCTGTTCGCAGATCTTAGACTGAGCCTTTTATATTGTCTAAAAGTTTTCTAGCTTTCTAGAGGTTCAATTACATTCTTATCCAAGTTAATGCACCGATTCTTTTTTTATTATGCTAAAATTGTATCGAACGAAATCAAAAGACATCACTCTTTCGATTTAACGGTACAGGAGGCATCTTATGAATCATTTTACTTCAATGGAAAAAAGACGTTTTATTATTCTTGTCATTATTGTATCCATTTCAGGATTTTCTCAAGGCATGTTGTTGCCACTAATCTCGATTATTTTTGAGCAAGATGGATTATCATCTGCATTAAATGGATTAAATGCAACTGGTTTATACATAGGAACAATATTAATCTCACCATTTATGGAGCAACCCTTACGGAAGTTTGGGTACAAACCAATCATCGTTGTGGGAGGTCTATTAGTTTTTGTCTCACTCTTATTATTTCCTTTATGGAAAAGCGTTATATTTTGGTTTATTTTACGATTGCTAATAGGAATCGGAGACCATGCACTTCATTTTTCAACGCAAACATGGATCACAAGTTTTTCGTCTAAAGAGCGTTTAGGGAGAAACATTGCTTTGTACGGTTTATCTTTTGGTGTGGGGTTTGCAGCAGGCCCTTTATTTGTACCTCTCGTGAATGTTTTTGAGGGATTACCATTTATCGTATCAGGTGTTCTATGTTTGTCTGCCTGGTCACTTGTATTTTTCCTGGACAATGATTTTCCAGGGCATATGCATGAAACCTCAACAATGCGAGGGACGTGGGCTCGTTTTGGGGCAACGATTGGATTTGCATGGATAGCGTTCATTCCTCCTTTTGGATATGGTTTTTTGGAGTCTAGCCTACATGCTATTTTCCCGGTATATGCTTTAAGAAATGAAGTCGATGTGTCGATGGTGTCAATGATTCTGGCAGCATTTTCGACAGGTGGAATTTTATCGCAGTTACCACTAGGTGCTTTGAGTGATCGAATCGGCCGAAAAAAAGTGATACTCTTTGCGTTATTTGGTGGTGCTTTTTCCTTTGGTGGAGCGGCACTCCTAGAAAATAATATGTGGACACTTATTGGGGCGTTTTTACTCGCTGGTTTATGTGTAGGTTCTACATTTTCCCTTGGAATTTCCTATATGACCGATTTAACCCCAAAAACATTATTACCAACGGGGAATTTATTATGTGGGATTTTCTTCAGTCTAGGTAGTCTATCGGGTCCATTTATGGGTGGACTATTTTTGGAGCTGGTTGAAGGAGTCAGTTTTTTATGGCTCGTATCTTTGTTTTTACTGACATTAAGTCTACTTAGTTTGGCGCAACCGAAAAAAAAGCAAATTCAATTGATGTGAAAATCAATTTAGAAATTTAGTAATAGATACTGGAAAGCAGAAGAGAATTGTGAATTAATATGTCTTCAAACTATCTAAGTAACCAGGTGAATTTAAATTACTTGGTAATGAATAAATATGAATAGGTATTGGGATCCTACTTAGTGTCGTGGACAGATTCATAGGAACGGGAAACTGCTAAAGAAGAATGACGAGGATGGTTAGTTCCCGAATACTACAGAATTCTTCTAAGCAACCAAACTGTAACTGTGCTATAATAATTATATGGAAACAACTGTATATCATGGAAAATACCTTGCATTTTTTAGAATCTTTGCCGATTGGCTGTCTGTGTTCTAGAAATTATATAGGTATTTTTTTATTTCCAACGATATTCAACTTTCTTCCTAGAACGTGGACGGAAAAAGAATGATTGGAGGAAAAATGATGAAAAAAACTGCGCTTATTTATTGTGAAAACAATTTTGGAGATATGGATGGAAAAACCGCGAACGGACTAATACGAACTTCAGGTAAATATGAAATAGTCGGGGTTATTGATAGTACGAAGGCAGGAATGGATTCTGGAGAATTTTTAGAAGGTGTAAATAACGGGATCCCAATTTTTGTGAGTTTGGAAAATGCTCTGCAAAAACTTAAGCAAGTACCTAACAAGTTCATCTATGGCATTGCACCTGCGGACGCTTTTCTAAAAGAAACTGAGAGAGAAATCATTCTTAAAGCCATGAAACAAGGCATGAACATTGTAAATCCAATGCATGAGTTTCTAACAGAAGATGAGGAATTCATGGCATCTGCTGCTATGTATGGAGTCCATATTGAGGATGTTCGGATGCCGCCATTGAAAAAAGATTTACATCTATTTTCTGGTCGGATTCTGCATATTCATACCCCAATAGTAGCAGTACTTGGGACGGATGGAGCGGTAGGAAAGAGAACGACATCAGTCATACTTGAAAGTGCATTGAGAGACAAAGGATTGACCGTGGCGTTCATAGCGACCGGACAAACGGGATTGATTCAGGGAGCGAAATATGGTGTAGCCATCGACGCTATTCCTTCGCAATATATAACCGGTGAGATTGAAAATGAAATAATGAAAGCCCATGACGAAGAAAATCCGGACATCATCATCGTGGAAGGACAGGGAGCTTTAAGTCATCCAGCCTATATCAGTTCAAGCGGAATTCTTAAGGGTTCAAGACCGGGAGCCGTCATCGTTCAGCATCCGCCAAAACGAAAAAACCTTGGAGATTTCCCTTTCATGCCTATGCCGACTATAAAAAGTGAAATTGAGCTAATCGAAAGTTTTTCAGGTTCCAAAGTCGTGGCAATTACAATCAATCACGAAAACATGTCGGATAAAGAAATCAATAACGTAGTTAGAGAGTATGAACAGCAACTCGGTCTGCCGACTATGGATGTGTTAAAACATGGCAGTGAAAAGCTTGTAGAAAGTATTTTTGAAGTCTTTCCTTCCCTCGCGAGCCAACAAAAGAACGTACTTGTCAATTGATCCGAAACGTTGCACCAAGGATTGAAATCAATCTGGCAAAAATCGCACATAATGCTGATATTCTTTTGAACCTTTACGACTCAAAAGGAGTGGGGCTCATGGCAGTGACAAAAGGTGTTTGCGGGAGTCCAAAAATTGCACGAGTTTTGGTCGCTCAGGGCATACAGATTCTTGGGGACTCCAAACTGAAAAACCTGAAGAAAATGCGTGATGCAAAAATTGGTGCCGAATATGTATTGTTGAGGTCACCGGCTCTAAGTGAAGTTGAATCCGTCGTCGACTATGCGGATATCAGCCTGAACACGGAGCTCGTAATCATCAAAAGACTTTCAGACATCGCACTAAATCGAAAAAAAATGCACAAAATCATTTTGATGGTGGAAATGGGTGATTTAAGAGAAGGAATAATGCCAGAGGATTTGGAATCGTTCATCCAAAAAGTATTGGAGTTACCCGGAATCGATCTCGTGGGCATCGGCGCAAACTATGCATGTTTTGGTGGGGTCAAGCCCGACGAAGACAAGATGAAGAAGCTTTCTTCTCTTGCTGTCCAAATTGAGGAGAGATTCTCTTTGTCCCTTTCTTTTGTATCCGGTGGTAATTCAGCCAATCACAGTTGGCTGATGGCGACCGAAAGTTCTGGACGCATTAACAATCTAAGATTGGGCGAAGCCATCCTCCTTGGAAGGGAAACCCTTTCTCGGAAAGCCATCGCGGGTCTTTACACCGATGCGTTCACCTTTGTCTCCGAAGTCATCGAATCAAAGATTAAGCCTTCAGTGCCTTATGGTGAAATTGCCCAGAATGTCTTGGGAATCTTCCCACAGTTTGAAGAGCGAGGCAACATTCGCAGGGCTATTTTGGGCGTTGGGTTTCAGGATGCACTTATTTCAGGGCTGACACCTAAGCTGGACTTGGACATACTTGGTTCTAGCAGCGATCATACAGTTCTGGACGCGAAAAAAGTGAATCTATTAGTGGGTGATGAAGTCGCATTTTTCGTCAATTACGGTGCAATGCTTTCAGTCATGTCCTCCCCAAATATTTTCAAGAAATATATTTATACCTTATAAGAGAGAATCAACGTCGATAACTTTTAAAATATATTTTGAAGTTTAATAATCTTCGATTTCTCCCTCTTTTATCACATCTTATATTCCTCTTAATCCTAAGATACCCCCAAACAGTTAAGTAACTGATTGGAGGTATCTTTTATTTGATTACTCAAGTTACATTGAAAAGACATTTGATAAACAATACAAGTACACCGTTTGAACTTGCTGCATTATTTAGGGGAATTTATATGATCATAAATTTTTCGCTTTAAAAGTATCCCCATCCTTGATTGTGCCGGATTCGAATCCTTTCTTGAACCATCGCATACGTTGTTCAGAAGTACCATGTGTAAAACTTTCAGGGACTACATAGCCTTGAGCTTTCTTTTGGATATTGTCGTCACCGACGGCGCTTGCTGCAGTGATCGCTTCCTCAATATCCCCAACTTCAAGATAACCCCGGCCTTCAGCATAGTGGGCAAATACTCCGGCAAAATAGTCTGCCTGTAACTCAAGACGAATTAAGTACTGATTAAACTCTTCTTCGCTGAGTTTGTTACGCAGGTCATTTACTTTTTGATTGGTTCCCAGCAATGTCTGAACGTGATGGCCGACTTCATGAGCGACAACATAAGCCATCGCAAAGTCACCAGGAGCATTGAAATTTTGTTCCAACTCATCATAAAAACTAAGATCAATATATAGTTTATAATCACCTGGACAATAAAATGGACCTACAGAAGCCCCAGCAGTGCCACAAGCGGACTGGACCTGATCGTTATATAAAACCATTACAGGTACTTGATAATCTATCCCTTGTTGAGTAAAAAGCTCACTCCACACGACTTCGGTATCAGCCAATACAACTGATACGAAATCTGCTAATTCTTTTTCTTGTTCACTTTCCTCATAGGGAATTTCTGTATTGTTACTGGTGCCTTGGATGTTGTTCAGTATATCTCCTGGATTGCCTCCACCAATTAATGTCATGATAATCACTATGACTAAGCCAATCCCACCACCAGCAATTCCTATTCCACCTAAACCTCCACGTCGACCACGGCGGTCCTCGACGTTGGCGCTTTGCCCTCGACCTTTCCACTTCATCGAAATACCTCCCATAAGCCTTTTCATTACTAATTTACTTATTGACGTTATTCCCTACAATGAATCAAACTAATCCTAGATAAACGAAAAAAGCTGATTGGAATGATATGACATTCCGATCAGCTTTTTATTTTCGAACTAATAGAGTGACGCTTTCAATTTGTGCGGTTTGAGGGAACATGTCAACCGGTTGGATATACTCAATATCATACACTTTGGATAATGTCATTAAATCTTTTCCAAGTGTGGAAGGATTACATGATGTATAGACAAATCGCTTTGGTCGCACATTGATAATTGTCTGCAAGAGACTATCAGCTAATCCAGTACGCGGTGGATCGACTGTTAGGACGTCTGCTGAGAATCCATCACGACTCCATTTAGCCAGCCACTCTTCAGCTGTCCCGACTTCATAGGTAGCGTGTGTAAAGCCATGTTGTTCAGCATTTTTCTTAGCATCGAAAATACTATCAGAATTGATATCCATTCCACGTACCTCTTTTGCTTGATCCGCTAACCATAAACCGATTGTTCCTACGCCACAGTAAGCATCTACAATCGTTTCCTGACCGGTTAAGGCAGCAGCAGATTTAATTTCATTATACAAACGTACGGTTTGGGTAGGATTCAATTGGAAAAAGGCCCTAGCTGACAAATCAAATGACAGTTCACCTAGTTCTTCATGCAGTGTTTTTTTACCATGAAGAACAATTGTGCGATCTCCAAAAATCAACGAAGTTTGTTTAGGATTAACGTTTTGGACAATCGATACAATTGTAGGATCAATTGCAGCTAATTTATCGATAAGCAACTGACGTTTTGGCAATTCGGCAAGAGTGGTAACAAGCACTAACTGGATTTCACCAGTTTGGATACCAGTTCGCACCACAATTGTTTTGACTAAACCATTACGTGTTTCTTCGTCATAAATGGGTATTTTAAGCTTTTCCAAAATGCGTTTCACTTCATTGGTTACTCGAGTCGTGTTTGGATGTTGAACTCTACACTCGTCTATGTTTAAAAGTTCGTGGGTTCCTTCAGAATAAAGTCCCGCGTGTACTTTTTTGCCTTCTTTACGGACTTGGAACTGGCTTTTGTTACGGTAATGCCATGGGTTTTCCATACCTATTGTTGGACGAACGTCGATATGAGGAGCTAAGTCCTTAACATAACGTTCAAGTGATTGAACAATTAAATCACGTTTTTCAATCAGTTGTTGCTCATACGTCATATGTTGCAACTGACAACCTCCACATGTCTCGTAAACAGCACAAGGTGCCGCTTGTCGATGTGGGGAAGCTTTGCGAATCTGCAGTACTTTTGCTTCTGCAAAATTATGTTTTACAACTTGTACTTGAGCGGTAATTTCTTCTCCTGGAAGTGCCCCTTTTACAAAGACTACATTGCGTTTAAAATAGCCAATGCCTTCTCCGTTTATTCCAAGTCGCTTAATTGTCAAAGGGAATTTTTGACCGACTTCTATTAGTGTTTGTGACAAATTTCTTCACGTCCTTTACTACTTGTGACTATAGTATATAGGACAATGTGGTTAATGAAAAGAAACCGGGAAATCCATTGCTTTATTATAAAGAGATTCTATCGATGAGAATGTATACCCTTTAGCTTTTGCATCGCGAATAAAATCGGGTAGAGCTTGTGCATTATCTGGAGAAACAGTATGCATCAAAATAATAGCTCCCGGATGTATTTGACTCATTAAATGGTTATATGCATATGCTTTCCCTTGGGGGCGATCAGCATGCCAATCAACAAATGCTACTGACCAAAATACATGTCGATACCCAAGTTCATTTCCATAGGCAAGTAGATTTTCACTAAATACACCAGCAGGAGGGCGTACAAATCGTGTGCGCTCTATATTGGTGTTCTCTGCTAAGAGTTGATCGAATTTTTCCCATTCCTCTTTCATTCGGGCTTCTGACAAATTTGCCATGTTCGGATGACCATAGGAATGGTTACCAATTTCATGCCCTTCTTTTATCATTCGCTTCACCAAATCATCCGCACTGCGTAAATAATGACCCGTTAGAAAAAAAGTAACGGGCACTTTTTCTTTTTTTAACGTATCTAGTATGGTTGCCGTATATCCATTTTCAAAACCACTATCAAAAGTCAGGTACAGTACTTTTTCGTCCGGGGAACCTTTATAAAATGCACCATATTTTTTTAAGATTCCATCGAATGCACTACCAGCTTGGGCTTGTTGTTCCTGCTTGGCTTTTTGGAATCCCCAATGAAGTGATTCAGCCTCCACTTTGAATGGATTAAACATCAATCCTAGTACTATGATTAATACTGAAGTTGTAATTGCTAATAAATGTTTCCACCACATAAAAACGCAACCTTTCTTTTCTCATAGGTTGCGTTGTCTTCTAAGAATTATGCATAAATGTTTTGTAGAGCATTGCGTAAATCAGGAAAAGTAAATTTAAATCCATGAGTCAATAATTTTTCAGGCAAAACATGTTGACCTTCTAATACAAGTTGACTTTTATCTCCTAATGCTAGTTTCAAGGCAAAGGATGGAACTGGCATCCAATGCGGTCGATGTAAAACATCACCTAAAATTGTTCCAAATTCATTCATTTGTTTTGGGTCTGGAGAGGTTACATTAAACGGACCTTTAAAATCCTTATGTTCAATCACAAATAAAATTGCTTTTGCGACATCGGTTACATGCACCCAAGATACCCATTGTTTTCCTGATCCGACTCGACCACCAACCCCCATTTTATAGGGAAGTGCCATCAATGGAAGTGCCCCACTTTCTTTTCCTAGGATGATGCCAAAGCGTCCAGATGCCACACGTATCCCGAATTTCTCGGCTACAGAAGCTTTTTCTTCCCAATCCGTCACTGTTTTTGCTAGGAAATCTGTCCCATGTTGTAGTGAATTTTCAGTATAAGTAGCATGTTCGGAAGGTGGATAAATACCTATGGCACTAGCATTTACTAAAACAGAGGGTTTCTGTTTAACTTTTTCCAGCAAATAAAGCACTTCATCTGTAGCTTTCATCCGACTGTCGTAAATGTTTAGTTTTTGTTGTTCTGTCCAGCGACCCTCATTAATCGAAACGCCTGCTAAATTAATCCACGCATCAATTCCATTTAAATATTGTTCTGGATTCGCGTCATCTGATAACCATTTCACCATATGTATTGGTGCGTTTGAAGGATGATTAGATCGCGTGAGGATATAAACTTCATGGCCATTTTCTGTCAATTGTTTGGTTAGCTCTTGTCCGACAAATCCACTTCCTCCAGTAATTGCTACTTTCATTTTTAGTCCTCCTTCATTCATCTTGTTATTTGTATAGTACCCGAATATACGCGAGTGTAGGCTAATGAATGTCTCAACAAATACGTGTATACTGTTAGAAGTAAAGAACACGAGGTGATAAGTTTGCCGATTATAACCAAAATTACACGTCAAAAAAACAATCCGGAACGTTATAACATTTATATAGAAGAAAACTATGCGTTTGCAGTGGATGAATCGTTGTTGATTAAATATCAATTGTCTAAAGACAAAGTTTTAGAGGACTGGGAACGCGACGAAATTTTATTTGATGATGAGGTACGAAAAGCTTTTAATAAAGCTCTGCATTTTCTAAGCTTTCGTATGCGAAGCGAACATGAAGTGAAAAAGAAACTAATAGATGCAGAGTATGGTGAAGCGGTCGTTTTAGAGGCAATTCAAAAATTGTATCAATTAGGATTTTTAAATGATGAATCTTTTTCAAGAGCATTACTCGAAACGCAAAAAAAGACCGGTAAAAAAGGACCGCGTGTGATTCAACAAGAGTTGAAGAAAAAGGGTATCAAAAAATCTCTACAAGAGGAAGTGCTTGAAACGTACACTGAAGAAGATCAAACTCAGATTGCACAAGGATTGGCTGATAAAATTGCCAACCAACAATCATCCAATACCCCAAGGCAAGTGAAACAAAAAATACAAGATACCTTGTTGCGCAAGGGGTACAACTATGCCATTATAAGCAAGGTTATTGCTGAAATTAACTTTGAGACAGAGACAGAAGAGTGGGAAGAAATGATCGCAAAACAAGGCGATAAAATCTGGAGAACCACCTCTTCTAAATACAAAGGATATGACCGTGTAAGAAGAGTCAAACAAGCCCTTTACCAAAAAGGATTCCCTTCTGAACAAATAGATATCTTTATTGAAAAAAAGGAGTTAGAAGAAGATGGCAATTGAAAAAAAATATAGTGAAATGACTGAACCAGAGTTGCGTCAAGAAATTGCGAATTTACTTGAAAAAGCAAGAAAGGCAAGTCAACTCGGTCACGTGAATGAATTTGCAGTTTTTGAAAGAAAAGCAGTAATGGCACAAGCCTATTTAGTAGATCCAGCTCAATTTGTGGCTGGAGAAGTTTACCGAATCGAGGGAGACCCGGGAGTCTTTTTCCAAGTGGATTATTTAAAAGGTAGATTTGCGTGGGGTTATCGAATGGGTGGAGAGAAGTATGCTGAAGCATTGCCGATTTCCATGTTAAAGCCATTAAAGGAGGGCAAATAGTATGGAAGAGCGTATCGAACTACTAGTACAAGAACTACTCGAAAAAAACGAAGTATTATCCGAATCTAAAGCACGGGTTTGGATTGAGTTATTATGGTCCGATTTTGAATCATCTTATGCAAAAGCTGGATATGATTATAAAGGTGCGGAAGTATCCGAAAAAATTATTCGCCAATGGATTGCAAGCTATGGAGATCGAATACATGAGTTTGCTGGGAATAATCCGAAATATGTACACTTATTAAATGTGGAAGACGATACCCTTAAGTGAGAAAGACGTCGCTCTTATTCAATAAAAAAACTTCAGCCTGCATGATAGCAGACTGAGGTTTTTCTAGTTGGACATAAAATCCATTTTTTTTCTGAGTTTATCTTCACTGAATATCCATCCAGTGTAGGAATTAAGTATTTCTAGTTCTTCATTTAGATGGACTACTGCAACAAATGGATAGTAATCATTACTTCGATAGCGAAGATCAATTAAACGTACTTCGTGTATATGGTCATGTTTTGCCATTTCCCAACGGTAAATAGGCGAAAAAGAGGTGAAAGCTTCCATGTTTTTATCTTTCAAAGCAGCACGTACTAAAGGAGAGTCAGGAATTTCCTTACGTTCAAATCGATCATAAATATTAATTGAACGCCCATAAGCTCGTCCTACATAATGATGGGAATCAGAAATAGCAGCAATACGCCATTGGAAAAATCGCATAGTTGGTGCAATAATGATTTCCTCTGCCGTTGGAATCGTATTTCTGACAGCGTGTCTGACAGCATTTTGAACCGCAAACCTCAGTACGTAATAGACAATAACGAGAGCGTATAATATAAGCATCGTTAATACTGAGTTTGAACCAAATGCCCAAAATAGCAAGGCTACTACGTGTAGTCCGAAAATAATGGGATCAAACGTATTGATTACTCCTAAAGCAACCCATTTATTTGAAAATGGACGCAAAGCTTGTGTTCCATACGCATTGAAAATATCGACAAATACATGTAGGAATACACCTAAAAATGTCCACAACCATAAATGTAGCAAATTGGCTTCAGGTATAATCAAATGAAGCACACCAGAAATAGCTAATGGCCATAATAAGACAGCTGGAATTGAATGTGTAATCCCACGATGGTGACGGATATATACCGCATTATTCCTTAATTTTAACACGGTATCTACGTCAGGTGCTAAGGATCCAACAATTACACCTGCTACTACGGCTGTTGAAGTCATCGTATGATTGGCAACGACCGGATCAATCATAGCGAGTCCCCCGATTGCAATGCCCATGACGATATGAGTTCCTGTATCCAATTGTTTCAACTCCTTTGAGGAGGGTTCCAAAATAATTTTAATCATCATTTTATAATAACAACGATGAATAAATATCAGTTTGATTGCTTTCTATCATTTGGTATACCCCAATTTTGTAGCATGTAATCAATAGAATGTAGGTGAAAGATTTGATTAAATTTAATAAACTCACATTTCGCCAGCAGTTAATCGAATGGTATTTGGCAGAAAAACGGAATCTGCCATGGAGAAATACATCTGATCCATATAAGATTTGGATATCGGAAATTATGCTGCAGCAAACTCGAGTGGATACAGTTATCCCATATTATAATCGATTCATAGACGCCTTTCCTACCATGTTAGATTTAGCAAATGCCAAAGAAGAACATTTGCTAAAACAATGGGAAGGGCTTGGCTACTATTCACGAGCAAGAAATTTACAAGCAGGCGTAAAAGAAGTAGTGGAGACCTATAACAGTGAGGTTCCAAAAACGAGAGAAGAAATTTCATCTTTGAAGGGTGTAGGTCCATATACAGCAGGTGCGATTTTAAGTATTGCTTATGGACGACCTGAACATGCTGTTGATGGAAATGTCATGCGTGTGCTGTCCCGCATTCTTCTTATAAAAGAAGATATTGCGAAACCCAAAACACGAAAAGTATTTGAACAAGCAGTTACTGAAATTATTGACCACGAGGATCCCTCCTCATTTAATCAGGGACTTATGGAATTAGGCGCAATCATTTGTACGCCAACATCACCAAAATGTTTGCTATGTCCTGTACGTGAAAACTGTGCTGCATTTTATGCAGGTGAGCAAGATCATTTGCCAATTAAAACAAAGAACAAAAAAACAAAAGCACTCCAGTATGATGTTTATATTACCCAAAACAGCAACAAACATTTATTAATGGAAAAAAGACCTGAAACAGGTCTCTTAGCGAACATGTGGCAGTTCCCAATGATTGAACGGTCTAATCATGAAATGGATACAATTCCAAAATTGCAAGATCAGTATTTTATACATTTTAACAAGGAAAATGAACTAGGTACTTTTAAACACATTTTTTCCCATTTAACATGGGAAATGAACTGTTTTGTAGGACATGCAGAGGAAGTAAGTCTGCCTGATCACTGTCAATGGTTATCGTTTGATGAAATAAAAGAAGTGCCAATGCCAGTATCAATGTTAAAAATTTGGCGAGCTTATGTTGAAAGGGGAAAAACACATGACATCGAACAAAGTAGCATTAGTGACAGGAAGTAGTAGAGGTTTAGGGAAAGCATTAGCCATTGAACTTGCAAAAAACGGATATGATATTGTAGTTAACTACGCACGAAGCAAAAACGCAGCACTTGAAACGGTGAAAGAAATCGAAGCACTCGGTCAAAAAGCATTGCTTGTACGTGCTAACGTAGGAGACGTTGAAAAATTAAAAGCCATGTTTGACACCATTCGTGAAGAATTTGGCCGTTTGGATGTATTTGTTAGCAACGCCGCTTCAGGAGTACTTCGTCCAGTAATGGAACTAGAAGAAACTCACTGGGACTGGACAATGAATATCAACGCAAAGGCCATGTTATTTGGTGCACAAGAAGCTGCAAAATTAATGGACCGTGGTGGAAAAATTGTGGGAATCAGTTCACTCGGCTCCATACGTTATTTAAAAAATTATACGACAGTTGGCGTATCTAAAGCAGCAATTGAATCACTTACTCGTTATTTGGCAGTGGAATTAGCTATAAAAGGAATTGCTGTTAATACGGTTTCGGGTGGTGCACTTGATACAGACGCCTTAAAACATTTCCCGAATCGCGAAGAATTATTAGAAGATGCGAGACAAAATACACCTGCTGGACGTATGGTGGAAATCGAAGATATGGTGAAAACAGCCATGTTCTTGATATCAGATGGGTCTGATATGATTCGTGGACAAACAATCATTGTGGACGGTGGACGTTCAATCGTTATGTGAAAAATTTTTATGAGAATAAGATTTCACTTACTTGCACACATTAATGAGCATGGAGGTGAAAACACACATGCCAAATAAAAATAACAGCAACCAACCAACTAACGCAGCTGAAGTAAGAAAACAAAATCAACAATCTTCACAAAAAGGTACAGCAGGAGCTAATCGTGCCGAGTTCGGATCAGAATTCGGAACTGAGTTCGCGTCACAAACAAATCCTTCAAAAACAAATGCATCTGAAGTGAGAAAACAAAACCAACAATCTGCACAAGGTCGCACTGAGTTCGGTTCTGAGTTCGCATCACAAACAAATGCACAAGAAGTACAAAAACAAAATCAACAATCTGCACAAAAAGCTCAAAATCGCTCAACAAATAATAATAAATAATTGGCTAAACACCACGAATCAGCGAGGGCATAATGCCTTCGCTGATTTTTTGCTATAGTTTTTCCCAAGAGGTTGTTATAATGAGTACATAATGCAAGTTGTATATACACTGTGCTTTGACGAAAAGGTGGGCTTAGGCATGTCAATACCAGCAGAAGGAGAAATGATTCAGATTCACAGTTACAAACATAACGGAAAAATCCACCGTGTCTGGCAAGAAACAATGGTTCTGAAAGGGACAAGAAATATTGTCATCGGCGGCAACGAACGCACTCTTGTTACCGAGTCTGACGGACGAACTTGGTTAACACGTGAACCATCTATTTGTTATTTTCATGCGGAACATTGGTTCAATATCATTTGTATGTTACGTGAAGATGGTGTGTACTATTACTGTAATATCAGTTCACCATTTATTTACGATAACCAATCTTTAAAATACATTGATTACGACTTAGATGTAAAAGTCTTTCCAGATATGACGTATACGATTCTGGATGAAGACGAATTTGAAGAGCATAAACAACAAATGAATTATCCTGAGGCCATTGATACGATTTTACATCGCAATGTAGATAAACTAATTAGTTGGATCAAACAACGTAAAGGACCATTTGCGCCCGACTTTATAGAAGTGTGGACGAACCGTTATCTGTTTCACAAGCAACTTCGAATACGTGAGTGAATGACACCTGTTGATTTCCAACAGGTTTTTCATTTGGAAAGGATGTAGTTGTATGAGTAGTACGAAAAGATATATGAAATTTGTTAAACCATATAAATGGCAAATTGTATTAACGGTTGTAATTGGTATTGTTAAATTTGCAATTCCTTTGTTCATTCCTTTGTTAATTAAAATTGTCATCGATGACATCATTACTGCAGACACTTTAAGTGATAGCGAAAAAACGCGTCAACTATTTTATTGGTTAGGGGGAACGGCGTTAGTGTTCTTCATTGTACGCCCCCCAATTGAGTATTATCGACAATATTACGCGCAATTAGTGAGTAACAAAATATTGTACGACATACGTCAAGACCTTTATGGGCACCTGCAACGCCTCAGTTTAAAATTTTATTCAAACACACGAGTGGGTGAAGTCATTTCCCGTGTAATAAATGACGTGGAACAAACTAAAAACTTCGTCATGATTGGGTTAATGAATTTATGGCTGGACTTGGTAACCATCCTAATTGCGGTGGCCATTATGCTTACAATGGACGTGCCTTTAACACTTGTCACACTACTTGCATTCCCATTTTATGCGGTTAGTGTAAAGTACTTCTTTGGACGCTTACGAGACTTAACCCGAGAACGCTCACAAGCTCTTGCAGGAGTTCAAAGTTATTTACACGAACGCGTTCAAGGCATGAGTATCATAAAAAGTTTTACTTTAGAAAAACATGAACAAAACATTTTTGATAAAGCAAATGGTGAATTTTTAGATAAGGCAGTGGATCATACGAAATGGAATGCCAAAGCCTTTGCGGTCGTTAACACCATTACAGATGTTGCCCCACTATTGGTTATTGCTTATGCAGGATATCAAGTGATTAATGGCGATTTAACAGTCGGAACGATGGTAGCATTCATCGCATATATTGAAAGACTCTATAATCCTTTAAGACGTTTAGTGAACTCATCTACAACACTTACGCAAGCATTCGCATCGATGGATCGCGTGTTTGAATTAATGGATGAGAAATACGATATTCAGGACCAACCTCATGCAAAGGAAATGCCTGCAATTAAAGGGAAGCTGCAATTTGATAAAGTGTCTTTCCAATATGAAAAAGAAAATAACACGGTGTTAAACAATATGAGTTTTACCGTAGACCCAGGACAGACTGTCGCTTTTGTCGGAATGAGTGGTGGAGGAAAGTCTACCATTATCAGTATGATTCCTCGTTTTTATGATGCGACGAGCGGGGAAGTCAAAATTGATGACATAGATATTAAAGATGTGAAAATTCATTCGTTACGAGAGCAAATCGGAATAGTATTGCAAGATAATATCCTGTTTAGTGATTCTGTTAAAGCAAATATTTTAATGGGAAGACCAGATGCTACGGATGACGAAGTATTTGAAGCGGCAAAGGCGGCCAATGCTCATGACTTTATCATTGCACTTCCGGAAGGCTATGAAACAAAAGTAGGGGAACGTGGAGTGAAACTATCTGGTGGTCAAAAACAACGTGTGGCAATCGCTCGAGTGTTCTTGAAAAACCCGCCAATTTTAGTATTAGATGAAGCAACTTCTGCTCTTGATTTAGAGAGCGAATCGTTGATACAAGACTCTTTGGAGCGGTTAGCACATAACCGTACAACGATAATTGTTGCCCATCGATTATCCACAATTACTCATGCCAATCAAATCTTTGTTATCGATCACGGTGAACTAAAAGAACAAGGAACACATGAGCAATTAATGAACTCAAAAGGTATTTATTATAGCTTATATCAAGTACAACAATTGGATATTAATTAAAAGGTTCTCCTCTATGGGAGAACCTTTTTTTATTACCTAAAAAACATAAAGTCTAAAAGACTATTGCAATTATCATTATAATTCGTATAATAAAGAACATATCTAATTTTCTGAATAATAACATAATAGTGTAACAGGAGGGACAGGATGAGTGAACGTAAAGCGATTCTTCAAGTAAAAGGTCTTCGAACATCCTTTTTCACAGATGACGGTGAAATACCTGCTGTAGACAATATTGACTTTTCTGTACACGAAGGAGAAGTACTGGGCATCGTAGGCGAATCAGGCTGTGGGAAAAGTGTAACCTCACTATCTATTATGGGATTGGTGCCAAGCCCACCAGGAAAAATAACTGGGGGAGAAATTCTTTTCGAAAACCAGGATTTAACGAAATTAAGTGATAAAGAGATGCGTATGGTAAGAGGGAACGATGTGGCGATGATTTTCCAAGAGCCAATGACCTCTTTAAATCCTCTTTTTTCAATTGGTAATCAATTAATGGAAGCAATCCTTATCCATAGAAAAGATTGGTCAAAAAAGCAAGCCAAAAATCGTGCAATTGAAATGTTGAATCTGGTTGGTCTACCACGTGCAGATGAATTGATGAAAGATTATCCACATCAACTATCTGGTGGGATGAGACAACGGGTCATGATTGCGATGGCACTTGTGTGTGATCCGAGGGTATTAATTGCGGATGAACCGACAACTGCTTTGGATGTGACGATTCAAGCTCAAATATTGCAACTTATGAAGGATTTAAATGAGCGATTAAATAC
This sequence comes from Paenisporosarcina indica, assembly GCF_001939075.1. Lineage (GTDB taxonomy): Bacteria > Bacillota > Bacilli > Bacillales_A > Planococcaceae > Paenisporosarcina > Paenisporosarcina indica. The sequence continues at coordinate 12,063 of NZ_MPTA01000003.1, read as the reverse complement.
AGCCGTTCTGCTAATCACTCATGATCTAGGAGTTGTAGCTGAAACATGTGAACGAGTTGTTGTTATGTATGCCGGTCAAGTGGTAGAGGAAGGTCCTGTTCAAACGATTTTCAAAGACCCTCAACATCCATATACGAAAGGTCTATTACAGTCAGTTCCGGATATGCGTTTCAAAAAGCAAAGGCTTTATTCAATTCCTGGGAACGTGCCTAAACCAGGATCCATACGAACGGGGTGTCGTTTTGCAGCACGCTGTGAGTTCGCCTTTGATAAGTGCTTGACCGAAAACCCGGATTTGTATCAAACATCATCAGTACATAAAACAAGATGCTTCTTATACAAAAATCAGGAGGTATCAGCGAATGACAGAACCCTTGTTGAAAGTTGAAGGGCTTAAAAAATATTTCCCCATTCGTAAAGGTGTACTCAGCCGTGTCTCTGGATATGTAAAGGCTGTTGATGACGTGTCGTTTTTCGTTAATAAAGGGGAAACACTTGGAATCGTGGGAGAATCTGGTTGTGGAAAATCCACAACGGGTCGTATGCTCATGAGATTGTTAGAACCGACAGAAGGCAAAGTCGTTTTTGATGGGAAAGAATTGACCAATATTTCGAATGATGATATGCGTAAGGCACGTCGTGAAATCCAAATGGTGTTCCAAGATCCTTATGCCTCATTAAATCCGAGACATACCATTGAAAAAATTCTAGAGGAGCCTCTTATTGTTCACGGACTAGGGGATGCCAAATCTCGTAAAAAGAAAGTTCGAGAACTCCTGGAAATCGTCGGTCTTAGTAGTTATCATGCGAAACGCTATCCTCACCAATTCAGTGGTGGGCAACGTCAACGTATTGGAATTGCGAGAGCGTTAATGACCAATCCGAAACTCATTATTGCGGACGAACCGGTTTCAGCACTAGATGTTTCCATCCAGTCACAGGTATTGAACTTGATGCAGGATTTACAAAAGGATCTACAACTAACGTATATCTTTATAGCACATGATTTAGGTGTTGTGCGACACATTAGTGATCGTGTAGGCGTCATGTATCTTGGAAAAATGGTCGAGATAACTGAAAGCGAGTTGTTATATGACAAGCCTTTGCATCCATACACCCAGGCGTTATTGTCTGCAGTTCCGGTACCGGATCCCAACTTCGTGAGGGATCAAATCCTGATTAAAGGGGATATTCCTAGCCCGTCAAATCCACCATCTGGTTGTACATTCCACACACGTTGTCCTTTTAAAATGGATGTGTGTACAACAGTTGTTCCAAAATTAGAAGAAGCAGAACCTGGTCATTTTGTTGCCTGCCATTTATATGGTGAACGTGCAGCATTGATAAATAGATGATATGGAGGGGTTAATTTGGGAAAAAAGAAACTGTGGTCGCTCGCTGTATTAGTCATGTTAGTTTTCTCAACGATTTTAGCGGCTTGTACATCCGATAATGGTGAAAAGGGTGGAGAAAAAGGGGAAGAAAACTCCGAACCTAAAATCTTGGTATTTGGACGTGGTGGGGATTCAGTATTTTTAGATCCTGCAGCTGCAACTGATGGAGAATCATTTAAAGTAACTAAAAACCTATTTGAGACACTTGTAAACTTTGGTGATCAAGATACTGAAATTCACGAAGGTCTTGCGAAGTCTTGGGTACCTTCTGAAGATGGATTATCTTATACCTTCCAGTTGGAAGAAGGAGTAAAATTCCACGATGGCACTGATTTCAATGCAGAAGCAGTTGTAAAGAACTTTGATCGCTGGATGAATGGATCAGAAGACAAATTCCCTTACTACTCTTCTATGTTTGGTGGTTTTAAAGGTGACGAAGGGCATGTCATTGATTCGGTAACTGCTGATGGTGATTACACTGTTGTAATTAAACTTAATCGCTCACAAGCACCGTTCTTGAAAAATCTTGCAATGAGCCCATTTGCTATTTCAAGCCCAACTGCATTTGAAAAACATGGAGACAAATTTAGTGAGAACCCTGTTGGTACAGGTCCATTCAAATTTGTAGAATGGAAACGCAATGATTCAATTACGATTGAAAAAAATGAAGAGTATCGCATTGACGGTCTGCCTAAACTTGATAAAGTTATTTTCCGTTCAATTCCAGATAACTCAGCTCGTTTAAATGCACTAAATACAGGTGAAATTGATCTAGCTGACGGAGTTAACCCATCTGACGGAGCTAACATTGAAGCAAATAGCAAACTACAATTATACGAGCGTCCTTCAATGAACATTGGTTACTTAGGATTAACATCTACTCGTCCTCCTTTCGATCAGAAAGAAGTTCGTCAAGCAATTAACCATGCGATTGATAAGCAAGCAATCGTGGACGCATTCTTCGAAGGCCGTGCAGACGTTGCGAAAAACCCAATGCCACCAGTTATTAGTGGCTACAATGAGGATATTGCTGGATATGATTATAACCCAGAAAAAGCAAAAGAATTATTAGCAGCAGCGGGTCTTCCTGATGGTTTCGAAATGGACCTTTGGGCAATGCCGGTACCACGTCCGTACATGCCAGATGGTGCGAAAGTTGCTGAAGCAATTCAAGCAAACTTAGCTGATGTTGGAATTAAAGCTAATATCGTTACGTACGAGTGGGCTACTTATTTAGAAAAAGCTAAAAATGGAGAAGCTGATGCATTCTTACTTGGTTGGACAGGTGATAATGGAGACGCAGATAACTTCCTATACGTACTGCTTGATGAAGACAATATTGGAAGCAACAACTATTCTTTCTATAAAAATGATGAAACTCATAACATCCTGATTGAAGCACAAACAGAAGTTGATGAAGCGAAGCGTAATGCACTTTACGCTAAAGCTCAAGAACTTATTTTTGAAGACGCTCCGTGGGTTCCATTGGCTCACTCAACGCCACTTCTTGCAGGAAGAGCAGATTTACTAAACTTCTTACCTCATCCGACTGGTTCTGATAAGTTAGAAACTGTGGACTTCAAGTAATAAACTAACTGTTGGGGGGAAGTCTTCGTGATTTCTCCCCATAATTTTTTAAAATATATGAATGTATAACTACTCGGTGATACTATGTCTAGCTCCAAGCGCCAGCCTGCACCTAAGCTTCAGACCCTCATTCGAAAGCAGGCTTTCGATTCAGTCCTGCAAGCAACCGGTGTCAGGCTAAGCAGGCGCTTTCCGCTTTTCGTATACATAATGCTTTAGATGGAGGGGTGAAGAAGATGCTTCACTATATCGGAAGAAGACTCTTGCAATTAATCCCTGTTTTACTTGGTATGACGTTTATCGTCTTTCTGATTATTCGTGCCATCCCAGGAGACCCTGCACAAGTTATTTTAGGTCAAACAGCATCAAAAGAAGCAATGGAAGCATTGCGAGCAAGCCTCGGATTGGACAATCCATGGTATATCCAATATTTCGAATACTTAGGTGGGTTATTAAAAGGGGATTTGGGTGAGTCCTTGCGTACGACTGCACCTGTATCTGAAGAAATATGGCCCTATTTGGCCGCGACATTTGAATTGTCATTATTCGCGATTCTAATTGCAGTTATCGTTGGAGTAAATGCCGGTATTATTTCTGCATGGTTTCAAAATTCATGGTTCGACTATACGGCTATGATCTTGGCCTTAGTTGGTGTTTCCATGCCGATTTTCTGGCTAGGTCTCATGTTCCAATACATTTTTGGGATAGAACTCGGAATCTTACCTACCGGAGGTCGGGAAGAAGTTCGAAATCCGATAGAATCCATAACCAATCTCTATGTCTTAGATACCATTTTGCAAGGAAGATTCGATCAATTAGGTATTGTACTTAAACATTTAGTATTACCAGGAATTGCACTTGCGACAATACCAATGGCTATCATTGCACGAATGACTCGTTCAAGCATGCTTGAAGTAATGCGCTCGGATTATGTGCGAACAGCACGAGCGAAAGGTCAAAAGATGTTTTGGGTTGTTTATAAACACGCGTTGAAAAATGCAATTATTCCCGTACTGACTATTATCGGTCTACAAATGGGACTACTACTTGGGGGAGCCATTTTAACCGAATCAATTTTCTCCTGGCCGGGAGTAGGACGTTATATTTATGAAGCGATCGGTTTCCGTGACTATCCAGTCATTCAATCAGGAATTCTGGTAGTGGCATTTATTTTCGTCATGATCAACTTATTCATTGATGTGCTCTACAGTTTGATTGATCCGCGTATTAAATATGATTAAGAAGGAGGCAGCTCAACGTGGTTGGATTTGCACCTAAACAAACAGATATTTTAGCAAAGGAAGATAAAGTGGCAGGTCCATGGAAAGAAGCATGGCGAAGCTTCAAGAAAAACAAAGTAGCTGTTGTGGGAGCGGGAATAGTCCTCTTCTTTACCATCTTGGCATTGATAGGACCGTGGATCGCACCGCAAGGACTAAATGAACAAGACCTACCGAATCGGTTACTTAAACCATCAAGCGAGTTTTGGTTAGGAACTGATCACTTGGGACGTGATATTTTATCTCGCATTATTCACGGTGCCCGCATTTCCTTATCAGTTGGTTTCTTTTCAGTCATTGGTTCGGTTGTAGTGGGGAGTATTTTGGGGATTATAGCCGGCTATTATGGTAAGTGGATTGATACAATTATTTCACGTATTTTTGATATCATGCTGGCATTTCCAAGCATTTTATTAGCGATTGCAGTTGTTTCAGTATTAGGACCGTCTTTGCAAAATGCGTTAATTGCCATCGCGGTCATTAATATTCCAAACTTTGGCCGACTGATTCGCTCAAAAGTTTTGAGCATTAAGGAAGAGGAATACATCACTTCAGCAAAAGCAATTGGGATGAGAGATGTTCGAATTTTGTTTTCTCATATCCTGCCAAATTCCATGGCACCAGTTATTGTACAAGGAACATTAGCAATCGCATCAGCAATTATTGAAGCGGCCGCTCTTGGATTCTTAGGACTTGGTGCACAAGCTCCCTCAGCGGAATGGGGTAAAATGCTTGCGGATGCCCGTGTGAATTTCATTAATGCACCATGGACAATGATTTTCCCTGGAATTGCCATCATGTTAACCGTATTAGGATTTAATTTAATGGGGGATGGGATGCTAGACGCACTCGATCCACGTATGAAGAATTGAACATAAAAGAGCCAACCTTATCCTCAAAGGAAAAGGTTGGCTCTTTACATTAATAATCATCTTCCAGTTCTACTTTGATTTCTTCACCATGATAATTTTGATGGGAAATGATCAAAGTATCCAAGTGTTCAAGTTGTTCTTCGTAATCCAGCACGGCAGATAGCACATGCAGTAAATGGTAGGATGAAAAAATTTCATCTTCTTTTGCAATCGCAATTTCTTTCGCGAAGATCTCCATCACTTCATGACGATTGAGCATTACTGCATTTCCTGCCCACTCGGAGTGTTCAGGTTTTAATTTACCCGTGTATTTCAAGTGAAGTTGTTCATGATACGTCAATAGAAAATCGAGTCTTTCTTGAATCATGTGTCGGAAATGTTCAGGCAAACTGACTAGTTCATTTTCGTGTAAATGCAGTCGCTTTAGAACTTCCCAACTTTTATTGGCCGTAGAAATCATTTGTCGGTACACAACAAGTTTACGGGCTTTTGAACGTTTTTCATTGCGGAAATAGCTACGTTCTTCTTTATAAAACAAGTAGAATTGATCGACTTTTATTAAGCGTTCTCGAAGTTTCTCGAGTGCTTGTTTAGTAGCGTTATGCTCTGATGCTTGACGAACCGCTAATCTAGTCCATCTAATTAAATCATCTGTTGTCAAATGGATTAATTGAAATAATTTTGTTTCGTACCTTGGTGGCATAAATACTAAGTTCACAACAAATGCAGACAGTACACCTACAACAATCGTGGTAAAACGAATGAGAGCAAATAATAAGAAGTCGTCACTTTGACCTTCCATTATGGCAATAATGGTGACAAGTGCCAGTGAAACCGACTTTTCCAACTTTAGCTTCAGCATAATAGCGATCGCGATGACAGCCGCCAATCCAACCGCGACATAATGATGACCAAAGATCAGAGAAAAAACAACGGCAATAACTGCACCGATTAAATTCCCTTGTATTTGTTCAATGATTGTTAAATACGATCGATATATAGATGGCTGAATCGCAAAAATTGCAGCAATCCCAGCAAAAACAGGTGAAGGTAAATGCAATAAATCAGCCATGAAAAGAGCAAAAACAATTGCGACACCAGTTTTAACGATTCGTGCACCAAATTTCATATAGTTTGAAATTCCTTTCCCATTTCTTTAAAAAATCACTTTTCGAATTTCAATGTCTAGCTACAAGCGCCAGCTCGCAGGCCCCTTCATGGGGTCAGAAAGGCGGAGTATTCGCCTTTCATCCTTCCAGCACCGGCGTCGAGCTAGAATGGCGCTTTCCGCATTTCTAGACAAGTTGTGAAAATGCTTTATTAACTGCTACTAAAGATTGTTTCACATCTTCTTCAGTGTGAGCAGTTGTTAGGAACCAAGCTTCATATTTAGATGGAGCCAAGTTAATCCCTTGCGCCAACATGAGTTTAAAGAATCGACCGAAAATTTCTCCGTCACTAGCTTCAGCTTGATCGTAGTTTTCAACTTTTACATCCGTGAAGTAAATGGTTAAAGCACCTTTTAAGCGGTTAACCGTAATTGTCACATTATAATCAGCAGCTGCTTGTAGTATACCCTCTTCTAATAGAGCGCCTAAACGATCCATTTCTTCATAGACTCCTGGTTGCTTTAATACTTCTAAACAAGCAATTCCTGATAACATGGACGCAGGATTACCAGCCATAGTTCCCGCTTGATACGCTGGTCCTAGTGGGGCAACTTGCTCCATGATCTCTTTACGACCACCATAAGCACCAATCGGTAAGCCTCCCCCAATAATTTTTCCTAATGCTGTCAAGTCGGGAGTTAAACCAAGTAAGTCTTGTGCGCCGCCGTAATGGAATCGGAACGCTGTAATCACTTCATCGTATACAATGAGTGCTCCTTGTTGTTTCGCAATTTCATGGACGAGTGGCAAGAAACCTTCTTTCGGTTCAACAATTCCAAAATTCCCAACAATTGGTTCAACTAAAATACACGCAATTTCATCTCCCCATAGTTCCATTGCATCTTGAAATGCTTTAGGGTCGTTAAATGGGATTGTGATCACTTCTTTTGCAATGGATGCTGGCACACCTGCCGAATCGGGGGTGCCGAGTGTTGCTGGTCCTGAACCAGCTGCAACTAACACCAAATCAGAATGCCCATGGTAGCAGCCTGCGAATTTCATGATTTTTGTTCGTCCTGTGTAGGCACGTGATACACGAATTGTGGTCATTACGGCTTCAGTACCTGAATTCACAAAACGTACTTTATCCATACCAGGCATTGCTTCTTTTAGCATTTTAGCAAATTTTACTTCATGAGGTGTTGGTGTTCCGTAGAGCAAGCCATTTTCGGCAGCTGTTGTTATGGCTTTTGTTATATGGGGATGTGCATGCCCCGTAATGATTGGACCATATGCTGCTAGATAATCAATGTATTTGTTTCCATCTACATCCCAAAAGTATGCTCCTTGTGCTCTTTCCATTACAGTGGGAGCTCCGCCGCCAACCGCTTTGTACGAACGTGAAGGACTGTTTACCCCTCCCACAATATGTTTTTGTGCTTCTTCATGTATGGTTTCTGAATTTACTCTGTTCATATATATTTCCTCCGTTCAATTTCTTCCATTCTTTATAATAGACATAAATGATATAGAACGCCAAGAAAATTGAAACTGAGGCTATTCTTAGGTACGATTAGTTTAAAGACAGAGGAGGGAATTTTCATGACTACGCTTGAAGGTATGCATGCGCCAAATTTCACATTGAAAAACGAAAGAGGAAACGATGTGTCACTTCGTGATTTTGCTGGAGAAAAGTATGTTCTCCTTTATTTTTATCCAAAAGATGCCACACCAGGATGTACAACAGAGGCATGTGATTTCAGAGATGCACATGAGTCATTTAGTGACTTAAATGCTGTTATTTTAGGTGTAAGCCCTGATGGGGAAAAAGCACATACAAAGTTTATTGAAAAACATGGATTGCCATTTTCACTATTAATTGATGAAGATCATGAAGTATCAAAAGAATATGGAGTCTGGTTATTGAAAAAAATGTATGGTAAAGAATTTATGGGGATTGAACGCTCGACATTTTTAATTGATCCAACCGGAACTGTCATAAAAGAGTGGAGAAAAGTAAAAGTGAAAGGGCACGTTGAAGAGACTTTGGAAACTTTACGTGAATTAGTAAAGTCAAAATGACCAATATCCTTTTTACGTTTTCTGTCAAAGAAAAGTTAATCGAGCAATTACAAGCTGAGTTTCGTGAAGTGGAATTTACGTTTTCTTCTATTGAAGATGTTGATGCACTAAGAAAAGCAGAAATCATCGTCACATATGGAGAAGATCTTACTAAAGAAACGTTGGACCAGGCACTGGCGTTAAAATGGCTGATGGTTGCTTCGGCCGGATTAGAAAAAATGCCGCTTTCTGAAATAGGAGAGCGCAATATTTTTATGACGAACGTCAAAGGTATTCATAAAATTCCTATGGCTGAGTCGGTGATGGCTCATTTATTGGCACTAAAACGTGCGATACCCTGGATATATTCACAACAAGTAAAACACGAATGGATCAAACGCTCTGGTTCCACCGAGCTCTTTGGAAGCACAGCGATTGTCCTTGGTCCTGGTGCAATAGGAAGTGAAATTGGCCGTTTATTGCAAGCATTTGGCGTTAAAACAATCGGATGCAATCGGTCGGGTGTAGACGCGCCACATATGGATGACATGATTTCTTTTGAGCAATTGGCGGATGCGTTACCTAAAGCAGATATTATTATTTCTGTTTTGCCGAGCACACGAGAAACAAGCAGTCTCCTTACATACGAACATTTTGTTTTAATGAAGGAAGATGGGATATTCATGAACTTTGGACGAGGTGACTTGGTAAAAGAAGAAGACTTATTAAAAGCCATGAAGGAGAACCAAATTGCGTATGCTGTATTGGATGTCTTCGAAAATGAACCATTGAGTGAAAATCATCCATTATGGGATATGGAAGGTGTCATTGTTTCACCGCATGTATCAAGTCATTCTTCAGAGTATGTGCCTAGAGCATTGGAGATTTTCACGCACAATTTACATGAATGGTTAAAAGGCGGAACAGATTTTCAAAATGTCATTGATGTAGAAAAGGGGTATTGACATGAAAATTTATACAAAAACAGGGGACAAGGGGAAGACTTCACTTATTTATGGATCACGTGTTGCAAAAAATGATGCACTGGTAGAGGCGTACGGTACATGTGATGAGGCAAACTCGATGATTGGGCTTGCAGTGAGTCATTTACAGAACGAATTTTTTGAAGAAAAAGAAGATGTGCAACAAGCGTTTCATCAAATACAAACCACACTCTTTCATGTTGGAGCAGAGCTAGCAACTCCAAAAGGGAAAGAAGTAAAATGGAAGCTAGAAGAAAGTGAAATTACAAGACTAGAAACGTGGATTGATAAATGGGATGCTCAATTGCCAGTACTTACGAACTTTATTTTACCGAGCGGTCATCCTGCTGGAGCAACACTTCATGTCGCACGAACAATTGTACGTCGTGCCGAACGTTCAACAGTGAGCATTGGTGAAGACGTATCTCCTCAAGTCTTAGCCTATTTAAACCGTTTATCAGACTTTTTATTTGTTGCCGCTCGTTTCATTAATTTAAGGCTAGGTCAAAAAGAAAAAGGCTTGCATGCGGAGTGACGTCATGACACATTAGGTATTTTGTTGACTTTTCCCTTACTTCTTCCTTATACTAATTATAACGATTATAAAATAAGAATCTTTATGAAGTGAGGTGCATGACGATGACTGAAATGCATTTACGCGACGCATTGGATACTTTGAAATCTACAGGAGTTCGAATTACACCACAGCGTCATGCGATTTTAGAATTTCTCATTCAATCCATGATCCATCCAACTGCAGATGATATATATAGAGCACTTGAAGAAAAGTTCCCTAACATGAGTGTAGCAACTGTCTACAATAATCTTCGGGTTTTTAGAGAAGCGGGATTAGTAAAAGAATTAACATATGGTGATTCATCGAGTCGATTTGATTTCGTGACAAATGACCATTACCATATTATTTGCGATTTATGTGGAAAGATTGTTGATTTTCATTATCCTGGTTTAGATGAAGTTGAACAATTAGCTGCTCACGTAACAGGATTCCAAGTAAATGGTCACCGTATGGAAATTCACGGTACATGTCCTACCTGTGAATTACAAGCAACTAAAATACAATAATTGAAGAGAGCAGTTCGTAGCTCTTTTTTTTTTGTGAAAAAAAGAGCTAACACTCTAATGCGAATGTCAGCTCCATCTATTTACGGTTGTTTACGATTTAACTTCACATCAAATTCTTGACCTTCCAAAGTTGAATCTAATGTTAATGGCTCACGGCAATACATACACATATCAACACGACCCAAGACTTTTGTGTGTTTGCCACAGTTTGGACAAACGACTTGAACTGCTTTAGTGGAGAGCATACCAATCCAAGCATAAACACCGGTACTGCCCAAAATAGCTAGAAGTCCTAATAGCATAAACAATGTCATTATGATTTGATGTTCACGGAAAAAGATTCCGATATACATAATGACAAAACCGATGAAGATTAGTGATAATGCAAACGAACGAATTCGATTTATTTTATTTTTATAAGGTTTCATATTGCGTTCCTCCTTAATCAAGTTTACTATACCATAATTGATAGTGTAATTCGTTTGAAGGAATCTAACAATGTTTGTCGAAAAAAGTACTTATACCATTATGATTTTTAAATGAGGGGGATTACCGTTGGAACAAATTCTGCGTCCTATTTATCAGGAACGAGCGAGCCAACCAAATACACTTGGCGTGATCTTAGTTGAGAAACGTGAAAAGGTTAGTCAAATAACCGATACATTCGATTCCATCCTATTAATCTTAGTAAAAGACGCAAACCAACCTGTGTTCACAAAACATTATACGTATAATGATAAAAAAGCAGCGATGCATCTTGTTACTGAAAAACAATTACGTAAATGGTTATTACTCGGAACCAATCGGAAAATTGTGGATTGGATTTTTTATGGTCGTGTTATGTTCGACCGTAATGAATTTGTTCAAGAATTAAAATTGGAACTTAAAGACTTTCCATTCTATGGTCGAAAGATTAAGATGGGGATCGAGTTCGCTAAACTCATTCGTCGTTATTTAGAAGCAAAAGTTTTCTTTGAACAAAAAAACTATATGGATGCTTACAATCACATAGTGGATTCATTGCACCATCTTGCGCGATTGGCTGTATTTGAAAATGGGATGCATCCAGAAGTAACTGTTTGGTCGCAAGTCAAAGTAATTGAACCGGCTATTTATAAACTGTACGAAGAATTACTATCAAGTGATGAACCCATTGATAAAAGATTAGAACTCTTGATTTTAGCAAGTGAATTTTTGATTCATTCAAGAACCAAAGATGGATCGCAACATATTTTAGAAGTCATGAGCCATAAAAACCATTGGATGATTCAAGAGTTGCATGAACAGGATGAGCTTCGTAATTATTCGGTTAACTTAGAGGTATTCATCGAATTTCTTGTGGAAAAGGGTTATATTCAAGTAGATCAGATAGAAACAAAGAGCAATAAGATTTATCACCGTTACTATAAAGTAGAACAAATAGAAGAAGGATCCTTGTAAATGAGACGCTTGAAAAAAGCGTTTCATTTTTTTGTTGACACTTTACATACGAAGTGTTTATAATAATAGACGTCGCAAAGATAGTTTAGTAGAAAAAAGAATTAAAAGTGCTTGACTCTCTTAATTTACGATGCTAAATTAGAGAAGTCGCAAAAACAAGACGACAAAGAAAAAACAAAATAACATTTTTTCTGTTGACATTAACAAGAGGATTTGTTAAGATATAAAAGTTGTCGCAAGAGCGACCAACACAT